>CAVYHE010000001.1:0-13815 GCA_963768305.1 uncultured bacterium
AATGGGTCATCGCATTCACCATATTTATATCGACAAATTGCATCAGAAATTTCAGGGAAAAAGGCGATAAGGCGATGAGGAACGTATTATGTGTCGATTACTTTAGGCTGCTCAAGAGCGTGACCGCCGATTGAGCGATCAATCCGCCAACGCCATCAGCAACGACATCGATGAGCGTTGCGGTGCGCGTTGATATGAATATCTGATGGAACTCATCCGTAAGGCCATACAACACCGTGATCATCAAAGCAAGCGCAAAGGCAGATAGGGAATCATAAGCAGTGGTCATTATAGCGGCATACCAGACAAGAAGAAATAGGATGCCGTACTCGATCATATGGCTGACTTTAAGACCTGCAATTATAGGGAACCATCTTGCTTCTTCAGGCGCGGGATGGGAGGATAAATAGAAAATGAGCGCCATATAAAGGATCGCGGGGATCCAAGAGCTATATTTTGACATCATCCTTTTCCAATGGATGATCTATGACATAACCTTTTTCGCTTTCGCCAAGATTGAACTGGTCTTTTCCGCCCAGCTCTAACATCACTTTCTTGACCCCTCTTACACTTGTCGCTGTGTGAACTATCTGGCCAACAATTCTTTCGGCATTCTCCCTGCCGCCTTTAAAATTGGTGACCTGAGAATTTAGGTCAATTATCGCGGTATCTCCTTCAACTTCGACGTTCCTTGCTCTTGTCCCTTCAGGAATCACCGTGACAAAACCATTCGCTTTTTCCTGCTCACTGGGTCCACGCATAAGCTGATCTATCGCTATCGCGACCGGGCTTTCATTTGTGGGAAGCTCTCTTTCGACCGGAGTAAGTTTCGCGTTCTGGAAAAAATATACCTTGACCACTTTGCTGGGGACCGAGCATCCGCAAAAAATGGACAAGGCCAATACCGCAATTGTCAGTTTAACGAATTTCATTCAGGCTGCTCCTCCCCTTTTACCATCCTGGCAACGTCTACAATGTAATCATCCTTATCAAGGCGTTGGATCCTCACGCCCATCGCATACCTTCCCTGCCTGGATATCCCTTTTGCTTTCTGTCTGCTTATGGTTCCTTTCGCCGTAACGAACAAAAGTTCGTCGTCCTCTTCGATAAGACGCGCTCTGGCCACTAAGTCGCCCTTCCTTACTTTCATTGCCGTCAGGCCTTTCCCTCCTCTGCCTTGTGTTCTGAATTCGTTGATATCCATGCGTTTGCCATAGCCGCCCTGGCTCACTTCCAGGAGATCCATATTCTTGGCGACTATGTCCATTGAAACCACAGCATCGCCTTTTCGAAGCGTGATGCCTTTAACCCCGGCTGCCGTCCTTCCCATAGGCCTTACACCGCCTTCCTTGAACCTGATAAGAAGTCCGTTCATTGTGGAGATTATTATTTCCTGTTTTCCATCCGTTTCCTTGACCCAGCCGAGCTCATCATCATCTTTAAGCCCTATAGCTATTATTCCGGTCCTCCGGATATTTTCAAATTCATCCAGCGATACCTTTTTCACTTTTCCCGTCTTTGTCGCCATGACCAGAAATTGATTTTTATTGAACGTTTTCACGGGGATGGCGGCAGTGACCTGCTCTTCCTTTCCTACTTCAAGCAGATTTTCCACTGCCTGGCCTTTCGCTGCCCTTCCTGCTTCGGGGATCTCATAAACGCGTTTCTTGTATACCTTCCCCTTGTTCGTAAAGAAAAGAATATAATTGAGGGTTGAGCCGACTATGATCTTGTCGATCTCGTCCTCTTCTCTCGTCCCCATTCCGGAGACTCCCCTGCCGCCCCTCAGCTGGGACCTGAAAACGGAGACCGGCATTCGCTTAATGTACCCGTCCCTGGTGATAAGCATCGCGACTTCGATGTCGGGAATAAGGGCTTCTTCTTCTATGTCCTCGGCTGCTCCGGCAAGCGAAGTGCGCCTCTCATCGCCGTATTTTGCTTTCATCTCAAGCAGCTCTTTCTTGATAACTCCGAGTATCTTTTTTCTGCTCGCGAGAAGCTCTTTCAGTTCGGTGATCAGTTTTTTCAGTCTCAGGTATTCTTCCTCGATCTTTTCTCTTTCAAGCCCTGTCAGCCTCTGCAGTTTCATGTCCAGGATCGCCTGAGCCTGGACCTTTGTCAGCTTGAATTTCGACATCAACCCTTCGCGGGCCTCGTCAACGGTCTTTGATTTCTTTATCAGCGCTATCACCGCGTCAAGGTTCTTTAGCGCTATCCTTAATCCTTCGAGTATGTGCGCCTGGTCTTCCGCGACTTTAAGGTCGAACTTTGTCCTCCTTGTAACGATCTCTTCCCTGTGTTTGACATATTCGACTATCATGTCCTTGATGGTCAACACTTTAGGCTCGCCGTTAACAAGCGCCAGAAGGTTCACGCCAAACGTCGTTTGCATGTCCGTATGTTTAAATAATTGATTCAGGACTACATCTTTATTCGCTCCGTGCTTAAGTTCTATAAAAACCCTCATCCCGTCTCGGTCGGATTCGTCCCTCAGGTCGGAAATGCCGATGATCTGTTTTTCTTTAACGCAGTCCGCGATCTTTTCAACAAGCATGGATTTGTTGACCATGTAAGGGAGTTCTTTAATGATGATGACTTCTTTGCCTGTCCTTGTTTTTTCCATTTCGGTCCTGGCGCTGACAGTCAGCAATCCCCTGCCCGTGTTATACGCGTCAGTTATTCCCGTATGCCCGCAAATGATGCCGCCGGTCGGGAAATCCGGCCCTTTAATGGATTTATTAAGTCTCCTGGATGCTGATCTCGTTGTTGTCTATATACGCGACTGTCCCGTCCACAACTTCCGAGAGATTGTGCGGCGGGATGTTCGTCGCCATGCCGACCGCTATGCCGGATGATCCGTTAATGATAAGGTTGGGGATCTTTGACGGAAGGACGGAAGGTTCCTTCAATGATTCATCGAAGTTCGGGAACGAAATTGACCGTGTCTTTCTCAATGTCCGCAAGCATTTCCGCGGCTGCGTGGGTGAGGCGAGCTTCGGTATAACGCATCGCCGCCGGAGAGTCGCCGTCGACCGACCCGAAGTTTCCCTGGCCGTCGACCAGCAGATATCTGAGTGAAAAGTCCTGCGCCATCCTGACCATGGAATCGTAAACCGCCATATCCCCGTGAGGATGGTATTTGCCCAGGACTTCTCCGACTATCCTGGCGGATTTTTTATAAGGCTTGCCGGGGCGCAGCCCCAGCTCGTCCATCGCGAAAAGTATCCTTCTATGGACCGGCTTTAACCCGTCGCGGACGTCCGGAAGGGCCCTTCCTACGATAACGCTCATCGCGTAATCGATGTAGGACGAACTCATTTCATTTTCGATGTTCGTTGAAACTATTCTGGGCCCTTTAGAAGCAATGGACGGCTGCTGCGGCTCGTCGCCTTTGCCTTGATCGCCCTTTTTCGGAGCTTTGGATGGTTTTTCCTGTTTTACTGGTTTCCTGCTTTTCTTTTCTTTTTTCGGCATATCCCTTTTCTTTTCTTCCTTCTTTCCTCTTCGAATTCGAGCTGAAATTCAATTCGCTTTGTTCAGGGTCCGGCATTATATGTCAAGCCATCTCACTTTCTTCGCGTGTTCCTGGATGAACGCGCGCCTCGGCTCGACTTCGCTGCCCATCAGAACTTTGAATATGTCATCGGCTTCTTCGGCATCCTCAACCTCAATTTTCAGAAGAGTCCTTTTTTCCGGGTCCATTGTTGTTTCCCAGAGCTGGGTCGGGTTCATTTCTCCAAGGCCTTTATATCTCTGAAGGCTTATCCCGTCTTTTCCTATCTGCTTGAGAAGTTTTTCCAGGTCGGCGTCATTATAGACCCAATGCTGCGCTTTCCCTTTGGTGACAAGGTAAAGCGGCGGCTGCGCGATGAAAACATTCCCGTTCTCGATGATATCCCTGGCGTAACGATAGAAAAATGTGAGCAATAATGTGCGGATATGCGCGCCGTCAACGTCGGCGTCGGTCATTATTATGATCTTGTGATATCTAAGCTTTTCGCCTATCTCTTTTGCGGAAAGCTCTTCATCTTTTTTCCCGTTGCCGTCCCCTCTCATCCCGGATATGACGCCGGGGCCGATGGCGGTGATCATGACCCTGATCTCTTCGTTGGTCAGGATCTTGTCGATCCTTGCTTTTTCAACGTTAAGTATTTTCCCCCTAAGAGGAAGTATCGCCTGGAATTCCCTGTTCCTTCCTTGTTTCGCGGAGCCGCCGGCCGAATCTCCTTCTACAATGAAGAATTCGCTTTTTGCCGCGTCCCTTTCGCTGCAGTCCGCCAATTTACCGGGCAGCATTGCCGTATCAAGCGCGGATTTTTTTCTTTCCAGCTCCTGAGCTTTTCTTGCGGCAGCCCTGACCCTGAATGCGATAAGGGATTTTTCAATAAGCGCTCTCGCAATGGACGGGTTCTTGTCCAGATATCTTTCCAGCTCCGTGTCAACTATCGAATCGACGACGCCCTTAACTTCACTGTTGCCGAGCTTTGTTTTTGTTTGTCCTTCGAACTGCGGGTTAGCTAATCTGAGGTTCAGAACGGCTGTAAGTCCCTCGCGGACATCTTCGCCGGAAAGCGCCTCCTCGCCTTTTATCAGTTCGTTCTTCTTTGCATAATTGTTTATGGATCTCGTAAGGGCGGTCTTGAATCCGGAAACATGCGTCCCGCCTTCTTTTGTGTTAATGCAGTTCACGAACGAGAAAAGATTCTCGTCATAATATTCTTTGCAATGCTGCAGCGCTATTTCAATGAACAGGCCGTCTTTTTCCTGAGACATATAGATCGGCGGGACATAAAGCGCGGCCTTCCCTTTATTGAGGTGTTCAACATATGACACTATGCCGCCGTCGTATTTGAAGGTCTCTTCTTTCTTCTCTCGTTCATCATTCAATACGATCTTTGTGCCGCGGTTAAGATAGGCAATTTCCTGGAGCCTGTGTTTTACGGTCGCATATTCATAATCGATGGTATCGAATATCTCTTTGTCGGCCTTAAAGGTAACTATTGTCCCGGTCTTTCCTGCCGGGGCTTTTGAGGCTGTTATCTTGGGCGTTTTCGCCTTTCCTCTGTCGAAATGCTGGGTATAAACCTTCCCGTCCCTGTTGATCTCCACTTCCATCCATTCGGAAAGGGCGTTAACAACCGAAACGCCGACGCCGTGCAGTCCGCCGGAAACTTTATACGAACCCGTCCCGAATTTTCCGCCGGCATGGAGGGTGGTTAAAACAACTTCAGCGGCCGGTTTTTTTGCTTCCTTGTGCATGTCGATAGGAATGCCTCGGCCGTTGTCCTCCACTGTGACGGAATTATCTTTGTGGATAGTCACCAGTATGGTGTCGCAGAATCCGGCGAGCGCCTCGTCTATGCTGTTGTCCACGACCTCATTAATAAGATGGTGAAGGCCGGGCTTTCCGGTGGAGCCGATATACATGCTCGGCCTTTTCCGGACGGCTTCTATTCCGCCTAGGATCTTTATTTTGGACGCGTCATAGGCAGAATTGTCTACTTTTTTTACGGCAGCAGGTTTAGTTGGCTTTTTTGCCACGATTCCTCCTTGTCCTGTAATTTTGGTCCGCTTTTCTTGCGAGAACATCGCGCTTTGCCCTATGCAGGTCTACGTCGGTCGCTCCGGCAACAAAGCTTTCCGCAGCATTAAGGTTGATCTTCGGGTTTTGTTCCACCAGTCTCAAAAGCGCGACATTTTTTTCATGCTTCGCTTTTCTGAAACAGGAAGGGCAAAGGATGTCATCGCCGGAAAATTCAACATTGCATTCAACGCAGTTCTTTTTCGGCCTTTCCCTTGCTGCAACTATCGGCTCTTCCACCATGCCGGCTCTAAGCCTTAAGTCTTTTACGGCCGGCGCGCCCATGAAAGCGTTCAGCTTTAAAATAATATCGGATTTTAAAAGGTTGATCTGCTGCGCCCATGTGGGATTCTTCGCATTGACATAAAGTACCCCGCCTATCAATTTGTCGGGCGCGGAATTCATCACGACGTTCTCCGGGTTGATCTTTTTCCATGCGCCCGCGATCTTGAATTCCCACAGGATCCTGGGCATCTCGGTGTTTTCTTCGATTAATTTGTTTAAAATATCTTTTATCAGAACTGCCATGGTGTCCTTTACTTTATCGTCCCGCCGACAACCTCATAAAATCTCGCGTTGGGACTGAATTCTTTCTTAAGTGGGCTTAAGTCCGTCACTGTTATCAGGCATTGTGTTTTATCTCCCGTGACATCGAGAAGTGCCCTGCTTCGCTTCAGGTCCAGCATCGCAAATACATCGTCCAGAAGAAGGATCGGCGTCTCTCCCGTGACGGAGCTGATAAATTCAACTTCGGCAAGTTTAAGCGCCAGCACTATCGTCTTTTTTTCTCCGGAAGAAGCGAAATGTCTTGCATCAACACCCGAAAGCAAAAGCTTGAAATCATCCCTGTGCGGGCCGACGGATGTTATGCCCCTTGCCATGTCCATGTAAGTCGCTTTTATCAGCTTATCTTTCAGTTTGTCCGGGTCCGCATCTCCCGACGGAAGGTATATTATTTCGAGCTTCTCTTCGTTCCCGGCGAGGGACTTGAATATCCTGTCCGCCGGAGGAGATATCTCTTCGATAACTTTTGCCCTGACCCGCGTGAGCCATGCGCCTATGTTCGCCAATTGATCGTCCCAAACCTTGGCTTCCTCTGTCGAGCGGTCGAAAAGAGCGCTGTTCCTCTGTTTCAGGATCTTATAATAATCCCGCAGGTTGTGTGCGTAGTTCTTGCTTGACTGCGAGATCGCGATGTCAAGATATTTTCGCCTCACCTGCGGAGCTCCTCCGACTATCGCAAGGTCCTCGGAGTGGAACATAACGGAATGCAGGCTGCCTATCAGGTCGATGGATTTCTTGTTGTTCTCTCCGTTGATTTCATACTTCTTTCCCGTTTTGGTCACCTTAATGGCAACGGTTATGTCACCTGCCTGTCCGCCGCCCTCGCCCCTGACATAAGCTTCTTCTTTGCCCCAGCTTATGACATGATGCATTTCCGACGTCCTGTAAGACCTTCCCACGGAAAGCAGGAATATCGCCTCTATGAGGTTTGTTTTTCCCTCCCCTACCCCGCCGTAAAATACGGATGTTCCGCCGGTAAGGGCGATCTCGTTCTGCGCAAAGTTGCGGAAATTATTAAGCTTAAGGTTGTTTAAGCGCATTCGTTTTGTCTAGGTGGAGGTCTCTGCGACCCTGATCGGCATTATTATGTAGGTGTAATCGTCTCCGCCGATCGGCCGCAGAAGCCCCGGGCTGAGAGGCCCGGACAGTTCAAGCGAAACCTTGTCTTCTTTAATGACCTTCAGCGCGTCGATTATAAGCCTGACATTGAACGCGACCGTGGCCCTTTCTCCGCCTTTTATGTCGGCCTCGATTATCTCGTTGATGTTCCCAACGTCAGGGGCGCTGGCAATGACGTGCAGCTTTCCGCTTTTTACTTCGAGTTTTATGATGTTGGCGCTGCTGCCGGCGATGACCGCGGCGCGCTCTATCGCGGAAAGGAATGTCTTGTTATTCATGCTTATCTTGGTCTCGCTGCTTTTGGGGATGACCTGTCTGTAATCCGGGAACTGCCCTTGGATAAGCCTGGAAACGATGAGCGTGTCCTTGAATTTAAAAGAAATATGGTCAGCGCCATGGATTATTTCCACCTCTCCGGACGGGTCGGACTGGATCGCACGGCTGACTTCCGACAGGGCTTTTGCCGGAACGATGACGCATGATTCAAAAGAGATCCCGGTTGCGGTTTTTCCGGCTCTCTTTGAAAGCCTGTAGCCGTCCGTTGACACCATTCTTATGTTCGATGCGTCGCCAGAAACCTGGGATTTTCCGAATTCCATAAGTACGCCGCTCAGAACATACTTGTCCTCGCTCAGTGAAACAGAAAATGCCGTCTGTTCCACCATGTCAGAGAATAAATTGGCGTCAATGGATAATGTTTTCCCCTCCTTAACTTTAGGGAGCGACGGGAATTCATCGGGAGAAAGCCCGTTTATATTGAAATTAGACTGTTTAAATGATATTTTGACCAGGCCCATGTCAAGTGTTTTTACGGCGATCTCTGTGTCCGGAAGTTTTGAAACAATGCCGGAGAATATTTTTGCGGGAACAAGAACAGCGCCTTCTTCATCTATTTCCGCCTTTATGATGACTTCCATGCCTATCTCCAGGTTGTTGGCGGATAACTTTAATTTCGATTTACCTGCCTCAAGGAGTATGTTGCCGATAATCGGCAAGGTGCTTCTAGTGGAAACTATTCTTTCAACGCTCTGGACACCCTGATATAAATTGGATCTCTCGCATTTAAATTCCATATTCCTCCCCCGTTTCTATAGTATTAAAATAATTATCAACAATACAACAACTTATATAACATATTACTATTATTATTATAATTAATATATATTAAATACAGTAGTAATAGTATGGATCTAGCATGTTGATAATCCATCAAATTCCTTTTCCTGCCAAGAGAAATCTTATCAAATTTTTCCACACTTGTCTGTATGATTTTTTGTTGAAAGTTATAATTCCCTAGTTACTTTTGCTATCAACAAGATATCAAACAGTTATCAACCTGCCGATTGTTAACAATATTCAACTTTTTGTCGGCATGTATTTTTTTATGTTATCAGAGATCGTTTTTATCGCTTCTTCCAGCTCCGGATCGTCTTTCAGCCCTTCTGTTATCTTGTTATTCGCATGCATGACGGTCGTATGATCGCGTCCGCCGAATTCCTTCCCTATCTTCGGCAGAGAAGCATCCGTCATCTTCCTGGAAAGGTACATGGCCACCTGCCTTGCAAGGGCGATATCTTTTGTCCTGGTTTTTGCCGTCATATCCTCAATTTTAAGGTTATAATATTCAGCCGTTACTTTCTTGATAAGGTCCACATCCACATAGGTCCTTTCTTTGGAAGGCGAAAGGATATCTTTTAATATGCTTTCCACCATCGGGAGCGTAACTTCTTCCCCCGTTAATGAAGCGTAAGCGATGACTTTGATCAGCGCGCCCTCCAGTTCTCTGATGTTCGACACCATTTTTGTTGCTATCAGCGTCAGCACGTCCTGCGGGACCGGCAGCTCCTCCAGGCCGGCTTTTCTTTGGAGAATTGCTATCCTTGTTTCCAGGTCCGGCGGCTGGATGTCCGCAATAAGGCCCCATTCAAACCTGGACCTCAACCGCTCTTCAAGTGTCGGGATCTCTTTCGGCGGCCTGTCACTGGATATGACGATCTGCTTGCTGGAACCATGCAACGTGTTGAAAGTGTGAAAGAATTCTTCTTTTGTGCGGTCCTTCCCTGCCAGAAACTGGATGTCGTCTATCATCAGCACGTCTATGGACCTGTATTTTGTCCTGAAGGCTTCCATCGTGTTGGCGGAGATCGAGTTTATCATGTCATTCGTGAATTTTTCCGATGTCACGTACATGATCTTTGCCGAACGGTGGGTTTTTAACACGTGGTGTGCTATCGCCTGCATTAAATGTGTCTTGCCCAGCCCCACGCCGCCGTGAATGAACAGCGGGTTGTATGCTTTCGCCGGGGCTTCTGCCACCGCCATGGCTGCTGCATGAGCGAACCTGTTGCCATGTCCTACGACAAAAGTTTCGAAAGTGTATTTTGGATTAAGAAATACATTTCCGGCATTGACCGGAGGGACCGGCGGCAGCGCTATCTGATATCCGGAATTTTCCAGCGGAGGCGTGACGAAAAGCTCTTTCGGCCCGACAACGAATTCGATCTCTGTCACTCCACTTTTTATTAAAAGCTCTCTTATTGCCCTGGATGCGCTTTCCGCCAGCCAATCTTTGAGCACTTCATTTGGAACGGCCACTGTAATTTTGCCGTTGATAAGTGACATTGGTTTTGCCGAGGAAAGCAGTGCGCCATAAATCGGTTTACTGACATTCTTTTCAATCGACATCAAGAGATCGTTCCAAACGGTGTTCATTTCCATGGGCTCAGCTCTTACCTTTCTGCGCAGTTATACACAGCTCTTTTGTGAATTTATTAATCAATATCAAATATTTGCCGCCATATCAAGAAATAACCAACCCTCAAGACTTATCCACATTTTTGGGTTTTGTGTATAAGTCTACCTACAACAAGCCTCATAAAGTACACATCAACCCAAATTAATATGGAAAGCAATCAAAATTGATTTTATCAAAGCCTGTGGATAATTGCAACTGGTATTTCGGCCTTCGGGCAGAACGATTCCATGTTACCTTGAACCCTGGCCTGCCGCCAGGGCAGGCTTATTTCAGGGTCTGTTTTGAATGAAAGCAGAGGCCGAATCGGCCTCGGCATGACACATAATGAATCTTGGAAAGACGTTCCCGTGCCAAACTGATTTTATTTATATGGAGTTATTCGTTGACAATGTTCGCCGGATAAAATATAATCATCGGACGTTTGACTGGAGGAGAATAAATGACAAAGCGTACTTTTCAGCCTTCTAATTGCAGAAAAAATCGCAGGCACGGTTACAGGGCCAGATTAAAAAGAACCCTTCAAAGAAGAATGCGCAAGGGAAGAAAAAGACTGGTCCCGTAAATGCGATTTATCAGCCTGAAAAACACCGCTGATTTCGAACGCGTTTTCAATAATGGCGTCAGAATTCATGGTAGACGCATGACATTGATAGTATCTAAGAGCGTGACCTATTACAAGGTTGGATTTGCTACCAGTAAAAAACTTGGCGGAGCTGTTACAAGGAACAGGGTTAAACGAAGGCTGCGGGAAGCTTTTCGGGCGATTTTAAAGAAATTGAAAGTGCCGGCGGAAATAGTTTGTCTTCCGAAGGGTGCGATCAGAGAGGCGCATTATAATGATATTGTTTCTGAACTTGCTGCATTGGCCAGCAAGGCAGGGCTAATGCAATGTTAATCATCTTATACAACCCAAAAGGTGGTAATTGATTAAAAATGTTCTGATTTTTGGCATTAGAACTTATAAAAAGCTCCTTTCCCCTTTTTTTCCTGGCGCATGCAGGCATTATCCGTGCTGCTCCAGCTATTCAATTGATGCGATCGATAAATATGGTCCAATTATTGGCGTTGGCAAGGCAATTTTAAGACTCTTAAGGTGCAATCGATTTTTTAAGGGAGGATATGACCCGGCGTAAATGTTTCATCCGCCTTCGCAAATGTTTCACGTGAAACATTTTAAGGCTTCGGCGGACAGGCGTGAAACATTAAGCTTTTATATATGAACATAATTCATTCTTTATCATTATGGATGCTTGATGCGCTCAAGTTCTTTTTCAGCATCAGCGGGAACTGGGGCATCGCGATAATATTGCTTACCGTTGCGGTAAAATTCGCTCTTTATCCTCTTACCCTGCAATCAACCAAACAGATGGGTGCCATGCAAAAGCTACAGCCGAAACTGGAAGCATTGCAAAAGAAACTAAAAGACCAGCCGGACAAGCTTCAAAAGGAAACAATGGAGCTGTATAAAAGCGAAGGCGTTAACCCCCTGGGCGGATGCCTTCCCATGCTGCTTCAAATTCCCATATTCCTGGCCTTGTTCTTTGCCCTTACAAGCAAGGAATTTGCTGCTATTCTGGCTACAGCGGGCTCAAGCGCTCAGATATTCTGGATAGCCGACCTTGCAAAACCAGATGCTACATATATTCTTGTTGCATTGATAGCCTTATCGACCTACTGGTCATCATTGACCATGCCGGGGGCAGGGAAGCAGCAAAAAAGCATGCTTTATTTCATGCCGGCCTTTATAGCTATGATTAGCGTTAAGTTCCCGGCCGGGGTCCAGCTTTACTGGGTTGTACAAAATCTGCTGACGGTCGCTCAGCAGATGTATATTTTAAGGAAATAGCCCTTCGATAGGACATCGACGAGTTCAGTCGAGTCGGTCAGGGCAAGGAGGGAAAATATGTCCGGTAGCGTTAAAATGAAAGGGAAAACGGTTGATGAGGCTGTGAGCATGGCGCTCCAGGTCCTTGGAAAAACACGGGAAGAGGTGGATGTGAAGGTAATAAATGAAGCGGAAGGCGGAATGTTAGGCGTTTTTGGCGGAAAAGAGGCAGAAGTTGAGGTTTCATTGAAGTTACCGGTGGGGGACGAAGCAAAAGCTATTGTTCAGGATATTTTGGACAAGATGGGCTTTTTGACCCTAGTATCGATGAAAAATGAGGAAAACGACACCGTTTGGCTCGATATAAAAGGAGAGGATATGGGAAGGATCATAGGTAGGGCAGGCACGACCATCGATTCCCTTCAATATCTTTCTTCTCTTATTCTCAGCAAAAAGCATTCTAAAAGGGTCAGGGTGCTTGTTGACGCCGAAGGATACAGGGAAAAAAGGCAAAAAGTCGTTTCCCAGGACGCTGATATTATCGCAAAAGAAGTGGAAAAATCAGGCAAAGAAAAGGCATTCCCACCCATGTCTGCCGCTGACAGAAGGATCATTCATATGTATATTCAGGAAAACTACCCAAATTTGACCTCTTTCAGCAAGGGCGAAGGCTCGAACAGGCACCTTGTTATCGCCCCTAAAGGTTCTTCGGCGGAAGCATAGCCAAAGGAGAAGGACCATTGCTTTCTGACACTATTACCGCCATTGCAACGCCTCTGGGCGGGGAAGGTGGCATAGGAATAGTCAGAATAAGCGGTCCCGATTCATTTAAGATCTTACAAGCTATATTCAAACCTTCTTCAAGGGAACAACTTACGAGCCATACCGTCCAACATGGCTGGATCTTTGATAACGCTAACATGGTAGACGAAGTCGTTGTTACATACATGGCGGGCCCTAGAAGCTATACAGGCGAGGACGTTATCGAGATTAGCTGTCATGGCGGAGGAAAAGTGCTGAATTGTGTGCTTGAGCTGGCCTTGAAAGCCGGGGCCAGGCTTGCCCAGAGGGGGGAGTTTACCAAAAGGGCGTTTTTGAACGGTAGGATAGACCTTTCCCAGGCAGAGGCCGTCATCGACCTCATTAAAGCCAGGACAAAACAGGGAGCTTTGCTTGCAGCTTCTCAACTTTCCGGCTCTTTATCAAATAAAATTGGCTCTATCAGAGACCCTCTTAAAAGCCTATTAGCCGAAATAGAAGCCTCCATAGACTTCCCGGACGAAATTTCCGATGTCCCATCCGGCAATGCAACAAACACGCTCAATACGGCCTTAAATGCGCTTAAAGAGCTCATCAAAACCGCCGACCTGGGCAAGGCAATAAGAGAGGGGGTCTCTCTTGCCATAATTGGGAAGCCAAATGTCGGGAAATCCAGCCTTTTGAACGTGCTAGTAAGGGAAAACAGAGCCATTGTCAGTGAAGAGCCAGGAACGACGCGAGATGTCATTCAGGAAACTGTCAATATCCGCGGGGTACCATTTGTAATACATGACACTGCTGGGATCAGGGACCCATTGAGCAAGGTTGAAGGCATTGGCATCGAAAAGGCAAAAACGGCGATTGACAAGGCCGACATAATCCTTCTGGTCATCGATATTTCTGGGCCATTGGCCCATGAAGACCTCAACCTTATCCAGGCGACCAGGGCCCTTAAAAGGTTAATCGTCCTTAATAAGGCTGATTTGCCCCACATTATCAAGCACAAAGAAATACTTGAGAAAGCCGGGGACGGCACCCCGATTATTGAAATTTCAGCCTTAACTGGTGGCGGGGTAGGGGAGCTTGAAAACTCGATCTTTGACTCTGTCGTCAGGAATAAAGTAGTGGCGGACAACACCGAAATAATGATAAACTTAAGGCACAATGAGGCGCTCCTTCGGGCTCAGGAGTCGCTTGATAATAGCTTAAGGG
>CAVYHE010000002.1:0-7901 GCA_963768305.1 uncultured bacterium
TTGCGCTGACAGAAGGAGCGAAAGGGATGAAAGGGGCTATCGCGAAAGCGGAAGAACTGGCGAAGTCCATGCCGAACAGCTTCATCCCCCAGCAGTTCAATAATCCTGCGAATCCGGAGATACACAGGAGAACGACAGCGCTTGAAATATTGAAGGACACGGATAATAAAATAGATTACTTCGTCGCCGGGGTCGGTACGGGTGGGACGATAACAGGAGTTGGGGAAGTATTGAAGAAGAAGATAAAAAAAATCAAGGTCATCGCCGTGGAGCCGAAGGATTCACCTGTCCTTTCCGGCGGTAAAGCCGGCCCGCACAAGATCCAGGGCATCGGCGCGGGATTTGTGCCGCAGGTCCTGAATAAAAAGATCATCGATGAGATAATCCAGGTATCATCGGAAGACGCGGGAAATATCGCAAGGCGGCTTGCGAAAGAAGAAGGCATCTTCGCGGGCATTTCAAGCGGAGCCGCTCTCTGGGCGGCGTTGGAAGTTGCAAAAAGGCCGGAGGCGAAAGGAAAGCGGATTGTTGTTATAATACCTGACACGGGAGAGCGATATCTGAGCACGTGGCTTTTTCAGGAGTGATCATCTGATGGCGAACAAAAATAAAACGAATGCCGGCAATGCCGGAATATCAAAAATTGAGACCTTCGGGTTCGAAGGCCCGCTTCGCCTTGAATCAGGGCAGTCGCTCGGGCCGGTGACGATCGCATATGAAACCTGGGGAAAGCTGAAATTCCGAAAAGAGCAACGTGATTTTGATCGAGCATGCTTTTTCCGGCGATTCACACGCCGCGGGACTTTATCAGGGCGAAACCGCTCCCGGCTGGTGGGACGATGTTATCGGGCCGGGAAAGGCTTTTGACACGGATAAATATTTTGTGATCTGCTCGAATGTGATCGGCGGATGCCGCGGCTCCACAGGACCGTCATCCATCGATCCTTCCACCGGCAAGCCTTACGGGACAAAATTCCCGATAGTCACCATCGGCGACATGGTCCAGGCGCAGAAACATTTGATCGACCATCTCGGCATAAAAAAACTCCTTTCCGTCGCCGGCGGCTCCATGGGCGGAATGCAGGTCCTGGAATGGGCTTCAAAATATCCGGATAGCGTGGCCAGCGCGATACCTATCGCCGCGTCGCTCAAACATTCGCCGCAGCAGATAGCTTTTGACGAGGTGGGCAGGCAGGCGGTAATGGCCGACCCGAACTGGAACGGCGGAGATTACTACGGCAAGGCGTCGCCTGAAAAAGGCCTGGCGGTCGCGAGAATGATCGGACACATCACATATATGAGCAAGGATTCGATGGAGGAAAAATTCTCAAGGCGGCTTAAGAACGATGATCTCAGCTTTTCATTCAGGGCGGATTTTGAGGTAGAAGGATATTTAAGGCACCGCGGAGAAAGCTTTGTCAGACGATTTGATGCCAATTCTTACCTGTATATCACGAAAGCGATGGATTACTTTGACCTGTCGGGGAATAAATTCTTCGGCGGACATAAAAATATCGGAACAAAGTTCCTGGTGATAGCCTTTACATCGGACTGGCTGTATCCTTCCGAGCAGTCGAAGGAGATCGTGAAACTCTTGAAGAGCCGTAATGTCCCGGTCTCATACTGCGAGCTAAAAGCGGATTACGGTCACGATTCGTTCCTTGTGGAAATTGACGAGGAAGCGCATCTTATAAAGCACTTTCTGAGAGGTTTGTCATGAACAACGAACGCATTGATATCAAGATCATAACGGAACTTGTAAAGCCGGGTTCCAGGGTCCTTGACCTTGGCTGCGGCGACGGGGAACTTCTGGCAAAATTGATAAAAGAAAAGCGCGTCATCGGCCAGGGCATAGAGATAGATCCCGACGCGGTGAAGAAATGCATAGAGAAAGGCTTGAACGTCACGCAGGAGAACATAGAGAACGGGCTTAACTGGTATCCGGACAATTCATTTGATTATGTGATCCTCAACCAGAGCATGCAGCAGGTCCTTCTTGTGGACAAGCTTTTGCGCGAAGCTTTTAAAGTAGGGAAATGTCTGATAGTGGGGTTCCCGAACTTCGCCAACATAAAGTCAAGGCTGGACATATTCTTTTTCGGAAGGACGCCTATCACGAAGTCCCTGCCACATCAGTGGTATGACACGCCGAACGTGCATTTCCTCACGATCAATGATTTCAAGGGATACTGCGCGAGGAACGGATATAATATCCTGGCTGCCAGATATATCGGAACAAGCGGAGAAATAAAATTTTGGCCGAACCTATTCGCGATAGACGGGATATTCCTCATCGAAAAAGCCTGAGCTCTCAGCTCTTGTTCAAGTGGCTGTGCTTAATTCCGTACAAAGAATAGACAAAAAGCCCGATGATGAGCCAGACGACGAACCGTATCCACGTGATAGTCGGCAAACTGGCCATAAGGAAAAAGCATGACGCGACCCCGAGAAGAGGAATAACGGGGCTGAAGGGAACCTTGAATGCCCTTTGCCTGCGCGGATTCCTCGCTCTCAGTATCACTATACCTAAGCAAACAAGGACAAAAGCGAACAGCGTCCCGATATTCGTCAGGTCCACCATCTCTTCTATGTTCATTATCGCCGCGAAAAAAGCGACAACGGTCCCCGTGAATATCGTCGTCACGTAAGGCGTCTTGAATTTTGAGTGTATCCTGGAAAAGACCGGAGGCAAAAGCCCGTCGCGCGACATCGAAAAGAAAACCCTTGATTGTCCCAATAATAAAACCAATATGACCGCGATCTGCGCGAATATCGCGCCTATGGCAACTATGCCCGCCGCCCAATTCAAGTTCACATATTGCAACGCCAGAGCCAGCGGCTCCGCCTTCTGATGCGACAATGATGATTGAAGCTGGTGGAAAGGCATTATCCCGGTGAATACAGCTGAAACAATAATGTAAACGACCGTGCAAATTATCAGTGAGCCGATTATCCCGATCGGCATGTCCCTCGCGGGATCGCGTGTTTCTTCCGCAACGGTCGATACTGCGTCAAAACCGATAAAAGCAAAGAAAACTATCGCCGCCGCGGACCTTATTCCCGCAAATCCGTTCGGCGCGAACGGCACCCAGTTCGCGGGATGGACGAAGAAAGCGCCGAGAATGACAAAAAATCCGATCGTCGCGAATTTTATCATCACCATTATATTGTTGAACCTGGAGCTTTCCTTTATTCCGATCACAAGAAGCGATGTGAGGAGCGCCACGATGCAGATGGCCGGAAGATTGAAAATGATGCGGATCCCGAGCACTTGAGGAGCGGATGAAAACGCCGTCCAGGTCTGCTGCAGCCCCAGCGGAAGCTGTTCAAATTTTACTCCTGAAGCCAGCATATTTGATGCTTTTGAAAACCCCTGCATAGCGCCGCGGTAATCCATAAGAAGCCAGTTGGGCGGCGATATCCCGAACGCCTTCAGAAAGCCCGTAAAATACCCCGACCAGCTTATGGAGACCGCTATGCACCCTACTATATACTCAAGCATCAGGTCCCAGCCGATGATCCACGCGACCAGCTCCCCGAAAGTTGCGTATGAATACGTGTAGGCGCTCCCTGATATCGGGACCATGGACGCGAATTCGGCGTAGCACAACGCCGAGAAACCGCAGACTATGCCGGTGATGATGAACGAAAGCATGAGCGAAGGCCCTGCTCCGGGTCGCATCGCGTCGCCTGCCGCGGCCGTGCCGATGGTCGTGAATATCCCGGCGCCGATAATTATACCGATGCCGAGCAATATAACGTCGATGGGTCCGAGGACCTTCTTTAATTTTTTATCGGGCGAGTGCGCGTCGCCGAGAAGCTGGTCAATTTTTTTAAGTTTGAACAGTCTATTCATTGTTTCTTCCTAAAAAATATTTAAGTACAGCATCAGGCCGGATACCACAGTAAAAGATATGATCGTCACCCACGAAATAATATTCTGGAAAGGGGTATTGATATGAACTCCCATCAATTTTTTGTCGTTTATCATCTTTAATATAACGAAGAATATAAGAGGCAGAAGTACCGTGTTCAATGCCTGTGACGCTGTAAGTATGAATACCATCGGCAGCCTGGGTATCAAAACCAGAAGTGTGCAGGCGAAAATGCAGAAGCCGACTATTGAATAGAATAACGGCGCGTCCTTGAACCCCGCGTTTATTCTCCTTTCCATGCCTATGACCTCCGCCACCGCATAGGCCGTAGAAAGGGAGATAATGCTCGCTCCGAGAAGCGAAGCATTAAGAAGGCCCCACGCGAAAAGATGCTTTGAAAAATCCCCGAGCAGAGGGCCCAGCGCGAGAGCAGCATCCACGGCATCATTTATCCTTATATGATGGACAAATAATGTCGCCGCCGCGGAAATGATCATGAAATAAGATCCCACGTCCGTCCAGATCGCGCCGAAGAACACATCCAGTTTCGCGCTGTTCAGATGCTTTTTGGAAACGCCTTTGTCAACGAAATATGACTGGACAAAGAACTGCCCCCAAACGGTCAGGGTCGTTCCTATCAATGCCGCCGCGGTGAACATGTATTCCTTGTTCATTTCAATTGTCGGGATAATGCTTCCTATTATCATCTGGTGAATATCGGGCTTCGCGATAAAACCGTTGATGATATATGCGAAGAACAATAAACATGATGTCATGAAAACGTTCTGGACGATATTGAAATTCCCTTTTACGATGAGATACCAGATAAGGATGGCAAAGATCGGGACGAACAATAACCGTGATATATGATATATGTCCGCTACGGAAGCGACGCCCGCCATATCGGCGAGAACGTTGGAAAAATTAACGACGAAAACCAGGCATATCAGATAAAACGCTTGTCTGATACCAAGTCTTTCGCGTATCAGGTCTCCCAGCCCCTGCCCTGTCACCACGCCAAGCCTCGCGCCCATTTCCTGCGTCACATAAAGCATGAAGGTTATGACAATAAGGATCCACAGCATCTTGTACCCGAAGTGCGCGCCCACTACGCTGTAAGTGGCTATGCCGCCGGCGTCATTGTCGGCCGTTCCCGTGATTATCCCCGGCCCGACTACAGAGAGGAACATGAGGAGGCGGAGCTTCCAGATGCTGGTGTTCTTTCCGAATATTCTTTGAAAGATGGGCATGACCTGAACATTTTATCATAAAAAAAAGTGAAATTTCCGGAAAGAATTTCCGATAACAATATGGTAAGCAAAAATCGGTTAAATATTTAAAGGAGAGTTAAATTGATAAGAGTTAAAAAGGTTATTTCAGTTTCTGGGCTACGTGTAAGGATAGAAAGCTTGGCTATAAACGCGGCAAGAAGCGGATATCCAAAAGTAGTAAGAAGCCTTTTGAGATCGGAAAACGTATTAGAAAGAACCGTTAGAAAAACTTCCGTTAAAGGACCGGCTTCCTTTTTTAAAGCGGGAGGAACATCTTTATGTGATCTGCTCCGATGGCCGACTAAAAGAGAGATTCAAGCTTTGCCCTCGGATCAAGTCATTGGGAAATTTGTTTCATTGCTTTCCGATCCCCGAATTGAAAGGCTGCCTGATCCAATCCTTAAGAACCTGATAACTAAACATGGAAAATATCTGACCATAGAACAGGCTCCGGGTCTGGCGGAAAGTATTTTCCCGTTTTCAGAACATGCTTTCAAATTGAGAGATCAAGCCATTAGACCTGATTCTCATTCTTATAATGATTGGAAAGAATCCAGTGAGATCTATAGGAAGATCCTTTTGATATTAAAAGAGAACAATAATGGCATTTATCAGGAAGTATCGAAAATTTTATCGAGCCCCAAAAGTATCGAGGAATTAAAGATCTCTTATCAAAAGAGATTGCACTTTTAATAAGCGTCAGAAGTTAGTGGTCGATCTTCACGCACTTCTCTATAAAGCCTTTGAGCTTGGGCTCGTTCAGCCCCACATGAGGCTCAGCATCTAATTTTTTATCCGGTTTTCCGTTCTTGAAATACACCACCGTCGGATAATACTCGATCCCGTATTTTTCATCCAGCTCTTCATTATCATCTACAAGTATCCTCCTATAGCATTGTGTATTTTTATTGGCGGTCTCGATGAACTTGGGAAGGAACGCCTGCGAGTACGGGCACCACGATGCGTAAAAAAGGACGAAAAGCTCTTTCTTTTCCTTTAAGGCCTTTTCAAGCTCTTCCTCTGAGTTTAAAAGTTCGCATTTGTCCGGAGCCATGTTATTTTTTCCCCTTATTTACGGATTCGTCGCCGTCATTGAATCGCGTCTTGATATGGGAGCCGTCGCAGAACGGCTTTTGTTTCGATTGACCGCACCGGCAAAGGTTCATGCGATTTCTTACTTCATACTGATATCCGTCTGATGATTCGATCGGGATGCCGCCTTTCAGCCATATCGGTCCGCTAACATTATGTTTCGTGTCCTCTATCAGCGAGATCGACTTTTCAAACGCGGGCTCTATCGGCTTGTTCAATTCTTTATCCCACGCGACCAGTCGCCCGGAGGGGCAATTGCACGCTTCTTCGATCGCCAATTTTTTGTTCGCGGGGGCGTCGGACTTTTCCGTCAGCGTCCAGGCATCCCCACCTCTGTGGCAGAACATCGCAATAGAGCAGTAGCACTCCGCGTCATAAAGGTCCAGCCCAGGGCCCAGATTTTTTTCCGCAAGCTCCATGAAGCTCTTTCGTTTCGCGGTTTCGTCCCCGCAAAAGCCTTTGATTGCGTGAGTTGAATCGCAGAACGGCTTATTCGATGAATTGCCGCACCGGCAGAGATTGTATGTTTCTTTCGCGGGAAATGATCCGGTTTTTTCCCATTTTTCGGGAATGCCTTCGTTGTCCGGGACCATTATTTCTTTTTCAAGAGGCGGGCCGCCGGAAACCATATACGGGCCGTCCTTTAAAACCTTGACTTTCGGGTTTGCATCCTTTGCCATTTTATTGACCCTCTTTCAAATTTCACTAAAAGTTCTTGATCAGGAAATCCCCGGCAATATTGCTCAGCGCGATAACGGCGACCGCTATCAGCAGGTGCATTGCTATGGAAGAAGACGGGTCCGTTCCGTCATGCGCCGCAATAAAGTAGCTTATTACGGCAAGAAGGAGCAGCCCCCATATTATTGAAGTGATCAATGCGGCATTCAGCGGCATTAGCATCAGCAAGGCAACGAAGCTCAGAGAAACGATCACTCTTGAGGAAAAATTCATTAAAGTAGATGTCCAAACTTCTTTCTTGTCTGTCTTTTCGGATTCGCTGAAAATATGTATGCCAAAGGAATCGGAAATATTGTCGGCGAACGCTATTATAAGTATCCCGCCGATGATGCTGCCCTTGGCGTGCGGCCCGGAATGAAGTCCCGCCATCAATCCGAGATTCGTTATTATCGCTGACGTGGACCCGAAACTGACCCTTGTGAGATGGCTTTTGAGCGTTCTCGCGAACATCTTAATCATTATGATACGTATTATACATTTTAATTGTTAAATCGCAAAACAAAAGCCGGAGACTATTTTTCAAGCCTCCGGCTTTGTTCAATTACGATCGTAATTCCATTACTTTGCCGCGGGAGCAGTCTTTGGAGCCGTCTTGGGAGCTACTTTTACGGTAACTTTTTTTACAACTTTCTTAACCCTTTTTACCTTTACCACTTTTGTGGCTTCCATAGAAGCGCCTTTGATCGGGGCTTTAACGCCGGCCATCGCCGCCATTGACATCGCGCTGACACAGAATGCGATCAAGACCAAACAGCTTATCTTTTTCATTGATTAATTCACCTCCCTTGTTTTTACTTTGCTATAGCTTTGTGAAATTTGTAGCAGTAAAAACTCACTAATCGTGAAGAATAATATCATATGGCAATAAAATATTGATTAACCGTGGATTAATGTTTGATGAGAGTTTTTCATATCAACGTAATAT
>CAVYHE010000003.1:0-340252 GCA_963768305.1 uncultured bacterium
AGCTTCGCGAACCAGGCGCTGTCCGCCGAATTCATCGTGAAGAACTCCAAGTTCCTGGAGAATAAAGTGCACCCGGTCCCGAAGGAGATCGACAGCAACATCGCGGGCCTCAAGCTGAGGTCGATGGGCGTCTCGCTGGACACTCTTACCGATGAGCAGAAGAAATATCTGGCATCGTGGCAGGAAGGAACCTGATCAATTACACAATTAACAATGACACAATGACCAATTAAGGAATAATTATTATATGGATGAAAAAGAGAGAACACTTTTAGAAAAGATGAATGCCAATGTCGAGAAGCTGGCGGCGCATTTTGAAAAAGCCACCATTCAAGATTACCTTAAGTTCGTCGGCAATCCATGGAAGGTCCTGGGCACGAACCTTCTCGCCGGGATAATGAGGGGCTTCGGGCTCGCGATAGGGATCACGATAATTTTCGCTGTGATCATGATCATCCTCACAAAGATACTCTCGCATCTCATAACGCTTCCCTTCGTTGGCCGGGAAGTTGCCCAGCTGGTGCAAATGGTCAACGGCTACCTGAAGGAAGGCTCGAAGATCAAGCTCGACTCCGGAGGCGGGATGTAATTGTTCTATCTGGTCGCTCTCCTCGTTTTTCTTTTTGATCAGCTCTTCAAATATCTGGCGGCGTCAAGACTTTACGGCGTTCTGCCGTATCCGGCGGTGAAATCCCTGCTTTATTTTAGTTATATCCAGAACACAGGGGTGGCTTTCGGCCTCTTCCCGGGGCAGAGGATCGCGCTGATCATGACCGGGCTTTTTGTCTGTGCCTTGATAATGTACATTTACCTGAAGATCGACCGTTCGGACGTCTTTATCATGCGCTGCCTTAGCGTTCATCATGGGGGGAAGCCTTGGAAATCTGTGTGACCGGATATTCCGAGGATTCGTCGTCGATTACATCGACTTCCGCGTTTTCCCTGTCTTCAATTTTGCCGACATCATGATAAACCTCGGAGTACTGATGATCATTGCAGAGATATTTTTCAGGAGGTCGCATGCACCCCGTTCTTTGTAGGCTTGGCCCTTTCACGGTCTATTCATGGGGTTTCATGGTGGCCGTTGGTTTCCTTGCGGGCCTTGCGGTAGCGGTGAGGTATGCGGCGAAAGAAGGCATCGGTGCCGAAACGATACTGGACCTTTTCATCTATGTCGTCATTTCCGCGATCGTGGGTGCCAGATTGTTCTATGTTATCGGTTTTCCTCAGAGCTTCATTCAAGATCCGCTTTCGATCTTTCGGGTCAATGAAGGCGGCATGGTCTTTTTCGGCGGATTGCTCTTTTCGTTAATGTCCGTGATAGTCTTCGTTCACAAGCGGAAGATAGATGTGTGGAAAATGCTGGATGCTATCGCGCCTGCCTGTGCGCTCGGCTACGGGATCGGAAGGATCGGCTGCTTTCTTAACGGATGCTGTTACGGCATCGAGCTTTTCGGCATCGTCCAGCCCACTCAGATATATTCATCTGTCGCGGGTTTTATTATGTTCGCAGTTCTCACGTGGCTTTATCGCGGGAAAAAGTTCGATGGGCAGATCGCACTCATGGGACTTGTCCTTTACTGTGCCTATCGTTTCTTCCTCGAGTTCCTGCGGTACAGCCCCGTGCACGTCTGGATATTCACGCTGAATCAGATCCTCGCCGTGCTGATATTTATCGCTGCCTCGTATTTTCTATGGAAAAAGTCCGCGACATAATCGTCAAAGCGGTCGACCAAAATAAACGGATCGACGTTTTTCTTTCCGGCGAGCTCGCTATCACAAGATCGCAGATATCAAAGCTCATCGATGATGGTTCCATCCTCATAAATAATTCGCGGACGAAATCCGGCCACCGGATCAAGGCGGACGACAGGATATCCGTAAAACTTCCCGAGCCCGGTCCCATCGAAGCTCAGCCGGAAGATATCCCGCTTAACATCGTCTATGAGGACAAAGACATCATCGTCGTGAACAAGCCGCGCGGAATTGTGGTACATCCGTCGGCGGGCCATGCGGGCGCAACGCTAGTCAATGCGCTTCTTCACCACTGCAAGGACCTTTCCGGCGTCGGCGGGAAACTTAGGCCCGGCGTTGTCCACAGGCTCGATAAGGACACTTCGGGGCTGATAGTCTTCGCGAAGAACGATGCTGCGCATCTGGAGCTATCCAGGCAGTTCAAGGATAGGTCGGTGAAAAAAACTTATCTGGCGCTTGTCCGCGGGGAGGTCAAGAACGCTACAGGTTCGATCGACGCGCCGCTCGGCAGGCATCCCGTCAACCGCAAGAAGATCGCGGTCATCGAGTCAGACAGATATAAGAAACGTGAGGCTCGGACAGATTACAAAGTCATAAAGCGTTTTAATGGATACACTCTTCTTGAACTCGATCTGCATACCGGCCGGACGCATCAGATAAGGGTCCATCTTGCGCATATCGGCTATCCGGTGGTGGGAGATCAGGTCTACTCGCGCAAGAACGATGAATTGAAATTTTCAGGGCAATTACTGCATGCGGCGAAATTAAGCTTTGACCATCCTGTGACAGGCAAGCGTCTTGAGTTCTGCGCTGAGATGCCGGAAGATATGAAAGAAGCGATCGAGTCGATCAGTAGAGGATAAAGCCCGCGATGATCCCGAAGAAGAGCGATCCGCCCACGATAGCGAACATTTCAGGCGAGCTCACCGGAACTCCGACCATCGCAGAGGTCAGGCAGGCGATCAATCCGACCGACGCGCCGATGCCGCCGCCGGAGAAAACATTCCAGTTCCTCAGTTCTTTTTCCGTGCGGTCGTAGTCGGCTTTTATCTGCGTCAGATTGAATGAAGCGTTCCTTTTTAACGCAGGGCTTGTGGCCTTTACGAAGAGTTCTCTCTGTTGAGCTATCTTATTTATCTTTACTCTGTTCATTTTATTGTCTTCCCGATTATATATCGGGCTGTTTCCGCGAAAATTTCACTTTTTCTTCAAAATTATCTGGCCGTATTTTTATTGAAAATCCGCCAAATATCTGCGCTCTATGATTTCAACTTGTTCCTGTGTTATAATTTACACGAAATTTATGCTTCTTGCTGTTGACATTGGCAATACTAACATCGTACTTGGATATTTCAAGGGGAACCGCCTTGTCAGCAGGAAGCGCATACTATCGAATGGAAAGTTCAGTGCCGACGTGTTGAGGAAAAATTTCGACGCAGTTGTGATCGCGAGCGTCGTTCCATCTTTGACCAGGATCATAGTGAACGCGATACGCAGGCAATTTGATGTTCCGGTCATCGTTGTTAGCTGGAAAATGATCAGTGGGCTCAAGATCGCGCTGAAGAACAAGAGCGCAGATCGGCATCGACAGGCTCGTCAACGCGGCCGCCGTGAAAAAACTGTACGGTTTTCCCGCGATCGTGATAGACTTTGGCACCGCGACCACTTTTTGCGTGCTCGATAAGAAAGGCCGGTACCGCGGAGGAGCTATCACGAGCGGGCTCGCGATATCAAGGGACGTCCTGCATGAGCGCACGGCGAAGTTGCCTTTGATAAGCATCAGAAAGCCGAAGAAGGCCGTCGGCGGAAATACGAGTCGAAGCGATGAGGTCGGGGCTGTTTTACGGCTATGTCGCGATGGTCGAGGGCATGGTGAGGCGGATTCAAAGGAGATCAAGGCGCAAGCCGATAGTCGTTGCGACCGGCGGGCTTGCAAAAGTGATTGCAAAAGGCACGAAAATATTCGATTATGTAGATCAGGACCTGACCTTAAAGGGCTGAATATGATATATAATGAAATGCAAGATGAGCTAGAGGAGCTAGAGGTTAAAGATGAGCGAGGAATTATCGGAACTGTTGAAGATCAGGCGCGCAAAGCTTGATGAGCTGCGGGCCAAAGGGGATAGATCCGTATCCTTACAGGTTCGAGCGCGACATGAAAGCCGCCGAAGTGCTAAGAAATATGACGAACATCGCAGGGCGAAGAGCACAGCAAGGAAGAAGTAAAGATCGCCGGCCGCATCATGACGAAGCGCGGCCACGGCAAAGCTTCTTTCGCGCACATACAGGATGAGTCGGGCAAGATACAGATCTACGTCGAGGGAGGACGTCCTCGGCGCAGGACAAATATTCGATCTACGAAAAACTTGACATGGGTGATTTCATCGGGGCAAGAGGCGACGTTTTCAGGACGAAGACCGGAGAGATAACGGTAAGGGTCAAGGATTTCGAACTTCTGTCCAAATCGCTCCATCCGCTTCCGGAAAAATGGCACGGCCTGACGGACAAGGAATTAAGATATAGGGAGCGTTACGTCGATCTGATCGTCAATCATGATGTAAAAGAAGTTTTCATCAAGAGAAGCAGGATAATCAGCGAGATCAGGAAGTTCCTGGAAGCAAAAGGATTTCTCGAAGTCGAGACGCCGGTGCTCCACATGCAGGCGGGCGGCGCGGCGGCGAGGCCTTTCAAGACCCATCACAACACTCTCGACATGGACCTTTACCTCAGGATCGCGCTTGAACTGCATTTGAAGCGACTGATAGTCGGCGGGTTCGAAAAAGTATTCGAGATGGGGAGGGTGTTCCGCAACGAGGGCATGAGCTTCAAGCACAATCCGGAATACACGATGCTCGAGCTTTACCAGGCTTACGCGGATTACAACGACATCATGAAGCTGACGGAAGAACTGATATCCTCGGTCGCACATGACGCGTTCTGGGTACGACAAAGATGCACGTTCAAAGGCCAGGAGATCGATTTCAAGCCGCCGTGGCCGAGGATCACGCTTCATGACGCGCTCGCAAAGTTCGCGAAGATCGACATCAATACCGATGAAAAAGGCCTGCGGGCGATCGCGAAGCAGAAGGGGCTCGAAGGGCATGATGAGCTTCCCGTCGGCAAGATCATCAACATGCTTTATGACGAATTCGTCGAGCCGAAGATAGTCCAGCCGACGTTCATTGTCGATTATCCTATCGAGACTTCTCCGCTCGCGAAGAAGAAAAGAGATAATCCGAAGCTCGTGGAGCGTTTCGAAGTCGTAGTGTGCGGAATGGAAATAGCCAATGCTTTCTCTGAGCTTAACGATCCGGTCGATCAGCGCGCGCGTTTCGAGCAGCAGGTAAAGAACCGGAAAGCCGGCGATGACGAAGCGGAATCGATGGATGAGGATTTCCTGCGGGCGCTTGAGTACGGCATGCCGCCCACGGGAGGGCTTGGCATCGGGATAGACAGGGTCGTGATGTTCCTTACAGGTTCCGAATCGATAAGGGACGTGCTTTTCTTCCCCCAGATGAGGCCGGCGGAAATAAAGCAGACGGACGCGAAACCGGAGGAGATGAAGGCGCTGGATGATAATAACCGAAAAAAAAGATTATAAGAAGATACTGGAGAGCCTGAAGGGCGCGTCTATTATATATGTAATAGGATGCGGCAGGTGCGCCACCTCGTGCTCCACCGGCGGAGAAGACCAGGTGAAGGAGATCGTCGCCAAGCTGAAGAAGGACGGCAAAAAGATCGCCGGATCTTTTGTCATCGAGGCTCCCTGCGATGAGAGGCTTGTCGGCAAGTTCTCGAGAGGCGAAAAAGCGAAGATCGACAAAGCCGACGCAATGCTGGTGCTTGGCTGCGGGGCAGGGGTGCAGACCGTTTCGGATGTCGTCAAGCTTCCTACTGTCCCCGCGCTCGAATCGATATTTCCTGGGCAAGACCAAATCGCTCGGCAAGTTCTATGAGCTATGCGTCATGTGCGGGGACTGCCAGCTTGAGACAACGGGCGGCATTTGTCCCGCGGCGAGGTGTTCGAAGCATCTTGCTCAACGGGCCGTGCGGCGGCTCGCATAAAGGTAAATGCGAGGTCGACCAGAATATCGACTGCGCGTGGTATCTGATATTTGAGAGGCTGAAAGAGTTGAAGCAGTTCGACAAGGTGAAGAAGTACCAGAAGCCGAAGGATTACTCAAAGGTCATCAGGCCGAGGAAAGTGGAATTAAGATGACGTTCAAAGAAGCACTAAAGAATAAAAAATTTCGTTGTCACGGCTGAGCTCTCGCCGCCGAAAGGCGTTGACCTTGCCGAAGTCCTAAAGAAAGCGGACTTTCTTAAAGGCAAAGTCGACGGCGTGAACGCGACTGACAACCAAAGGGCCGTCCTTCATTTGAGCTCGCTTGCTTTCTGCGCACTGCTCAAGCAGAAAGGCCTTGATCCGATTCTTCAGGTCAATTGCCGCGACAGGAACGCCTTGGCGATATCGTCGGATCTTCTTGGTGCATACGCTTTGGGGATCCGCAATGTTCTTGCCATAAGCGGCGATTATCCGAAGAAATCGCTCCACCATGTGGTCAAACCCGTTTTCGATATCGATTCGGTCCAGCTCATCAAGTTGATAAAGGATATGAACGCGGGCAAGGATTTCGCCGGCGAGGCTTTGACGGGTTCGCCTGATTTCACGGTCGGCGGGGTAGTAAATCCCGGAGCTGACCCTATCGAAGGGCAGATAGTCAAACTTCAGAAAAAGATCGATGTCGGAGCGGAATTCATACAAACTCAGATAGTGTATGATGTTGACGGCTTCAAAAGATTCAGGGATCAGACCAAAAATATCAAAGCTAAGTTCCTCCTGGGGATCCTTCCTGTAAGGTCAGCGAAGATGGTGCAGGTCATCCAGAACATCCCCGGTGTCCACCTGCCTAAGAAGCTTGCCGAAAGGATCGAAAAGGCTTCCGATCCGGTCAAAGAGGGGATAGAGATATCGCTTCAGAATCATCAAGGAACTAAAAGGTTATATCGACGGCGTCCACTTTATGACATTGAATAATGTCGAGGCGATACCGGAGATACTTTCCCGGTTGATATAAAATAATGGGAACAGTTTAATAGCTCAAGGAATATTATTTGCTGTCAGGGGTCTTTCCGTAATCAAAAGGGAGTAATGCGACTATTCGGCCAGTTTCGTTTATGACGCATTTAACTGCTTTTCCTGCATATTCCCCAATGATATTCTTATTCATGTCGATCATTTTTTCGGGCCAGCTTGAATCACCGCTCACACCTGATGGGTGGTATCCGCCAATGACGTTGTTTTTCAGGTCCTTTATGCTATATTCACCGACGCTGAGCGAGACATATTTAGATTTCATAACCGCAGTTGCAATCTTTTCACCTTTCATGTTATACATCATCAAATGATGCACTCGATGTTCTATTATGTTGTTCATCACTGATCCAGCTCCGTTTCCCGGTAGCAATGTTAGACATGACGAATCCATCTTTTATGGAATATCTTCGACCCTGCTGATCGAACAAAAGGCCTTTTAATCTGGGAATGGAGACGAAGCACGAATTATTTGCGTTTATCGACGACGCGGGAATGTCCGCGATTGCGGACTCGATGTTTAGCAGTTCACGAAGATCCAGTTGGTTATTTTTCTTTTTGTTGCTCGACACGTTCTGAGACGAAAGATTATTCGTTGCAGGAGCAGTTCCTTGAACCATTATCATCATCCTCCTTGAATCCCTTTGGATCCTTACTGCCTATTATCGGCGCATTGTTTTGGAAATTTCAGTTTATTTTGAAAAATGTTGAGGAGATACTAGGAGGATCTTGAAGTGCTAGCTTCTTCCGCCGACCGTTATCAAAGGTATTCTGATGGTCGGCTGTCCGGTTGAAACGGGTGCGTGGTCGAATTTGCCGCATACTCCCGTCTGAAAGCCCAGGTCCCATCCCACCATATCGATATCCTGAAGAACCTTTCGGGCCGTTGCCGATAAGCATGGCGCCGCGGACCGGCTCTTTAACCTCGCCATTTATCAATAATGTAAGCTTCTGTGACTTCGAAGACAAAGTCGCCGTTCGTCACATTTACCTGGCCGCCGCCCATCTTTTTAACGAGAAGCCCGTTTTTTACCGAAGCGATGATCGCTTTCGGATCGGTCATGCCGGATTGGATGAAAGTATTCGTCATGCGGGGGATGGGCTTCGTCCTGAACGTTTCCCTTCGGCCGTTCCCGCTCGAAAGCATTTCGAGCGCATTGGCGTTGAAAACATCCGACATGTAACCCCTAAGGATGCCGTTCTCTATCAAGCATTTCTTCTGTGCCGGTGTTCCTTCATCGTCGAATCTGTAAGTACCGAACTTCCCCGGATATGTCGCATCATCCACGACGGTCACGCATTCAGCCGCTACTTTTTTGCCGATCTTGCCCGCGAAGACCGAAGTGCCTTTGTTAATGAAATCGGCTTCCAGCGCGTGTCCGCAGGCTTCGTGCACCATCGTCCCGCCGGCGTCGGATGATATTACGACCGGCATCTGGCCTGACGGCGCGTGCTTCGCATCCAGCATCATCAGCGCGCGCTGGGCGGCGCTCGCCGCGAGCTTGACCGGGTCAAATTCTTCGAACAGTTCAAAGCCGACCGTGCCACCCGGCGCTTCATACCCCGTCTGGAGAACTCCGTCCTTCTCAGCCGTTATCTGGATGGCGATCCGCGTCCTTACCCTGTTGTCCTCGACGTATGCGCCGTTCGAATTCGCTATCGTCACGGCCTGGTTCGAGTCGGCATACCGCACGGTGACCTGCCGGATGTTCTTGCCGAATGACCTTGCCGTCTCGTTAGCCTTGATGACGAGCGCGGCCTTTTCATCCATCGGAACGGAATTCGGCCTTCTTTTAATGTTCATCTCGGAGCTCGGCGGCGATGGTTTGAGCGTGATCTTAATCCTTTTCGATATTGAAGCGACCGAGCGGCTCAATTCTTCGGCCTTTTGGAGCAGGGTGGGGAGGTTCGCATCGTTCGAGCAGGCGTAATAAGTCATTTTATCTTTGATTACTCGTATCCCTGCTCCAGCATCGGTCCCGGAAGATATCTTATCCATCTTGCCGTCTTCAAGCGCGATGCTCGTTTGGTCGCTGGATTCGATGAAGATATCCGCGAAGTCGCCGCCTTTTGACAGCGCGGTCGTGAGTATCTGTTCGATATCGGATTTGGAGAGCATATTGAGAAGTATATCATATTCTGATAAAATACCGGCCTGTCTAAGTGGGCCATTAGCTCAGATGGTAGAGCGTACCCCTGATAAGGGTAAGGTGGTTGGTTCGATCCCAACATGGCCCATTTTTATCGGGCCGGTAGTTCAGTTGGGAGAACGCCTGCTTTGCAAGCAGGAGGTCAGCGGTTCGATCCCGCTCCGGTCCATTTTTTACTTGCCATTACGCCTGCCTGATAATAGAATCTACTCCGCAAAGGGGGAGCAAACATGAAAAAGATCATCATCGGCGGGATCGTTGCGGGCGTGGTTATCATTATCGTTGGAATGGTGTTCGGAGCTCTCGCGTCAGGAATGTATAAAATGTCGCCAAAAGCGCTCTGGAAGCCGATGGGCGGCAACTGGGTCACTGAATATTGCATATTCGATATCATCGTCGGACTGCTTCTCGCGTGGGTCTATTCACTTGTAAGTCCCGCTCTAGACAGGTAAAGCAATGTCAAAGGGCCTGATTTTCGGGCTTGCCATGTTCGCGGTTGGGCCGTTCGTTGGGCTTGGAATGACATATCTGACCATGGCGGTCAGGACGAAACTGGTTGCGGTCTGGGCGCTGAACGACCTGCTGAACTATGTCCTTGCAGGCCTGATTTTTGACCTGATAGACAAAAAAATCCCTTGACAAGATATTAAGCTGCCGATATAATTACGCCCGCTTTATGCAGGAAAACTTTTGGTAGTTTTTCTTGGACGCATCAAGAGATAAAAACGCACTTGATGTGCGTTTTTTTGTATTGTTTGGGCCCTTCCGGGCCGGCCGAATACGGCAAAGTTCTTTGAAAATTGAAATAGTTTTTCTGAATTAAAAGAGCCAAGAAGAGAAAAACGCGCTTTAGACGAATATAATTCCGTATAATTAGCGGAAATGGATCAAGATACTAAGGGCGCACGGGGAATACCTTGGCACTGCAAGTCGATGAAGGACGCGATTGGCTGCGATATGCCTCGGGGAGCTGTCTAAATAGCTTTGATCCGGGGATCTCCGAATGGGGCAACTCTTCCGCCGTAATTGGCGGGAATCCCGCAAGGGATGACAACCGGGTGAACTGAAACATCTAAGTAGCCCGAGGAAAAGAAATCAAATACGAGATGTTCAAAGTAGTGGCGAGCGAAATGAACACAGACTAAACCGGGTAGCAATATCCGGGGTTGCGGGACCGCGACGTGGCACCAAATGACATAGCTGAATACCAGATGGAAAACTGGAGCCAAAGAAAGTGACAGCCTTGTAAGCGAAATGTCAAATGGGCCTAGCGGTATCCCAAGTACCATGGGGCTCGAGAAACCCCTTGGGAATCCGGGAGGACCATCTTCCAAGTCTAAATACTCTGCAGTGACCGATAGTGAACTAGTACCGTGAGGGAAAGGTGAAAAGAACCCAGGGATGGGAGTGAAATAGAACTTAAAACCGTGTGCCTACAAGCAGTCAAAGGGGCTTATGCCCTGATGGCGTGCCTATTGAAGAATGAGCCGGCGACTTATTACCAGTAGCGAGGTTACATCGTAAGAAGTGGAGCCGTAGCGAAAGCGAGTCCGAAATGGGCGAATAGTTGCTGGTAGTAGACCCGAAACCGAAGCGATCTATCCTTGAGCAGGATGAACCCCGCAGAAAATGCGGGGGAAGGTCCGAACGAGTAAATGTTGAAAAATTTTTCGATGACTTGAGGGTAGGAGTGAAAAGCTAATCGAGCTCGGAGATAGCTGGTTCTCCCCGAAATGGTTTTAGGGCCAGCCTCAAGCGTATCTCCGCGGAGGTAGAGTACAGTTTGGACTAGGGGTCCGGAAGGACTTCCAACTCCATGCTAACTCCGAATGCCGCGGATTAAGTACTTGGGAGTGAGTAAGCGAGGGATAAGCTTCGTTTACAAAAGGGAAACAGCCCAGACCGTCAGCTAAGGTCCCTAAATGTATGCTAAGTGGGAAAGGAAGTGGAATTACTTAAACAGCCAGGAGGTTGGCTTAGAAGCAGCCATCCTTTAAAGAGTGCGTAACAGCTCACTGGTCGAGCGATTCTGCGCCGAAAACACACGGGGCTCAAGCATACTACCGAGGCTACGGATTTTACCGCAAGGTAAAGTGGTAGGGGAGCGTTCTGTAACGCTGTGAAGTACGTACCGTGAGGTAGTGATGGAGCAATCAGAAGTGAGAATGCCGGCATAAGTAGCGAAAACTCCGGTGAGAATCCTGGGCGTCTAAAGTCTAAGGTTTCCTGGGGAAGGATCGTCCGCCCAGGGTAAGTCGATATCTAAGCTGAGGCTGATGTGCGTAAGCGATGGCAAACGGGTTAATATTCCCGTACTATCTGTTTTTCGTTATCACCGATGGAGGGACGCAGTAGGATATGTCAGCCGCTTATTGGATTGCGGTTCAAGCATCAAGAAGGAAGGGGCAGGAAAATCCACTCCTTCGTTAACTTCAAGGTGCGAGCATGGTGTCCCGACGCGATCGGGGCGAAATGACAAAATTCACACTGACGAGAAAAGCTTCGTAGGGAGAAAGACGGGTAATCGTACTATAAACCGACACAGGTGGACTGGTTTAGCAAACTAAGACGCGCGAGATAACCCTCGTTAAGGAACTAGGCAAAATGGTTTCGTAACTTCGGAAGAAGAAACGCCTGAGTAGGGTGTCAAAGCCCGAAAAGGCCTCAGAAACCAGGCTTCTGCAACTGTTTAACAAAAACACAGGTCTCTGCAAACCCGCAAGGGGATGTATAGGGGCCGATGCCTGCCCAGTGCTGGAAGGTTAAGAGGAGGATTGAGATTATATCAGGATCTGAATCGAAGCCCCAGTGAACGGCGGCCGTAACTATAACGGTCCTAAGGTAGCGAAATTCCTTGTCGGGTAAGTTCCGACCCGCACGAAAGGCATAATGATAGAAGCGACTGTCTCGGCGAGGGACTCGGTGAAATTTGGCAATCCGTGAAGACACGGATTAGGCATACTAAGACAGAAAGACCCCGTGGAGCTTTACTGTACTTTAACTTTGGATTTTGATTTGACTTGCGCAGCATAAGTGGGAGGCTTTGATGCCGGGCTTTTGGGTTCGGCGGAGCCGACAATGAGATACCACTCTAGTTGTGTTAGAATTCTAACCCGGCGGTTGATACGCTGGAGACAGAGTTAGACGGGCAGTTTGACTGGGGCGGTCGCCTCCTAAAGAGTAACGGAGGCGTTCAAAGGTTCTCTCAGTCCGGTTGGAAATCGGACGTCGAGTGCAAATGCATAAGAGAGCTTAACTGCGAGACGTACATGTCGAGCAGGTACGAAAGTAGGAATTAGTGATCCGGTGGTCCCGCATGGAAGGGCCATCGCTCATCGGACAAAAGTTACCCCGGGGATAACAGGCTGATCTCCTCCAAGAGTTCACATCGACGAGGAGGTTTGGCACCTCGATGTCGGCTCATCGCATCCTGGAGCTGAAGCAGGTTCCAAGGGTTGGGCTGTTCGCCCATTAAAGCGGTACGTGAGCTGGGTTCAGACCGTCGTGAGACAGGTCGGTCCATATCTAGTATGTCCGCAGGAAATTTGAGAGGAGTCCTTCCTAGTACGAGAGGACCGGAAGGAACAGACCTCTAGTGTACCAGTTGTCACGCCAGTGGCAAACGCTGGGTAGCTATGTTCGGACGGGATAAACGCTGAAAGCATCTAAGTGTTAAGCCCACCTCAAGATTATATTTCCCATTCCTGCCGCAAGGTTGGAAGTAAGATCCCTGGAAGATAACCAGGTTGATAGGCCGGGAGTGTAAGGACAGTAAGTGTCAAAGCTGACCGGTACTAATAGATCGAGGTCTTGATCCTACCGCTAATTATACAGTATTTGAATGTTCTTATTTGATCTTTGATTTTTAGCTTCCGTATTCTCTTTGAATGTAATTAGTTACAGCGAGGGGAGTAGGTTCGACGAGGAGTCGAACCGTTGAGGGGTTTACCCCTCAAGGCCGGAACGTAATAAACTAAGTTACTTTTATTGTGGGTGACCATACCGGGAGTGTCCCACCTGTTCCCATTCCGAACACAGAAGTGAAATCTCCCAGGGCCGATGGTAGTGGCCGGGCAACTGGTTGTGAGAGTAGGACGTCGCCCCTTTTTTTGAAAGAGCTCATCAGAAATGATGGGCTCTTTCGTTTTAGGGCCTCTTCGCCAGCCTCGAAGCCCGGAATCCCCAATAGTATTTTCTAAAAAATGAAATTTCCCGAAAAATGTGACGATAAGTATATAGGGAGATAATTTAAGAGGATAGGGAATTAAAAAGCTCAAAAAGAGAGGATATAAATATGGGCTTAGCTGGAATTGGCCGCACAAAAGGAACAGGGTTGCCCAGTTGGGTATTGGGTGCTTTACGGCCTGGCCGCATGCGAATGGAGCGGTCCGCAAAATGCATTACCAATATTGTAAGATCCATCGGGGGGATACATCCGCGCTCAATGACCATGTTAACTGCTTTGTTAAGTTCTACAATCAGTAATGAACCTCAGTATATTTCTTTTAAAGGTAATGTGTCTGTTTTGGACAAAAACGTTTTTACGCTTAGCGATCTAGCTGGGATTCGTGCGGCGATCAAAGAAACTCCCACTTTCAGGCATATAATCGGGATAGATAAAGTTGCGTCTATCAGCAATCCTGTTGTTGACAGCCCGAAAGTTGAGGAAATAGATGCAAGAGATATTTGGACGGATAATTCGAGCGATCATTTTTACACTTCCGATCTTGTTCATCACTTGATCTTTGGGTATAAGGTCGGCCTTATTCAAACAAGAGCTCGCGGGACTTACGGCAGGGATGATGGGTCCGGTGAAGGAACTCTTTTCCTGACTTCCGGTATCCTTCATTTTAATTATCATTATGATGAATCAATATGCGATGGCTCCGATAACTTTTATTCAATATCTTTTTATGTCCCGACCAAAAAAGGTGCAAATCCTGAATCCCTGCCCAATTTAGTGAAAGAGGTTTTTCCTGGCGGGATATTTAAGAAGGCGTTTTCTTTGGAATATAAGCCTGAACAAATGGAATATTGATAGGGATAGTATGCGCAGGCCTTCACTTATCGATCTTCGGAATATCGTTTGTTCTCGCATCTAATACATATCCGTATTTGGCAGCTTTAATAGTATTAGTATAGACCTCTTTAAGCGCCAGTTTCCTGGCAGGATCTTTTTCCAATTGATACATAGCTCTTATCACAGACAACGCCTCTCTTTCTAATGGCGTAATTGTGCCAAACAAGCTTAAATATTGCGGCACACCGATTGCATTGTTGTCATTTTGTGTCGCAATATGGCGCATGCTCTTATTATCGGTTATCACTGTAACTTTAATGCCACCAAATAGCCGATTGACACTATAACAAACATTTTCCAAATAAACCGTTGTTTCTTTGTTGTCAGATTTGATCCTGTATCCAGGTGTGCTCAAATTTACAGTATTTATTGTTGCCATTATAATTACCTCCTTTTATAATCTAAAACTTCCCTTTCTATATAATATATCGTCATATTCTTCCGAAAATTTCACTTTTTTCATAATCTTTTATACAATCCCGATGCCACCATCCCCGTTTTTCTTTGCAGTACGGTATTGATTATCGAAGCGCGCTCGACCGTGAATTCCCCGAACCTGTCGTTTATCTCATCCACAGCCTTAAGCGCTTTCTTTTTGTTCTCGACGGTCTCAAATATGCTTATCTGGTCCAGGTTGCGGCGCAACCCTGATATTGAAACGCCGACAAATCGCGCGCCTTGAACAGAAGAGTGCGGAAGCAGTGCGTATTTCATTTCTTGATTGCTTTGAAGCTCTTTATCGAATATCGCTTCCGCGGCTTTGAATATATCATAGCCGTCGTCGATGTAGTCGGCCAGTTTTTTCTGTTTACTCCAATATTGATGATCCCCGCAGCTAATAATAAAATACACGATGTTCCCCTGATAATTTTCCCGCCGCAGCCTTCTGCCTACCTGTTCGCTTAATCTTAAAAGGTAGCCTTTTATCTCGTCCATGTTTTTTGTAAAATGCGGCATGTGATATGAATGGCCCATTGACTTTGCGTCCGTCTCGTACCAGTAGGGCATTACGGGCGAATGATCAATTCCCTGTCCCATATGCCAGAGGTGTTCCCCGCATGCCGGTCCGAACCGCTTGACCAGCTTTTCCCTCGGATAAGCGTTCAGCTCCCCGAAGGTCCTGACGCTTAGTTCCGCCAGATATTCCTCCAGCTTCATTCCTATGCCGCATAACTCTTTTACCGGAACGTCTTTTACTTTGCCAGGGATATCTTCCGGCCGCAGTATTATCATCGCATCCGGCTTCTTGAGCTCGCCCGCGAATTTTGCCATCAGCTTGTTATACGATATGCCGATGTTGCAGGTGAGGCGGAAATTCTCTCGGATCCATTTCTTGATGTTCTGCGCTATCGCTATTTCTCCGCCGAAATAATGCTTTGTCTCCGTCACGTCCATCCACGCTTCATCTATAGAAAAAACTTCAACGAGATCGGTGTAACTTGTGAGGTGTTTCATTATCGCTCTCGAAGTGGATGTGTATTTGTTCATGTCGCCTTCGATAACGACGAGGTCGGGGCATATCTTTTTCGCGTCCCACGTGGACATGCCGTTCTTCACGCCGCGGGCTTTTGCCTCGTAGCTGGCCGCCGCCACGACGGATGTTTTCTTTATCCCGCCGCCGACCACCACCGGCTTGCCTTTCAAGAAAGGGTTCGCGGCCTGCTCGACGGAAGCGAAATAAGCGTTCATGTCGAGGTGTAATATATTTCGCAGCATGATCAGGCGCCTATAGATTCATGCATATTTTGTTCAACATCCATATCATTCGTTTGGTATTGAACGAGATCTCGTAGCTGTTGATGCCGTCGGTCACGGAGAAAAAAAGCAATTTTTCTATGCCGTCATGGTCGTTCCACTGGTAATTGATCTCCTTGATCTCGTATTTCTTGTTGTCATAAAGGAACCATTTCGGGAGTATATTTCCCGAAACAAAGACAGCGCCGACCTTTATAATTTTGTTAATATTGGTGGAGTCCATTGATTAAATTTTTGCAATTCGTAGTTAGGCCCCGCAGCCCGTTTCGTAGTTGGGGATCGTAATTCGTGACGAAATTCGAATTACGGAACGGGTATCGGGTCCGGGACCGAATCTACAATGGTCAAAATTTCCTAAATAATCCTTTTACTCTTCCCTGTATCGCAATATCTTTAACATATATTGGCTTCATGGCGGAGTTTGCAGGCTCCAGCCGGACCCTGTTCTTCTCGCGGTACATTCTTTTCAGCGTCGCCGAAGTCCCGTTAACAAGCGCCACCACCACTTCGCCGTCGTCCGCGGTATCGGCTTTTTCCACCACGATAAAGTCGCCGTTGACTATGTGGTCGTCTATCATGCTGTTGCCTTTTACCTGAAGGACATAGCAGGGCCTTTTTGAAACGAGCGCGCGCGGGACCTCGATCTCTTCTTTTTGTTCCATTACCTCTATGGGCATGCCGGCGGCGATGTAACCCAGGAAGGGCAGGGTGAAAGTTTGAGTATGGAGATCGGATAATATTTTGATGCCCCTTGAAACGCCTGCGCGTTTGATAAGTCCTTGTTCTTCAAGGGATTCCAGGTATTTCTGGCCGGAGCGGGGGGAGGAGAACCCGAATTTTCTGCATATCTCCCGTATGGACGGAGCAAAACCTTTTTCGATTATGTGGGATTTTACGTAAGCTAAAACCTCAGATTCCCTAGGGTTTACCATCTTGACCACCTCGGTATACAAGTGTATACCAATGCGGGGATCTGTCAAGGGGAATATATTAAGAAAGTATTTTGAGGGTTTATTTTGCCATATTATTATATTTTTCTATAAATAAACGGGTGAACCAAATTGTGAGAAGGACTTTTTGTTTGGCCAATAATTCTTCCGCGACTCCGAAATGCGATCCTGCATGAGAAAAAAAACCTAATAGTTTGTCAATAAAAGCACAAGCTTCTTTTGAGAATATATTATTAGATTTAATTATATCTATTGCTTGGCTATAAGTATTAATTTTAGTAGAGCCCGATCCCGCTTTGGTCGCAATTTTAATTAAAATTCCCTCTAAAGTGGCTCTGCACATTGCTCCGGAGGATTCGAGTTTCCCATCTGATAAGTTATCAATTGCTTGATCAAGGACATTTTGTATATCTTTCATCTTTAATGAATATAATTGTTGCGATAGTATACTTTGTTCTTTTGCCGGACTTTCATAAAATCCTTTATAAGAGCTAGCTTTTTTATCTAACCCCAATTTATCAAGCTGAATTTTATCTCTTTTTAATAATTGGATTATTTCGGGGGTTGTTCCAAAAGAGATAAATACTTTTAAAATATCATATAAATAACCAATATTTTTATTGCCTGAGTTAACACTTAATTCAGCGTTATCTAATATTTGGAAAAATAAATCTGTTTTGTTTGAAACTTCAAATTCGAAATCTCCGGGCAAGCTATTGGCGATTAATTCTTGACGAACTTCTGGCGCTGTAGCTTTTCGTGACAAATGTTGCGCAATTTTCATTTTCGTCTTATCAGATATAATCATGTTTTTTCTATAAATTATTATACTCTAAAATATTTGTAGTTAATATTAGTCTTTAATGTTAATAGCAAATAATAACCAGCCTCTAATTTAATCTTGGCTTCTCTCTAGGGATTTAAAGTAGACAAACATCTAGAATTCAAATGAAGAGGGGACAGATCAAGTGATAGGCGAACTCTTACTTCTTCGCTATCTTCTCAAGGAGCGAAATGATCTTGTCCATTTTCCTGTTCATTGACCACACCCTGAACGGCGTAGTAATGTTCATGACGATGAAAACGACAAGGACGATCAGGATAGCCAGGAGAGTGTTCTTGCTGAAGAAAAGGATATTCTCAAACATCCCTCTTTTTGCCGGCATCCCGTACTGGCCCGTCAGAGTATCCATGAATACCGGATAATGAGGCGGAAAGTATGTCGCGTACACAATAACGCATATAATAATGTAAAGCGCGGATAGCGCGATATTATCATAGAATTCATCCAGCTCATTCGCGGTCAAAAGCTTATAACTGACATATTGCCCGATGATCACGGCCAGAATGAACGTCAAAATATCCAGCGGCAACAGATTATGTCCAAGGACATAAGTATACGCATAAAAGATGATGAGCGTGGCGATGGCTGTCGTATAAGCCTGGGCGACCTTGGCTTCCAGGAAGTTCCTGACGCTTGATCTGACGAACGGATATTCGATGACGGCGAAGAAGAACACCGGCCATATGCCTATCTTTAAATGTTCCCACACGCTCTCATTGACGGGGCTTATCAGGGCAAGAAGCCAGTAATTCGTATTATGATATGCGGAATGAAGGAGCGTCCCCGCGATAATTATTATGAAAGCTCCCGCGATCTCCCATAAAAGCAATTTCCTCATAGCGGTACGATTATACATAAAATAAGAGTAAACATAAAGAAGGTGGTCGTAATTTGTGACCTCCTGTCGAAAAGAGCTATAGATGTCAAGAAATACTACAATAATTCATCGCATTTATATCTGTGGGTATGGTCAAAATCCCTGGCGAGAAAATTGCTATTACTCTTTGTAAAAGGAGGATATATGAACAAATTAGCTAAAATGAGCAGTATAAAGCCGTTAATATATGTAATACGAGGACAAAAGGTCATGCTGGATTTTGATCTTGGACAAATTTATCGGGTCCCGGTAAAAAGATTAAATGAACAGGTAAAACGGAATATATCCCGGTTCCCAGTAGACTTTATGTTCCAACTTACTCAAGAAGAAGCGGAAAATTTGCGGGGCCAATGGGGCACCACAATTACATTAAAGGGCAGGGGGAAATTGCAATCGCATTTTGCGACCGCAAACTTGAAGTCGCAATTTGCGACTTCAAGATGGGGCGGTGCAAGAAAACTTCCTTACGCATTCACCAGGAACGGCGTGAATATGCTGGCGGCTGTCTTGAGGACCGAAATAGCTATTCAGCGGTCAATATTCATAATGAGGGCTTTTTCTGTCCTTGAAGAAGCTATCGGCAGGCGGAAAAATAAGTACCTTTCCAGCCCGGAGGTCATTAAGGAGCTGTCTGTTCATTCAAAAGCGATAATGCGTCTATTTCAGGAGGGTAAAGTAAAAGATGCTCAAATTGGAAGGATCGAGCAACTGCAAAAAGAAATGACAAAACTCATCCAGAAAATAATTATAACTTCAATAGAAAATGATTGATCGCGCTTATTTCTTAACGTTCCATCTGCGTTTTACATAATTGCTGCTTTATAATACAATGTCTTTTGTAAATTGTTCAAGATCTTAAACAAAAACCGGCTGTATGAAAATATCGTAAGGATCGACGTGGAAGCGCCGCTCATCGCGCGCGCCGTGAAGCCCGGCCAGTTCGTCGTTATCCGCATCGATGAAAACGGCGAAAGGATTCCCCTTACTATCGCCGATTCCAATTCAGATAATATGATTTCCCTTGTCTTTCAGGAAGTAGGAGCGAGCACGAAAATGCTTGGGAGATCGGAGACCGGAGATCAGATATTAGATGTTCTGGGGCCGCTCGGTCATCCGACAGAGATCGAGGATTTCGGGACAGTTGCTTGTGTCGGCGGGGGAGTGGGGATAGCGGTGATCCATCCGATAATAAAGGCGATGAAAGAAAAAGGAAATAAAATCATCGCTATCATCGGCTCCCGTTGCGAGGACGCGCTCATATTCAGAAATGAGAACGAAGCTCACAGCGACCAATTTTTCACGACCACCGATGACGGAAGCTGCGGAAGAAAAGGCTTTGTGTCCGACGAATTGAAGCGCTTGATCGAAAGCGGCACGAAAATAGACAGAGTGATAGCGGTCGGGCCCGTACCGATGATGAAAGCGGTTTCAAATATCACGAAACCATATAATATCAAGACTATCGTCAGTTTGAACCCCCTTATGCTGGACGCGACGGGAATGTGCGGTGTCTGCCGTGTTACTGTAGGAGGTTCCGTAAAATTCGCCTGTGTTGACGGGCCGGAATTCGACGGGCATCAGGTAGATTTTGATGAACTTTCGGCCAGACTGGGCCTGTATACAGATAAGGAAAAGATCGCAATGGAAAAGTGCGAGAGGTGCAAGCCATGAAACAGCCGATGCCCGAACAGGACCCGAAGGACCGGATAAAAAATTTCAACGAAGTTGCTCTCGGCTACACGGAAAAGCAGGCTGTCGCCGAAGCAAAGCGCTGCATCCAGTGCAAAAAACCTTCGTGCATAGCCGGATGCCCCGTTGAAATAGACATCCCCGCTTTCATAGCCCTGATAGCTGACGGAAAATTCGATGAAGCCGCAAAGAAGTTGAAAGAAAAAAATAATCTTCCCGCCATTTGCGGAAGAGTTTGCCCGCAGGAGGACCAGTGCGAAAAAGTTTGCGTTCTTGCAAAGAAAAAAGATCAGGTCGCTATCGGAAGGCTGGAGAGGTTCGCGGCGGATTGGGAGATAAAAAAGCAGGAGTTAAGAGTTAAGAGTGATGAGTTAAAAAAAACAAATACGAAAGCGAAGGTTGCTGTGGTCGGCTCAGGGCCGGCGGGGCTGACGTGCGCGGGAGACCTGGCGAAAATGGGATATCAGGTTTCCTTATTTGAATCCCTCCACAAAACAGGTGGGGTACTTTCTTACGGCATTCCTGAGTTTCGTCTTCCGAAAGAGATAGTAGGCTTCGAGGTTGACGGCATCAGAAAACTTGGCGTTGATATTAATGTAGACGTTCTTGTAGGCAGGACGCTGACAATCGATGATCTTCTGGCTCAAGGTTTCAAGGCGATATTTATCGGTGCCGGCGCGGGATTGCCGCAATTCCTGAAGATACCGGGCGAAAACCTGGGAGGAGTTTATTCGGCTAACGAATATCTGACAAGAGTTAATCTTATGAAAGCATATTTATTCCCTGAATATCTGACACCCGTGAAGATCGGGAAAAAAGTCGCGGTGGTCGGCGCTGGGAATGTTGCGATGGACGCCGCAAGGGTTTCGCTGCGGCTAGGCGCGGAGGAAGTGACCATCATTTACAGGAGAAGCGAGGAGGAAATGCCGGCAAGGGAAGAAGAAATTGAAAGAGCGAAAGAAGAGGGCGTTAAATTTAAATTATTGACTGCTCCGACAAGACTGATCGGTAGCGGATGGGTTTCTCAAATGGAATTGCTTAAAATGGAATTAGGCGCGCCGGACGAATCCGGAAGAAGGCGGCCGGTTCCGGTCAAGGGCTCGGAATTCATTATCAATGTCGATACCGTTATCTCGGCTATCGGGAACAGTCCGAACCCGCTTCTGCCGAAAATGATAAAGGATCTGAAAGTGGAAAAATGGGGCGGGATCATCGTCGATCCCGGGACCGGGCAAACCTCCCTACATTATATATACGCTGGGGGTGATATTGTTTCCGGCGCGGCCACTGTCATCGAAGCGATGGGGGCGGGGAAAAGGGCGGCGAGAGCGATCGATAAAGCGCTTTCTAAAAATTAAATATCGCTTGCATTTTCAGTCGGATTGTATTTAAATATCGCTTGCATTTTAAGCCGGGTTGTATTTAAATAGCGTATATTTAAATTTTGCTTGTATTTTCAGCTGAAAATTGTAGAATATTATTGTAAAGGGGAAGAACGCAGATATTAGAACTTGGAGCATAGAAAAGAAAGGATTTTTCCTTTGCGCTCAATATTCTGTTTTCTGAGTTTAAAAACGGGGTGCCTTTCGTAATGGTAAAGAAAATTATCTTTCCGTTCTTCATTTTATTCATGTTCGCGTCCGTAATTTACGCGGCAATACCCCAAATGATAGGATACGAGGGACGGCTCACGCATACTGACGGGTCTGCGGTCATAGATACGACAACGTTCACTTTTCAGATGTTCAGCACCGCCGATGTTAGTGAATCAACCATTGTAACCCAAACGCTCACTCCCGATGCCAACGGCGTGTTCAGCACGGTCATTCCATTTTTGCCAGGTGTTTTTGACGGAACAGCCAGATCGATGGAAGTGACAGTTAACGGGGAGACAATGGCGCCGAGGATCCCGGTCGCGAGCGCGGCGCACGCGTACAGGGCGCTTGAAGCGGACACCGTGGCCGACGCTACGGGAGTAGGATACAGCGGCAACCAGAGCGGCAGCTATCCGACGGTTGGAGCCGCGCTGAACTATTTACTGCAAGGCGCGCCCCCCCCGCCCCCCACGACATCGATCACTCTTAATATTTCACCGAGCACTGTCGAGGAGGTCGGAACTACTGTAATACCGCACTTGTCATGGAGCACAAGTGGTACAGGATCCATAACAAGCCTGACTGTGAACAGCTCTCCCATATCAACATCACTGACATCTATCGATGAACCATCGATCCAACCGGTCGACTATACCACCGCCTCATACACGGTTGCAGTGACCTATAGTGGGAGCCCCTCCAATTCAGCGACCAAGACGATCACTTTTGAATGGAGGGCATACTGGGGCGACAGCGCGACAACGCCTCCGATTGCTGCGACGGTGTTAGGACTTTCCAACAACCCATTGACTAACACGAGAGCCAGATCAGTTACTTTTTCGACAGTTGGCTCGACGCCGCACCAATACGCTTATTATGCAATCCCTACGGCTTGGGATTCCGGTGGTGACCCAACGTTCACAACGGCTTTCGGCGTCCTGCCCGGCTGGACCAAAACGGTGCTTTCGTCCTTTACAAATGGGTCAGGGGGAAGCACGAGCTACGATGTGTGGCAGTCGCCGATAGTTTACGAACCGACTACTTCTGTTCCAATGACCATAGATTGACGTGAGGTAGAATGAGAAGATCGAAATTTATATTTGCGGGGTTCATAACAGCCATCATGCTGGGCGCGGTCCTGATGATGACAGTTTCGTCCTCATATGCCAGCCATCCGGGCGCCATACTGATACCCGGGCCGCTGTCCGCCGGCAACAGTTTGTGGCCCAGTGTTTTTGAGGACGAGATTTGGGGAGCGCCGCAGATAACATCGGATGAATCCACCATGTATTTGATATCTGCTCAGCGAAGAGCCACCGGAGAAGTGTGTTATGTGACAGGGTCCGGGAACTCGTACAGGCTTGCGAGCGATCTTACGACGTGGGTGACACTGGAATCCGAGGGCGTGGCTATCTGGCTTTTGAACGGCGCGAACGGCATATACAATTCCGGCATCCCTACCTTTGAAGTAGGGATCGGCACAACGGAACCCACTTCACTTCTTACCGTCGCAGGGACGGTTGAACTGGTAGATATAGGCAACGGGCTGGGCATAAAATTTCCGACCGGCACGCAGACAGAACCGTATCTCGGCGGCACAGGCAATATAGGGCCGACCGGACCCGCGGGTCCGCAGGGAGCTACAGGACCGGCCGGCGGGGGATCAACAGGCCCGATCAATGCCACCGGCGTGGATTATACCAACGGTTTGCCGACTTACCCAAATGTCGGAGTTACATTGGATTATATTATGGGGAGGCTTAATCCTTATGGTGCGCCTTCCATAACAGCATATAATTATACTCAGGTCATTCAGGAAACCGGATCCACTCCTCCTGCAAATATGACGTTGAACTGGACAATATCCCTTGGGACCAACCCTACCGATACCATTACAGGCGTGTCGCTGTCTCCGGGCGGGGCGCAGGGTACTGGAACGTCCGGGTCTTATACTACTGCCACTCCCGGCACGCCGTATACTTTAACGGTGGATTTTACGCACTACACCACGCCTGAGGTAGCAGGGCCCATTACTCCGGCAGTAACTTTTTATCTGAAAAAATACTGGGGTTGTACCAGTTTGGAGTCGACCGATCCCGGTTTTGATGCCGAAGTCAACACCTGGGGGACCACATCCGGCCAGTATGGCTGGGCTTCAAGCGCCTCGCCCTATTTAGTCTATAAGTTTTTACCCCATGGTCAATATATGTATTATGTTTATCCGACATCTATGAGCGCAGTGAGCCAAATTTTGAATGGCGCGACCCCTGTTAACGATTGGACAGTGGTAACTGTGACGCATTCTAACTATTTCGGCGATCCAGAGCAATATTATGTGTACAAGAATTCTGCTAAATTGGACGGCGGAGTTACCGGATATACTATGACTTTTAATTAACCCGTAAAAATATGGAGAATAATAAAGTGCGAAAATTAATATTGACCGTTTTTTGTGCTGCCTTACTCTTCTCTGCTTGTTATGCGGACAGGGTTGGAACAGTGTTAACGGTCGGCGCGACCGTGGGGATCTTCACTAATCCGATCTGCAGCGCCTGGGAAGATGAGATATGCGGCGGCGCGCATATTGCCACGGATGAAGCCGAAATGAACGCCATTATTTCACAGCGCAGGGCGGAAGGCATGACCTGTTTTGTGCTATCCGATGCCAAAGAGTACAGGTTGTTGCTTTCAGGCCATGGCGGGGCCAGCGGTGATATAATGGATCCAGCTAACTGGATAGAGGTGACCGGAGAGGCCGGCGGCGGGCTGTGGAGTGCCGGCGCGGGCTATGCTGTTTATAATACTAATTACATCTCCGGCGAAGTCGGGATAGGGACGACGGAGCCGACGGCCTCACTTGAAGTCTGGGGACAGTTCAGGTTCCACACCGATGTTTTACCGTCAACGGGCGAGGTCCTGACCGCTTTGGACACTACCGGATTGGCAAGTTGGGAGCCGGCGGTAGGAGCTGAGGGGCCGACCGGGCCAACAGGTCCGTCGGGCGGGCCTCAGGGCGATACCGGAGTTGCGGGTCCGCAGGGAGCTACCGGTCCAGCCGGCGGGGGCTCAACAGGCCCGATAAATGCGACAGGCGTGGATTATACCAATGGCGGTTTGACTTATCCAAATGTCGGGGATGCTTTGGACTATCTCCTGGGGCAATTCCATCATGATCCTTCCATAACAGCATTTAATTACACTCAGATCATTGAGGAAACCGGGGATTCCACCGTTCCGGATATGACTTTGAACTGGTCAATATCCCTCGGGGCAGGTCCTACCGATACCATTACAGGCGTGTCGCTGTCTCCGGGCGGGGCGCAGGGTACTGGAACGACAGGGTCTTACACTACTGCCACTCCAGGCACGCCATATACTTTAACAGTGAATTTTACGCACTACACAACTCCGGAGACTTCTGGACCCATTACTCCGGTAGTAACTCATTACCTGAAAAAATACTGGGGTTGTACCAGTATGGAGTCGACCGATCCCGGTTTTGATGCCGAGGTCAATACGTGGGGGACCACGTCCGGAGAGTGGGGCTGGGCTTCAGGTACTTCGCCCTATTTAGTCCATATGTATTCACCGGTCAATCAATATATGTATTATGTTTATCCGACATCCATGAATACAGTGAGCCAAATTTTGAATGGCGCGAGCCCTGTTAACGATTGGACAGTGGTAACTGTGACGCATTCTAACTATTTCGGCGATCCAGAGCAATATTATGTGTACAAGAATCCCGCTAAATTGGATGGCGTATATACTATGACTTTCAACTAGTAAAAATATGGAGAATAATAAAATGCGAAAATTAATATTGACCGTTTTTTGTGCTGCCTTACTCTTCTCTGCTTGTTACGCGGACAGGGTTGGGACAGTGTTAACGAACGGCGTGACCGTAGTGAAATTCACGAATCCGATCTGCAGCGCCTGGGAAGATGAGATATGCGGCGGCGCGCATGTTGCCGCGGATGAAACCGAAATGAACGCCATTCTTCAATCGCGCAGGACGGAAGGAATGACCTGTTTTGTGCTATCAGATGCCAAGCTGTACAGGTTATTGCTTTCAGGCCATGGCGGCACCAGCGGTGATATAATGGATCCTGCTAACTGGATCGAGGTGACTGGCGGCGGCGGTGGCGGCGGCGAAAGCTTATGGTCAACTGTGGAAGGCACATCCACTGATATTTATTACAATTCCGGCTTGGTCGGGATAGGGACGCCGACGCCAACTGCGGCCCTGCAGGTTGTCGGGAATGTAGAGATTGGATCCCAAGCTAATTCCGCAACAGGCCTATTTTCGATCGCCCTGGGCGACAGCCAAACTGTCTCCGGAAATTGGTCAACCGCCATGGGCGAAGGCTCGAATATTTCTGCATATTATTCAACCGCAATGGGAGAGGGTAATCTAATCCCCAGCGGTGCGGATTATTCAACCGCCATGGGAAGGGAAACACAGAATCTACGGACGCAGTTCTGTCGCAATGGGAGAATGGACAACCGCCGAAGGTGATGGTTCATTAGCTATGGGAGAATATTCCGCGGCTAATAGTGATTATTCGATCGCATTGGGAGAGTATGCTCTAACCGACACGTTTGCGGATTATTCAGTCGCCATGGGGTATGATACGCAGACCTATAATGCTTATTCGGTCGCAATGGGAGGATTTACAACCGCTGAAGGCTGGGCTTCGGTCGCTATGGGAGAAGGCTCATATGCCGGCGGATGGTGGTCAACCGCCTTAGGGTTTGATTCAACAGCCAACGGAACGTATTCAGTCGCAATGGGAGAAGGGACAACCGCCGAAGCTGACAATTCTGTTGCAATTGGCAGTTACAATGTAAGTTATGGAGCGGCCAACAATCCTATAGATAGCGATTCGATATTCATGATCGGCAACGGTACGTATTTAGCCTCCTCCGACGCCTTTACCGTGTACAGGAATGGCTCAGTTGAAGCCGCCGGCGCGATCAAAGCCGCCGATTTCCTTTATCCGGACGGAACTCCTATCATCCTCGGGGCTGGGCTGTGGAGTCCCGGAATGGGCCATGATATTCATAATACTAATTACAGCGACGGTAAGGTAGGAATCGGGACGCCGGAGCCGACGGCGACACTGGTAGTTGTCGGGTCTACGGAAATGGGATACAGTGGCAATACCGCGTCAGGCGCTGGTTCAGTAGCCATGGGTTATCAGACATCTGCTGCCGGAACGACATCAGTAGCTATGGGAGCGTATACACATGCTGATGAGTCTGATACAGTTGCTATGGGAGAGTATACAAAAGCTGAAGGACATGTTTCGGTTACCATGGGGTATAGCACAGAAGCTGACGCGTATGGTTCGCTTGTAATAGGGCGGTATAATGTGTTGTCCGGCAGCTCGGTTGGCTGGATCGACTCTGATCCGGTGTTCGTTATCGGGAATGGCAGTATTGAGGGCCGTTCGAATGCTTTAACTGTTCTCAAAAACGGCGAAGTCGGGATAGGGACGCCGGAGCCGACGGCGGCACTGCAGGTTATCGGCTCGGTGGAGATAGGAGACGATTTAAATACGGCATCCGGCAGCAATTCAGTTGCCATAGGAGAAAGCGCAACTGCCGGCGGAGTTGATTCCATCGCTGTGGGATTGCATTCAACAGCCGGCGGAAATTATTCAGTCGCCATGGGAGAATGGGCAACCGCCGAAGCTATCGATTCTTTTGCATTAGGCGGATACAATGTTAGTGCTGGAGAGGGCGGCCAGCCTCAACAGGTCGACCATCCTAATTCTACCGATTCGATATTCATGGTCGGCAACGGCTACCAGTATCAGGGCATCCACCCCCACAACGCCCTTACCGTATACAGGAATGGGGACATGACAGTGGCCGGCTCACTTGAAGTCGCCGGCACAATTGATGCCGCCGGTATAACTGTGAACGGCATGCCTGCCGCTCTTTGGTCTACTTCGCCGGCTAATACTGATAATATTTACAATATCAATCCCGGCTATGTCGGTATAGGGACTCCGGAGCCGACGGCGGATCTTCAGGTTATCGGGGCGGTGGAGATGGGAGCCCCGTCTAATTCCGCGATCGGAGATTATTCAACCGCAATGGGAATCGATACGACGGCCTTAGGAAAATATTCAGTCGCAATGGGAGATGGGTCGCATGCCGGCAGCACCCCCGGAAATTATTCTGCGTTCGCAGTGGGTATTGACTCTAACGCTTACGGATATTGTGCAACTGCTATAGGAGAAAATGTCGAGGTTAATAATGATCATGCAACCGCAATCGGGAATCAAACCCTAACCACTGGCGAAGCGGATAATTCATTAGCAGCGGGATGGGGATCGGAGACCGACGGACGCAGTTCAGTCGCAATGGGAGAATTTACAACCGCCGAAGGCACAGCTTCGATCGCCTTGGGAGGGGGTTCCGTGGCGAATAATGATTATTCAACCGCAATGGGAGCGGATTCAACAACCGATGGGGATTATTCATTCGCCGAAGGATGGGGATCGCATACCTACAATCTTGGTTCGATCGCTATGGGGCAAGACTCATCTGCCGGGGGAGAATGGTCAATCGCCATGGGATTGCATTCAACAGCCAACGGAATGAATTCAGTCGCCATAGGAGATTGGGCAACCGCCGAAGCTGATGGTTCTTTTGCGGTAGGCGAGTTCAATTCCAGTTCCGGAGAGGCCGGCAATCCTCAACCTGACGATTCAATTTTCATGGTCGGCAACAGCAACGGTTATCAGGGCCACCGTTCCAATGCCCTTACCGTGTACAGGAATGGGGACATGACAGTGGACGGCACAATTGATGCCGTCGGCATAATTGAGCTGTTGGAAAGTGAATGGCATGTCGGTACCAGTCTTTGGTCGGCTTCGCCGACTAATTCTAATGATATTTACAATATCAATTCCGGCAATGTCGGGATAGGGACGCAGGAGCCGACGGCGACCCTTCAGGTTGTCGGGGCGGTGGAGATGGGAGCCGCTTCAAATGAAGCAATAGGCTCGAATTCAATCGCAATGGGAAGCGGTTCAACGGCCAATGGGTTAGGTGCAGTCGCAATGGGAGTCAACTCATCTGCTTCAGGAGTGGGTGCAATCGCAATGGGATCTTCGGCATCCGCCAATGGAAATGTTACAATTGCCATGGGAAGTCACACATCAGCTAATGGCTATCATACAACCGCCATGGGAGAAGACACTTATGCTACAGGGGAATCTTCGACCGCAATGGGAACTCATACGTCAGCTTATCAAGTTGGTTCGACCGCCATGGGATATGGCACACAGGCCAGTAGGGGTTGATTCAATTGCCGCGGGAGCCCGAAGCATCGCTGATGGGCAAGTATCATTCTCAATGGGACAAGATACACATGCTATGGGAAATTATTCAACCGCCATGGGACTTTACACAAGCGCCGAACCCTCTTGCTCGTTTGTAATAGGGGAATGTAATGATGCGGGTCGTACATCTGATAATAGCTTATTCGTTGTCGGGAACGGGACGGCGGGCACGTCCATATCCCCTCAGTGTGTTTTCTGACGCCTTTGTAGTTTACAGGAACGGGAATGCGTCGGTGGCAGGGGATATGGATGTTGCAGGCAATGTCGGCATCGGGACGTCCACGCCTGATGCTAGTTTGCAAGTTTTGGGAAAAACGGCATTTGGAAGAAGTTCCAACCAGCCTGTGGGAAGTTATTCAACCGCTATGGGAAGTGGTACAATCGCGCACGGTGATTGGTCTGTCTCCATGGGAACTAATACAAATGCCTATGGAAATGTTTCCGCTGCAATGGGAGAGAGCACGGTTGCGACCGGATACGCTTCAGTTGCAATGGGATATTACACAACTGCTGAAGCCTTCGGTTCGTTGGTAATAGGAGCATTTAATGTGCCGTACGGTGATCCGGACGGCTGGGTTTGGGGTGATCCTTTGTTCATTATCGGGAACGGAACTCCTGCTCAAGGTTCAAATGCCTTTGTTGTTGACTCTTGGGGCGATATGATTGTAAGCCAAGATGCTAATATTGGCCGAGATGCTGATATTGGCCGAAATGTGATCGTATCAGGCGAGGTGAATGCGCAGATTGTGAATATAAATGATTTCTTGACGCTAAACCCAACCACCGAGCCCGCTAGCCCGGCACCAGGAACGGTTTATTTTGACTCAGGCGATAATAAAATACATTATTTTAATGGGGTGTGGTGGAAGACATTAGCGACAGAGTGATCGATTTTACTTGATATCCTCTTAAAAATATCATAAAATATCCCCGTAAGAGAAGTAACTGGATTCTCGACTCTATAATAACAAGACAAGGCCAAATAATGAAAAAAGATATTTTCTTGATATTTTTGATTTTTATTTTATTTCCATGCGCCTTTGCGTTCTTGTTTTTTCCTTTTCACTTCGCTTACGCCGCCGTCAGCACGGATTACGCTATAACTCCGGAAGTATTCGACCTTGGCGGGAACTGACACGGCTTCGGTAAGCTATCTGTTATCGAGTAAATTGAGGGAAACATACAGGGACATGAGGACCAGCGGATCCTACTCTTTGGAGGACAGGTTCTTTGGGATGGTGGCTACGAGCACTTTTGAACCTCATGTTCTGTCCATAACGCCTAATTGGGGATATAATAATGTCACTTGCGAAGTAGTGATCAGGGGAATGAATATCTCTTCTGACGCGACCGCAAGTCTGGAAAGTGCCGCATACCCCAATATTAACGGCGCAAATGTGACCGTGGATGCTTCCGGGACCAGCCTGGAATGCGGTTTTGACCTGAATAACGCGCCTATCGGCAAGCGGGATGTCGTTGTGACGAATACGGGGTGGAATAAGACCGGGAAGCTTGTCAACGGATTTGAAGTCCGGTCTCCCGGCCTGGCGATACACGGGCTGCACAACTATCCTAATCCTTTTGACCCGAACCATGAAGTAACTCATATTGAGTATACGCTGACCAGGTCCGCTACGCTTGTCTATTATCTTTTTAACCAGACAGGTGCGATAATATGGCATAGGACATTCCCTTCCGGGGATATCGGAGGAACGGTGGGGGAAAATCTGGTCACATGGGATGGCAGGACCGATTTCGGTGAAGGGGCGCCGACAGGCGTCTATGTCCTCATCATCAATGCGCACAGCAACGGCAAGGAACTGGGCAGGCTGAAAATGGCTGTCTTAAGGCAGTGATCACAAGGATAAGGAGAAATATATGAAAAGAATCTTGATCTTGATATGCGCGGTGATGGTCCTCCGATACTCGGCCAGCAGCGCCGTGGTCTACTTTGACGATCCTATTTCGGTCGGGATAGGCGCGCGCCCCTTGAGCATGGGAAAAGCGTTCGTCGCCCTCGCGGACGATCCGAACGCCATGTTCCTGAACCCCGCGGGCCTGGGCACCCAGAAAAACTGGGACATCACAAGCATGAATTCAAATTTTCTCAATGAATATCAATATTCGATGTTCTGCGGCGTGGACCCCACTCCGATAGGCGTAGTGGGGATAGGATACGTTTCATCCAGGATCGCGGACATCGATAAATATTCGGATCATGACTCATTCGAAGGCACGGCGGATTTCTATAATGACGCGCTGGTGCTGTCTTACGGGAACTATGTAGGGGACATTGCCGCGAAATATGTTCCGTTCATAAAAGGCCGGCCCGACCTTTACGGCGGGGCAAGCCTGAAATTTTATTCATTGGGGTACAGCGGGAACGTGGAAGCGTCCGGTTCGGGATATAACCTGGACCTGGGCCTGAAGTATAATCAGGAAGACTGGCTGTCTTACGGGTTGAATTTCCAGAACGTGCTTGCAGGTTCAAAAATATCGGGCGACTTTGAACAGGAGGACATGCCTTTTCTCACAAAGATAGGCGTTCTTTTCAGGTGGCTTGAACATGACGTGAACGTTGCCCTGGATAAGGATATGTTCCTGGGCAGGGATAATGTCCCGTGGCCCATGCATTTCGGCGTTGAGTGGAACCTGCACCCGAACCTCAGCCTCAGGGCCGGCGCGGACCAGGTGGCGAGTTCCGCTAACAACGGCAACCTTGTGAACAACACAACTTTCGGATTGGGCTTGAATTATAAAGGAGTAAAGGTGGACCTCGCGTACGTTCAAAATTACGCGGAAACGAACTTGGCCTCAAATGTGATCTCTTTAAGCCTTTTCAGCCAGCCGGAATTTTTTATGAATCAGCCTCCGCAGGCCAAACCCGCTCCCGCGCCTGTCGCGGCTCCAGCTCCTGTTACGCTCACCATAGTTCAGCGCGCGGAAGAACTCGCGAAGAAAGTAAAGTTCAGTCCCGCGGCCAATCTTGCGACCATTGCTCCAGAACAGTATTTCAGCGGGACCGCGGAATCCGGCGTCATAGATATTTCGCTGGCGGGGAAGAATCTGGCCTTAAATATCGGTACTTTTGAAGGTTCCGTTCCGCTCAAAATAGGCGAAAATGAGATCACTTTAAAGGTAAGAGATGCCGTCAGCACAGAAGCCATATTAATACGCAGGGTGATAAGGTTCTATGCTCCCAGCGATATCCCGAAGGATGAAGCCCTCAAAAAGCCGTTCGAATACCTGGCCGTTTGCACGAAGGTCCACAATTATTACGGGAAAGATTACGCCATGAAAAATCCTGTCACAAGGGAAATAGCGGCGATCATCCTGGCAAAAGCAAAAAAGCTTGACACAAGCAAGCCCTTAGCGAAAGTTTTTAAAGATGTTACAAAATACCGCTGGTCTGCCGGGTTCATTGGCGCGGTGGATTCTGCCGGGTTCATGGAGGGATATTCTGACGGCACTTTCAAACCAAGCCAGACTGTGACATTGAACGAGCTGACACAGGTCATGAAAAAAGCCTCGCCGGACATGGACAAGGTCTGGCTTGACCAATATCTTTCATCCAGGCCGAAAGATAACGCTACGATGGGCGATCTCATAGAAATGATCTATCAATCCGGGATGCTCGGCAGTGAGATCGATGGATTCAAGAAATATATCGGGCCCGTGACCCATTAATATTTCGGGAGGTGTCTTATATGGTGAACTGGAATGACGTGAAAGGGAAGCTTTCTGATATTGGCGGGCAGGCGAAAAAAACTTTTTCGGCGGCGGCGGACAAGACGCAAAAGGGCGCGCGAGTTGCGTCGTTAAAAGTTAAGATGGTCATGGAAGAGAACAAGATAAACAAGGCGATGGGCGAGCTGGGGAAAAAGGTCTTCGAACTTTTGGAAAAAGACGAGACAAATATCGCGAATAATTCCGGCGTGAAAGAGATATCCGGGGTCATAAAAGCTTCCAAGAGGTCCATCGAGAGCATCAAAGAAGAGATAAAGACTATTTAAGCTCTATCACTTCCGGAGTGGCGCCTGAAAGGAACGGTTCCCAGGGATCAACGCGGCACCAGCCTTCGAATTCATATTTACCCAGGAACACGAGATCGTAATTAACTTTAAATCTGAACCATTTCTTGTCCTTGGAGATGCCCGTGAATGCCACATCTATCGGGAAATTGAAAGCGGACTCGGATTCAAGAGAAGGTTGTTTTAAAAGTCCGGTAACTTTTATGTTCTCGGGATAATATTCGAACTTTGCGGCTATGCATGCCGGAGCGGCGCTCATGAATATCAGCAGGGCTAATACGAGCTTTTTCATCAGGGATAATTATAGCATATGACGATCGCAGAAAATATCAGATCGGTAAGATCAAAGATCGAACTGGCCGCGAAGCGCGCGGGGCGGGACCCGTCCAGGATAAAGCTTATCGCGGTCACGAAGAATGTCCCGGCTGACAAGGTGATCGAAGCTGTAAAAGCCGGCATCACGGACATAGGCGAGAACAGGATACAGGAAGCGGAAAAGAAATTCGCGGCTATCAAGGATATTCCGGCTACCCGCCACATGATAGGGCATCTTCAGACGAACAAAGTTAAAAAAGCGCTCGAAATGTTCTCGGTGATCCAGTCCGTTGACAGCCAGAGATTAGCCCGGGAAATATCGAACAGAACGGAAAAGGATATCGACATTTTTATCGAGGTCAATACATCAGGGGAAGAAAGTAAATTCGGCGTCAGCCCTGATAAAGCCGAAGAGCTTGCCGGATATATTGCGGGGCTGAAACACTTAAAATTAAAGGGCTTGATGACTATCGGCCCCCTCACCGGCGATGCTGACGCTGTCAGGAACAGTTTCCGGACGCTAAAGCGGCTTTTTGATCGCATAAAAGGGTTGAATTTGACAGGCGTTGAGCTAGAATATCTGTCAATGGGAATGTCCCAGGACTTTGAGACAGCCATCGAAGAAGGTTCAAATCTGGTCAGGATCGGCCGGGCTATTTTCCAATAACAGAAGGAGTGATATGAATGGTTGACGGTTTGTTCAAAAGAGCAAAAGCTTTCATAGGCTTGGAGGAAGTGGACGGCACTATTGAAGAGGTCACAAGGGAGGAAATGAACGTGGAAACAGTACTGCGCCCGAAAAAAGGCAAAAATTCCAATTCAGCGGAATATGAGATAGTGATCCATGAGCCAAAAGTTTATGAGGATTCCCTTAACATCTCCGGCCAGCTCAGGGCCGGCAGCCCGGTAGTGATAAACCTGAAGCATCTGGACCCCACCGAAGGGACCCGTCTTATAGATTTTGTCTGCGGGACGGCGTACGCGATAGACGGGCACATGATAAAGATAGGGGAATCCATTTTCCTGTTCACGCCAAGCAACATAGTTATCTCCGACCTTGAAGAAAGAGGGAGCATAGAAGAAAGCGTCATTGCCGAAGAAAGATCGCTTTTTGGCAGAAGATAGGGGTACCATGAAGCTCGGGTTCATAGGAGCAGGCCGGATGGCCGAGGCTATCCTTAGAGGGCTTATCTCATCAAAAGAAATTGCCCGCAATGAAGTCATGATTTCCGACAAAGATCCGGTCCGATTGAAGCAGATCGCCAAAAAATTCGGAGTGAAAGCCGCTCAAGATAATGCGGAAGCGGCGTCATCAAGTGATGTTCTCATTCTCGCGGTGAAACCGCAGACAATGCATGCGGCGCTTTCCGATATATGTTCAAAAATAAGACCGGATTGCCTTGTGATATCCATCGCTGCCGGCATCACGCTTAAAAGCCTTGAAAAATATTTGCCGAAGTCCCCGGTCGTAAGGGTCATGCCGAACAATCCGTGCTTGATAGGCGAGGGGATATCGGCTATATGCGGAGGAAAGCGCGCCGGAGAAAAAGACCTGGAGTACAGCTGAAAAAATATTTTCTTCCGTCGGCGAAACGGTGAGAGTGGATGAAAAGAACATGAATGCGGTGACCGCGCTTTCCGGAAGCGGGCCGGCGTTCGTTTATGAAACAGTGGACGCGCTTATCAACGGGGGCATGGATGCGGGATTGAGCAAGGATATGGCCGCTAAACTTGCCCAAAAAACCGTCCTCGGCTCCATAAAAACCGTGATCGAGACCAGGAGAACGCCCGAAGAATTACAGGCAATGGTCGCTTCTCCGGGAGGCACGACGGTTGCGGGCTTGAGAGTTCTGGATGAAGGAAAGTTCAAAGGTACGCTTATAAAAGCCGTGCTCAAGGCAAGTGCAAGGGCAAAAGAAATAAGCGAAGATTTCGAGAGGTCATTATGAGGAACATCTTTTTTATTTTGATCAATCTTGTTTTTGATATCGCTTATATCCTGATAGTTATCAGGGCTTTTCTGACATATCTGCCGCACAACAGGCAGCATTCGTTCATAAAGCCGATATACCAAGTGACAGAGCCGACATTATCCGTTATCAGAAAAGGGCTGCCGCCGGCGTGGATAGGCCTGGATGCTTCGCCTTTTATAGCGATCATTCTTCTATACCTGGTCCAGCAGGTATTGCTTAAATTATTAGTCGATGATATAGAACAGGATGAGAGACGAGAGATCGGGACGGGAACCTCTTTAATATAACACCTAATCAGCCCCAAAGAGGAGTAATTCGATATGGCTAATGTTCAAATAAAGATACCTGAGTCCGTGGTGCAGAAATATCTTTCTGAAAAAGAAGGCGCGCCGGTCAAGATCCTGGAATATGAAAAGTTAGGGTCAGGATGGCACGGGGTGGGATACAAAGTTAAATTCAAAATCCAAAGCTCAAAATCCAAAGGAAATCCAAATAATTTAATCAAAGAAGTGGTTTTAAGGACTCTCATGCCGGTGAATTTTGGGCATGACTGGTTATCAGATAGAGCCGGATCGTTCGTTCTCCAGCACCAGCTGGCGCAGGAGATACCGAACCACATTGGATCGTTCGATGTTTCGGGATATTCAAAGGGTGGTAAATTAGTTTCGCTCGGCGATATAAAGGAATTCTTCCATGTTGTAAAGGTTGCTAAAGGCGTTCCGTATTCCGATGATCTTGACAGGATAAAGGGGACCGGAGAATTGAAGGACGGCGACCTGGAAAAAGCGCAGATCCTTTCGGATTACCTTGTCAGATTGCACGGCAAGAAGTTCAAGGGCTCCCGCGAAGAGCTTCGTTCTATAAGAAGACGTCATAACAGGGATGCCGTGGGCCACGGGGAAATGATGATGGGCGTCATAGACACATATCCCGACAAATTCGATTTTGCCACAGGTGAGGAGCTGGCTGACCTTATATGCAGGACAGTGAAATTCAGGGAGAAGATCAAGGATATTCCGGTAGTTCCATGCAGGATGCACGGGGATTTTCATCCCGGGAACATCATGTTTGACGGGCGGAAGATGACGGTTCTGGATGCGTCACGGGAGATGTTCGGCGATCCCGCCGATGACATGACATCCATGGCGATCAATTACATATGGTTCGCCGTCATGCAGACGGGGAAATTCGACGGGCCTTTCGCAAAGCTGTTCGATGTTTTCTGGAAAAACTACTTCAAGAAGACGGGTGACAGATTGATAGCAAAGACCGCGGGTGTTTTCTTCGCTTTCAGAGGCGTGGTCGTGGCGCATCCGTTCTTTTATTCCCGGCAAACTGACAGCGTGAGAAGGAAAATGATGCGTTTCGTTGAGAATGTCCTGGATGATAAAGTTTTTGATCCTGAAAAGATAGATCAATATCTGGGAGTGAGTTAATGCCTTTCGCGATCTGGATAACCGGCCTGCCGGGAAGCGGAAAAAGCACGATAGCCAAAAAGTTGATGAAGGACCTGAAGAATACGGATTATCTGCGCCTGGATGAGATCAGGAAAAAATATATCAAAGACCCGAAATTTACCGATGAGGAAAGGGAAAAGATTTATGCGAAATTCGTGGACGAAGGCGTTTCAAGCATTATAAAAGGTAAAAATGTCCTTTTTGACGCTACGGGGCATAAACTGGCATGGCGGCAGGATGCCAGAAAAAAGATCGAGAATTTCATTGAGGTCCGCGTTGATTGCTCGCTTCAGGGATGCATAAACAGGGAAACGGCGAGGACCGGCGGATTGGTGACCGCGAATTTATACAACAAATCGCTTGAAAGAAAAAAGACGGGGAAACTTTTCGAAGGCGTGGGGCAGGTGGTCGGCGTGGACGTGCCTTATGAGGAGAACAAGAACGCCGAGATAGTTATCGATTCTGAAAAGCTTGGGCCGAAGGAGGCGGCGGGTAAAATTTTAAGTGAATTAAAAAAGAGAGGGTGGGTTTAAAAAATGTTCAATTTTGATGATTTCAGTCTGGTGGGGAGAGACCTTTTTATCCTGGGGCTTGTGGATCCGGTGAGCGGCAGCCTGAGTATGAGGAGCGACGGGAAAATTTATATCACGAAAAGGAACGCCATGCTTGCGCATCTGCGGCAGGAGGATATTATCCAGGTCCCTCTTGACGGGCCAAGCGAGAGTGACGAGCAGGCGGCGTGGGAAGTGCTTGTCCACCGGGCGGTCTATAAGGAAACGAATTTCAACGCGATAGTCCATGCGTATCCGCCGTACGGGATAGCTTTATCGATAACTACCGAGAACAAGATAATCCCCGTCGACGGAAAAGGGCAGTCCGCATTGCGATCTATCCCCGTCGTGCGCGCAAAACCTGTGATCCCGGGAAGGGAAAAAACAACATCGGATGATATCATCAAATATCTTCCTCCTGTTTTTAAATCGGGATATTCAGCTGCGGTCGTTAAAGAATATGCCGGTTTTTCAGCCGGAGCAGATCTCATAGAAGCGTTCAAGAATATTGTGGCCATGGAGAATTCGTGCAAGATAATCGCGATCAGCAGATCTTTGTCCGGCGGCGGCTCATCCGAGAGGAACAAGCGGCCGGAGCATCCCGTGAGAAGGACGGCCATTCCGCCGAGCATAGGGGTAATGGGAAGTTCCAGAGGGGGCAGGCGCGGCACCTTCGGCGGAAGATAAGATAAGGGGCATTGCGTGGTAGACACGGTAAATTTAATATCAAAGATCAGGAAATATAATCCTCAGGTAAATGTTTCCCTGATAGAAGATGCGTTCGAATACGCGAAAAAGCTCCATGAAGGCCAGACACGGCTTTCGGGCGAGCCGTATATAATCCATCCTCTCGCGGTCGCGGAAATATTAGCCGACCTCGAACAAGATCAGACCACCATTGCGGCAGCCCTTCTCCATGATGTGATCGAGGACGGGAAGGTGACCAAAGAAGCTATCGAGAAAGAAATTCGGCAAAGATATCGCCTATCTTGTGGAAGGCGTGACAAAGCTTGGGCAAATAGTTTTTGAATCAAAAGAGGTCCGCCAGGCGGAAAATTTCAGGAAAATGCTCCTTGCGATGGGCGAGGATATCAGGGTAATTGTCATCAAATTGGCTGACCGCCTCCACAACATGCAGACACTTTCATATATTCCCGAAGAAAAGCAGATAGAGAATTCGATCGAAACAAGGGAAATATTCGCGCCGCTTGCGCACAGGATCGGGATATGGAAGATCAAGTGGGAGCTGGAAGACCTTTCGTTCCGGTATCTTGAGCCGGAAAAATACGATGAGATAAGGGCGAAGGTGGGGAAGAGGCGTGCGGAGAGGGAAGAGCGCATAGCCGAGTTCATCGCGAAGGTGCAGGATATCGTTTCAAAGATGAACATAAAGGCGGAGATAAACGGCCGGCCGAAGCATTTTTACAGCATTTACAGGAAGATGGTGGAGCAGAACCTTGAATTCGAGGACCTCTACGATCTTCTTGCCGTGAGGATAATCGTTGATTCGGTGAAGGACTGCTACGCGGTCCTGGGGCTGATACACGCGGCGTGGCGTCCTATACCAGGGAGCTTCACGGATTACATAGCAATGCCGAAGCTGAACGGCTACCAGTCGCTTCATACGACGGTGATCGGCGAGGGCGGATATCCGGTGGAAGTGCAGATAAGAACAAAGGAAATGCACCGTGTGGCGGAATACGGCGTCGCCGCGCATTGGAGATACAAGGAAGGCGGCGGGCCGAATATCATGGACCAGAAAATGGCGTGGCTCCGCTCGATACTCGATTGGCAAAAAGACATGTCCAACGCGAAAGATTTCATGGAAAGTTTGAAGATAGATCTTTTTACTGACGAAGTTTTTGTTTTCACGCCGAAAGGCGCGGTCCATGCGCTTCCGATCTCATCCACCCCCGTGGATCTTGCGTACATGGTGCATACTGAGGTTGGCCATAGGTGTACAGGGGCAAGGGTTAACGGAAAGATAGTCCCATTGGATTACAAGCTTAAGAACGGCGATATAGTGGAGATCATAACCGGGAAAGTGGATAACCCGAGCATGGGGTGGCTTAATTTTGTAAAGACGTCGGCGGCGAGGACAAAGATCAAATCGCTGTTCAAGAAGCAGAAGCGCGAGGAAAATCTGGACAGGGGGCGGGCATCGCTGGATGAAGAGCTGCGAAAATTCGAACTTGAACCCTCTCAGGTATTAATATCGGAGATAACCCCGTTACTTCTAAAGGAATTCAGCGTTCCAAATCTTGAAGAGCTTCTTATAGCAGATCGGCTATGGTGAGTTGTCGCCTTATGTGGTGGCGAAGAAGGCGCGGGGTTTATGGGAAAAGCATCACGGCGTTGCGCCTACGGAAGAGGAGATGATCCAGCCCACTCTTGCGCCTGCGCCGAAGAGGAAGGGAAAGAAGAATATAGGGGTGCAGGTGGCGGGGGCGACGAATATACTCATCAAATTCTCAAAGTGCTGCAAGCCATTGCCGGGGGAGGAGATAGTTGGTTTTGTGACGAAAGGGAAGGGAGTGACGGTGCACAAAGCTGATTGTCCGAATGTGGTGCAGAGTGCTGAAACTAAGGGAAAATTCGTAAAAGTGGAGTGGATGCCGGGGCCGGAGCAGGTATTTCCGGTGGAGATAGAGATCGAAGCTTTCGACAGGGTAGGGGTTCTTCATGATATTCTTGAAAAGATAGCGGAGACGAAGACGAATGTCGGGGCGGCGAATATAAAGACGAAGCGGGGCAGCGTGGCGGTCCTGAAGATGATTGTGGATGTCCGCGACTCCTCACATCTGTCAAATGTGATTAAAATGATCAAATCCGTATCGGATGTATATAATGTGGGAAGAAAAACCAGTTAACCTTTAAATCCTCTAGCTCTTCTAGCTCTTCTTTCCTGATTTTGCTATAATACCCCCAATGGTGGTGAACATTGGACAATATATCAAAACGACTCCTCTCGGGCGCCGCGAAGAGCGGAAGAGTGTCAAATGCGTACTTATTCGCAGGCGCTGATACCGGGGAACTGCTTGAAGAAGCAAAACTTTTTGCAAAAGAGCTGAACTGCTCTCCACACGACCTCCTTACCCTTTCGCATGACGGCAAAAGCATAAAAATTGACGAGATCCGGCAAATAACCGATTTCGTCAGATTCGGCCCTATCGGAGAAGGATGGAAGGTCATCATTATCCATGGCGCTGACAAAATGACCGAGGAAGCATCGAACAGCTTCCTGAAAACCCTGGAAGAACCGCTGGAGCGCATCGTGTTCATCCTCACCACGGACAGGGAAAGCAAAATTCTTAAGACCATTTCTTCCCGCTGCCAGAAGGTCTTATGGTACGCGGAAAAACCGGTAAATGATCCTGCTATCGACGAACTTACCGACAGGATATTGAATATCAATAAGCTTAGCATCCCTCAGGCAATGGCATTGTCAGATGAGTTAAGCATAGAGCCGGACCTTGCGGAAAAATTAAATTCCGTGCTCTATTCATATCAGAAAAAAACCGGGTCTTCGTCCGGAGAAAGACTTTTAATGTCCAAAGAGATATTCAAGGCATTAAGAGGATTGGAGAGGAACGCGAACAAGCGGCTTGCGCTGGATTCCATGTTCCTTTCACTTAAGGAGGCGGGCGGCAATTAAGAACCTGGCTATAAAATTACGGAAGTTCGGGCAGATATGCCCTATTACCGGCTATAAAGAAGAGAACATAAAGCTTGGCGCGCGGGTAATAGTTGAGACCGATCGCGGAATGGAAGCTGGCCAGATCGTTTCTTTTGAAAAAGGATTTCCGAAAGATATGCCGCGCGATGTAAGATTAAGAAAGGTCATAAGATACGCGGGTGCGGATGACCTGCGGCACATAGAATCACTTGATGAAAAAGAAAAGAACGCGATGAAAACAGGCATGCAGAAAGCAAAAGAGCATGAACTGCCGATCAAATTGATCAATGTCGAATATCTTTTTGACGACACGAAAGTGCATTTTTATTACAAGCTGGTGGGGCAGAAAAAAGGTCTGAACCTTAAGGATTTTACGAAAGACCTGGCAACAATGCTTGGCGCGAAGATAGACATGCACCTTGTAAGTCCCCGCGATGAAGCGAAGATAATCGGCGGACTGGGCCCTTGCGGACGGAACCTTTGCTGCGCCGCATGGCTGGACAAGCCGAGGCATGTTTCAGTGAAAGCGCTCAGGGAAAAAGGAATGTCCGTCAATCCGTCCAAGACATCAGGCATTTGCGGGAGATTAATGTGCTGTTTGCAATATGAGACCGAAGAAAAGGAAGAGAAGAAAGAAGACCCGCCATTCGGCGGGCAGGTAAAGAAATGAGCTGTATTTTCTGTGGAATCGCGAAGAAAGAGATAAAGAGCTCCGTAGTCCATGAAACGAAGGATGTTTTCGCGTTCGATGACATAAACCCGCAGGCTCCGGTGCATGTGGTCGTGATACCGAAGGAGCATATACTGGGCATCACAAAGCTTGACGGCGTTTTGCCGGAGATATTCGAAGTGATCGCGAAAGTATCAGAGATCAAGGAGATCAAAAACAGCGGTTTCAGGGTGGTAATGAATAATGGTCCGGACTCGGGACAGGCCGTGCCGCATTTGCATTTTCATGTCCTGGGAGGCAGAAAGCTAGATTGGCCTCCGGGATGATCATGAGAGGAGGGTAAAACATGGCAGAAGTAAATTTAAAAAAGGAAGACTCGCTGGAAAAAGCGCTCCGCAAGTTCAAGATGAAACTCAGAAAAGAAGGCGTTTTTGACGAGATGAAGAAAAGGGAGCATTACGAGAAGCCGAGCGAACAAAGAAGGCATGACATGGAGAAGGCGAAAAGGAAAGAGAACAGGAGACGACAGGAAGATCTGTGAAGATCCTGGACAGGTATATGTTTTTTGAACTGGTGCCGCCGTTCCTTTTGGGCATAGCCGGTTTCATATTGATAATGATAACGGACCTCCTTTTCACTTATACGGACCTGATAATTAACAAGGGAGTTCCGCTCCTGGTGATATTGCGGCTGCTCATTTTTAAGTTGCCGGCTATAATGGTGCTCACGTTCCCGGTGGCGACGGTTTTTGCGGTATCCATGGTCTTTTCTTCCATGTCCAAGGGAAATGAAATGACCGCGCTCAGGACCAGCGGCATAAGCCTGCTCAGGATAAGCGCGCCGGTCATTTTAATAGCGGCGGGAATAAGTTTCCTGTCATATTTTACGAACGAATATCTCGTCCCGTGGTCCAACCATACATCGGAAAATATCATAAGAGAGATGTTCCTGCGGCAGCCGCTGCCGGAAATAAAGGAGAACGTTTTTTTCCGCGATTCCAGCAACAGGTATTTTTTCGTAAGGAAAGTGGACCAGAAAACGAATAAACTGGAGGACCTCATGATATATGAGATGGGGGAGGGAAGGTTCCCCCGCGTCATCATCGCAAAGTCCGCCGCATATGACGGAAAGACCTGGCTGCTCGCGGACGGTTTTGTTCACAGATACGATGACGCCACGGGAAAATTATCATACGAAGCCAATTTCTCCCAGATGCAGCTTCTGGTAAATGAGAATATCACCGATTTCACGGACCAGAAAACGACTTATGAAATGAACAGCAAAGAGCTCTCAAGCCTTGTTTCCATGCTGAAAAAAGGCGGGCTGGACGCGAAGGTCCTTCTTACCGACCTTTATATGAAAATATCCATTCCTGCCACCTGCCTGGTGTTTGCCCTGCTTGGCATACCGTTCAGCCTTCCAGCTGCCCGCTCCGGCAGGGCTTTCGGGCTGGTTTTCTGCGTCGCTCTTATATTTACTTTTTATGTTGCTGCTTCCGTGTCCAGGTCGCTGGGACACGGAGGAATTCTGGATCCTTTCCTTGCCGCGTGGCTGCCGAACGTGTTCTTCGGCATTCTTGCAGCAGCTTTGATAATAAAGGAAAATTGCTTCGTCTGATGAAAACATCCCGGGAAGATATGAAAAAAGACATGAAGGGATCAGGGTCGGATCCGCAGTACACAATGGAGCTTGGCCTGAGGCATCTTCAGGACGGCGACTTCAAGGAAGCAAGAAAAAAATTCAGGCTGGCTCTTCTTTTCAATCCCCGGCTCGCATCCAAAGTCGCTCTCATGTATGAGCACATGCTGGACAAAGATCCGGATAATATCAACGCGCGGCTTTCCCTCGCCGATCTTCATTTGTTTCTCGGAGAGGTGGACGGCGCCATAAGCGAGCTTCAGGAAATACTGGACATAGCGCCTGAGAGGACCGATGTTTACAATATCCTTGGCAAGCTTTTCATCAAGCAGGGGGACAGGGACAGCGCAATAGATGTCATTGAGGCGGCTTTCAGGGCGAACGTGAAAGATACCGGTCTGACCGAAATGCTGGCCGGCGCCTATATTGAAAAGAACAGGATAGATGATGCGATCCTCCTTTACACGGGCCTTGTCGCCATCGAGCCCGACAATAAAAATTACCTGCGCGTACTGGGCGAGCTTCAGGCAAGGGTGGATCACCTTGATGAGGCGGCAAAAAGTTTTTATTCCATGATAAATTCGGACTCAACGTTCGTTCCGGAGGTCATGTACAAGCTGGAGGGGCTGAAAAATAAAGATCCCGGGAACATTGCTGTAAAGGAAATGCTCGCGGACGTTTACCTGAAAACCGTCAAGCCGGCTTCCGCGGTGGCCGAGCTGGAAGATGTCCTGGCAATGGATCCGAAGTCCGTGGACAGGATCATCTCCAAGTTAAGATCAGCGCTTGGCAAATATCCGGACGAGCCGGCCGCGCTGAAGGCATTGGGACGAGCGCTAACATTGAAGGGAGATTTCAGCGAAGCCGTGGACGAATACAGGAGGCTCATGAACCGCGACGCCGGCAGAATAGATGAGGCAATTTCCGGACTTAAGGATATACTGGCAAAATTCCCCGGCCAGGCGCACGCGCATGATAGCTTAAGCGAAGCATATCTTCGCACGGGGAGGACGGAAGAAGCTCTTCATGAATATCTTGAACTGCTAAGGCTGAACCCGCTCTCCGCGAAGACCGTTATCGAGAAGGTCCATAAGATCGTAAATGAGTCGGCGAACAATATACTTGCGCGCCAGGTCCTCGGTCAGGCTTATATCCTTGCAGGTGAAGGAAAACCAGCCATAGAAGAAGCGGAATACATGATCTACCTGGACAAGAATTATGCTCCGGCTTATCAGATACTGGGAGAAGCTTACCTGATGACCGGGAATTTCCTCAGATCCCAGAGCGCGTTCATATCGTCAATAAACCTGGACCCGTACAATATCCTGCTCCATAAAAGATATGAGGAATCTTCCAGGGCACTGTTGAAAGAGGAGCTTGAAAGGCTGCAAAAGAGGATAGATGAAGATCCGTGGAGGCTGGGAGCACATCTGGACATTTCCAAAGCATATTTGATGCTGAGGGACTTTGACAACGGCATAAAGGAGCTTCAGATCGCCGTGAAGGATTCCGCCAGAGCGCCGTTCGCATACAATCTTCTGGGGCAGACTTTCATGGAATCCGGAAGGTTCGATCTGGCAGCCATGCAGTTCGAGCGCGCGCTTGAGGTGGTCCCGGACGAGCTGAGCGATGTTGCAAAAACGATAAGGTTCAATCTTGGCTCATCCAACGAGGCAGCGGGGAATATCAATGCCGCGCTGGCTGAATACGAAAAATTATATGCCGAAGACATGGAATTCCCCGGTCTTGGATCAAGGATAAAGGGGCTTTCGGGCCTTACCGCCGAATCCCAGAGAAATAAAATGATCTCGGCCGTGCTTGAGAGGTACGGAGGGAACGATATCATCGGCGCGTGGGGCCACGATGCCAGACGGGGAGAGCACGGGGACCCGCTCAATATATCCTTCGGGCAGGAGCATAATGACGCCGGTTTTGACGATTTCATAAAAGCAAGGTACAAGAACGCAGCGGATGAATTCGAGCTCGCGGTCCAGCTGGACCCCAATTTCACGGCCGCTCTGAACAATCTTGCCGTCATGTTCATGAGGGAAAAACACTTTGAACAGGCTGAGACGCGGCTCCAGTATGTGTTGTCCATGGATCCCGGGAGCGCCGTAGCGCGCAATAACATGGGCGTTTGCCATTTTCTCCGCGGTCAGATAGAACCGGCGGTAACGGAATTCAACAAGGCAATAGAGCGCGACCACGGCCTTTCTGCGGCATACATAAATCTCGGTGACATAATGTATTCGAAAGGGCTTGCGAAGAACGCTATCGCGCTTTGGGAAAAGGTAAAAACTGGGGATCCGTTGTCTCCCGTTGCTTCGCGCCGGTTGTCTTACAAGACCGTCAAAACCTGAGCCGTGGCGAGAAATATAATCCTCGCGGCCTGCCTTCTCTTTTTTTTATGTATCCCGTCGCTTTGTGAGGAAATGCCCGTCAGGGTAAAAGCCGAAAACCTTGATTTTAACCAGGAAGCCGGGCTTATTACGGCATCAGGGAGCGTTGAGATCCGTTTTGAAGGCATAACCATCGAATCCGATTCCGCCAGGATAGACACGAATGCGAATATCGCCACAGCCGAAGGGCATGTGAATATCCATCGTGCCGGTTACAATATCTTATCTTCAGGACTGACATACGATATTTCCGGCGAGACTGCGGTCGTCCTGGACCTTAAGACCGTGTTTTACCCCGCAGGGATCAACGCTAACTTTTATGTCGGCGCCGAAAAACTTACGGACCTGCCCGACAAGAAGATGGGCGAGAACGGCTCCCTTACCACCTGCGATTATGCGAAGCCTCACTATCACGTGAATTGCAGATGGTTCGATTATTATCCGGATGACAAGCTGGTGGGATACTGGGCTTTATTATATGTGGGCGATGTTCCCACTCCTGTACTCACGCCATATTTTATTTATGATATAAAGAAAAAAAGGAGCCCATACAGCTTTGTTTACGGGGAGAACGATGTCGAAGGGAAATTCCTGAAGACCTCGTTCGATTATTTCATAAATAACAGCGCGAACGGGGTTTTCTATTTTGACACGACGCAGATAAAGGGGCCGGGCTACGGGTTTTCCCATGATTATATCTTAAATCCGCAATAATTCTGGCAACCTTTATTATTACTGGATGAATGAACAGGACACGAAATTGAACGATTACGTGGTCAAAGCTGAACCATGTCATCGACCTGGATAAGTATTCAAAATTGACGCTTACGCATGATTCTGAATTCATGTATCAGGTGCCTTCCGGGAGGAAGGACGGGACAAGCTCAACGGTCGGCTATACCATGAACAACGGGTTAGCAAAATCTTGCCGCGAACTACAGCGCTTCCGAGGACAAATTTACTTTCCAGAATTCGCAGGCGTTCAACATCACCAATAAGATCGGCAGTTACAATACCGGCTTTTCCTGGGATGAAAGCGAAAGCGAGACCGGGCCGAAATGGAAAAATTCGCACGACCGGTTCTTTCACGAGCAGTCCCTTTTTACCGATGACGCGAAGCTTTCTTTGAACGTGAATTATTCCAGTTATGCTACGGATGAAGGCGTTCCCGCGGATGAAATACTTAAGCCGACGATCGATCTCACGTATAAAGGGGCTTTCTATTCTTTGAAGGTTACCGAGGACTGGTATGTGGACCCGGACGGAAATAAATTCACGGATGATAATACTTACAGCTATCTGGAAAAGCTTCCGGAGATCTCTCTGGGCTTTAATCCGATCGATCTTAAGTACTGCATTTTGAACCTCGGCCTCGGCGCCGCCAGGTACCATGAAGCGCAGTATATTTCAGCTTATTCCAGGATGAGGAACATGACCGCGAACAGATATTCGCTTTTAGCGGGGCTTTCCAGGACGGACAACCTGGGGTTCGGGACATATTTAAGATCAGGCGTCGGCGTCAATCAATACGCCTATGATACGGGCGACCAGAGATACCAGCTGACGGAATCATTGAACATGGGGACCGATCTGGGGGGATTTTTCAGGAACAGCGCGGACTGGGGAAGGACAAAAGTCGACGGCAATTCGCCGTTCATCTTTGAAACCCTGGGAAGCGAGTCCGAGTATATAAAAGATAAGATCACCCTTTATTACCAGAACAAGGTGACATTCGATATCTCCGGAGGGTATAACTACCAGAACAGCACTTATGATGATATCATATCCAACCTGTCCGTTATTCCCAATGAAAAATTATCCTTGAATATGTCGGGCGGCTGGAGCATTGAGAACCAGATGTACAGGGACCTTTCGGCGGGGCTGACCTTCGCGCCATGGCCGACATTCGTCAATACAGGGAACATAGTATATGACCTTAACAGCGGGACCATTAATTCCGCGAACACTCTTGTCGACCTGGAAGTGGGGGACACATGGGAGAACAGGTGGCATTTCAAGATGGGGCATGTCTATGATCCTTCCACGGATACTTTAACCCTTGCGGACCTTGCGATCGTAAAAGATCTTCATTGCTGGGAAGCCGTTTTCACATATAATAATTACTTAAAGGAATACCGGTTCGGCTTGACGCTGAAGGCTTTCCCGCAGTTTCCGCTGTCTTATGTTTCAAGCCCGAACGGCAGCTATTTCAACAGTTTCATGGATAACATGCATTTTGAGCAGGAATCGCCGAGGAGAGACTAATGAACAACAAAATAAATTAAATTCGAATTTGCGAAACAATTGCAGTTCATTTCGGATTTAATTTGTCATTTTCACTGGTTCATTGCCGTGGTATACTTTCCGGCTGCGCGCAAACGGTGACGCCTGTCTTCAAGGCCGGGAAATATATCACGATAGAGATAGATTTCAAGGGAAATATCGACACGATCCAGAATAAATATTATATGTTCTTCAATAATAACGCGGCGCCGCAGATCCCGTTCATGCCTATCCAGATGGTCGAGCCGGGCGATACTCCGTCCCAGCCGGACGTGGATTATTACGGCCAGTATTATTCCACATGGAAAAACTTCATCGTCCTGGACGGCAACGCTTTCTCGCTCGTGAAAGGGCCGTACACTTCCGAAGCGGTGCCCACCAGGGAAGTCCTTGCCACATGGAGCGGCGCAGATTCAAAACAGATACTTATTTCTTTTGACATCAGCAAGCTGGGGGCGCTTACGGAGAGGCTGAATTTCGATTTCGTCACGGTTGACAAAGCAACCAAACTGGTCGATGATAACTTGTCACCCTTGAACAGTTCTCCATCCACGAATTACGTGTATACGATATCCAATTCGATCGCGTCCGGAACCGATGAGGTAACTACCGGAATAAGCTCAAGCGAAGATATCCTGAACTGGAAGGTAATGGTGCAATGAACGATCTAATATTATCGGTCATTTCGGGTTTCCTTTTGATCCTGGCATTCCCGAAATTCGGGCTGTATCCTCTTGCTTACGTTGCGCTTGTTCCGTTATTGATATCGATTAAAAGGTCCAGATCGGTAATTCATGCTGCGTTTTTCGGTGCCCTGTTCGGCGTTATATTTTTCGGCGGCGTACTTTTTTGGATGAACACGCTCTCCAGATGGGCCGGGCCTATGGGCGACATTTGCATGGATATCTCTTGCTGTTTTCCAGGCGGTATTTATTGCAATATTTGCCGGAGCATCCAAATATCCTTCAAAGTATTCGCATAAACTTCGATATCATTCTTATCCCTTTTTCTGGATAGCCGTTGAATGGATAAGGTCGCTTGGGCCTTTCGGCGTTACCGGCGGCGGGCTGGGATATTCGCAGGCCGATTTTCTGCCGATCTTGCAGCTTGCAGGTTTCGCGGGTGTTTACGGTATTTCTTTTTTGGTTGTTCTTGTAAATGAAGCTGTTGCTGAATTTGTCATGGATAAGAATATCAAGGTTTTAGCTGCAGCTTTACTGATATTGATCATGGTTATCAGCTTCGGGCAATACAAAATAAACACATTCAAAGATAAAGGCAAAGAAATAAAGATCGCGGTTGTGCAGGGCAATATCCCTCAGGACACAAAAATGGATTTCCGCAGCGTCTATGCGATCGTAGATGAACATGTAAGATTGAGCAAAAAAGCTCTGGCCGATAAGCCTGAGATCATCATCTGGCCTGAAACGGCTGTCACGACATATCTCTTCGATTCAGCAAGGATCCATTCGCAGATCGTTGGTTTGGTTGAAAAAAGCCGCGCGTACTATTTGATCGGCACGCCTTACAGGGAAGGGGACAAGATATACAATTCGGTCGTTGCTTTTTCAAAGAACGGAGAGTTCATCGGCAGATACAACAAGCAAAGGCTCGTTCCGTTCGGGGAATATCTGCCGCTTCGGCCGCTTCTGTATCCTGATCCTGAAAAATATGTCACTTTTTGAAAAAGACTATAACTCCGATCAGGATCCGAAAATGATCGATCTCGGCATTGCGAAAGTCGGCGCGGTAATATGCTTTGAATCCACTTTTCCTTATATGGTCAAGGATAAGATAAAAAAAGGCGCCCAATTCATCCTGGTCGCGACCAATGACGCATGGTTCTTCGATTCAGCGGCGCCGTATCAGCATATTGAGGCTGCCCGGATGCGCGCGGTAGAGAACGGGGTTTATGTGGTTCAGGCGGCGAACACGGGGATATCCGCCATAATCGATCCTTTGGGGCGCGTCGTGAAAAGGTCGAATGTCGGGCAGACAGCGGATCCTTTCAGGCGAGATATACGATTCACTGAGCTGATTTGTTCAGGATCCACAATCCGATGCCGCCGGTTATGATATTCGGCAGCCAGGCGGAGATCATCGGCGATATTATCCTTAATTCTCCGATCGCCATCGTCACAAATGTCAGGAAATAATAGAAGAACACTATCAGGACCGAAAGCCCGAGGCCTATGGATGAAGAGCTTCTCTGCGGCGACAGCCCGAGCGGAGCTCCAAGAAGGACGAACACAAGGCATGAGAAAGGTATCGCTCCTTTCAGATAATATTGGATAAGGAGATCTATGGTTTCCTCGTCCCATCTTTTTCTTCAGCGCGATGAACTTCTTCAGTTCGGACATGTTCATTTCCTCGGGTTTCCTGTCGCCCATGTAAAAATCCGCGGGAGTGTATTTGATGGTCATGTACTGCTCCTTAAATTTGATCAGATGCTTGTATTCACCCGTGTCGGACAAAAGATAAACTATGCCGTCGGAAAAAAGCCACGTGTTCTTGTCTTTGTTCCCATACAGCTTCTTTGGCGTTAGTTATCTCGAAAGCTTGCCGTCCGTAAATTCCTCCACGACGACATTTTCCATGATGTTCCCGTTGATGCTCCCCGCAAAATACATCCTTTTCAGGACATCATTTTCAACTTCGGGGATGAGGACGTTCTTCTGTATCTTCGGATTTTTCCTTGCCTGGGATTCCATCATCAGAGTGGTCGCGGCGAGATTTGCCTTCGGAACGATAACTTCATAGCATAACAGAGTTAATAGGCTTACCGCAAGTCCGAATGCAAGGACCGGAACAATGATCCTGTATAAGCTTATGCCGCCAGCTTTGAAAGCGACTATTTCGCTTTGCGAAGAAAGTCTTGCGAAAGACAAAAGCGCCGCAAGGAGAGTTGCCATCGGGAAAATATACACGGCCGTGCCCGGAAGCCTGTAGATGAATACCTGGACGGCGGCCAGCAAAGGCATGCCCCGCACGACCACGGCGCGCACAAGGTCAAAAAGTATCATGCTCGCCGAGAGGATGGCCGTGAACGCGCCCAGCCCGAAAAGGAACGGGTCAAAAAGTTCCTTGATGATGTATCGGTCGATGTATCTTTATCATTACATCCTGAATTCTTCGCCGAGGTAAAGCCTTTTTGCGGTTTCGTCCTTGGCTATGCTGCTGCTTGTGCCCGACAGGAGCACTTTGCCTTTGTGTATTATGTAAGCGCGGTCGGTTATTTCCAGGGTTTCCCTGACATTGTGGTCCGTGATCAGGACTCCGATGCCTTTTTCCTTCAACATCTTGATTATTTTCTGCAGGTCGAAAACTGTCTTTGGATCCACGCCCGTGAACGGCTCGTCAAGAAGAAGGAATGACGGATTTGTTGACAAGCGCCCTGGCTATTTCAACTCTCCTGATTTCACCGCCGGAAAGCTCGTAGCATTTCCTCTTTTTTAAGTGCGTTATGCCCAGCTCCTCAAGTATGGAATCCAGGCTTCTCAGGCTCGGCTTTTTGCGGCGTCAGCTCCCTCAGGACAAGTATGTTCTCCTCCACCGTCAGTTTCCTGAAGACCGATTGTTCCTGAGGAAGATATCCTATGCCGCTCTGCGCCCTCATGTGCATGGGGATGTTCGTCATGTCCTCGTCCCCCATGAAAACCTTCCCGGAATTCGGCTTCACTATGCCCGACCACCATATAAAAAGTGGTGGTCTTGCCGGCGCCGTTGGGGCCCAGAAGCCCGACTATCTCTCCCTGGTTAACCTCTATCGAAACTTCGTCCACGACCCTTTTACCGTGATATTCCTTCACCAGTTTGTCTGTTTTTATATGCAAGTTTCATTCCTCCTATGAATTAGTAATTTAATCAGTTCTTCCAGCTTCTTGTAAGCGGCTCCGCTCTCAATGGCCGTCCTTGCTCTCAATATTCCGTCATTCATGTCCTTTGCAATATGCCCGACCACGAGCGCTGCAGCGGTATTCAGAAGGACAATGTCCCTTTTCGCGCCGGTTTCCGCGCCTTTCAGGATATCGTTGGTGATCTTGATGTTATCGTTGACTGGTCCCGCCCAGGATCTCTGCTTTGACATACCTTCTCATCCTGAAATTCTTCGGCTCGATGAAATAATTCTTTATGATGCCGTTCTTAAATGGGAGACTTTGGTCTTGTCGGATACCGATATCTCATCCAGGCCGTCCATTCCGTGGACCACCATGACTTCTGTCGAGCCCAGATTTTGAAGCGTAGAGCGCCATCAGCTCGGTTAATCTTCGGGCTGAATACGCCGAGCAATTGATTCTTGGCTCCCGCGGGATTTGTAAGCGGCCCGAGGATATTGAATATCGTCCTTATGCCGATCTCTTTCCTTGAGGGACCGGCGTATTTCATGGCAGGGTGGAAAGCGGGGGCGTATATGAAACCCATGCCGATCTCGTCAATGCATTTCGCGACCATATTCGGCGCAAGTTCAATTTTACTCCCATTGCTTCCAGGATGTCCGCGCTGCCGCACTTGCTTGAGACGGAACGGTTGCCGTGCTTTGCTATCTTTGCGCCTGCCGCTGCGGCGACTATCGCTGAAACCGTTGAGATATTGAAAGTTCCCGAAACATCTCCTCCGGTCCCGCAGGTATCAACAAGGTCTTCGTACTTTGTATGTATCTTGACCGAATTTTCCCTCATTTTTGAGGCAAAGCCGGTAACTTCATCCGCGCGTTTCGCCCTTGATCCTTAGGGCGGTGATAAGGCAGGCTATCTGGGATGGGGTGGCTTCTCCGCCCATTATCTCTCCCATGACTGCGGATGCTTCTTCCAGTGAAAGATCCGATGCCTTCAACGACTTTTTTATCGCGTCTTTTATCATTTAATGTCCTTTTGTGCCGCATGATGAGCACACTCCGCTGGTAGCAGGAAGAGCATGAGCCGCTGTTTTCCATTCCTTCGTGGCTAAGGGTATCGGATATCGAGGAACCTCTCATGAATACATTGAATTTCCTGAATGTGTTGGCGCTCCGGCAAACGGGGCAATTCGGCTGAACGGCCTCGTTCATTCCTTTTTCGATCTCAAATATCCCTTCGCAGTCCTTACATATATAATCATAAAATGCCATGAGGACATTATACAATAATAAAACGAACGCAGTGAAAGGCGGAGGCTAAAGGAAGGTGCTTATTTATGATAAAAAATATGATAGAATACGTTCGAGTTCATAAAAATGTTTAATTTATTTATTTCATTTATTGCTAACGAGGATACTTTATTCGGCCATCTTTTGGATGTGGCCATGCTGCTTTTCATACTCTACTTATGTTATCTTTTTGCGGAAAAATTCTTCTCCAAATATATCAAGTTCGACTCCTCTTCCGCGATCGAAAGGTTTGTTTTTCTTGAAGGGTTGGGTTTGGTGCTTTTTTCTTACGTGATCTTTCTGATCGGGATGCTGAAGATCTTGTATAACTGGGTTTTTGTCCTGCTTATTTTAATGGTCTTTCTCCTTGTTCTGGACAGGATAGCGGACAATATTAAATGCGCTAAAACGGTCGTTCGCCGAAAAGATCGGATCCCTTCATCTGTCCAGGCTTGAGTCCGTTCTTCTTTCATTATGGGCGGTATATTTGTTCTTCTTTTATATCATTGAGAATTTTCTGGGCGGCCATTATATCTGGGACGATCTTTTGTATCATTTTGCCGTGCCCAAGCTTTACATTGAACATCATCAAATATACAACAACCCCCTCAATATGCGAAGCTACTGGATCATGGCGCTGCATATGTTCTATTTGTTCGGTCTCACCATAAGGGGCGTGATCCTGGCAAGAGGTTTTCAGATTTCTTTTGCATTTCTTACAGCGCTGGCATTATATTCGTTTTCCAGGCGTCACTTCCCCCGCTGGGTCGCCTTACTGGCAAGTTTGGCGTTCATTGCAGATCCTTCCATTATGCCTGTATCTACGGTCTTTGTTGAAATCGGTTCGGGCTTTTTTGAATTTTTGGCTTTGTATGCTTTCATACTGTGGGCAGAGGAAAAAAAGGATAACTGGCTTGTCCTCTCCGGCATTTTCTGCGGAATGGCCATTGGGATGAAGTATACCGGCGCCTTTTGTTTTATTGCCGTTTTTCTGCTGATACTGTTATACTGGTACAGGAACAGAGCCTCCATTCCTTTGATAGAAATCTCCAAGAAGGTCATCTTCTTCTCTTTTGTCGCGTTCCTGGTCTCATTTATCTGGTATTTGAGGAATTATATCTATTGCGGCAATCCTGTATTCCCTTTCCTTAATAATTTTTTTAAAAGTCCTTACTGGTTCCAGCATTTTGAGACCGCGGATTATACCGGATTTACCATGGGTTATAGTCCCATAAAACTCCTGCTGTTGCCCTGGAATGTTTACATTTTTAACCCTCTATTCGGACATTCTTTGAAAGGTATAGTATTTATCACATTCCTTCCCTTGCTTTTTCTCCTGCCTTTTGTGAAAAAGGACAGGTTCCCTTCCGCGGTCCAGTACCTCATGGGCTATTTCTTTATCCGCTTTTTTATTTTTGCATTTTCCACTCATTACTCAAGATATTTTTTGCCTGTATATGCCGAGCTTGCCGTCCTATTCGCCTACACCATATATGAGCTGTCCCGTCTCCTGCCGGGATATTCCTCAAAAGTATTGACGGGGATTGCCGTCCTGATGGTGACGTTAAATCCCTTTTTATGTATATTTTCCAGAGGCTATGGTTTTCCCGGCGTTCCGATCCAGATCTCAGCCCAGGCCAATGAAATAGGGACAAGCTTGAGACAGTCTCTAGGCCTTTTGACGGAAACGCAGCTTTATTTGAACTATCCCGAGGATACATATTCGGGAGGATTCGCCGCAGCCCGATATGTTAACAGCCAATTGCCAAAGAATTCAAAAATATTCCTTATGTGGACCGAATTCGGTTTTTGGTATGACGGGGATTATATATATGATTGCGACTATTTACCGGAGCAAGGGATCCAGGTCAGGAATACTTTTTACCGCAGTTTTTATCCCGATATCTGGACCGAGAATTTTTACCGGCTCCTAAAACAGCTTAAGATCACCCATGTAGTCTTTAATTTCCGCAGCCCGGCAACAGAACACATTAACATTAAACCCCAGGAGTTCTTTGCTTTTCAAGCAAAACATTTAAAAATGATCTTTAACTACCGGAATGTGGAAGTGTATGAACTTTTATAAGAGGCAAATAAAATATCATGTTAAATAAGCGTTTGAGCATATTATTTTTCAGTTGTCTGGTCTTCCTGTTCTGCTTTGCCGATAGATCAATTGCTGATGTTACATATGATCCAAAACCGACGAGCTTTTACTACCAAAAAATAGACAAAATGAACAGGCAATATGGGTCCCATTTGACTATTGATGCCTGTATCGATGAAGCAAAGATCTATACCTGGAACCTGGACCGGCCGATGAAAGGGCTGGACCTGCTCATGAAAGCTTACAATATGGACCCTACAAATATTAATACAATGTACGAATTGGGATGTTTTTATGCTTTTAAGGTCAATGACGCCGAGAAGGCCGACGAACTATTCAGGAAAGTTCTGAAGGTCTCTCCTTTTCATGAGCACGCCTATATTAACCTTGGTTTTAATATGTACTGGAACATGGATGACCATAAAAAAGGGATTAAGATATTAAGGGACATGATATCGATAGCCCCCTATAATGCGGATGCGCACCATGTGCTGGCGGATTGCCTATATGATCAAAAAGATTATAACGGGGCCATTAAAGAATACAAAACAGCGTTAGGTTTGGAGCCTACTAATACGAATTACGTGATCGCGCTGGCCAAGGTCTATGCTTATGGACTTAAAGATCCCGGGAGGGCCATCGAAATGCTTGACAAGTATCCTCTAAAGCCCGAGTTCGTGCTTGTCTTCAAAGAACTCGGGAACATATATAAATGAAGAAAAACAATATAAAAAAGCGATGGATGAATACGAAACGGTCATGAAGCTTGTTCCGGGCGATGTATATTTTCTCAAAGATATTGGATATGTTTATAGGGATCCCTTCAAAGAATATGACCTGTCCGAGGAAATGCATAATCGGGCATATATCGCTGCCTGGAAAAAGCTTAAAAGCGACCCTTATAATTCTACTCTGCGGTTCTGTCTTGCCAATCTGTATACGTATTCTGTCTCTAACAAATTTCATGATTACCCCAAGGCGGTCGAACAATTTAACGAGATCTTAAAGAGGGACGATAAAAATGACGCAGCTTATTTCTACCTGGCAGACTTGGAATTTCAGTATATTTTAAGATGGGGCTATCCGAGAAGCGAGATCCTGAAAGGATTATCCAGGATGACCTTTTACTGCAAAAAAGCGCTGGAACTTAATCCGTACAATTTTAGAGCAGCCCAGGGATTATGCAGGACCTATATTAATTACAATGAAAACAAAAAAGATGCCATCAAATGGGTAAAGAATGCCCAAAGACGCAGGTGGCATGACTGGGTGTTCATAGAAGCCTACTCTTTCCTTCTTGCGGATGTGATAACAAAGCTCTCGCTGTTCATTGGATTAGGCTTGCTAATATTTTTCAAGCTTTTTTCGCGATCCGACGATCACATGAGATACATTGTCCTCTTGAACGTTATTTTATGGCTGTCTCATTATACTCATTAATTTTTGCCCGTATATGTTCGTGGGTTTTACCAAATTTCTTTATATGTCCCAGTTCAACATTTTCTGAACAGGACTTAAAATATTTGAAGCACTAATGTGGGTGTGTTAGAATCAACCCGCATGTATTTCCAGGACATCATCGCGAAACTTTCGAATTTCTGGTCAAAACAGGGCTGTGTCATCCAGCAGCCGTATGACATGGAAAAAGGCGCCGGCACAATGAGCCCGCCCACTTTCTTCAGAGTCCTCGGTCCCGAACCGTGGAACGTCGCGTACGTTGACCCGGTGAGAAGGCCGACGGACGGCAGATACGGAGAGAACCCCAACCGATTATTCCATTATTATCAGTTCCAGGTGATCATGAAACCCTCGCCCTTGAATATCCAGGATATCTATCTCGACAGCTTACGCGCTTTGAAGATCGATCCGGCAAAATACGATGTCAGGTTCGTGGAGGATAACTGGGAATCGCCGACTCTGGGAGCATGGGGGGTAGGGTGGGAAGTGTGGCTTGCCGGGATGGAGATAACGCAATTCACGTATTTCCAGCAGTGCGGCGGGTTTGACGTAAATCCGGTAAGCGTTGAGATCACATACGGGCTGGAGAGGATCGCCGCATTTTCGCAGAAAGTCGACAGTGTTTACGACGTGGAATGGGCGAAGGGGATCAAATACGGCGATATCCATAAAATGTCCGAGATAGAGCACAGCAAATATAATTTCGAGCTCGGCGACACGAAGATCATCAACGGACTTTTCGATCTTTATCAGCAGGAAGCGGTCAATATCATAAAAGCCGGGCTTGTGCTTCCCGCGTTCGATTATGTCCTTAAATGCTCGCACGCTTTCAATCTTCTGGATTCGCGCGGCGCGATAAGCGTGACGGAGAGGACCGCTTATATCGGAAAGATCAGGCGGCTGGCCCGGGATTGCGCGAAATTATACGTCGAGCAGAGAGAAAAGCTCGGATATCCTCTGATAAAAAGTCATGAGTTAAAAGTTAAGAGTGAAAAGTAAAATGAAAAATACAAAAAGCAACTCAAAACAAAAAATAAATGCGCTGCTTGAGGTCGGGCTGGAAGAAATCCCCGCCAGGTTCATGCCGGCTATGATAGATGACCTTAAGCAAAAAGCCGGGAAAGAGCTTCAGTCATCAAGATTGTCATATAGCTCCGTTCAAACTTACGGCACACCCAGACGATTGATCCTTTATATAGAAGGGCTTCCCGTTAAGCAGGATGATCTGTCGAAAGAAGTAAGAGGCCCGCAAAAGCAGGCCGCTTTTTCCGGTGACGGCAAACCCACAAAAGCGGCGGAAGGATTCGCGAAAAGCCAGGGCGTATCCGTTATCAGCTCTGAAGGTCCGGAAAATCGGGGACAAGGAATTCGTTTTCGCTTCCGTGGCCGAAAAAGGCGTTCCGACCGAAGAAATTCTTGAAAGAGCTTTTCCCGAAGCTCATCAGCTCTCTTTACCTGCCGATATCAATGAGATGGGGCTCCGAAGAGTTCAGGTTCATTCGCCCGCTCCACTGGATACTGGCGATATGCGGAACAAAGACATTGAATTTCGAAATAGCCGGCATCAAGTCATCGAATAAGACATTCGGCCATCGATTCCTCGGCTCCGGATCGATAGCTGTCAATGCTTCCAAAGGAATAACTTTCAAAGCTTTCAATAATTCGCTTTCCAAAGGCAAGGTGATGGCGGACCAGAACGAAAGGAAAGCAAAAATATCGGAGATGGTGAAATCCGCGTCGAAAAAGCTCGGCGGGTCGGGATATGTGGATAAGGATATCCTTGATGAGGTTGTTCATCTCGTGGAATGGCCGGCGGTCATTACCGGCGGATTTAAAAAAGGAGTTCTTAAGCCTTCCGAAAGAGGTCCTTACCGCCGTGATGAAGAAGCACCAGAAATTTTTCCCTGTTCCCGATGCCGCGGGCCGTTTTCTCCCGGTGTTCATAAATATCTCGAACGGCGTGAAGGGCGCGGACATGAAGAACGTGAAAGAGGGGAATGAAAGGGTTTTGGCCGCGCGGCTGAACGACGCGAAATTTTTCTTTGATGAAGACAGGAAGAAATTCCTGGAAGACCTGGTCCCAAAACTTTCAAAGGTCGCTTTCTATGACAAATTGGGGACTGTCCTTGAAAAAGTGGAAAGGATAACCGCGTTATCCGATTGGCTGGCAAAAGAATTGAAGCTAAGCCAGGGCCACAGGGATAACATAAGGCATATCGCCCGCCTCTGCAAAGCGGACCTTCTGACCCAGATGGTTTACGAGCTTCCGGAGCTTCAGGGCGTCATGGGACGGGAATATGCTTTGCTTGAAGGAAAACCGAAAGAGATCGCCGACGGGATATTCGAGCATTACCTGCCCAGGCATTCGGAGGATATCCTGCCGGCTTCCATGGAAGGAGCGGTTGTAGCACTTGCCGACAAGATCGATTCCATCGTCGGATGTTTCAGCATAGACCTCATACCGACCGGTTCGGCTGATCCTTTTGCTTTAAGGAGGCAGGCGCAGGGGCTGGTCAGCATTCTTTTGAATAAAAAGATCAACCTGGACCTGGCCGAACTCATCGAAAAAGACCATAAATTATATGAGCCGCTGTTCCTTGGCGAGATCTTCGCGTCCGGGAAAGTAAAATATAACGCGGTCCAGAAAGTTATCCCGGATGTCCTGGCATTCATTGCCGCCAGGGTATCGGCTAATTTATTGGATAACAAGATCAGGTATGATGTCGCGGAAGCCGTCCTTTCGCATTTCGGGGATGCGCTGGATTCCTGCGAGAAAGCGACCGTTCTTTCCAGAAGATTGAAAGAGGACTGGTTCAAAGGGATTGTTTTGACCGCTGACAGAATATCGCGGCTGGCTGCGAATGCGACCAGGGAGAATGTTGTCGAAACTGATCTTACGCAGAACGAGGAAAAGACGCTTCATTTTGTTTATCTGGATGTAAATGCGAGGATAGGGGAGGCGGTGGGGCGAAGCGACTACGAAACGGCGCTGAAAGAGCTTACCCGCATGACAAAGCCGGTGGATGATTTCTTCATAAAAGTAATGGTCATGGACAAGGATGAGAAAGTTAAAGCAAACAGACTGGCCCTCCTGAAAACCCTTGAAAGAATGTACCTGGAAATAGCCGATTTTCCCAAGATCGTGATGTAAACCCACCCTCACCCATCTGTTATTTACTGTAATACCGCCAAAAACCGCACCTTGTAAAATATCAAGTTTTCCTGTATAATATCAATATTCCTTGATATTTCTGTCGGGGGTGGTTTGGGAAAAATGAAGATGTCGCGGCTCCTTGCTCCTACTCTCCGCGAAGATCCCACGGAAGCGGAGATAGCCAGCCACAAGCTGATGTTAAGGGCGGGCTTTATCAGAAAACTATCTTCAGGCGTCTACTCATATCTTCCTCTCGGTTGGCGCGTTATCCATAAGATCGAACAAATAGTCAGGCAGGAAATGGACAGGGCAGGAGCCTTGGAAGTGAAATTGCCGGCGATACTTCCCTCCGAACTCTGGAAAGAAACAGGCCGCTGGAATATTTACGGCAAGGAACTTTTCCGCATAACGGACCGCCACGACAGGGAATTCTGCCTCGGCCCAACCCACGAAGAAGTAATAACCGACCTTGTGCGAAGCAACGTCAAGTCATACCGCGAACTGCCGCTAAATTTATACCAGATCCAGACAAAATACCGCGATGAAATTCGCCCCAGGTTCGGCGTGATGAGGTCCCGCGAATTCATCATGAAGGACGCGTACTCATTTGATAAGGATGAAACCGGGCTCGAGGCCAGCTATAAAATAATGTTCGAAACTTATAATCGGATATTTGATCGATGCGGCCTGAAGTATAAAGTCGTCCATGCCGATCCCGGACCCATCGGCGGAGGATTTTCACAGGAATACATGGTCATCTCTCCGACAGGAGAGGACGAGATAATGCATTGCGATAAATGCGATTACGCGGCGGCGCATGAAATGGCGGTAATAAAAAATCCAAAATCCAAAACCCAAAATCCAAAGGAAATCCAAATCCCGAAAATCGAAAAGATCAAAACTCCGGGCGTCAAGACGATCGAAGAACTTGAGAAATTCCTGAAAGCGCCGAAAGAAAGAATGATCAAAACTTTGCTTTATAAAGCCGGCGATCAGGTGATTGCCGTGCTGATAAGAGGCGACCATGCATTGAACGAATCGCGCTTGAAAAAGATACTCGGCAGGGAAGACATAGAAATGGCGGATGCGGCTACGGTTGAAAAGGTCTCCGGCGCTCCGGTGGGATTCGCGGGGCCTGTCGGACTTAAAGGTATCAAGATATATGCGGACAAGGAAGTCATCGATATAGAAGACGGCATAACCGGTGCTAATGCGAATGACGCTCACATCATCCACGTCCAATACGGAAGGGATTATAAAGCCGACGAGGTTGAATCTTTGCGATTGGCCAATGAAGGAGATCCTTGTCCTAACTGCGGCGGAAAACTTGTCACCACAAGGGGCATTGAGGTCGGGCACATATTCAAGCTGGGCATTAAATACAGCGAGAAAATGCAGGCCAAGTATCTTGGCGAGGACGGCAAGGAAAAGCCTTATATCATGGGCTGTTACGGCATAGGCGTTTCCAGGATAGCAGGAGCGGTCATCGAGCAGAACCACGATCAATTCGGGATCAAATGGCCGATATCGATCTCTCCTTATCAGGTCGCCGTGGTTCCCGTGAATATCAAGGAAAAAGAGCAAAAAGACGACGGCGGAGAAACTTTACAAAGAACTTGCAAAAGCCGGGATGGAGGTCATATTGGACGACCGTGATGCGTCCATAGGAGTCAAATTGAAAGATATCGACCTGATGGGTTTCCTGATCAAGGTCATAATCGGCCCGAAATCCCTGGCGGAAAATAAGATCGAAATAAAGCTCAGGTCCGACGGAAAAACCGAGCTTGTGGCTGTTGATAAGGCGGAGGAAAGGATCAGATCTTTGTGCCGCCTGTAGGGAGTGACCCGTGGCCGTAATTACAAATAGCATAAAGATCGCCACTAAAGGTAAGGATGACGTCATCAATGTCACATCAAAAGTAGGGGACATTGTTTCGCGGTCAAAGATCATAAACGGCATGGTGACTGTTTTTGTTCCGGGGTCCACGGCGTCGGTGACGACAATGGAATTTGAACCGGGGCTTATAAAGGATATCAAAGCGATGGGCGAACGCATAGCGCCGTCGAACGAGGAATACGCCCATCATCAGACATGGGATGACGGCAACGGCAGTTCTCACATAAGGGCTTCGGTAATAGGCCCGTCCCTTATCGTGCCTTTTGTAGGGAGGAAAATGATGCTCGGGCCATGGCAGCAGATAGTCATGATAGACCATGACGTCAGGCCCAGGTCCAGGGAAATAATTGTGCAGATGATGGGGGAATAAAATGCGGGAATTCTGCGGAGTATACGGTATATATTCTTATGAAAGCGACAGCCTCGCGAAGTCGGTATATCTACGGCCTTTACGCGCTTCAGCACCGCGGGCAGGAGAGCGCCGGCATAGCGGTTTCGGACGGAAAAGAAATGAGGTTCCACAGGGGAATGGGCCTTTGCGCCGCCGTTTTCAATGAGGAGATACTTAACGAGCTTAACGGCGGGCATATCGCCAGCGGCCACGTCCGGTATTCCACAACGGGGTCAAGCACCATCGAGAATGCCGCTCCGATAATAGTCGATTCCAAATTCGGGCCGATAGCGCTTGAGCCATAACGGCAATCTGGTGAATTCCGCCGACCTCTCCGTTGAATTGAAAAATTCCGGATATGAATCTCAAGGGGACCACGGACAGCGAAATAATCGCGGTCCTTATCGCTAGATCAGACGAAGATACAGTTGAGAAAGCGATCATTTCTGTATGCGGAAAGATCCAGGGAGCGTACGCGCTGGTCATAATGACCAGGGACAAGCTCATCGCCGTGCGCGATCCCAACGGGATAAGGCCGCTGTGCATGGGAAAACTCGGCTCTTCTTATATTTTCTCATCCGAGACAGCCGCGCTGGACGTCCTTGGCGCGGATTTTGTGAGGGATATTTCCAACGGCGAAATGGTGGTCGTTGACAAGGATGGCGTAAGGTCCGTCACATACGCGCCGCGGGCGAAAAAAGCTCTTTGCGTTTTTGAATTCATATATCTTGCGAGGCCCGACAGCAGGCTGGACGGCAGGACCGTTTATGACGCGCGCACAATAATGGGGAAATATCTGGCGAAAGAGAACAAGGTTGACGCGGATATCGTGATCGGCGTCCCGGATTCCGGGGTCGCCGCCGCCATAGGATACGCGCAGGAATCAAAGATCCCGTTCGCGGAAGGATTGATAAAGAACAGGTACATCGGCAGGACTTTCATCCAGCCCAGCCAGGCGATAAGGGACCTGGGCGTGAAACTGAAATTGAACCCGATAAGGGATGTCGTGAGAGGAAAAAAACTCATCGTTATCGACGACTCGATAGTCCGCGGGACGACGAGCAAGCAGATCGTAAAGATTCTCCGCGACGCGGGCGCGCGGGAAGTGCATATGAGGGTAAGCTCTCCGCCGATATTGTTCCCGTGTTTTTACGGCATCGACACTCCATCCAAGGCCGAGCTGATAGCGGGAACAATGGGGGTCGAGGGCGTGCGAAAATATCTGGACGCGGATTCTTTGGCATACCTTTCCATAAAAGACCTGGTGCATGCCATCAGCCTGCCGAAGAACAGCCTTTGCCTTGTCGTGCCTTAACGGCAATTATTGCGTGAAGATCCCCGAGAAGTCCAGAATGTCGGTTTATTTTTCAAGAAAGGAAGATGAGAATTGAAGTCCATCACATACGAACAATCCGGCGTTGACATAGAAGCCGGATACGAAGTAATAAAACGCGTAAAGAAACTTGCTAAGACCAACCAATATCAAAGGCGTCCTGGGCGAGATAGGGCTTTTCGGCGGATGCTTTGAGATCGACAAAAAAAATTATAAGGCGCCAGTGCTTGTTTCCGGCACCGACGGCGTGGGGACAAAGGTTAAGATCGCTTTCGACATGAACAAGACACGATACCGTCGGCATAGACCTGGTCGCGATGAACGCCGATGACGTGGCGTGCATGGGAGCAAAACCGCTGTTCTTCCTTGATTATATCGCCTGCAACAAGGTTGATCCGGACATCATCGAGCAGATATTGAAAGGAATGGCGGAGGGCTGCAGGCAGGCCGGCTGCGCGCTTATCGGCGGGGAAACGGCGGAAATGTCCGACCTGTATGGAAAAGGCGAGTACGACCTGGCGGGTTTCGCCGTCGGGATCGTTGACAAGAAAAATATCATCAACGGCAGAAGCATCAAGATCGGCGACGCAATCATCGGGCTTCCTTCATCCGGGCTTCACAGCAACGGATATACGCTTGCCCGGAAAGTGCTTTTTGGATCGGCCGGATTCAATGTTAACAGCCACGTCAGCGGACTGAGCGTCTCCATCGGAGAGGCGCTTCTCGAACCAACGATCATTTACGCCAAGACCATCCTTAAAGTCATCGATAAAATAAAGATAAAAGGCATCGCTCATATCACGGGCGGAGGGCTGCCGGAAAATGTCGGCAGGATACTGCCGAAAGGGGACAAAAGCGGTCATCGACAGTTCAGCGTGGAAAGCGCCGAAGATATTCAATGTCATAAAAGAGCACGGCAATATCGCCGACAACGAGATGTTCAAGGCGTTCAATATGGGGATCGGCATGGTCCTGGTCGCCGACAGGAAAGATGCGGACGGCCGCGACAAAGCTGTCAAAGGGCATTATTATCGGAGAGATAAAAAAAGGTTCCGGCGAGGTGGAGATACACTGATGTTGAAAATAGGCGTTCTTGTTTCGGGAAGAGGATCCAACCTTCAGGCGATCATCGACGCCGTCTCTGCAAAAAGGATCAAGGCCGAGATCGCCGTTGTCATAAGCAATGTTCCGGGCGTCGCGGCGCTGGACAGGGCGAAGAAACACGGGATCAAAGCGGTCGTTATCGATCATACGGAGCACAGCGATAAGTCCTCATATGAAAAACAGGTTATCGAAACGCTTGAAGGGGCAGGGGTTGGGCTGGTATGCCTAGCTGGTTATATGAAACTTTTGTCGCCTGAGTTCGTCAGGCATTTCCGGGGCCACATCATGAACATACATCCCGCTCTTTTGCCGGCATTTCCCGGGCTTCACGTCCAGAGGGCTGCGCTTCAATATGGAGTGAAATTTTCCGGATGCACCGTGCATTTCGTCGATGAGGGCTGCGATACCGGGCCTATCATCATTCAGGCGGTTGTGCCCGTGCTGGATGATGACACGGAGGAAACACTGTCGGCAAGGATACTGGAGCAGGAGCACAGGATATATCCGGAGGCAGTGCGTCTTTTTGCCGAAGGAAAATTAAAGATCGAAGGGCGAAGGGTAAAGATAATCTGATATCAGAAAGGCGGCTAACATGAAAAATAAAAAACTGGCTTTGATATCCGTTTCCGACAAGACCGGCTTGATACCGTTCGCGAAAGGGTTGAAAAGTCTCAAATATGACATCGTGTCCACAGGAGGGACAGCTGAACATTTAAGGCAGGGGAAAATAAAGGTCATAGAGGTCCCGGAGCTGACGGGATATCCGAAAATGCTGGACGGAAGGGTAAAAAGCCTGCATCCGGCCATTTTCGGGGGCATTCTCGCGGACCGCAGCAAAAAAAATCACTTAAAGGACCTGAAGACCTATAATATCCGCCTGATAGACATTGTCGTCTGCAACCTTTATCCGTTCGAGCAGGTCATATCAAAGCCGAAATTCGCGCACGAGGAAGCCATAGAGAACATCGATATCGGCGGGCCGAGCATGGTGCGGGCGGCCGCAAAAAATTATAAGGACGTCGCGATTATCGTGGATCCCGCGGATTACGAACCGGTATTGAAAGAACTTAAGAAAAAAGGCAAGCTTTCAATCCAGACGAAAGAAACGCTCGCAGGAAAGGCTTTTTCCCATACAAAAAGATATGATTCGCGCATCTCGCTTTATTTCGCGGGACGGCAGAAACATGAATCATCCGCATGCCTGACCAATGACATGGATATTTTCCTGGAGAAGATCCAGGACCTGCGATACGGGGAGAACCCCCATCAGAAAGCGGCATTTTACAGGGAGTTGGGCAAGCCGGGCGATACCACGAACATGAAACAGATCCACGGCAAGGAGCTTTCGTTCAATAATATCTATGACATCGATTCAGCATGGGCTATAGTGAAGTATTTCGCCCTGCCGACGGTCGCCATCGATAAAACATACGAATCCGTGCGGCGTGGGTCAGGCCGATAAAATATCACACGCTTTCAGGAAGGCGTTCGCATCGGACACAGTTTCGGCGTACGGCAGCATTATCGCTGCGAACAGGGTGGTTGACGAGGAAATGGTCAAGGCGATGGGAGGGCTTTTCGTGGAAGCTATAGCCGCTCCGTCGTTCGAAAAAAAAGCCCTTAAACTGCTGAAAAAAAGAGAGAACATACGCCTCCTGGAAATGGGCAATGAGGCGCTCTCGAGCAAATGGAGAGGGTGTGATTTCAAGAGAGTGAAGGGCGGCTTCCTTGTGCAGGAGCCGGACCTTCTGGAGCTGAGCATTGCCGACATAAAGGTGGTATCAAAGAAACAGCCCACAGTGGCTGAGCTTGAGGACCTTTTCTTTGCGTGGGGTGTCGTGAAATTCGTCAAGTCGAACGCCATAGTCGTAGCCAAAGGCAAGCAGACGCTTGGCGTGGGGGCAGGGCAGATGAGCAGGGTGGATTCCGTGAATATCGCGATAGAAAAAGCCGGGACATTGTCGAAGAATGCGGTCCTTGCATCGGACGCGTTCTTCCCGTTCAGGGATTCAATAGATCTGGCCGCCAAGGCCGGCATATCGGCCGTTATCGAGACCGGCGGCTCCATAAGGGACCCGGAAGTCATTGCCGCGGCGAACGAACACAATATCGCGCTTGTATTTACCGGGAGAAGGCATTTCAAGCATTAAAAGATAAGAGATGAAGAGATATCGAGATGAAAAAGGCCCGACACTGAAGTGTCGGATAATTTTAACAGCGGCTTTGGTCGCGGGTCTTTTTCTGCCGCTTCCCTGCTTTGCCGATAATGATGTCGCCATATCCGTTAACGGCAGCAACATCCACCAGGACGAATTTGATTATATTTTCAAGAACGCCACTGTCGGTATCAATGATGAGGATGTGCTTGAACAAAAAAGAAAAGAGCTTATCGACAGCCTCATAGACAGCCAGCTGTACATTCAGGAAGCCAAAAGGCGCGGGATAACCGCAAGGATGTTCGCGGGCGAAGAGGAAATAGACGAACTGCTTCTGGCGAATCCCGTGCCTACTTCCGAAGAAAAAGCCGCGCGCGACAGGGCTGAGCGGATCATATTGAAATACAAGGAAAGCCAGATACTTCCCTTAAAGGTCATGTCCGCCCTTAGAGAGGATATCTCTGAGGATGATGTGAATGTGATGGAGGAATATTATAAGAGAGCGGATAAGATCAGGATCAAATATATAAAGGTCGATCCATATGCTATTGCTGATGACATGGAGATATCCGAGGGTGATATCAAGGACTATTACAGGAGCCACGGCGACCAGTTCAAAAAGCCGGCGGTGAAGAGATACAGGATATTGTATTTCGATCCGGCCGATTACGTTACCCAGGTCAATCTGACGCCTTCGAGGGAGCTCGAATATTACAACAGCCATTGGAACGATATTCAAAGCGACAAGCAGGTAGGACGTGAAATATGTCCTTTTCAGGCCGAAGGATTATATCGACCAGCTTATCGACCTTGGCGTCAACACGAGGCAGTATTATCAGGAGAACCTGGATAATTTTTTTGAGCCCGCCGAGGCAAAGATCAGGATGATCTCGCTGAAAAAGCCGCTGGACCAAAAAAAGCTCCATGACCTGCAGAACGAGATTAAACATTGGGCCTCGTTCTCCGAGCTGGCAAAGAAATATTCCGACGATACCTTTACCGCCGCGAACGGCGGGGATATGGGGATAATAAAAAAAGGACAGCTGAAAGAGCCTTTCAACAGCATTGTGTTCGCAATGCAGCCAGGGGGGATAAGTGAACCGGTAGAATCTGACAATGAATATGATATTTTTTATGTTGAACAGAAAAAAGAAGGTTATATCCAGCCATTCGATGAAGTGAAGGGGAAGATAGAGGAGCAGCTTCTTTCAGATGCCGCGGACCCCCTCGCACTGGCGGATGCCAAAAGGTTCAAAGTTGAGGCAAAAAAATACGGTTTCGAGAGATGCGCTGCGAACAGGAAATTCACGGTTTACGAGACCGGCCTTTTCGGCGTCAATGACAGGATACCCGCTTTTCCCGACGATCAGCTGTTCAAAAGAACGGCGCTTGGCCTCGGCTCCGGGGAGGTGAGCGATGAAATATCCTGCGGCGGAGCCTATGTCGTACTGGAAGCGTTCGATGTCCGCAACGGCATTCCGCGGTCCTTCAACTTGACATCCCCGGAAGTCGCGGAAAAGATCATTCACGAGGATTCGTCCGCTTATGCCGCGTCAGATGCGGGCTTTGCGCTTAAGCTTCTTTCCGGAAATACATCATTTGATGAGCTGAAGAAAAGGGTGAAATTCCATGATTCTATCTCTGATTCGCCCACATTTGAAAGCGCCGCGAAGGATCAAAGCGTGATCAAAGCCGGGGAGGGCTTCTGCATAGCGCTGCCTTATGATGAAGAGGCCGCTTATGTTCTTCCTTTTGAACAGGTGGCCGCGCAAGCTGCTTCAGATGCGGTCCTGGAAAAAGCTGACAAAATCGCTGAAGCAAAAGCTGCCCAGATCCTGGCATCCGGCGAGGTAACTACCGAAGCTGCCACAGATGCTGTCTTTGCAAGAGGAGATTATGTCGTGAACAAGGAATATGTCCGTCCTTTGATAGAGCAATGCTCGGAAATGCAAGAGGGGCAGACCGGCATCATAAAAAGTTCCGGAAGATATTATGTCGTCCATGTCCTTCAGCAAGCGATGGAAATTCCCGGATACAAGGATGACAACGCTGTGATAAAATCGGAAGTGCTGAAAGAAAAAAGGGCGGAATATATAAAGGATTGGCTGAACAAGGAGAGAGAGAAGGCACAGGTCCAGATCAATATATGAAGAAACTGGTTCTATCAACGATATTCATCTTTTTATTTTGCCGCGTTGCGGGGGCGACAAGCATTGAAACGGCGCATTTTTCCGATAATGAATTATCCACCGGCGTTGTTTCGTTAAATTTGGACAGTTTCCATGTGGATACTGCTTACGGATTAACTCTCAATGCGGATCTTTCCGGAAAAAATTACGGTTTAGAATCAATTGTGAACAGGTATATGGAATATGATAACGGAAGGTTCGGCATCAGATATGCTCCAATTGAGGACATGAGTTTCGGCTGCGGGCTGCTCTTGAACGACCTGAGCACCGCGTATTCCCAGCCGGCATTCCTCACGAACGACCAGAGCGGCCTGCGCGTCTATTATGATTTTGACAGCTTTGTACTTGAAGCCATAGGGACATATTCCCATCTTTACGGGGTGAGAATGAAAAATATTAAATTGCTTAATTTGGATCTTGGCTTTGAATGTGTTGGCGATGCCGGAGCGGCAACAAGGGAAGGATACGGAAGCCGGCTTACGGGCGGATACGCGGAACTTCCTGTCACGGATATGATAAGCCTGTTCGCGGAAGGCGGCAGTTCTTCGAACGGGGGAGAGGGGAGCATGGCAGGGGTTTCCGCGGATTACGACCTGATATTCGCTTTCGCCAGGATGACCGCCGCATCTGTTTCAATGAACAACAAATTCATTCCCGGCTATTTCACGGCGGGATATGAAACGGATCCTGTCGATCTTACTTCACTTGAAGCGGACGACTCGCAAAGATACGGGACGATGTTCAATTTCGATGTAGGGATACTTGGTTTCATAGCTTTTAATTATTGCAATGAAAATTATAAGGACGGCGGCAGCGCAAATTCCGGAAGCTTCCTTATTTCACCTCTGGACAGATTGAATATCACAGGGTTCATAAAGGAATTTTCATTCTCGGATTTCAGGCCTATTCAAGGGCAAGATTCCAATATTCTCGGCGGTACAATCGATTACAAGCTGGTGAACGGCCTTTACGCTTCGTTGAATTATAAAAAATCGCTGGCTAATCCAGAGCTGGGTCTTGAAAGCGATCCGCTGAAACCGGTTGAGACCTGGTATTTCAAGCTCGGCTATCAATTTTGACGGAACCTTTTCTTAATATCTGAAGTTTTCCGTTTGTGACTGCAATAACCGATGAAGGCGCGCCAATTTTACATTTCCCGCCGTCGATCTTCAGATCGACCCCTTTAAGTCTTTTTAACTGATCGGCCGATACGGCAGGCTTTTCCCCTGAAATGTTCGCGGATGTCACCGCAAGCGCGCCGCCTGCTTTTTTTATCAAAGCCAGAGCGATCCTGTTTTTCGGCATCCTTATCCCGATCGACGGCAATCCGGCGGTCAGAAAATCAGGGACCGATCTCTTTTTTTGAATATCAGTGTCAGCGGGCCCGGCCAATGCTTGGCGATCAATTTTCTCGCGGCAGGGGGAATATCAGCAGCGAATTTGGAGGCCATACTTTTTGAGCTTATCAATAGCGCGACGGGCTTATGCTTTTCTCTTTTCTTGATATTGTAAAGTTTGCGAACCGCCTTTTTGTCGAACGGCATAGCCGCTATCCCGTAAACGGTGTCAGTGGGAAAAGCCACGATCCCGCCGGCTTTCAATATATGAACAGCTGATCTTATCAATTTCCTGTCTCTCATCTCTTATCTCCGATCTCTCTTCCCTTATTATATGTAATGGAATTTCATGCGGCAAGGTGAAATTTCGGTCAAAAAATTACGATACGTATTCAGAAGGAAATTCGCGGCTCAGTAAGCCTTTTTTGGGAAAAACTTAAAGGAATAGTCATTATGCCGGTTGACATACGAATAGACAGTTTATCAAAGATCGACAGTTTATCTAACGGATCTTCGACCGCGTATAAAGGGAGATGTCAGGTGAATGATTTTGCCAGTTCGACCAAAGGCACTTCCGGGCGCGCTCAGGTAAAACTCTACGGGAAGATCGGTCTTTCAAACGCGGCCGTTGATTCCGTTGATATCGATATAGATGTTAAAGGCAGTTTGTATATTACGTCTGTCAAGGAAGTCAAATTGAACATCGCGGACATCAAGAAAAGGCATTATGTATTATCCGGCACGATGCCGCCGCAAGAAGGCAGCGATCCGGAGAAAACGGATATATTCACAGGTAGCTCCGATGAAGGGTCCGCTTACATTATTTTCAATAAGGAACATAAGGCCATTAAAAGGATATGGATCGTGGATTTTGGGATAAGTGAAAAGACAAAATAACTTTCATGTCAGAGTGCCGCTGCATTTCCTCTAAACCTCTTCTAACATCCATTTAATTGCCTCTTCAGCACAGGGCTGTATAATAATTAAAAATATGATAATATTAGGTCCATCTAAATGAAAAAAGCTTTATTTTGTTTGTCGATTATAATCTTTGTCTGCGCAACTGCTTATTCCCTGACATGGGACCAGGTGACTGACATAGGGTTGAAGAACAGCCACGACCTTATTTCCGCACAAAAACAGCTTGAATCGTCAGAATGGTCTTTCAGGAAATCATATTCCACATTCCTGCCGCAGATCTCGGGGAATGTCGGGTTACGGACAGGACCTGATAACAGAAGGCAATCCGCAGACTTATTCTCTTGGTCTTTCTGCAAAAGAGAATCTTTTCCAGGGTATGGCGGATATTTACGGCGTCCAATCCGCTTATGCCAGCCTTGAATTCCAGCGCGCTTCTTACCAGGCCTCAAAGGCGTCGGTATTGTACAATCTCAGGTCCGCTTTCGTGAATCTTATCACCGCCCAGAACAACGTTGACCTGCTTACCTTGATCCTTCAGCAGAGGCAGCAGAACACGAAAATGATACAGCTTAGTTATGACGGAGGGAATGAGGACAAAGGCAACCTTCTTTCAACGCAGGCAAGCGAGGCGTCGGCAAGGTACGACCTGGTCGCGGCCAAAAGGGCGCTTGATATCGCTAAGCTGCAGCTATCGCAGCTGATGGGACAGGACGCATCCGGAGAGGTGCAAGACGTGCAGCCGTCATCTGCAGAGGCCGTCGACATACATACGCTTGCCACGCAGGCCCCTGCCTATATTGAAGCAAAAAAGACATATGAAATAGCCGATCTCGCCCAGAAGTCAGCTATTTCAGGATTCCTTCCGACCATTTCTGCGAACTACAGCGACTCCAAGACCGGGGCCAACTGGCCGCCTGATACGGCATCCAAATCATGGGGGCTTAACCTTTCATACGACTTTTTTCCGGGGGGAAGCAACATAGCGGACTGGGCCATATCTTCGGCGGCGGCGGACAGCGCAAAAGAGCAAATGTATCAGTCGTTAAATAACCTGGTACTTAACCTGAAGCAGGCTTATGAGAATTACAGGGATTCGATGGACGCCCTGGATGTTGCCAAGCTCCAGCTGGCAGCTGACACGGAAAGAGCTAATATATCGACGGCAAAATACCTTGACGGGCTCATGTCATATGATGACTGGTCGGTGATACAAAATTCTTACATTCAATCTCAAAAAGGTGTAGTGAACGCCAAACAGGCGGCACTGCTGGCCGAAGCCGCCTGGCGAAATGCATATGGAGGGTGGGTGAAGTAAGTGGCTAGTTGTCAGATATCAATAATTAGGAGGAGAATGATAATATGAAAAAAGCAGGCTTTTTAATTTTAGCGGTTATGGTGTTGGTGATCATTTCAGGATGCGGGCAAAAACCAAAGAAATCGCTCGAGGTTATCCAGGTCACGAAAGGCACGATACAAGCGCTGGTCTCCACCACAGGGACGGTTGCGCCGTACCACAGGCTGGAGATCATGCCGCCGATATCCGGAAGGATCGATTCTGTGCTCGTGGCGGAAGGCGACGTGGTGAAAAAAGGGCAGATACTTGCCATGATGAGTTCTTCCGATAGGGCAGCGCTTCTGGACGCTGCTCGCGCAAAAGGTGCGGCGGAGTATAAGAAGTGGGCGGATGTTTACAAGCCTGCTCCTATAATAGCGCCGCTGGATGGTTTCATAATCCTGAAGAGCATTGTACCCGGTCAGACCGTTACCAACGCATATTCGGTCCTTTCAATGGCCGATATGCTTATAGTGCAAGCGCAGGTGGATGAGACGGACCTCGGGAATGTTTCTCTGGGTCAGTCGGTGGACATGCAGCTTGATGCTTATCCCGGAAAGATCATAAAAGGGAAAGTGGCGCATATAGAATATGACGCCCAGATCGTGAATAACGTGACGATATACGTTGTGTACGTCATGCCGGTCAAAGTGCCTCCTTATTTCCGTTCAGGAATGAGCGCGACGGTCGATTTTATCACGCAGGAAAAAGACAATGTCCTGCTTATCCCGATAAGAGCCATCAAACAGATCGGGCCAACAACTTATGCCTTCCAGTATGACAACGGCTCAAAAACAGCAAAGCCGATACAGATAAAAACTGGCCTTCAGGACGCCAACAATGCCGAGCTTATTTCAGGTTTAAAGGAAGGCGACAAGATCGCTGTGCCCGACAAAACAATGATATCTGCGCTAGAAGCGCAGACAAGCAGAAGACCCAGAGGCATAGGTAACCCGTTCCAGAGAAAAACCCAATGAGCCTTATCGAGCTTAAAGATATCCACAAGACCTATTACATAGGCGGTACGATCCCGGTTTACGCCCTTCAGGGAGTTTCTTTGTCCATCGAACCGGGAGAATTTGTCGCGATAATGGGGCCTTCCGGTTCCGGCAAATCCACCATGCTTGCAGTACTTGGCCTCCTTGATAAAGCCGAAAAAGGCGAATACTGGCTTCTGAACAAGAATATCTCCTCCATGCAGGAAAGCGATTATGCCAGGTTCCGCAACAGGTTCTTCGGGTTCGTTTTCCAGACGTTCAATCTTCTTACAAAGCTCAACGTCATCGAGAACGCCATGCTCCCGTTCCTGTATGCCTCGGAGGTTACAAAAGAAAAACGCGAGAAAGTCGTTGAGACGCTCAAATATATCGGGCTTGGCGACCGGCTGAAGCATAAATCCAATGAGCTTTCCGGCGGGCAGCAGCAAAGGGTCGCGCTCGGCAGGGCGCTTTCCAACGATCCGATAGTGATACTTGCGGATGAGCCCACGGGAAATCTTGATTCAAAATCATCATACGAAATAATGAAGATATTCAAGGACCTTAACGCGGCGGGAAACACCATTATAATGGTGACGCATGAGCCGGACATTGCCGCGTTCGCTTCACGCGTCCTGGTGCTTCAGGACGGTAAAATAGTTTCCGACAAAAAGCAGGGCGAGTTCATAAAGCGCGAGGTCCCGGAAATGCCCAAGGAAAAAGGCGGCCGCTCCCGCCTGTCTTTTTTCGTGGACCTGAGGAACTACATAATAGAAGCGCTCAATTCGATCGCCAACAATAAACTCCGGTCCTTTCTTTCGATCCTCGGCGTCATGATAGGCGTCGCGGCGGTCATAACAATGCTGGCTCTCGGCACCGGCGCCAGAATGAGCATGGAGAAGACGCATGTCGTCGCTGGGAACGAACCTTCTGACCATCCGCATGCAGAGGAGCCAGGGCGGAATATCTTTGGGGATGGATACGTCCACCCGGTTCGATTTTAACGACCTTGCGGCGCTGCAGAAGATAGACACTCTGCAGTATGTGGTGCCTTATGTGCAGGGACGAGGCCAGGCGGTGAGCCAGGACAAGAATTGGAGCACCACGGTAATCGGCACTTCGGTGGATTTTCCAAAGGCCCGCGCCATGAACATACAGATGGGCAGGTACTTTACGGCTGCGGAAGCGAACAGCCGCGCAAAGGTGGCGGTGCTCGGGCAGACGGTGATTGACCAGCTGTACGGCGGGGCTAATCCGGTAGGGCAGATGATAAAGATCAACAGGGTGGATTTCAATGTCATCGGCGTATTTGAGCCGCTGGGCGGCGCGGGTTTCAATAATCCTGATGACAGGATAGTGATACCGATGAAGACCGCGATGTACCGCCTGCTCGGGACGGATTACATATCATATTTTGATGTGACGGTGAAGAACAAGGATGATATGCAGGATGCGCAGGATTCGATAACCAATGAGATAATGCGCCTGCATAAGATGACGGAGGCGCAGAGGCAGAGCATAAGCATATTCAATATGGCAGACATTCAGGCGGCGACCAATTCGGTCATAACAACGCTGTCACTGCTGCTGGGCGCCGTTGCTGCGGTGAGCTTGCTCGTTGGCGGCATCGGGATAATGAACATAATGCTTGTCATGGTCATGGAGAGGACGCACGAGATCGGCCTTCGAAAAGCGCTTGGCGCGCAGAGAAGCGATATTCTTATCCAATTCTTGACGGAAGCGGTTTCGATCTGTTTCCTTGGCGGTATTCTGGGTATTATTTTTGGATGCGTAATTTCGCTGCTTCTTTCATCGCTTGCCAACTGGACAACTTATATTTCCACGGGATCCGTTGTCCTTTCTTTCACGTTCTCGGTGCTTACCGGCGTGATATTCGGCCTATGGCCCGCGATGAGAGCTTCAAAAATGCTGCCGATAGAAGCTTTGAGGTACGAGTAGGGAAAATTGAGCAGCCCTGTAAGCCGGATTCTGTGTTTGTGTAGTCATCTGTCTTGATCTGACATTACTGCCAGATTCTTTGCGGCCTACTCGAGATCATAACGCCACGCGCCGGCTTTCTCTGTTTGGCCTTGCTCCGGGTCGGGTTTTCAGCACCTGCAGTTGCCTGCATTGTGCGGGAGCTTTTACCTCCCGTTTTCACCATCGCTCTTGACCCTTTAGGGGCCGGTGAGCTGTGTACTTTCTGTTGCACTTTCCGTCCCCGATCTTCATCGGAGCCCAGCCGTTAGCTGGGACCCTGCGCTTTGGAGTCCGGACTTTCCTCCCTCGACTTTACGTCGGGGCGACTACCCGGGCTGCTCGATGGATATATTACACTTATTTGATGAGTTTGAGAAGGGGCTTTGTTCTGTGGTGAAGGTCAATGCCTTCGTTCGCCATTTTGTCGGCATACTCGTTCTTTTCCCTTGTGACGTGTTTTATGGAGAATTCCTTCATCCTGTCGATCAATGTCAATATGTGATAATGCAAAGGCACTAGATTCTCATGCTTTACCTTGTATTCTCCGTTAAGCTGCTTCACAAGGAGTTCGCTGTCAGAGAAAAAGTTTGCCGACCTGAAGCCTCTCATTAAGACCTCTTCCAGCCCCCTGATGAGAGAAAGATATTCAGCCACGTTGTTCGTGGCGCTGCCTATGTACGCGCCGATCTCTTCAATCACTTTCGGCCCGTCCTTTATAACGACCCCGATCCCCGCGGGACCCGGGTTTCCGCGTGCCGCGCCGTCTATATAAACTTCTATCGCCATGGCGAAAGTATACCATATTGTCTTGCCCTCTGAAATACTGTAAAATCGCCTTGTGCGCCATGAAAAATTCATGAAAGCCGCGCTGGAAGAGGCGCGCAAAGGCTTCAAAAAAGATGAGGTCCCTGTCGGCGCGGTAATTGTAGTGAACGGAAGGATCGTTGCCAAGGCTCATAATCTCAGGGAATCATTAATTGATCCCACGGCTCACGCGGAAATCCTTTGTATAAAGAAAGCCGCGAAAAAACTTGGCGGCTGGAGATTGAATAACGCTGTCCTGTATACGACTCTTGAGCCTTGTCCCATGTGCGCCGGGGCGATCGTTCATGCGAGGGTTGGGGAACTCGTTTACGGCGCCGATGACCCGAAGGCAGGCGCGTGCGGCAGCATAATGAACGTTGTTTCGTCAAAACATCTGAACCATAAGGTTAAAGTGTTATCCGGCATCTTGAGATCGGAAAGTTCGCAGATATTAAAGCGGTTTTTTGAGAAGCTGAGATCAAGGAGAGGTGGCTGAGTGGTCGAAAGCGCACGCCTGGAAAGTGTGTATACTCGAAAGAGTATCGTGGGTTCGAATCCCACCCTCTCCGTGTAATTATGAAAAAACCCCCTCAATTAACATATGTTATGTTCAACAAGCCTTACGGTGTTCTGTGCCAGTATACGGATGCCGAGGGCAGGCCGACCTTGAAGAACTATATACCCATCAAGAACATTTATTCCGTCGGGCGGCTGGACATGGATACCGAAGGGCTTCTTCTTCTTACGAATGACGGCGACCTGAACCACTGGCTGGCAAGCCCGAAGAACAGGATGTACAAGACTTACAGGGCGCAAGTGGAAGGCATTCCTTCGGAGGAACAGATCGATCAGCTAAAGCATGGCGTCATCATAGATGGCAGGAAAACGCTTCCGGCAAAAGTTAAACAGATCGACGAACCAAAGCTATGGGAGAGGCCAAAACCTATCAGATTCAGAAAAACCGTGCCCACCTCCTGGCTTGAGATATCAATTATGGAAGGAATGAACCGCCAGGTGAGGAAGATGACGGCATCGGTGGGACTCCCGTGCCTTCGCCTCATACGCGTTTCGCTTGGGCCTATGATCCTGGGAAATCTTGCGCCCGGGGAATATAAGATAGTTCCCAAACCGAGGATTTAAATATATACTAGTTGTGTAAGGAGAGGTGGCTGAGTGGTTGAAAGCGCTCGCCTCGAAAGCGAGTATACTCGAAAGAGTATCGGGGGTTCAAATCCCTCCCTCTCCGTTTAACTTTAGGAGAGCATAAATGGCGATTAATTTCGGGACCGATGGCTGGAGAGCCGTCATATCAGACGAGTTCACGTTCGAGAACGTCAGGATAGTCGCGCAGGCGATAGCGAGCTACGTGAATGACAAGAAACTCGGAGGAAAAGGCATCATTGTCGGTTACGATCCCAGGTTCATGGCGGAACATTATGCCGAAGAAATAGTCAAGGTCCTCCACGGCAACGGCATACCATGCTTCATGCCCGACCGGGATACTCCGACTCCGGTAGTCGCATTCTCCGTGAAAGATAAAAAAGCTGGCGGGGCCATAATGGTGACCGCCAGCCATAACCCGCCGCAATATTGCGGGATGAAGTTCATCCCGGATTATGCAGGTCCCGCATTTTCACATATCACTGACCAGATAGAAAAACATCTTAAGACCATTGAAACAGTATCTGCGAAGCCTTCGCTTAAGATCGAGCGGTTCAATCCTATGAAGAGGTATCAGAAGCACCTGGAAGAGGTGATAGATTTTGATGTTATCAGGAAAGCTAAATTGAAAGTTGCCTATGACTCGCTCTGGGGAACCGGCAGGGATTATCTGGACAGGATACTTCAGGATGCAGGATGCGAAGTTACAGTTATCCACGGATATCGTGATGTGCTTTTCGGCGGGATCACGCCGGAACCGATAGGCGAGCACTTGAAAGAACTAAAAGATGTTGTCTTGAAGAACGGCTGTGCGGCCGGTTTATCCACGGATCCTGATGCCGACAGATTCGGCATTATCGATGAAAAGGGCACGTATATCTCTGCTAACCAGGTCATAGCTACGGTTTTTGCTTATCTGGTGGATGAAAGAGGGGAATCAGGCTCGGTTGCCAGAAGTGTTGCCACGACCCATATGATAGATTCCATCGCGGAGGAGCACGGCATAAAGGTCCACGAAACCCCTGTCGGGTTCAAGTATATAGCAGAAATAATGCTGAAAGAACCGGTTATATTAGGCGGGGAGGAAAGCGGAGGTTTGACAATCGGGGAGCACATACCTGAAAAGGACGGGATACTTGCCAATCTCCTTATCTGTGAAATGATCGCGAAACACAAAAAGCCGCTGTCACAGATAATCAAAAATGTTTCTGATAAATACGGCCATTTTTATGACAAAAGGGTTAATCTTAAATTGACACAGACGATGAAGGAAGCCTTGATGAAAATACTCGAGAATGAGCCGCCGTCCAGATTAGCGGGCTCCAAACTGAGCTATATCTCGAAATTGGACGGCGTAAAGATGATTTTTGAGGATAAAAGCTGGATCCTTGCCAGGGCTTCGGGGACGGAGCCTATAGTGAGGATCTATTATGAAAACACTTCTGAGGCGAATCTTATGACCACGGTCCAGGACTTTGAAAGTTTCATAACTTCCCACGTCGGTGTATAATAAGGCCAAGATGAACGCTTCAAAAGAAAAGATCGTGATGGACAAAGAGGAGATAGGTCTCGCCTTAAAACGCATCGCGAAAGAGATAGTCGAGAATAATAAAGGCACAAAAGACCTTGTGCTGGTCGGCATTCTGGAGAGAGGACTTCCTCTCGCACAGCGGCTTTCAAAGCTTATCGAATCCTCTGAAAGAGCCAAAGTGCCGGTCGGCTCCCTGGATGTTTCGCTTCACAGGGATGACATATTGAAAAAAGGTCCGACCATCCAAATGAAAAGCTCCGACATCCCATTCTCCATTGACGGCAAGATAGTGATACTTGTCGACGACGTGATCTACGCAGGCAGGACCATAAGGGCGGCCATGGACGGCCTTGCCGATTACGGGAGGGCGTCAAAGATACAGCTTGCGGCACTTGTGGACCGCGGGCACAGGGAAGTCCCCATCCATCCTGATTATGTCGGGAAAAAAGCTGCAACCACTGCCGATGAAGATGTGACAGTGAATCTGACTGAAACTGACGGCGCGGACAAAGCGGTCATTAAATAGCCTTAACTCTTTACTCTGCTGATCCCTTCTTCATTCTCGACCACTTCAATGATGTTCTCGACGCAGTCCTTTATGTCTTCAACGTGCGTGATCAATATTATCTGCCTGAATTTCTTTGAAAGATTGTTCAGCGCCTGGATTATCAGCCCCTTGCGCTGCATGTCCTGGGAGCCGAAGATCTCGTCCAGGATAATGAATCCCGTCTCGATCCCGCTGGACTCCGCTATGAGCTGGGATATCGCGAGACGCAGGCAGAGATTGGCGACATCCGCTTCACCGCCGGAGAACCGCTGAAGAGGATATTTTGTGTTCCCGTCATAGATGAAAAGATTGTATTCCTCGTCCAGCTCCACGCCGGTGTATTTGCCGGCCGTCAGCTCGGCAAGGAGAGTTCCGGAGATCTCGGAAAGCTTCGGCCTTATCCTTGATATAAGGAACCGCCTGTAATTGTTCACCAGGTTAATGAACCGTTCCTGTTTTTCATGCGAGGTGGTCAGGTCGTTGATTTGTTTTTGTGCGTTTTCCGCATCGTCTATCTCTTTTGTTTTTTCATTTATCTGCGTGGCGAGCCTTTCCATTTCAAGCTTCAGGTCGTTCCTTATGTTATATTCCTTGCTTAATGCCGAATTGGCCGCGTCGAATTCTTCGGTGATCTGTTCATGTTTTTTTTCGTCATAATGGATCTTTTTCAATTCTGCCAGCGCGGTCTTCAGCTCTGCTTCCAGGTCTTTTCTTTCCTTCGTCACCCGCAGAAGCATTTCTTCCGACCTTGCTTTTTCATCCATCTTCGCTTTTGCCTTCGGATATTTCTCATGGGCGTCTTCCAGCTCTTCCAGCCTTTTCGCGTTCTTCGCGTATTCCGCGAAATCGAACTTCAGGTCCTTGACCGATGCTTTTTTCTCCTCTTTCAGGGCTTTTATCGCGATTTTTAGCGTCTCGGCGCTGTTTTTTATCTTATCCATTTCCTCGTCAAAATGCCTTTCTATGGTCATTTTATCCTTTATAAGCTGTCCGCAGGTAGGGCAGGGCTGGCCGACTTTAAGGAGTTTCTTGTTGCCGCCCAGCTCCTTGTACCTTTCCCGCAGGCCTTCCAGCGTCATTTCCATGGCCTGGATCTCCGATTCCTTGGCTATGGACAGTTTCTTCTGAAGTTTCTCTATATCGATATATTCCTTATACGCTTTTTCCAGGCCGATCATTTCCTTGCCCAGTTCTTTCATCTCGATCAGCTGGTCGTTCAGCTCCGATTCCCTTTTTGAAAGCCCGGTCAGCCGGGCTTCGATGCCCGTCCTTTTTTTATCGAACTCCGCGTATTTATTGGAAACGGCCCTTTCTTCGTTGAACTTCGCCTTGAACTTTGACATGTTCGCTTCCAGTTCCTTGATCCTGGCTTCGGCCATGCTCAGCTCTTTTCCGATCTGGTCAAAAGTTTTCTTGATGGCCAATTTTTCGGCGAGCAGTTCCGTCGGGGCTTTTATTACGACTTTCTTTTTAAGGAGGTCCAGCTCAAGCTTATTTTCCTTTATCCTGTTCTTTACCGAGTCGATCACTTTGTCCACGGCGTCTATCCTGAGCATCCTTATTATCGTGTCGCGCCTGGAGGCAGGAGTGAGGTCCGTCAATGCGTTAAGCTCTTTTTGTCTCGCGAAAAAACTGGTGTAAAAACTTTTCCAGTCCATGCCCAGAAGATAAGCGACTTCTTTTTCGACCCCTTGACGGAATCGGCGATCACTTTTCCGCCCGCGATCATGGAAGCGTCGGCTGTTTGCGAAGCGCCTTTCAGCACGCGCACGATCTTGTATTCCGTCCCGCCTATTTCCATTATCAGCTGCGTCTCGACGCTCGCGGACATCGGAGCTGTGGTCCTTTTTATTCCTTCTTTTCCCGTCCTGGCCGCGTTGGGTCCGTAAAGCGTCCATGCGATCGCTTCCACAAGAGTTGATTTTCCCGCGCCGTTAAGGCCCACGATCCCGGAGAGGCCGTCGCCGAATTCGATGGTCGAATCCTTGTATTGGCGATAATTTTTCAGCGTCAGTGATTTTAATCTCATGATTTCTGTTCTTCCTCTTCTTTCACGATGCTGTCGTATTCCTGCGACCAAAGCGAATAAAAAGAATCCCTGTCGTTTTCATTCAGTTCTTTGGATGTTTCAAGGAATGATCTGAACTCTTCCCTTATTCCCCCCTGAAACATCTTGATTTCCTCCAAGTTGCCTTCTTCGTTGACTTTTTCATATCGCGGTTCAAAATGGACGGCTTCTTTCGCGGCCTCCCTTATCTTTTTTGTGTCCAGGGCGTTCATCACGTGCTGGGGAATGTTCTTTATCGTCATCCGGATTATTTTTCCAGCAGGATCTTCTTTTTCGATCAATTTTATTATCTCTTCCAGCAGGACAACGGAATCTTTTCCTGAAGCATCGACAGGCGGCATGTCTATCATTGGCCTGATCCTGGTCTTTATCAAATTGTTCTCGCTTCTCCCGCCAGGTCCACTTCCAGGAATCCTTTTAAGCTGCCTGATTCGTTAAAGCTCATTCTTTCCGACGAACCGCAGAACCAGGAATTCTTCGCCACTTTCACGCAGTTGTGATAATGGCCCAAGGCGATATAATCGAATTTCGATGCGTTCAGCCATTCATAATCGATCAAAAGCTCGTTCGATTCCCCGTGGCTGAATTCTTTCATCCCGGTAACCCCTGAATGTATCATCAGCACGTTCTTTGTGGCGGGATTTAGTTCGATCTTTTCCAGCTCGATCTTTGAATTTATCGTTATTTTCGCACTGGGGGACCGCGTGGACCGTTAAATTCCCGAAAACAAATGACTCATATTTGTCCTTATAGACTATATTGAACAGTTTTTTATCAAGGGGGAGAGCTTCGAATATCGAATAAATGCTTCCCTTGTATAATTGTTTCGGAGTTTCGTGGTTCCCGGAAATCATCACCAGGGGAATCCCGGCGTCATAGATCCTCATGAGTTGCGAAATGCCGATACTTACTATGCGATTCGTGGGTCTTACAGAGTCAAAAAGGTCACCGCAGTGGAGGACCACGTCCGGGCGCATATTCACAATCTTATCCACAGCGTCTATAAAGGCAAGGATGACGTCCTCTTCCCTTTGATTGTAGCCGCTTTCGGATATTTTTCTATACGCGGAATAGCCTAAATGCGTATCGGCGAGGTGGACAACTTTCATGACGGGAATTATACCAGAATAGGGCGGGCAATGACATTCTCGCCCTGAAAATCCATGAATTTTACCGAAAATATGGCCTCCGATCGATTCATCACCGTTATCGTCACCATCGATAAATACCCTTATATAGTTGCCGGTGAGGCCTTCACGCATCCTGTTTTTCCTGTTTTTCTGTTCGACAAGTATTTCCATCCGCTTATTTTTGAATTTCTGATGGAATTTAAGCATATTTTTTTCTCTTAATTTATCCAGCTGTTCATATCGTGTCGCGATGATCCTGGGATCGACCTTATTTGGCAGCTTTTGCGCGGCGGTTCCGGGCCTGTCGGAATAGGGGAAAATGTGTATCCTTGAAAAACCGATCTTATCGACAAGCTTTAAAGTATTCTTGAATGCCTTTTCATCTTCGCCGGGAAAGCCGACGATGATATCAGTTGTTATAGCAACATCTTTTATCCGCTTCTTTATCTTTTTTACTATGCTCAAAAAATCTTTTGATGTGTAATTGCGGTTCATCGCTTTAAGTATTTTGTCATCCCCGCTTTGGAGCGGGATGTGGAAATGTCCGCATACTTTCGGGTTTGTTCTGACGACTTTAATGAGCTCATCCGTGATATACATCGGCTCTATTGAAGACAATCTAATTCGAAACAGGGCATCGATGCCGGATAATTCATCGATCAAACACGGCAATGATGTTTTGAATTTGGTTGTTTGAATTTGTTCGGTGCTCGGGGTTTGGTTGTTGGATATTTTAAAATCATTCAAATCTGTTCTTGTTAGAATGTTTTCTGTTTTGTTATATTCTGTTTTTCGATCGATGGTCGGATTTTGGCCGCCATTAATTTCGAATTCGCCCAAATTAATTCCTGTCAGGATAATTTCTTTTACACCGTCTTCGACCATCTGTTTTGCTTCCGAAACTATTTCACCAGTCGGCCTCGATCTTATTTTTCCGCGGACATAAGGAACGATGCAGTAGCTGCAAAAATTCTCGCAGCCATCTTCGATCATTAAATTTGCCCGGACGCGAAAAGATGGATGACGGTTATTATTTTTGCAAAGGGTTTCATTTTCTTTTGATGATAAAGACACCATGTTCTTAGATGAGGCATCTTCATGTTCGGATCCGTCATTCTTCTTTAGTGATGATAATGCAAATATTTCTTTGGATGACGCATTTGCAAATGAAGGCTCACGACTTTTTAGTTGCGATGAAAATATTTCTGACGATCGAAAAGTTGATTTCGAGAAAATGTTATTATCTAGAATCTTCGATATATTTAATTTGTCCTTGTTCTTGATAACGACGTCGATCTCATCGATATCGAATCCATTTCTTTCGACGGCACATCCCGTGACGACGATCCTTGAATTCGGATTTATCTTTTTCGCATGCTTGATGATGTGCCGCGATTTCTTCTCCGCGACAGAAGTGACGGTGCAGGTGTTGATCACATAGATGTCCGCGGGGCCGGGGTAGGGGACGACTTCATATCCGGATGCGGAAGCTGATTTTGCCATCTGGTCCGTTTCGTACTGGTTGGACCTGCAGCCGAGCGTGTAAAAAGAGATCTTAGTCATTTGATCACAATTCGAATTCGTAATTGATCATGGAGAGGACGGCCGCCGCCGCCGTCTCGGTCCTCAGTATCCTGTTGCCTATTGATAGCGTCGCGAAGCCCTGCCTTTTTGCGAGAGACGCTTCGTCATGCGAGAAACCGCCTTCCGGCCCGATGAGGATGAGCAAGCTGTTCAATCTTTTATTCTCCCTGAAAAATGTTTTCAGCGTCCTCTCTTTTTCCATTTCCCACAGCATGACGCAGCGGTCAAAATTATCGCAGAGCATGAAAATTTCCCTGAAGCTTCTTATGTCATCCACGATCGGGATAACGGAACGGCCGGACTGCTCCGCGGCTTCCTTCGCGATCTTCTGCCATCTCTCCACTTTCTGAATTTCTTTTTTATCGCGGATCTTTATAACGCTCCGTTCTGTCATTATCGGAATTATCCTGGCAACACCAAGTTCCGTCGCTTTCTGGACAATAACGTCCATTTTTGGGTTTTTTGGGAGTCCCTGGGCTATTATAACCTGTATTTTGAGCTCGGATTTTGGCTGTTTTTCCGCCAAAAACTTGGCTTTTATGGTATTCTTGTCCATAGAGATGATCTTTGACGAGAATTCCCTGCTTTTATTGTCCAAAACGGCTATTTCGTCCCCGACCTTGAGCCGCATCACATTTTTAAGGTAGTTCAGGTCGGCCCCACCTATGGTCGCGATGTTATTCTGGATCTTGTCGGAAGAGATGAATATCCTTGGTATCATTCTGTATTTAGAGCTTTTTATACTGTTGGAACCTGAGAATAAATTCTCGGTTCCAAATTTATATCAATTAGGAACCGCGACTTCAGTCGCAGGTTCCTAAAGCTCTTTTATTTCACCTCTCATTTTTCCGAATTTTTTCAGGAGGTCCAGCTGGTCCCTGGTCAAATTGGTCGGCGTCTCTATATCAACATGCACGTACTGGTCGCCGCGTGACCTGCTGTTCAAATGCGGCAATCCTTTTTCTCTCATCTTGAGGACAGTGTTCGGCTGCGTCCCCGCGGGAATTTTCAGCATTGCTTTGCCGTCGATGGTCGGGACTTCCAGTTCGGCTCCAAGAGACGCCTGGACAAAAGTTATCAGCGCCTTGTAATGGAGGTCGGCGCCGTCACGCTCGAACAGCGGATCGTCTTTTACGGAAATGAATATGTAAAGGTCGCCCGGCCCTCCGCCGGCTTCACCCGCATCTCCGGCTTTCGGTATCCTTAATTTATTTCCCGTTTCTACTCCAGCGGGGATCTTCACCATCACTTTATGCGACTTCTTCACCTGTCCGGTCCCGCGGCATTCTACGCAGCGCGAAGTTATGACCGTTCCGGTCCCCTGGCAGTCGGGGCAGGGGGTTATCTGGGTGAAGCTGCCGAGTATCGTCCTTTGGGCGCGTTTGACCTGGCCGGAGCCTTTGCATGTCCCGCATTTTGTCGGGCTGGTCCCGGGACGCGCTCCGGTCCCTTTGCATGTGGGGCACGCGACGAAGTGGGGAAGGTCAATTTCTTTTTCGAATCCTTTCGCCGCTTCTTCCAGAGTGATCGATATGTCATATCTGAGATCATCCCCGCGCCTTGGGCCTGCGTGCCTTCTTCCGCCGCCGCCGAAGAAACTTTCAAAAAGATCCTCGAAAGGGCTGCCGCCGAATTCCGCGGAAAAACCTCCGCCGCCTCCCCTGAAAAGATCGCTGAAATCAAAACCCTGGAATCCGCCGACGGGGCCTCCGGCGAACTGCGGGCCCGCGTGGCCGAACTGATCGTACTGCGCCCGTTTCTGGTTATCGGAGAGAATGAAATACGCTTCATTGATCTCCTTGAACTTGGTTTCCGCTCCCGGCTCCTTGTTCACGTCGGGATGGAATTTTCTCGCGAGGTTCCTGAACGCTTTTTTTATTTCATCAGCCGAAGCATTTTTCGATATGCCGAGGATCTCATAATAGTCGCGCTTAGCCATCTATCATTCTTTATCTTTGAATTCCGCATCCATCGTTTTACTGTCTTCGGACTTTGCTTGCTCGCCCTGAGCTCCGTCAAATGGGGCAGGACCTTCTTTGCCGCCCTTGTCCTTGTATATCTCAGCGGAAACCTCATAAATGTCTTTTTGCAATGTTTCGAACGCGGACTTGACCTTGCCCATGTCCGTGCCTGCGAGTGCATCCCTCATTTCTTTTATCGATTTCTCCACTTTTTCTTTTTTGTCCTTGGATATCTTGTCGCCGGCTTCTTTTATCGTCTTCTCGGACGAATAGGCGAGCGCGTCGGCCTGGTTTTTCAGGTCGATATCTTCGCGTTTTTTCTTGTCTTCAGATTCATGCGCGGAAGCTTCCTTTTTCATCTTTTCGATATCATCCTTCGTTAAACCGGATGACGCGGTGATCGTTATCTTCTGTTGCTTTCCGCTTCCCTTGTCTTTCGCGGAAACGTTCAGGATGCCGTTCGCGTCTATGTCGAAAGTGACCTCGATCTGCGGAATACCCCTGGGCGCCGGCGGTATCCCGTCCAGGTGGAACCGGCCAAGCGTCCTGTTATCCGCTGCCATCGGCCGCTCGCCCTGGAGTATGTGTATTTCAACTGAAGTTTGCCCGTCGGCCGCGGTCGAGAAGACCTGCGACTTTGACGTGGGGATGGTCATGTTCTTTTCTATGAGCTGGGTCATTACGGAGCCGAGGGTTTCTATTCCCAATGTGAGCGGAGTCACGTCCAGCAGTACCAGCTCTTTCACTTCGCCTGCCAGCACGCCTCCCTGGATCGCGGCGCCAACGGCCACCACTTCGTCCGGGTTCACGCTACGGTTGGGCTCTTTTCCGAAAATGTTCTTCGCGATCTCGATAACTTTCGGCATTCTTGTCATTCCGCCTACCAGAACTACTTCATCAATTTCATTCGCCGAAAGACCGGCATCAGACAAAGCTGTCTTGCACGGCCCGACCAGACGGTCGTTGAGAGTTGAAATCAATTGTTCCATTTTTGATCTCGAAAGTTTGATGACAAGATGCTTCGGCCCTGAAGCGTCAGCCGTGATGAACGGAAGATTTATTTCAGTCTCGGCAGTTGTAGAGAGCTCGATCTTCGCTTTTTCCGCGGCTTCTTTCAGTCTCTGGAGCGCCATCCTGTCCTTTGAAAGATCGACTCCCTGTTCTCTCTTGAATTCCTGAGCGAGCCAGTCGATGATCTTCTGGTCGTAATCATCGCCGCCGAGGTGGGTATCGCCGTTGGTGGATTTGACCTCGAACACTCCCTCGCCGAGTTCAAGTATCGAAATATCGAATGTTCCGCCTCCGAGGTCGAATACAGCTATCTTTTCGTTCTTCTTTTTCTCAATGCCGTAAGCTAATGAGGCCGCCGTCGGCTCATTGATTATCCTCATAACTTCAAGCCCTGCGATCTGTCCCGCGTCCTTTGTCGCCTGTCTCTGGCTGTCGTTGAAATATGCGGGAACGGTGATGACGGCCTGCGTGACTTTTTCGCCGAGATAGTCTTCCGCGGACTGTTTCATTTTCTGCAGTATCATCGCGGAGATCTCCGGCGGATCGTAATTCTTGTCGTCTATCTTCACTTTTGCTTCGCCTTTTCCGCCTTCGATGACGCGGTAGGGGACGAGCTTTATTTCGCTGCCTATCTCGTTGAACCTTCTGCCCATAAACCTTTTGATCGAAAATATCGTATGCTCCGCGTTCGTGATGGCCTGTCTTTTCGCGACCTGCCCGACGACGCGCGAGCCGTCCTTCAGGAACGATACGATCGACGGAGTGGTGCGTCCGCCCTCGGAATTCGGGATGACGACAGGTTCGCCGCCCATCATCACCGCGACGCAGCTGTTCGTTGTTCCCAGGTCAATACCTATGATTTTGCCCATTGTATAAAACCTCCTTTAAATTAGAGACCAGAGACTAGAGATTGGAGACCAGAATCTCTGATCTCTAATCTCCGATTCTCAAACTTCTTTTCTTTTACTAACAATTACCATAGCCGGCCTTAACAGCCGTTCGTGCATCGTGTAGCCTTTCTGCATTTCCTCAAGCACGATGCCGGGCTCTTTGTCGGATTCTTTCATCAAGATCGCTTCGTGCAGGTTCGGGTCATAAGGCTTTCCCAATGATTCGATCTGCTTTACGCCGAATTTATTCAGGACATCTTCGACCTGTTTCCTGATAAGCGCGAGTCCTTTTATGAGGTCGTCGCTGCCGGATTTTTTCGCGAAATCCATTGCGCGGGAGAAACCATCGATGACCGGAAGCAGTTCGGATGCCATAAGGCTGTTGGAATAGCGGACCAGCTCGTCCTTTTCCAGGTTCGAGCGCTTTTTATAGTTATCAAGGTCCGCGAGCGCGCGAAGGTATTTATTCTTCTGCTCTTCGATCGCCTTCTCTTTTTCCGCCAGCTGTTCTTTCAAGGATTCGATCTCCGTCTTTTCCTTCGGCAGTTCCTTGTGCTTTTCGGCGACTTCAGTGTGATGTTTTTTCATTCCAACCCCTTTACTTCCAACTCTTAACTCATAACTCTTAACTAATAACTGATAATTTATAACTCTTAACTTTTCCCCTGCAACGCTTTCCTCAATGTCTTCGAAACCGTGTCTACCACAGATGATATCTTTCCGTATGTCATTCTTGTCGGCCCGATTATGCTGATTGTGCCGACCGTTTCGCCTAAAATATCATATTTAGAAACCACGATGCTGCAGTCCTTTATCTTCTTGTGCTTTATCTCGGAGCCGATCTTTATGGTCACATTATCGTCCGGGATGTTCTCGCCAAGTATTTGTTCTATGAGGTTGTCATTTTCGATGACGCTCAGGATGTTCTTTATGTGTTCGGAGTCGCTGAATTCCGGCTGGCTTGCGATATTAGCCAGTCCGCTGGAAAGGACCTTGAACGGAAGCTTGGGCGCGGTGACCACGGCGAGAAGATGGGAGAGGGTGGCGGCGACTTTCAGCGTCGCGTGAAGAAGCTCCTCGGTGTCCCTGCCTGCCGTCTTGTATGCTTTTTCGATGAAGTCGATCTCTTTCTGGGTGAGCCCGCGCAGTTTCATCAGCTGGTTAACAAAATATCGATATCCGAGATCTGACGGGATCCTGCCGGCGGAAGTATGCGGGGCTATGAGGAACCCTTCTTCTTCAAGTTCCGCCATCTCGTTGCGGATGGTGGCGGGGGAAATGTCGCGCATGTGGCGCTCGCGGATATTTTCCGAGCTTACCGGCTCCGCGTCGTGAAGGTAGTCGTTGACTATGGCCCCGAGTATTTTCTGTTTTCTTGCGTTTAGTGTTCTGGCTTTCATATTAGCACTCCTATAAAGCGAGTGCTAATTCTAACATCAAGAGGAAAAAGTGTCAAGATTCAGGAAAATGAAGTTGAATTTATGTTTCGGGGTTACTACTCCAATTTCATTCTGAACAGGTTGCAGACCCAGTCTTGCGGCTGCTCATCTCCTCTTCCTCCTGCAAGGGAATAATTGCTCCCATCTGCTGAAGCATATCTTAAAACTTCGTAATCATCCGCATTTTGGCCCTCGTTCAGTTCATCTTGTAAAAGTTCAATATAAGGGATCACTTCAAAGCCTCTGCTCGCTTTAAGGTGATCGACTAATTCACTGAATGCGGATTTACCGATGCGTCTTATAAGGAGCTCTTTCATTGCCTCCTTTATGTCGCCCTCCCTGTTTACCGAAGCGAACAGATCCTTATCCAACAATTTCACCGTTTCTTCATTCTTTTGTTCATCGCTCAAAGGTATAAGCATCACCAAAAGAGAGTTCAGGGATTGATAAAATGTATTCCTGTCTTGAGTCGTTAAAAGGGTATCCTTTATTTGTGATATCCTCTCAGTGTTATCAAAATTGTTGAACTTTCCCTTTTCAATTATTTCTTCTCCGATCTTTAAATGGACCTTCCCGTTAAAGAGGAATTCCTTAAGAATGTTCCTGATGGATGCGATGCTCGCCTTATTCAGGACATCGAATTCGCTTATCTTGAAAATAATGGATTGAATATCGTTCTCTGAAAAGATATTATCTCTTAAGAATATATGGATATAATTTGCCGTCATGAAATGAGGGTCCGCATCATCCATGACATTCATAAATATGTTCCATTGATATATGGCTTTTATTCCCTCGGTGAACCTATCCAAAGACGCCTTGTGTTCTCTGATTAAAGCTGCCCGTTCCTCCGGTTTTTTTTCATCCCACAGATCCTTTGCTTCCCATCGATACCTGTTAATATATTTATGGTACAGCGCTAGGTATGCCTTGTAATTTAGCAGGGCCTTTATTATCTCCAATTTAAAAAATGCGTTCTCATTGAAATCCGAAGCCTCATTTAATTTATCATAGTCCTGCAAAATTGATGCTGCTATGGCCTCCGAGATAAGTTCTCTCAGCGCTAATGTTTCGACCTTGCCTTTTCCATATATGATGTCTTTGCCTAAATAAAGCGTTATGCCCTCTTTTGCAATGCTAATTCGGCTGTCCTTTAAAGAAGGTTCATGGATCAGATTAAAAGCAATGTCCTGGATCTGGAGATTTAATCTTAAATTCCCAATCACTCCTTCCGGTATGGTTTTGATGATCTCCTCCGTCCTGCTCTTAAGGAGAAGCGCTTCTTCCCCTTTCAGCTCTCCATTATGGATTATGTGGCCCAGCCCATCACAAAAGCTTAAATGATTCTTTTCTAGAAGGGATCGCTCCTTTTCAACGGGAGCGGTTATTTCGCTTATAGTAGCCGGCTTTACATCTATTTCGGGAAGACTTTCGATCGTATAGACTTCCTTGTATTTGTAAGGTGGAGACTTGCTTAAACGGACATCTTCTGTTAACAAACCTTTCTTTAGATATCCTGCCATGGCAAGTTCCTCGATATATGTTTTTACTTCTTGCTGATTTGAATGTAGCCCTGAGTTGTAAACAATAACTGCTTTTTGCAGCCCGGATTTCTCGGCCATCTGCTTTGCCGCCATTAGGATGGCAAGGATCGCTTTTTCTCTGTCGATCGTGATCGCCCCCTGGAAAAGATTGATGCCGGTAAGCGATAGAACCCGATAACCCTGGTTGGATTTATCCTCCATGTTATTCAAAGGCGTTTTTAATATTTGCACCTGGGAAAAGCCAAGGACCCTGCCAGAAGTGTCTTTAAGGGCTATCGTGGCGAAATGATAACCTTCCTTCATTCCTTCCTGTATCTGGCGCGGTCTATCCGGCCCAGTGCATACGCCAGTCATCATATATTCCCCGCTTAAATGCAAAAGATCGTCAAAAAGACCAACGCAAAGATCTTCTTTGGAGCCAACACTTAATCCTTTAAAGTTTTTGAGCTGTTTTTCAATGGATGCTGTATCATCGGCAAATAATTTGATCAAATGGTCCAAGATCCTGTCCTTAAGCTGCCGCTTCCTTAAAGATAACGTCCCCTTAAGTTCCGATAAATATTGCTCCCTTGCCTTGAAGAGAGCGGATCTTATCCTTTCAGGGTCTTTAGGCGGACGCTTCATTTGTGAAATGAATTTGCCAAGACCCCGCTCGATCCATAGAGAGAAAACCGCTTCAACTTGAACATTCTTATATATTATTTGAGGGAGCCATTTCCTTAAAAAGTAGTCTTTCATTTTTTCCTTGTCATTTGCTATCATTTCGAATTCAGGGTCGACTTTGAACAATTTGTTGGCACTCGAAATATTGACAAATCGAAATCCAAAACTCTCAAGGATCGCTTCTGCGGCGGCAATGTCCAGATATTTGCCTTCCACTTCTTCTTCCAGCCTTTTCTTTAAAATAGGCTTAAAATCCTGGATCATTGTGTCAGCAAGAAGATTGTGCCAGCGGGAAAGAAAGCTCCTTCTTTCCGCAGCGCCTTGCGGGATATTTTGAAAATACGTTCTATCGCTTATGATCAGGCTTACGACCAAGGACTTTAACTGTGCCGGAGTTGGCATTTTCTTTGTGTTGAAGATGTCCTTAAGGGACAGGTCGCTTGTGCCGGCGCTGGAAGAAAGTCCTTTCAGAAGCTCATCCAGTTTCACTCGGTCTTCATCGGCGTCCGGCTGATAGCTGATTACGGTGCTGCCGCCTTTTAACGCATAAAGGGATCTCAGGGACAACGGGAGCTCTTTTTGCCATTTTTCAGGTTTTTTTTCACTCAGAGTATTCTTAACTTTTTCATAGGTTGATATATAATCTTTGCCGGAAAAGTTGGATATCTGCATGTATTTGGCAAGTATGGCCAATTCATCCAGCTGACTGAAACCGTATCTGTTCTTGAACCCCTTGCTCCATCCCCAAAAAGTCCCCCAAGCGATCTCTTTTGATTCTTTTTCTATGTCTTCTTTTAATTTTTCCAGGGCCGGCTTATCCGATTTATGGGCTTTAAAGTAGCTGAAGAAATTCATGGTGATTGTTTTAAATCCAAGACCGTAATACTTCTGGATATCACAGGAGAATTCCTGCCAGTCCCCATCGCTCCAATTTTGAAGAACGTCCATCTCCTTGTATTTTTTTAATGTCTCCAGTATGCCGGAGACCTCTTGAGGGGCGGCTCTCTGCTTCCCTTTGGCTGCTTCAAGAATAAGACCGTAGAGATAGCGGAACTTACCGTTCTTTTTTACAAGCTGGATCACATCCAGGCATCCTCCGACCAAAGATTCATTTTCTCCTATCATTCTGATGATCCTGGTCAAAGGATTATTCAAGGGCAATGCTTTTATGAGCTCTTGTATTTCTCCCAATCTTATGGCTGCGGAGTTAAGGCTGTTCAGGCAGAGCGGGAGGTTATCGTGGACCAGTTGCAGCAAAGAACCTATTTTACGATATTCCTCATGCTTGCTTTCGCCTGTCAGCTTGCCTTTTTCCAGGTAAAAGTTTATTGATTCGGAGAACTGGCTTAAAAGAGGTTTCTGATCTGTTTCGGGGTGCGCTTCTAGTTCTGAATTCACCGATCTTAAAAAGTTTCTTAAATAGGGCTCTAATAATAAAGGATTGTTCCGCTGGATCAACATCAATACCCAAAGCGGAGGATTGGTTTCAAGGATATCGCTAAGGGTAGATCTATCCAGGTTGCGATTTGATAATATAATTGTTATAGCTTCGTCAATTTCATTATTAATTCGACTTGTCTTTTTCGCGGTCAATAAGGCAGCGACCGCTCTTGCCTCGCACATTTGAGCCAAAGCATTTACGGCGGCTCTTTGAACATATTCTGTGTCATTTTCGTGTTGCAATGCAGCTAAAAGTGCCGGCACCGCCGGCTTGCCTATCTTGACCAGATCATTGGCGATATCCCCCCTCAACCACCCTTCACCGATCAAAATGTAAGCCTGTAATGCCGATCTATAATCACATCCCGATTCTTTTTCTATTGATTTATCATCGATCAAAAGAAGGGCTTTTGCCGACAAATAACGGACATGGTTATTTTCATCTTTTAAGCTCTCCAATAGGGCGGGCGCCGCTTCTTTTTCTCCTATTTTGCCCAGGGCTTCCGCCGCGGCGCAGCGGACGCGACTATCTTTATCCTTCAATGCGGGAATAAGCGCGGCTACCGTTGGCTCGCCGATCTCGATCAGGGCTCTTTCCACGGCGTGGCTGACCCAGAAATCAGTCTTCTTCAATGCGACCATAAGAGCCGGGAGCGCCTCTTTTTCCCTTATTTTGCCCAAAGCTTCCGCTGCGGCGCAGCAAATGTCTTTATTTTCTTCTTTCACCAAGACAGCCGTAAGGGCGGGGACCGCCTCTTTTCCTCCGATCTTCCCCAGGGCTTTTACCGAAGCATAAATGACATTTTCAACGTCATTTAGAGCCTCTCTTAAAAACGGGATAGTTCCTTTTTCCCCGATCTTTCCTATAGCTTCTGCTGCGAAACAACGAACATTCTCATTCTCATTTTTATCTTTCAATGCAGCTAAAAGCGCCGGTACCGCCGGCTTGCCTATCTTGAACAGATCATTAACGATATCCTTGCCCTGAGCATCTTCGCCGATCAAAATGTACGCTTGCAATACCGATCTATAATCACATCCCGATTCTTTTTCTATTGATTTATCATCGATCAAAAGAAGGGCTTTTGCCGACAAATAACGGACATGGTTATTTTCATCTTTTAAGCTCTCCAATAGGGCGGGCGCCGCTTCTTTATTTCCTATTTTGCCCAGGGCTTCCGCCGCGGCGCAGCGGACGCGACTATCTTTATCCTTCAATGCGGGAATAAGCGCAGGTATCGCTTCTTTTTTCCCGATTTTCCCAAGGGCTTCAGCCGCTATGCAGTGAATGTTTCCATCTTCATCATTCAATGTGGCGCAGAACATCGATACAGCTTCTTCATTTATAGCTTTTGCGGCTGAACGGCGAATATCTTGACTGTCAGATCTTAAGACAGCTGTCAGCATTGGAATATCATCAGCGTTAAATCGAGCCTTTTCGCCCGATCTTTTCGTGCTGGCATGCTTATCATCTACGGCGGAGATTAAGCCGGCGCTCAGGGGCAGGTTCTCCATTGATATTGTTCTGGTTATCATGTTAGTTAAATTGTTTGAGAAGATAAAGGCAACATCGTTCGATAAATTGAACGCTTCAAGCAACGCGGAAAAACTGACCTCTCTGTCTTCATTTAACGCCTTCAGGGCACTAAAAACCTTTATAGTGAGAATGCTTCTGTAAAGATATATTCCTATATCTTGTATCATTTTGGACAAAACATGAGCTGAATAAAGTATGGCAACAGGTAATCCCCATGCAACGCTCAGAATAGAAAATACCCTGAATGGGCCCTCCGGGAATAAAATGTCCATTCCAACGGGGAATAGGGCAATTAAGGAAACCGGCGCTAAACCAGCAATAAGCGATGCCGGATACAACAAAATTCTTTTGGGACTATCGCCATATTTTTCATTAAAAATTATCGCATCCGACACTTTGGGCCAATTGCATCCAAGGATTTCCTTATGTAGCTCTTTTAGCCCAACAGGCATATCAGGATGTTCGCCTTTCATCCGGACCTTATATTCAACCAGGCTGTCGCTTATCATGTGCATCCTGTATGACGCTAATTTCCCGTTGATGATGTTGTGAAACGCTCCTTTTAATTGGTTGGCATGGCTTCCTTGAGAAATTTCGAGTTCCAGTATGCCGGCCGTATGAAGGCTTTTGGCGTAATCCCAGGAATATGGCAGAGGATTCCCGTTGGCAATGATCGCGCTTTCGGCAATGGATATCTTGACTGGCCCATTTATGCTGAGGCCTGCAAGGGTTCGGGTAACTTTATTGGCGCCGCGCGGCGATAGAATTTTATTATTAAAAAGCCTAAATGAGGGGCTTTTTCTTGCAATTAGATTCGATCCGCGCTGATATCGGCATTATTTTTCACCTGGCCCTAAAACTTATTTATATTGCTGAATATGTATCGTCAAAATTGACCGGAAATCTCACTTTTTGCGAGGTATTTTTAAGGCGGAAAAAGTGTCAAGATTCAGGAAAACAAGGCGGAACTTGCCCTCCGGAATTAAATGTTCTTATAAAAGGTAACAGGCATGTATTGAACTACCTGCTCACCATTATCCTTCAGCAATGAGATCGGATAATCAACGGTCACCTTATCCGGCAGCATTCCTGTCGCTTTTGCCTTCGCGAGTTCCCTGTTTATCGCGTGAATGTTATGGTCCCACATATCGCCTGTGACCCCGTCAATGGACATCCCGACCACTCCGCCAAGAAGGATATTGGCCCAGAACCAGCCCCTTATGCTCCTTCCGATCGTGATCCGCTCGGTGCTGTAGCCTTCGTATTCCAATACAACGGTATAGTCATCAAATTTGTTCAATACAAAAGAGCAGGGAGTATATTGAACATTTGTTATTCCGCCACCTATCAAAGTCACTCTTACCGCTGGCGGAACGGTCCTTATATCCAATTTTGACAGCTGATCACCCGTGAAAATTGTCGCGCACCCCGCGACCAGACCAAGCGACAAGATCAAAACGATCAACATGGCAAAAGAAATTCGTTCCTTCATTTTAATTCCTCCTTAAATTATTGAAGAGGGCGGCAAATATTCCGGCGAACAGGCCGAAGAAGATCCCAAAAACCAACGGCAGTTTATTTTTTCTGATATTTAACGCCTCCATGGAAATTATTATACCCCTCCTTATTTTCATTTCAATGGTATAGGCGCTATGGGGCGCGGCGTTTCGTAGATAAGCTTGCCATTTTTATCATATGACCTGCTTTTCCCGCTCTCAGTATCATTGATAAAGTTCGCTTCTGTTTTTATCTTTCCGTTCTCATAATATTCTTTTACAGGGCCGTTAAGCCTGCCATGAAGATAATTCATCTTGACCATAAGGGCGCCGTTCTCATAATATTTCTTCGATAAGCCTTCCTGCTTGCCGTCTTTAAAATTGCCTGTCCGTATGACACTGCCGTTCTCGTAAAATTCCTTTGCGGGGCCGTCCAGCTTCCCGTTAACGCAACGGGCCGTTGACGCTAATTTGCCCGAATGATAGTACGATCTTGTGAGCCCCTCCGGGTTGTCATTTTTATAATATGTTTCAACGGCAAGTTTCCCGGTCGGATCATACCTTCGCACCCATCCGTTCGGGATGTGGCCTGTAAGGCTTTTAACCTCGCCGGATTCGGTAAGCGTCTTTACCGCGATCGCCTTGTCTCCGTCGTAATAGGTTATTATTTCCGGATCAATGATCGTGTATTGTTTTGTGATCCTTGAGGTGACTTCGGCGCAAGAAACGGCAGATAAGGCGGCGGCAAATAGGATGATAAAGCAAAGTGTTTTTTTCATATTTAGTCCTCCCTAAAAAGCCATCTTCCCTGATCTATTGAAGTCCGTCTTTGCCAGGTCAATCGATCTTATCCTGGGATTTGTCCTGCTGAACCAGGAAAGCTTTTTGTTCTTGAGGTCATAGACGGCGGTCCACTGGGTGACGGACTGGGATGTTGACGCGTGGCGGACATTTGTCTGCGTCGCGCTCTTCATTATATTGAACACATCGCTGATTGTAAGCTTATTCTCCTTTTCAGCTTTTGCCAGCGAGTATGCCGCGAAGGCATACCTGTTCTCGGTAGTGGTCTCGCCTTTTTCAAGCGGGATAACTTCTTTCCCGCCGAAGCCCTTGAATTGGCTTAAATACCTCTTGTTATGCTCGTAAAATGAGTTCGTGATGACGGGCGGTTTGGGATGCCTGTGGATGACAAGTTTGCCGTCCGGAAAATCGATCAATGCGGAGTTGCCGGAAGGGTCGGCGAGGAACCAGTGGAGGTCCGCTTCAAAGCCGCCGAACTTAAAACCTGCAATCCTTGTTTTTTTCAGGTTCATTATGGCCTCATCCACGTTAGCGGAAGTATCGAGCAGATATTCAAGCAGCTGGGAGTTATTAATGGATATTTTGCCGTTCTTCGCGGGATATTTGACTGCCGGCGGGGGATGGATCCAGAACCCGCCGCCCCAGAGGCCTTTTTCGTTCATGCCGCAGGTGGGGGCGCTGTCTTTTAATCTGAAAACTTTAACGATGAACTCGAAGACCGGGTTGAATTTGCCTACCATGTTAAAGGTGACGCTGCCGTATTTTGAGGTCCATTTGGCGCGGGGGGAGCCGTCCCAGACTATGTCCGCGGTTTTCTTTATGCCGCGGTCGTTGATGTAGATGCTGCCTTTGTCGGACGGCCAGTCCATTGTGCGGCCTACAAGCCGTACGCCGTCCTTATCCATAAACACGCCGGTGCAGGGGAAGGCGGAGGGGGAAAGAATAAACAGGCAAAGGATAGAAATGAGGATCTTCGTTTTCATGGGAGGATTATACTAAAAAATGGCGGAGAATACTATGGCCTATGAGATGCTGCAGATCGCCAATCTTGATATGAAAAAGTCATGCCCTTGTAAACTAGTTTAATTGGATATTCTTTTGGTTTTTCGAAGGCAAGATAGTAATAATTCCAAGAATTTGCTGCAATCGAAGAAGGTTGAACAAGAGCATGATTAACAATATCTTTGGCAAATGCTTTTGTTTGTGCTGCGTTACTGTTTGCCAAGGCCACATCTATACTTTTCCCCAATTCTTGATAAGGATTGTTTTGTGAGTTTACGGTTGAGTAGGAATTTCCGACGGCGTATCCATTTCCGCCATATGCAGATGCATTTGTGTTTACGGTATATTGTTTATCAACAGGCATATTTTCAGCATTAACCTGGCTAACATAAGCACCCCCCAAAGCATCAAGCATCACTATATATGGGTTTTCTTTAATAAGAATATAATTACTATTAGTTTTCGCTACAAAGTCATCAGGGTTTACCCCGTATGCTTCTGAAGAATCATTTTGAATGCGAATGACAAAAAATAAAGTGTCGTAATATTCGTCAGCAGCGGTGGCAGTAATATGTTGAAAGCCCAACTTATTCCCATAAGTATTTATTGATGTATTTAATATATCAAGGGATGCGACTTCTGTCGTTACATTGTTTTCAGGTATATATGACAGGGTATTAATATTACTACACCCAGATAGGAATAAAGCGCCTAAAAATAAAATGAAACAAAAAACAACAAAACATGTTTTATTCATGTTCTCACCGCCTTGCAGGGGCATTGGATGTTAACCAGTCATTTATTGTATATTGCCAGAGCAATTACCATGCCAGCAACGGCAATCCCAGCACCAATTCCAGTTTCATTTGAACTCGAACCAGCAATAAGACATGCAACTATAATAAATGCGTTCAATATTATTTTAACCCAGTTCAAGTTTTTCATGTTCCCACCGCCTATGGAGGGATTATACGCCAAGAGAAGAATACTTCAAGTCAGCTGAGATCAGGCGAAATCGACAAAAGAGCATAATAAATCGAATTGCGAAAGGCGAAGTCTATTTATTAATGATTTCATATTTCTCGGTAGATACCTTAAGCCAGCCTATTTTATTTTTGAAAAGATCAATTATGTCTGATAATTTCATTTTTCCTTCTTCCTTTAAATAAAGTAAATTCAATAAGTCTATTGTTCTCATTATTAGCACCTGACGGCTTACAGCATATTTTATCTGTTCTTGATTGATGTCTCGCATTTTGTCAGCAATACTATTTGACGATTTAATAAAAGTATTAGCAATTAATATTGATGGGAAATCGGAAGGTTTATCGTTTTGTGCTCGATGATGATCAACCTGGGAAATGTTTTCATTTTTGATATTTTCATTTACTCCTTTAATTTCAATAAGAACCATTGCCTGCTGTTTTTCATCTAAAATTGTTCTATCTTCTTTGAATTGTTCTATTTTACTTCCAACGGTGAGACCAAGACCCTTTTCAAGAATATTCTCAACACTTTTCACCAAAAGATCAGAGTTATAACAGAGACATCTTTTATATTCATTATATGTATTTATTGTATGTTCTATAGTCTCAATTTCACTTAACAGTTTATTTTCCCTCTCAATTAATATTCTTTCTGTTTCAAACTTATAATCTTTTGCCCATTCAGGAGCTTCTTGTATTAATTTCTTTGAAATAGAAACTAAGGCCGAGGAAAGCTTTTTGAAAAAATCTCCTATTTCATCGTTACTTGGTAAAATACACGGGATGAAATATATTTGATCTTCAGAAATAAAACCTACAATCTCATCATTAGTTTCGCATATTGTCTTTGCTGATTTGTCACGATATGGATCGAAGCTAGATCGGGCCATACCAAATTGATCTAGAAAAGGTTTAAACTCATCGATATGGATCTTTGTTATTTGTAGATCTTTATCAAAATTGCGAATATTAGTTGTTTCTAGGCAAAGCTTACATAAATCTCTATCTCTCACATCACCTCGAGTTTCAGTTCTCGTTATAAATGGCCTATAAACAAGAAAACATACAAACCCGCCTTCTTTTAAAAGTTGAATCAGCTGATTTCTTCTCTTCAACAATTCTTCTCGATTATAAGTTACAGTGATTTCCGATTTCTCAAAAAATGAATCTCCTCTCTTAAATTGTTCAAAAGTTGACTGAAACATAATTACGCCATCATAGTCTTGAAACTTTTCAGTTGTATTTATATCGGCAAACCTAAGGATATAATTACTATTTTTGATGATTTGATTTAAATATTGATAAAATCTAATGTCGATTTGTTCTGTTCCATATACTAGGATACGTGGTAAGACAGATTCAATTTTCTTGCCAGGTCCTTCGTTCTCTTTGTCTGTTTCGTGCATAATAACTCCTTTATTTATGCTTAACCCACGATTCTCATAGCTTCTATTTTCGCCTCATCATACACCATCTTTAACGGAACATTCTTTATCCGTGATATCCTGACGCAATCCTCGTATTCCGGCGAAATGTTCTTGATCGCATTGCCGACCTTCCCGATCTTCACCATCACCTTGCCGTATTTCGTCTTCACCTGCTTCTGAAACCTGTCCAGCTTTTCCCTTTTCACCAGATATGTCCGCACCCCCAGCGTCGTCGTCTCGCTGAATATCTTATCGAGGACCTTGTCCTTATCTTTGACATCCGCCAGCGCGGTGAGCATCACCCCCGGCCTGTTCTTCTTCATCTTTATCTGCGAAATATACGCGTCCAGCGCCCCCGCCTTCATCAGCGCCGCGATCGCGTGCTCGTATAACTCCGGATTCATGTTATCGATATTCGCCTCTATCGACAAAACCAGGTCCTCCGAATAATTCACCGCCGCCTCGCCGATGAATAACCTCATTATATTCGCTTCCGGCAAATCGAAAGTCCCCGCGCCAAGACCGGTTCTCTTGAGCTCGAACTTCGGCATTTCCTTGAAACTTTTCGCCAGCGTCGTGATCACCGCCGCGCCGGTGGGCGTTACAAGCTCGGCCTTGATGTCTTTTTTATATACCGGCACGCCCGCCAAAAGCTTGAGCGTCGCAGGAGCCGGATTAGGCAGCAGGCCGTGAGAGCTTTTTATTTGGCCGTGGCCGTAGGGCAGGGGGGAACAGTAGACTTCGGATATTCCCAGTTTGTCAAAACCTATCGCCGCGCCGACGATATCTACTATCGCGTCGATGGCTCCGACCTCGTGGAGATGATGGACTTTTCCGCCGTGGACATTTGATTCAGCTTCGAATAGTTTCTTGAATATCGATAAACTCAGTTTTTTGACGCTGTTCTTAAGCTTGCTTTTGTTTATTATCCGGTAGATGTCGCCGATCGTTCTGCTTTTTTTGTCGCTGATGATGACATTGAAATGTTTAGCTTTGAACCCTTTTTTCGTGACATTCTTAACTTGTAACTTATAACTTATAACTCCCAACTTTCTCAGCTCTTTTTTTAAATACGACAAGCTGAGGCCTGCATCAAGTAATGCTGCCAGGAGCATGTTCCCGCTTATTCCCGTGGGGCAGTCCAGGTAGGCGACTTTCATAGTTCTCCTTGGAACCTGAGAATAAATTCTCGGTTCCGTTTTCGTAAAGGCAAATGTAGAATTAATTCTACATTTGCCCTAACTGGAACCGCGATTTCAATCGCAGGTTCCTGGCGGTCTTTCATCTGTTGTTGATGACAGCTGCCATGCAGCCGGCGCCGAAACCGTTGTCGATATTGACCACCGCGACTCCCGGAGCGCAGGAATTGAGCATCGAAAGCAGGGCGGCAAGCCCCTTGAACGAAGCTCCGTAGCCGATCGACGTCGGCACCGCGATGACCGGCTTGTCCGTCAAACCGCCGACAACCGAAGCGAGCGCGCCTTCCATCCCCGCGACAACGATTATCACATCACTTTTCGACATTTCATCGAAGTTTCCCAGTAATCGATGCAGCCCTGCAACCCCTACATCATATAATGTAGTTATCCGATTGCCCAGGAACCGCGCCGTTTCCGCCGCTTCTTCAGCAACCGGAATATCAGCCGTTCCCGCCGTGATTAGCAAAACGCTTCCTTTTCCTTTTTCGCCGCTCCCCACAGTCACGATCCTTGCCTTACTATTATATCTGGCGGCCGGAACGAGCGATTTGATAGCTTTGTAAACCTTCTCGTCCGCGCGCGTCGCCATGATGTTCTTGTTCTTGCCGGACAGCTTTTTGAAGATCTCTTTTATCTGTGGTATCGTCTTTCCCTGGCAGTAGATGACTTCCGGGAAACCTTTTCTCATCGCCCTGTGATGGTCCAGCTTCGCAAAGCCGATATCCTCATACGGCATATGCTTCAGCTTCGAATAAGCTTCTTCGACGGAGAGCTTGTTCGCTTTCACGTCAGCTAACAGTTTTTTGATGTTACTTTGGTCCATGTTTCCTCCCGCGAATGAATTCGCGGTTCCTTTTCGGGGTCCCGCGAGAATAAATTCTCGCACCCTCAAAATCAAGTCTAATGCAAATGTGGAATTTATTCTACATTTGCACAACCTGGAACCGAGATTTTAATCTCAGGTTCCGGGCACCCTCAATATCTTTTGTCTATACCATCAAGGTTTCTTTGTTTTTTGATATAAGTTATGACTGTTTCTTTTTGGTCAGTCGGAACTTTCCTGCAGTTGAACGATCTAGCCCACAATTTTCTGACATCATATCTGTTTGACGGGTATTTCTGAAACAAATATCTTGCCGAAGCCCCTTTGATGTTTTTCATGGCTGATGAGGTGGATATGGCATAAGGTTGATCAATGAGCATGTGCACATGGTCCGATAAGATCTCACAGGCGATTATTTCAAAGCCTTTAGAATTAGCGATATCATTGAACGTATTAATGAGAAATTCCCTAATTTCCTTATCTTCTAAGAGATTCATTCCCTCATAAGTATTAAAAGTATAATGATATAACATCGATTTCTCCTAAAACCGCGACTCCTGCGAATCAATTCGCGGTTATTTTCAATTTCCATTGCAAATGTGGAATTTATTCTACATTTGCACGATCAGGAACCGAGATTTTAATCTCAGGTTCCTGATGGCTTGGCTTCAGGTTCCTGGCTTTTCATGCAATTCATCCATCCTCTTCTTTATCTTCGCCTCAAATCCTCTGTCGGTCGGCTCGTAATATTGTTTTTTGATCTTTACATAATCCTGCTGGACAAATCCGCCTTCGTAATCGTGCGCGTATTTGTAGCCGATGCCGTGGCCGAGCTTTTCAGCGCCGTGGTATGCGGTGCTCTTAAGATGGTCAGGAACTTCCTGAGTCACATTATTTTTCACGTCATCCAGCGCTTTCTCGATACCCATGTATGATGCGTTGCTTTTCGGCGCGGTCGCCACATATACGGCGGCCTGGGCCAGGGGGATCCGCGCTTCCGGCATCCCCACGAATTCAGCCACCTGCATCGCTGCGTTCGCCACGACAAGAGCGAGCGGATCGGCGTTGCCCACATCCTCCGCCGCGCAAATGACTATCCTTCGCGCGATGAACCGCGGATCCTCGCCCGCGTATATCATCTTTGCCATGTAGTAAAGCGCGGCGTCGGGATCGGAGCCGCGCATGCTTTTTATGAAAGCCGATATCGTGTCGTAATGCTGGTCGCCTTTCTTGTCGTAAACGACGGCTTTTTTCTGGATGGATTCCTCGGCGATCTTCTTCGTGAACTTTATAGTCCCGTTCTTTCCCGGCTTTGTCGTCAAAACTCCTATCTCAAGCGAGCTGAGCGCTTTTCTGGCGTCGCCGTCGGATGCTTTTGCCAGATGATTCAGCGCGTCATCGTCTATCGAGACCTTGAAATTCCCCAATCCTCTTTCCTTGTCGGCAAGCGCGCGGGAGACGATGACCTTGATCTCTTCCTGCGAGAGCTTGTTCAGCTCGAATATCTGCGACCTTGAAACAAGCGCGGAATTAACATAGAACAGGGGATTTTCTACCGTCGCTCCTATTAGCGTGACGGTCCCGTCCTCCACGTGAGGGAGAAGCACGTCCTGCTGCAGCTTGTTGAACCGGTGGATCTCGTCAAGGAAAAGTATCGTTCTTTTGTTGAGCGCGCGCTTCAACTCTTTTGCTTCTTTTATGGCCTTTTTAAGATCTTCCACCTTCGCGACGGTCGCGTTAAGAGCTTTAAATTCAGATTGTGTGGTGTTGGCTATGAGCTTTGCCAAAGCGGTCTTTCCGGTTCCGGGCGGGCCGTAGAGGATGACCGATGACAATCTATCAGCTTCAATGGCCCGTCTGAGCAGCATTCCGGGCCCGATTATGTGCTCCTGGCCGACGAATTCATCCAGTGTCCTGGGGCTCATCCTGTACGCCAGCGGGGCTTTCTTGTCGATGTCGCGCTCTGATGAAAATAGGTCCACGGGGATATTATAGCACAGCATAAAGAGACCGGAGATATGAGACAAGAAAAATCGAGCGAGCTTTCATATCTCGAATCTCTGATCTCTAGTCTCTTGGTTTGCTTATTTCCTCCTGAATAATGATAATAAATTCGGATTCCGATCGTATCCAGGGAAATTAGCGCGCAAAGGATTACCCAGTCGAATCTTGTGTCTACCAGGCCGGATAATCTAAGTATCACAAATACTATAGTTCCCAATTTCTAGCCTCCTTTCAGCTAGCTAACGGCATACGGCTTACTGCTTACGGCTGTTCGCCGTGAGCTGTTCGCAGTTTGCTATTTCTTGGAAGTTGTCCACCACCAGTAGACCAGGGCCAAGATGATGATTACGAGAAGGACCCATCCCCATGTGCTCATTTAGAATCCCTCCTTTCCCCCGAAGATATCGAGGTTTTGAGGCAAGCTCATTATAAACTCTTTTTCCGCTTTATTGCAAGCTTTTTTATCAACTTTTCATAGGGCAGAGTATTGAGGATATCGCTTTTTGTGAGCCAGCCTCTCCTGGCTGTAAGCACGCCGTATCTCATATTGTCGAATTGCGATGTGATGTGCGAATCCGTGGATATCGCTATCAATATGCCGAGCTCTTTTGCCTTCCTGCAGTGGATATCATCAAGATCGAGCCTTGCGGGGTACGCGTTCAGCTCTATAAATGTCCCGGTGTCCTTTGCCGCCTCCAAAATTTCATCAAGATCCACCTCATATCCATCCCGCGTGCCGATCAATCTGCCGGTAGGGTGGGCGAGTACGCTAACATATTTATTCTTCATCGCCGTGATGATCCTTTTTGTCATGTCAGCCCTGGCCATCTTGAAATTGGAATGCACCGACGCGAAGACTATATCAAATTGCGCGAGCACTTCGTCCGGATAATCCAGCGTCCCGTCAGGCAGGATATCAAGCTCCGTTCCCTTTAATATTTTGATCCCGGCGGTCGAACTTGCTTTTTCTATCTCCCTGATATGGCTCAGCGCTTCTTTTGCCGAAAGGCCGCCTGCTATCCTTGAGGATATGGAATGGTCCGTTATCGCCAGGTATTCATATCCCTTTGCTTTCGCCGCTTTTGCCATTTCTTCTATGGTGTTGCTCCCGTCGCTGGCGACAGTGTGCGCGTGAAGGTCGCCCCGTATGTCCTTCAATTCTACAAGCTCCGGAACATTGCCTTTTAGCGCTGCTTCTATCTCACCCCTGTCTTCCCTGATCTCCGGCGGTATATAAGGCAGCCCCAACGCGTTAAAGACATCGTTCTCCTCTTTTCCGCCGATGATCTTCTTGCCTTTGAATATCCCGTACTCGTTAATCTTCAATCCCTTTTTTATCCCCATTTCCCTTATGTGGATGTTGTGCTGCTTGCTGCCCGTGAAATAATATACCGCGGCGCCGAAACTTTCCGGATCCACGACTCTCAAGTCGGCCTGCATGCCGTTCTTAAGGAGAACGGAAGTTTTTGTGGGGCCTTTGGCCAGGATCTTGTCAACCTGCTGGAGTTTTGAAAATCGATCCATTACGGCCATCGGTTTCTTGGACGTGATAAGTATATCGATGTCTCCGATGGTTTCTTTCGCGCGCCTTAAGCTTCCGCAGGGAACTATCTTGTCCACTTCTTTTAATTTTTTCAGCGAATCGACTATCGCTTCGGCATAGGGGAGCGCTTCTCCTATGGAGAACCTGCCGATATTCCTTTTTTTAAGCTCGATCCCCGAAAGGATGTTCTTTATTTTCTTGGCCCTTATGCCCGGCAGTTTTTCCAGCTTTCCGGTTTTCGCGGCTTTTTCGAGCTTTTCGATGCTGTCAATTTTCGCTTTTTTGAAAAGCAGCTTGGCCGTTTTCGGGCCTATCCCGGAGACGGATTCCATCTCTATAAGGCTGCGAGGGAATTTCTTTATCAGCTGGTCGTGAGTCTTCAATTTTCCGGTCCTGATAAGCTCTTCTATATGTTCGGCAATGCCTTTCCCGATGCCCGGGACGCTCTCAAGAGCTTTTATCCCGCCTTTTTTGTAAGTTGATCCAAGGTTCTCCGAAAGGCTTTCTATGTTCTGCGCGGCTTTCTGGTAGGCGCGGACGCGGAAAGGGTTCTCTTCTCCAAGTTCAAGGAGATCGGACATTTCAAAAAATATCTTCGCGAATTCCTGATTTTCCAAATCAGCCTATTCTCCCAGGTCTTCCCTCACCTGGAAAAGCCTCATTACATCCCTTTGCGAAATTATGCCGGCGAGTTTTTTTTCGTGGATGACGAGAAGCAGTCCGATCCCGTTCCCCGCCATCTGCGTCAACGCGTCGCAAACATCGGCGGACGGGCTTATCACGAAATCGCTTTTTATGGGGAACATTACTTCCCGTATCATGGTTTTATCCCATAATTCCCTGGGAATATCTTTAATGACATGTATGACCGCAAGCCCGGCAATGGAGCCGTCATCGGAAAGAACAGGAAAAGAAGAGAACCTGAATTTCAGGAAATAATCATCTACCAGCGAAAGGAGCGAAGTGTTCTCGTTCACCGTTACGACGCTTTCCGACATTATTGCCCGGACTTTTATGCCGCCAAGGCATTTCTTCAGTTCCATTTGCAGGTAGCTGGATGATGCCGCTTCCTGGAGGAAGAAACCTATCAATATAAGCCAGATGCCGGAGACCACCACGCCGTAGAAAAGATAAAGAAGCCCGATGCCCATCAACAGATAGGCGAAGCCCTTCCCGAACGAGCTCGCGATCCTTGTGGCTTTTTTCATGTCCCCGAACAGGCTCCATAACGCTGCGCGCAGTATCCTGCCGCCGTCCAGCGGAAATCCGGGTATGAGGTTGAAAACGCCGACCGCCAGGTTGATGAACGAAAGATAATCGCATCCCGCCACGATCAGCGCGGGGAACTTAAGCAGGAAAAATATTCTGCCGATCAGATAGAACACTATGGAAAGCCCCATGCTGCATAGAGGCCCGGCCACGGCCATCTTGAATTCCACCGCGGGGGTTTTCGGCTCCTCCTCCATCCTGGCCACGCCGCCGAAAAGGAAAAGCGTTATCCCGTTTATCGGCAGTCCGTGATTTATCGCGACTATGCTGTGCGAGAGCTCGTGGGCAAGGAGCGAAACGAAGAAAAGGAGCGCCACCGCGGCGCTTAATGTCCAGTAAACGTAAACGGGAGCGAACGGGATGACATTGGGGAAATATCCCTGGGCCAGCGTCCATGTGATCAGAAAAAATATGATGAACCAGGAATAATTTATGTCGATCGGGATGCCGAGTATCGTGGATAAATGGATGTTCCTTTTCAGGTTGTTCATGCTCTTCTCACCGCGCGCCTGGCCCGGCGTACCGCGGGCCGGTAAGCGGGGCCGATCTGGGTGGAGTACGCGTCAATGATATTGAATATCCATATTACCGGATAAGCTATGACGAATACCGCGAGGCAGGCAAGGAAAAGGTACGCGTTCAACAGAAGCGAGCCGAATATTATCATCGGGAAACCCAGGTAGAACCAGAGCATTATCTTAAGTCCCTTTACCGCGTCGCCCTTGATGACCTGCCCGAGACCCGCCACTGCCGCCGATGCGAGCGCGAGCCAAATATATTTTTTACGTTGAACCACGGACGAGATTATAGCATAAAATCATTGTTTATCCTTCTCGATCGACTCTCTCCAGTCATTGCACAGGATTATGGTAAAGTCCGTTGTCAGGTCCCCTGTGCTGGTGACCAGCACATCGTTGATCCCCAGGAGCTTGCCCAGTTTTTCTGCGCCGACCCTGTCCCCCCTTTGCGCGATGATCTCGGTCTTTGTTATTCCGGGTTTCTTCGGAAGGAGATCGTTCATGATGACGTAATCTTTTTTATTGAGCACTTTCATCATCTGGCGGACAGCCTCAAAATCATCGGTGTTATTGATAATGGTGACGGCCGATGACGGGACATGCCTGGGCTCAAGTTTCGCGAGCAGCTTCCTGGAAAAATATTTGTTCACTATGTCCTTTAGCGCGTCCTGGTCCGGCGCCCAAACGCTGGCTCCCCATTGTCCAACCGCGAAATTACCCGGGACAATGCTCATGTTAATGTCGTCTTTCCGCAGTCCCCTGGCAAAGTTGAGCGCATATAAGATATCTTTCAATGAAAGGTCGGACTTTATGTTCTCGGCGGCAATGGACAGGACCCACGGCGCCTTCACTATCATCGCGGGGGTCGCCATCTTCCTTAAGACCGTTTGAAGGAATTCCTGCTGGCGCTGGACGCGTCCCACATCGCCCAATGCTTCCTGGCGGAACCGGATGAATCCCGTAGCCTGTTCTCCGTTCAGCTTCTGCCATCCCTGTTTCAGGTCTATCTTCAGACCGCCCCAGTTATCCACGTAATACATGTCCTTGTCCACGTAGATGTTGATGCCGCCCATAAGGTCGATCAGATTAATAAGCCCTTTCGGGTTCATCGTCACATAGTAATTGACGGGGACGCCCAGGAATTTCTCCACAGTTTCCCTCGCGAGCTCGGGGCCGCCCAGAAAGTACGCCGAGTTGATCTTTTGCCATCCGTATCCGGGGATCTCCACTAGCGTGTCGCGCGGGATGGAAAGCATGTTCACCTTGAAGCTGTTCGTGTTCACGTTGACAAGTATCATCGTGTCCGTATGTCCCGACTCGGACAGCGGAACGTGGTTCGTCTTGTTGTACGCGGTGTCCAGCCCCATCACGAGCACGTTCATGTTCCTTGGCAGCGGCCAGAGCCGCGCGAAATAGGGGAGGGTTTTCGGGGAAAAAATGTCCAGATAAAAATATATCACGCTCAGTGCCAGGAACAGGAGAGCGTATAACCTGAGCATATCCGGCCTTTTTGACATGACGGAATAGTAGCATTTAGGCGGGTTTGCTTCAATGAGCCGGTTGCATAATTTTGTAAAATCGGTTAAAATCCGAAAAAGGAGAAAAAACATGTCAGAAGAACAGGAAGAGGATCAACAACAGGAAAAACCCGACAGGCCGTGGTGGAAAAGGGGAAGAGTAAGATTGTTCGCCGCGTCGCTTGTCATAATAGCGATCGCGGGCGTATTCGTCTGGTGGCATCTTTTCCGGCCGTACGTTTCCACGAACGACGCGAGGATCGCCACGAATATTTTGCGCGTGGCTCCCGTCGGGATAGGCGGACGCATTGAAAAAGTCACGGTTTCCGAGGGCGATGCCGTTAAAAAGGACCAGCTGCTCGTGGAAATAGAACATCAGGTGGCCGAAGCGGATGTGGAAAAAGCGAAAGCAAAATTCAACCTGTCAAAGCTTGAACTGAACAGGGTGGGAAAGCTCACAAAAGGGAATTACAGCACCGAAAGGGATTATGACAACGCGAAAATGAACTATCAGATCGCGGATGCGGAGCTGAAGCTCGCGGAAGTGAACCTTTCGAACACTTATTTAAAGAGCCCGGTGGACGGGATGGTCATCCAGATCCCGGCAAAGGTCGGCAACATAATAGAACCGGGCCAGACGGCGGTCATGATATCTGACGTCGGACACGCCTGGGTCAGCGCTAACATTGAAGAAACGAAGATCGCCAGGGTAAGGCCGGGGCAGTCGGTTCACATAGACCTGGACGAAGGCGGGTCCCTTTCCGGAACGGTTTCTGAGGTCCTGGAGACCGCCGCTTCGCAATTCTCCCTGATCCCCGCCGAGAACGCTTCGGGGAATTTCACGAAAGTGGTGCAGAAGATACCTATAAAGATAACGATAGATAATTATCCCTCCAACAGGATATTGAAATCCGGGCAGTCGGTAACGGTCAGGATCAATACTCTCTAAGATGACGGAAAAGCCGCGCCCTCGCGATCCCAATTATAAATGGCTGGTCATGATCGTTGTCATGGTCGGAATGATCATGGCGATGCTGGACTCCAGCATTGTGAACGTTTCCATCCCCACGATAATGGCTGACTTCGGCGCGAACATCAACGACATTGAATGGGTCGTAACGGCCTACATGCTGGCGTTCGCTGTCCTTATGCCTCTCACGACCTGGCTGAGGGACAGGATCGGGCATAAATTCCTGTACATCTTGAGCCTTGGATTGTTCACGGGCGGGTCGCTTCTGTGCGGCATCGCGCCGAACCTGCCCGCTCTCATATTCGCACGCGTCATTCAGGCTCTCGGGGGAGGAGCAATGACCCCGACAGGAATGGCGATGATCGCGGAAGTTTTCGAGCCGAAGGAAAGAGGCCGCGCCATGGGGATATTCGGCATTACCATCGTGATCGGCCCGGCATTCGGCCCGACGCTCGGCGGGTTCATCACCATGACCTTCGGATGGAGATGGGTCTTTCTCATCAATCTTCCCATCGGGATAATATGCGCCATGCTCGCGATGGCATGGCTCGCGCACGACAGGCCTCATGGGAAAAACCACAGGTCGTTCGACTTTTGGGGCTTTGCTTTCCTTTCCCTGTTCCTCACGTCTTTTCTTCTGGGGCTTTCCCGCGGAGAGACCGAGGGCTGGACTTCCAGGTACATCTTGACGTGCGCCGCTCTTACGATATTCGGATTCCTCAGCTTCCTGATAACGGAAACGCTTGTCCGCGACAAGATCATGGACATAGGACTTTTCCGGCACGCTGTGTTCAGCGTCGCTATGCTCATCAGCGCCATAAGGAGCATAGCTCTTTTCGGAAGCATTTTTCTTTTGCCGCTTTTCCTTCAGCAGCTCAAAGGTATGACCGCCATACAAAGCGGGCTTACGCTCCTTCCCGGCTCGCTTGTAATGGCCGTCGCCATGCCGGCTGTCGGTTGGTTCAGCGACAGGTCCAGTCCGCGGTTCCTTTGTTTCATAGGGATGAGCCTTATGCTGATCTCCATGTTGCAGTACAGGAACATAAGCATCTACATGAGCAACTGGCAGATAGTTTACCCCACGATGATAAGAGGGGTCGGGATGTGCTTTCTGATGGCGCCCATAATGATGATGGCGTTGAACTCGGTCCCGAAGCATAAAACGGGGATGGCTTCTTCCATGATGAGCATTATCCAGCAGGTGGGCGGGGCCATCGGGATCGCCGTGCTCTCCACCGTCCTGGACAACAGGACAAAGTTCCATCTTAACGCCGTGACAGCCGCGATAAACACGAATTCGGCGGCATTCACGGGTGCGAGGCAGGGGATAATGCAAAGAGCAACGGAACTGGGTTATTCTCACGCATATTCTTCCACGTCCGCCGTTGTCTCGCTGATGAAGTTCATTAATGTAGCTTGCGTGAATTTCGGTTTTCAGGATGCTTTCGTCTTTGCTTCGGCGCTGATCTTGCTTTCGATCATCCCGATATATCTTCTTCCGAACAAGCATGTCATCCATCAATCACAGCAGGAGATCTTAGAAGTCTGAGCGAGGGGATCGTTCCTTATCCGCTCTGAGTTTGCTTACTTAATTTAAATTTCAGCTCTGTTTGCGAAGCTTTATCTGAATTTCTGCGTCCGTGTGGCCGTCTTTCGGTCCGCTGGAAAGCGAATTAAATGTCAGTGCCTCAAAGTGGGGGCCCAAAAGATTTTTTTCGTTAATTGCTGTTTCTAAAACTGCAAACGCTTTCCTTGTCACTTCTGTTAAATATTCGGGCGGCGCTTCATATATTGGATCGTAGTGTGGAGCATTGGAAGAGGGTTTTACGTCCCATAAAAAACTTATTTTGCAAGTGAACGGCTTTTTTAAGGAAACAGCACCATTAGAAGGCTCTAAAGTTAAAGATACCAATGATTTGCCTTGAAAATGCGCCATTTGGCGAAAAAGCTGTTTGATGCCTCCTTGAAAGTGATCGAGAACTCCGGTAAACGGAAGTCGCAGAGGATGGGTCAGTAATTTATCCAAATTGATCCGTTTTGGAAGTTGCGGATATCCTTTTACTCCTTTTGAACTAACGAGTCTTCTGATGGACGATGTCATTTTATTTTCCTCTTTTCATTACTAAATCCTTTTTACATATAGTTATCGTCAATTCTCTTGAAAAATTTCACTTTTTCGAGTCTATAGTGCTATGCGAAATCTTGAGATATGCAGGGCAGAGTGTTATTATTTGCATACCATGAAGAAATTAGTGATATTTATAGTGTTCGTGGTCTTTCTGGCAGGTTTGGCTTACTCCATCCAGCTCCTGGATATCGGCTCGCTCAGCGACAAGCTGAAAGAGATACGGCAGGCCAATCTTCAGCTCCTGGAAGCTAAATACTGGGAACCCCGCGATGATAAATTCGTCCAGTGCCAGCTCTGCCCAAACTACTGCTTCCTTCCTGTCGGGAAAAAGGGAAGATGCGGCGACAGGATAAATGTCGACGGCAAGCTGTATACATTGGTTTATGCCAGGCCGGTCGCGGTACACATAGATCCCATCGAGAAAAAACCGTTCACGCATTTCCTTCCCGGGACTACGTCATTTTCGATAGCCACCGCAGGCTGTAACCTGGGCTGCATCTTCTGCCAGAACTGGCAGATCTCGCAGGCGAGGCCGGAAGACGCGCCGAACGTTTTTCTTCCTCCCGAGGAAGTCGTCGCCCAGGCAAAAAAGAACGGATGCGCTTCCATCGCGTACACTTATACAGAGCCCACCGTTTTTTACGAATACATGCTTGCCACGGCGAAACTTGCGAAAGAGAACGGGATCAGGAACGTTATGCATACTTGCGGATACATAAATCCGAAGCCGCTCAAAGAACTTCTTCAATATATGGACGCGGTCAATGTGGACCTCAAGGGCTTTTCCGAGGAATATTACGTGACAATGTGTTCTGGCCACTTGGACCCGGTCCTTGAGACCATAAAGAACGTGAAGAAAGCCGGCGTGTGGCTGGAGATAACAAATCTTGTCATACCCGGGAAGAATGACGATCCGAAAATGATAAAAGAAATGTGCGAATGGATAAAGGACAATGTGGGGACGGACACGCCGCTTTATTTTTCGGCTTTCACTCCGCTGTATAAGCTGACATCGGTCCCGCCGACGCCGCTGGAAACGCTCCAAAATGCTCAAAAGATCGCGAAAGATGTCGGATTGCATTATGTTTATATCGGCAATGTTTACGGCAACGCCGGAGAATCCACCTACTGCCCGAACTGCGGGAAACTTCTTGTCAAAAGGCAGGGATTTGATACATTGGAGGTCAATATAGTCGACGGGAAATGCAAGTACTGCGGGCAAAAAATTCCTGGAGTGTGGAAGTAAAGCGAGAGGTGACGAGATGAAGAAAATTAATATAATTTGTCTGATAATAGGAGGGTGGTTAATGATGATCGGTTTTGCAAGCTGTGCTGATATTGTGAAACAACCGAACGTTGCCGGAACATTTTATCCGGGCGACAAGAACGAATTATCAAAAGCTATCGACAGCTATCTGGCGGAATACAAGATAATAAAGGGCGAAGGTGACCTGGTCGGGATCATCGTTCCGCATGCCGGATATGAATTCTGCGGCAAAGTCGCGGGTTACGCATACAAACAGCTCACCAATAAGAGCTTTGACACTGTCATCATAATCGGTCCCAGCCATTACATGTCTTTCGACGGGATATCGGTGATTCCGTCCGGCGAATACGCGACGCCGCTCGGGAACGTGAAGATAGACAATGAAATGGCGTCTCAGCTCTCATGTCCTTTGATCCCAAGATATCAGTTACGTGAAGGAAGCTTTTGAAAAAGAACATTCGGTGGAAGTCCAGATACCCTACCTTCAGAAAACCTTGAAGAATTTCAAGATAGTGCCTCTTGTGATGGGATATCAGACCCTGGAGAACAGCAATATCCTTGCACAGGCGATCGTCAAGGCGATCACAAGCCATGAGCCCGGCAAAAAACCGAAGAAGGTCCTTATTGTCGCCAGCACGGATATGTCCCATTATCATACAGCCGAAGTTGCGGGATCTATGGACGCGATCGCGATCGATGCCATTTCAAAAGGTGATGTCAGCGCTCTGGCCCAGCATCTCGCATCCGGTGAATGCGAATTGTGCGGCTATGGGACCGTAATTACATTGATGCTGGCGGGCGACCAGCTCGGCGCCAATAGCTACGAGATACTGAAATACGCCGATACAGGGGACGTGACCGGAGATAAATCGTCAGTTGTCGGATACATGTCCGCCGCAGTTTACAGAAGACCTGTCAAGCTGGACGATACCGACAAGTCGCGGCTTCTGGATATCGCGAGAAAGACCCTGGAAACCTATGTTTTCACGAAGGTCAAGCCGGACTTCACCGTTTATGAAAAGGAACTTCAGCAGAAATCCGGCGTGTTCGTCACGCTTACAGAGAACGGCCAGTCTGCGCGGATGCATAGGCTACCTGCGTCCTTACAGGCCGCTTTATTTGGCGGTCTCGGACATGGCCGTGGCGGCGGCGACGCAGGATATGAGGTTCACGGCCGTGACGACGGAGGAGCTTCCGAACATCAAACATAGAAATATCCGTCCTGTCGCCGATGACGGAGATAACCAGCACCAACGAAGTTGAGATCGGCAAGGACGGGATCCTGATAATTAACGGCAACCAGAGCGGTGTTTTCCTTCCGCAGGTCGCTACGGAAAATAATTGGACGCGAGAACAGTTCCTTGAAAATGTTTGCGGGAAAGCGGGACTTCCGGTTTCAGCCTTGAAAGACCCCAACACGAGATTATATGTTTTTACCGCGCAGGTGTTCGGGGAAGAACAGTAGCATCGCCGCCAGGCAAAAGCTGGCCGGTACGGTCAATGTCCCCAAGATCCCAAAAACAGGGATGAACAGCAAGCTTGTCATTATTGCCGAAATCGCTCCTCCCAGAAGATCACACCCGTAAAGGACTCCGGCTTTGTTCGCCAGGGATTTTGACAAGTATCCTTTGACCGCAATAGGGAAGACTGCGCCGGAAAGAAAAGCGAATATGAATGAAAAAGCTGTTATCGAATATTTGGAAATTCGATAATCAAGCACGGGTGCAGTTTTAAGGTATAAAGCAAATAGCATGATCGAAAACAAAAGAAACGCTATTATTTGAAAAAGGTTAAATTGTTTTGGTTTTAAATTAGTATAATAACTTCCAAGCGCCAGCCCCGCCATAAAGATCGCGAACAAGATCCCTATCATGAAATATATGTATCCGTAGACCGCCTCGAACGAATACATCGAAAGAAGCTGCAGCGCCATGGCGTTGAAGCCGATCAGAGCGACAATTACGGGAATGCTTGCGTTCTTTACCGCTTTTATCCTGAGACCGGCAAGCCTGAAAAATATTGCCAGAGCGAAGATCCAGACGATCAGGCTGCCAAGCTTGATAGTCAGCAAGCTTTGGAAGATCAGATTTGTCCTGCCGGAGAAATAGCTCAGCCAGACAAGGATCGAATAAAGATATGATACAGGATGAAGATCGGTGCCGATCAAAGTTTTATCATCGAATTTTATCGCGGACGCGACATAATCCAGCCTGTCTTTCGTGACAAGGTGGGGGATGGATAACGCATTAAAATATTTTGTACTGACATTTTCCCTCTGCCATCTTCTGACTAGAGTCCCGGCGTCATCAGTCAGGACCCCAGATGATGGCGACGCGTAATAATATATGTAAGCGCCCGGTATCACCTTTACGTTCGGGAATACCGAGCTGATCGTCTTGAATATTGACGAATTGAGCGCCCTTGTTTCCTTTCCCATGAAATCAGCCGAACCTGAAAGTTTCAACGCCAGGACCCCGCGGGGAGACAATTTTTCGGCGCACTGCCTCATGAATTCGGCCGTAAAAAACCTTCCGCCGGCCATATTTACCGGATCGCCCGTGTTTATGAGGATCAGATCATACTTGTTTTTTGTGTTACGTATGAAATATCTTCCGTCGGCAACGGTCGCAAAGGAACCGCCTGACATGCCGGCAAGTTCAGGGTCAAACTCCACGTAATCAAGCTTTTTTACGCCGCGCAGATGCAGGAACTTGTCTGCGATCACAGGGCCTCCGCCGATCAAAAGCACTTTCTCGGGGCTCCCGCTTTCGATCAATGCGAGATCCGCGATCTCCTCGTTTTCCGGCACCGAAGCTGTTGAAAAGGCAAGATTACCGTCCTCAAAATAGCTGTGTGTCCCCTTATCTTCGATGACAGAGATCCTTCCGTATATCGAATCGACAGTGCTTATTAAATGAGATCCTTTGAATTGGGCTTGCGAAGAACACCTGTCCAGTCTGGCGCCATAAGGATGAATTAATACAAGATTGACCGCGAGAACGAACGCGAATATCATCAATCTCTCCAGCATGGCCTTGGACCTCTTCCGGATAAAATTCTTGTAAATATACATCGATGAGAATGTCAGCGCTGTGCCGACCACCCCTGCGATCTGAAATGGATTTAAAAAATAAATAAGGATGAAGCTGAAAATGATCCCGCCGGCTGCGGCCCCGATGCTCTCAACGATATACATGGTGCCGGTATTTTCCAGCACGTTGCTCCCCAGAGTGAAGAGCGAGCCGAACAAAAGACAGGCCGGAGCGATAGTTATAAGCGAGATCAGGAAGATCGAATTAAGGTCGGGGATCGCGCCTGAGGGAATACTGAACAATACCTTTGATGCTCTGGCAACATAAATCTCGGCCGGGATAATTAGAGAGATCACCATCTGCATATAGATCAGGGTTTTTGGAGCATCTTTAATATTTTTTATCAGCTTGCCGCATACGTAGCTGCCCAGGCCGGTGGACGCGAGCCATATCATAAGGGATATCCCGTAGGTAAGCTCGTTGCCGTTGAAAATAGCCGCCAGCTCCCTTAAAAGGAGTATCTGAACAATGATGGACGCGAACCCGATCGCTGATAAAGGAAAAAACATTTTATCTCCCTGTCCGGATGATATATTATACATATTGTATGCTCATAGACAAAATCATATATCTTACAGTGCAGGGATTCCTTTTCGGCTACGGGCCATGCCTTGCAACCTGCGCGCCCGTCCTTCTTCCTTATGTCGGAACAAAAAAGACCTGGAAGGAAGGATTTTTCGCGGCGTTAACCTTCTCGCTTGGAAGACTGGCTATCTACGTGATACTTGGCGGGCTTTTCGGATATTTCGGCGCCTTCATAATGAAATATTATTATTACTCGGGAATATATCATTATCTGAAGGCGGTCCTGTCCGCTATATTGATCATCATAGGAATGTCAGTGATCCTGGGCAAGAATTTCAATTTCAAGTTCTGCGGCGCGGGGGAGGGGAACATGGCGGTGCTCGGAATGCTTGTGGGCGATATCGCCTTGCGCGCCTCTTATCGGGATACTTCTTGAGATCGCGCTCCTGTCGGATAATTTTTTCGCGGGTTTCGCGTACAGCTTCTTTTTCGGTATAGGCACAGTGCTGTCGCCAATGCTCCTTATCGCGGCCGTGATTCCGATGATAGGCGGCAGGTTCGATCAAAAAGTTTTCAGGGTTTTTAATAATATCTGCGGTGCTATGATGGTCCTGGCCGGCATCTACGTCTTGATAAAATAGGGAAGAGCCCCGGCGGATGAGTAAACCGGGGCCCTTTGGTTATTTCCTGGCTTTTGCCAGCGGCTTTTCCTCGATATCGAGTGTTTCTTCTTCTTCTTCCCCCGCTTTTTTGTCGGCGGATTCCTTGAAGAACTTTCGTGTCCAGCATCTGCATATTGCTTGCCACCACTTCGGTAAAATACCGATTTCTCCCCGTCTTTCTCGTATTTTCTGACCTGAAGTTTCCCTTCTATCGCGACCGGTTTCCCCTTCTTGAGGTATTCGCCGCAGACCTTTGCAAGCCCTCTCCACGCGACTATATTGATAAAATCCACTTCTTTCTCGCCGTTCTTTGACGGTCTTTGCACCGCCAGCGCGAACTTCGCAACGGGGATCTCGTTCGACGTGTAGCGGACTTCCGGATCTGCTGCCAGCCTGCCCACCAAGATCGTCCTGTTCAATGACATCATTAGTTATTTCACCTCCTTCATCTTTTGTGTCAATGAATAGCAATTTTCTTGCCGTTGAATTTACGAATAAATCACGAGGGATAACTGTTGAAACTGACTACACTGTCGAGGATTTAGACAACGAAAAGTTAACGCTATGCTTTATGCTTATAGCTGATGAGCTCCATGTCGAGCTCGTCGAAGTCGATATCGGGGTAGGGGTGGAACTTGCCTGACCGGGTTTCTTTTATGCTCAGGTCGTTAAGGTCCACTTCTAGGTTGAGGTCTGCGGGAATGACCCGGAACTCGGGGCTTATCAGGTCTTGTTCCATCGGCTGGGCCCAAAGCTCGATTATCTTGCTTATCACTTTGCGTCTTCCGCGGAATTCCTCGCCGAATTCCGTGAGAATAGCCAGAAGCTGCTTGCCTATCCTTGCTTCTTTCAGGAGATTAATGCACCCGCAAAGCCCCAGATGCGAATGGAGCAGCTTTCCTTCCTCTTTTTCGATCGAGCCGATGTTGATCAGCATTATCTGCACGTCCTGATACTGGTTGCCGATGAAAGTCTCATATCTCGTGTCGCCCGTTATTCCCAGCTTAAGAGGATGATGCTGATATGTAATGTTCGTTTCAAGCGTTAATCCGACCGCTGATTCCTGATTGGTCCAGAGTTCGGGGTGGTATGCCTGGTTCACGATGATCTCGAACCCGTATTTTTCCATCAGCGGCGCGCCGTCTATTTCCGTCAGCCTGTTGCCGGGTATCATCAGCTGGAAATTTATTTCCTTGTTCCCTTCGCGGTCGGTCTTGTTGAATATCCCCTGATATTTAAGCATTACTCCGGGAGACCCGAAAATATCGACCGATTTCGACGGGCCTTTCATTTTGTAATCATTATATTTCGCGACCAGGCTCAAGATGCCCTCTATCGCTTCCGAGTGGTCGTCATGGTCGTGCGTTATTATTATCGCGTCTATATCCAGTATTCCCAGGAACTGTTCCCTGAATATTTCCAGGAAATTGTATCCCGGGTCGATGACTATGCCTTTTGTTTCTCCGCGGGAATTCTTCAGCGTAAGATAATATCCGCCGCCGAGGCTTGGCGCCTGGGAATAAAGCGGAGTGGATGAATTCCATTTCCTGATGATCTTCAGCTTGTTCGGCCCCGCGACGTCGTCGATCATCTTCGGCATGTTAAGGTCTTTGACCAGTTTTTCCTGGTTATGCCTTATCGTTTCGCGGGTGGGGAAAAGCACTTCGTCCATGTATTTTATCGCGCCGTATGTGAGGCTGCCCTTGTCGTAAAAATGCGGGTCGGACTTTCTGGCAAGCTTGAAGTCCTCGTAAGCGTCCTTGTACCGGCCCTGCAGGAACCGGGCTATCCCGCGGTTGTAAAGCGGGACGGTCGCGTCCGCTTTTATATCCAGGAATTTCCTGTAGACATTGTCGTATATCTTTTCCGCTTCCAGATAAAGGTTATCATTGAGGCAGATAAAGCCGATAGCGTCCCACGGCATTGAATGGTTATTTGTCAGAGCGGTCTGAAGCGCGTTCTTATCAGAGAGAATGGCTTTAAGGGCGGCTATTACCTTATCCAGGTTCTTGTGTATCCAGTCCTTTCGCGCGTAAAGAGGGAATTTAAGGAGATTATGCCAAGTATGTATGTCCTCTGCTTTAAGCGCGATATTGAGCATCTGATACATAGCGGTATTATGCTATAATCCCGCGGTATGGACAAGCCCGAAAAAAGAGTTTTGCAGATAATAAGCATCCTTTCTAAGCAGTATCCCAGGGCGAAAACCGCGCTTAATTTCAGGACGCCGATCGATATAGTTGTCGCTACGATACTCTCGGCTCAAAGTACAGACAAGATGATCAATAAGATAACAGAGAAACTGTTCAAGAAATACAGGACTCCGAAGGACTATGCGAAAGCAAATCAGAAGGCTTTTGAAAAAGAGATCAGATCATCAGGTTTTTACAGGAATAAAGCTAAGAACATCATAAATATGGCGAAGATGGTCGTATCTGATTATAACGGGAAAGTCCCCGATTCTATGGAAGAACTGGTCAAGCTTCCAGGTGTTGCCAGAAAAACCGCGAATATCGTGCTTAATAACGCTTTCCATAAAGTTGAAGGCATTGCGGTCGATACTCATGTGATCAGGCTGTCAGGCAGATTGGGGCTGTCAAAATTTGATGATCCTGTGAAGATAGAACAGGACCTGATGAGGATCGTTCCCCGAAAACTATGGGGCAAGGTCAATTATTATCTTGTCGATCACGGAAGGGCGATATGCAAGGCGCCCCGGCCGCTGTGCCCTGATTGCGCGATAAGCAAATTATGCCCCTCAAGAGTTCATTTCATGAAAATGTATTACAGCAAATGAAATATCGTCATCCATCGGCACAACGCCAGCCATCTTCACTGGGACCTGCGCCTGGAAAACAAGGGAGTCCTCAAGTCGTGGGCCATCCCGAAGGAGCCTTCGAACGATCCAGCTGTCAAACGATTAGCCATCCAGGTGGAAGACCACCCGCTGAGATTACGCCAAGTTTGAAGGCACAATACCGGAAGGGGAGTACGGGGCGGGTGAAGTTAAGATATGGGACAAAGGGACATTCGACGCCATTGAATTCAATGATGAAAAAGTGGAGATGGCTCTGCACGGAAAGAAACTGAATGGGCATTTTCATCTTGTAAAATTCAAGAAGGCCGGGCCGAAAAGCTGGCTGTTCTTCAAGTCAAAAACATAATTAGCTGAGGTCTCTGGTCGCAACAACATCAACGCCGAGGCCGAGCAGGTTGCTGATGATCTTATCTCCTAATTTGACCGGAGCATCAACTTTAGCTTTCATTATTTCGTTCATGCAGTCGAATATTTTGTCCTTCGGTATCAGGTCCGACGTCTTTACCGGAAGCCTGGAGAATTGAGCGCCTTCTATCGCGACTGTCGAGGTCAGAACCCGCTTCGGATGCGAAAATTCTTCTCTCACATATGTTTCGCCTTTCGCGCAAGTGTTGCCCACGATCTCCTTGATCTCTCCGTTCGCGTCGGATGAAACCGTAACTTCGCATCCCAGCGGGCACATTATGCAGGTGAATTTCTTCTCGTTAATCTGCTCTGACATCTATCTTTAGCTCCTTTGCTACTTTTAACTTCGCAAGCTTTTCTTCATTAAGATAAATTTCCAGCATTTCGCCGGGCTTCACAATGTTCTTTTTAAGTCTGATGATCCCGTCCGGCGATGATACGGTCACGTCTTTTATGGGGCGGGTGACGCGCGCGTATAATGTAAGAGGTTTTGCCCTTGTGATAACATTTGGCACAATGAACCTGATATTCTCGCCGGCGACAGTTCTGGCGTTCATTTCGCTTTTCAGTGTCCCGTTAACAAAATCTGCCGCGGCTTCTCCCGCTATCTCGGCTTCGCTGCTAACGTAATCGGCCAGATCGTTCACGAACGCGGCATTGCCGCAAATGAAAACTCCGGGCCTTCTTGTCTGATAGGCGTCGTCAATGAACGGGCCGCCGGTCAGCGGATTGAGTTCAAGCGGGACCATGCGCGAGAGCTCGTTCTCCGGTATCAGCCCCACGGAAAAAAGAAGAGTGTCGCAGGAGATTTCAAAAGTCTTATCGGTCGGGATGCCTTTTTCGTCGATCTCGGCGACCTTTACGCCGCTTACCCTGTCCTTGCCGTATATCTCGACCACATTATGGCGGAGATGAAGCGGGATATTGTAATCATTCAAGCACTGGACGATGTTCCTTGTAAGCCCGCCGGGATATGGGAGAATTTCAGTTACGGCGTGAACTTTCGCGCCTTCAAGGGTCATCCTTCTTGCCATTATCATCCCGATATCGCCCGAGCCGACGACCACTATTTCCTTGCCGGGGAAAAATCCCTCGATGTTCATGAACCTTTGCGCGACCCCGGCAGTAAAAATCCCGGACGGCCTCGTGCCTGGGATCGTCACCTGCTGCCTTGTCTTTTCCCTGCAGCCCATCGCGAAAACGATAGCTTTTGCCGAAACTTCGATCAATCCGTCCTTTCCACTTGCAAGCACCACCTTGTTGTCTTTCGTGATCTCGATCGCCATGGTCTGGAGTAGGACCTTGATGTTCGAGTTCTTGATCTTCTTTATGTAAGCGTCGGCGTATTCCGGCCCGGTGAGGTCTTTTTTGAATTTATGAAGGCCGAAGCCGTTATGTATGCATTGCTGAAGAATGCCGCCGAGCTCAGGTAGGCGGTCGACGAGCAGGATATTCTTTATTCCCATTTCGCTGGCTTTCAGCGCCGCGGCCATTCCGCCGGGGCCCGCGCCTATAACGATGATATTCGCTGATAATTTTTTCATCTTTTTCCTTTTATCATCAATGAATCTCCGCCGCGCTTCGTGATCTTTTCTTCCGGGCACCCCAAGTTCGCGGGCAAGTATCCTCATCACGTGATGAGTGCAGAATCCCGCCTGGCATCTTCCCATTCCTGCCCGAGTCCTGAATTTGATCCCGTCGACTGTGCTGGCGCCGTTGCCGATGGCGGCAACGACTTCAGCTTCGGTGACCGTCTCGCACCTGCAGATCACATTGCCGTATGCCTTGTTCATTTTGATAAGAAGTTCCTTGTCCTTGTTCGAAGCGAGGGTGAATCTCCTGTGCGGCCTGTCGTATTTCTTGAAATCTTTTTTCTTTTCAAGCTTAAGGCCGGAAGTTCTTTAAAATATCGATGACCATCAGCGCGATAGCGGGCGCGGCCGTCAGGCCCGGAGATTGTATCCCTGCCGCATTGATGAAATGCGGAGCAGCTTTTGATTCTTCGATGATGAAATCATTTGTATTTGATACCGGGCTGTATCCCCGCAAATGAAGCGATGATATCTTTTGTCGAGATGCCTGGCACCATAGTGCGGACAAAGTCCAGGATCTTTTCAAGTCCCGCGGAAGTCGTCGTCAGGTCTTCTTTGTCGGTGATATCTTCCGCGGTGGGGCCGATCATTGTTGAGTTTTCAATGGTTTTTATGACCAATATCCCTTTTGATATAGGGCTGGGTGTCGGGAATATAATATGGTTGTTTATGTTGTCCAGCCGCTTATCAAGCAAGTATTCTTCGCCTTTTCTCGGGTTTATCCTGAAATTGTCGGCGCCGACGAACTTTGCGACTTCATCCGCGTAAACTCCGGCCGCGTTGATGACATAGTTAGCTTTTATTTCATCGTTACCGGCGGTTATCATATAAGCCTGCCCGTCTTTCCGGATGCCGGTCACTTTGGAATCAAGAAGGAATTTAACGCCGTTCTGCGCTGCGTTCTCATATAAAGCGTAGGTCATTTCATACGGCGGGATGACTCCGGCTGTCGGGGCAAGCAGGCCGGTGTTTATCTCCGGCGCAAGGTTGGGTTCCATTTCATGCAGCCGTTTTCCTTCCACCATTTCAGCCGGGATACCTATTGTTTTTGAGCATTCCAGCATTTGTTTCAGGACTACCAGATCGGCATTGTTCCTTGCGACAAGTATTTCGCCGACCATTTCAAAGGGGATGCGCAGTTCCTTTGAGAGGGCCTGCCACATCTTGTTGCCTTGAATGCAAAGCCGCCCTTTCAGTGTTTTAAGGTCTTCATGGATGCCGGAGTGTATGATGCCGGAATTGGCTTTTGATGTGCCGAATGAAACTTCCATTTCTTTTTCAATGAGGATAATATTAAGTTCATATCGCGAAAGCTCTCTTGCTATCGCGGTTCCCTACGATCCCGCCGCCGATTATGGCTATGTCGTAAGTTCGGGTCATTTGCGGAGATTATAGCATTAAATATTGGAGATGAGAGATGGGAGATGAGAATTGTGATAAAATAATTTGGAATGGCAAAGTTAAATATTAAAGTTATTCCGAATGCCAAAAAGAACAAGCTTGTCGAGGAGCCCGGCCGGATAAAGGTTTATCTGACAGCTCCGGCGGTGGAAGGCAAGGCAAATTCCGCTCTCATCGAATTCCTCGCGGAACATTTCAAGGTGAAAAAGAGCAGCATCTCCATCATTAGAGGCGCAACTTCAAGAGAAAAGGTCGTCGAGATCAGCTGAGGGCGACATATAAAAGGATCGCGGCATAATGGCATGCGGCTCCGAGAAGCACCATCGTATGCCAGAGCTCATGATAGCCGAACTTCGGCCAAAAATTCGGTTTTTTTATTGTGTAAATAACCCCGCCGATCGTATATATTATGCCTCCCGCGACCAGCAATAAAATCCCTCCCAGCGGCATATAATGTATCAGCGGATCAAGCGCGACAAGTATCATCCATCCCATTATTATGTATATCAATGTGGTCAGCCATCTCCACACATCAATGTAGATCGATTGCACAATGACGCCGAAAAGCGCCATTCCCCAAACTATTCCAAAGATCGTCCAACCCCAGGGGCCTCTTAAAGTATTGAGGCAGAACGGAGTATATGTGCCCGGCTATGACAAAATATATCGCCAGATGGTCCAGCTTGCGGAATATCTGGTATTTGCCGCCGGCTGATTGCGGCAGCAAGTGATAAAGTAGCACTGAAAATGAAAAGAAGCAGAAAGCACGCCCCGTAAACGCTGAACGAAACGATTTTCCAGGCGGAGTTGCTGCCGAGGACCAAAAGTATCACGGTCGCCGGTATCATTAGCACGGCGCCGATCAGGTGAATAAATCCGGGCATGGGTTCTTTAAATTTCATGATTAATTACCTCTGAGCTTGAGCGACAGCTTTTATCCACTCATCATAAAGTTTAGTTCGGATCTTTTCCGCCATCTTCGGAGTGAACGCTTTGTCGATCTTCCAGAGCTTTTTCAATTCTGCCTGGCCCTTCCAGAACCCGACCCCGAGACCGGCAAGATAGGCGGCGCCGAGCGCGGTGGTATCGACTATGACTGGGCGGATAACTTTTGCCGGCAAAATGTCAGACTGGAACTGCATCAGAAAATCATTCTCAGTTGCTTTCCCGTCAACCTTCATCGCCTTGATCTTGAGACGCGAATCTTTTTGCATGCAGAGCATCACATCTTTTGTCTGGTAGGCGAGAGACTCAAGCGTTGCGCGGATAAGATGGGCTTTTGTCGTTCCGCGGGTGATCCCGGTGATCGTGCCCCTCGCGTACATATTCCAGTACGGCGCTCCCAGTCCGACGAAAGCGGGAACAAAATATACGCCGCCGGTATCGGGAACAGACTTTGCGATAGCTTCGGTTTCCGCCGCTTTCTTGATCAAGCCCAGCCCGTCGCGTATCCATTGGATGGCCGCGCCCGCGATAAAAACCGAGCCTTCGAGCGCGTAATAAACTTTGTTATTAATTCCCCATGCGATAGTTGTCAGCAAACCGGTTTTTGAACTCACCATCTTAGTTCCGGTGTTCACCAGCATAAAACATCCGGTCCCGTAGGTGTTTTTGATATCTCCGGGCGCGTAGCAGCATTGCCCGAAAAGCGCCGCCTGCTGGTCGCCGGCGATCCCGGCTATCGGAATTCCATCCGGCAGAACGCCGATGCCTTTTGTATGTCCGGCAATGCCTGAAGAGGGGACGACTTTTGGAAGTATCGATCTCGGAATATTAAGTATCTTCATAAGTTTTTTATCCCAATCAAGTTTTCGGATATTGAATATCATCGTCCTGTGATGCATTTGAATAATCGGTAACATGAGCTTTGCCGTTAGTCAGATTCCAAATTATCCAAGTATCAACCGTCCCAAACGCTAATTTCGCCATCTCATAACGCTTAACTGTATAACTCTTTAACATTATCAAGCATCCACTTAATCTTCGTTCCTGAAAAATACGCATCGATCTTGAGCCCAGTCGCTTGCTGGATATATTTCTCAAGTCCTTTCTTCTTCAGCCAGTCGCAGATCGGCGCAGTCCTTCTGTCCTGCCAGACGATGGCGTTGAAGATCGGCTTGCCTGTTTTTTTGTCCCAGATTATCGTTGTTTCTCTTTGGTTGGTGATGCCGATAGCGGCGATTTCGCTGCCTTTGATCTTTCCGGCCTTCAAGGCGTCGGCGATCGTCAGTTTGACCGACTGCCATATCTTGACGGGGTCGTGCTCCACCCAGCCGGGCTTCGGGAATATCTGCGGGAATTCGCGGTAAGCTCTTGACACTATCCTGCCTTTTTTGTTGAAGATGATTATTGTCGAGCCGGTCGTTCCCTGGTCGATGGCGAGGATGTATTTCTTCATGGCGGAGACATTATACGTTAAGAAGGTGGTTTTTTAAACCGGCAGATGATGTAATGGGTTGTCTGTTATTTTTGCAACGTTTCGGCCGCGGCATGATGAAACTCTCGATAAAAACGTTTTGATTCATCGGCATAGCCGCAGCGTTCCAGGCATTGACCGGCAAATTTTAAATAGATCCAATTTTTTTTCGGGTTGGCTTTCACCAATTCACGGAACATCTCAATACCTGTCTTTGCATCTCCGATCTCAATATAGATCTTTGCAAGTTCCGAGAGCGAGGCCGGATCCGCCGAGCGATAACGAATACGTTCCAACGTTTGTAAGGTCATCTTAAGTAATTCCTTCTTTTCTTTCGGATCTATTGGACGCATATCGATCGTGTTTAAATAGCTCCAGAGCACTTTTTTGTTAGCGTCTGTCGGGTGTTTTATTACGTATCCATCAAGCAGGGATTGGGCTTTTGTGTATTCTTCCAGCGCGCAATAGCACCACATCTCATTTTCCAGCGCGACGCTTTTCAACTTGGCGTCGTCGCTGTTCTTCAGCACCATGCCATATAATTCCGCGCTTTTAATAAAGTATTCGGAACATTCTTTCGAAATATCCTTTTCATCGGCGCAATATAATGTTCTTGCCATTGTTTCATAATATCGGGCCAAGTCAAAATCCAGCATAGAATAATCTTTGCCGAAATGGTCCAGATCGTAAGCGTTCAAGGAGATCTCTTTAATGAATATAATTGGGATTTTTAAATTACCGATCCCTAAGATCGGCGATTGATTGAACCATGTTGGGTCGACGAACGTGCTGACGACCTTGTTCTTCGTGAGGCTTATCACTTCATTCCAGGCATGCGGCAACTTATCTGCGATTTCTTCTGAATGAGTGAAATATGCCATATAAGTGTTTTTTAGAGCGGGATTGAGGTCTTTTATGATCTGAAATACGGCGCAATTTACCATCGCATAATGTCGGCAAACACCCTCTCCTTTACGGAAGATCGCATCGGCGCTTTCTTTATCGAGGGAAGTAGTATCAGAGTACTTTAAGTCAGCATGTAATTGTGAGGCCGTAATAAATGATGCGACTTCGACCGCGGCGTGAACGGAAAGATTTGAAAGCGAACCGCGAGTGTATCCCAATTGTTCAGCCTTCTTTATGACCTGTTCTTGAAAACCATCATAGTTATGTATCCTGAAACTTAAATGAATGCGCTCAAAAGAAACATAACCTTTAGCATCATATGGAGAACCGTCATCCCCGATAAATTTCTTTATCGATAAATTAGAAGTATCTATCTTTTCCTCCGCGGGACCCGGGTAAAAGCTGCGAAAAGGTAAGAATTGAATATTCACGGGAGCTTCGCTTTTTTGCTCGGTGCCGCTCTTTACAGCAGAGGGCTCCCTGCTCGTGTTCACTGAAGGTCTGCTTATAGTAATAGTATCGCCAATGACCGTACACATTTATGCAATTCTCCTTAATTTTTTACAGTCCTCTCCCATACTATATTATCGTATCAGTTAGGCTAAAACTTGCATCGAAATTAGTTAATCTTTTGGCGTTTTAACGCAGTAAATTCAAGATGATATTGGAGCGGGAATTATATGATTAAATGTGCTTATTTACCCAGCCAACCATGTCCCTGAACACCTGCTCCCTGTCCTTGTCCGTATATAAAGCGTGGTACATTTCGGGATACCATTTCAGCGTCTTGTCCTTTGACCGCATCTTTTTGAAATATTTTTCGGCGGCTTCGGCGGAGATCATCTTGTCCTGCCCCGCAAGGAGCATCAGGACGGGAAGCTTTATCCTTCGGGGGTGCATATTTATGAATGTCATAGCTTTCAATATCGAAAGGAAGAATTTCGCGGTCAAATTGCGGACCTCAAGGGGATCGTTGTTTATCCTTTTCGCCATCACCGGGTCGCGCGTGAAAAGCTCGGCGGAAAATCCCGCTGGGAAATATTTCATCGGATCGAAAAGGGCGGCTTTGAAAATATCCACCTTCTGCTTGAGCGTGTACGGCATCTTGTCCTTCACAGCGGGGGACATCAGGATGATGCCGTTGATCATCTTTTGATCGTGTATGGAAAAATCCAGAGTGATAAGCCCGCCCATGGATTCGCCGAACATGAATATCTTTTTGCCGGGGTTCAGCTGTTTTGCCGTCCCGACGAGTGACCTAAGCTGTTCCGTATATATTTTGAAATTATCGATATGCCCTTTTTTCGAGGATGTTTCGCCGAAGCCATTGAGCTCGATCGCATATACCTGAAATCCGCTCTTTGCCAGGTAAGGGCCGAATTCAAAAAATCTTCCGGAATATCCGCCTAAACCGTGGACAAGGATAATGACAGCCTTGGGGGAAGGGCAATTCCACTCACGATAAAATACAACGCCGTCCTGGGACTTGAGCATGCCGGGATTATACTGCAATTATAATGGACGCTCAACCCCGATTGATATAAAATGCTTTCAATGAAAAAGCTGGTTATCTTTGTCATGGCTATAGGTTTGTTTGCCGCATCCGCGTGGCCGATCAAGATCGACGGGCAAGACAATGACTGGGCGAATGTAAGGACCTTCTGCAAATGCCCCTTAAGGCCGCTTGAAAAAGACCGGGCCGGATTTGACATGAAAAGCATCAAACTTCTCCTTGGGAACGGCTTTCTATACATATTTATAGACGGAAGGAGCGTTACGGGATTGAAACCGGATAGCGGCGCCGGATTGAAGAAAACAAGCATAAGAGTTTCTTTCAGGTCCGAGCAAAGCCTGTTGAACAGGGTACGGATAGCCGCGGATCCGGATTCGCCGTGGCAGGTCAAACTGTCTTATCCGTCAACTACTTCCGAAGTCTTCGGCAGCCGGAAGAACAAATACTGGGCTTTTATCAGAGAAAAAAAGAGAGCGGGATTTGAAATAAAGATCCCCGTTTTCCGCACCCAAAAGGGGATCCAGGTAGGCGTTCCCGACGGGCCGATCATCAAGACTTCCAGGCCGCAGAGCACCATGCTTTCATATGTCCAGATTAATTCCGTGGATGTGAGCACTCACCGGCTCGTGGATACGGTTGAATTTCCGATACACAGAGGTGACCTGTAATGGCGCTTGAAAAAAAACTTAAAAATATAGTTCTTGGCTTCCAGAAGAATGAGATAACGGAACATCTTATTTACAAAAGATTATCGGAGATATTGAAGAGCGCTCACAATAAGGAAGTCCTTGCGAACATATCCAAGGATGAACTACGCCATTACACAACCTGGAAAAAATATACCAGTATTGAAGTGAAACCCAATCGGCTTAAGTACTGGTTCTATCTTTCTGTTTCGCTTATTTTCGGGGTCACTTTCGGCATGAAGCTGATGGAAGGCGGAGAGAAAGGCGCCCAAAAAGCATATGATTATATCAGCGCGGCCATTCCGGAAGCCTTGACGATCAAAAAAGATGAAGAGGAGCACGAGAGCGAACTTGTGGCGATGATCGACGAGGAAAAACTGAAATACATCGGCTCGGTGGTCCTGGGCTTGAGCGACGCGCTTGTGGAATTCACGGGAACTTTGGCCGGGCTCACGTTCGCTCTTCAGAACGCGAAGATCATAGGTGTCGCGGGATTGATAACCGGAATAGCGGCATCGCTTTCAATGGGAGCTTCCGAATACCTGTCCACAAAAACGGAAGGGGAGGCCAGGGAACCTCTAAAAGCTGCGTTCTATACGACAATCACTTATATTTTCGCGGTCGCAGTGCTGGTCTCGCCTTACTTGATGATAAATAATTATCTTGTTTGCCTCGAATTGACGCTTATCGGCGCGATAATAATGATATTCGTTTTCACATTCTATTACGCCGTCGTAAAAGAGATATCGTTCAAGGTCAGGTTCCTGGAGATGTTCGGCATTTGTATGGGCGTAGCCGCTGTAAGCTTTGCGATCGGGCTGCTAATCAGAAAGTTTCTGGGGATCCAGGTCTAGTCACGCCCTGCAGATCACTTTTATCGATTCAAACGTCGCGTAAACCCGGTTGCCTATCCTGCTGTTCTTTTCATAATACTTGATCAGAGAATTCATTTTTGTCCTGGATCTAAGGCCTTTGGGAAGATCGGGTGAAGCGTTCAACGCCCCCATTCCCTTCAGAGACTTGAAGAAGGCCCTGAAATCAGGATAAAATTCCCTTATAGTATTGGTGTTGAATTTCAGGACTTCAAAGCCGGCGTCCTTCAGCATTGCCTGCAATTCCCGGATATCCCAGAATTTGTGCATGTGGTCCGCGTCATTGCCGAACGCGATCTTATAATTCCTTTTCAGTTCCGAAAGCGTTTTCGGCCCGAAAGTGACGAAGGCAAAGAAACCGCCGGGCTTCAGGACCCTTTTTGCTTCCGCGAAAGATTTTTCAATGTCATTTACCCACTGGAATGTCGTGCTTGAAACTACAAGATCAAAGCTTTTGTTCTCGAACGGAAGATTTTCGGCGTCGCCGGCAATAAAAGACACATTTTTAAAATGATTGTTCTGCTCCGCTTTCTTTATCATTCCTGGCGCGATGTCGCATCCGATTATTTTGGCGTCCTTGAATTTTGCCGCCAGCAGGAAAGCCGCTCCTCCCGTGCCTGTGCCGATATCAAGTATGTTTAGAGGGGGACATTTTTACGTTAGAAAGGCTTTCTATAAGCTCTTTTGCGAGAGTCCTCTGAAGGCCCGCGAATTTGTCGTAATTCTCCGCCGACCTGGAAAATGACAACGCTATCTTTTTTTTATCCAAGGAATTCCGAGATTTCATCGATCATTTCCTTTTCTCTCGTTAAATGCGGAGCGTGCCCGGCGCCTTCCAGTATTTTTAATTTGCTTCCTTTAATGTTATCAGCCAAATATTCCGAGCATTGGCGGTCGATTATCCGGTCATTATCCCCGGCAATGATAAAAGCAGGGACATTTATTTCTGTCAGGTACTTTCTTCCGTCATAATTTTCAAAGCCGTTCATGCAGGCTGAGAGAGTTTCGGGGGAAGGGGTTTGGGATGCGAGTTCGGCCGCAAACTTTGAATTCTCTTCATTTTCTGAAAATATCAGATGATAAAAATCGTTCATTGTCTTTTTCATGTCAGATTTCAGGCCTTTCCGGAATTTACTGAACATAGCTTTGTTCATCCCGGCGGGGAAATCGTCGGAAGCGACGAACTTCGGGGTAGATGAGACGAGTATCAGAGAATCGATATTGTTGTGCCTGTGGCCGCATTTTTCATCTTTGCATGTTTCCAGTGATTTTTGCCGGAACATTTCCAGAGCTATCTGGCCGCCCATGGACCATCCAAGCAGCGAGAATGGTTCTTTTAGATATTGGTCAAGGGCGTAGAGGATCGACATGCGCAGAGAACGAAAAATCCCTGAATTCGCCCTTGGTTTGGCCGTGGCCGGGGATGTCAACCATCAGGGCTTCATAGTCTTTTGAGAGCTTGGTTCCAATGGACGTGAACGTCCTGGAATCGCAGCCGAACCCGTGGAGCATTACCAGATATTTTTTCATGGCCTTCCATTATGATATAATTTCACGGTTATGTCGATATTATCGAAGAAAGAAGCCATTGAGCTGATAAGCCTTCCGGATGACAAGACCTTCGACCTGATATTTGAGGCCGGCCGTGTTGCGAGGAAATACAAGGGAAATAAAGTAAAGCTCTGCTCGATAGTCAATGCGAGATCGGGCAAATGCTCCGAAAACTGCATGTTCTGCGCGCAGTCCGCGCATCATAAGGCAAAGATCGATGTTTATCCGCTTATTTCCTCGAATGAGATCATTGATGCTGCAAAAAATGCTGTCAAAGAAAGCCGGTCGACCTGCTTCGGGATCGTCACGTCCGGTAAAGGGATCGGGACGGACAGAGATGTCGCTGTTATCTGCGACGCCGTAAAAAAGATAAAAGGCGGTTTGAAGGTCAATCGGTGCGTCTCTTCCGGCATTCTCACAAAGGATCAGCTGAAAAGATTGAAAGATTCCGGACTGAAAAATTCCATCATAACCTGGAAACTTCAAAAAGCTTCTTCCCGAAAATGTGCACCACGCACACTTTTGAGGACAGGGTCAGGACCGTGAAAGCGGCGAAAAGCCTGGGGCTGGAAGTTTGCTGCGGCGGTATTTTTGGCCTCGGTGAAACGCCTGCCCAGAGAGTTGAACTGGCATTCCAATTGAAAGAGCTTGATCCTGTGTCAATACCGATCAATATCCTGAATCCGATAAAAGGTACCAGGGCGGAAAAGCTTCCTGTGATGAAGCCGCTGGAAGTTCTCCGGCTACTGGCCGTTTACAGGTTGATCTTCCCGGAAAAAGATATCGGCATTTTTGGAGGAAGAGAGCTCAGCTTACGCGGCCTTCAGCCGCTGATTTTCCTGGGCGGCGCGAACATGACATTGATAGGCAATTACCTTACAACTTCCGGCAACTCTCCTGAAACAGACCTGCAGATGATAAAAGATCTTGGCTTGAAGATCGAGAAGGTTTCATGATGGACTTCATCGAACAAGAACTGAACAAGCTCAAGGAAGAGGGTAATTTCAGGCAATTGAAGATCCCCAAAAATGTCATCAACTTCTGCTCCAACGATTATCTGGGCCTCTCAAAACATCCGAAAGTAATTGAACGGGCCGCGTCGGTCCTGAAAAAATACGGCGTGGGAGCCGGAGCTTCCAGATTGGTTTCCGGTAACTTTGATGTCCATGAAGAGCTTGAATCAAAGATCGCGGAGTATGAGAGGACTCAAGCTTCAATAGTATTTCCCACGGGGTATATGGCGAATCTTGGGACTATCCAGGCGCTGGTGGGGGCGGGCGATGCTGTCATCATCGACAGGCTGGATCATGCGAGCATCGTCGATGGCGCCAGATTGTCCGGCGCAAAATTGCTTGTTTATCCTCACAAAGATGTCGATGCGCTTGAAAAGATACTCAAGAAAGCTTCATCATTCAAAAGAAAACTGATAGTTACTGATCACATTTTCAGCATGGACGGCGATATTGCTCCGGTCAAAGAATTGTCTGAATTAGCCGATAAATATGATGCGATGCTGATGGTCGGATGTCGCCCATTCCACCGGGGTTCTTGATACTCGACATATTGCCCAAATATCGAAAGAACCTGATAATAATGGGGACTTTAAGCAAAGCTATCGGGTCGCTTGGCGGTTTTGTTGCGGGAACTTCCATCCTGATCGATTATCTCCGTAACAAGGCCACGTGCTTTCATATATACTACGGCGCTTCCGCCGGCGATTGCCGCCGCGTCGATCGCATCTTTTGAGATCATAATGAGTGAGCCGGAGCTGAAGAAAAAACTATGGGACAATGTAAAATATCTGAAAGAAAAAATGAAAAAGCTCGATCTTGATATTATGGGTTCCCAGACGCAGATAATACCGATAATGATCGGCGACTCAAAAAAAGCGGTCGAGATCTCAGAAGATATTTATAGGCGCGGGATATTACTTGACGGCTATTCGTCCGCCTACTGTCCCGAAAGGCACGGCGAGATTACGGCTGACAGTTTCGGCCGCGCATAGCAGGGCGGATATCGATAAGCTGATAGGAGTTTTATGCCAAAAGCATTTCTCATAACCGCGACAGATACGGAAGTGGGCAAAACTTTCATCACTGCCGGACTGGCATTCGCCGCGCAGGAAAAAGGATTATCCGTCGGCATAAGCAAGCCGATCTCCTGCGGAGGGATCGAAGACGCTAAATTTTACAGGTCCAAATTGAAGCTGAAGGACAGCATCGATTCGATCAATCCGATTAAATTCAGGCAGCCGCTTTCGCCGTACGCCGCGATGAAAACGGAAAAAATAAAGATCGACATCCGCAAGATCAAGGACGGAGTAAAAAAATTGATAAGGTCACGCGACCTTGTATTTGTGGAGGGTTTGGGAGGCGCGCTTGCGCCGGTCAAAAGAAATTATTTTGTCGCTGATCTGGCTAATGAGCTCAAATTGCCTTGCATCATTATTGCGCGCGCCGGGCTGGGAACGATCAACCATACTCTTATGACGGTCGATGAATTGAAAAAAAGAAAGATAAGGATCTCCGGCATCATCATGAACGGATTCGACGGAAAGGAACCTTCGCAAATATCGAATGCGAAAGTTATCGAGGAATTGTCGGGAGTAAAAGTTGTCGGGAAAATAAAGGCGAGAAGCTCGTTCAAGGGATTAGTTGAGCAGATAAAAAAGCAAAAGATATATGAAAAACTCAAAACTTAAGAATATTGACCGAAAATATATATGGCATCCGTTCACGCAGATGCAGGACTGGATGAACAGCGAGCCGCTCATCATCGAAGAAGGCAAGGGCGCGTGGATAAAAGATATCGACGGCAAATGGTATATCGACGGTGTCTCGTCGCTGTGGGTGAATGTCCACGGCCACAGGCATCCCGCAATCGATAAAGCTGTCAAAGCTCAGATTGATAAAATTGCTCACTCCACGATGCTGGGCCTTTCGAACGTTCCTGCGGCCATCCTTGCGGAAAAATTGATAAAGATAGCGCCAAAAGGATTGAAAAAAGTATTCTATTCGGATTCGGGCTCTGAGGGTGTGGATATAGCGTTGAAAATGGCGTTCCAGTATTGGCAGCAACGCGGAAAGTTAAGAGTTAAAAGTTATGAGTTAAGGAAGAAGAAGTTTTTGACTTTAGTTAATGCGTATCACGGAGATACGATCGGGGCTGTTTCGGTAGGGGGCATAGACCTCTTCCATCAGATATACAAGCCGCTGCTGTTCAAGTCGTTCAAAGCGCCGACGCCGTATTGCTATAGATGTCCCTTCAAATTAGAGAGCGGAGATCAGAAATGTGAGATGAGATGCCTGAGAGAAGTCGAAAATATAATGAAGAAACATCGCAAGGAGATCGCCGCGATGATAGTTGAGCCGCTGGTTCAGGCCGCGGCGGGGATGCTTGTTTATCCGAAAGGTTACCTTAAAGGCATCAGAAAACTCTGCACGAAATACGATATCCTGATGATAGCGGATGAGGTGGCCGTCGGTTTCGGAAGGACCGGAAAAATGTTCGCCTGCGAGCATGAAAATATCAGCCCTGATCTGATGATCGTCGCGAAAGGCCTGACCGGCGGATATCTTCCCGTTGCCACTACGCTAACCACAGAAAAGATTTTCAATGCGTTCTTGGGCACTCACGAAAGCAATCGTACTTTTTATCACGGTCATACTTACACAGGCAATCCTCTGGGATGCGCCGCGGGAATAGCGAGCATGGATCTTTTTAGGTCTGAAAAAACATTGCAACATCTTCAGCCGAAGATCAAATTTTTAAGCGAAAAACTTGAGAAATTCAAAAAGCTCGATCACGTCGGCGATATCAGGCGATGCGGTTTCATTGCCGGGATCGAGCTCGTAAAAGATAAACGTACTAAAGAGGCTTATACGCCGTCCGATAAGATCGGCATAAAGGTCATAATGGAAGCGAGGAAGCGAGGGCTGATAATAAGGCCGCTTTCGGACATTATCGTGATCATGCCACCGCTGTCCATATCAAAGGTGGATTTAGGCAATATGCTTGATATAATCTATAGTTCAATAAAAAAAGTCACTGAAGGGAAGGTGGAACCATGGTAAAAGCCATAAATACAATCGGAGTCGTTACTCCCGGAGGCGATGCTCCCGGAATGAACACCGCCATAAGGGCGGTAGTCCGGACGGCCATTTTTCACGGGCGCCGCGTCATGGGGATCGAGCGCGGTTACGCCGGACTCATCGGCGGGGATATCCATTCCATGGACCTGAAATCAGTTTCAGGCATAGTGAACAGAGGAGGGACGGTCCTTCATACTGTCCGCTGCCCTGAATTCAAGAAAAAATCTTTCAGGAAGATCGCGGGGCGTCAGTTGAAAGATCACGGGATAGACGCATTGGTGATCATAGGCGGCAACGGGTCCCTTGGCGGAGCGCATGACCTTCACAAGGAATTCGGCATCAATTCAATGGTCGTACCCGCGTCGATAGACAATGATATACCTTACACGGATTCGACGATAGGATATGACACGGCGGTCAATACTGCGCTTGACGCGATAGACAAGATACGCGATACGGCGGCATCCCACGAACGGGTCTTCATCATCGAGGTCATGGGAAGGGATAACGGGTTCATTGCCCTGGAAGTCGGGCTCGGAGCGGGAGCCGAGATAATACTTGTACCGGAAGTTAAATGCGATTTTGAAAGGGTTGCCAAAAGGCTGCAGGAAGGAATGGACAGGGGAAAGCTGAGCACGATAATCGTAGTCGCCGAAGGCGCCTGCAGCGGCCAGGACCTCAAGGAATATATCGCGAAGAAACTGCATGTGGATGTACGGGTCACGGTCCTGGGCCATATCCAGAGGGGAGGTTCGCCTTCCGCGGAATCCAGGTCACTTGCCTGCAAACTCGGATCAGCAGCTGTGGAAATGCTTTTGGAAGGAAAAAAGAACAAGCTTGTAGGGATGGTCAATGAAATAGTGACTGCCACGGATATTGCCAAGGCCGTGAAAGCGAAAAAGACGATAGACAGGTCCATTCTGGAGTTAGCCGAAAAACTTTCCATATGAAGACTTCGGTCAACCTTAAAGTCATCGGGATGGATAATGCCCATTGCATCGGCATTGTCGGTGCTACGCTGGACAAGCTCCCCGGGATAATTTCGCGGAACCTGCGCATGAATGAAAAAGCGGCCATTACTTATGATACGGACCTCATAGACCTGAAGAAGATACAGGCGGCCATTCTGGAAGAAGGCTATCCTTCTGTTGAAGAAAAAGAAGCATCCGCCGGCGCCGGAGAGAAAGCCAGGGAAGCGGTGATAAATGATCTCAGGAACAGGTTCTTTATCTCACTCATTTTCAGCATACCTCTTCTCATATACATGTTCTCCTTCCTTATCCCTCTGTCTGTCTTTTTTGAAAAGAACATGGCCCTGATCCAGTTCATTTTCGCGACACCAGTTATGTTTGCCGGAGGGATGTTCTTTTCAAGGGGGATAGGCTCATTCCTGAAGAATCGGGTCGCGAACATGGATACTCTTGTGGCTCTCGGCGTCGGCGCGGCATATTTTTACAGTCTGATGGTCTCGGTATTTATCTGGATAGGGCATCCGATCCTCGGGAACGAACTTTACTATGAGACCGCGGGGCTTCTGATCACTTTCATCCTTCTGGGGAAATGGCTGGAAGCGGCCGCAAAAGGGAGGACTTCCGAAGCTATCAGGAAATTGATCGGACTGCGTCCCGGAACGGCGATCGTTGTCAGAGGATCAAAAGAGATCGAGGTTCATCTTGACGAGGTCGTGCCCGGAGATATCGTTATTGTTAAGCCCGGCCAGAAGATACCTGTGGATGGCGTTATCATTGACGGATATTCCAGTGTTGATGAATCGATGATAACGGGAGAAAGCATACCGGTGGAGAAAAAAGCAGGCGATAATGTCATAGGCGCGACTATAAACAAGACTGGAACTTTTAAATTCAAAGCGATTAAGGTCGGCTCTGAAACCCTTCTTGCTCACATTATCAAAATAGTTGAAGAAGCGCAGGGAAGCAAAGCGCCGATACAGGATCTCGCGGATCTAATTGCCGCGTATTTTGTGCCGTTAGTCGTTGCGCTTGCGGTAATCTCTTTCGCGGCCTGGATGATGCTTGGCCAAAGTTTTGTATTTTCTCTATCGATATTTATCACAGTGCTTGTCATTTCGTGCCCGTGCGCGCTCGGGCTGGCGACACCTATCGCGGTAATGATGGGGACGGGGATCGGCGCCGAAAAAGGCATCTTGATAAAGAACGCGAAGTCGCTTCAGATCGCTCAAAAGATCAGCATCGTTGTTTTTGACAAGACCGGAACTCTCACAAAAGGCATGCCGGAAGTCACGGATATGATCGATCTCGGCGGCGGAAGCGATATTGTCAGGTTCGCGGCGACAGCCGAAAAACGCTCCCAGCATCCTCTTGCTGAAGCTATTTTGAAATATGCAAAATCAAAAAATATCGATATTCCGGATCCCGACTCGTTCGATTCAATTCCTGGCGGCGGAGTCGAGGCAAGGTCCGGGAACAACAAGATCCTTCTCGGGAACAAAAAGCTCATAGCGGACAAAAACATCGATATTTCTTCAGCTCTTTCAAAGATCGAAGCGCTTGAAGCGAAGGGAAAGACAGTGATTATCGTTTCGGTCAATGGAAAGGCGGCAGGGCTTATTGCGGTCGCCGATACGCTTAAAGATCATTCCAGATCAGCTATCTCAATGCTCCATGATTCAGGCAAGAAAGTGGCGATCTTGACAGGGGATAACGCAAGGACGGCGGGAGCGATCGCCGATCTTGTCGGAGCTGACAGCGTCATATCGGAGATACTTCCTTCAGACAAAGCCGGAGAAATAAAGAAGCTTCAGGAGACTGGCGCGGTGGTCGCTATGGTGGGAGACGGAATAAACGACGCGCCGGCGCTCGCGCAGGCGGATATAGGGATAGCCATTGGATCGGGAACCGATGTGGCAGTGGAATCGGCGGATATCGTCCTGATAAAAGATGATCTCAGGGACGTTGTCATGGCGATGGACCTTTCAAATTACACCATGAGAAAGATAAAACAGGGCCTCTTCTGGGCGTTCATATATAATATTATAGGCATTCCGGTCGCCGCAGGACTGCTCTATCCCTTTACAGGTTTTCTGCTAAACCCTATAATAGCGGGAACTGCCATGGCGTTCAGTTCCGTTTCGGTGGTCCTTAACGCGCTTTCAATGAAGCGATATGAATTTTCGATAAAGGGAGGTGAATGAAATGTTATACGGAATTCTGGCCAGCGTAATAATAATCATCGGTCTTGCCTATGTGATACTTGTGCTTGCAAATAAAGAATCCGGCAACATGAAGATCGGCGGGCAAATAATAGCGGCGCTTGTTCTTTTCGTTGCCATCGCGATCCTTTATCATGGATATGTCGGCGGCAGATACAATAGGGGATGCAACGTGATGGGGGGTAAGGGCGAGATGATGGAGGGAAAGTGCGGAATGATGATGGAGATGATGAAAAAAGACCCGTCCATCATGCAGGACATGTGCAAGAACAAGGAAATGCGCGACATGATGAAGAAAGACATGATGAAATACGGCAAATAGGAGAGTGTTCTAATGGCAAAAGATCCCGTATGCGGAATGGATGTGGACGAAAAAAAAGTCACTCAAAAGACCCTTTATAAAGGGAAGGAGTATTATTTCTGTTCTGCCACCTGCAAAAAAGCTTTTGACAAGGAACCTGAAAAATATATTGAGATCAGCGATTCAAATAAATGAATCAACAAGGGGGTGACTAAATGAAAAAGTATTTATTGCTTGCTGTCTGTTTTGTGTTGTTCCTGGGCATGGTGTCGTTCGCGCAGGATGTCGTGAAGGATTCCGCTTCTGCCGAGGTAAAAAATGCTAACAGAGCCATAAACCTGAAGGATAAACTTGGATTGACCGATGAACAGTCCGCGAAACTGAAAGCGATCAACACGGACCTCGCTCAGAAGAATTCCGTTCTTGTTAATCAGGTGAACGCCATTTCAAAGGAGATCGGGGATATCATGAATTCGGACGATCCGGACCTGAAACAGGCGGAAACGAAGGTTCGCGACCTCGAGAAGATAAGGACGCAGATCATGCTTAACAGGCTTTCCGCGATGAAAGAGGTCGGGAAAGTCCTTACTAAAGAGCAGAAGGAAAAGATCAAGCAGATGGGAGCCGGGAACAGAGGGTCTAAGAGCGTAATGCCGCCGAAAGGCAAATAATGTCCTCATCCGTCATTCACGCGAAATTCAAAAAGCTAAAGGAGATCCTCCGGAAGACCGGAGGTCTCCTTATTGCTTTCTCAGGAGGGGTCGATTCTTCGTTTCTCTTGAAAGTTGCGCATGATGTTTTAGGCAAAAAAGTTCTTGCAGTCATTGCCGTGTCCAGGACCTACCCAATTGAGGAGGGCAGGGCGGCAGTTCAATTCGCCAGGAAACTCGGTGTCAGATATATGATGATAGAGACTGCCGAATTCAATGATGAAAACTTTGTATCAAATCCTCACGAAAGATGTTACCACTGCAAGAAAGAGCTTTTCTCCAGGCTTGCCGATATAGCGGAAAAAGAAGGCATCAAATATATCGCCGACGGGTCGAACGTCACGGACCTTTCTGATAACAGGCCGGGGGTGAGAGCTGCGGCAGAGTACCGCGTATCGAGCCCGTTAAGGGAAGCGGGGTTCACGAAAGACGAGATAAGAGAGATGTCGAAAGAGATCAAGCTTCCCACATGGGACAAGCCCCAGCTCGCGTGCCTTGCTTCAAGGATCCCGTATGGGACAAGGATAACGAAGCAAATATTGGATAAGGTCGGAAAAGGCGAAAAATACCTGAAAAGCCTGGGGCTGAAGCAGGTGAGGGTGAGGCACCACGGCGGTCTGGCAAGGATAGAAGTGGATAAATGTGATGTTGTCTCGCTGCTCGAGGATGGCATCGCCGATATGATAGATAAGAAGTTCAGGAAGCTTGGCTATGATTTTGTGACGATCGACCTTGGAGGTTACCGCACTGGATCGATGAATGATCCGTTATGATTCTTCAGCTTATTTATATCTGAAGCTCTCTTGCTGAGTCAAATTCGTGATTGGCGTCTTCGCCTCTGCCGGTCTTTGAAAAAATAATGCCTTTGCCCTCATGGGCCAAAACATGATCCGGGTTGATCGCTAGGACTTTTTCAAAACTTAACATGGCTTTATTGAATTTGTTTTGTCTTAAATAAATGCAGCCCAGGTCGTAATGGGCTTCTGCATTGTCCGGTTCGATCTTAATGGTCATTTTGAGGTATTTTATCGCGAGATTTAATTGACCCTGGTTTTTAAAAGCAACGCCAAAAAGGTGGAAGTCTGCCGCGTCTTTGTGGATATAGACCCTAACAGCCTGCTTTCTGAAAATAATTAATCGATTTATTAACTTTCCAAATTTCATGTTTCATTCTTCTTTGTTATACCTTCATAAGTTTCGCTATTTCTAATTCGTCTTGGGCTTCCGAGTTTTTTCCTGCTTTTTTATAAAGTTCCGCCAGTATGTTGTGAACATCCTCAGAATCATTATCCGGATTGATCTTCATCGCCTTTTTGAATTCGGTTATCGCCTCCTCAAATTTACCCTGTTTTTCATGAATAGCGCTTAATTTAAAATGTATGATCGCAATATTCTTTTTTGTCTTAATGGCCTTTTCGTAATGCAATGTTGAATCGAGAGGCCTCCCCGCTACGGCATATACAAGACCAAGTTTGTTGAGAGTATCAAGATAATTCGGGTGGAACTTGATCGCTTTTCCATATTCTCCTATTGCTTCATCGAACTTATCCCGATTACCATAGGCATCGCCCACGTCTATGTGGGAATTTATAAGATTCGGATATATTCTGGCAGCTGTTTCAAATGCATGCATTGACTTTGGCAGTATTCCCATTTTGGCATAAACAACGCCTAACCCGTGGTAAGCATCCGCATAATGAGGCTCAATCCCAATAGCTTTCTCGTAGCATTTAATTGCTGCCTTGAATTTCATCTGTTCCATATTATTGTTGCCCAGCCTGTAGTTTGTCGCCGCTTCACCGGCAAAGGCCGTCCTCATGATCAGTTTGCTGAAACTTTTAAAAAAGCGCGTTTCTTTTCTCATTTCCACTAACATATTTTATTCCTCCCTGGCTTATTCCAATCATAGTATTATCGACAAATATCCCCTGAAATTTCACTTTTTTTGGATATGTTTTAAGGGACTATGTTGACAAGAATACTCAACAATGATAATATTCAGCCGTGAAAATGACCACTAAAGGGAAATACGCGGTTTCCGCCATGTGCGAGCTGGCTGGCGCAAACAATGATGGGAAATATCTTCAGGCCAAGGATATAGCGGCAAGGCATTTCCTTTCAGAGCTGTACGTGGAACAGATATTGAACAAGCTGAAGAAAGCGGGCCTTGTGAAAGCCGTGAGAGGGCCTCAAGGAGGGTACAAGCTTTCATCGCCGCCGAAAATGATAAAAATCGGGGATATACTGGAAGCCACCGAAGGACCCATTTCTCTGGTAAGCTGCATCGGCGGGAGCCATAAAGATGTTTGCAGGCTTTCGTCAAAATGCAAGACCGTAAAATTCTGGTCAAAGCTGAATACCGTGATAAAGCGCGTCCTGGATGAAACTACCCTGGATGACCTGTGTTAAGGAGGCGGACATGAAACGGATTTATATGGATTATGCCGCGACCACGCCTATGCATCCTGATGTCGCGGAGACAATGAAGCCCTATTTTACTGATAATTTCGGCAATCCTTCCAGCATCCATTCATATGGACGTGATGCCAGAAAAGCGATCGATGCCGCCAGGGACAATATTGCGGCTTTTATCGGGGCAAGACCGGACGAGATCATATTCACTTCGGGCGGGACCGAAGCGGATAATTTCGCCCTTGAAGGCGTGGCTTTCGCGAACGAGAAGAAAGGGAACCATATCATATCAACTTCCATCGAACACCACGCGGTCATTAACTGTCTGGATTTTCTTAAAAAAAGAGGATTTAAAGTCACTTATGTTCCTGTTGACAGCACGGGGCTTGTGGATCCTGCGGATGTCAGGAAGGCTATTACTGATAAGACTTTCCTTGTATCGGTCATGCATGCGAATAATGAAATAGGGACTATCGAGCCGATAGCCGAGATCGGCGCTGCCTGCAGGGAAAAAGGAGTTTATTTCCACACTGACGCGGTTCAGACATTCGGGCATCTGCCGATAGATGTCAGCAAGCTGAATGTCGATCTTCTTTCAGCATCCGCTCATAAGCTTTATGGTCCGAAAGGCGTCGGCTTGTTATATGTGAAGAAAGGCACAAAGATCATGCCTTATCTTCATGGCGGGGAGCAGGAAAGGGGATTAAGGGCTTCCACTGAGAATGTGCCGGGGATCGTCGGTTTCTCAAAAGCAGTCGATATCGCAAAAAGCGAAATGGAAAACGAAGAAAAAAAACTGACTGTTCTCAGGGATAAACTTATCAAGGGGATACTTTCCGGGATAGAGGATACACGTCTTAACGGACATACCAATAGAAGGTTGCCGAACAATGTTAATGTAAGCATCGAATATATAGAAGGCGAATCAATGATCCTTAGACTGGATCTGGAAGGTATCGCGGGGTCAACGGGCTCGGCGTGCAGTTCCGGATCGCTCGAGCCGTCGCATGTTCTTTTATCCATCGGTCTGCCGGCGGAAATCGCTCATTCATCCCTTCGTTTGACGCTGGGAAGATGGACGACCGAAGAAGAAGTTGACCATGTCCTTAAAGTATTGCCTAAAATCGTCGGAGATCTGCGGGCAATGTCGCCGATGAAAAGGCCAACGATCAAATAATGAACAAGGAGGATGTCATCTTATGACCGGTTCTTATTCTGAAAAAGTAATGGACCATTTCGCTCATCCCAGAAATGTGGGAGTTATTGAAAATGCTTCCGGAGTGGGGAAGGTGGGCAATCCTGTCTGCGGGGATGTCATGGAGCTTTTCATAAAAGTTGAAAAGAACATCATTTCCGATGTGAAGTTCAGGACGTTCGGCTGCGGCGCGGCTATCGCTACCAGCTCCATGGTCACTGAAATGGTGAAAGGCAAAACTATCGAAGAAGCTCTGACAATATCCAATAAGGCAGTTGCGCAGGCTTTGGACGGCTTACCTCCGGTGAAAATGCATTGTTCCGTCCTCGCAGAAGACGCATTGAAAGCAGCTATCGATGATTATTTGAAAAAAACAACAGGACAGGGACTCCCGGGTTTTAAGCCGCATGAAGAACACGACTAAAGTTATCGTCGCCATGTCGGGCGGCGTGGACAGTTCCGTTGCGGCTGCGCTTTTAAAAAAAGCCGGATATGATGTCATTGGCATTACAATGGACTTATTGCCCGGGAAAAAAGACGGCGCCTGCTGTTCACTTTCCGCAGTTGAAGATGCAAGAAGAGTTGCCGGCATTCTTGATATCCCATATTATGTTATCAATTTCAAAAAGATCTTCAAAGAAACCGTTATCGATGATTTTATTGCAGAATATAACTGCGGCAGGACCCCGAACCCCTGCGTGCGCTGCAATAAATTCATAAAGTTCGATGCGTTGCTAAAAAAAGCGAAAAGCCTGGGAGCTGGATTTATCGCGACCGGGCATTACGCAAAGATTGAAAAAACCAGTGGCAGGTACCTTTTGAAAAAAGGGATCGATGTAAAAAAAGACCAGTCGTATTTTCTTTATCCGCTCCATCAAGGGGCTTTGTCGCGCACTATATTTCCTGTTGGTAATTTGACGAAAAAGGAAGTAAGGGCGTTGGCAAAAAAATTCAAACTTCAAGTTGCTGACAAAGAAGAAAGCCAGGATATCTGCTTTATTGACAGATCTCCCGGAGAATTATCAAAGCCCAAAAAAGGGAATATTGTTGATATGAATGGCAATGTACTTGGGAAACATAAGGGTTATCAGTTATATACTATTGGTCAGAGGAAAGGACTGGGCTTGGCGATGAAAGAGCCCTTATATGTTGTTAAAATTGACGCTAAAAAGAACGAATTAGCTGTCGGAACAAGGGGTGATGTTTTTAGTGCCGAATTGATTGCGGGCGATCTGAACTGGATCTCGGTCAGAAAATGTCCTCCAAAAATGAAAGTCAAAGCAAAGATCAGGTACAATTCTCCCGAATGTGACGCGAAAATTTCGCCGTTGCCGCGCGGGAAGGTCAAGGTGATGTTTCGTAAACCTCAGTTCGCGGTCACGCCCGGGCAATCCGTCGTTTTTTATGATGGAGATGTCGTTGTCGGCGGTGGTATAATCCAATAATATCCAATGACCAATATCAAATGACAAATTATGGAACAAATAATTAATCAAATTAATCAGTTAAGAAAACGGAAGAATGCCGTAATTCTTGCGCATAATTATCAGCTGCCGGAGATACAGGACATTGCCGATTATGTGGGTGACTCATTGGGCCTTTCCATTGAAGCTTCAAAGTCCGGTGCGGACATGATCGTTTTTTGCGGGGTGTATTTCATGGCGGAGACCGCCGCGATCCTGTGCCCCGAAAAGACGGTGGTCATGCCGGATGTGAATGCCGGATGCCCTATGGCGAACATGATGAATGCTGAGGATGTCAGAAGGCTTAAGAAGGAACATCCCCGATATATTGTTATAACTTATGTGAACTCCTCCGCGGAGGTCAAAGCAGAATCGGATTATTGCTGCACATCCGCTAATGCGGTCAAAGTTGTTGAAAAATTGATCGATAAAGATATCATCTTTATCCCCGATAAATATCTGGGTGATTATGTTTCTAAACAGACGGGCAAGAAAATGATCCTGTTCAACGGATTCTGCCCGACACATGTCAAAATTCTGCCGGAGCATATCGATATCGCAAAAAAACAGCATCCGAACGCTCTTGTTATCGTTCATCCGGAATGCCTGCCTCCCGTGATAGAAAAAGCCGATAAAGTCGCCTCAACAGGCGGAATGATGAAATTTGTCAAGGAATCGCCGTCGAAAGAATTCATTATCGGCACTGAAGTGGGGTTGATATACCGGCTCCAAAAAGAAAATCCCGGCAAGAAATTCTACCCAGCCACGCCGCTCGCGGTCTGCCCGAACATGAAGCGGACAACGCTTGAAAAGGTACTCTGGTCCCTGGAAGAAGAAAAAACAAAGGTCACTGTCCCTTCCAATATCGCATCAAAAGCAAAACTTGCTATAGATAGAATGCTTCAATTGGTATAAAGTATATAAAAATCATGAAGAGAATTATTTTGGTCCTGACGGGTTTTTTTGTTCTTTTTGCTCCGTCTTTTGCCGCGGAAAGGAAGCTGGCGTCGTCGTATATCACCGATGGCATGAACGCATATGACAGCGGGAATTATATCGAGACGATACTTGATATGCGCTCCGCCGAACAGCTATCTCCTGTTCCGCCGCTCGTATACAAATATCTAGGGATGGCTTATGGGAAACTTTCATTGTGGCAGCAGGCGGCCGAAGCGCTGAACAATGTTCTTTTCATAAGCCCCGATAACCCCGACAGATCGGAGATCGTCGGGGAAATAAGGGACTGGGAGAGCAGGAAGGAATCTACTCCTTTGATGGCTACGTATACATTCTACCGCATCAAATACAAGAACCGTATATGGGCGGAGCCGCAGGACCTTCTCAATTATCTGGACCTCGCGGAAATATTCAAATGCAGCGGCAGGTACGAGGAAGCGGAGAATTTTTTTGCGGCGCTTGTTAAGAGCAGGCCGGAGCTGACCAATTTCAAAGGATATCTTGCCGAAGCGTATTATTTGGACGGGAAATACGGCGAAGCGGGCAATCTTTACAAGAAGATCCTGAAGGAGGAGCCTATGAACACCAATGCTGTCATAGGTTATAGCATGGTCCTGAAAAAGCGGTACCAGGACGTTCTTGCGTCCCAACCGGGCGAGATCCTGAATTATATAAAGATCGCGAGGGTTTTAAGGGACATGAAAAGGTATGAGGATGCCATATCCGCTTATGAAAAGTATCTCGCAAGTGACAACGGGAATATGGGAGTGAACCGGGAACTGGATGAAACAAGGAAACTATTGAATGCGATAAATCCGCAGCCCGTGAAGTCCGATTAAACTTTCAGAGTCGCCCCGAGGAAGATAAATATCCCTATGACAATGAACACGATGCCGGTCAGATAGCTGCTCACTCTTTCAGGCAGGAAATTCTTCAGCATGTTGCCTATCAGGAGCCCGAAAAGATTTATGATTATCAGCCCCAGCGTTGCCCCGAGCCAAACCTGGACTGGAGCACTGTATTTTGCGGCCAGCGCGAACGTCGCAAGCTGAGTTTTATCGCCGATCTCCGCAAGGAAAAAACTGCCGAAAACGATCCAGAAGGGATCTTTCGACGCGACCGAAGGTTCTTTGCGTTCTTCTTTTCCTTTTTCATGCGGGATGGGAGCGACTATCGTTAGTCCGTAAATAATGAAGAATGCTCCGGCAAAGATGGATATCAGTATCATCGGGATGAATCTTTGTATTATTTTGCCCAGCAGGACGGCGATAAACATCAGTACCGCGGCCGCCGAAGAGACCCCGTAAATAACTTTTTCCATCGGGTATTTCACAGCGAATGAAAGGGTGAGCATCTGGGTCTTGTCGCCAAGCTCTGCGATACTGATTATTATAAAGGCAGCGATGAACGGGAAGAGATGCATTTAGGGGATCACCTTGTTCAGCGGATATTCAACTATTCCGGTAGCGCCAGTCCTTTTCAGTTTCGGGATAAGGTCCCTGACGATGTTCTCATCGACGATCGTATCCACATCAACCCCGGATTCATCGGACAATTTCGCTATCGTCGGCTTCTGAAGAGCGGGTAAAATAGAAAGGACGTCCTTCAATTTATTGTTAGGGACGTTCATTTTAAGGCCGACCTTTGTTTCGGCGGCGAGAGCCCCGTTAAGCAACATCAGAATATTCTCTATCTTGTTCTTTTTCCAGGTATCCTGGGCGGCTTTTTTGTTCGCGATAAAAGTTGTGACAGACTCAAAGACCGTATCGATTATCTTCAGGTTATTGGCTTTCAAAGAAGAGCCGGTCTCGGTGAGCTCTATTATGGCGTCGGCAAGCTCCGGCGGCTTCGCTTCTGTGGCGCCCCAGGAGAATTCGACATCGGCATTCACTCTGTTCTTTTTGAAATACTTTTTTGAAACACCGACCAGTTCAGTCGCGACTCGTTTGCCATCGCAATCCTGTACGCTCTTAATAGTGCCATTAACGGGGGCAGCAAGGACCCATTTTACCTTCCTAAGGCCCTGTTTCGCGTAAACGAGTTCGGCTATCTTTTCCACATCGCAGCCGCTTTCCTCTACCCAGTCGGAGCCTGTGAGGCCTGCATCCAGCACGCCCTGTTCCACATAGCGTGCCATTTCCTGCGCCCTTATGAGCATTATTTCAAGCTCTTCATCGTCCACGGAAGGGAAGTAAGAACGCGCGGAAGCCTTCACGTTAAACCCTGCTTTTTTGAGGAGCTCGAACGTGGATTCCTGAAGGCTACCTTTGGGTATTCCGAGTCTAAGTTTGTTCATAATTGTAAAATCATACTAGAAGGGCGAAAGATTGTCAAATAACTTGCACTTTTACCATTGATAATGCATAATTCCTGACGCATGCGGCAGTCAGAATATTTGACCCTAAAAGACCTCTTGAGGAAAAACACTCAAAAATTCGGCGACAGCCTCGCTTATCAGATAAAAATCAATGATGTATACGTCAAACATACTTATTCCGAAGTCGGCCGGACCGCGAGAGGGCTGATCTCAAAACTTAAAAGCCTCGGCATCAAAAAAGGCGACAAAGTCGGCATACTCTCCGAGAACCGCCCTGAATGGCCGATATCATACCTGGCCGTCACAGGTATGGGCGCTATCGCGGTCCCTCTGGATTCACTAGGTACCGAATACGACATTAAAGGGATCGTTGCCCATTCAGAAGCAAGAGGGGCGATCGTATCCGATAAATTCTTGCCTTTGATAAAAGGCGCTTCAAACCTTGAGTTCATTATTTCAATGGACAAGGACTTTGACGGTTTGAAAGGACAGCTTCGGACGACCTTGGTTATGATGTAGACAAGGACGATCTCGCGGCGATAGTGTACACATCAGGGACCACAGGCATACCGAAGGGCGTCATGCTGACCCACAACAATATAGTTACCAACTTTGTTACGGGCGCCGCGCTGTTCGAGATAGGGCCGACGGACATGGCGCTGTCCGTTCTCCCGATCCACCATACATTTGAAACGATCGCCGGTTTTCTCGCGATGTTCTACTGCGGCGCAAGGGTGACTTACGCGGAAAGCCTTAAATCGTTCAAGCTTATCCAGAACATGGTCGACACGGGAACGACCATCCTGATCGGCGTGCCGATGCTTTACCAGCTTTTCTATGACGGGATAATGAGGGAAGTGGAGGAGAAGGGCCCGGCTTTTAATTTCATATTCAATATCCTGCTCGTGATATCAAGGATATCAAGGACATTGTTCAGGGTCAATATAGGGCGGCTGCTTTTCAGGCAGGTCCACCAGAAACTCGGCGGCCATTTCCGGTTCTGGGTGAGCGGGGGAGCGGCCATCGATCCGGAGCTTCTCAACAATTTCGATCTGATGGGGATGACCATCATCCAGGGATATGGATTGACCGAATCATCGCCCGTGATAGCGGCTAATGACCTTTCTCATAACAAATACGGTTCCGTCGGCAGGCCCATTCCCGGCGTTTGCGTACAGATCGCTGATAACGGCGAGATCCTTGCGACGGGACCGAACATCATGCAAGGATATTTCAAAATGCCGGATGAATCGAAGAAAGTCCTGAAGGACGGCTGGCTTTACACCGGCGACGTGGGCCGCCTGGACAAGGACGGATATCTTTATATTACGGGCAGGATCAAGGACGTGATAATCACCAGCTCCGGCCTTAATGTTTATCCGGATGAAATTGAATTTGAATTGAATAAGCTCCCGTACATAAAGGAATCGTGCGTAATAGGGAGAAAGGTCAAAGCAGGGATAAAAAAAGGGTCAGAAGAGGTTTTCGCTGTGGTCTCACCGGACATCGAATATTTCGAGAAACTGGGGTTGTCCATCGAGGAGAATTCCGTCTTCACTGCGATCTCAGAAGCCATTGAGAAGCTTAATGACAAGCTGTCGACGTATAAAAGGATATCCGGCATCGAAGTAAGGACGACGGAATTCCCGAAAACATCCACCAGGAAGATAAAAAGGTTCGAAGTTAGAAAGGAGATGGAAGCGCTATGGCGGAACTAGAGCAGGAAATAAAGTCGATGGTCGCGAAGATCATTAAAAGGGATGAATCCGCGATAGACCCCAATGCCAATATTTTCACCGAATACGGGGTGGATTCTCTTCTGGGAGTCGAGATACTTGCCGGGCTGGACAAGAAATACGGCCTGGACGTGCCGGAGCAACGAATAAGGGAAATTAAGACGCTCAACGATGTGGTCAGGATCGCAAAAGAATTGATCGCGAAAAAAGGTTGAAATGAGCGGCGGGACATCCGAATACTGGAGAAAACTTTTAAAGGCTGATGAGGCGCCTCCCGAAAATTACCTGAAAGAATTCAGGTCTCCGCTTGAAATATTACGTCCGACATTCTATTTGATCATAAATTTCCTTTGTAAGTTCTACTGGAGAGTAAAAGTTTCAGGTTTAGCTAATATCCCCGCTGAAACGCCTTATATAATCGCCCCAAATCATGCGAGCGCGCTGGACCAAACAATGGTGTCTTACGCGATCGGAGGAAAAAGAAGGAATCAGCTGTATACGATCGTGGTGAAGCATTTTTTTGACAGGCCCGTGGCCAGATTTTTCATGAAGATCGCGACTAATGTCATGAGGATCGATTCGAAAGATGATTTTATGCCGGCGCTCTGCGCCGCACTGAAGGTGCTCAAGCTTAAAAGATCGATCTATATCAATCCGGAAGGGACAAGATCAATGACCGGCGAACTGCTGCCGTTCAGAGTGGGGGTGGGGATGCTGGCGGCGGAGACCGGAGTTCCGATAGTTCCTGTTTTCATCGGCGGGACTTTTGACTGCATGCCTCCTGGAAAATTCTTCCCAAAACCCTGCAAAGTTACCGTGACTTTCGGCAAGCCGATATACATGGATGAATATGAAAAGAAAAAACAGACAGAAATGGCTTATGATGTTTACAAGGAAGTTACGGATGAATTATTTAAAAGGGTCAGCTCTCTTAAAGTCGGGAATAAATAGTTCCGAGCTTTCCGCCTCCTGCGTCAGGATATTGTGAAGCCCTGAGTCCAATGCCGCATCCACAGCCTGTCGATATTCATCAAAGGTCAATTTTCTTCCGATCTCATTGTCATCGACAGCCTTGTAGCAAGGTTTATACTGGGCCATTATCCCCACATGGACATCTTTTGAAACTTTGGCAGCAAGGAACTCCATCGATCGCTTGGTGCCGGCCAGATCATTCGGCAAAACAAGGTGCCTAACAAGAAGACCTTTCAAAGCGATGCCGGTCCCGTCAACTTTTAAATTCGCGACCTGCCTGAACATTTCTTTTATAGCGGCTCGATTAGTTTCAACATAATCTGAAATGCCTGATAGCTTATGAGCCGGACCATTAGCGCTGTATTTGATATCCGGCAGGTAAATATCGATAATGCCGTTCAATATTTCCATGGTTTCGATATTTTCGTATCCATTAGTATTGTATATTATCGGGAGCTCAAGACCTTTTTCGGCCGCTCTGATAAGAGCATTGACTATATTAGGCAGATAGTGGGGAGGGGAGACGAGATTGATATTATGGCAGCCTTTTGCCTGCAGCATCAGCATGATATCAGCTAGTTGATCATCGGTTATCTCATCACCAAGCCCTTCCTGGCTTATCTGGTAATTCTGGCAGTATGAGCATCTAAGAGCGCAGTTCGAAAAGAATATCGTTCCGGAGCCTTTTGTCCCCGATATCATCGGCTCCTCGCCGAAGTGAGGAGCAGCTGACGCTATCTTGACGATATTCGATGAGCGGCATTTACCTTGATGCCCCGATGTCCTGTCGACATTGCATTCCCAAGGGCAGAGCCTACAATTTTGATATGCATCCTTGAACTTTTTTACGGCGAGTTTTGCAGCTTCGATGTTCACAGGAATCTCTTGAAGACCTCGTTCGCCAGAAACAGTCCGTTCTCGGTGAGCCTGATATTCTTGCCATTTAATTCTATTAATCCCTCATCTATAAGTTCCGCAAGCTCTTTTTTATATATTTCGCGCATGCTTATCCCGAATCTATTGGTGAAATCGCCGAGATCGAACCCTTTTATAAGCCGCAGGCCCAGGAATATCATCTCCTGCATGCTTTCTTTTTTCGTGTTGTGATGTTCGGCCTTTATCGCGGCCATATCTTTCGTCAGATATTTTTCAAGCGACGGAGCGTTCGCGGTCCTGACATTATCAATGAATGAATGCGCGCCGGCGCCTACGCCGATGTAATTTTGAAGCGTCCAGTAGATCTTGTTGTGCTTGCATTCAAAGCCGGGCTTTGCGAAATTCGATATTTCATAATGTGTGTAGCCATTATCACCAAGATATTTGATCGCGTATTTATACATTTCCAGCTCTGTTTCTTCATCCGGGAGATTTTGCCCTCCTTTGAGTTTTTCGGCATGAAGAGGCGTGCCTTCTTCCAGCTGGAGATTATATGTGGATATGTGCTCTGGCTTCAGTTTAACGGCTTTTTCCAGGGATCTCTGCCAGTCCTTCAGGCTTTCTCCGGGCAGGGCGAAGATTAGATCGATATTGATATTTTTGAATCCCGCTTCCCTTGCCATATTGAACGCGTCGTTTATTTCATGCTCGTTGTGTATCCTGCCTATTTTTTTCAGGAAAGAATTATTGAATGTCTGCGCTCCCAGGCTGAGCCGGTTCACTCCCGTGCCGATCAAAATTCCAAGTTTTTCTCTGGTTACTGTCCCGGGATTAGCTTCAATGGTCATCTCGGCCTCATTTTCGATCTCAAAATCGTTCTTGATCGTCGTGAACAGGTTTGAAAGCTGCTCATCGCTCAATAGGGTGGGGGTGCCGCCTCCCATATACAGGGTCCTGACAGCGGGTCTTTTGTAAAGAGAATAATAATATTCCAGTTCGAACTTGAGAGCTTCCAGATATTCCGGAATAAATTCGTCTCTTCCGGCGTACGATGGAAAGTCGCAGTACGCGCATTTTTTCTTGCAGAAGGGAATATGTATATATAATGAATAAGTCATGATTATTTCAGCTTCAGCACCGCCATGAAAGCTTCCTGTGGGATGTCCACTCTTCCAATGCGCTTCATCCTTTTCTTTCCTTCTTTTTGCTTTTCAAGGAGTTTTCTTTTCCTGGTCACGTCGCCGCCGTAGCATTTTTGAAGGACATTCTTTCTCATTGCGGGAATGGTCTCCCTTGATATTACGCGGCTGCCTATGGCCGCCTGTATCGGTATCTCGAACTGATGGCGGGGGATGACCTCTTTCAATTTTGCGGTGAGCGCCTTGCCCTTGTAATAAGCATTATCCTTGTGCGCGATGAACGATAATGAATCTACGGCTTCCTGATTTAAAAGCACATCAACTTTAACCAGGTCGGATTCGCGGTATCCTATCAATTCATAATCCATGGAAGCGTATCCTTTTGTGACCGATTTAAGCATATCGAAGAAATCAGTAATGACCTCCCCAAGCGGCATCTCATATGTCAGCATCACTCGCGTCGGGTCCAGATATTCCATGTTCTTGAAGACGCCTCTTTTGCTCTGGCAGATCTCAAGCACCCCGCCGACGAATTTTTGCAGGACGAATATGGTTATCTTGAGAAATGGCTCTTCGATCGACTTTACTTCCCCGAGATTAGGCAGCTTTGTCGGACTGTCAATGAATATAGATGTCTTATCAAATTTGTTGACCTTGTATACAACGCTTGGCGCGGTGGCGATTATGTCCAGCCCGTATTCCCGCTCTAATCTTTCCTGTATGATCTCAAGGTGGAGCAATCCCAAAAATCCGCAGCGGAAACCCAGACCCAGAGCTGACGAAACTTCGGGTTCATAAAAGAGGGAAGCGTCATTCAGCTGAAGTTTTTCTATCGCGTCGCGGAGCTCGTGGTATTTTTCGGCGGAAACGGGAAAGAATCCGCAGAAGACCATCGGCTTTACAGCTTTATAACCCGGCAGCGGCTTTGATGCCGGATCGGAAGCATCAGTTATCGTATCTCCTACACGAGTCTGCCGCAGATCCTTCATGTTTGCTATGACATATCCGACTTCGCCGGACGACAGTTCATCTTTCGGAATATAATCGATCTTCAGGGTTCCGACTTCCTGGACCTCGAATTCCGCGTCGGTCCCCATCATCCTTATTGTCATGTCTTTTTTTATCTTTCCGTTAAAGACGCGGACGTAAACAACGACACCTCTATATGCGTCGTATTTTGAATCGAATATCAGCGCTTGAAGAGGCTCGCTGTTGCTTCCCGTCGGCGGAGGCACTCTGGCAATTATCGCGTCAAGCAAGTCAGGAATGCCTGTGCCGTCCTTGGCACTCGCGAGAATTATTTCCTCTTCCTTGAATCCGAAGAGATGTTTAAATTCCTCGATGATCTTTTTCGGCTCAGCGTTGACCATGTCGATCTTGTTCACGACGGGAATAATCTTGAGATTGTTCGCCATTGCAAGGTGCGCGTTCGCGAGTGTCTGCGCTTCCGCGCCCTGGGTCGCATCGATTATCAAAACAGCGCCTTCGCAGGCAGCTAAAGCTCTTGATACTTCGTAAGTGAAATCCACGTGTCCGGGAGTGTCGATCAAATTAAGGATGTGGCCCTTGTACTGCATCCTTATCGCCTGGGACTTGATAGTGATGCCTCTTTCGCGTTCCAGGTCCATGGTATCCAGTACCTGCGCGCGCATATTTCTTTTTTCGATAGTATGCGTTTCCTCAAGCAGGCGATCGGCGAGGGTGGACTTGCCGTGGTCGATGTGGGCTATTATTGAAAAATTCCGAATCTTTGAAATTTCGGTCACGGTAAGCATTTTAGCATGTCTGAAAAGCACTTGAAAGAGAGGCGCTAAAAGTGAAATTTAATTTGAATTGTGACGATAAATATATAGAGGGAATAAAAAGTTTGCAATTAATATCAGGGAGGTTGAGAAAATGAGTTCAATAAGAAAAATTCAGTTTGTTCCGCGGCTTCTTACGCCCCGCGGGGAAGGGCGGGCATTTAAAATGAGCGTGGCCACGATCAATGATATTGCCTATCTTTTCAAAAAGAGAGGTTTAATAAATAAATTCTTCGACTGCCTGCAAGTCCCTTATCCATCAATAATTAAAGTAGAGTATTATCCTTGCCGTGGCTACGTGAGATTGATTAATCAAACGACCTCTATCTTCATGGAACGCATTGCGGGTATAGGCAGTGAGACTACGAGAACTAAAGAAAAGTATTTTTTGAACGTAATATACCCCGTTCTTAATAAATACAATGAGGTCAAGGGTGAGAATTTAAAAAGTGGCCAGGAATATTCAGAGTTCATTAACGGTACATTGACTCATGTGAACAGAGAGGTTCTTGCAAGCATTCTGACGGCTCTGCCACATAGAACGACCCATGTCCACCCCAAAAAACCGGCCCGACCTTTAACTGCTAAGGAGTATTATAGCTGGGGGCCGGAGTGGGGAATACGTCAGTGGCCCCCGAGAGATTAATGTAACTTCTGGGACTCGCCCGTCCAGCTCCTTTTCCACCTTTCATTGACGCTCCATTCTCCGGTTGATATACTGATTTTTGCCGGAGGATGATTTTTGAAAAAACTCTCGATATTTTTCTTTCTTATCGATCCTAATTTCAATTCCCTCGTTTGCCGCGGTGGACAGTGCCATTGCGGACCCATCCAGCATCGGCGTGGGGGCAAGGCCGCTGGCTCTTGGAAGAGCTTATGAGGGACTCTCAGATGACGCGAACGGGCTTTTCATCAATCCCGCCGGCCTTGCCGGCATAAGGAATTTTAAGCTTACCAGCATGAGCGGACAGGTAATGGAAGACCTGGATTATGTTGTTATCGGCGGCGCATTTCCCACCGACTACGGTGTTTTCGGGGTCGGCTACGTCAATGTCGGATCAGGAAGCATTCCCGTAACATCAACAGAGGGCAGCGGGACGACGGAAACGGTTGTAACTGTTGGCGAAACAAGCTACTACGCATCGGTTGCCACATTGTCCTACAGCAATGATCTTTCAAGGTTCCCGTTCTTCGTTGGTATGAAGAACTTCACTTACGGGCTCAACCTCAAATATTTCATGCAGGGCTTATCGGGCGGCGGCTCGGCCACCAAAGGCGCGAATGGGACCGGATGGAATATGGATCTTGGATTGCAATACAAAGCGAACAAGAGTCTGATGATAGGCCTCTCTGCGCTGAATTGTCTGCCCGCGTCCGACGGCGGAAAATTCACCTGGGACAAGGATAATGTTGAAGAGGATATCCCGGAGGTCATCAAAACGGGATTCGCGGCAAAGCTTTTCGGAAAAGATTCATATTACGGAGGCAAGCAGGATGTTTTCTGGGTATTGGATATGGATTTCCCGTCCGACCTGAACAGGCAAACCGAATATCATACCGGAGTGGAATGGTGGCCGATATCCGTAATGGCCTTGAGGGCAGGGCTGGACCAACAGCAGAAAGCTGCCGAAGACGTTAACGGTGTTGACAATAATTTCACGGCCGGCATTGGATTAAAATTCAACGGCTTCACTTTTGATTACTGCTATCATCAGTTTGGCGGGCTCACGGACAATATAACGCATTTCTTTTCTATCGGCTATGTCGGGGAGGAACAAAAACCGAAGACCCTCTGGACGCCGAAATCGGGGATAGCGATCGTTGTTCCGAACGTCAGCCTTGAATCTTTTTCCGATGTTCCCGACGGGTTCTGGGCGAAAAGCCCCATTGAATTCATGGCTACGCTGGGCATCATCAGCGGTGACGCCGACGGCAAATTCAGGCCGGATGATCCTGTTACAAGGGCAGAGCTCGCGCAGATGCTGGCCAAACTGAAAGGAATGGAGGTCAGTGACGTTAACATTGACCCGTTCCCGGACGTCAAAAAGGATTACTGGGCGGCGAAATATATCAAGGCCGTGTCCGCTGCTAAATATATGAGAACATATCCCGGCGGAGCGTTCAGGCCGGAGAAAGTTATCTCCAGAGTGGAGGGTACGACCATTCTCACCAGATTTACGGAAGCAACAGCACCTGATTTCATAGATAAAAAGCCTTTTAATGATGTTCCTGTTGACCATTGGGCCGCGAAGACGATAACGGCCGCAAGGAATTACGGACTTCTGGATTATCTTATCGGGAGGGATTTTGAACCTTTCAAGGCGCTGACCCGCGCGGAAGTGGCGGAAATGCTCTCAAAGACCAGTGACGGGCAGGAAAAGATTAAAGATTTTCTTAAGAACGCAGAATAAACGCGCCCGAGAGGAATCGAACCTCCAACCTACTGATTCGTAGTCAGTTACTCTATCCAATTGAGCTACGGGCGCATGAACATATTCGGAGGGGGTGGGATTCGAACCCACGCTACGTCTTAACGACGTACTAACAGTTTAGCAAACTGCCCCCTTGAACCACTTGGGTACCCCTCCAGAGCTACGCTGAGATCCAAGATCCAAATGCCAAAATCCAAAGGAATTATATAAGAAAAGACTTGCAAAAACAAACGCTTGACAAAAACGGAGCTTTCATGTATACTGTGCTCTCGAGAGTCGAGGTTAATGATTTTGTACGTTAGGCGTTTTTATAACAGTATAGAGTAGCTTGTATTCATCCAAGACCACTTCGTCTTGGATTTTTTGTTTTATAGTCATTAACGAAGAAGTTTAAATGTGAGGTGAAAAGTAAATGGTGAAGAGTTTATTCGTAGGCAACCTTCCCTGGAGCACGACCGAAGACGAGCTTAAAGCGAAGTTCGAAGAGCATGTTAAAGTCGTTGCTGCGAGGATCGTAACAGACAAATTCTCCGGCAGGTCCAAAGGTTTTGGATTTGTGGAGGTTGACGATGCCGATATGGAAAAAGCTATTTCAGCGATGAACGGGCAAAAGTTCGGCGAACGAGAGATCGTGGTCAACGAAGCCCGTCCAAAGACCGAAAGAAGCGACAGACCGCGCAGAGATTTCAATTCAAGAATGTAATCGTTTTTGATTGATCTTAATAAAGGCCCGTTGTGTTAAGTCACTGTCGGGCCTTTTTATTTGAACTGATTTTCAGCGTGATGTAAAATAAACCAATGGATATTATCCTTGCATCAGCGTCGCCAAGGCGGAAAGAACTGCTGACGGAGATAGTAAAAGATTTTACGGTCGTCCCGAGCGGTTTTGACGAATCCGTCCTCGATATTTCCGGCCCCGTTGATTTTGTGAAAAAGGCCTCATATGAAAAAGCGAAAGACGTGGCCGGCCGCAACTGGGATGCCCTGGTCATAGGCGCCGATACCATCGTGGTGCTTGACGGAAAGATCTTCGGCAAACCGAATGACCTTTCTCACGCGAAAGAAATGCTCACGGCCCTTTCAGGCCGCACTCATCAGGTAATGACGGGGATCACCTTGATAAAACAAGGGCGGTCGGTAACAGGCCACGCGGAGACCGAAGTTACTTTCAAGCGATTAAGCGAAAAAGATATTGATGACTATTTGAAAAATGATCTGGTGCTTGATAAAGCCGGCTCATACGCGATACAGGAGATAGGGGAGAAGTTCGTGAAAAAGATCAAAGGCGACCGCAATAATGTTGTCGGTCTTCCTCTGGACCTTCTGAAGGGAATGCTCCGGCTCCTGCAATGATCTCCGGCGCTCTTTCCAGTAAGGCTATTATCTGACCTTTTGTGCCGGCGTTGTTCAATATTCTCCGGATGCAGCTTGTATGCGGGAAATCCCTCACATACCATTGCACGACTTTTCTCATGTAGCCGACCTTGCTTTTGGCCTCCATGTTCCGGTATTTATCTATATAGTCGAGATGCTTTTTTGCCGCATCAAGCAGTTCATCCAGCGTTCGTTCTTCTTCCGGTTCGCCGGATTTCAGATAAGTTTCTATCTCTTTGAATATCCACGGATTACCGTACGCGCCTCTTGCAACCATGATGCCGTCGCATCTGGTTTTTTCGATCATTTCTTTCGCAAGCACCGAATTCATTATATTGCCGGAGCCGAACACGGGAATTTTTACCGCCTCTTTGACGGTCTTTATGGCTTCCAGATCGATATCCCCCGAATAGCCCTGTTTCTGCGTCCGCCCGTGCATGAATATCGCGGCAGCGCCGTTAGCTTCGCATTGTTTCGCGATTTCTTCTATATGCTGGTGATCGTTCCCGCTAAAGCCCGATCTCAACTTTACGGTTATCGGCAGCCTGAGTTTCGAAGATAATAATTCCAGGATCCTGTAAAGGTTCTCCGGGTTTTTTAAAAAATACGCGCCGGCCTTCTTTTTCAGCATTTTGGGGACGGGGCAGGCGGCGTTGATATCGAGGAACTTAATATCGAGCGTATTGACCAGGTATTCCGCGGCTTTCAGCATCATCTCCGGCTCAGGTCCCACCAGCTGAGCCGCGATCGGACTGTCCTTTGAAATTGTTTTGATGATGTCGTTCTCTTTTTTCTTGCCGTAAATTATTGAATTGCAGTCTATCATCTCAAAGAAAGCGAATTTCGCGCCGTGTTCCCGGCAGATGAGCCTGAACGGAAGGTCCGTTACGCCGGCCATCGGGGCAAGTATCACGTTAGATGGGAGAAGATATGAGCCGATTTTTACCATTTGTTTAATTATAGCATTTATTGATTTCAGAGATGACGATGATGAAGAGGGGGCAAAATTGAAAAAGGGTAGGGCGTATGAGATAATCATGAACGGTTTTTGGAGAGGTGGCCGAGCGGTTTAAGGCGGTAGTCTTGAAAACTACTGTACTGGAAACAGTACCGGGGGTTCGAATCCCTCCCTCTCCGATTTCCTTAACAAAAGCCGGGGGAATAATGAAAAATAGCTTACAAGACTTCCCGCTCTCCAAAGTCTTCCATCTCATCGAGCCCGGGCCGGTAGTGATGTTGACCACGGCCCAAAAAGGTCGCGCGAACGTCATGACCATGAGCTGGACCATGATGGTGGAATTCACTCCCGCTCTGATCGCCTGTGTCGTCAGCCCCGCAGACTACAGCTACAAGGCGCTTATCTCGACGAAGGAATGCGTCGTCGCGATCCCCACCGTTGATATCATCAAAACGGTCATCGATGTCGGCAATTGTTCCGGCAAGGATATCGATAAGTTCAAAAGATTCAAACTGACGCCTCTTCCGGCCGCAAAGGTCTCCTGCTCCGCTCATCAAGGAATGCATTTACAATGTCGAATGCAAAGTGGTAGATGTTTCTTGGGCCGATAAGTACGCGATCTTCATGCTTGAGGCGGTCAAAGCCTGGGCCGATCCGAAAAGGAGAGAGCGCAGGATGTTCCACGCCAATGGCGACGGCACTTTCGTCATGGACGGCAAAATGATCAACATGAAGAAGAGAATGGTGAAGTTCAAGGAACTGTTGTGATATAATATTAATCCAGGGTGAAATTTAATGGAATCTGACCGGTCGGGGCAAGTTCCGGAGTCCAAGGTCCTGGTCCTGAACGCGACTTTTTTACCGATAAATATTTGCAGCTGGAAACGGGCTCTCATCCTTATTTTCAAGGGGAAAGCGGAAAGGATAGAGAACAGCAAAAAGTACGTGAACAGCGGGAAATACATCCTTCCGCTGGTGATAAAACTGAGGGAATACATCCCGCTGCCGTATAGCGGCGTCGTTTTTACAAGGCGGAATATTTTTTTAAGGGATAATTACACGTGCCAGTATTGCAAGAAAGGGACGAACCTGACCATAGATCATGTTGTCCCTACTTCGCGGGGCGGCGAGGATGTCTGGGAAAATGTCGTCACCTGCTGCGTAAGATGCAATAACAAGAAGGGCGACAAGCTTCTGGAGGAAGCGAACATGAAGCTTGCCAATGTTCCGTACAGGCCGCCTTCCAGCCTGTACCTTCAGGTGACAAGGCAGACAAAGGTCCCGGCAAGCTGGTTCTCGTATTTTTTCAGGAAATCGTGCCAGTAATTGATTATTAGGATGGCGCGGTAGCTCAGTCGGTAGAGCAGCGGCCTGAAAAGCCGCGTGTCGCCGGTTCGATTCCGGCCTGCGCCACCATTCTCCTTCGCCCTATGGGCTTCGGAGAATGGAATGACAAATGTCCAATGGCAAATGTCAAATTGGGGCATTTGGATCTTGGATTTAATTTGTCATTTGAAATTGGGATTTTGTCATTGCGAGCGTTAGCGAGCGGGCCGGTAGCTCAGTTGGTAGAGCATTACACTTTTAATGTAAGGGTCCTGGGTTCGAATCCCAGCCGGCTCATTTTTTCCAGATCTGCGGATCCTCAAAAGGATTTATCTTATTAAGTGATCGATTGTGGCTGTCAATGTTCTTTCGCCATCGGGGATCTTCAAGATGGCCAGATTGAAAGCGTTCAACAGGGTCATGAAATTCACTATTGCATCGTCATCGGATTTGGCATATCTTTTCTTAAGGTTTTCATAATGTTGCGCGGCCATAGCCAGGACAGGCGAATACAGGACGGCGAGGATCGCCGCGGCCTCGTATAACTTTTGTATGCTTCCCAGGTCTTTTGCCGCGCATAATTCCCCCATGGATATTTGCGCTCTTTGCTGAGGGTCATTTAATATGTCGTCGGGGAGGTCCTTCAGGATATCCGCGGGTGAGAGTTTGCCTAAACCGCCCAACCAGGCCGGTCTGTACAGCCGGGATGATCCCTTTGCGAAATTTTCCAGCATTGCGACAGATTCAGTGAGCTTTTCGATCGCTTTGTTTATCATTCCGACGGTCGAAATATAATGCTCTCCGGCAGGATCTTCATTTGCCTTGAGAAAAGTTGCAAAAATAAAGATCGATATGTTGTTATTCAGTTTATGCGCAATAACATCGATCAACTTCAGCAGGGGCGTGGGTTCCAGCGCAGGTAATTTAGGTTCTTGTCCGTTCATTGCTTTTTGGGGTTTCGCCTCTTCAGCGGGAATAAAGCCGGCTTTTATTTGCGCTGCCTTGTTCGCCCCCAAAAGGATCTGGGACAATGTTTGACTGTCCTTGGCGATGTACTGTGCCAGCCCCAGCTCGATAGTTCTTCGCAATTCTTCAGGTCCTGTCTCGGGCGGGGTTCCGCTCACTATAAATATGGGAGTTGTTCGGTCTTTGCGCCTTATGTGCAAGGCGAGTTCAACGCCGGTCATATTCGGCATGTTGTGATCGGTAAATATCGCGTCAGGATTTTCCCCCATGGAATTTATCATCGCCACCGCATCTTTGCCGTCCACCGCGGTCTTCACATTGTAGCCGGCGGCCTCGAGAAAGTCCTTTATCATTGACCTTGCCGCTTCATTATCATCAACTACAAGTATCGTTACGCCGCCCGCTATTTCCTTGTTTGTCTTAGGTACTATGACGACCGCAACCTCTTCCTTCTCCGGGATCTCTTTCGGAAAAGCTTCTTCCTCCTTTTCCTTCGTGAGCATTTTACCGGCATAATCGGCGGAAAGTTTCACGAGTTCATTGATCCTCTCCGACATTTGATCCACGGAAAGTTTTATGCCGTTTATGTTCTTGTCCAGGACCGCGAAGCTCTCATCTAATGCCTTATTGACCTTGTCGGCGGTCAGGTCCTTGCCTGATCCTATGATCAATCCGATTTTTTTCAGCTCTTCGGCTATGTTCGATATTTTACCGGGGTCGAATATCTCAAGGTTTTCAAGTATTTTGGAAACATCATGCGTCAGGCCCTCAATTGATATTGCCATATTGCTCGATTTGCCTCTTTTTGTGCCGGCAAAGTGCTCCAGTTTTAAAAGGACGTCGTCGATCTTTTTCTGGTGCGTGAACATTTCTTCGCAAGGCGCCAGGAAGGTCTGCTCTTTGAGTTTTTTAAGTTCGGATATGATCGAAGCAGATACGGGTTTTTGGCCCACAATCTCCGCCGTGCGCAGCGAGTACACCTGCACTTTCAGGTCATGGACGATCTTCGAGGTCCGGTCCACAAGGCCGCTCAAACAGAACAGGGGATTCTTTATTCTGTCGGAAGCGTAGTTCGCAAGCTCCCGCCTGGTATTGATCTTGGGCAGATCCAGTTCTTCAAAGTTCATTTTCGCCCATTCAACGATGCTGACCCCGTTCTTCGCAAGTGTATCGCGGGACCCTTCTAATCCATCGAGTATAAGCGCGTTCATGCTTTCAGATAGTCTTTCCGTTAAGTTTTTTTCGTTCATTATTCCGCCTTTAACGTCTGGACTTATCATTAGCTTGAGGGGGTTCTCGGGGAGAAGTACTTCTGGCGAGTTCACGCCCTCTTTCTGCGCATAAAGTACGTGTCTCAGCGCTAGGCCTAACTCTGGGCATCCCAGATTCTCGGGCTTGCCTTCGGCTTGAAGTATCAATCCATTCGGGGTCGCATCTAAAATGCCGCGACCGCCGGACATGATGATCCTTTTCGCTATCATGCTGCTGCAATCGGCGATGTATTTATGGACCCCGGAATTATGATTAATATGTGGTATTTTCCCAGGTTCACCCAAAGGATATCCCTCCTATATATATATCGTCAATATCAAGAGGGAATTTCAGATGATCTTAAAAGATCAGTCTTTTGAGAGGACTTTAGAAGCTTCCGGTGCAGCATGAAATTCGAAGTGTCCAGGGTCCTGTAGAACCTTTTTTCGCCGGTCCTCAGGACCTTGATGATATTTTCCATGCCCGGCGCGTCCGAATCCCTGCGGAACATTTCATGGTCAAATATCCTGTATATTCCGTCGGGAACAAGCGCGCCCGCGACGCTCTTGTATGTCCAGTAGCTCCACGACCAGCCGAATTCCCTGAAAATGCCGAGCGCGTGCTCCACCCACTTAAGCTCGCTGTTGCAAACGGGGCACCTGCTCGCGACGCCGAATTCGCCCACAAGAACGGGGACATTGTCCCTGTTCTGGATATCGCGGAACCGCTTCAGGTGATCTTTCAATTCTTTTTTGCCGGGGCAGCAGAGCAGGGGGTCCCAGTTGAAAGTGAAATTCACTGGCACATAAAAATGAATGCTCCAGGCGAAATTATCGTCCTTCGGTTTTTTTATGCCCTTGAAATCCGCCGCCCAGTTGTTCGGCTCGATGAAAAGGATGTGGTTGTCGCCGTTCTTGCGGATCACATTGATGATCTTCAAATACAAGCTTATTGAGCTTGCCGACGTTTATCTGTGACCGGTTCATTAAGTATGTCGTAGCCGGCGATCGTCGATTCATTCTTGTACCTTTTTGAGATCTTGTCCCATAAGTTCACGGTCTGCCTGACGAATTTATCGTTCTCCCATAGGCCTGCTGTTCCGTCCGAGTCGCTGTGCCAGTCGCGATTCTGGGAGCCCGGCGCCGCGTGAAGGTCAAGTATCAGATAAACTTTATATTTTCTGAACCATCCGACTATCTTATCAAGAAGTTTGAAACCGTCTTTTTTGTCCAATACCCTGTGATTGATCGGCAATCGGGCGCAGTTGAAACCGAGCTTTTTGATGCGTGCGACATCGTCTTCATTGAAAAAATGCTTTTGGAATTCAGAAGTGAAATCGCTCGAGTTTTGCCTTTCCGTAAAGGGACCTGATCTTGTTCTTGAATACATGTTCGGGAATGTTCTTTCCGCCGAGCATGTAGCCTTCCATCATCAGCCATCCGCCTATGCCGATGGATCGCAGGACCACTTCCCGTCCTTTTTCATCGACTATCTTTTTTCCACGGGTTTTCAGCATTATTTTTATACTAGCAAAGCATGCATCTATTGTCTATAATATAAAAGTTCTTGGGCCCGTAGTGTAGCCTGGTCTAACACGTCTGCCTGTCACGCAGAAGATCGAGGGTTCAAATCCCTTCGGGCCCGCCAGACTCCAAAAAACAGGAGGCGGCGGAATTTCATGAAAAGAACGATATTGTTCATGTCTGATTTATTTGGTTGCATCGGCCGCATTTGCTTTAGCAGCGCCGCTCCGACTTCAAATAAAGCCCCGGATTTCACATTAAAGAACCTTGCCGGGAAGGACATTTCCTTGAAGTCATTTCAGGGAAAGACCGTCATGCTGGTGTTCTTTCAGACATGTGCCCCGCCTGCCAGGGAGAAATGCCGCAACTGAATTCCGTTTACAGAAAGCTCAACTGCAAAAGATTTCGAGATGCTCGGCGTCAGACATAAGGGAAATCCGCGCATTATGTATCGTCATTTGCAAGCGAAAACAAGATAGTTTTTCCGGTCCTTCTGGATGAACGAGGCGATGCCGCGAATGCTTATAAGGTCAGGTTCATTCCGAGCATTTTCATCGTTGATAAGGCGGGAAAGATCGTTTTCCGTTCGCATTATCTTCCGGCAGGGGACATAGAAAAGGAGATAAAAAAGGCGGTCAAATGAATTTATTCGTCGCCTTTCTCGCGGGCATCCTCACTTTTTTCACTCCCTGCGTTTTCCCTTTGATCCCGTCGTATATCGCATATGTCACTGGCTTTTCCATTGATGAGCTTTCCCGTGGGGACAGAAAGCTCGTATTGAGAAAATCGATAATGGGAACGCTTGCGTTCATTTCCGGCTTCTCGATCATATTTATCCTTCTTGGTTTTTCCGCTTCATACGCAGGCAGCCTGATATTCAACTTCCAGAATTATCTCAGGATCATCGGCGGGGCGCTGATAATCTTTTTCGGCCTGGTCATGACCGGTGCTTTTCATTTCAGGTTCTTGGAGATCGAGAAACGGTTCAATCTGAAGACCAAGCCCTCCGGCTACTGGGGAGCGCTTATTCTTGGGATGACTTTTGCGGCGGGGTGGGTGCCGTGCGTCGGGCCTATTTTATCGTCGATCTTAACGATCGCTTCCACGGTCGGTTCAAGATTATTCGGAGGGTTGTTGTTATTCTTCTATTGTCTTGGGCTGGGGTTACCGATACTTATTTCCGCGATAGCTTTCAATTATTTTCTGACTTTCTATAAGAATATCGTTAAGCATTTAAGGGTTATTTCGATCGCAAGCGGCGTGATATTGATCTTCATTGGTATGTTGCTTATGACCGACAATCTTTCTTCGATCACGAATGGCATCGAATATCTCCTGAAGCGCTGATCCAATGTAATGGACCAGTACAGATTCTTTCCAACAGCAGGAAAAAATGATAAAATAGCTTTGAAATGAATCCGCAGAATATCGAGATAACCGACAAGATCATTGCTGAACACGGCCTTACAAAGGATGAATTTGCCAGGATAGTCAAAACCCTCGGAAGACGGCCGAACTTAGTCGAACTGGGCATGTATTCGGTCCTCTGGAGCGAACACTGTTCATATAAAAGCTCAAAGGGATATCTCAAAGAAATTCCCGCACAAAGTCCCCAAGGGTCCTTGCCGGCCCGGGCGAGAATTCCGGGATAGTGGACATCGGCGACGGGCTCGCCATTTCAATGAAAATAGAATCCCATAACCATCCGAGCGCAGTTGAACCTTATCAGGGAGCCGCAACGGGAGTAGGCGGCATTGTCAGGGATATTTTCACGATGGGAGCGCGCCCCATAGCAGGCCTCAATTCATTACGATTCGGACCGCTTTCAAATCAAAGGAACCGGTATTTATTCGGCGGAGTTGTTTCTGGCATAGCCGGGTACGGGAACTGCCTCGGTCTTCCCACAGTTGCCGGTGAGGTTTATTTTGATGACTGCTATACGGGAAATTGCCTGGTCAATGCGATGTGCGCGGGCATAGTAAGGATCGATGGAAAAGTTGCCAAAGGACATGAATCTACGGAGATCGGCCCGAGGATAGTCAAAGCTATCGCCGAAGGCCCGGGAAATTCGGTTTTGTATGTTGGCTCCTCCACAGGACGCGACGGGATCCATGGCGCCACTTTCGCGTCAGTTGAACTCTCTGAGGAATCCGAATCTCGCAGGTCGAACGTTCAGATAGGGGACCCATTCACCGAAAAATCACTGATCGAAGCATGTCTTGAAGCTCTGACGAACGACGATGTTGTTGGAATGCAGGATATGGGCGCGGCAGGGCTGACCTGTTCAACATCTGAAATGGCGTCCAAGGCGGGAACAGGTATGGATGTCGAAATATCGCTGGTTCCCCAAAGAGAAGAAGACATGACGCCGTACGAGATCATGCTTTCCGAATCCCAGGAAAGAATGCTCCTTGTGGTTAAACCGGGCACGGAAGAAAATGTCATCAAGATATTCAATAAATGGGGACTGAAATGCGTCAATATCGGCAAGGTCACCGGCGATGGCATTGTAAGGGTCAGGATGAACGGCGAAATCGTCGCGGATGTCCCGGCGAGATCGCTTGCTGACGAAGGTCCCGTTTGCGAAAGGCCGGTCGAAAAACCCGCTTACATCGATAAAGTCCAATCTTATAAGCCCGGTAAGATCAAAGCTTCAGGCGATCACAATAAGGTATTACTTCAGCTTTTAAGCTCTCCCGATATTGCTAATAAAAAATGGGTCTATGAACAGTATGACCACATGGTCCAGACGAATACGGTCGTTCTTCCCGGCGCGGCGGATGCGGCAGTTTTAAGGATAAAAGGATACGGGAAAGCGATATCGCTGACGACCGACGGCAACGGCAGGTACTGCTACCTAGATCCGTATTCCGGCGGAATGACGGCCGTTTGCGAGGCCGCGAGAAATGTCGTATGCACAGGAGCGGAACCCATTGCGCTTACGAATTGTCTTAATTTCGGCAATCCCGAAAAGCCGGAAGTTATGTGGCAGTTCAAGGAAGTGATCGACGGAATGATAAGTGCCTGCAAGGCTTTTGACGTTCCCGTAATTTCCGGAAACGTGAGCTTTTATAACGAGAACAACGGCATCGCGGTATACCCGACGCCTGTCGTCGGCATGCTCGGATTGATAGACGCGAAAAGCGAAAATGAGATCAATTACTGCACGATGGACCTCAAGAATAAAGGCGATTTGATAATTTTGCTCGGCAATAATGGTGAAGAATTAGGCGGCAGCGAATACTTGAAGATCATTCATGGAAAGGTCGCGGGGCGCCCTCCGGAGATAGATCTTAACAGTGAAAAGAGCGTTCAGCGGACCTGTCTGGAAGCTATACGGCTCGGCTTGGTAAAATCAGCTCACGACATTTCGGAGGGCGGGCTGGCAGTTTCTATTTCGGAAAGCTGTATCACAGGCGGGATCGGAGCGATGCTTTATCTGACGGATGACCTTGATCCTGTGCCGCTGCTTTTCTCGGAGACCCAATCCCGCATAATAGTTTCGATATCCCCTGGCGATCTCTTTTTATTCGAAAAGATCGCTGATAAGCATAGAGTGAATTTTGAAGTGATAGGCAAGGTGGGAGGCAAAAACCTGATAATTAAAAAAGGCAAAAAAAGCTTTATTGATATTCCCGCTCAGGAGTTAATCGGCGCATATTACGGAGCCATTGAAAAAAGCATGGAAACCAGATAAATGGATGCCGCCGGAGCGATAATTGTACTTATATTTGTTATCACGATCTTCTCGGCCTCGACCGGCGGAAGGATAGCTGTCCCCGGGACCGGCGGCAACGAAGCCCATGTCCCCGTCTATGCCAACCTGAACGTTGATGCTGTTCCGGAGCCTTCTTACGCATCTGTGGCTGCAGATGATCCCCAGGGAAAGATAGAGCAATTCATTTTAAAATTCAACAAGAACACTTCTTATTGGGATGCGAATCTCATGGCCTCCAGCATGGTCAAATACGGAAGCATGTATGACGTGAACCCAAAATTGATATGCGCGCTTATCGCTAGGGAATCGGGCTTCAATCCAAGGTCCGTTTCCCCGACGGGCGCCGTCGGGCTGGGCCAGCTATTGCCGACGACTTCCACGGCGCTGGAGGTCGAGGACCGTTTTGACCCGGATCAAAATATAAAAGGCACTACCCGATATATCAGGTTTTTATGCGATAAGTGGAAATCGCATCCCCAGCAGGTGCCTCTAGCGCTGGCGTCATATCTGGAAGGGCACGGCGCCATTTCGAGGAACGGCGGCTACAGCACAAAAACAAAAGAGTATGTTGAAGATATCATAAGAATATACTGGCGCATTTGATATTGTTGTAGCCGTATTCGACATTTATAGTTGATTTCGTCAATTCCCCCTCGATTTCCCATACATATTTCCGGCAATAAAATTGCTATTCTGTAAAGTCAAAAGGCAAACGCAACTTTTTACTTTTACATTTTTATTTTAAAGGGGGTCTGTGGATGCCGGATATTTCAAAAGAGCAGCTTTATATCATTATTGGGATTATGGTAATGATTTTGATCGGCTGTGTGATCGGGGTTTACAACCAAAATACCTCAGCAAGACAACTTTCACCGCAAGCATCACCGACCATTCAATTGGACATTAAGCCTAAAAAACCGCTTCAAGCCGCCATTTATTTGCATATTAGCGGCGCTGTGGCGAGAGAAGGAATATATAAAATGGAAGTTGGCGACAGGATCATTGATCTTCTCAAATTATCCGGGGTTTTATCTAACGCTGACCTGGACAGCATAAATCTTGCAGAACCGCTCTCTGACGGAGAGAAAATATATGTGCCAAACAATGTTGATAAGCCATTAACAGGCGGACAATCAACTAAAGCTGCTGCTTCTGCGAAAGTATCCGGCGGATCGAACACCAAAATAAATATCAATATAGCGGATGAGAAAGCCCTGGATGGACTTCCGGGCATAGGACCGGTCATGGCCAGAAAGATAGTGGATTATCGGAAGGATAACGGCAGATTTTTTGATATTGAAGATCTGAAAAATGTGCCTGGAATATCAGAAAAGAAATATGACGGTCTTAAAGACAGGATCACGGTATATTAAATGCTGACGCCGCTTATTATTATCACGATTACTTTTGTTATTGGGATTTTGACCGGCAATGTTTTTCACGTATCAATGATCATCTCGGGCGCCGCAATGATCACATGCATTATTTGCGCATTTATGATGTTTCAAACGGGGCAAAAAGCCGACTATCTGGTGATCTTTTTGATATTTCTTTTCGGCATTTTTTCCATTCAATCCCACGATGCAATCCCTGCAAATGATATTTCGCATTTTGCCGATGGCAAATATGTCAGGATAATCGGAGCAGTCGCGGATGAGCCGGCACTTTCTGACGGCCTAACAAGAACGATATTACGCGTTCATTCGATCATCGTCCGGGGAGTGACATGTAAAATTTCCGGCAATATCAGTCTGTTCATCGAAAAATCGAAAGATCAGATATATTACGGCGATCAGATCTCTGTGGCCGGAAAATTGTCCTCTATAATCTCCACTTCAAATCCGGGCATCTCTTCTTATACGGATATCATGGCAAAAAGAAATATCAGATGCCAGATGCTCTCGCCCGGGTCAGGCGTGAAGATATTGGCCAGGTCGATCGGTAATCCTTTCATAATGCTTTCTATCATTATCAGGGACAGATTGATCTCAGTGATACACAGTTCATCGCAGGAACCGTATTCTTCGATGATAGGCAGCATAATTTTCGGCTCCCGGGCATCTCCTTTGCCGAACGAGCTTAAGGATACTTACAGGTCCGCGGGAGTTATACATCTTTTTATCGTTTCGGGATTGCAGGTCTCAATTATCGCGTCGCTGGTCTTGACTTTATGCAAATCGGCAGGACTTTCGCGCATTGCTAAATTAACAACAGCAACTTCCATTAATATACTTTTTGCCATCATTGTCGGGGCAGGGCCTTCCGTTGTCAGGGCGGTTATCATGAGCGAGGCGGCCCTTGTCGCGAACGTATTCGAAAGGGAAACGGATTTTTACAGCTCTCTCTCGCTGGCAGCCTTGATCCTGCTGATCTTTCGATCCGCGGAACATTTTTGATATGGGGTTCCAGGCATCTTTTACGGCTACCTGGGCTCTTTTCCATGTTGCGCCTGTCATTGAGCAGATGCTGAAAAAAACGGTTTTAAAGCCTTTAGCGGCTGCGCTTTCAATATCGATAGCTCCGCCCGTTGCCACAACTCCGATCATCCTTTATAACTTGGGGCAGGTCTCTTTTGTTTCCGTATTATCTAATTTTGTTATCGTGCCTTGGCTTGAAATGACCGTCATTCTTGGGTTTACTTCGACTTTGATCGGCCTGATTTTTCTCCCATTAGCTTATGTTTTGAACAATGCTTTAACGGTAATTTTGATCATTCTTAATGCGTTCGTTTATTTTTTTGCCGGGCTTCCATATGCCTGCAGATATTTCAAGCCGCCCCATTTGTTTGTGATATTGGCTTACTATATGATAGTGATATATATGGTCGAGGTTTTTAATGGGCGGGTAAAGATCAAAATGAATTTTAACAAGTTAAAGCCGGCGCTGATCATATTGGCCTTGGCCCTTTCTTTAATATTTTTCTGGGGACATTCGAATGCCGCGCAGGACCTTACCGTGACAGCCATAGATGTCGGCCAGGGCGATTCAATATTGATCGAATCGCCGTCAGGGCGAAAAGTGCTTATCGACGGAGGAGGAAGGCAGGAGGGCAGTGTGTCGGATGTTTCAAAAGATGATCAGATCGGCAGATCGATCGTGGTCCCGTTCTTGAGGAAACAGGGTATCAACGAACTTGACCTCTTGATCCTGACGCATCCTCACGAGGATCATGTTGGCGGCCTTCCGTACGTCCTTGAAAATATAAAGGTCGATCATGTCCTGGACAGCGGACAAACGCATCCATCACGAAGTTATCAGCATTTTCTGGAACTGATAAGGGACAAGCATATTCCATATCAGCTTGCCAGGGCGGGACAGGCGGTCGATCTTGGTGGCGGAGCCAAGGGCTATATTTTGCATCCGTCGGATCCTTTTATCACAGGAACGATATCAGATCTGAACAATAATTCGGTGGTAATGCACTTGGTTTACGGAAACACTTCTTTCCTTTTGATGGGAGATACCGCTTTTGAGGGAGAGGACCGGATAATGTCATTAGGATATGACATTAAAAGCGATGTTCTGAAAGTGGGCCATCACGGAAGCGCGACATCAACTTCGATGAATTTCCTGGAAGCTGTCAGACCGGAATATGCTGTTATTTCCGTCGGAGCACACAATAAATTCGGGCATCCCAGTCGGGATGCTCTTGAAAGGCTGGAAAATATCGGCGCAAAAGTTTACAGAACGGATCTGAACGGTTCTGTTACTTTCAAGAGCGACGGGAATAGGGTTTTACCTCAATAGCACATTAGTACATTTCTTCTCTGAATTATGTTAAACTTTCCCCGGATCTGAAATGAAAAGCATAATCATAGGACTTACTGGCCCCATTGCGGCCGGAAAAAGCACGGTTGCCGGCATCCTCGGCAGGCATGGAGCCGCGGTGATCGATGCCGATAAGATCGGTCATCAGGTGATACTGCCTCAATCAAAAGCATGGCATGGAATAGTCAAGGCTTTCGGTTCCAAGGTCTTGAACAGAGGCGGGGCGATAAACAGAAAGAAACTGGCGCATATCGTTTTTTCCGGCAAACCCTCTCTAAATAAGCTCAATAGGATCACTCATCCTGAAATGCGAAAAATGATAAGCGATCAGGTCCGGGCGGCGAAGTTCGAGGGTAAAAATCTGGTGATCGTCAATGCAGCTGTTCTGAAAGAAATGAAATTGCTGCCTTTGGTCGACAAAGTTCTGGCAGTTCTGGCCAAAAAAGACCTGCGAATCATTCGATTGGTCCGTTCCGGTCTGTCAAAAGCTGATGCTATTGCCCGCATCAATTCTCAAATTCCAGATTCAGAATACAGGAAGATGGCTGATATGGTCATCGAGAACGACGGTGATCTGAAAAAGCTTAACGAAAAAGTCAAAAGGACCATTGCATCTCTTTGAATAAATTCAAGATAGTTTCAAATTACAAGCCGTCGGGCGATCAACCGAAAGCTATTAATGAGCTGACGGAAGGTATTTTGTCCGGCGAAAAAGAACAGACGCTCCTCGGCGTTACAGGAAGCGGAAAGACCTTCACTATGGCAAATGTCATTGAGCGCGTCCAGAAGCCCGTTCTTGTCATATCGCACAATAAGACCCTTGCTGCCCAGCTGTGCCAGGAATTCAGGAGCTATTTCCCTGAACAATGCAGTCGAATATTTTGTCTCATTTTATGATTATTATCAGCCGGAAGCTTATGTCCCCACAACCGATACTTACATTGAGAAAGATTCCGCTATCAACGACGAGATAGACCGGCTTCGCCATTCAGCCACGATGTCGCTTTTTGAAAGGCGCGACGTGATCGTTGTGGCTTCAGTTTCCTGCATCTACGGCCTCGGGACGCCGTCAGATTACCTGAAAGCGATGTTCATATTAAAGCTTGGCCAGAAGTGTGAAAGGGATGAGATCGTTCGTCGTCTTGTGGAAATGAAATATCAGAGAAATGATGTTGAAATGACCAGGGGACGTTTCAGGGTTAGGGGGAATGTCCTTGAGATATGCCCTTCATATGAAAAGAACATCGTAAGGGTGGAGATATTCGATGACATTATTGAAAAGATATATGAACTCGACCCCGTCACGGGCGAAGTTTTGAGCAAAAGGGACAGCGTTTCAATATACCCGGGTACTCATTATGTCACATTCCGGGACAAGCTTGACGGCGCCATTAATTCAATTGAAGAGGAGCTTGAGCTGCGGCTTGCGGAACTTAAAGCCCAGAACAAGCTTCTGGAAGCGCAAAGGCTTGAGCAGAGGACCAGATACGACATAGAAATGATAAGGGAGATGGGTTACTGCAGCGGGATAGAAAATTATTCGCGGCATCTTGACGGCAGAGCCGCGGGACAGCCGCCCGGGACCCTTATGGATTATTTCCCGAAGGATTTTATTATGATGATAGATGAATCACATGTTACCCTACCTCAGGTAAGAGGTATGTACGAAGGAGATAAGGCAAGGAAAAAGGTCCTTGTTGATTACGGGTTCCGATTGCCTTCCGCGTTGGATAACAGGCCGCTCAATTTTGAGGAATTCAAGCAGCACATAAATCAGGTCGTCTATGTATCAGCTACTCCAACGCCGTATGAGATCGGAAGGTCATCAAGAGTAGTTGAGCAGATAATCAGGCCGACGGGACTTATAGATCCCGAGGTAATAGTCAAATCCACAAAAGGACAAGTCGATGACCTGCTTGCTGAGATTAAAACTGTCATCAAAAGGAAAGAAAGGGTGCTGGTGACGACCCTTACGAAAAAGATGGCGGAAGACCTGGCTGATTTCATTCATGATAAAGGCATAAAAGTCAGATATCTTCACTCTGATGTGGAAACCCTGGACCGCATCGACATATTAAGAGGGCTAAGGAAAGGTGAGTTTGACGTTCTTGTCGGGATAAATCTTCTCCGCGAAGGGCTTGATTTGCCAGAAGTTTCGCTAGTTGCTATACTTGATGCGGATAAGGAAGGATTCCTCAGAGCGGAAACTTCGCTTATCCAGACGATCGGAAGGGCCGCAAGGAACATATCGGGCAAGGTCATTCTTTATGGAGATGAGATCACCCGGTCCATGAAAAACGCGCTGTCGGAGACCGAGAGAAGAAGAACGATCCAGCTGGCTTATAATAAGAAGCATCATATTAAGCCGAAAACGATCGTAAAAGATGTTAAGGATATCAATGAAAATATCCGGCTTGTTAAGAAAGAAGAGATTAACAAATTAAAGGAATTTGTCCCGAAAAGCGAGCTGCCGGACCTGATACGGACGATGGAAGAGGATATGCTTATCGCGGCGACGGCCCTTGAATTTGAAAGAGCCGCGGAAATAAGGGACAAGATATCGGCTCTCAAGGAGGCATTTAAATGATCGATCTCGGAATGGTTCTGACCGCCATGGTCACTCCGTTCAAAGCGGACGGCTCTGTGGATTATAAAAAGGCCTCTGAGCTTGCGCAATACTTGGCTGATAACGGTTCTGACGGACTGGTGGTCCACGGGACCACGGGAGAATCTCCCACGCTTACACACGAAGAGGAATATGAGCTTTACAGGATCGTGAAAAAAGCTGTCGGCGGAAAAGTTAAGATCATCGCCGGAACGGGTTCAAATTCTACTGCAACGTCCATCAAATCAACTAAAGAGGCCGAAAAGATAGGCGTGAACGGGATAATGATAGTCGTCCCTTATTACAACAAACCTTCGCAGGAAGGGATGTATCAGCATTTTTCGGCGGTGGCGGCATCGACCAAGCTCCCGATAATTATTTACAATATCCAGGGAAGGACCGGCGTGAACATGACCGCCGATACGGTCGCGCGGCTCGCGAAGATAAAGAACATCGTGGGAATAAAAGAAGCCAGCGGAATGCTGGATCAGGTGGCGGAGATAAGGGCTAAAACTCCGAAAGATTTCGTTATTTACAGCGGTGACGATGATAAAACGCTCGATGTCATGAAAAGGGGCGGATACGGCGTCATTAGCGTCGCATCCCACATCGCCGGCAAGGAGATCAAGAAAATGTGCGAAGCTTTCCATGCCGGGAGATTAGATGAGGCCGAGAGGATCAATCAAAAGCTGTCTCCGTTGTTCAAGGTTTTGTTCATCACATCAAACCCGACGCCCGTCAAGACGGCTCTTGCCATGATAGGGCGTCCGGTCGGTGGACTGCGCCTGCCTTTGATCGAAACGAATGACTCCGAAAAAGAACAGATACGAAAAGTTTTAAAAGACCTGAATTATATAAAATGAAACTTCTCCTCCATGTTTGCTGCGCCCCGTGCTTTTCAGGCGCGAATTTGGCTTTAGCCGGGGAAGGTTTGGATCTGACCGGATATTTTTATAATCCGAACATCTATCCGGCTGAAGAGCTTGCAAAGCGGATCGGGACTTTACGAAAATATGATGAGATCACCGGGAGAAGATCGATAATAATCGACGAATATAATGACGCAATTTTGTCTGAGTTTGGCGGGGATAATGAAGAAAAATGCCGAGATTGTTTTTTTGAGAGGCTTGGAGCGACGGCCGATTATGCCAAAGAGAATGGTTTCGATATTTTTTCGACAACTCTCCTAATAAGTCCATACCAGAAGCATGAGCTGATCAGGTCTGTCGGCGAAGAAGTTTCAGGAAAGCACGGGATCGATTTTTATTATAAGGATATGAGGCCGTTCTACCGCGAGTCGGTGAACATATCAAGATCAATCGGGTTATACAGGCAAAATTATTGCGGGTGTAACTTCAGCAAGGAGAACAGGCATGAGCAAGCTTTCATCGCTTCTAAGTAAAGAACCGTTGACACTGATCGTCCGGCTTCCGGAGGATACACTGGAAATGGCTGAAGCGGCTCAATTGGGCGGCGCTCATGCGGTGGTCCTGAATTTTGATCCCGGACAGAAAGATAAACAGGACACTATCGCCATAGTGAGATCACTGAAAATACCCGTCGGGATCAAGATCGATAACAACATCGGCGACCGGGAGTTTAACGGCCTTGCAAAACTGGGGGTGGATTTCATAGATCTCCCGTTATCCGGAGCGCAGGAGAGCATTTTCAAGTTCTCAGGATGTGACCGGATCCTTTCGCTTGGCCCCGATTATAGTGCGCACGATCTTACGAAATTGTCCAAAAAAGCGGTCGCTGCGGTGGAAGCCGCCGTAATAATCAAAGAAGAATGGGACAAGGAGCTGACCATAGGGGACATTCAGCAGTACATCACTGTCGTTTTGTCGACGATGCTCCCTGTGATAGTGCCCACCCAGAAATCCGTAAGAGTAAGCGAAGTCCCTATAATTTGGGATACGGGAGCGAAAGGGATAATGATAGGCGAAAACGTCACGGGCGACGATCCCGCAACTTTGAAAGCTGTGACGGCCGAGTTCAGGGCCGCCGTTGAATTATTAAAAGATGAATAAGATCACTTCAAATCCTCTGAAGTTCTTTATATTCATCGCGATGCTATTGTTTCTGGGGCTTCCTGCGTTCGCTGATGAAAAACCCGTTGTTTCCGTGGTCAATGGGACGAACATCGAAGCTTCCGTCAGGACTGCAGTGGACCTGTTGGGCGGAATGAGCGGGCGGGTGAAAAAAGGCGACAGGGTCATCATAAAGATCTCATTGGATGATGTGAAACCGTCAGGATCGGGATTGGTGACAAATGTTGCCGTGGTCAGGGCGATCATCAGGCTGGCGAGAGAGGCCGGAGCCAGGTCCATAACCGTTGCTGACGGTTCCTTGAAAGGGAACACATGGAAATGTTTTGACGCAGCAGGGTATACTCAAATGGCAAAAGAGGAAGGGGTTCAGCTTAAGGACCTTAATTCCGATTATATCTGGAGGGCGTGGCTGCCGGAAGGCGACAACCAGTATAAAAAATACAGTGTTTCGATGTTCGTGCTCAATTGCGAAGTTTTCATAAATGTTCCCGTGATGAAGATCGTTGATGATCCGGCGCCTTCTCTCTCAATGAAAAACCTTCTGGGGATAATGATAGACAGATGGACAAAAAGGAAACTTCCGACGGACAGCCAGCTGGATGACCTGATAGTGGACATGAATTTGATAAGGCAGAGCGACCTCGTGGTAATAGACGGCACGACCTACGGGAATGTCATTATCGCCGGTAACGATCCGGTTTCCACGGACAGTGTGGCGATGCGGATGATGAAGATCGATCCTGACAAGATCAGTTATTTAAAGCTTGCGGAGAACAAAGGCATAGGCCGCAGCAAAGAATCGGATATTGAAGTGAAGAGCGAGAAGTTATAAGTTTTAAGTTCTAATAACCCCATTTTTTCACATATTCCTCTTCTTTCACTTTTCAAGCCTTATTTCCTTACTAATTCCGTAAGTTTTTGCTTATTTGCCACGATAATATTGAAATTTCATCTTGTTTTTGACGATATCTATATAGAGGGGGTTTTCTATGGATTTTGCCCATTTACTATTGCCATGAGTGATATATATATCGATAGCTGCTTGCGGACAATTAGTCCGGGCTCAACAACTGTGGTCAAGCAACCTGCAAATGGGAAAGACCTACAGGCATCCGTTGCTTTTGATCCCGATCAAACTACAGTTAAAGAACTGAAGGCTCAGCAAGTTCAATTAGGTATCCATTCTGTCAATCCGTGGATTGCGGAGCCGGACGTTACAAAGCAGAAAACAACTACGGGGATGACCTTGAAGGAGACGCTACTGTGGCCGATTCTATGGCCGATAAGAGAAACGGCTTATAAAATATGCAGCCATGAACAATTGGGGTATGTCAGCCCCATAGAGGTTTTTCAATCATTAGCTTCAACTAATGATTCTGTTTATACGGGTATTCGAGATTATAGCTTTAAATCAAAAGGGCATAACTTAATAGATTATTCTAATAATCCGGTCCCTAATATTTTAAAGATCTATTTGTGTCTGGATCCCCAACACTCTTCCCGTATCTGAATATAGACCTCAAAATATAAGCGATAAATCCGATATAACTTATTATAGTATAAAACCTTGGAGTAAAATTACTGGACTTAATGAAATACAATATTACAGCAAGGTTAACGGGAAGCCGGATTATTATTGGCCGAAAGCTTTCTTGCTTAAACTATTAATATTAAAACCGGGCGAAATTACTTATCTTAATTGGGATCATTATTTTTCTCTTGTTGTTAAATCTAAGGTTGATTTGGGTAGCCGTTTAGTGTCTTTTGGGAAAGATGAAAAAGGTGTTTATTTAAGTGTTTATGATGCTTGGGATTTTAAACCTGGCGACGGGTTTTATAAAGTAAATAAACCAGCAAATCTTTTTGAGCGAATGGAGCCAATTACAATGAATATGATAGGTAAGCCTATATATATTTACGATAGATTCTATATTTCTGAAAAAGCCATTAAACAAGCAATCGCAGACAGACAGCCTGATAACAAAGAGGAGATAGATTGGCATGAGTGATATAACAATCGATAGCAGCTTAGCGGCTATAAACACAGGTCCAAAAACTTTGGTCAAGGAACAACCTGCAAAGGGAAAAGACCCACAGACACCCGTTGCTTTTAATTCTAATCAAACTACAGTTAAAGAACTGAGGGCTCAGCACGCACAATTGGGGAAGAGTCTGTCGATCCATGGATCGCGGAACCGGATATTACAAATCAGAAAAAAAACGCGGGAACTGACTTTAAAAGATAAATTGCTGAGGCAGATAAGAAAAGTCGCATATACAATCTGCAGCTATAGAGAAGAAAGCGAGAGAAGGCCTGGTTTTAAAAGCATAATGGACATTTTTGAGGCATTGGTATGTAAAAGCCAAATTCCTTATATTGGCCTTAGGCAAGGGATGAATCCAAATTCTCCATTGTTATCTAAAACCGCCATAAATATTTTAAGGATCTATTTATGTTTAGATCCAAATACTCTTCCAATATCTGAATATCGCCCGCAATCCATCAGCGATAAAGCTGACCAAATCTATTATAGTATTAAGCCATGGAGCGGAACACGCGAATTTTATGAAGCGAAAGAAAGAGCTATCCATCATTCGGGTCCGACCAGGATGATGATTATATTTGGACTTCAGAATTTTTACATAACTGTTACAACTTAAGCCCGGGGACATAACATACTTAAGCGGAGAACATTATCATACTTCCGAAGGGTTTTTAAATTACATCGGGGATTCGCCCTATTATTCCGGTTATTCCTTGGGAAATTATCTTCTTTCTTTTGGCAGGGATAAACAAGGGGTTTTTATGAGCATTTATGATATCTATGATTTTAAGCCCAATGCAGGATATTATCATAGGGGATATTATAATGATAGACCACTAACGCTTTTGGATAGAATTGAACCAGTGTTATTATCCGCAGTAAGCAAGCCAATTTACATTTATGACAGATACTATTTATCTGAAAAAGACATTAAGAATGAACTTGACCGCAGGCAAAGAAGATAGATAGAGCCTCCCTTATTATTATGCTAAAATAGTCCCCTATGTCTCGAGGTTTTATACATCTTCATGTGCATTCCGAATACAGCCTGCTTGACGGCGCCAGCCGAATAGAGGACCTCGCAAAAAGGGCCAAAGACCTGGGAATGAAGGGAATGGCCATCACCGACCACGGAAGCATGTACGGCGCCGTGAAATTTTACATGCAAATGAAGGAAGCCGGCATAAAACCGCTCATCGGAAGCGAGCTGTATGTCGCGCCAAACGGAAGATTCACCAAAAACACAGCTGAAGACAGGTCGCCATACCACCTGACCGCTCATCGCGAAGAACATGACCGGATATAAGAACCTGGTAAAACTCGTGTCAAAAGGCCACATCGAAGGGTTTTATTCCAGGCCGAGAGTGGACAGGGAGCTTATCGAACAATATAAGGACGGGCTTATAATCCTGTCAGGCTGCGCCAAGGGCGAGCTCGCCAGGCTGATCCTTGCCAATGAAAACAAGAAAGCAAAAGAGCTTGCCGCGTTTTATAAAGAGCCTTTTCGGCGCGGATTACTATCTTGAGATGATGTACCACGGCATGACGGAACAGAAGAACAATCAATGCTTATCTTGAGAAACTCAGCAGGGAAATGGATATCCCTTGCGTCGCGACCAACGACTCCCATTACACGTTGAAGGATGACGCGAGGGGGCAGGACATAATGCTCTGCATCCAGACAGGATCTTTCCTTAATGATACCGACCGAATGAAATTCCCGCAACGAATTCTACATCAAATCTTACTCCGAAATGAAAAATAATTTTTCCGATAATGAGGACGCGCTTGCGAATACCGTCGAGGTCATGGAAAAATGCGAACTTGAACTCGATCTTGGCAGGTATTTGATACCCGGATTTCCCCGTCCCGTCCGGCGAGACAGCGGATTCATTCCTTGAAAAACTGAGTTTTGACGGCATCAATCAGAAATACGGGGTCAAGACAAAGGACAAAGTCGGGGAAAGAGATCATGGTCATCCCTCCCGAGATAAAGGACAGGGTCAAATACGAGCTTAGCGTCATCAAGCAGACGGGTTTCGCTTCATACTTTCTGATAGTGAATGATTTCATAAATTTCGCCAGGTCCGCCGGCATCCAGGTCGGGCCGGGCCGCGGTTCCGCGGCGGGAAGCATCGTTTCATATTCTCTCGGGATAACCAGCCTTGACCCTCTCAAATACGGGCTGATGTTCGAAAGGTTCCTGAACCCCGAGAGAATATCCATGCCTGATATCGACATGGATTTCTGCTATGAAAGGCGCCAGGAAGTCATAGATTACGTCGTGAAAAAATACGGGAAAGAACGCGTCGCCCAGATCATAACTTTCGGGACAATGGCGGCAAGGGCCGCAATAAGGGACGTTGGCCGGGTTGAACAGGTGCCTTTGTCGGAAGTGGATAAGATAGCGAAAATGGTCCCCATAATGAAGGACGTGACGCATCGATAAAGCGATGGCGGAGATCAAGGAATTAAAAGCCGCCTATGACAGGGACCCGAAGATAAAAGCGCTCATCGATGACGCAAAACGGATCGAAGGGATGGTGAGGCACGCGTCCACGCATGCCGCGGGCGTGGTCATATCAAAGGAAGAGCTTACCGATCTTGTTCCTGTCCAGCTTATAAATGATACTCAGACGATGACGCAGTACGACATGGATGACCTGAAAGAGCTGGGGATCTTGAAAATGGATTTCCTGGGGCTGCGGAACCTTTCGATGATCGCTCACGCGGTCGATATTATCAAGCATACAAAGATATCGATCTGAACATTAAGGAACTTCCGACCGACGATACCGCTACTTACCAGCTTCTTTGCAGCGGGAACACGATAGGCATTTTCCAGCTGGAAAGCCGGGGAATGAGAGCGCTAATAAAAGACCTTAAGCCGACTTCTTTCGAGGAAATAATCCCGTTGATCGCTCTTTACCGTCCGGGCCCGATAGAGGGCGGAATGGTGGAAGATTTCGTCAAAAGGAAGCACAAACAGGTCGCCGTCAAATATGAGCTTCCGGAGCTGGAGCCGATACTGCGGGAAACCCACGGCGTCATACTTTACCAGGAGCAGGTCATGGAGATAGCGAGCAAGATCGCCGGATTACACGCTGGCGCAGGCGGATGTTCTCAGGTCCGCCATGGGGAAGAAAAAAGAGAAGGAGATGCACGCGCAAAAAGAGAAATTCATCGAAGGCGCGAAGAAAAAAGGCTTCTCCGAGAATAAGGCGACCATACTTTTCAATCTCTGTTCCAAAGTTCGCGGGTTACGGCTTCAACAAGAGCCATTCCGCCTCATATTCGGTCATATCTTTCCAGACGGCATATCTAAAGGCGAATTATCCAGTGGAGTTCATGGCGTCGCTTCTCACATCCGTCACAGGCGATGCGGACAAGGTGAGCATGTACATATCCGAATGCCAGAAGATGAAAATAAAGGTCATGCCCCCGGATGTGAACGAAAGCTTGAAAGATTTCACCGTCGTCGGCGACGGGATAAGATTCGGATTGGTGGCGATAAAGAATGTCGGGATCGGAGCCGTGGAGAATATCATCGCCGTCCGGAAAAAGAGACGGCAAGTTCACTTCGCTTCTCGATTTCTGCGAAAGGGTCGACCTCCGCGCCGTGAATAAGCGTGTGGTGGAAAGCCTGATAAAGAGCGGGGCTTTTGACAGCATCGGCAGGAGAGCCGCTCTATTGAACAAGCTGGAATCGACTTTAGATAAAGCTGCTCTTACCCAAAAGGAAACATCCAACGGGCAAAGTTCGCTTTTCCAGATAGAAAAGAAGTCTTTTCATCATGGGGCTCCCGAGCCTGACGATGCCGCGGAATTCAATCCGGACGAGCTTCTAAAGATGGAAAAAGAAATGCTGGGGCTTTATATTTCCGGCCATCCGCTTGCTTCGTATCAGCGAACTTCTGGAGGAACAGGCGAAAACAAAAGCTTCCGATCTTGCCGAAAGGAAAGAAGGCGAAATGGTGACGGTCGGCGGGATACTTTCTTCCTGCAGAAAACTGACGACCAGGCGAAAAGAACTGATGATGGTGGCGAACATCGAGGACATGACGGGGACCATTCCAGTGGTCATATTCCCGAGATCGTATGAAAAATATGCTTCGATGCTTTTTGATGATGCGATAGTCATCATAAAAGGCAAGGTAAACATGGATTCCATGAACGACGAAAAAAAAGTGATATGCGATATTGTAAAGCCGCTTTCAAAGAAGAGGGCGGTCGAAGGATATTCCATGTAAAGGTGGATAAAGAGAAATTCAGCACTCTTCCGCAGTTGAAGAGCATTTTCGGCTCGTTCAAAGGGCAGGGATCCAGTTTATCTTCACATGGACGGCAAAATGGTGAAAGTGGGGGAGGAACATTATATTTCCATAGATCCCGCCATTGTTTCGCAGGTGGAAGATCTTCTTGGCAGGGACTCGGCTTGGGTGGATAATCAGTAAAGAAAGGACGGATAAATATGGCGGTAATCGATGAATTGAAATTCGACAGCAAAGGCCTTATTCCGGCGATAGTCCAGGACGAGAAGACAAAGGATGTCCTAATGATGGCTTACATGAACAAGGAATCTCTTAAAAAAACGCTGAAGGAGGGAAAAGCCTGCTACTGGAGCCGTTCAAGAAAAAAATTATGGACGAAAGGCGAGACTTCCGGGAATTTCCAGCAAGTGAAAGCGATATATTATGACTGCGATATGGACACGCTTCTTCTCATGGTGGACCAAACGGGTGCCGCGTGCCATACAGGGAACCGCAGCTGCTTCTTCAGGAAATTGACTTAAGATTTTGTACCTTGTTCGTTTAATATTGCGATTTGCCTGGTGCTTGGAATTTGGTCATTGGTAATTTGTCCCTTACCTGCTAATGCTCAAGGGACCATCGAAACATTTTCAATGCCGATTTCGTTTGTAACAGGATCGATATGGAACGGCGACAGGCACAGGAACGTGGTCGCTCTCACGTTCGACGACGGCCCAAAGCCTGAATTTTGCCAGCCGATACTGGATATACTTGACAAATACGGGGCGAAAGCGACTTTTTTTGTTGTCGGCAAAGAGGCGCAGGATAATCCGGACCTGATCATGCGGATGGAGAACAGCGGCCATGAGATCGGTAACCACACTTATTCCCATACTTCCGTAAAGGACAGGCCGGTCGGCGACGCGCTGTCGGATATCCAAAAATGCAGCGAAGTAATATATAATATAACCGGCAAACAGCCGAAGTATTTCCGTCCTCCCGGAGGCGGCTATAACCAGGCAATTCAAAGGGTTTAAAGAGGATGGGGCTTCGGACGGTTTACTGGTCATTGAACGCGGGGGATTTCATTGATATCACGCCCGGATACGAAGTCCCGGATGATTTCCAGAAAATGGCAGATGCTCTTTCAAAAAAGATCATCGATAAGGCTCAGCCGGGGGATATAATACTTTTGCATAACGGGAGCGAGCAGACCGTAAGGGCGTTGCCTGTCATATTGAAGGAGTTAAAAGCAAAAGGCTACAGTTTCGTGACGATAAGCGATCTTATAGGAGAAAATAACTGATGCTGGCAAGAAGGATAATACCATGCCTGGATGTTACGGAGGGACGCGTCGTAAAAGGCGTGAAATTTGTCGACCTCAAGGACGCCGGCGACCCGGTTGAGCTGGCGGCTTTTTACGATAAAGAAGGCGCGGACGAACTGACTTTCCTTGATATCACCGCTTCCGCGCAAAATCGCTACATAATGATCGATATCGTCCGAAAAGTGGCGGAAAAGGTCTTTATCCCTTTCACCGTCGGCGGCGGGATAAACGACATCGAAAATGATCAAAGAGATACTTAAGTCCGGCGCGGACAAAGTTTCGATCAATACCGCGGCGATAAAAGATCCCGACCTCATCAAAAAGGCCTCTGATAAATTCGGCAGCCAGTGCATCGTGGTCGCGATCGATGCAAAGAAAAATTCAGACAAGCCGTCCTGGGAAGTTTATGTGAATGGCGGAAGGACGCCGACAGGCATCGATGCGGTGGAATGGGCGAAAACGGCGGAAAAACTCGGCGCTGGAGAGATACTTTTGACCAGCATGGACAAGGACGGGACAAAGAACGGTTACGATCTTGAGCTGACAAAAACGATATCGAGGGGCGTTAATATACCGGTGATCGCTTCAGGCGGGGCCGGTTCCATGGAGCATGTATATGAAGCTCTTACCCGCGGAGGAGCTGATGCGGCCCTTCTTGCCTCCTGCCTCCATTACTGCGAATTCAGCATAAAGGAATTGAAGGGATATCTCTCCAGAAAAGGGATCCCTGTAAGATTATAAAAATGGGCATCAATCAATATCTTTCAAAAAGAAGAGCGGTCGTTGATAAAGCATTGGTCCGATATCTTCCCAAAGGGGATAAATATTCAAAATTACTTAGTGATGCCGTTCGATACTCCGTCATGTCCGGCGGGAAAAGGATAAGGCCGATGCTTGCGCTGGCTGCCTGCGAAGCTGTTTCCGGAAGCTATAAACAGGCTGTTCCTGTCGCTGCGGCGGTCGAAATGATCCACACTTACACATTGATCCACGACGACCTTCCCGCGATGGATGATGATGATACACGCAGGGGAAAGCCGTCCAATCATAAAGTTTTCGGGGAAGATGCGGCGATACTTGCAGGCGATATGCTGAATACTTTAGCTTTTGAGATAATTGCCAAAAATTGCGGGGATCGATCAGCCGGGATCATCTCTGAACTTTCAAAAGCGCTGGGGATCGACGGCGTGGTAGGGGGGCAGATGGCAGATCTCAGGGCTAAAGATAAGAAGATCGATCTTGCTGAACTCAATTATATCGGTCTGCATAAGACGGCGGACCTCTTCGTCGCAAGTGTTCGATGCGGCGCGATAGCGGGTTCGGCGAAGTCCTCGGAAATATCGAAATTAACGGCTTATGCCCGTCATCTGGGACTTGCGTTTCAGATTATTGATGATATATTAGACCATAAGCGAAGCTCAAAGAACGATTATCCCGCGCTTCTCGGCATGGATAAAGCCAAAGAACTGGCCCGATCGGAGATCCGGAAAGCGTTAAAATCTTTGCCCGGCGGTCCGAATTTCGATGTTTTCAAGGATATCGCCGTTTATCTGGCTCAAAGAAAGGATTGATATGCTCAAAGCTTTTATTATCGGCTCATTTTTGAACATTACGCTGATGACCGCGCTTGTCTCAATGCTTTTAGCGCAGATATTGAAGATAATTTATTATTTTATAGTGGAAAAAAGGATCAATTTGATCCATTTCTTTGAGGCGGGCGGCATGCCGTCTTCTCACTCCGCACTTGTTTGTTCCCTTGTGACAATAGTGGGCTTGCGCCAGGGATTTGATTCAGTGTTCTATGCAGTGGTCTTTGTTTTTGCGGTGATCGTGATGTACGATGCGATGAAGGTCCGTCATGAAGATGTAGGGCATACCCTTGTTGAAGTATCCACAGGAGGCATTCTCGGCATCATAATTTCATTGATATCAAATTTATATCTCTTCAGAGGTTAATGTGCCGGAATTACTTTCCAATCTGAACCTTCCTTATGATCTGAGGCATTTGTCCTCTTCACAGTTGGAAGATCTTGCAAAAGAGGTAAGGTCGCTTATCATAGAAACGACTTCACGCGTCGGCGGTCATCTTTCTTCATCACTTGGGGCCGTCGAGCTGGCCCTGGCTATCCACGCTGTCTATGATTCACCGAAGGACAAGATCTTGTGGGACGTGGGCCATCAGGCGTATGCCCATAAGATATTGACCAGCAGGAGCTCAAAGTTCGGTACGCTGCGTCAGCTTGGCGGTATTTCCGGATTTCCGAACAAGGATGAATCCCCTCACGACCCGTTCACTGTCGGCCATGCGAGCAATTCTATATCTCTGGCACTTGGTCTTGCAAAAGCGAGAGAGCTTTCCGGCGAAAAATATAATGTAGTGAGCGTCATTGGTGACGGTTCTATTTCCGGCGGCCTGGCGTTGGAGGGGATGAATAATCTTATAGGATTAAAAGACAATCTCGTCATTATCCTTAACGATAACCAGCTTTCCATTTCCAAGAATGTCGGAGCGATCGCCGATTATTTCACAAAACTCCGTACAAGCAGTACTTATGTTAACTTCAGGAACAGGGTGGAGAAGATGCTCGAGCGCATCCCGAGGATAGGCGACAATCTGGTCAAACGGGCCGAGAATATGAAGAACCGGCTAAAGCATTTCGTCGTTGATTTCAATGTCGGGGTCATTATCGAAGAGCTCGGCATTAGATATCTCGGGCCCATCGACGGGCATAACATCCCCCTCCTTATCGGGACGCTTCAATACGCGAAGGAAGTTAAAGGACCGATAGTTGTGCATGTGCATACACAAAAAGGCAAAGGATATAATCCTTCGGAAACGGATCCGACGAAATTCCATGGAATAGCCCCTTTTAATATAGAGACCGGAAAAGTGATATCAAAAAGCGAAGTCCCGACATACACATCGGTTTTTGGCAAAACCCTTGCAAATCTTGCTGAGCGGAACGATAAGATCCTTGCTGTAACAGCCGCGATGCTGGATGGCACCGGCCTGGATGAATTTTATAGAACATATCCAAATAGATTGTTCGATGTCGGTATAGCCGAAGAACACGCGGTGACTTTTTCAGCCGGGCTTGCAAAAGCGGGCTTCAAGCCGGTCGTTGCTGTTTATTCAACTTTTCTTCAGCGTGCGTATGATGAGATCGTTCATGATATTTGCCTGCAGAACCTCCCGGTTGTTTTTGCTATTGACCGCGCCGGCATAGTCGGGGAGGACGGGGCGACCCATAACGGGATATTTGATATCGCTTATCTTCGACATATCCCCAATCTGACTTTAATGGCGCCAAAAGATGAGAATGAGCTTCAGCACATGCTGGCTGCTGCCTTCGATCATAACGGTCCGATCGCTATCAGATATCCCCGGGGACAGGGAATAGGTATAGGTTTGGATGCAGGATTCAAGAAAATCGAGATCGGCAAAGCTGAAATTGTGTATACATCCCATCTCTCATCTCCCACCTCTCATCTCCTGATTATTGCCATCGGTTCCATGGTCTACCCGGCGATCAAGGCGGCGAAGCTAGCGGAAAAGAACGGAATAAGTTCTACGGTGGTCAATGCAAGGTTCGCCAAGCCGCTTGATAGCGAACTTATTATCAAGTTGGCAAAGGCAGCAGATAAGGTTGTTACGGTCGAAGAGGGTGTGTTGGATGGTGGATTTGGAAGTGCTATCACTGAACTTTTGTCCGATCAAGGGATCCAAAAACCCGTCAAAAGGATCGGCCTGCCGTCACAGTTCATTGAACACGGGAAAAGGTCTCAGATACTGGACATATACGGCCTTACCCCGGAAAAAATAGCTTCCGCTTTTTGAATACCTGATGTCTTCTCCAATGGAGATCATCTTGAAGAGGGAAATCAGACCTGTTATGGGCGCCGCGGGATTCTTTTCTGTTCAATGCGGCCTGCGTTATCAATAAGGAAGTCGTGACCATGTTCTTAAGTTCCAATTCATCTTTATTATCCGGGATTTGCTTGATCTTGCTGTTGATCTTCTTTAATCCAATAAGGGCGGACCTCAATTCTTTTCCGTTGCGGATAATGCCGACTTTTTCCCACATTATGGTTTTTATGTCCTGTTTTAAACGCTTTATCTCGTCAGGCGCCATAACAGGCGGAATTTGTCCTGTCAATTTAGGCTTATAACTTTCTATTATCCTGCCGATTTCCGGTGAAATGCTTTGATGCATCGCATTCAGAGCCGCCCTGTAGCCGAATACAAGTCCGTCAAGCAGGGAATTGCTGGCAAGCCTGTTTGCTCCGTGTATACCCGATGAAGAGACTTCGCCGGCCGCATAAAGGCCCGCGATATTGGTCCTGCCGTCCGTGTCTATCTTTATCCCTCCCATAAAATAATGCGCCGCCGGAGTGACGGGGATCCTTTCTTGCGTAATGTCGATCCCGCGTTTAAAACATTCCTCATATATCTTCGGAAATCTTGTTTTGATCTTGTTTACGCCGATCGGCGACAGGTTCAAGTACACATGGTCCGAGTCCGGTCGCATTCATTTCTGCGAGTATCGATCTTGATACCACGTCGCGGGGGGCCAATTCTTTTAACAGGTGGTATTTCGGCATAAACCTTTCGCCCATTGTGTTTTCAAGTATGGCGCCTTCGCCCCTGACCGCTTCGGATATCAAAAATCTTGTTTCCACGATATTGCTGATAAAAAGCGTCGTTGGATGGAACTGGACGAATTCCATATCCGTCACTTCAGCGCCTGCGCGGTAAGCCATAGCTATCCCGTCGCCTGTTGCGAAAGAAGGATTGGTGTTATGCAGATAAACCTGGCCGATGCCTCCGGTCGCAAGCAAAGTGGCTTTAGCAAGAAAGATTATTTTCCTGTGATTTTGGGTATCGATCACTTCCGCTCCTATGCATCTATTATTCTTGATTATCAGGTCTTTTCCGCAGATGAAATTGCGGACATCAACAAGTTTTTCTTTTAACAATGTCGCGGCAAGGCCTCTTTCAATTTCGGAGCCAGTGGCGTCGCCCGCGTGAAGTATCCTTCTGTGGCTATGCGCGCCTTCAAGCGCCAGCTCGTACACATCGCCGATCTTGTCGAATTTCACGCCCATATTATAAGTTCATGGACTCTTTTTACGCCTTCATTGACCAGTATCTTGACCGCGTTCTCGTCGCTTAATCCGACCCCGACGTCGAGAGTATCCTGCATGTGGAAGAGGGGAGAATCCTTTTCTTCGTCGATCGCCGCCGCAATGCCGCCCTGGGCATATTCCGTGGCTGTTTCGCCGGTTTTGCCTTTTGTGAGGAGGATGACCTTGCCGCTGTGGCTTGCTTCTATGGCGGCGGAAAGCCCCGCTATCCCTCCGCCGATTATCAGCAGGTCGCATTTAATGACATGTTCTCCGTTGATCATAGTATCTTTCTGATATTGTCGGGGATGGAGGTGACTTTGCCGTCTTTTGTGATCGCCACAAGTTTTGAATTCCCGGTCGCCAGCAGCTCTTTTGTTCCTTCATTTTTGACTTCATACTCAAAAACCACGCTCGCTTTATTGACTTCTTTGATCATCGTTTTGACCATGACCGTCTCCTCATATTTTGCGGGTTTAATGTACTTTATATATGTATCGGCGACGACCAGGTAAAGGCCCTGTTTTTCCATGTCCGAATAGGGGAAACCGATTGATTTCAGGTGTTCGGCGCGTCCCAGCTCGAACCATTCGAGGTACCGCGAATAATAGACGCGTCCCATCTGGTCTGTTTCCGAATACCGGACGACGATTTTCGTTTCGTGGGTTGTCATAAAGGCATTATAACACTTTATTAAACGGGCTTCGAGATTCGATAAATAAATGATATAATTCCCCGAAATGGAAACTGCTATCGATGTCAAATGCATTTCCCGGAAATTCGGCAACTTAACTGCGGTTGATTGCGTTTCTTTTGCGGTGAACAAGGGGGAGATATTCGGGTTCCTCGGCCCGAACGGCGCCGGAAAAACAACGACGATCAGCATGCTTTGCACGCTCCTTAAGCCGACTTCAGGCACAGCTCTTATCTCGAACCATGATGTGTCCAAAGACCCTAATCTTGTTCGCAAAGAGATCGGCATAATATTCCAGGACCCGTCGCTGGACGACCGCCTTACAGTCAATGATAATTTACGGTTCCACGGCAATCTTTATCATATGAAGAAAGAGACGATCGAACAAAGGATACCCGAAGTTCTTGGATTGGTTGAATTGCTCGACAGGAGGGGCGAAATAGTCAAAAAGTTCTCCGGAGGAATGAAGAGGCGGCTTGAGATAGCGCGTGGGCTCATGCATCGCCCGAAAATATTGTTCCTGGATGAGCCGACCATCGGCCTGGACCCGCAGACGAGGGCTGCTATTTGGGATTATATCGTGAAGATGCGCAATGAAACGGGCCTCAGCATTTTTATGACCACGCATTATATGCAGGAAGCCGAAGATCTGCGACCGCGTGGCCATAATCGACCACGGGAAGATCGTTGATATTGATTCGCCGGCCGCATTGAAAGATAAATACCACGAAAAGACGCTTGAAGATGTTTTTCTGCAATTGACCGGCAGGCAGATAAGGCCCCAGTCTAACGATTCAACCGCTCCCATGTGGAGGAGACGATGATACTTGAGGATATAGGCGCGATCTTCACCCTCTGGCTGAGGGACGTTAAAAGATATTGGTATGACAAACCGCGAATAGTCGCTTCTCTGGGACAGCCGCTTTTGTTCCTTTTTGTGCTTGGAAGCGCTCTTTCGCCCAGTTTTAAAGGAGCCCAGGGCGTTAATTTCACGGAATTCATTTTCCCCGGGATCGTTAGCATGACCATACTTTTTACTTCTGTTTTTTCCGGCATGTCGATAGTGTGGGACAGGGAATTCGGCTTTCTTAAGGAAGTGATGGTCGCGCCCGTTTCGCGCTGGTCAATATCCATCGGGAAAGCTTTCGGGGGCGCCAGCGTCGCTTTTTTTCAGGGGATGATAATGCTGTCACTTTCGCCCCTTGTCGGGGTCAGATTCTCGTTTTTTGTGCTTTTGATAAGCCTTATAGTGATGTTCGCCATTGCGTTCGCGATGTCGGCTCTGGGGATAATGATCGGTGCAAGGATAAAAGAAATGGAAGGATTTCAAGTGATAGTCAATTTCCTTATCATGCCAATCTTTTTCCTTTCCGGCGCGCTCTTTCCCCTTGACAGGCTTCCGCCTTGGCTGACTCTACTGACTCGAATCGATCCCCTTACATACGGAGTTGACCTTCTCCGGGGGACGATGCTTCACGTCCATACCCTTCCGTTGACCCTGGACCTGACGGTCTTGTGCTTTTTTGCTCTTGTAATGCTGGCTATAGCGGTGATAGAATTCAATTTGCTGGATTAAAAATTCAAACCAGGGAGGTTACTATGAAAGAAAAGAAAATATTGCTCAGTGAAAAGGATATTCCGCAGAAATGGTATAACATTATTCCCGATCTTCCCAAGCCCCCGGCGCCGCCTCTGCATCCCGGAACTCATCAGCCGATAGGGCCTCAGGACCTGGCGCCGCTGTTCCCGATGGCATTGATCAAACAGGAAGTTTCCGCGGACCCGTGGATAGAGATACCGGATGAACTTATCGAGATATATAAAATGTGGAGGCCTACGCCGCTGGTGCGGGCTTACAACCTTGAAAAAGCGCTTAAGACAAAAGCCAGGATATATTATAAAAATGAAAGCGTTTCTCCCGCGGGTTCGCATAAGCCCAACACGGCGGTGGCGCAGGCCTATTACAACAAGAAAGAAGGCGTGAAGAGGATAGCGACGGAAACAGGCGCGGGGCAGTGGGGGAGCGCGCTGGCTTTCGCGTGCAATATATTCGGGCTTGAATGCCAGGTATATATGGTAAAGGTCAGCTACGAACAAAAGCCGTACAGGAAAATATTGATGCAGACCTGGGGCGCGACAGTGGATCCTTCCCCGACAATGAAGACCGAAGCGGGAAGGAAGATAAACAAGGAAACGCCGGGATCGTTGGGAAGCCTGGGGATCGCAATATCAGAAGCTGTAGAAGATGCTGTCAAGCGAGAAGATACAAAATATTCGCTTGGTTCTGTCTTGAACCATGTTCTTATGCATCAGACCATCGTGGGGCTTGGAAGTAAAAGAACAGCTTAAGATCGCCGGCGAAAAAGGCCCTGACGTGATGGTCGGATGCGTGGGCGGCGGGAGCAATTTCTCGGGTTTCTGCTTTCCCGTTCATAAAAGATAAGATAAAAGGCGGAAAGAACATAAAATTCGTCGCCGTGGAGCCCATGGCCTGCCCGACGATGACAAAAGGCCCTTACAGCTATGATTTCGGCGATACAGCCGGAATGACCCCGCTGGTGCTGATGCATACGCTCGGACATACTTTTGTCCCTTCAGGCATCCATGCGGGAGGGCTCAGGTATCACGGCAATGCACCGCTTTTAAGCTTGCTTGTCGACCAGAAGATAGTCGAACCAAGGGCATATCATCAGACGGAATGTTTTGAAGCAGGGATGCTTTTCGCAAAGACAGAAGGGATACTGCCGGCGCCTGAAACAACCCATGCTATTAAAGGAGCCATAGACGAAGCTATTGCGGCCACGGAGGAAAAAGTGATCGTATTCAATTTCAGCGGACACGGGCATTTTGACCTTGCCGCATATGATGCTTATCTTTCCGGGAAAATAAAGGATTTCGCGTATCCCGCAGATGAGATAAAAGAAGCGTTAAAGCATATTCCGCAGGTTAAATAGGGAGGATAAAATGAAAAGTTTAAAAGGCACACGAGACGGAAAAGAATCTTCTGACAGCGTTTGCAGGGGAATCGCAGGCGAGGAACAGGTATACGTATTTTGCTTCCGCGGCAAAAAAAGCAGGATTTGAGCAGATATCGGCCATATTCCTGGAAACGGCGGAAAATGAAAAGGAGCACGCGAAGAGGTTCTTTAACGCTTTGGAGGGCGGCGATGTGGAAATAACTGCCGCGTATCCGGCCGGGAGTTGTCGGAGATACTGCCTGCAATCTTGAGGCGGCCGCTGCCGGGGAGCATCATGAATGGACGGAGCTTTATAAGGATTTTGAGAGAGTCTGCCGCTGACGAGGGCTTTTCGGAAATTGCCAGGCTGTTCAAGGAGATATCCGAAGTTGAGGAACAGCATGAAAACAGATACAGGAAACTTTTAAAGAACGTTAAAGAAGGAAAGGTTTTCAAGCGCGATACAGTTGTTAAATGGCACTGCAGGAATTGCGGTTATGTCCACGAAGGGAAAGAAGCTCCGAATAAATGCCCCGCCTGCGCCCATCCTCAGGCATATTACGAGGTCTTGGCGGAGAACTACTGATCTAATTGTGTTGCCCGGGAGAGGACTCGAACCTCCATGCTGTTTAGGCATACGCACCTGAAGCGTACGTGTCTACCAATTCCACCACCCGGGCTCGATGATGTCTATAATTGCCGCTGGTCGGAGTCGAACCGCCATGAGGGGTTAACCTCGCACGATTTTGAGTCGTGTGCGTCTGCCAATTCCGCCACTTCGGCATTCAAATAATCTCTAAACTTAATACTGCCAGCCTGCCGCCGGCGTGCATCGCGGGGTTCCGCCACAGCGGCAAGAAACTACAACGGGCTTAATCTCTTCGAATATTCCCAATGACCTGAACTTTTTGTATCGCGATTCAACCAGTTCTGCCTTTGAGAGCTTGGTTCAATTCGGAAAGATTGCGCAGGAGCGACGCTTTTATGTTCTTCGCTGTCGCTTCGACATTATTATGGGCTCCGCCGACAGGCTCCTTTATTATCTCGTCTATTACTTTCAGTTCGATAAGGTCTTTTGCGGTTATCTTTCAATGATTCGGCGGCTATCTTCGCCTTGGAAGCGTCCCTGTACAGTATGGATGCGCATCCTTCCGGCGAGATGACCGAGTAAATTGAATATTCAAGCATAAGCACCTTATTTCCCACGCCTATGCCAAGCGCTCCGCCGCTTCCGCCTTCTCCGGTAATAACTACAATAATAGGGACCTGAAATCCTGCCATTTCCCTAAGATTTCTTGCTATGGCTTCGGCAACGGACCTTTCTTCTCCGGCGATCCCCGGATAAGCTCCTGCAGTATCGATGAAAGTGATGATCGGCTTTTCAAAATTATCTGCCATCTGCATAAGCCGGAGCGCTTTCCTGTATCCTTCTGGGTTTGCCATTCCCCAGCGCCTGTAAATGTTCTCTTTTGTCGAACTGCCTTTCTGATGGCCTATTATAACAACGGATTGCCCGTCAAGTTTTGCTATGCCTCCGATCATCGCGGGGTCGTCGGCAAAGTATCTGTCGCCGTGAAGCTCCTGAAAATCAGTGAAAATATATTTAACAAGGTCAAGTGTGGAAGGCCTCAGGACATGCCTTGCGATAGATACTATCTGCATCGGGATCAAGATTCGCGAAGATCTCTTTCCTTCGCATCTCTATCCTTTTCTGCAGGGCTTCGATCTCAGTTTGAAGGTCGATCTTACCGTGCTTGGAAAGCCGTGTCAGCTCATCCACTTTCTTGAAAAGCTCGGTCAGCGGTTTTTCGAAATCCAGCAATCCTTTTGGCGTGTTCGGCATTATTCACTCCATGAAGAACTTTAAGGTCTTTGTAAGAGTGTCCTTAAGGTCCTTCCTTTCTACTATCATGTCAATGAAGCCGTGTTCTAGGAGGAATTCGGCCCTCTGGAAATCCGGCGGAAGTTTTTGTTTAATTGTTTGCTCGATAACTCTTGGTCCGGCAAAACCGACAAGTGCTCCCGGTTCGGAAATGATGATATCCCCAAGCATCGCGTAGCTTGCCGAAACCCCCGCCATTGTCGGGTCCGTGCAGACGGAAATGAAAGGCAGTCTGGCTTGTTTCAGTTTATACAGCGCGGCGGATGTTTTCGCCATCTGCATGAGGCTCATTATGGCTTCCTGCATCCTGGCGCCGCCGGAAGCGTTGAATATCACTACCGGCATCTTGTTTTCAATGGAGGTTTCTATAAGGCGGGTCACTTTTTCTCCCACAACGGAGCCAAGGCTCCCGCCAATGAAGCTGAAATCCATTATTCCCAGACCAGTTTTCATTCCGCCTATCTTTGCTTCACCGGTGATTATCGCTTCATTAAGGCCGGATTTCTTTTTGGCTTCTTCAAGGCGCTTGGAATAGGGCATGGCATCGGTGAATTTCAGGAAATCTTTTGAGACGACCAGGTTGAATTGCTCGGTGAAAGAGCCCTCGTCGGCGGTTATCTTTAACCTTTCGGAGCAGGTCAGCTTAAAGTGAAAGCCGCATTTCGGGCAAACCCTGAGATTGGCTTCCAGATCGTGGCTGTATATGGTGGCTTTGCACTTGTAGCATTTGACCCATAAATTACCCGGGCAGATCCAGCTTTTCTGTTTTCGCCTCGATCTCTTTTTGCTCTTTTTTCTTCTGGAACCATTCATTAATTGATTTCATAAAAAACGTATGTTATTATACATCAGATTTCGATGATATAGAATTGATAATTTTGAATGGAAAGAGGTAATCAATGGCGAACATCAAGGCTGCGATCAAATATATAAGGAAATCAAGGAAAAACAGGGCAAGGAATGTTGCCGTTAAAGGCAATTTAAAGAAACTTCTCAAAAGCGCGTTAAAACTCATCGCGTCCAAGGAAAAGGGCGCTGCGAATGCCGCGAAAGCTTTCATCAGCGCGGTAGACAAGGCCTCTGAGAACGGGATAATCCACAAAAATGCGGCCGCGAGGAAAAAATCAAGGATAATGGCCAAGTTGAATGCCATCCTCAAAAAATGATCAAATAAGGCTTCGGGCGTTCGCGAAGATAAATCTCTCCCTTAAGATCCTCGGAAAACGCGATGACGGCTATCACGATATTGATTCCGTCATGCAGTCAATATCGCTCCACGATGAGATAATCATCAAACTATCTGATGCCGGCATTCATTATCAATTGTTCAGCGCCCGGCATAAAGAATAATATCGCTCAAAAGGCCGCCGAGTTGCTTTTAAAGGAAATGAAGATAAAAAACGGGGTCCATATTTCGATCAAAAAAAACATTCCTTTATCAGCAGGGCTGGGTGGCGGGTCTGCTGATGCGGCTGCCGTTTTGATAGGATTGAATGCTCTTTTTAATTTGAATATACATAAGGACAAACTGATCGAGCTTGGAGCAAAACTCGGTGCGGATGTGCCTTTTTGCTTGGTCGGCGGGACCGCCCGGTGCCTTGGCGTGGGCGACAAAATTGAGAAGATAAATCCAAAGACCGGTTCGGCATTTTTGCTTGTAGTGCCGAATATCGAGGTTTCGACACAGGGACGTTTACAAGAGATATGATGAAGTTGGTGCCGGACATTCGGATAATGAGCTTGAAAGATCGGCCGTTGACCTGTTCCCGAAGATCAAGGAGATCAGGGAAACACTGGACAGGGTAACCCGGAAAGGATGGAAAATGTCCGGTTCCGGACCGGCTTTATATCTTGAACTCATGGACATGTCAGAATCCGAAAAATACCTGCCTTTGATAAGCAAGCTTGATTGCGTTGATCATTTGGTGAAAAGGATGGATGCCGGCGTAGAACTGTTTTAACTTGACAATAAAGTTATCAAACTACTACAATATCATACTAATCATACTTTTCATATTTTGATTCTCTGGTGGATTATTAAAGGGGGAAATGATCGATGAAAAAATATGTCTTATTATTATCTGTGATCTTGATTGCGTTCAATGTGAATGGGGCATTTGCTGATCCGACCGCTGAAGCTGTTAAGACGTTATCACTGAAAGACAGCATTTCCTTCGCAATGGAAAAAAGCCCTGCCATTATCGCCGCCAAAGAAAATGCGAAAGCCGCAGATGCGAGAGTGGGGCAGGCTTTCGGCGCCGTTCTTCCGAACCTTTCATTGACCGGCACTTATGGGAATGCGGCCTCTCAGCCTACCACATTCGTTATTCCTGCCGGGCTGTTCGGCTCTTCTGAATCGACAATGGATGTGGGTACAACGGAAACTTATGTGCAAAGCGGCTATGATCTCACTCTTTCTCAGCCGCTATATACCGGGGGAAAACTTTCCGGCGCTTTGGATATTGCAAAACTATATCTGAATATTTCGAACGAAAACCTCAGAAAAGCGGAGATCGATCTTAAGTATAATGTAATAAATGCTTATTACGGGGTATTGAGGGCGAAAAAATTACATGATCTTGCGCAGGATTCCCTGGATATGGCCAATTCGCACAGAGATCAGGTCAAAGCAATGTATTCTGCCGGAACTGCCACAAAAGCTGATATTCTCCGTACGGAAGTTCAGGTCGCGGATACGGAGCTCGCGCTTAAAAAAGCTGCCAATGCGCTTGCTCTGTGCAAAGGATGCTTTCAATAATGTTCTTGGATGGGACCTGGAATCTCCCGTTGAATTAAGCGTTAAGGATTTTGTCCTGGAATCCGTACAGCCCACTCCTTACAAGGAATGCGTGGCAATGGCATTTGATTCAAAACCCGATTGGAATATCTTCCAGTTGAATAAAAAGATAAGCGACAGGACAGTGGGGCTTATGAACGCGAATTATTTCCCGTCTCTTGCGCTTGTCGGCACTTACGGCAACAGGAAAATGACGTATCCGGAATATCCCGGCAACACCGATATTACTTCCTGGTCTATTTCCGCCAACGGTTCATGGACTTTGTTCGACGGATTTTCCACGGGCGCAAAGGTAAAGGAAGCCGAATCGAACCTGAACGCAATAAAAGCGAACGAGGAATCCACCCGGAACGGCGATAATCCTGGAGGTGAAAGACGCCTGCCTGAACCTGGGCAGCGCCATCGATGAGATAGGGAGCGCAAAAAAAGCCGTGGACCTCGCAGACGAGAACTACAAGATCTCCCAGGAAAAATACAGGAGCGGCATCGGGTCGAACCTGGAAATGATAGACGCGCAGACGGCTCTTGTTCAGGCGAGGACAGATCTTTATCAGGCGCAATTCGATTATCAGACAAATAAGGCAAAAGTGAATCAAGTTATCGGGAAAGATATCTATTCATTTTAACGGGAGGTGTTCCATTGATCAGGGATTTTGAGCTGAATTTTTATGATATGGTAACAGTGGGTGAAAGAGGCCAGGTAGTTATTCCGTCCTCGGCCCGCGGCGCGCTGGGCATAAAGCCGGGTGATAAGCTTATGGTCATGAAAGGGTTGATAGGGAGCTCGCTTGTGTTCATGAAAATGAAATCAATGAACGCTCTGCTCGAAAAAGCGATGAAAGCGACGGGTAAAATAAAGGTCGATTCGGGAAAAAGGAGAACTATATGAACATAATAGCTCTTTTGGACCGCATCAGGAATATGGGGAGGAAGGGAATAAGGAACCTTGTGATCATCATCGTGCTGGTCATTGCTGTCTTATATTCCGGTTACTGGGCTTTTAATGAATATATCAACAGGGACAAAATAACCGCATCAGGGACTATCGAAGCGGTGGAGACCACCGTTTCCACAAAAGTACCCGGAAGGATAGTGTCTTTTTCCGTTGATGAGGGCGATACCGTGAAAAGCGGCTCTATAATCGCTTCGCTGGAATCATCGGAGCTTTACGCGGATTTCAAGCAAACCGTCGCCATCGAGAAATCGGCGCAGATCAAATATGACAATGCAATGAGGAATTACATCAGGAGTAAGTCATTGAAAAAGAGGAACATGATCAGCGATCAGGATTTTGACAGTGTTACAAGTATTTATGAGGCTGCAGAGGCCGAATTGAACAGATCATCAGCCTCAAGGGCGGTTGCAGAGATCGCTTATAATGACTCCACGATACAAGCTCCCATTTCCGGCACAATATTGACCAAAGCCGTAGAAATTGGAGACCTTCTTTCTCCTTTTTCCACTGTGGTGACAATGGCGGATCTTTCAACGCTCGAAATGATGCTGTATGTTCCGGAAACAAGATACGGAAGGATCAAGCTTGGTGATAGTGTCGGCATATTTGTTGATTCGTATCCCGGGACGGAATTCACGGGCAAGGTGACATATATTTCCGACAAGGCGGAATTCACCCCGAAAAACATTCAAACAAAAGAGGAGCGGGTGACCCAGGTTTTCGGCATAAAAATAGAGATACCCAATCCGAAAATGGAGCTTAAACCCGGCATGCCTGCCGACGCGGTCATATACTTGTCAAAGTAAATTCCGTGGAAAAACCCGTTGTAATCGCGAACAAGCTTTCCAAAAAATTCAAGGATACTGTTGCCATATCCTCGCTGGACCTCGTTATTCAAAAAGGAGAGATTTTCGGCTTGCTGGGGCCGGATGGCGCCGGCAAATCCACTTTAATGAGGATGCTTTCCACTGTCATGCTTCCCACGTCGGGCAGCGCGCATGTACTTGGGCTGGACATCAAAAAAGACGAGGAAAAGATCAGGCGCAGGATAGGATACATGCCCCAAAAATTCAGCCTTTACGGAGACCTTACAGTTGACGAGAACATCGAATTCTTCGCTGATATCTATGATGTTGCAAAACAAGACATGGATTCTGTCAGGCAGAAAGCCCTTGATTTCACAAAATTGGAAACTTTCAGGTCTCGATACGCGCGCCAGCTTTCCGGAGGCATGCAGAAAAAGCTTGCTCTTGCCTGCGTTCTCATTCATACGCCTGAGATACTTTTTTTGGACGAGCCGACATTGGGCGTGGATCCTCTTTCAAGGCGCGAATTCTGGCGGCTCCTGTACGGGCTTACCAACACTACCATTATCAGTTTCAACCCCATACATGGATGAGGCCGAACGCTGCAGCCGGATAGGATTGATACGCGACGGCTCATTGCTTATATGCGATACACCTGAGCATATCAAAAAGACCACGAACCAGCCGACACTTGAAAAAGCATTCATCAATCTTATTGAACTCGCAAAACCGCCGGAGAATAAAAGATAATATGCCTGAAATAACGATCACAGTAAAAGATCTTACCAAGAAATTCGGCGATTTCACCGCGGTCAACAGGATCAATTTCGACATAGCAAAAGGCGAGATCTTCGGTTTTCTCGGGCCGAACGGCGCCGGAAAGACGACCACCATAAAAATGCTTTGCGGGCTTATAAATTCAACTTCCGGGAAAGCAACTGTCGGCGGATTTGATATCTCAACTCAAAGCGAAGAAATTAAATGTATTATCGGTTACATGTCGCAGAAATTCTCTCTTTATGACGACCTGACGGTCTCCGAGAACATCGATTTCTTCGCCGGGATATATCAAACCCCGAGGGAGACCAGGGCAGAAAGGAAGAAAGAAATAATCGAGATATCCGAACTGAACGGGAAAGAGAATGTCTTGACCGGCGAGCTTGCTTCGGCAACGAAACAGCATCTTGCCCTGGGATGCGCCCTTATCAATGATCCGAAAATAATTTTTCTGGATGAGCCCACCGCGGGCGTGGATCCTCTGGCCAGGTCAAAATTCTGGGGCATCATAAAGGGCTTGTCGGGCAGGGGAGTGACGGTCCTCGTCACTACCCATTATATGGATGAAGCAGAAAATTGCGACCGGATAGCTCTTATCAACGACGGGATACTTGCCGCCTGCGATACTCCGGAGAACTTGAAAAAGAACGAGATGAAAGGCTTTATTTATGAGATCGAATGCGGGAACATAATGAAAGCTCTTGAGCTGTTAAGGAAGCTTCCGCTTATTAGGGAGATCGCCCTATACGGTATATATCTTCATGCGGTCGTCGATGATGAAAGATTCATCGATGACATCAAACGCGCCTTGACATCGAATTTCATAGAAGTTAAAAGGGTCGACAGGATAACTCCTTCTCTTGAAGATGTGTTCGTATCCCTCGTAGAACGTCAGCAAAGGACAAAACAGGACAACAAAAATGCTTAAGCATATTTATGCGATGGCCAGGAAAGAATTCATCCACCTCATAAGGGATCCCAGAAGCCTTGTAATTTCCATATTTTTGCCGGTTTTCCTGCTGTTCATCTATGGTTATTCCGTATCGTTCGACATAAAGAATATCCCTGTTGCAATACGCGACAATTCAAATTCATATCAAAGCAGGCAGTTGATAGATAATTTCCTCCACAGCGGTTATTTCCTTAAAGCGGCATCGCTTACCAGCGAGAACCAGTTCAGGGACGCATTGGACAGCGGGAACGCAAAAGCCATCATAAATATCCCGTCCGACTTTGCCAAGAACATACACATGAGGAAGAAAGCCGTAATTCAGGTCATTCTTGACGGCTCGGACCCGACGGCCGCGGCTTCCGCTTTAAGCTATATCAACGGCATCGCGCAGCAGTTTTTCAGCGGATTACTTGTTATGCAATCCGTGCATAATCCGTCTGGTGCGGCGCCGGTCAATCTATTAACAAGGATATGGTACAACGAGAACCTGCGCAGTCTGAATTTTTATATCCCCGGTCTGATCAGTTCTATCCTTTTGATGCTTTCGGCTTCTCTTACATCCTTGACCATCGTCTCCGAAAAGGAAATGGGGACCATGGAAGCGCTCATTGCCAGCCCCATAAGAAAGAACGAACTGATGATAGGCAAGATACTGCCTTATGTGATGCTTGCTTTCTGGGATGTTGTGCTTGTCACGGCAGTCGGGCATTACTGGTTTATGGTGCCTATCAAGGGCAGCATAATCCTGCTTTTCATTTGCGCGACTATTTTTCTTACTGGTGCGCTTGCTTTGGGGCTTCTTTTTTCTGTTATTTCACAATCAAGCCAGGAAGCTATGCAGCTGGCTTTGTTGGCGACGATGCTTCCGTCCTTGATGCTTTCCGGAATGATATTTCCAATAGAGAACATGCCGTTTTTCATTCAGCCTTTCACGTTCCTGGTTCCTGCCAGATATTTTATCAGCATATCCAGGGGGATATTCTTGAAGGGGATCGGAGTGTCCTATCTGTGGCCCCAAATTGCGATGCTCACCGTATTCGCGTTTATTCTAATGTGGCTTTGCATAAGATCGTTCAAGAAAAGGATCGATTAATGGACAGCCGTTTATATCATTTTGTGATAAAGGAATTCAGGCAGCTGGTAAGGGACCCGAGGATGCTCAGGGTCGCGCTGATGATGCCGTCTGATCCAGCTGGTCATTTTCGGATATATCGCATCCACTGACATCAAAAACATCTCTGCCGCGATCATGGACGAGGACAGGTCGTCAATGAGCAGGGCGTATATTCAGAGCATAAAGAATACCGGTAATTTCAATGTGAAATATATGGTGAGCAGTGAAAAAGAGTTTTCCAGGCTTCTTGACAGCGGCAGCGCGGCGATCGCCGTACATATCCCGAAAGATTTTAAAAAAGACATTCTTTCCGGAAAGTCCGCCGATGTTCAGGCGGTAATTGACGGAAGCAATTCATCTAACGCAACGATAATCCAGGGATACATTGACCAGATCAATTTCACTTATTCCAATGCGATTCTTGCCGGCAGGCTTAATAAGGCCGGATTGAACCCTGACAAGCCTTTCATTGTTCGATCTTGAGACCCGCATCTGGTATAACCCGGACATGAAAAGCATTTATTTCATGGTCCCCGCGATATTTGCGCAGGTACTTATGATGATAAGCATGATCCTCACGACCTTCTCGATAGTCAAAGAAAAGGAAAAAGGCACCATTGAGCAGCTTCTTGTCACTCCGCTAAGGACATATGAGATAATGCTGGGGAAAATAGCTCCTTCGGTGATCGTTGCTTTCTCTGATTCGATCATCGCCTTTCTTGTCGCGACATTATGGTTCCGCGTGCCGATACACGGCAGCATCATTTTACTTTTCACTCTGGGCATCCTGTTTTCGCTTACAGGACTGGGTATAGGCCTGTTCGTTTCAACTGTTTCAAGGAACCAGAGGCAGGCGATAATGACCAATAACGTCATCATGTCGCCGCAGTTCATACTTTCGGGCTTTATTTTCCCGATCGCCAGCATGCCTGTTCTTATCCAGTGGATAACTCGGCTTATCCCTCTCCGCTATTTTCTTGTGATAGTAAGAGGGATATTCCTGAAAGGGATCGGTTTGAGATATCTCTGGAACGAAATATGGCCGTTGATAATATTCATTTCTGTTATACTATTCTTCAGTATCTCGGGATTCAGTAAAAAACTCGACTGATCACGGAAGGAGGACAATATGAGCCTGATAAAAAAAGCGTTTGACCTGCTTGCTATGGACTGAGGCGTAATAAAAGATTATATTTTTCAATTGTCGGAGTTCTGGTTGTTCTGCTTTTGATCGACATCAATTCCGTACAAAGGAGCAGGATCCCCGTTAAGCCTTATAAGGTCAGCAACGGCAATATCACGGTCACCGTAGCGGCGCCGGGAATAGTAAAAGCGACAACGGCCCAGATGGCCGCAAGGACACCCGGAAGGGTGGAGTGGATCGGCGTCTCTGAAGGGGATGAGGTCAAGAAAGGGCAGCTTTTGCTGAAACTGGACAGCTATGAGAACGCCTTGAAGGAATACAGGCGCATCTCTGTCCTGTACAGCAAGGGATTTGCTTCATCCCAGCAGCTTGAGGACGCAAAATTCACTCTTGACGGAACGGCGATCAAATCCCCGATAGACGGCACTGTATCGAATATCGCGGTGCAGATCGGCGAGCCGGCGGTCATGGGCGATCCGATAGTGACCGTTACGAATTCAAAAGGAATGTCCATCGAGATCCAGATCGATCAGGTGGATATCGGAGGGGTGAAGAACGGAGAGGAAGTCAGGGTGATGGCCGATGCTTATCCGGACGAAGTCTTTGAAGGGAAGCTCGTATTTTCTTAATAATGAAGCTGAACTCAAGTCCGTTGCCGGCAGGGTCAGACCCGACGAAGAAGACAAGGTTTTCAGGGGGAAAGTGGAGCTTATAAAGCCTACCGGGAAACTTTACCACGGCATGAACGTGGACACGGAGATCGTCACTCAGACGCTGAATAACGCCCTTATAATGCCCAGGGAGGGCGTTCTGTCGGAAGGGGATAAGTATTACGCGTTCCTGGTCAAATACGGCAGGGCGCATAAAAAAGAGATAAAGATCTCGCTGCGGGATTCGTTCAATGTCGCCGTATCTGACGGGTTAAAGCTTAACGATGTTGTCGCGGTAACGAACGTCGCCAAACTGAAGGACGGTTCCAGGGTCAAGAATGAGCGATAAGGACGTCATTTTAAGCGTACGCGGCCTGGTCAAGACATACAGGCTTGGCAAAGTGGATGTTCCGGCCTTAAAAGGCGTTTCGCTCAATATTGAACGCGGAGAATTTGCCGCCATTACCGGGCCTTCGGGATGCGGAAAATCCACTTTCATGCATCTTATCGGCTGCCTGGACAGGCCCACAAGCGGAGATATCATCATTGATAACGTCAAAGTTTCCACTCTGGATGACAACGAACTTGCCAGCATCAGGAATAAAAAGATAGGTTTTGTTTTCCAGGCGTTCAATCTTCTCCCGAAATTGACTGCCATCAAGAACGTTGAGCTGCCTTTGTATTATTACGGTGTCAAAAAAGAGAGCCGTGAAAGCAGGTCCGTTGACATGCTGAAACTGGTCGGTCTGGAAAATCAGGGTCACGCATAAGCCGCCGGAAATATCCGGAGGAGAAAGGCAAAGGATCGCGATAGCAAGGGCGCTAGTGAATGACCCCTCCATTCTGCTTGCGGATGAGCCGACCGGCAACCTTGATTCGAAGACCGGCGAGGACATCATGAGGATATTCCAGAAGTTGAACGACAGGGGCGCGACCATAATCCTTGTAACGCACGAAGCTGATATCGTCAAGTATACTAAAAGGGTGATAAGGCTTCGCGACGGTCAGGTCGTCGGCGACGAAAAATTGGAGCAGATAAGGTTATGATAAAAGTATTTTGAAGAATTACTTGAATTCTTCTGGCAGGCGCTGGAGACGCTGTGGAGTAACAAGATGAGGTCATCCCTTACAATGCTTAGGCGTCGTGATAGGGGTGTTCGCCGTCATCACACTTGTTGCGATAGGCGAAGGGGCAAAGCAATATATTTATGATCTTGTTTCAAGTTTCGGGACAGGGTCCACTTATATGGAGGTCCATCCCGGAAAGGACAGGGGGCCAGCCACTTTCACGGAGAAGCTTACTTATCAGGACTCAGAATCGATTGCGAGGGACTGCCCTGACGTTGCAAATGTGGATCCGAGGGTTTTTGCCGTCGGAGATATCAGATATGGGAAAGAAAAGATGGACATTCCGTTCATCATGGGTGTCTCCTATAAGTATCCTGCCGTGTTCAGCCACAAGGTCGTGAAGGGAAGGTTCTTTAACAAGACCGAAGAAGATGTAAGGAAAAAAGTCTGCATTATCGGCCAGAAGATAGTGACGGAGCTCCTTTCCGGATTTGATCCCATCGGCGAAAGGATAAAGATAAATTCGAAGAATTTCACGGTTGTCGGAGTGTTCGAGGAAAAAGGAGCGTTCCTCGGGTTTGACTACAATAAGATAGTCGTTATTCCTATAACTTCCGCCGAGCAGCTATTTGACACAAAAAAATTGATGGAGATAGGGGTCTCCGCCAAAAGCGACAAGGTGGTTTACAAGGCAAAAGATGAGATCCACCAGCTTCTTTTGAAACGGCATAAAAAGGAAGATTTCAGGATAGATACACAGGAAGATTCCCTGTCGCTTATCAATAATATCCTCGGTTTCCTGACGCTGGTGATAGGCGGTATCGCGTCGATCTCTCTGCTCGTCGGTGGTATCGGGATCATGAACATCATGCTCGTGTCCGTGAACGAGAGGATACGCGAGATCGGCATAAGAAAATCGGTCGGCGCGACAAAAAGGGACATATTCCTTCAATTCCTTATCGAATCCGTGGTCATAAGCATGCTTGGCGGGACAATAGGGATAATCCTAGGGGTAGGGGCTTCATTGGGAATAATGAAGCTTCTGGGGATCACTCCGGTGGTTTCTCTCTGGTCGGCATGTCTTGCATATTTCGTGTCGATATTGGTCGGTATTGTGTCAGGTGTTTATCCGGCTACCAGAGCGGCGCAATTGGATCCCGTCGAAGCGTTGAGGTATGAGTGAAGTCTTTTAAGAATGCTTTTCCAGATAATCCTTGACGCTGATAGCCGCTATCGCGCCGTCGGCGGCCGCTGTGATCGCCTGCCTTAGTGTTTTCTTTCTTATGTCTCCCGCGGCAAAAACGCCTTCAACATTCGTTTTTAAATGATCATCGGTGATTATATGCCCGTTTTCATCCAAATTGACCAGGTCTTTAACGATATCGGTGTTCGGTTCATTGCCAGCATAAATAAAGACCCCGTCGATATTGATCGATGATGCTTTATTGCTTTCAACATCCTTCAACTTAATGGAGCTTACTTTATCTTTGCCGGAAATCTCCTCGACGGTCGAGCTTAATTTGAAAAAGATCTTCGGATTGGCTCTGGCTTTTTCTTCAAGTACCTTATCGGCACGCAGCGTTTCCCTGCGATGGATAACCGTCACAAGTTTGGCGAATTTGGTCAGGAAGATCGCTTCTTCAAGGGCGCCGTTCCCGCCCCCGATTACGGCGACACTTTTATCCATATAGAAAGGACCGTCGCAGGTCGCGCAATATGATACCCCTTTCCCCGTGAAAACATCTTCCCCTTTAACGCCTAATTTTTTCGGATTACTGCCTGTCGCGATTATTATTGTTCTGCTTGAATAAGAATGTTCTTCGGTCATAACTTTGAAGAGACCATTTTTTTGCTCAAGTTTAACAACATTTCCGAATACTATATCAAGGCGGTATTTTCTTGCTTGTGCTTCGAGCCTTTGCCCAAGAGCCATTCCGGATATTCCTTCGGGAAAACCGGGATAATTCTCTATCATATCGGTCATGGTTATCAGCCCGCCCGGGACGGCTTTTTCAATTAAAAGGGCATCAATATTGGCTCTTTTCGCGTAGATTCCGGCGGTAAGACCAGCCGGACCGCCTCCGATGATAATAAGTTGAAAAGGGGTCTTGTCTTCCCTGACGATGGGGGCCATTTTTGGCTGAAGCTTGACAGTAGGCATATTATTTTTCTTCTATCCCTTTCACTGAAGCTCTGGAATGGCCCTGTATTATGATCTTGTTCTGACCAAGAAGCACAGTGATCTTGTCTCCGTATACTTCGTTTTTATCTCTGACTGCTTTGGCCTTTTCAAGCAATATCACTTTGTTGTTCAGGGTGTCATATGAAGCATTCTTGGAATAAGCTGATATTTTATCGTCCGTGAGAAAAACATCCCCAGAAAGGGTGATGGTATCGTTTCTCTGGTCGTAAACCGCTTTACTGCAAGTTATCTTTGAGCCTTTTCTGGCAATGATGACGTTCTTTTCGGCGTTAACAATATCTTTGCTGCTGTCGATAAAGAAAGATTCGGCCGATATATGGATAGCTTTGCCGTCGGAATAAATATCACCCGAAGGATGCCCGGTTAAAAGTGCTTTTTCCAGCCCCACATCCGCTTCCAGTTTTTCTGAATTTATGAGAAGATCGCCCTTTGTGAGAGTGATGGATCCATTGCACACGAGTTTTTTTGTAGCAAGCTTCCAGTTAAGGTTTTTTGCCGAGAACCAATATCCTTCGTATTTATTGCCTAATTTTGCTGGAAGATGGAATATGGATCTCAGGTCTTTTGATCCTTTCATGGCTTTCAGCTTATCCTTGATCGTGTTTTCAAATTTGATGTCATATCCGATCGGATCATTCAAGTATATCTCGTTCGCATTCATATGCCATACCGCTGAGGGCGCCAGGAATTTAAGCGTGGGCTTTCCTTTGTCATAGAACAGGCCGTTGACATCGGTAAGGGCTGAAGTATCTTGGGATTTATTTATAACTGAGTTTTTTGAGACTAATTCCCAGTATTTTACCCCGTCATAAACCTCGGCAAGGGTCGAATCATTGAATATGACATCGGCCTTTTGTTTTTCATTTTCAAGCGTTTTTGAGACCTTTCCGTTGAAATCATCCTTAGGAAGCAGCGCCCAAATAAAAAAACCGAAGATCACAAGCACGATCAGGCCGATTATTATCTCTTTTGATCTTTCCATTTAATATCCCAGCGCTCGCAGCCTCAAAGCTTCAAATGTTTCCTGGAAGCCGGGGCCGGGGCGCCCTTTCTTATAGTATGCAGCCCCAAGAAGAAGGTGGATCGCTGCGACATTCGAATCTATCGCGATTGCTTTTTGGCAATATTCAATAGCTTCGTCAATTTTGTTCATCTCGCCGTAAATGATAGCTATATAACCATAAGCGAAAACGTTCTTCGGGTCCTGCTTGATGACGGTCTGGAATTCATCGATCGCCTGCTTTTTTTGGTCATTAAAATACAATGCAAAGGCATATCTGAACCTGGCTTTCCAATCATCGGGAAAAAGCCTGACCTTTTTGGAGTAATATGCGAGAGCTTTAGGCGCATAAGTCCCGTCAAGCTCGTTCACTTTCTTCAATTCGGCAAGCCCGTCCTCTATTTTGTTCGAATATGAATATGTGATCGCCAGATCAAAATGATATTGAGGGTCGTTGGGGTGCACCTTCACAAGCCATTGCTTGTCCTCGATCTCGCTTTTCAATTCTTTGGAAAGCTGGAAACAATCGGCAAAATGGGCCTTAGCGACCACAAAAGTAATAGCAAATAAAACTGACAGAATAGCGATTTTCTTCATAAAACTAACGATATTTTATCATATATATCATGATGAATGAACGATTTGTTGATGCAAGGCGATCTTAAATATCTCCATGTATGCGTCGCGTTTTTCATTGTTCGCCAGGGTGAACAAAGCTATTAGCGGCATGAAGACCATGAGCAAAGCCCTGTAAATCTGGTAAATCACCGGCCCATAATGCTTTTTACAGAAATAAAGGCCGCTTCGGAAGCCTTCCACCAGGAATTTCGCATCGAAAGTTCGTTTACTGCTGTATCCGCCGTAATGGTATACTGCCGGATCGGGATAATACATGACCCTGAAACCAGCCTTTCTGGCGCGTTTGCATATATCCAGATCGTCATTATAAAAGAAAAGATTTTCATCAAGAAGGCCGATCTTATCCAGGATCGATCTCCTTATGAACATGCAGGCGCCTATTACAAAATCAACTTCAACCGGTTTTTTTGAACGCCATTTTAATGTTGTAAAGATGCTTCCCTGGCGCTGGATAGTGCCGTCGATATTAAGCAGTTTGGGGCCGCATATGCCGATTCCGTGATCTTTGTCCATAAACTGCACGATATTTTGGAAAGTGTTTTCCTTGATAAAGGTATCATCGTTCAAAAGGACCGCATATCTGCCTTTCGCTATTTTCAAACCCTTGTTATTCGCCACGGTGAAACCCAGGTTCTTTCTGTTTTCTATCAATACAATATCGGGATGCTTTGATCTGAGCATGTCGCAGGTCCCGTCCGTTGAACCGTTATCAGAAACGATGACCTCATATGAGATATCCTTCGTGAAGTTCTTGATGGAAGCGATGCATTCTTGAAGCAAGCTCTGATTATTAAGGGTGAGGATGATTACGGAAAGGTCCATTCAATCCATGAACCTGTACTTGATTATGGCCCAGAGAGTGGGGATGCCGTCACGCCACGTGATCTTCTTGCCTTCTGACCAATCGCGCCCATGATATGAGATCGGGACCTCCACTATCTTTTTGCCGCTCTTAAGCAATTTTGCGGTCACTTCAGGTTCAAAATCAAAACGGGATGCCTTTGTCGTCAATGATTTGAACAAAGGGGTCTTGATCAATTTGTAGCAGGTCGCTATGTCCGTCAGCTTGGTCCCGTATAACAAATTCAGGGCCAATGTCAGAGCTTTGTTCCCTAAGACATGTGCCAGTGACATGTTTTCGGTCCTGCCTAAGAATCTGGAACCATAGACAACGTCGGCGGCACCGGACCTTATCGGCTCAATAAGCTTCAAGTAATCGTTGGGATCATATTCAAGATCGGCATCCTGGATTATCGTGATGTCGCCGGTGGCGTATTGAAGGCCGGTCTTTATGGCGGCGCCTTTACCCTTGTTAACATCATGGAATATGGTAATGATACCGGGCCGGTCCATGGCTTTGAGCATTTCCCGCGTGCCGTCCGTTGAAAAATCATCCACCAGGATCACTTCTTTTTCCAGGGGAACAGCCAGGACTTTTTCAAGTAGCGTTCCGAGCGTATCTTTTTCATTATAAACTGGTATTATGACCGATAATTTCATGGTTTATTTGTGAATAAAATGTAATTAGCGCTTTTATCCAGAACAACGGTCCTTCCTTTCAATGAAGAAATAAGTTTTGCTGCCGCTTCTTTATTGGCCGATACGCAATATATTTTTCGCTTTGATGATAGCAACCTTTTCATCTCTTTCTCGTATCGTATAGAGGATACGTTATTCCTCGAGTAGTATATCATAAAATGAGCGTCGGTTCCTTTATATTGGCAGACCATGTCCGATGGCTTCGCCTGAGCATTGATCTCCCTGCAGAAAGTGCTTATGGGATTAAGTTTCGGGAAATATTCAGCGAGATCATATATGAAAACAAGATAGGATACGCCCGCAAAAAGAACGATACAAAGCATTGCAATCCTGTATTTTCTTGCAAAAATGAGGAAAGAACCTCTCAATAAGCGCTAAAGACATCGGCACAAGGAACCCGATAAGAAGGTTGGAATAATAACCGCTGACCTCCTTGAACGAGACATAATAAAAAGTGAAAGCTATGGTGAATAACGGGATCATGACCAGGACTAAAGTTAAAGCGGCGGAAAGCATGGACATCCTCATTGCCTCTTTATCCCCGTCACCTTCCAGCAGGTCGGATATCATTTTCCCGATGATAATGGCCAGTGCCGGAAATGCCGGCAATATGTACCTGGATATTTTGTAGTTCAGCGAAAAAGAAAAGAATAGAAGGACCACCGCAAAACATATCAGGGGCAGTGAATGGGCCTTTTTCTTTATATTATAATAAATTGCCGGATATATGAAACCGGCCCAGGGGATGGCATTGATAAACAGCTGCAAAAAATAGGAGTAAAAATCATATTGTGGCTTTATTTTCGCGTATTTAACCGCTTCACTACCGATCGTATCTATGGGCTTGAAATATCTTCCTAAATTATGACCGATGAAAATATCGAGGAACGGCCGGCCAAGTATCCTGTATTCGGCCAGGAACCACGGAAGAGCTATCAATAAAAAAAGGCCCGAAGCGAAAATAAAATGAGAGGTCCAGGGAACCTTGATCTTATTGAAAAAGACATAGATCAGCAAGATGAGCGCTGGAAGAACAAGGCCGACAGGCCCTTTTGTCAGTACAGCTAAAGAGACGAATATCGATGACAGATACAGATATCCCGCGTTGGACCGTTTTTCGAATAATATGAAGGAATATAGCGACAGTAGGATGAAAAGCGTCAAGGGGATGTCCTGCAGCGGCGACCTCGCCTGATAAAAGAACTGCGCGGTGGTAGCAAGTATGATCGATGAAATAAAAGCTACCCGCTCATTATAGATCTCTTTTGCAAGTTTATATGTGAATAAGACGACCAGCAGCGCGCACAGACTATGCCAGAAGTTGAGCGCGAATTCGTTGACGCCGAAAAGTTTGAACGAAGCGGCGGTCACCCACATCATGAGCGGCGGCTTGTCGATGATGGTTGAAGCGTCCCCGTAATGCATTGTCAGCCAGTTGCCGCTCTCGACTATATTTTTTGCTATCTTCCCGTAAAACGCGGAATCTCCGTCAGTGATCGGAATGACGTGGATATTCCAGAAGAAAAGTATCGCGCAGATGATCATTAATACCGGCAAATGGAACCCGGAAAGTAAATCCTGACTGCCGGCAGGAACTGTGCGTTTAAAAACTTTTAGATCGGTGATTTTCATATCAGAACTATTATACGGGACTTCGGTGCCGAAGCAATAGTTTCTCCATTATCGCTTCAATTTTATTGACCTGATCCTTCGCGTTGAATTGATGTTCCGCAGTGTGTCTGCCAGCCATAGCGATCATGTCGGCGAAAGACCTATCCGACAGCAGTTTGATCGCGGCATCAGCTATGCTTTTCGCGTCCGCGGGAGGGACAAGAAGTCCGTTCTTTCCGTTCTCGATTATCTCCGGTATACCGCCTACATTCGTCGCGATCACGGGTTTCGAACACGCCATCGCCTCGATTATTATCCTCCCGAAAGCTTCGTTCAATGACGGGACAACGATGACATCGGCGGCTGAGATCGCGTCGTGAACGTCCGGCCTTGAACCGGCAAAGATCACATCATGGTCATTTGCCATGCTTTCAAGCTTCCCGAGATAATTTTTCCTTCCCGGAAGCGTTTTGCCGACGATAAGAAGCCTTATATCAGGTACGGCAGCTTTTATAAGCGGGAAAGCTTTTATAAGGTATTGAACGCCTTTCCTTTCCTCCAGCGATCCCGCGTAGACGATAGTTTTCCCCCGAAGATTAAAGTGCAGGCGTATCCTGTCCGGATCAAGCCGATCGAACTCCGAAAGGTCAACAGTATTGTGTATAACGACAGCATTGTTCGACCTGATGAAGCCTTTCATCCAGTCGGATATCAATATTATCTTGTCCGAACAAAAGCGGATCTTTGCTCTTATCAGTGAATTATTTACTCCTCTCAGGTCTTCCCGGATATGAGATATCACTGGGACCCTCAATAATTTGGCCGCTTTTGCCGCCCAGATCGATGCAGATGTGTTCAAATAGACCAAGTCGATATGTCTTTCTTTCAAAATCCGATAGATCTTCAATGAGGGGAACAGTTTATTGAGGATTGAATCTTTATAGATCTGACAATATACATTTGGGATGTTCAGCTTTGCCATTATCTGGCCTTTTTCAGGCAAAGCGACCACTACGTGATATTTGTTCTTATCAAGCATTTTTACGATGAGTGACAGGCTGACAGGCGCGCCTGAAAGATCCGATATGTGCGAAACGAATAAAATGCTTTTTTTATTGCCTTTGAACCTGCTGTTCATCCCTGAAAAGCGCGGATCCTTGTATTTATCCAATCCTTCTTTTATCCCCATCGAGAAATTATAAAATTTCAGCATTTTCTTTGGCAGGCGGCTCTCGAATTTTGAAAGTATCATATCGTATCAATAGAGTGAGCCAGTGAACGCTTAGATTGATCTTTACCATAAGTGAAGGATGCTTCTTGTAGAAGAGAACGGATGATCTGCCGACCTGCCTTCTTCTGGAGCAGCTTTCTTCAAATGTCCATCCGACGCCGAAAATGTAGCCGACAGCGTTAGGATTTATCTTGAATTCACAACCCGCTTCCTTAAGGCGGTAACCCATTTCCGCGTCCTGCAGGCCGTATTCTTTAAAATCCTCGTCGAAGCCGAATACAGACATCAATGCCTTTTTCTTGACCGAAATATTGTTCGTAATAAAGACCCTGAAAGGCTGTTGCTCATATGCCGGGGATTTGAATCGCCCTTCATCGATATAATCGGTTCCTTTCGGCGCATTTTCCGCTGCTTCAATGAATTCAACACGCCCTCGGACAACATCGACGCCGTATTTATCATGATATTTGACATGTTCTTCCACCAGCCGCCGGTCAACGACGATATGGTCATCAATGAAAAGGAGGATATCTCCGGACGCGATCTCAAGCCCCATATTCCTGGCGGCGGACCTGCCGGAATTCGCCTGCCAGACATGCTTGATCGGGTAGGGGAGTCGAAGCTCCTTTATCATCTGATGGGTACCGTCGGTGGAGCCGTCATCGGCAACTATGACTTCGAAGTCTTTGAATGTCTGTCCGTTAATGGAAAGCAAAGTGGTTTTCAGCGTTTCTTTCCTGTTATATGTAGGTATAATAATGCTTAATTTCATATCGATCTCACAAAAGCCGCTAACTTGGTCATGAGGGACATTAAAGCATATAGAATTCCAAGTATTAGGCCTATCTGTAAAAGATCAAATAACCAAAGCGCAACAACAGATAAAGCCCCTTTATGCTTCATGAAATAATAATTCCTGCTTTTTCTCCAATACACGGTCCCATTCAGGATCTGGAACAGGTTTTTCCATTGTTTAAAGCTTTGACTTAAATGATGTTTTATCCGGGCATCAGGCATAAAAAAGATCTTATAGCCCGCTGTTTTTATCCTGAAGCATAGATCGACCTCATCGAACCAGATGAATATCTTTTCATCAAATAAGCCGACATTATCAAGTACGTCTTTTCTGATCATGAGAGCGGAACCCATAGGCTGGTCCACTTCGCGGACATCGTTGAAATCCCACCATGTCATGAAATATTTTCCGAATATCCTGCTTTTCGGAAAAAGAGAATCAAGAAAAATCGAATTGTAGAGAATAACGTCAAGCGCGGGGAATGTCTTGCATGATCGCTGGAGCGTGCCGTCGGTATTCAGGAGCTTGCAGCCAAGCGCTCCGCAATCGCTTTTTTTATCCATAAAGCGGACCATGGTCGTAAGTGCATTATCGATTATTTCAGTATCGGGGTTCAAAAGCATTATGTATCTGCCCTTTGATATCCTGATAGCCTGATTGTTCGCCCTTGAGAAGCCGGCATTTTCCTTGTTCACGATCAGTTTGACCTGCGGGAATTCCGCTTTTACCATATCAACACTTCTATCGGATGAAGCGTTATCTACGACGATCACCTCATAAATTATCCCGTTGGTATTATCTAATATTGACCTGAGACACGCCTTAAGCAGAGCTTCAACGTTCCAGTTGACTATGCAGATGGAGAGATCAAGCATTGGCAGCCTGTTTTATCGCTGAAACGAATTTGATCGAAGCGGCATCCAGCGAATAATTTTGAACGACGAGTTCCCTTGCCTTTTTCCCCATCTGTTCCCTCAGGTCCTTGTTCTCGATGAGCGTCGACAGCTTTTCTTCCCAATCGGAGGGGGTTTTTGCAAGAAAGCCTGTTTCGCCGTCCTTAAGCAAGGTGGTGTTGATCCCAACGGGGCTGGCTACCGCCGGAATACCCAAAGCCATGTACTGCAAAAGCTTGTACGAACCTTTTCCGCGCGACCATTCGTCGTCCGTGAGAGGCATGATCCCGATGTCGAACTTGGCCAGTTCATGAAGCTCCGTGTCCAGCTTCCACTCGATCAGGCTGATATTTTTCTCTTTCGTGACGAAATTGCGCGTTCCTATCAAGTTTACTCTTACATTCGGATACTTCCTGGAAAGTTCTTCCAGGACATTTTGGATGTCAAAAAGATAAAATGTATTGCTCAGGCTCCCGATCCAGCCTATAGTCGCAATATCTCGGCCTTTCTTGTTCGATGGATGGTATCGGTTCGTGTCGATCGGTCCCAGTATCGTCGTCACGTTCGCGCAATTCTGCCTGGCGACATCTTCTGTGGATGGCAGCTCTACTATCATATGTTTCGCGCTTTTCATGTATTCTATCGCGGCGTTCACGCGAACCGGCTGTTTAATTTTCGCCAGCTCCGCTGAATGTAAAGTGTAGATTGCGTCATCGATATCATATATATATTTGATCTTCAACGTCCTTAAAAGCCAGAGGAGACGCATAAGGGTGATCTTTTGGACGAATACGACATCATATTTTTTCATTTTCAGCAGGGCCCAGGTGATCTTCGCGGTCATGACGAAATAGTTCAATATTTCTCCAAGAAATAATTTAAGGACGGGATTCTTCGGCCTGAACGCCTTCCCGTTCCAGGCAACTATGTCATATTCAATGTCGTTGTCCTTGAGATAGGGGAGGAACTGGTACACCCGCGTCCTGCTGCTGGCGCGGGTTTCATCGTCAACCGTTAAAAATAGGACTTTCATCTTTATTTTTTATAGAAGGACCGGATGGCCCTGATCACCTTTGCCGATAGATGGTTTGGAAACGGGGATCATAATCAGGCAATTATATCACAAAATTTGCGGGGTATGAACGCAAAGCGGGTATCCCGGCAGTGTTCATTTAAGCAGGCTGTCGTACAGCGCCTCTATCTCGTTCGCGACCCTTTCCCACGAGAAATTGTCTTCCATTTTCTTTCGCGCTGCGCGGCCGAAAATGTCGCATTTAACAGGATCATGGATGAGTCCGCCGATCTTTTCAGCCATCTCACTGATGTTTTCCGGCTCAACAAGCAAGCCGGTCTTTCCATCGTCGATTATCTCCGGGATGCCGCCGCGGCGGCTTCCGATAACAGCCAGCCCTGAAGCCGACGCCTCGGCAAATACCAGCCCGAACGCTTCATCCCAGAGGGAAGGCCCGACGAATACGTTGCTGAGCAGATAAATGTCCTGCATTTCTTTCGGCGGGATGTAGCCGGTAAAGACCACGTTATCCTTTATCTCTGCCGCGCTGGCTTTCACTTTCTTTGCGAATGCGTCCCTCGGTTCTTCATTGTCCTTTGAGCCGCCGACAATTATCAATTTCGCCTTCGGCTCGTTCTTTAGGACCAGCTTGAAAGCGTCCACCAAAAGATGGACACCCTTCCTCTCCCTTATGGCTCCGACGAAGAGGACGTTCCTTGACCCTTCGACACCGTATTTTTTCCTGAGGGCGGCTGCTTTGTCCTTTTGCTCCCATATCGGCCTGAATTTGTCCAGATTCACTCCGTTCAGGATCACGCGGCTTTTGCCGGCGTACTGCGGATATTTGTTCGTTATCTCAAAATCAATACGTGAACCTGCTTACCGCGACATAAGCGTCGATCGAATCAAAAACTTTTATCGCCTGTTTTGTAGAGAGCATATCAGCGATGTTCTGGTTATGCTCATGAAGGACCAATTTCACTTTATCGCCCAGTTTTCCTCTTAAATAAGGCATATAAAGAGGCCTGTTCCTTACATGGATCAGCTTGATATCCAATTCTTTGATCAAACGGACCATTTTATATAAATAGCAGAAAAAAGGCGCATCAAATGAATAAACAGGGAATATCAGTTTATCCAGGATGCCGCACCTCACCCTGTAATTCCGTATTTTATCTATTTCCTCTATATCCGGCCGGTTCTCCATATGAGAGGAAAAAACATACGGTTCGTATTTCCTGAACCTTTTTGCGGTTTCCTCAACACCTGTTTGAACTGCGCCTTGATATGGGGATGGATTGAGCGAGCCTTCTCCAAGGATGATGGCAGCCTTTTTCATGATTGTTCTTTAAAGAAAGCTTTAATGGCCTTTATTATCTTCGTTTGTTCAGCGGCGGAGAGATCGGGATACAGGGGAAGGGTCAGTATCTCTTCCCAGACTTTTTCGGTCGCGGGAAGTTTAGTGGCGGATCCCTTGTAAAGAGTGAAGAGATGGCTCGGAATATAGTGAATGCCGGAATCTATCCCGTGATCCTTTAGATGTTGCATCAAGCCGTCCCTGTTGTTCTTGACCTTTATTATGTACATAAAGAACGCGATATCCTTGTAATCGGTTTTTAGCAGTTCCAGACCGGGGATCCTGCCAAGTTCTTTGTCATACCTTTTGGCGATATTTATCCTTTTGGCGTTAAGTTTTTTGAATTTCTTCAGCTGTACGAGCCCGATGGCGGCATTTATGTTGCTCATATGGTACCTGTATCCAGGGACAAGCACATCATAGAACCAGCTGCGCTCGTGTTTATATCTGCTCCATGTATCCTTGTCTATTCCAAGGATCCTTTTCTTCTGTATCAGTGAAGCAAGGGAGCTGTCGCGTATCGCTATGGCGCCGCCTTCTCCGCATGTCACGACCTTTATTGGATCAAAACTGAAACATGTCACGTCGCCGAAAGATCCGATGGGTTTGCCTTTGTAATGTGAACCGAAAGCGTGAGCTGCGTCTTCGACTATCTTTATATTGTGTTTCTTGGCAAGGGACATTAGAGCGTCCATATCGCAGGGGATGCCTCTGTAATGCACGGGGATTATCGCCTTCGTATTGCTCGTGATCTTCCTTTCAACGTCCCTGACATCTATATTCAACGTATTTGGCTCTATGTCGGAAAAAACAGGTGTTGCGCCTGTTGACGTGATCGCCTGGACGGTCGCAACGAAAGTAAGGGAGGGGACTATCACTTCATCGCCTTCCTTGACGCCCAATGCGTCCAGCGCGAGGTGTATGGCCGTTGTCCCGGTGTTGACCGCGATGACCGTCGAGCCCCCGAGGAACGCGGAGATATTATCCTCAAATTCTTTCACGGAAGAGCCCATCCCGAGCCAGCCGCTGTCAAAGACCTTTTTAACGGCCGCAAGCTCTTCTTTTCCTATTGAGGGGCGTGATACGGGTATCATTTTTGGCATTTAGATAATTATATCACAAAACTATTTTTCTTCATCCCCGGGCGCGATCGAGAAAGCAAGAAAGACAGATACGGGAGCCAGGCCGATAAGCAGCCTGTGGAATGACGATGTAAGGTTGTTTGCGACAGTGAGCATGTAAACCTCGAAATACAATGCAAGGGAGATGACAAGAAAAATAAATACATATCCCATGTTCGAACGGGTCATTTTCCGCCTTCCCGCGACCAGAAGTATCGTTATTATTATCCAGAAATACTGCCAGCTGTATGTGTTGAGATAGAGCTGGAAGAAGAAATGGCCGGCTATTTCAGGAGCCCTTCCGATGTTCTCCATTGTGGAGATAAAGATATTATGGCTTTTTATCATATGACTGGAAATGTGATAGCTTGCTGAAACAGCCTGGTAGGGGGCAAATATCAGCGCTGCAACAGCCATGAACATGAGGAATCCGTTCAAAGCCGTGCGGTATCCGATCTTTTTGTATGAGAATGCCATGAAAAGCGCGAGAGTTGCTGACAATCCGAGGAACAAGGCTATTCCTTCATTCTTTGTGAATGCGGAAAACCCTATAAAGATCGCTGACAGAAGAAGGTGGCCGAAGTTCTTTTCCTCCATCCATCTGACAAAATAAACGGTTGATATCAAGGTGAACATGCCGAGCAGGAGGTCAAGATAGCCGTTGGCGGCATATGTAAGGACATGCCTGTTCGCAAGCAGCAGCAAACATCCCAGGGCCGACATGTTCCTGTTCGTATACCGCCTTAGAGACGCATAAAGGAACGGAATGAAAAGTATGTACTGCACGATAAAGAACATCCTGAGAAGGATATCGTTCCATTCCCGCAGGCACACGCTTATCCATGCCAGGTTCAAGGGAACAAGAAGCGGATATTCCGGGCTTGAATAAGAATAGAGCGGAAGCTTGAATATCTCGAAAGGGATGCGCCCCTCAAAATACAATATTTTTGCTTTCATGAACCACATCGCGAAGGCGTCCTTGGAGAAGATCGGGGAGACTAGGCCGTCAAGGAACAGTGCGATGCACAGCAGGCCGAGCACCAAGAAAGATATCAGCATGATCGAAGGCTTGATCCATTCCCGTTTTATCATCGGCATCTTTATGATAATTACTGATCTGATATTTAAAAGGAAATATATGATAAAAGGCAAGCTTACGGTTGATAAACCGAATCGAATATGCATCATGGAAAGCAGGAACATATACAAGCCGATGACGCCTGTGCCGGCAAAGAAGTAAAGTGTTGGCTTGATCATTGAAGGCTCGTCCTCCAGCCCGAAAAGCTTGAATCCCAGCAGAAGACGGCCTGCAAGAAAAATTATCGCGAAAGCATATATTAATGAAATGTATATCATCTGATCACGAACAATCCCGTGCTGTCTTTAACGCCTATGAGCGAATAATTGCGGCCGTTGAGAACGAGATATCTTTTGCCGCCGGAGCCTTTCAGTTTAAGAGTATCGAGCCTTGGCGCGAAAAAGTATCTCGCATCGTTTTCGTTGATGCTGGACGGGAAGAGGAAATAGTTCATCCGGTGGCGGTATCTGTCATACGAACTATTATCCTCCCGCGAGGTGATAAGCCCGTAGGAACCTATTTCCGGAAAGGAACAGCGGATCCAATCGTAATAACGGTAAACCTGATATCTGTTGTATTTAAGCTCAACATAATCCTGTTTGGCCAGATAGCTTTTATTTACGAGGTTCGGGAAATCCAGCGCCAGGTCTTCAATGAAATTGAATGCCGATACAACGCTGATGAGGACAGCAACGTAAAGGAATAATTTATATGGCTTCATAAAGAGTTCAAAATGTCTTTGTCGCGAACTATGAATTTCGTCCTCTTTCTTTCGGAGATCGCCCGGGGCAGGAGCAAGAGCGCCTCAAAAAAGGCGATGAACCGCGCACGGTCATAGAACACGCTTATGAACAAGTTGAGCGGAAGCAGTGCCACATGAGCAAGGATCAATTTCAGGTCCGTCAGGTTCTTCCATGTGAACAAAAAAGAGTTCCTCCTTGAAATGATCCTTCTTCCGCGGATCTTTTTTGTTTCCTGGTCGAACGTATAGCTTTCATAATGATATATCACGCTTTTCGGCTCGTAGATGAACATAATCCCGCTCTTCCAGGCCCTGTATCCGAGATCCGTGTCTTCCCATGTATAAGGGGCGTAAATATCGTCGAAGCCTCCCAGCTCGACGAATTTCTTCCTGTCATAAGCGCTGTTCGCCTCATAATATGTAAAGCCGAGCTTGTCAATTATCGGATCATCGTTTTTGTACGGATACGGGCCGGCTTCGATGAGCCCGAAACGGAATTCCACTCGGTTCTTTCCGCCGTTGTAATTCCCTTTGAAATCAAGCTGCTTCGGCGTGACAGCGAAAACCTATTATCTTCAAAATGATGGACAAGCGGAGCTATGAAATCCGGAGCGACCCTGACGTCGTTGTTAAGGAGAACTATGATATCGCTGTCAAGCTTTGGAATGAGATCATTGTATGAGAACAGATACGCGATTATTCCGGCGCAATGACGATCTTAACCTGGGGAAATGTTTTTTTATGTATTCAAGGCTGTTGTCGGTGCTTTTATTGTCCAGGACAATTACCTGGCAGGGGAGAGGGGACCTTTTAGCCGCCTCCACAATCGATGGCAGACATTGCGGCAAAATTGCGGCCCCATTGTAATTCAGGATGATTATATCGATCTTACTCATTATACGTGCCGTGTCATTTGCCATTGGAGAAAATATCTCTTATAGTCTTTGCGATATATCTTATCTGCTTTTCCGTTAAGTTCGTTGAAGAGGGAAGATAAAGGCCGTTCTTCCAGAGTTTATCGGCAACAGGGCAGGGAATGTACTTATATCCGGGGACCGATCTTAAGAACGGCTGCCGGCTCATGGGGCAAAAGAAAGTGCGCGTATCTATCCCTTTTTTATAAAGTTTTCTCACTAGTTCGTCCCTTGTCAACTCGAATTTCGGACCTACAACAAGCGCATACATCCAGTAAACGTTCTTTGCCCATGCCAGCTCTGCGGGAAGCTGAATGCCGGGTATGCCCGATAAATACCTGTTATATGTGCGCGCAACACGCCTTTTTTCATTAACAGTTCTTTTGATCTTCTTTAATTGCGCAAGCCCCATGGCGGCCTGATAGCCGGTCATCCGGAAATTATAACCGGCGTATTTATGAAGGAACCTGGGCTTGGAAAAAGCCAGGTTCCTTAAGAGCCTTAGCCGGTCAGCAAGTCTTTTATCATCCGTAACGATCATTCCGCCTTCGCCTGTGGTGATGATCTTATTCGCGTAAAAACTGAAGCATCCCATATCGCCGAAACTTCCCGTCATTTTCCCGCGGCAGGTCGCTCCGTGGGATTCTGCGCAATCCTCTATTACCGTCAGATGGTGCTTTTTTGCGATCTTCATTAAACGGTCCATATCCACCGGATGACCGTACAGATGGACAGGGATGATCGCTTTTGTCCTGGGAGTTATCAGGCCTTCTACAAGGTCCAGATCAAGGTTCCAGGTGATATTTTCCGAATCTACCGGAACGGGGACAGCTCTATTGTGGTAAACGGCGAGCGCGGTCGCGATATTTGTGCTGGAGCTGATAAGGACTTCGTCGCCTTCTTTAATGCCTGCGGCGGCAACAGCAAGATGCAGCGCCGTGGTCCCGCTTGTGACGGCTATGCCGTATTTACACCCGCAATATTTTGCAAATTTGTTCTCAAATTCTTCAAGGGCGATCCCGTAAGAACCGGATATTTCGCCCCGTTTTAGGGCGGCTACAACCGCCTTGATTTCCTCTTTCCCGATCATAGGTTCGAATACCGGTATCATTTATTCTCCCTGATCACGACCTTGTCGTTTTCAATCCCCATAAACGGGCCTTGTTTCACGCTTACACACTGAAAATCCTCGATAGCGCGCAAGGAATGCGCTCCGCTGCACAGCAGAATAGAATCTCCCTTATCCAGAAGGATGGTTTTGAATAATTTGCCATTGTCATCAAAGAAATCCATGGCCGCTTTGCCGCGCTGAACAGATAGCATCTGCTGCATATCATTTACTATCCTTTTGAAAGGTTTGTGTGAGTGGGGCGGTTCTTTATAACCTTTTTCATGGGCTATGACGCCGAACTGAAAAGAGGAATCGGGAGGGGAAAAGAACGTGGTTTTTGAGACTTTTAAATCCTTCCTCAGGACCTCCGCAAAACGGACGCCGTCATGCTCAATGATCTCTATCATAGCTCGATCTTCCGTCGGGAATCTTTTTTGTCCACCCAGACATCTTTTTCATCGGATATCTTTCTTTCCCATAACCATTTTTTTCCGTGGCTGTAAAAGTCGTCGATCGTATTCTGAAGTCCTTCTTCAAATGACACTTTTGGCTGCCATCCGGTAAGTTTTTTCATCTTTGAATAATTGCAGCGAAGAACGGAAACATCCAGCGGCCTCAGCCTTGTTTTGTCTATCTCGATATTTATGCGGTCATGCCCCATCAGTCCGCCGATGATCTCGGCCATTTCTTTTACGCTCCAGTCCTTTCCGGTGCCCATATTGAAGACCTGGCCTTCGGCATCTTCCGCCTTCATAAGTGCGATCGCGCCTTTGGCCGCGTCTTCAACATATGTCAGGTCGCGCCTGGCATTGATATTGCCTAATTTTAATTTATTTCCCTTGCTTAATTGTGTGATGATCTCCGGGATAATATAAGGTTGCGTTTCTCTTGGGCCGAAAACATTGAACTGTCTCAAAATGACCACCGGGATCTCCTTGTTCATGGTGGAGCGTATAGCAAAGCCTGTCTGTCGCCAGTTTGCTGACGGCATATGTTGACAGGGGAAGGGTGGGGTGGTCTTCGTCCATCGGCACATATTTCGCCGAACCATACACTTCGGACGTGGAATACTGAACGATCCTTTTTACGCCGGACTGTTTGCTTGCAAAAAGCACGTTAAGCGCTCCGTTCGCATTAACTTCGAAGAACCTGAGAGGCCTGTAATAGCAATGAGGAATGTATGGTTCCGCTGCAAGATTGAAGACATATTCAGCGCCGCTCTTTTCAAGGATGCTCCTGAAATTCTTGCCGGTGATATCTCCCTTTATTATCTTGATCTTCTGATCGAGCCCTTTCAGGTTGCTCATGTCGCCTGAAGTGAAAAGATCAAAAACAATGACCTTTGCGCCTTCTTTTACAAGCTCGCGAACCAGGGTCGAGCCAATGAACCCGGCGCCGCCAGTTACCATTATCTTTTTGTTCTTTAAACTATTCTCTTTCATATTTAGCGATCAGATCCCCGTATATCTTTTCAAGCTTTTGAACCTGCAGTTTTGAATCAAGTTTTTCCGCCATTTGCCTTCCGATTATACCAAATTTCGTTATCAAATGGGGATCTTCTATGAGCCTGTCCAGCTTTTGGCTGAGATCGTCGGCATCTTTTTCTTTGGCGATATATCCGGTCCGATCGTCAAATATAAGGTCGCTTTGTGACTGCCTTGTAACTATCGACGGCAGGCCGCTGGCCAGGGCTTCAATAACAGTGACATTGATACCGCCTTCGGCGTCGCCGCTGCGGGCGACAACGCTCGGTGAAATGAAGATGTGCGCATTGTCCAGGTATTCCGATGTATCCGCGACATATCCGAGCATTTTGATATATTCCGACATGCCAAGGTCTTTTATTTCAGCGGCGATCTCGTGGTAAAGCGGCCCATCACCGATTATCGTCATCCTGATGTTCTTATGTTTCCGGAAGCTTTTCGCGAAAGCCCTTACCCCGTAAATGACGCCTTTTTTCTCCACAAGCCTGCCGAGATAAAGGATGTTGACCATGCTTCCCGGTTTTCTTTCCCTGAATTTGAACTTGTCCAGATCGATCCCTACCGGGAATGTGATCACTTTTTCGGGAGGGCAGCCAAGCTCGATGGCGCGCTCGCGCATGACGCTGGAATATCCGGTAAAAAGGTCGCCGTGCCTGAACAATCTTTTCAGCTGCAGGCGGTAGAGCGGATTCTTCGTGAGCTGATATATATCAAGGCCGTAAAAACTCGTGATGATCGGGATATCGGAATATTTCTTGAACTGCAGCGCGTAGTTGCCCATATAAGCGAAATGAGCGTGGATAAGCTTTATATCAAGCTCTTTGATCAGCTTACGGAAATGATCCGACCGGCCGAAAACGCTTCTTATGGCTTCGGCTTTCCGCTTCAGGAAAGGCAGATCAGAGACCGAATAAATGTCCTTTACAGGGAATTTTTCTGCGCCTTTGTTCTTTAACAGCGTGAATACGACGGGATGGAAAGTCTTCATGTTCCTTATCTGTTCATATATGAAGGTCTCGGAAAAATTGAGGTATTTTACTGTCAAATGAGCGATATTTTTCATATAGAAAAGCAATTATACCAGCATATGGCGTATCTCTCAATGACCGGACTTTCAGCCTTGACGGGAGGATGACAGTTCGAATACAATGATCTGAACCGATATGAGACAGGAGATATTAAAGACTTTTATTTGCCCTGAATGCGGCAATAATCTGGACATCAGCTTTAAGCCCGCTCTGAGATCCGCTGAGATCGACAAGGACGTGCGTTTTGCCGTGGCCGCATGCCGCTGCAGGGAATATCCGATAATAGCCGGTATATTGATCTATAAACAGCTTAAGCGTTCCGGTGAAGCCGTCGATGCCATAAAGTCCGCCAGGAGCGATCACGCGCTTAAGAAGACCGCGCTGTGGTTCATGGAGGAACGATTTGTAAGGCTGGCAATGTATTTTGAGCTGATGATGGAAACCCTTTTTCGCATGGATATCAACTTCTCTTTCTGGAAACTTGCGACATTCATCGAGAACAGCCCTTTTGCGACATATGCCAAATACCGGTTCGCGTGTCCAAGCCTGATCTCAGCGCTGCCATTTTTTCCTTCCATGAAAGAAGCGCTCAAAGGCGGCGGAAGGATACTGGATCTTGGTTCAGGCATGGGACATCTTTCATATCTGCTGTCATGTCACTTTGGCTCGAACGAGCTTGTCTGCGTTGATATCAGCTTTCGAGGCCTGTATTTTACTCAAAGGTACATGGCAGGGCGGGGGGCAAGCTGTATTTTGCTGGACGCCAGGGAAAAACTCCCGTTCTCCGACAGTTCCTTTAAAGTGATCGTTTCGATGGATGCGCTTCAGTATATCGAAGAAAAAGAGTTGATAGCAAAGGAGATAAGCAGGACGCTTGAAAAAACAGGTTTGCTAGTTCTTGCGCATATCCATAACAAGCTGGCCCCTTTTATAGCCAATGGCTGGCCTTTAACTCCGGAAGGATATTTAAAACTATTCCCGTCCGAATTTCACTTCAGATCATTTGCTGAACGAAGTTTAATGGATATCATGTTCTCGGGGAAGGGATCGGATATTGACACGGCCGATCCGGTCGACAAAGTGAATTCATCTGACGCAATAGCATTGATCGGTTCCAGGGATAAGGGCTATTTCAGGAAATATCCGCCGTATTTTTCTGAAATGCACGGCCAATTCGGCGGGTTCATTTTAAATCCGCTGTACAGGGCCAGAAAAGGCAAATATGTACGGGTTTTCCCCTGCGAACGATACGAAGAAGAATATTACCTTATCAAAGAATATTTCCCTGAAGTGATCGATCCCGGCGCATCCGAAGACATATTAAAAAAACAATTCATCTTTATTCCTGTTCCTGAAAATTACATGAAGAAAGGCGAGCAGTTGAACTATCTGCGGCTCTGGAGATAAGCTTTTATTACCTGTGCTATCTTTTTAGTCGCCCCGGGTTCTCCCATCCTGGACGTCCCTGTTTTTGCCATTTTTTTCCTTTTTGCCTTGCTTTTTAAGAGTGAAAGCGCTTCTTCCGCGATCATTTTTGAATTTCTGGGAAGGAGCATTAAAGCGTCTCCAAGGAGCTCTTTTTGACCTGAAGCGAATTTATGGTTATATTGGGCGCCTCTTCCGGGGAACGCTGCCACAGGAAGCCCGGCTCCCGCGGCCTGCTCGTTCCCGGTGCCTGAAAGCCCGATAATAATGGTCGATCTGGCAAGGACATTATTGAAATCGCCCGTCATTTCGATCTTTACCGGGGATCTCAGTTTTGACAATCTTTTTTTATCAAGAGAGTCGGGGGTTGATAAAATAAACCTGACCTTTTTATCGACCAGATTGATCTGCCAGGCTATTTTGTAAAGATCCTCGATGTTTTTGTAAGCGTCATCCCTTGTTCCGGGAAGAAGGCCGATGATTTTGCCTTTCCTTATCTCCCGGTGTCCCGATCTCCTGATACCCCGGACCATGTCCATCATCGGGTTCCCGGCGTATTTTGATTCGATCCCGAATCGTTGAAGCGCTTCTTCCGTCCTTTTGTCCCTGGTAAACGTCATCATACAATATTTCTTTAGCAGCATTTTTTCAAGCCAAGTGTAATTGAAAGCGAATTTCTTGTAATAATCTGATTTATTGACGCCGATGAATATGAATTTGCATCCGGTTATCATCGAGTATACGATCGGGACCAGGTCACCTATGCCTATAACAAGGGCGTAACCCCATTTATTGTCGTCAAGTGTCCTGACCTGCGCCCTGATCTTGCCGATGAGCCCCGAAAAAAGGTCTCTGATGAAATAAGAGAAATTCCTCATTCCGAAGCCGCCGCTCGGCAGGGAGTTCTTCGGGCCGATAATATTTACTTTTAGGCCGTCAAAAGCTTTCCCCGCGCCGACAACAGGCATGACATCAATGATCATGTCCTTTAATTTTATGCCCTTTATGATCTGGGCGGCGACCATGTCTTCGCCGTGGCCGTTGGAAATGAACAGGATCCTTTTCATTTAAGCAACTCCTTCGGGAATAGAGACTGACCGATATTGCGGACAAAATGATTTTATAATAAAAATACGCATTATGAAAGAGAAATTTATTTTACGAGCAACGGAACTTGATATATCAGCAACAATATGGTCAATCAATGGATATCATGGTAAAATCATCGCGATATGACCAAATTAAAAAGCCTATCCGTGATGTTCCCGTGCTATAACGACTCCATGACCATAGGCAGTTTACTGGAGAAAGCGGATAATGCCGCTTCGCAGATCTCGGATAAGCACGAAATGATCGTCGTGAACGATGGCTCAACGGATGATTCCGCGCAGGTCCTGGCCGATCTTCAAAAAAAATATCCATATCTTATTATCCTCACGCATGCCGGCAACATGGGATATGGGGCAACGATCTGGCACGGCCTGAAAGCAGCGAACTGTGATTATGTTTTTTACACGGACGGAGACGCGCAGTATGATCCGACAGAGATGATATCCTTGGCGGAAAAAGTGGGGCCGAATACTATGCTTGTCAACGGCTACAAAAAGGAAAGGCACGATGCTTTATACAGGATCATCATTGGGAAGACCTATAATATGTTCATAAGGCTCCTCTTCAATATCAAGCTTAAGGATGTTGATTGCGATTTCAGGCTTTTCAGGAAAGACGCTCTGGACAAGATCCAAGTTACGGAGCACGGCGGAACAATGTGCCTTGAAATGGTCAAAAGGATAGAAAAACTGGGGGGAGAGATCTTGGAAGTGCCGGTTTCCCACTATGAACGCAAATACGGGAAGTCACAGTTCTTCAAGCTCAAGAACATCCTAACAGTGTTCGTGGACATTCCTAAACTTTTATTCATGCTCGGCCGATGATGGACGCGAAGGCCTTACAGCAGATATTTGATAACGAGAAGACGAACTGGTGGTACAGAAGCCTTCGCAGCAAAGTTGAGATCCTCATAGAACGTATCGGTAAACCAGATCTCAGGATCCTTGATGCCGGATGCGGAACAGGTTATAACATTATTTATTTCAGCAAATTCGGCCGGGTTATCGGGATCGATGAGTCTGAAGAAGCACTGGGACTTTGCAAAAAAATGGGAATTACGGATATCAAACGGGCGTCATTGGCAATGCTGCCTTTTTCCGATGAAAGCTTTGACTTAATATTATGTCTCGATGTACTGTGTTATCTTGACGGCAAAGGCATTAACGATGCTCTAATAGAGATGAAAAGGGTGCTTGCACACGGCGGTTCAATTATACTTAACCTTCCGGCATTCCCGATCCTGCAAGGCGCGCATGACGAAATAATGGGCATACGAAAAAGATTCAGGGCAGGGGAGCTTCGTCTTTTGCTGGAATCCAAGGGGTTCAAGGCCGGGAAATTGTCATATATATTCTCTGTCTTGTTCTTGCCTTTGCTTATAAGAAGGTTGTTTGGAAAGTTGAAATTGGCTAAAGGTTCCGATCTTCTGAAATTCCCCCCGATGTTAAACAATATGCTGTTTTTTATCTCGGAAATTGATACGCAACTTTTTCGTTTTATGGATCTGCCGTTCGGAAGTTCAATAATTTGCCTGGCAACAAAGGATGGTTTCAGCAACGAATGAGATCTCACTTTCCGTCAGCTCGGGATAAAGAGGGATCGAAAGTATTTCCTCCGCGTATCTTTCAGCTACAGGGAATGAGCCTTTCTTAAGCTTAAGGTCTGCATAAGCTTTTTGAAGATGTACAGGAATAGGATAGTGAATATTGGTCTGTATATCTTTTTTGCCAAGATATGCCTGCAACTTATCCCTGTTCTTTGTTCTTATTACATATAGATGATACACATGCCGCGCATATGTTTCCTCAACTGGCGTGATTACCTCTGAGCCCTTCAGCATTCGATCGTAAACCGACGCGATCTCACGCCTCCTGGAATTCCAGCGGTCCAGATGTTTCAATTTAACGCTTAAAATAGCGGCCTGGATCTCGTCAAGCCGGCTGTTGAAGCCTTTTATGGCGTGGACATACCTTTTTTTCTGGCCGTAATTGCGCAATAGCCGCGCTTTTTCACAGAGTTCGGCGCTGTTCGTGGTGATGATGCCGCCGTCGCCGTAGCACCCCAGGTTTTTGCTCGGATAGAAACTGAACGCCGCAAGTTCGCCGAATGTCCCGACTTTTCGCCCTTTATAAAGCGCCCCGTGCGCTTGGCAGGCATCCTCTATCACCTTCAATCCGTTCTCTTTAGCGATCTTCATTATAGGGTCCATGTCGGCCGCCTGGCCGAAAAGATGCACAGGGATGACGGCTTTAGTTCTTTTTGTTATCTTTTTCTTGAGGAGGGCAGGGTCCATATTGAACGTAACAGGATCGATATCAGCGAATACCGGCTTTGCCCCGGCAAATGTGATGGCGCAAACCGTAGGGACAGCCGTATTTGGGACCGTAATGACCTCATCACCATCGCCTATCCCGCAGGCAACAAGCGACAAATGGAGCGCTTCCGTGCCTGAGCCGACGCCGACAGCGTATTTGGCGCCGCAGAAAGACGCGAATTCCTTTTCGAATTTTTCAACGCGCTTTCCCAGGACGAACCAACCCTCATTCAAGGTATCCTGAATGGCCGCGTCTATTTCTTTCTTGATGAGATGATATTGTCTTGCAACGTCAGATATGGGGATCAATGCGAGCTCCTTTGCTACCAGTAGTAATGCTTGTTCTTTCTGTAAAAATCAAGAGTTCTTTTTATGCCTTCTTCAAGGGGAACTTTCGGCTGCCAGCCAAGCGCATTCTTTATCTTTGAACAGTCGGCAATGTAATCGCCGATCTCTATTTTCTTGCTTTCTTCGGGGAAGGGGATAAGCTCATATGAGCCGGATCCGTTTATCGCTATCATCTTTTTTACCAGCTCAAGAAGGCTTACCGGAGCGCCCCCGAGATTATAGACCTCTCCGTTGGTCCTGTCGGATGCCGCGGCAAGCAGGAGCGCTTCCACCGCATCATCCACGTAATTCGTATCGCGTACTTGGAGCCCGTCGCCGTATATCTTTATCTTTTGGCCGTCAATAAGCTGTCTCATGAACCAGTTGATTATGCCCTGTTTGTGGTGGTGCATCTGGTGCCGCGGCCCGAAAGTGTTCGTCATCCTCAAAGAAGTTGCTTTTATCCCGTAAATATCATTATAAAGTATATGATATGATTCGCCTGCCATATTGTTTATACCATTCACATCCGTGGGCTTTTGAGGATGCGTTTCATCTACCGGAAGCTTTTGAGCTTTCCCGTACTGGCCCCTTGTGCCCGAGAAAATTATCTTGACCTTTGTGTTGAATTTCCTGCATGATTCAAGGATGGACAGCTGGGCGCGGCAATTGATCTCAAGGTCCGTATAAGGGTCTATCATGCTGTCAATGTGGCTTAGAGTGCCGGCCAGGTTGAACATGTAATCCCTTCCCTGGACAAGATAATTCATGCTGTGCTCGTCGCGGACATCCGCGATATTCACTTTGACCTTATCCTCTATGCCCGAAATATTATGTATGTTGCCGCCATAATCGGGGATCAATGAATCCACAAGAGTGACCTTCGCTCCCAGTTCAATGAGCCTGAACGCCAAAGTGCTGCCGATGAACCCCAGCCCTCCGGTCACCAGGACTTCCGAATTTTTAAACGCGCTATTGTAATTAACAGGCATTTTCTTCTCCATAACGATATTTTATCATAAATTAAATGATTTATACGGGCTCATTCATTTCACCAGTCCTTTAATAGTCTCAACGATCTTAAGGGTGGGTGAACCCGGAAGCCCTATGCCGGCGGAAGCAAGAAGCTCTTCTTTTCTGCTCTTCTCCAGCATTCCGGGATCGTTCAATACATCATTTATGGCTTCGGGCAAAAAAACGGCTTTATCAAGAAAATACACTCCAAACACCCTTGTTTTGTTTTGCAAATTATAAATTATGTTAAACCTTCTAGATATTCGCTCATCCATTGTCGGATCACTGTTTTTAACATAAATAACAGGTAAATTGAAGTACATAGCTATTAGTTCGATCGTCCCCGGCTGATTGGAGATTAAAATGTCAGCGTTTTTTACGGCTTCGATACATTTTTTAAAATGATCATTATCATAACTATTACTCAAGATAATATTTTTACCGTAAACATTCCTGTTCTTATGCGGACTTAATAGCTTTACAATGATATTAATTCCTTTGATCGACCGCAATATAGCCATTATTTCCATGTTGCTTAGATCATCGTAAGCGTAATCTTCTGTGGAATGCGCAGGTGCAAAAAGTACGTTCAATCCCTTGTGACGTTTTCTTTCATTTTTGAGGCCATCGAACAGCGGGCAGCCTGTCAATACGATCCTCGCAGGATCAAAGCCGCCGTTCAGCATCATTTCCTGGTCGCGAGTTCCCCAAACACAGATCCTGTCCGCAAGCATTTTATAATTAGAAGGCGGCAAATAATCCAGAATAGCTCCTCTGCCATGCTGTACAACCACTATCGGGAGCCCTCTTTTTTTGCTTCTGTCGCGTATCTTAGTCCGGCTCCCATAACATCCTGAAAAAGCACTGCAACCTTGGCTTTATTAAGACTTGTTGTAAAAAAGAACGGCAAAATCTTGTCCATTACACCGTTGCGGTTCGTGAGGAATATCCTGGGATTTTTGAAGGCTTGTTGATTTTTCTTTATGACCGTGAAGATGTTAATCATTGCATCGGGTTTCTTTGTCAGTTATTCCCATAATGATCACATCTTTCCATTTCCCATCTTTCATAACAAAGTCCTTTAATCTGCCCTCTTCTTGGAAACCCATTTTTTTATGTAGATTAATAACCTGTTTATTGCTTTCAATAACTTCCAGTTTTAATGTGTGCAATTTAAGAATGTCGAAAGCTACTTTTATTGATAGTTGATCCAGTAACCTGCCTATACCCAGATTCATTGAAAGCGGATTGGCATAAATGCCATAAAATGTATTTTTATTGGTGAAGTCAACATTACGCAAATTAATAACACCCATAGGCTCATTATTGGTTTTATTGATAACAAGCCACGCAAAACACCTATTGTTGTTTTTTAGTCCAAGCAAGTATTCGTGATGCTCTTTTTCTGATATGAGGTGATCGTGATACATCCAAATTCTTACGCTCTCGTGATTCCTCATTTGCCTTACGACTTCCACTTCTTTTTCGGTGAGGTTCGTGAAATTTTTAAGTAAGGCATTGTCAAATGTGAAATCTTTTCTCAAGTTCATAACGATAGTTTTAAACATGGATTGCGGGTTTTGTCCCTTTATGGCCTATATAACTTATGATGTACTTTGAATGTCCCCTCCATAGTTGTTTAGTGGTGTCATCCGTCTCGCATAATGAGTTGTATATCCGGAAGTAATAAGAATTCTTTGTTTCTTCGTAATGCAGAAGCTGCGCGGAATAAAGCCGGCTTTTGTCGGAAACGACGGTGATGCCTTTTTCCTTGTCGCATATATCCACCCAGCCTTCGGTCGCTCCAAGGCAGTGGCTGGAAGATATGCGTGAATCGATGGTCTGTATCTCGTTTATGTTCTTTCCTTTAACGTAAAACGTCTCAATGTCGTATCCGCCGTTGATGGTGGAATACCTTAGCGTTTCCTTATCGAAGGCTTCGGGATTTATCGTGAGCATGCCGGTCCTGAAATAGTAGGGCATAAGATCGCGGAATCGGAAGTTATATTCAATGTCCACTCTTGGCTCATTTATGCGGACATGGATCTTTTTCCAGACATCGCCGCCGGCAAGCGGGACTTTGCAGATAACCGTCACTTTATCTTTCAGATTTGTCAGGTCATCCGGGAATATCAGCTGAGTTTGTTCAAGGTCAGTATATTTCGTGTTCGCATCTGCCTGTATGATGGTGTGTGCCGTGTATTGGTCGGTTGAAAAACTGATCTGGTCATAATAATCATGCGGGATCGTTCCTGCCAGATGCTTTTCCGATATTTTCGGGAAGGTCAGTTTTTTGATAGCTCCGCCGCGCCTGCTCGAGAGCTCTAATCTGACACTGGGAGTGATAATCGTTTCTCCTTCGATCTTGACAAGCCCTTTTGACGATTTGATCACTGCGGGTGATTTTATCTCGAATTTTGCCGTCATTTTATCCATATATCCCAGCTTATTTTTCAATTCTGTATATTTTTCGTCGGTCGTAAATGACCGAAAATCACTTCCGAAAAGGTAGCAAAGTTCTGTCCAGAATTCTTTTTTCGCTTTATTTCCTGCCGCTTTAAGCCTTTCAAATATTTTATAACATTGAGTGTTGACCCGTGTATTATCTCTTCCGCAAACGGCCCATCTGGTAATGTTATATTTTGCCTGTTTCTTCACGACCACAGGATATTCCGGGAAGCTCACTTCAAGTGTTTTTACCGGTTTGATCATTGACAGCGCGGTTGAAGGAGTTACAACCTCGATCTGTTTATCTTCGGACAGCCTTGCAAAAAGTTCTTCCAGCCGCTTAAGGTCCTTTTGATGATCAAAAGGTTTATAAATTATATCCGATGAGCCTGGACAATAATTGAATATCTCCCAATCGGAACCGTAGAACGGGAATATTCTGTCAGTAGTTTTCGATCTCTGGGCGGTCAGATATTCTATATATTCATTCAGCGTGATCTCGTTCTTTATATATCTCTGGAATTTCTGAAATGCGATAGAGCTGTTCCAAAGGAGTTTTATTTTCTGTTCGTCCGTGCCTTTAAGCAGGTGAGGGGAGTAGCGGTATTCTGAGGGAAGGTTGCCGTATTCAGCAGCGTTGTCCCAGTCAAGCACAGTAGCACTATATCCAGACCTATTAATTAATTTTACCAACCCTTTTGAATAGGCCTGTTCATTGAGATAAAGGACCTCGGGCTTAGAACCAAGCAGCTTTTTGTAGACAATTCTGCCGTGATCCAGATTCCTTTGGTTGACCTCGACAGGAATAAGAGGCATTATATTCTGTGAATAGCCGGAAGCGATTATTTCGGCTTTTCCGGACTTACAAAGCTTTTTCAGCTCAGGGATAAAGGTTTTGTCGATAGAGTGGATCTTTTCAAGGGTGTATGCCGGAAATTCAAGTCCCAGTGCGATATCATATTTATCCATCATTTTAAGCACCGGCCAGTAGCATTTCTCGATCAACGCCGGGTATTGGAACTCCGGAATGCTTGAGAACTGGAGGTTGGCATGAAAGAATGAATACAGATATAGTTTAGCCATTATTACTCCGTTTCGATTTTTATGCTATTGACCGCTTCCAGCGCGCGTTTTAACGCTTCTTCTCTTGTTCTGCCGATCGCCAAGAGAAAGCCCGCCCTTTTCGTATGGTCGGTCATTTTGTGTATCCTGTCACCTATTTTAGCATAAACACCGATTTTTTTTATGTACGGATGGCTTTTGACCTTTTTAATACCAGAAATCCTTTTTACAGTGCCTTCTTCTGGGAAAAAGAACCTTTGGGCGGTTCCTCTATTATACTTCGGCCTCAGTTCTTTCACGTTTATAGGTTCTCCTAGGACCAGTTTTATCGCGTATTTCAGGACGTTGATTCCCGTGGACAATGGGATGGTATTTGAGCAATAATATCCGCCTGAAAGCCTTGCAGCCACTTCAATGATCTTTGGCCCATCGCACGTAAGGACAATATCTCCTTTGATCGTCCCGGTCCTGATACCTATGGATCTCGCGGTTCTTTCTATAAGAGCGTTGATCTGCTCCCTTTTTTCATTGCTAATGTTCGCCGGCATCTCGCCGCCGTTCTCGATTATGTACGGAGAAAACCTGTCCAGGAATTCATAGTTGCGGTCTCCGTAGCCGATAGTAAAGGCTTTTCCTTTGTAGATGATGGATTCCGTTGAAAGCTGGGGACCGTCCAGGAATTCCTCGACCATCACTCTTTTTGACGGGGACTCTTTTTTTGATGACATATACGCCCATTTCAAATCGATCCCCTCGGTAAGTCTGAGCACCCCGCGCGCCCCGCGGCTGTCCACTGGTTTAATGACAAGAAGGTAACCCTTTGACCTGACCGTATCCTTAAGATCTTTCAATGACCTTATCTCTTTGTACCAGGGGATAGGGATACTGTCTTTTTTGAACTTGTTCTTCATTAATAATTTATTGGATGCAAGTCTGGCTGTATCGATGGAAATACCTGGAAGTTTTAATTTATCCGCTATCAGGGCAACGGTCATGGGACAATCCGTGGCGATGGCGATAACGCCGTCTATTTTGTGTTTTTTATTAAATGCTAGCGCGGCCCTCAGGCTTTCTTTCGCGTCCATGGTGGATGCGATAATACAGTCATCGGTATACTTGAACCCGGGGGCTTGCGGGTTCATGTCGGAGGCCACTACACTTATGCCCATTTTTTTTGCGATCTGTATTGCGGGGACCTGTTCAACTCCGGCGCCGATGATGAGAAGGGTCTTCATATGGCCTGCACTGCGGCCTTGACGGCGCAGTAGGAGGGCGTCCTTGGCCCGCCGTATTGTCCAGCTAACGAAGGGATATCTTCCTCAATCAGTTCGATTTTCTTGGGTGACACGACTTTTTCGGAAATTCTTTTCATATGTTGATACACCTCATTTTATTTTAAGATCAGGCCAGCGTTCTTTCATGCTTTTTATTACGGAGATTTCATTAACATTGTATTTTTTGTATAGGAAAGGACGTGTCCCATGTTCCACAAAAAGGTTTCCCAGAGTGATCCTTAAGACATTGGGTTTAAATGAATGATCCGACGCGAATTCAAGGACCGCGCTTCCAAACCCGCCTGCCTTGACGTTTTCTTCCATCGTCACTATGCGTTCATATCTCTTTAATATTTTCAGGAACAGTATTTCGTCAAGGGGTTTAAGTTTCGAGATGTTCATCAGCCCCCATTCAGATCCCTGGTTGCGCAATGATTTCTTTATCGCTAGCGCTGATTTCAGGCGTCCTGCCGTTGTTAATATAATGCCATCGTTCTGTTTAACATACGGATCTTCGTTCATCAAGAGCTTTTCTTTTTCATTCGCCTCCACCATCTGGAGGGTTCCATATGGGAACAGCATGATGGTCGGATGCTTTACGCCTTTCTTAACGTATTCATCGAGCATTTTATTGAACGCTTCATGGTCGGCAGGGAAATGGATCTCAAGATTCGGAACGCATCCAAGATATGAAAGGTCAAGAATCGCATGGTGGGTTGCATGGTCCAGGCCTGCAAGCCCTGACCTGGCCAGGATGATCATGACCGGGATATCATTTATGCATGCATCATGGACAAGCTGGTCGAAAGCTCTCTGAAAAAATGTCGACTGGAATACAACAATAGGTTTCATTCCGCCGAGCGACATCCCGATCGCTAGCGTCATGGCATGCTGTTCGGCCATGCCAACATCGAAAGCCCTGTCGGGAACATTCTTAAAAACACCGCCGATTTCCCCCGCGCCGATTGTGGCGGGAGTTATGACAACGACTTTCTTGTTCTCTTGTGCAAGTTTTTCTATCTGTTTCCCTATGAATACGGCATTGAAGGGGGATAAAGGTTTATAAAAGATATTCGGCTCGGTACCTTCCGCTTCGGTTATTGGTTCCCCGGTCTCGACATTGAAAGGAAAGCTGAAATGGTATTTTGTCGGGCTTTCTTTAGCATAAGGCAGGCCATAGCCTTTAATGGTTTTTACGTGAAGGACCACTGGACCTACAATACTCTTCACTTCATTCAATTTATTGACAAGTATTTCCAGGTCGTGGCCGTCGATTGGTCCAACATATTTAATTCCTAAAGCAGAAAAGAAAGTGTCCATATCTCCTTTACCTGGTTGAAGGTTTTCAAGGTATTCCCTGATCGCGGTGTCGTTTGATGTTATTCCCCAGCCATTATCATTAAGAATGATCAGCATCTTCGGCTTTTCATAGCCAATCTCATTAAGAGCTTCAAACGCCATGCCTTCGCCGATAGCGCAATCGCCGATGATTGCCACAGGAGTGTTGTCGATCTTTTGCAGCCTGTTGGCTAAAGCAACTCCGAGGGCCAGGGACAGGGAAGTGCCTCCGTGGCTTACATCTAAAATGTCATGCTCGCTTTCGCTTTTGCATGGGAAACCGGGACTTCCTCCATCCTGCCGCATCGAATCAAGGCAGTTGGCGCGTCCGGTAAGGATTTTATGGGTATATACCTGATGACCGACATCCCAGAAAAAAGGGTCTCTTGGAGAATTAAAAACATAATGAATGGCAATTGTTAATTCAACTACTCCGGTATTTGCGCCGACGTGTCCGCCTGTCCGTGACTGAGATTTAATAATAAAATTACGAATTTCCTTTGCAAGGATATTAAGTTCCTTAATATTCAGCGCTTTTATGTTTTCGGGCGATTTGATTTTTTCAATATACATAATTTCGTCATGCCCCCTTATTTTAACCCGAAGCCTTCAAATACCATCTCTTTTATATCTTCTTTGGTGAAAATTTTCGGATGCAGGGCTATGGGTTTGAACTTATACGTAAAAAGATCATCAGGGATCCTGTCAGCGAGTTTTTTGGAAAAATCATAATCGGATTTATCCCAATATTTTTTACAGGAATCGATCTGATCGATTATTATGTCACTTGCCATTTTAGCTTTATTAATACTGTTTTCACGATTTACGAGAGTAGGGTCGAGCGCTTCCGCTATTTTCGAGAACCTTTCAATGTCGTGTTCATATGTCCTTCTAACGACCGGGGGCGTAAAAGAGAGCGACGGAAGAGCCATGCGGGAAGCCGTTTAAAGCGCCTACCACTTCCGCAATTATATGCGTAACTGTTGTTCCAACCTGAGCGATCGCTATTCCCGCCAATGTGCTTGCCCAGGCCAGATTATATCGAGCTTCGATGTTATTCCCGTCTTTCAGGGCTATCGGCAAGTATTTGTGGATCCGTTTCATCGCTTCCAGGGAGAACATGGCCGAAAAAGCGGTCTTCCCGGAATTCAAATAAGATTCCAGCGCGTGAGCGAAAGCGTCTATTGCTGTTGACGCTGTAAGGTTTTCCGGCAATTTTATCGTCAGCAAGGGATCAATAATTGATACCTTGGGAAAAAGTTCAAAATTCTTTATAGTGCCTTTTTGACGGCTTTCCTCATTTAAGAGGACCGCATATGGAGTAGCCTCTGATCCCGTTCCGGATGTCGTGGGGATTGCAATGATAGGGGTGATGCCGGATTCTGCCGCTATCGCGGGCCTGTTGGAAAGACCGGCATATGACCAAATAGATTCTTTCTGCTTCATTTTAAGGGAGATTGCTTTTGCAAGATCAATACAACTTCCGCCTCCGAGACCGATTATTACATCAGGCGCATAACTTTTTACGTTTTCTGCCAAGCGGTTTATTTCGTCGACTTTTGGGTCGGATGTTGCACCGTCAAAAACCTGTACAGTGAGTTCCGCCTCTTTAAGGGATTTGATGATAGGGGAGGCAAGTCCAATCTCGACCAGATTTTTCATTGTGACCAAATATGCTTTTGTTCCGAATTCCTTCGCGTACATTCCGATTTCCCGCGAGCGATCCGCCCCCGCGATAAAACGCACGGGAATGAACGCTTCAAAGGACTTATTAAGAATTTCAGCCATTAAAAGTACAGCCCTCCGTTTATGTTGATCGTTTGAGCCGTGATATAAGAGGCTTCTTCTGACGCAAGAAATGCGACAACTTCGGCCACTTCCTCCGGTTTTCCCTGTCTTCCAAGAAGTATCTTTTCATTCACTCCCAGGTCCTTTGCCGCGCCGGCCATTTCGGATTCTATGAGACCCGGAGACACGCAATTGACTCTTATTCCAAGCTTTTTCTTGGCACAATATATTGCCATATTCTGTGTCAGGCTTATTAAACCAGCTTTGGAACAAGCGTAATGTGTTGTCCTGGGTCCGCCGTATTGTCCGCTGACGGAAGATATGTTTACTATGCTCCCGCCTTTTCTTATCAATGGAAGGAACTTCTGAGAAACAAGGAATGCGCCCTTTAAATTCGTATCCATTACCTCATCCCAGTCCTCTTCGGATATCTTGTCAAAATCATTGGGCTTGTTAATACCGGCATTGTTTATCAATATGTCTATCTTCTTGAATTTTGTCTTGATAAAATCAGCAAGGTCATCAATTGACCTTGCGTCGCATACGTTCAATGGATGGATAGTTGTTTTGCCTTGCAACGTTTTTTCGACCGCATTCGCCGCAGCGATATTGTCTTTATATGTGATCAGGATTTTCGCTCCGTATTCAACAAGCTTTTGCGCTATGGATTTGCCGATACCCCTGCTTGCTCCCGTGACAAGCGCAACCTTCCCTTTTAATTTCGCCATATATTTCACCTCTTGCGTTTAATCGCGGCCTTTGCTTTTTTTGCTATGTTCTCAGCTGTCAGTCCGTATTTCCTCATCAAGTCATCTGGGTCCCCAGATTCGCCAAAGACATCATTTATACCAACGTATTCGATGGGAACCGGATAATTTTCGGCGGCGACCTCCGCGATAATCGAGCCTATCCCACCGCGAACATTATGGTCTTCTGCAGTGACGAATGCGCCAGTTTTCTTCGCCATCTTAATAATAAGGACCTTGTCGGCGGGCTTTAACGTTGAAACGTTGACCACTGAAGCCGATATGCCGTTCCTCCTGAGCATAACGGAGGCCTTTAGTGCAGGGGACACCATTTTTTGCAGCGCAAATATCGTTACGTCAGAACCGTTTTTCATCAGATCCCATTTGCCGATGACAAACCGTTTGCTCTTCCTGAAGAGGCTTTCTACAGGGCTCCTTCCAGTTCTCATATATGTCGGCCCTTTGTGGGACAAAAGTTTTCTCAAAGCGTCTTCCATTTCATTTGGGTCCGCTGGTGCAAGAATCGTGAAATTCGGGATCGATCTGTATATCGATATATCCTCGATACTTTGGTGGGTTGGTCCGTCCGGTCCCACATCAAGGCCAAGATGGCTTGCAACTATCTTAACGTTAAGATTCGGGTACGCAATTGAATTCCTAGCCTGCTCAACCGCTCTCATTGAAGTGAATACCGAATAAGCGGTTACGATGGGGATGATGCCCAGGGTTGAAAGCCCGGCTGCGACGCCCATCATGTTTTGCTCAGCAATGCCGCACTGGATAAACCTTTCTGGATATCTGTCCCGGAATATATTTGTGCATGTACCGCCGGCAACATCGCCGTCAAGGACGACAAAATCCTTGCGCTCCATTGCCAGTTTAATAAGAGCTTCTCCAAAAGCCTGTCTCAGTGATTTTTCAGCAGGCATTGATATCCTCCAAAGCTCTTTTGTATTCCGATTCACAAGGAGCAAGGCTCCCGTGCCATTTGGAATTGTTTTCCATAAAGGAAATACCTTTCCCTTTTATTGTATGCGCGATTATGATGGTTGGTTTTCCCTTGATCTTTTTTGCCATTTTGAATGCTCTGAATATCTGATCGAAATTGTGGCCGTCAATCTCAATCACATTCCAGTTAAACGCTTTAAATTTGACTTTGAGAGGTTGGAGATTAAGTATCGCCTCATTCTTATCATCACTTTGAAGGCCGTTGTTATCTACGATCGCTGTTAGGTTATCAAGCTTATAATGCGCAGCGAAAGCCAAAGCTTCCCAGACCTGGCCTTCGTCAAGTTCTCCATCCCCTAGAAGAACATATGTCCTGAATTTCTTTTTAAGCCTTTTGGCTCCGAGGGCAATTCCGCAGCCGACGGAAAAACCCTGTCCTAATGACCCAGAAGGGGAGTCGATACCAACCGTCGTCATCATATCCGGGTGTCCTTGCAGAACGGCATTGATCTGCCGGAGCTTTCTGTAATGATCCTTTGAGAAATAGCCTTTTTCAGCAAGAGCAGCATACTGCGCCATGCACGAATGGCCTTTTGAGAGAATGAACCTGTCGCGGTCCGGCCAGTGGGGCCTTTTCGGGTCTATCTTCATTTCGCGGAAGTAAAGCGCGGTAACAAGATCAGCTGCCGAAAGTGCACCGCCGGGATGACCTGATCCTGCATGATAGTTCATCTCGATGATATCGTTCCGGATAATCTTTGCTTTTTTCTTCAGTTTATCTGCCGACATCAAGGTCTTAATTCAGCCCCTCTACATTGATGGATCCTTTTAATTATAAAATCTTAGTGTATTTTTAAGTTTATTTAATATAAAAAGAACTTGCTTTTTTGATTTCACATAAACCCAAAAAAACTATCCACATCAGCATTATTTTCACATATTTTAATTATATCGTTATTCTTGATCAGCGCGTCAAATAATGGCCTAATCGTTCCGCCGAGGCAGAGAAAACCCGTTTTATACCTCAATGGGTGTCAATATTTTGCGATAATCTCAGCGCCTGTCATACAGAGGCATCTCTATGAAAATTGTTCACTCCTTTTATTTTATATTAAGCATGAATTAGCCGGGTGTATAATTTAATCTGTTTGATATGAGGAAAGTTCATCTTTAAATATTTAGAAATTTCTTCTTGCGCGTCATATGACGATATCAATACAGGTAAATTCCTGTTCCTCAGGATTTCTGGGCTTTGCACAATATGTCCCTCAAATAGGACGCCTTCTTTTCTTTTATCAGAGTCAAGGATATTTGATATCTTAAATCCATCAAGAATACCAGCTTGAAAGAGCTGAGTAGCGTGCATCCCCGCTCCGTATACGATAATATTTTTACATGAGGCCATCTTTTTTTTAACGATTCTTTTTAGTTTGATTAAATATCTTTTCCGCAGCATTGCGTATTTTTTCATTGATAGTTTATTTGCCTCATATTCATTTATTAAGGCGGATGACTTGGGCTTTTCTTTTTTAAGGAGTATTCTAATAGAGTGGCCTTGAACGCCCTTTTCCACAGCTGTTACTTTTAGTTTTAATTTACTCGCAAGATTTATTAAAGAAGTTTCAGTGTAGTTCATTATGTGTTCAAATGAGAAAAAATCAGCAACATTGCGAATGTTTGGTAAGCTTGTGTTTGGAACATCCACATAAATGAATCCGTTTATATTAGTGATTTGTGCGGCCATTTTAAGAAATTCAACGGGGTTAGAAATGTGTTCCAGTGTATTGCTTATTGTAACAATATCAAATCTCCGATCAAAGGATATTACAAAACGTTCATTAAAAAATCCTTGAATAAGCTTTATCTTGTAGTTTGCCCAAGCTTTTTGAACCTCTTCCTTTGATGGTTCTATGCCGTAGACAGAGTATCCGTATTCATTTCGGGCAATGTTTAAAAATGACCCGTAAAAGGCACCTATATCAAATAATTTCTTACAAGTATTCGCGGTGTTTTTATGAATAAAGTTCAGCTGAGCTCTTATATTATCCTCTGATACTTCGCCGTATCTGAGGGCAGAATTATAATAAAATTCTAAAGATCTTTGTGTTGGCTGAGGGTTGGCAAATATCATGCCACATTTTTTACATGCTGCAAGATTCGACGGCCATACAGTTAGCTTGTTTTTGATATATACTCTGTGAATACTTTTATAAATTATATTGTTTTCAGTTGAATTGCATATGGGGCAATTTATATTTTTAAAATCAATCGAATAGGATGTTTTATTTCTTTGCATAAACAATTACTTCTCTTCCGGTACTATTTTTCATAAAAAAGCCTGTAAGTATTAAGTTTGAACCCATTAAGGCCGTTATTGAAAAACGGTAGCTCAAGGTTCATTCTTTTCTGATGGCATGCCCTTTCAATGATATCATTCTCAATATAATCATACCCTATAAGTACGAAGAATTCTATAGGGAATGTGCCGGTCGTTCTTTATCGAGGATCTCACTGCTCGCATCATTTGAAGCATCATCAATAACGATCAATTCAATGTTTTTATATGTCTGGCCGATAACGCTTTCAAGGGTTTCATCCGGGTATTTGGCGCCATAATAAACATAATAAACTGGAATTATTATTGAAACGGAGTTGTTTATTTAATTGCCATTGTTCCACATTTATACATCACGATCAAGAAGATGCACAATGACAATCAAAATATTTAACTCTTTTCACCGATACAAAGGACGGATTTAGAGCCTCCTGGGATCATTGAGCATATCTTCCATTTGATCCTGTCCGGCAGTTTCCAGTAGAGCTTTGGCTTGCATATTAATGCGGGCTCAAGAAAAATGACCTTAAAGCTGTACATTTCCAAAAAAGATTTAAGACTTTCTGGCGTGTATGGCTTGACATGCGTGGGATCGTTGTAGAAATTCTTGGAATCAAGCTTCCAGTTAGGAGTATTTATTATAACGATGCCTCCAGGCATTGTTATCCTTTTTATCTCCTTTATTATATTTGAGGGGTTCGACAGATGTTCCAGGACAGCGTTAAAATGTACAACATTAAAGCTGTTGTCAGCATATGGCAGCCTGTCTTTCTCAAAATCACAGCGTTCAATATCTATCCCCTCTGCCTCATAACCATACTTTTTGCAAGCCTTGCTGAAAAAATCAGTGCCGCAGCCAAGATCAAGAATTCTGGACTTGAATTTATCCCCAAGAATAGATTTATATGTTTTAATGTATCTTTCGTTCCATTTTATCCAGTGTTCAGCAGAGAAGGTATCGATTTCCAGGTTGTCACGTGTTCTTTTATATTCTTTTTTCATTTTACCTCATTTCAATAGAAGCTTTATTATCCTTCCCGCACCTTTCCCGTCCACGATCCCTTTCCCTTTCTTTGACAAGTTTATCAATATTTTCCTGTTTTGCATAAGCCATTTAATCGCTTCCGCGATGCTTTTGATGCCCACATGTTTATGATGACCAAGCCAGATAGAAGTTCTTAGCTTCTGAAAAGCAGCTGCATCTTTTGAGTCATGGTTAAAATTGCTTATTATCACGGCCGGAACCCCCATATATGCCAACTCATATAATGTAGTCCCGAAAGCGGTGACCGCGATATCCGATCCAGCCATCAATTTTGCAATGCTTTTAGGTTTTTTAATCGTTAAAAACCTTGGATCTTTTATGATGCTTTTTGTTTTTGAAGCAGCACCCAGAACGATGATAGCTTTGAACTTATCTTTGACCGATCGCAGCGCTGATGCGACTTTTTCAGTCAAGTGTTTTGGATCGGCTCCGCCCATCGTGACAAGTATCGTGAAGGTATTATGTTTTTTCTTCTTGCTTTTCAGGAATTCGTCGTTCAAGGGAAAATATTTTGCACCGATGTATTTCTTTCCTTTAAACCCCTTCCAATTCAGCTGGCTGCTGATATGAGAGACCGGATAGATAACGATATCCGAAATAAGCCGAGCTTTGGTGCCATTGTCGACCAGACAGATCTTCAGATCCTTTCCCCCTTAAAAGTTTTATCTGCCTTGAAACATTATCTTTGCGGTCTATCACCGTCATTTTCGGCGCTATAAGCTTGAAAGCAATTGAAGAGCTTGTAATAGCTTTAAACCCTTTTTTCTTTACCATTCCCAGGATCGAACTGTCACCGTCAACAAAAAAATAAATGCTTTTATTTTTCCTGCGGATATATGAAGCGATCGCCAGGCAGCGCCTTAAATGGCCCAGTCCGGTCGTTGCTCCCGCTTTGGTAAAGAATAAATAATCACATTTGATCAAGATGCTTCCCTCCATAACCTCGGGTTGATTATTTTTTCGGGGGCGGAACCCAATTGTTCAATTTTTGAAATAATATCTTTGGATAATGGGACTTTCCTAGCGATCGCGATGTTTTTCTGAAGTTGCGCGGCATTATCAACCCCGATCAGAACACTGCTGATCTCGTTTATACTTAAGGCATATCTTAACGCGAGTTCTTCAATGGACAGGTCATTTTGCCTGCAAATATCATCTTTCTTCTTTTGATAAGGGGAAAATCCCTGCAGGTCTTTGGGGAGCTTCTCCATAAAGAACAGTCCCTGGAGGAAAACGCTTCTCGCCAGAACGATCACGCCTTTTTCTTTGGCTTTTTTAAGGGAACCGTTATCCATGAGCCGTTTGTCGATAAGGTTGAAAGGTATCTGTATGACCTCGATGCCTCGTATATTCAAGGACTTTTCTGCTTCTTCCGGAGTATATGTCGATATTCCAAGTTTCCCAATGACGCCTTTCTTTTGTACTGCAAGCAGCTCCTTCAGAATAATGCCATTGTCTCTCTGCATGTCGCCGAAACGGTGGAAAAGATAGATCGGGATCTGGCTTATTCCAAGGTTAGACAGGGTTAGGGAGATCGAGCCGTGAAGATCCTCAATAATTTTTTTGGATTTGTCGCTCCATTTGACGGGCAGGACCTTGGATATAAAGATCAGTTTTGACCTGTCGCAATCTTTTAAGCATTTACCCAGCACCTCTTCGCTGTTGCCATAATCCGGCGATGTATCAAAAGCATTGATCCCGCCGTCTATCGCAGTCCTTATGATCTTTTCAACCTCCTGAAAGTTCGGTTTGCCGGCGAGGTTGTTGATCCCGTAATCCATCCCCAGCTGGGCAGTACCTAGGCAGAGTTTTGATAGTTTCATAGATATCTGATACCTTAATTCAGTCTTTTGAAACCGGTCATGCATACCTGTCCTATGAGCAGCTTATCAAGCATATTGTTGTCCATAGCATGCTTGACCTTTTTGAATACATCTTCAAGGTCATCCATGTATTTATCGACTATCTTTTTTGAATGAAGCGTGCACACATAGACCGAATTCCCGGCAAGATATCCTTTCTTCAGCATTTCCTGGGTAATTATTGTCTTGATTTTAAGATGGTCCCGATCAAAATCGAAATGAGTTAAAGATGGCAGTCCGCCTACATGCAGAGCAAGCCCGTGTTTTTCTGCAAGTTTTTCCCAGCATGAACCGATGTATCCCCCCATCTTATCTATTCCGGCGGGGACATTATCGCGTTCCATTATATGAAGGGTCGCGAGCGCTGCGGCCGGTCCTATGCGTTCCGTCCAGAAGGTGCTGCTAATAAATGTGGATTGCGCGGCATCCATGACACTGCGTTTGCCTATAACGGCTCCGATCGGATAACCGTTCCCGAGAGCTTTGCCCAGGATAGCAATGTCCGGATCTATGCCGTAATGAAGATGTATCCCGCCAAGGACCTTCCTGAAACCCGATGTAACCTCATCGAAGATAAGAACAATATTATGTTTTGTCGCAAGGGTCCGGACCTTTTTAAGGAAATCGTCTTTTGGCCCCTTGTCGCGGACAGGCTCCATTATGATCACGCCTATATCATTTGTTTGGATTATTTTCTCCAACTGGTCAAGCCTGTTATATTCGAACGGGATCGCTGATCCTTTCAATCCTCTTGGGACGCCTTTGGGTTCCAGACCAGGGAGCAGCTGGCCATCCAGGTTCTTATCATTCGCAAGATTTGCCGCAAGATACCAGTCGCTCCAGCCGTGATAACCGCAAAAAGCTACGCCGTCCTTTCCTGATGCCGCGCGGCCTATCCTTACGGCTATAGCGCAGGATTCCCCGCCTGTCCTTGCAAAGCGGACCATTTCCGCCCATGGATGCAATTCGATGAGCTTTTCAGCCAGCCTGACCTCTTCAGGGCAATTAAGCGTTGAGGCTGATCCATTTTTGACAGCATTAATAACTGCTTTATTCACTTCTTCATTCGCATACCCCAGTACATTTGTCCCTATGCCCATTATGGTCATGTCCGTATATTTTTTGCCGTCAAGGTCCCAGACGGTTATGCCTTTTGCTTTCTGGTAATATGCGGGCCAATAATCAGGAAGGAACATTTCGGGCCTTTTGGAAAGCAGCATGGTTCCGCCGGGTATAATAGTCTTAGCTTTTTTATACAGCAGCTGGGATCTTCCAATGGTGAGGCCTTTTCCAATGGTTGCATCCGCTTTAAGGGATTTTTTATATCCTTCAAATTTGTCGTGGCCTTTGTTGATCATCACAAGGTCCTTGTTCTTCTTCAGGTAATCTGCAATTTCATCCAGGTGGAAGATCCCATCCTTACGGTAAAGGGCTTTGTAAATAATGGTGACCAGATCCAAGTCCTCTTTATGGTCCACAGTAAGGCGGATATTCCCATAGCCCTTATTTGTCGATAGCTTGCCGATTTTAAAGATCTTCGGGTTTTTCCATATATACGGAGTTACATGTTCCCTTTCAGATGCCAATTTAGCTTCAAAAAACGCTTTTTCCAGCGTTTTGAAAGTGAATACCTCGGAGTCAAAGCCGTTCGGATAAGTGTTAATATCAACACCAAGGTAATCGTAGCCGCCTTTGCGAAATTTCTCTATGGCTTTATCGGTGATATCGGGGTCAATGAGCGGGCAATCCGCGGTGATCCTTACCACTACGGTCGCCTTGTATTTTTTCGCCGCGTAATAATACCTCTCCAGTACGTCATTCTCGCTTCCGGCAAAGAAGTCTATCCCGTTCTTTCTCGCGAATCGTGTAATAACTTTATCTTTTTCGTCGGTCGTAGTGGCAATAACTATCTTGTCTATCTTTTTGCTGTGCCGGATCCTGTTGATAAGATGCCATAGCATGGGCTTTCCCAAAAGATCCGCCATTGTCTTGTTGGGCAGACGGCTTGAACCCATCCTTGCCTGAATTATCGCCACGGTGCTCATTATTTGATCGCCTCATTTTCTTTAAAATTATACTTTGACCTTTTGCCGACAATAGAATTTAATTTTCGAGGGGGCAGCCCGTAAGCGTGCCGGACTATCTTTACCATATTCTCTTTGATAACAGTGCCTTTTTTGATGGGAACAGCGGCGTATAAGCTCCTTCTAGCGCCGATCCTTTCGGGGATCTCGTTTTTTGACGGCTCCTTTTTCCCCGAGCCAAGGGCCTGTTCCATGTTCCTTATATCATTGACCATGTTTTTGAATTCATTTATCTCAAGCGCGTACGGATGATCGGGCCCTTTAAGCTTCCTGCTGAACGTAATGTGCTTTTCAATGACCTTCGCGCCCAGGGCAACCGCGCCAAGAGGCACAACATCTCCGGGTGTATGATCTGAATATCCGACAGGAACATTAAAGGTCTTATTAAGGGTCACCATAGCCCTGATATTGGAATCGCTGAATTGAGGCGGATAAAGAGACGCGCAATGGAGAAGGATGATATTACGGCCGCCGTGTTTTTTAATAAAGTTGACGGCTTCCCTGACTTCATTAAGATAAGCGGCTCCGGTCGATAAAATTATGGGCTTTTTGAACCCGGCGACCTGTTTTAACAAGGGGAAGTTCGTCAATTCGCCGGAAGCGATCTTAAAAGCAGGCATTCCAAGCTTATTCAGAAGGGTAGCTTTTTTGCTTTCAAAAGGCGCCGAAAGGAATATCACTCCGCATTTCCTGGCGTGATCCATCAGGGGCTTAAGCCATTTATCCGGAAGTTCAAGCTTTTTTATTATCGGATACGCAGGGTGGGGGACCCATTTTTTATTTTCCAGCTTAAAAGGGTTCAAAAGGCCTTCAGCCGAAAAAGATTGGAATTTTACCGCATCAGCTCCAGCTTCCGCCGCGGCCTTAATGAGCTTTTTCGCCTGCGCCAGTTTACCGTCATGGTTTGACCCGATCTCAGCGATGATAAAGACGGGAGATGTTTCATCGATCATTCTATTCCCTATTTTGATCGGCTTCATGCCTGCTCCTTTAGCCATTCGTATTCCTTTTCAAGGCCGGCCTTGATCTGGACTTTCGGCATATAACTCAAAACGGACATCGCCTTTGAAATATCCGCCGCAGTATGGTTCACATCGCCTTTTTGGTTTGCTAGATATTTTACTTTGGCTTTTTTACCCGAAATATTCGCAAGCATCTTTATTGTGTCATTTACCATTATCCTTGAACCTCCGCCTATATTGAATATTTCTCCGGAATGGCAGGTGCAGTTCACGGCTTTAATGTTGGCATCTACAACATCCGAGATAAATGTAAAATCTCTTGTCTGCTGGCCGTTACCATATATCGTTATATTCTCGCCTTTGATGATGGACCTGATGAACCTGTTAAATCCCATGTCCGGCCGCTGCCTGGGCCCGTAAACAGAAAAATATCTCAGCGAAATTACCGGAAGGCCGTAATTCTTTGAATATAAGCGGCAAAGGTTTTCGGCCGCTAGTTTTGTGACGCCGTAGGGCGAAACGGGTTCTGGCGCGTCTGTTTCCGACGTGGGATATTTTTCGGCATCGCCGTAAACAGAGGAAGAAGACGCAAAAACCATTTTCTTTATGTCCGAGTTTTTTATGGCTTCAAGCAGTTTCTGGGTGGCCAATATATTATCCTCTACATAAACGGAGAAGCTCTTTCCCCAGCTGGCTCTTACGCCCGGCTGAGCCGCTTCATGAAAAACAAGATCAATGCCTTTAAGCGCCAGATCAATATCCATTTTGATCAGGTTCTCTTTGATAAGCCTGAAATTCTTATTTTTCAGGCATAATGAAAGATTCGATTCTTTTATCTTTTTGTCATAATAATCGGTGAAACAGTCTACTCCGGCAACTTCAAAGCCTTCTGAAAGCAGCCGCTCGCATAAATGCGACCCGATAAACCCAGCGGCACCGGTGACCAGGGCCTTCATTTGTTCCTCCAATTATTGATGGTATCTTTGACAGCCTTTACCACGAAATTAACATCGCTATCGGTCATTTTTTGATGCAGAGGGAGCGATATCTCGCTCTCATAATATGAAACGGCGGCCGGGAAGTCGCTCCTTTTATACCCATATTTTTTCGCATAATACGGCTGCAGCGGAAGGGGTATATAATGAACATTCACGCCCAAGCCAAGCCTCCTGAGGTTAGTAAAGATCGATAGCTTTTTCGATATCAATTTTGAGCTTAGCTTTATTGGATAAAGATGGTACGAGGACTTTGCAAATCCTTTTTCAACAGGGATTCCGATCTCATCTATATTGGCGAAAGCCTTGTTGTATTTAGCTGCGATCTGTCTTCTTGCCTTGATGAACTTATCAAGCTTTGAAAGCTGCGAAATGCCGAGCGCGCACTGGATATCCGTCAATCTGTAATTATAACCAAGTTCCCGCATTTCATAATACCACGGCCCATCGCCTTTAACATCGCGCGTGATCCCGTGCGTCCTGAATTGAACAAGCTTGTCACGGAATTCGCGGCTGTTCGTCAAGACCATCCCGCCTTCTCCTGTAGTTATGTTCTTTACGGCATGAAATGACAGGACTGTCATATCGGCCAATGTGCCGACCTTTTTCCCTTTATAGCGCGCCCCCAAAGAATGAGCGGCATCTTCAATAACTATCAGACCATTGTCTTTCGCTATGCGGTTTATCGCGTCCATATCGCAGGGGTGGCCGGCATAATCCACCGGAATTATGGCCCTGGTTTTTGAGGAAACTTTCTTTTTTATCTCTTTGATTGATATCGAGCCGGAACCGTCATTTTCGATATCCGCAAAAACGGGCGTTCCTCCGCAAAAAGCGACGCAATTAGCCGAAGCGACAAAAGTGATAGGCGAGGTGATAACTTCATCGCCGGGACCGATACCAGCGGCAAAACAGGCGCCATGAAGTGCCGATGTTCCGGAATTGAAGGAAATGGCAAATTTTGCCCCGCAGTATTTGGCGACTTTTTTTTCGAATTCTTCTACTTTCGGTCCTTGAGTAAGAAAATCAGATCTTAAAACAGATGCAACGGCTTTTATATCGCCAGCATCGATCGATTGTGTTGAATAAGGGATAAACTTTCTTTTCATTATGCCTTGTTTATAAGTATTTTCCTTAATTCTTCCGCAGACATCCAATCAGTGTTATTATCGCTGGTATATTTAAATCCTTCGGGGAGTGCACTCCCGCTTTTGTGCTGGTTAAGGTTATCAATAATGAACATATCTTTGAATTCCCGTGTTATGCGGGCATCGTCGTCCAGTATCATTGCCTCATGAAGCTTTTCTCCCACGCGGATGCCGATGATTTTGATCTTGCAATTCGGCGCCATTGCTTTCGCCAGGTCAATTACTTTCATGCTCGGGATCTTCGGGACAAATATTTCTCCGCCTTTCATTATGCCGAGGCTCTTGATGACAAAATCAACTCCCTGCTGAAGGGTGATCCAGAACCTGGTCATGCGCTTGTCGGTGATCGTAAGAGTGCCCGACTTTATCTGTTCCTGGAAGATCGGGATAACGCTGCCGCGGCTTCCCATTACGTTGCCATAGCGGACGCAGGCGAATTTTGTCATACCTTTGCCCGTATATGAATTCGCTCTTGTGAAAAGCTTGTCAGAGCAGAGCTTTGTAGCGCCATAAAGGCTTATCGGGTTCGCTGCTTTGTCGGTCGAAAGGGCGATAACTTTTTCGATCTTCTGGTCAATTGCCGCGTTGATAACGTTCTCAGCGCCTATCACATTGGTTTTTATGGCTTCAAAAGGATTATATTCCATCGCCGGCACCTGCTTTAAGGCGGCTGCATGCACAACAATATCCACTCCATGAAACGCCCTGTACAATCTCTCTTTGTCCCTTACATCTCCTATAAAATACCTGATGATCTTCTCATGTTTTTTGAAAACGGGGTTTTGCTGCATCTCATACTGTTTCAACTCATCTCTTGAGAAAATTATCAGTTTTTCGGGTTTGAATCTTTCCATGACCGTTTCAGTGAATTTCTTTCCGAATGAGCCGGTTCCGCCAGTCACAAGGATCGTTTTATTATTCAAATTCATGTTTTTTCCTCCTCTTCATCCCGGAATTGCATATCATAGAGCTTTTTATATAGCCCGTCTTTTGCTATCAGCTCTTTATGGGAGCCTTCCTCAATGATCCTGCCTTTATCAAAAACAAGTATCCTGTCCGCTATCTGCACCGTGGATAACCTGTGAGCGATAATAAAAGTGGTGCGATTTTTTACCAGCTTTTCCAGGGCATCCTGGACAAGCCTTTCCGATTCGGTATCCAGCGACGAAGTCGCCTCATCCAGGATCAAAATGCGGGGATTCCTTAATATCGCCCTTGCAATGGAGATCCTCTGTTTTTCCCCGCCGGAAAGAAGGGCGCCGCGCTCACCGACGATCGTGTTATATTTATCCGGGAGCTCCATTATGAAATCATGGATATTGGCGGCTTTTGCGGCAGCGATAACCCTGTCCTCTGTCGCATCAAAGCTGCCGTAACAGATGTTGTCCCTGATTGTGCCGAGGAATATAACGCCTTCCTGCGGAACGGTGCCTATCTGCTTTCTTAATGAAAATAGTTTGGCCTTCTTAACGTTCAAACCGTCTACTAAGACAGCACCTAACGCCGCGTCGTAGAACCTTGGGATAAGATTAACGAACGTGGTCTTCCCGGCGCCGGACCTGCCCACAATGGCCACGATCTCTCCCGGCCTGCACCTGAAATTGACGTCCTTAAGAACATCCTTACCCTCTGAATAGTTGAACGAAACATTTTTAAACTGGATCTCGCCTTTTATGAAGGGTATGTCCACGGCGTCCGGGGCGTCAAAGATCGTCGGCTTTGTGTCCAGCACTTCAAAGACCCGCTCCGCGGCGGCCATGGATCTCTGTATCGTGGTAACTATCTTGCCCAGAGTGGCTATCGGAGTCGCGATCAGACCGACGCCGACGAAGAAAGCTATTAGATTCGATACGGTGATCGTGCCGGAAATGACCTGACGGGCGCCGTACCACACAACAAGAGTTATGGCGACTGACTGTATGAGATCAAGGATCGGCTTTTGTGTCGCGTCTATCTGCACTTCTTTCATGGTCAGCCAGAAGCTTTTTTCCACTTCATCGGAAAATCTTTCGATCTCATGGTGCTCCGTGGCGAACGATCTCACAAGCCGTATGCCTGCCACCTTTTCCGCCAGGATGGACGATATGTCCGCTGCTTTGCGGGAGGTCTGCTTGGCAACTTCTTTTATCTTTATCGAGAACCTGGATATTGTCGCAAGTATCAGCGGAGCGACCACAAGTGTCAGCAGTGTCAGTCTGGTGTTTATCCTGAACAAATAGACAAGAGCACCGAAAAGCGTCAGTAAATTCGGCAATATTTCGGTCACGGAAAGCATCATCGCGTTCTGAAGGTTCCCCGTGTCACCTATTATTCTGCTCATGACGTCGCCTACGCGCCACTTTGAAAAGAAATCCAGTGAAAGCGTCTGGATGTGCTTGTACATCTGGATCCTTAATTCGATTATTATGCGCTGGCCTGCAAAGGCCATAAGGAACACCTGGCCGTAATTCAGCAGGCTTTTGAAGAAGTATATGCCGATCACGGCGGCCGCGATAAGGTTGAGCAGGTGAAAATTCTTCTCGGCTATCGCTTTTGTGATCAAGCTTGCAAGAGGTATCATCAGGATATTGCAGCCCGCAAGCAGTATGATGCAAACAATGGCCGCGATGATGTTCGGCCATTGGGCCTTTATATATTTAAGCAGTCTTACGTACAGCCTCATTCAATATCTCCTTAGCGATCTTTTGCGCGGCGCCGGGCCCGCCGAGAGCTCTTCTTAACTGTTCGCTCATTTGCTGAAGTTCATCGGGGTTATTCAGAAGCTTGTCGATCAAGTCAGCGACATCAATAGCTTGAATGTTACCCACCATTTCCGGAACAATGGCCCTGCCTGTTTTAATGTTCGGGATAGCGAAAAACCTTGTCTTTTTGAGAATCATTTTAACATATTTCTTCTTGAAATAATATCCCAGGACAGGGATCCTCCCTATCAGGTCCCAGACCCCTTCAAGCGGGATCATATTGAAGCTGTTAAAGGGGAAAATGGATATCATAGGCGTGCCGATCACTGCGACCTCCGCGGTGTTCGTTCCGGGTATGGTCACAATAAGGTCGGAGGCCGCCATGCCGTCAAATTGATCGTTATTGATCAACTTTACGGGGATATCATTGACCATGATATGATCATTTACGGTTATTGATCCTGAATTTTTAAGCTGGCGGCGGAACTTATCCGCGGCCAAAAAGGGAGAAATAATATACGCGAATTGAAGATCATTTCTCTTTTTTGATATCAACTTTATTATCTCAGGATAAAAAGACAGGGTGTATTTGATCTGGAATTCCCGGCTTCCGGGAAGGAAGGCGATCAGCTTCTTTCCGGCATCCATTCTGTTTAACTCAAAGAAATCTTTTTTTGATCTTTTTACCTTTATGCTGTCCACCATCAGGTTGCCGACGATCTTTAATTTATCTTCCGGAAAACCCTGACCTTTGAATTTTTCATAAATGATCGAGTCGGGCATCAGGAATTTACCGTATATTTCCGGCCATTTCGCATAAGCTTCCGAGTAGGCTATTGCAGGATAACTCAGCCTTTTCGCGATGATCTTCCCGTACAGAAGGTCCCCGCCCATGAACACCACTATGCCTTTTTTGCCGAGATTGGTCCCTTTTGGACGCATCCTTAATAATGCCCATTTGATGAAATCGCCCGCGGTAACAACGTTCTTTACTCCGGGTAAACTGCGCGCGATCCCGATTTCTTTCCCGGTAGAGTAGGGGCATGGGGTAAAAACAATGGTGATATCAAGGACTCTCGATAATTTGACGAGTTCATTCAATGGTCGGACGAACGTAAGAAGAAAGTTCGCCGGGGCCGTTCACAAGGATCACAACGTCGATATTTTCTTGAGATGACATAGAGGGATATTATACCAGTTAGAGGGGGAATTATACAGATTTGAAACGTTCGAAGAGGAAATTACCTTTCATGTCCACAGCTCCATATCGGCAAAGTTCCCTGCAGCAGAAGCACATTATGCATGAATGAGGATCAATTTTGAACGTTTCGCCGTCGATCGCCTTTGCAGGGCAGGAGTTAACGCATATCATGCACTTCACGCATTTCCGCTTATTGATGCGGGGCCGCGGCTTTATGCTTTCGATCAAAGGCTTTAAAATGTTGAGAAGGGATTTCGGGATCCCGGCGACGATTTGCCTGCTGGGTACGGGCATCTGAAAGTTTTTTAATATCTCTAAAGGCTCGCCGATGATCTCGATATTTCCAAGCTGACCTTCGCCCAAACCCATTTGGTCGGCAAGTCTGGTGGTATCGATATCAAAAGGTTCGATCCCCATCATTTTTGTTACCACAGAATCCACAGCTACCGTGTCGGCGGATGCGATCAGTTTCTTTACGTCGCGCAGTATCCCGTTCGACGGACCGTTACCTTCCATTGCGACCACCGCGTCAACAATAGTTATTGCCGGCTTGATCCTGGCGAATAGATTCAACAAGGGCTTTTGCAAAATCAGCCGGGGCAGGGCAGTTTATATGATACGATATCTTATGTAAGCCGGGAACACAGCCGAACATGTTCTTTATTCCGCAGGTGACCGTGGTTAGTTCATGGGTCTTCATCTTGGCAATGTTGATGATCAGGTCATACGAAAGAGCTTCATTGGATATATAGATCGGATCCATTTTTCCGCCCGGATTGTCGAATTTCCTTATGCCTTTTGATTCAAAGTAAGCGATCGGGATACCGAGGTTGTCCATGCCGCATTCCCGAAGGACTTTTTTGTACATGGAGCCGATCCCGCCCGGGCTGTCCCCGAGAAAAGGGAAAGCTCCGCATTCTTTCACGATCCCGGCAACAGCTTTTACTATTGAGGGATGCGTTGTCACGCCTTTTGAAGGGTTGAAATTCATAAGAAGGTTCGGCTTGAGGAGCACTTTTTGGCCGGGTTTTATAAGCCTTCTTAATTCCAGAAGATCAAAAAGTTCCCTGACCGATCCATCGGCGTTCGGCGCTGAATAATCCTCGCAGTCAACTATGGCGACTTTAGGCATCAGAAAAAGAAGAACTTTCTTCTTGACGGGGAATATGAAGCTGTCAATTTCTCGATCGAATCGGCTGCCGCAACAGTTGCTTTGCCGATATTATAAAAACATTTCCGGACCCAGTACTTTCTCAAAAATTCGAACTTATTCGGGTCTGATAACGCGGATTCGATCGCTTTTTCCAGGTCATCCGGCGTCGCCAATTCGCCTATCTGGAAGATCCCGTATTTATCCGCAGGTTCATCCCATAAGCCGTACATCCGTTTGTCGCCGAACATGTCTATTTGCACCATCGGTTTGTTCAGCAGGGCGAATTCCGCCATTATCGATGAAATATCGCCGATCAACAGGTCCGCAGCCAATAGAAACCGGTTATAATTCGGCGCCTTGATGAAACGCTCTTTCACGCCTTCATTATATGTCTTATCGTACTCATGGATGCAAACAAGCAGGTTTTTAAGCCCTAAAGACATGACTTTTGGCAGAATGTCTATTGTCCCTCTCCTGAAAGCGCCTTTATCATCCCAGGTGGGAGCATATACGATGACAGGTTCGGCAGGATCAAGCGCAAATTCTCTGATGATCTCGGCGCGCGTGCTGTTGCCATGGATAAGCTCGTCGCTTTTGGGAAAGCCGATCTCCACGCTTCCCTGATAATCGGGGAAAAGGTAATTCATTCTTTCTATGCGGATAGGACCGGTCATAAAAATATGATCGGCATTTAAAAGTTCATTAAAAAATACGTTTTTGGCCACGCCCGCGCCATGCGGAAGCAGAAAAACAGGCCGTTTAAGGTGTTTTAATCTGGCGGGTTCAAGGTACCTTACGCTTGAAATTATGGTCGCGTCGACTTCATCCTGAGGGAAAAAGCCCAAGTGGCGCTCGATCACCGAATGGCCCCGCTTTTCCAACTCCTCTTTGACCGACAAAAGCGACGCTTTTTGATACGAACGCCCGGCCCTGAAATGAAATCTCATAATTTGATCATCAGGCCGTCGGATGCGGCAGCGGAATTTTTGAACACTTTCCTCGCTTCTGTCTGCGCCTTCTTTTTATCCTTGGTTGACAGATATTGGGCCGCGTCAAAATGGGTCATTATCAGCTTTTTTGCTCCGGCTTCCTTTGCGAGCTTTGCGGCAAGGGTCGGGTTCATATGCGGCCAGCTTGGAGTGGTTATTCCGGGGGCAAGCGCGCATTCGGATATCAGGAGGTCCGCGTCTTTTGAAAGCTCGATTGCCGCATCGCAGTAGCCCGTATCGGTGCAATAGCTGACGGTTTTCCCCTCCAGCTCAAACCGGTACCCAAAACATCTGGAAGCATGTTGAAGCTCAAGACATCTGAATTTGACCGGCGTATCATGCCATCCCGTCTCGATGTCATGCAGTTTGCAGGGGAAGGGGAGCTTATGTATCGGAATAGAGAACTTTTTGCCCAAAAAATCCGCAATGGTCTTTTTTGTTCCCGGCTGCCCGTAAATATCAAGTCTCTTGAAATCGAACTTGGCCAGGACATGCAGGCCTTCGATATGGTCCAGGTGAAAATGGCTCAAGAACAGAAAGACCGGTTTGTCTTTTTTTATGAACCTGTCGGCCTTATAGATGCCGTTGCCCGCATCAAGTATGATGTACCTCTCCCGTGTCTCTATGAGCGTGCATATAGTATTGCCTGTCACGGAATCGTACCATCCGTTCGTTCCCAGAAAAACGATCTTCATAGATAAAGATGCTCCTTAATATCCCAGTTGTTTGATGACGGCGGAAACTTTGCAGGGGATTTCGATCGGTTTGGCTCCCTGCTTGACGGCGCAATCCGGATCCTTAAGTCCGTGTCCGGTAAGGACGCAAACGACCACGGAGCCGTCGGGAATAACGCGTTTTTTTGCGAGCTTCATCATTCCGGCAAGGGATGCTGCCGAAGCCGGCTCGCAGAAAACCCCTTCCAGCTTCGCGACCAGCCTGTATGCTTCCAGTATTTCATCATCGGTAACTATCGATATGGATCCCGCCGATTCTTCCGCCGCGGAAACGGCGCTTTTCCAGCTTGCCGGATTTCCTATCCTGATGGCTGTCGCCACAGTTTCCGGATTTTCGATAGCATGGCCTCTCACTATCGGCGCGGCTCCTTCAGCCTGAAAACCCACCATCTTTGGCAGGCTGGAAATTATCTTCTTCTCGTAATATTCCTTGAAACCTTTCCAATAAGCCGTGATGTTGCCCGCGTTACCGACGGGGATCGCCAGGAAATCAGGGACAGATTCAAGCTGATCGCAAACTTCGAAAGCCGCTGTTTTCTGGCCTTCTATCCTGAATGGATTGATGGAATTGACTATCTCGATCGGATATTTTTCACCCAGCTCTCTGACAAGCGTCAGCGCCTGGTCGAAGTTGCCGTCAACAGCAAAGACCTTCGCCCCGTGCATCATCGCCTGGGCGAGCTTTCCGAGCGCGATCTTCCCGTTGGGGATAATGACAACGCAGTCGATTCCGGCCCTTCCGGCGTAAGCCGCCGCTGATGCTGAAGTGTTGCCCGTGGAGGCACAGATGACGGCTTTAAATTTCGATTCAAGCGCCTTGCTTATGGCGACAGTCATGCCCCTGTCCTTGAACGAACCGGTGGGGTTCATGCCTTCATACTTGAGATAAACTTTGCATTTGGTCAGTTTGCTGAGTTTTTCGGCGTAAATAAGCGGCGTGTTGCCTTCGTTAAGCGTGACAACGGGGGTTTTGTCCGTTACGGGCAGATAGTCAAGATATTTGTTTATTAAGCCTTTCCATCTCATTTTTGGTATTTTACCACCAATAAATTTCAGTGACAAGGACAGGTTAAAGAACATGTTTTGCAAGAAATTTCACTTTTTCTTCATCTTTTTTGATATAATCTCCGTATGAAATACACCAGCCAGAGAGGAACGCGGGATATCCTGCCGGAAGAGATAAGGACATGGCAATTTCTGGAGGAAAAAGCCCGCTCTGTTTTTGAGAGCTACAATTACCTCCGAGATAAGGACCCCGATATTCGAGCAGACGGAACTGTTCGCGCGCGGGATAGGCGAAAGCACGGATATCGTCGGCAAGGAAATGTACACTTTCACCGACAAGGGCGAAAGATCGATCACGCTTCGGCCTGAAGAAACAGCGCCGGTTGTCAGAGCTGCGATCGAAAATAATCTGATCAAACAGGGCGAGATCGTCAAACTTTACTATGTCGGCCCGATGTTCAGATATGAAAGGCCGCAGGCGGGACGGTCCAGGCAATTTCATCAGGCGGGAGTGGAAGTCCTTGGATCAGCTGATCCGCTTGATCGATGTTGAAGTGATCGAGCTCGGGTTACGATATTTTAGCGAGATCGGATTGAAAGGACTTGAAGTTGATATCAACAGCGTCGGCTGCCTGAAACTGCATGCCGAAGTTCAAGGAAGAATTGAAAAAATATTTCAAGAACAAATCGGCGGAGATCTGCGAGACCTGCCGCGGCCGCCTTGAAAAAAATCCTCTCAGGATACTGGACTGCAAAGAACCTGGATGCCAGAAAGCCATCGAGGGAGCGCCGTCTTCCGCCGATCATCTCTGCGAAGAATGCAAAACTCATTTTGATAAAGTTAAAACTTATCTGAACCAATATGGGATCAAATACAAACTGAACAAACGGCTTGTAAGAGGACTGGATTATTATACAAAAACGACTTTCGAGATAATTTCAAGGTCGCTCGGAGCGCAGAACGCTGTTTGCGGCGGAGGACGGTATGACGGACTGGTTGAGGAGCTGGGCGGAAAATCAACTCCGGCTATCGGGTTCGCCATAGGGCTTGATCGATTGGTCCTGTTATTGAAAGAACAAAAGATCGATGTTCCTCAGGCAGAAAGACTGCAGGTATATGTAGTGACATTGGGCGACGCGGCCAGGCAAAAAGGATATGAAGTTTTGAGGTCGCTCCGCAACATGGGAATAAGTTCGGACATGGATTATATGGGCAAAAGCCTCAATTCCCAGCTGAAATCCGCGGACAGGCTCAAGGCCCGGTTCGCAATAATCATCGGCGATGACGAGTTGAAGAACAATATCGCCATAATCAGATCGATGGACAATAAGACCCAGGAGCAGGCAAAGTTCGAAGAAATCATTAGAGAAGGTCAAATAATGAAACGCACTAATAATTGCGGGGAATTAAGGAAAAAAGACATCAATAAAGAGGTCTTTCCTGGCCGGCTGGGTCCACAAAAGGCGCGATCACGGCGGGTTGATATTCATCGATCTGCGCGACAGGTCCGGGATATGCCAGGTGACGATTAATATTGCCGACAAAGAACTGCATAAAACCGGCGAACAGCTGAGGTGCAGAATTCGTCACCTTCATAAAAGGCAAGGTGGTCGGGCGTTCCGAAGGAACCGTTAACACAAAACTTGCCGACCGGAGAAATTGAGGTCATCGCTTCACATGTCGAGATATTGAACAAGTCAAAGACTCCGCCGTTCGAAATTTCAAGCTCGGAACAGGAAGTGGACGAGAATGTCAGGATGAAATACCGCTATATCGACCTGAGAAAAGAGGGGATGAGGGAAAATCTCATATTCCGCCACAAAGTTATCAAGGCCGCCAGGGATTATCTGGACAAGGAAGGCTTCCTGGAGATCGAAACCCCGTTCTTGACCAAATCAACTCCCGAAGGAGCGAGGGATTATCTGGTCCCATCCCGGCTTAGTCCGGGCAAATTTTACGCGCTCCCGCAGTCGCCGCAGCTGTTCAAGCAAATTTTGATGGTCGCGGGAATGGAAAAATATTTTCAGATCGTCAGGTGCTTCCGCGACGAGGACCTGCGCGCCGACAGGCAGCCGGAATTCACGCAAATAGACCTTGAGATGAGCTTTGTTGAGCGCGATGATGTCCTTGATGTCATCGAGAAAATGATGGCCTATGTAATGAAACAAATAAAAGAGGATGAGGAAAAATTTTACATCCACAAGAGAATACCCGAGTTCCATCTGCCGATCCCGAGGATAACATGGGATGAAGCAATGAGCAGGTTCGGCACCGATAAACCGGACATGAGGTTCGGCCTGGAGCTCGTGGACATAACCGATATTGCGAAGGGGACCGAATTTAAAGTTTTTGCCGAGACCGCAAAATCAGGCGGGCTGGTAAAAGCGCTGAACGGGAAAGGCTGCGCGAAATTTTCAAGGAACGAATTGGATAACCTTGAAGCCGAAGCGAAAAAACTTGGCGCGAAAGGATTGGCTTATATCATTTTAGGCGATGACGGCATAAGATCGCCGATAGCGAAATTCCTGAAAAAAGAAGAGATCGATTCGATAATCGAAAGGCTGAAGGGCGAGACAGGCGACATAATTTTCTTTGTCGCGGACAGACCGGGCATTGCAAATTCAGTTCTCGGGCAGATCCGGCTTGAACTTGGGAAAAAATTGAACCTGATCGATAAAGCGAAATTCAGCTATGTCTGGGTCACCGATTTCCCGCTTCTTGAATATGACGATAAGGATAAGCGCTGGGTTTCGCGGCATCATCCGTTCACAGCGCCGCAGGGTAATTGGGACGACCTTGAAGAAAGATTCATGAAAGATCCCGCGTCAATTAAAGCCCAAGCTTATGATCTGGTTTTGAATGGCGTAGAGATCGGCGGCGGTTCAATAAGAATTCACAGGACGGATGTTCAGGAGAAAGTTTTTAAACTCTTGAGGCTGTCAGAAGAAGAAACAAAACTCAGGTTCGGATTCCTTTTGGAAGCGTTCGAATACGGCGCGCCGCCGCACGGAGGGATAGCTCTGGGGCTTGACAGGCTTGTGATGATGCTTGCGGGAATGGATTCTATCCGCGATGTCATCGCTTTCCCGAAGAACCAGTCAGCCATGTGCCCCATGACCGGGGCTCCCGATACCGTGGATGCCAGGCAGTGGAAGGATATTCACATAAGACCGGCCTAGAATTTATTTATTTCGTGGATAAGCGCGGTCAATCTTCCGTAACTTTTCTTGTCAAAATTCATCGTCAGCCTGAAAAGATCCAGCTTGTCCCTTGTTTTTATCTCTTCGGTCGCGGGCTTGCAGCATTCTATCTTTCCTGAAACAAGGATGTCCCGAGAATTGCCTGTTCAGCTTGTTTATCTGTGAGTCCGTCAGCTCTTTGTTCAGCCTTAATATGGTCCTGTCCCCGACATAACGCATGGAATTGTAAACTTTATAGAAAGTCACGACTTCATTGACAGCTTCCTTCACCGAATGGACGACTTTGAACAGGTTAAGATCGTTCTTGTACAGCAGATCATTTTTCATCATGCCGTTCTCAAGGAACCTGAGCCAGCTTCTCCAGTATGTGCCGAAAAGCGTGTCCACGAAGATAAGCGGCCGCGGATTGCTCTTCCCCGTCTGAAGGAGGGTCAATATTTCAAAGGCCTCGTCGTGAGTGCCGAACCCTCCCGGAAAAAGGACGGTCGCGTCGGATTCCTTGATGAACACGAGTTTCCGGGTGAAGAAATATTTCAGGGTAATGAGTTTCTCGCCCCTGACATACGCGTTCGGCAGCTGCTCGGTCGGAAGCTTGATATTCACTGCGAAATTCTTTCCGGGTCCGGCGCCCTTGTTCCCGGCCTCCATTATTCCGCCGCCTCCGCCGGTTATTATCATCCAGCCTTTCGAGGATAATTGAGCCGCGAATTCCTCCGCCATTTTATAAGCGGGGGACTTCGCGCTTATCTTGTGCGAGCCGAATATGACCGCCCTCCTGATATTCCGGTAGGGAGCGAATATCTTGAAAGCGTATCTCAGCTCTTTAAGCGTGGAATTTATCAGCTTCAAGTCGGCTACGTCGCTCAGGTCGTTAGATAACTTTCCGATTGTCGTGAACATCTGGCGGTATATCTCGTATGTTTCCTCATTGCCGTACCTTTTCGCCAGCACTTCGATGAGCCTGTCGTCGTTGTAATTGCCGAGGCAGTATCTCTTTTCCATGGCGGATATATTATATCAAACCCGTTGCATTTGAAAGTGAATAATCATATAATTATTCAGCCTGCCGTACTCGGGGTTTGCCAAATTGTCTTGAACCAAATTTTATGAATTGGGAGTCTGATGCAAAGGCGACAGTTTCGCCCAAGAAAGACACCCACTTTGGATCTAAGGATTCAAAGACACACATGGCCAACGGTACGGCGGGTTTTTTAATGAGCGGGAGGTAATATGCCGGTCACGGTAATAGTGGGGACCCAGTGGGGCGATGAAGGAAAAGGCAAGATAACCGATCTTATGGCGAAGGACCTGGACATGGTGGTCCGCTATCAGGGAGGCAACAACGCCGGGCATACGGTCGTGATCGGTAACAAAACTTTCAAGCTCCATCTCATCCCGTCCGGAATATTCTACAAGAACGTTACCTGCGTCATAGGCAACGGAGTTGTCATAGATCCCGCCGTCCTTATCGGGGAGATGGAGACATTGAGAGAGCAGGGATACGACTGCGCGAACCTGAGGATCAGCTCCCAGGCCCATGTGATATTCCCGTACCATAAGCTCCTGGACAAGGCGCAGGAGGAAAAAAGGGAAGCGGGTCGCATTGGGACCACATGCCGCGGCATCGGGCCATGCTATGTGGACAAGTTCAACAGAAGAGGCATCAGGATAGAGGACCTTTATAATGAGAACGTGTTCAAGGAAAAACTGGAATGGAACGTCGCCGAAAAGAAATTCATAGTCGAGAATTTTTACAAAATGAAAGCGGACCTGGACGTTCCGCAGATCTTCTCCGAATATCTCGGATACGCCCATGCGATCAAGAAGCATGTGGTGGATAATTCGTCGGCGCTTATCGACGGAGCAGTGAAAGCGAAAAAAAAGATACTCCTTGAAGGCGCGCAGGGAACTATGCTGGACGTGGACCTTGGCACGTATCCCATTTGTCACTTCGTCAAATCCCGTGGCGAGCGGAGCGTGCGTCGGCGCAGGAATAGGGCCGACAATGATCGATGAAGTCCTGGGCGTTGTTAAAGCGTATGTCACGCGCGTTGGAGGCGGGCCATTTCCGACGGAGATTGAAGGCGAGATCGGCGATCTTTTGAGGGAAAAAGGGAAAGAATACGGGTCCACAACGGGAAGGCCGAGGCGCTGCGGCTGGTTCGACGGCGTCGTGATGAAGCACGCTTCCAGAGTGAACGGGCTGACTTCGCTGGCGATCACAAAGATCGATGTCCTTGATGACCTTGATTCCATCAATATTTGCAATGCCTATGAATATGAAGGCAAGAAGATCGCGGAGTTTCCTTCCGATCTCTCAAAACTTGAAAAATGCACCCCTGTCTACGAGACACTTCCGGGCTGGAAACAGAGCCTTGCCGATGTAAAATCATATAAGGACATGCCAAAGAACGCGAAGAAGTACCTTGAAAGATTAGAGGAGATAGCGGGCGCCAAGATATCGATGATATCTACCGGAGCCGAGCGCGGACAAATAATCAAGATCTAACATGGCCAATCGCAAAAGCATCGTTCTTCTATCCGGCGGGCTGGATTCAACCACTACATTATATTATGCAAGATCAAAGGGCTATTCTTGCTACGCCCTGATATTTGATTACGGCCAGAGGCACAAAAAAGAGGTTAGGGTCGCCGTCAGGATCGCCAAAACAGCGAATGTCCCTTATCGAATTGTTAAGATCGACCTTCCGTGGAAAGGTTCTGCTCTCCTTGATGAAAAGGTCAAACTGCCGGCCGATCGGTCGATCAAAAATATGTCAAAAGGAATTCCTTCGACTTACGTTCCTGGCAGGAATACGATATTTCTCAGCTTTGCGCTGTCATATGCGGAAGCGATCGGAGCAAAAACTATATTCATCGGTGCGAACGCGATCGACTTCAGCGGTTACCCTGATTGCCGGCCGAAATATTACAAAGCGTTCAGGAAAATGATAAAAGCAGGAGCCAGAGATTCATCGATAAAGATACTAACTCCCTTGATAAAAATGACAAAATCGCAGATAATCAAACTCGGAATGAAGCTTGGCGCGCCGCTGAATAAGACTTGGTCATGCTATAAAGGCGGCAAAATCCCATGCGGAGTATGCGACAGCTGTTTGATACGGAAGAGAGGATTTGAAGAACTAAAGTGAACGCATTAATATTGATCTGCATATTTACCGGCCTCATTCATTTCACGGAGACGATAGCGTCGTCGATGAGGCTGGCGGGCGTGCGTACAAAAAACATAGCGACATCGCTTACTTTTGTGAACGCAACCCTCCTCATCTCAAGAATGTCGAATATGCTCCAGGCACCGATATTGGGCAGCATAGTTGATACGGCAATATTGAAACATGACACGGGAATGCTTTTGCATGAATTCCGCATCATTGTTTTCGCGGCATTCATCGGCAATCTTATCGGCGCGATGATGGTCCCGTTCTTCGTTTCAATTTTCACTGCGGCAATGCTGGAGTTTGAAAGGGTGGGATCCCTGCCGAGAGTGATGATATCAGCTTTTCATCCGAGGAATATGCTGGCAATGTCAAAGAAGTTCCGTCTGCCGTCGCGCAAGACATTAAAAGGCATTTCGATCCATGGAATGCCGCAGACATTTCTTTATCTTAATATCCTTATGGTTTCGATATACGCTATCGGCGTGCTTTCTTCACTCTATGCCGGCGCGAGGGTCCCCGAATACAGGATCACGGCAACCCAGCTGTCGGGAATAGTGAACGGGATAGCGACGATATTTTTGACGCTTCTGGTGGATCCCACCTGCGCGCTGATAACCGATCAGGCGATAAAAGGCAAAAGGGACGAGAAAGACGTAAGGACCATGGTCTTCTACATCATCGCAGGCCGAGTTGTAGGCACATTGATGATATCCCAGCTGATATTCCTGCCGGCCTCGGATTATATAATGAACGTGACTTTGTTCATGAAACATATGTTCGGACAATAGGCCCGGATCTTACATGAAAATCATTCACTTCAGAAAATCGAACTGCCGCAATATCGTACTGGTCCTCGGCAACTTTGACGGCGTACATAAAGGACATGCAAAGCTGATAAGCCAAGCCATAAGCTATGCCGGGAAGAACAAGCTTCCTTGTTTCGCTATGACCTTTGATCCTCACCCTCAGGAAGTGGTGAACCCGGGTCGAGGTCTGTGCTTGCTAACGACCCTGCCGGAACGCATAGAACTTATGAGGGAACTCGGCCTGGACGGCGTGATCGTGAAGGAATTTAGCAGAAAAATGAGCCGGCTTTCGCCAGAAGCGTTCGTCAAAACCTTTCTTATCGATCAGCTGAAAGTCCGGAAAATATTCGTGGGCTATGATTTTGCTTTCGGAAGGGACAGGGCGGGCGGCGTTTCTATCTTGAGGAAAATGGGGCTGGAAGTCCACGCGGTTTCTCCTTACAAGGCCCACGGCCATCTTGTAAAAAGTTCCACGATACGGTCAATGATCGCTGACGGAAATCTATATGAAGCCATAAAGCTTCTCGGGCATCCTTATTCTCTGACGGGAAAAGTGGTCAAAGGAGCTGGGAGAGGGAAGGGGCTCGGGTTCCCGACTGCCAATATTGCTGTCGCGAAAGATAAATTGATCCCGAAACACGGGGTTTATTCGGGGATGATCAAGACCGCAAAGCTCATGCGGAAAGCGGCGATTTTTATAGGTTCGCGACCGACTTTCGGCAAAGAATCGTTCGCCATAGAAGCGCATATCCTGAATTTCCGCGGCAACTTAAGAGGTAAGACGATCAGGATCGACATTCTGAAAAGGCTTCGTGATGAGATACATTTCAGCGATGTCGAAAAGCTGAAGGAGCAGATCAGGGAAGATGTGAATTCGATCCGCAAAAATAAAGCATAAGGGTTACTCTCTTACAACCATTTTACGACGGGCGGTTTTTTGGGCGGAGCGTCAGGAAACCCTCCCTTTGGATAACCAAGGAGGATCGGCCCGAAAACTTTTTCATCCTCTTTGATCTCAAAAAGATTTTTTATTTCCGGATCCTCGGTGGCAAAAGAGCCGAACATAACCCAGCAGCTCCCGAGCCCGAACGACCTGGCCGCAAGCATCATGTTCTCGCAGACCATGGGCGTGTCATATTCCCTCATGTTCCCGCTTCCGATGACAAAAACGATGGCCGGCGCCCCGTAATAAATGGGATCCTCCATCTGCTTCGCTATTTTCCTGCGCCTTTCCCTGAAGGACTTTGCCTTATCTCCCAGCCACTTTTCCAGTCTCGGGATGGACAAACTGACCAGCTTTTCTCTAAGCTTTTTATCCTGGACGACAACGAACCTCCAGGACTGAACATTCATCCCGCTTGGAGACGCATTCCCGGCCGCGATGATCTCATCCAATATGTCCTTCGGGATCGGCTTATCCTGATAGCTCCTGACGGCTCTCCGGGACATGATAGTTCCCATTATTGAATTTTTCATGAACATCCCTCCTTAATTGAATATTTCGTCGATCATTGCCAAGAACATGTTCTTTGATACGGGGTTCATCTTCAGCTGTTCGATCACCTCTTTCGCTTTTTTTATCAGGCCGTCAATGCCAGCTTGAATATTTGCCTTCACGTTGCTTTTCAGGAATATCTGTTTCATCTTGACCTGTTCTTTTTTCCCGATATTTTGTGAACGCAGCATAGCATCGATCTCTTTCCTCACTTTGGAGTTCGAATTCCCGTAAGCCAGACGGACAAGGAAAGTCTTTTTGGATTCCTTAAGGTCGGTGAACCCGGGTTTTCCCGTGTTATTGTCGCTGCAGAACACGTCGATCATATCATCATGAAGCTGAAATGCGCAGCCCAGGAGCTTCCCTGCGGAGGAAAGCATGCCTTTTTCGTTCTCTGTAGTGTCGGCAAGCGCCGCTCCCATCAGAAGCGGCGTCGTGAAAGTGTAATTACCCGTCTTCTGATCATAAACTTTCAGGATATCGTTAAGCGAGATGCCCGAGATATCTCTGGCTCCGTACCTCAGCTCGTTTATTTCGCCGCATCCCGTGTATGACGCGGAAGAAAGCAGGTGATGCAGGGCTTTTTCTTTGCGCGCGGGATCCACTTTTATGGAAAGGAACGCCTTAACGCCCAGCGCGAACATTATGTCGCCGATTATCATCGCGACATCCCTCCCTTCGAATCTGGCGTCCGAGCCGCGGATCTCTTTTTCGATCATTTTGTGGAGAGTGGGTTTCCCTCTCCTGGAGCCGGAGCGGTCCACTATGTCGTCATGCGCAAGGATGAAAGATTGGATAAGCTCAAAGCTTATCGCGGAAGACAGATAATCCGGAGCGGGTTTTTCACTGTATCCGAGATAGCTGATTATGAAAAGCAGGGAGCGGATCCTTTTACCTTCCCTCAGTGAATATTCCTTAAAATGTTTATAAACATACGGCGAAGCCCGGCCCAGCCAATACTCTTTCCCAAGACTTTTGATATACCTTCCCAACTCCCTGTTAATTTTAGCCCTGAATTGCCGAAGTTCGGTTTTTCCGCCCACACTTCATCCTATCAGGAAAGATATAAGGTATATAGCGCCAAAAGCCAGATGCAGTTTCGCGGTGCTGATGTCTAGAGAAACAAGTTTTTTCACGTCACCGCCGAACGCGATCCTGATAAGTCCGAATGCGATCGGCAAAGTTAAGACGACCAGAAGGGACGACACAGGGATCATTTTAAAGAACGACATGAGAGCGACAGAGAAATAAGGGAGCGCGATGAGCGAAAGATACATTGATTTCGTTCTTTCCTGCCCCAATATCGTCGCTATGGTCCGGATCCCGGCTGACCGGTCATGATGGACATCGCGGAGATTATTCCCGTTGAGGATCGCGGTCACGAGCAATCCGACGGGAATGCACGCATAGACGACAGAGTTCACCGGCATTCCCGTGAGAGCGAGGAATGCCCCTGCAGACATAAGCGGTCCCATAAGAATAAATACCATCGGCTCGCCAAGAGCGTAATATTTCCAGTAGAAAGGCCAGCCCGTATAAGCATAAGCGCCAAAGATCCCGATCAATATTATCGTAAACATTAAAGGACCTCTCAAATAGACAAAATACGCGCCTAATGCGGCAGCAAGGAAATAAAATGCAAAAGAAACGTTCAGAATGGCCGCCGGCGTCAGCAACTTCTCAAAAATGACGCGACTGGAGCCGAGAGAATCTTCCTTATCAACTTTATTCTTATGGTCAAAATACTCGTTGGTCAGGCAGGTAGCCGAGTTCAAGCATAGCCCGCCTACGATAGCGAGCGGAAGAAGTTTCCAGTCGACAGGAATGTCCCGATATTGCGCGTAAACTGCAGCTAGTAGAATGGGAACGAAAGTGCCGGTGAATGAAAAAGCGCGAACAGCTCGAAGCCAGGTGATAATGTGGTTTTGTTTCTTCAATTTACGATCAATTTACCGCGCATTCCCATATGGCCAAGTCCGCAAAAAACGGAGCAGTAATAATCGTAAGTGCCAGTTGTATCAGGCGTAAAATCAATGATAGTATCTTTGCCTTTTGCGACGCTGGCATTGATCTTGAACGCGTCTATCGCGAAGCCGTGGGTGACATCCTGGGATGAAAGAATGATCCTGACAGGGATCCCTTTTTCACCGCGACCGAACTTGGGTTAAATTCATATTGCTTGGCTGATATTTCGATCACTTGGATATTGTTCGCATTGACAGGAACGTTTTCCGGGTCAACCATCAGCGGCGAACTCATGGAGAAAGCAGGCGATATCATCATTATCATCACGGCTATAATAAATAAAGCATGTTTCTTTGTCATAGGGGATATATTTTCCAATGGGAGGAGTATGTTGTCAAGCTAAAAAACTGGTTTTAAGGTATAATTGCAATGTCATGCTGGACAGAAAAAGGACAAAGATCATATCCATCGGCAATGTTCGCATAGGCGGCGGAAATCCCATTGCCATCCAGTCCATGACGAAGACCTTCACCCACGATGTTAAAGCGACCATTAAACAGATCAAAAAGCTTCAGGACGCCGGCTGCCGGATCATTCGATGTGCCGTGCCTGAGGATGAAGACGCTGTAGCCATCAAGGAGATCAAAAGGCATATCGATATCCCGCTTGTTGCAGATATCCACTTTAATTATCGGCTGGCTCTTGCCGCCATCGATGCCGGTGCCGATAAGATAAGGATAAATCCCGGGAATATCGGGGGCGAAGAAAAATTAAAACTGGTCGTTGCGGCTTGTAAAGATAAGGGCATCCCGATAAGGATAGGGGTCAATTCCGGCTCGCTTGAAAAAGATATATTGAAAAAATACAAGCATCCGACAGCAGAGGCATTGGTTGAATCGGCGCTCCGGAATATCGCGATATTGGAGAAGCTAAGATTTCGAGAGATCGTGGTCTCGATAAAATCATCCAGCGTTCCGACCACGATCGATGCATACCGCAAGCTTTCAAAAAAGATCGATTATCCGCTCCATATCGGGGTCACGGAGGCAGGGATCGGGACGACAGGAGCTATTAGATCTTCCGTCGGGATCGGCGCTCTTCTTTCCGAGGGCATAGGCGACACTATCAGGGTGTCGCTGACGGGCGATCCGGTTTCTGAGGTCATTGTGGCAAAAGAAATATTGCGGTCGCTTGAGATCGAGAAATCCGGCGCATTCATCATTTCATGCCCGACATGCGGCAGATGCGAAATGGATATCGAAAAGATCGCCAAAGAAGTTGAAAATAGAACTAAAGGGGTTAAAAAACCCGTAAAAATTGCTATAATGGGTTGTACGGTGAACGGCCCCGGCGAAGCTGCCGATGCAGATGTAGGAGTTGCCTGCGGCAGGGGAGGGGCTTTGATATTCAGGAAAGGCAGGATCGTGAAAAAGGTTCGCGAGCGGGATATTGTTAAAGGATTACTTAATGAGGTGAAAAAAATAAAATGATAGACCGATATTCCCTTGAAAAAATGAAATCCATCTGGAGCGAAGAAAATAAATTCAGGAAATGGCTGGAAGTGGAGCTTGCGGCGTGCGAGGCATGGAAAGTGCTTGGCAAAATACCCGAAACTTCGCTCAGGAAAATAAAGAAGAACGCCAAGTTCTCAATTAAGAGGATCAATGAGATCGAAAAGACCACCGACCACGATGTGATAGCATTCCTTACCAGTGTTGCCGAATACGTCGGCCCGGATTCCAGGTTCATCCACATGGGAATGACATCGTCCGACGTTGTTGATACGTCACTTGTCATTATTGATGAAGGAAGCCGCCCGGCTTATTATTGCCGATATCGGCGACCTTATAAGGGCGCTGAAAGCAAAAGCAAAACTGTACAAACGCACGCCCATGATAGGAAGAAGCCACGGCATCCACGCGGAGCCTATTACATTCGGCCTGAAAATGGCGCTTTATTATGAGGAAATGAAAAGGAACCTTGAGCGGATGAAGAACGCCATGGAAACCGTCAGCGTCGGGAAATTTTCTGGGGCTGTCGGGACATATTCGAACATCGAGCCGAAAGTGGAGGAGATAGCCTGCAGGAAACTGGGGCTTAAGAGGGCCGAGGTCTCGACCCAGGTGATCCAGAGGGACAGGCACGCGGAATATCTTACTACGCATCGCGATAGTCGCGGCCTCGCTGGAAAAGATCGCGACCGAGATAAGGAACCTGCAGAGGACCGAGCTGCAGGAAGCCGAAGAGCCGTTCAAGCGCGGACAGAAAGGCTCATCAGCGATGCCGCATAAAAGGAACCCCATTACCTGCGAAAGGATAACCGGGCTTGCGAGGGTCCTGAGGGCGAACGCGCTTGTTTCCATGGAGAACGTCGCACTGTGGCATGAAAGGGACATAACGCATTCTTCCGCCGAAAGGATAATCATTCCGGACAGCTCCATCCTGATCGATTACATGCTCCAAACGATGACCAGGATCATAGATAATCTGGTCGTCTATCCGGACAACATGCTGAAGAACATCGACAGAACGCAAGGGCTGATCTTTTCCCAAAGGCTTTTGCTGATGCTGGTCGAACAAGGGGCTCACAAGAGAAGAAGCGTACGAAATAGTCCAGTCGAATGCGATGAAGGCAAGAGGAAGGCGCTCGCTCCTGGAAGAGGTCCTGGCGGACCCGAAAGTGAAGAAACATATGTCAAAAAAAGAGATCGAATCCGCCTTCGACATAAATTATTATCTGCGCAATATTGACGATATATTCAAGAGGAACGGCATATGATGTTCAACGCGAAAGTGACCGTGAGGCTGAAAAAAGGCCTTCTGGATCCTCAGGGGACCGCGATCAACGGCGCTTTGAATTCGCTTGGTTTTGCGGGCGTAAAGGAAGTTAAGGTCGGGAAATTCATCGAAATATTCATTGATGCGAAAAATGAAGCTGATGCAAGAAAAAAAGCCGATGAAATGGGGAAAAAGCTGCTTGCGAACCCCGTTATCGAGGTCTACACCGTGGAAATAGGGGCCGCGTAAAAATGCGTTTTGGCGTTGTCACTTTTCCCGGATCTAACTGCGACTACGACTGCTACAATGCCGTAAAAAGGGTCTTGAAAGAGCCGGTCGAATTCATCTGGCATGCGGATACGACGCTTCATAAATTCGACTGCATCATAATTCCCGGCGGTTTTTCATACGGCGATTATTTAAGGACCGGCGCCATTGCGCATTTCGCCAATATAATGGGAGCGGTCAAGAGATTTGGCGGCAAAAGGCGGCCTGGTGATAGGGATCTGCAACGGTTTTCAGATCCTTACCGAAGCGGGAATGCTTCCCGGCGCCCTTCAGAGGAATAAAAGCCTTCAGTTCATATGCAAGAACATCCATTTGACGTGCGAGAACAACAAGACCCCGTTCACTTCAAAGCTGAAAAAAGGGCAGATTTTAAGGATCCCGATAGCTCACGGAGAGGGCAATTATACGGCCGACAAGGAAACATTGAAGGAACTGGCCAAGAATAAGCAGATCATCTTCAAATATTGCGATGAAAAGGGGAGGGTGACAGAAAATTCCAATCCCAACGGTTCCATGCTCAATATTGCCGGGATATGCAATAAAAAGCGCAATATTCTGGGAATGATGCCTCATCCGGAGCGATGCTCCGAGGCTATTCTGGGCGGCATCGACGGTAAAAAGATCCTGGATTCGATTGTCCACAGCATTTAATCCCTAAAATACCCAAAGTGACGATTCGCTGTGTCGAAATATTTCAAGTGCACCCTATTCATAACTTTTACCGCTATATCAACAAAAACTAAGCTATTTACCCCTCATTAAACGCGATTAGCGCCCTTTTATTCCGGTTTCCGGTATAAATATGCCTAAGTATGCTGCTAAAATGCTAAAACCGGAGCTATTTTTGCCAATTCTCATGGGTATAGGCTGGCAATAGAGTCCCAAAAACACTAAAGTGCGCTTGTGTAACCCTCAAATAGGGCACTTAAATTGGTGAAACATGGTCAATTTCAGAGGAAACTTGGCATACGGAATGAATAAGATCGTGAGTAAATACATCTAAATGATCATCACCAAGCATAGATCCAGTTAAACATCATTAAAATGGATGGCAACGCAAATAGATACCGCTACCAACTGGTATTTTGAACATATTTAACTTGACATAAGATATATTATGCGACGTTAGCCATGAGAGACAACAGTGATCATTAGGCAAAGTTAATGTAGTTATAGTATGATTTTAAGGCGTATAGGGTTCGAAAGTAGGAGGAAATATCGAGCTGTAATAATAATAATCATTATTCTCATTATTCATTGCTGCTTCGAAGGAAGCCAGGCAAACCGGAGAAGTGCCCGAAGAGTCCACTGTCCAATCACTTTCAGTGGAAGCTTGTCCTGTTTTATTTATATTGAACCATACGTACAATTTGATATTTGTCCATTGGTGCTCGATATCATAGAATACTTTGCTTATCCATTCTGGTTTGGTAGTAGCATCAAAAGTTCCACACGCCATCTCCCCTATCATCATGGGTTTATTGGGATATAAGCTTTCAAGCGTGGAGTATATGGTTGAAAATTGTTTAGTGGGATCGTTGTCAGAAGATGAAATCCCGGCATACCCGTCAAAACCCACCCAATCAACATAGTTATCTCCGGGATAATATTTTTCAGGGGCATTCCACGGCTCATCGGGGACACTGATACGGTTAACGCACCATACCCAGTTCACATTGGTGGCTCCGGCATTATTGAAAATGTCATGTACATGTTTCCAGGCGTTGATATATTTGTTTGTCGCGGCCTCATCGCTGCCATTTCTCGATCCGCTCCACGTATACCAATTACCGTTCATTTCATGGCCGAATCTGATAAAAATCGGTTTTCCATATGATACTGTGTTGGCAGCAAAGGGGATAATATAAACATCTTCGTTGCCGTTAATAATGTTATCGAGAGAACCAGGAGGCTGCCAGGTGATCATCGGGATGCTTCCGCGTTTTCTTATCATGTCACAAGCGTCTCTGAGCGGGTCCTGTTCCGAAAAAGCTTCGCCCCAATTAATAAAAAGCATCACAACAGAGACTTCCCTGGATATCTTAGATTCATACAGATCAACCTCTTGGGTTGTCAGCGCGGGGTCGTTAGCAAGGAAAACACCTATTCCGCAGCCGTCATAATGTCCCGAGATCTTTTGCGAGAACAGATCCGCGGCCGCGCCCGAGCTTGTCGGCGCTTGCTGGCATCCCGTCAGATAGAATAAGAGAACAATGATGCCTGCAAAATAAATCGACCTTTTTATCATCAGATCATTTATTGAGCGCATCTACAACCTCCGACGCGAACTCGTCCGAATACCTGTAAAGATCAACAGTTATAAAGTTTTTGTCAACAACGATATCCTTTTCCACATAATTTATGCCCATTTTTTTGAGTTCTCTCGCCATCGACGGGTTTATGGTGACCTTAACGTCCTTTAAAAGTCCCCATTTGGCCAGAAAATACGGAATATTGTCCATCGCGCATATCAGCCGGCCTTTATCCTTGAATTCCTTCGCTTTTTCGATTAAAACCGGGTTTTCATAGAATTTCTTAGATAAATAGCCGCCAACAAAGACAACAGCTTCATATTTATCCGTATTTATTTGGTCCACGGTGAGATTCGGCCTCACTTTTATGGCATCGGTCCCGAGGGCCGGTTCAGTGGTGGATTCCGAAGCGACTTCCACCGTGTACCCTGCCCTGCTGATGACTATTTTTGGGATGGTGTATTCATCATCAACGAAATTAAATTGCGGGATAATAAAAAGTACATATCCGGTCCTGGCCGGCTTAACTTCCATAGAGGGCGCATTTTCCGTTGTTTCAATAGTGTCGCAAAAGACTGGAACGCAGAAAAGGATCGATATGCAAAGCAATAGAAATGTTCTTTTCAAAAGAAGCCCCCCAACATTCAATTATTATATCTTAAACAGGAGATCATAGCCATCTGCTCGGCACAAGTTCGAAAGAGAAATTGAATTCAGACCTTAATTTGTCAACATCCCTTTTAAGGATGTAACTGAAAATGAGGTTGTAACAATGCATCCCGAGCAGCAGTTCATAATCCACCTTGAAAAGGTCCCAGCTGGGCAGTTCATATGAAGCCTTCATCGAAAGATACGACCACCAGGCATTCATCTTTACGCTGCCCGTGAACGTATCATAAGGCGAATACCAGTATCCCTCGAACAGATATGGCGAAAATCCCTCCTGATTTATATAATGCGAATGGGCGTAAGTCAAGGTCAGGCGGTCGAAATACTTTTGTTCGAGCGCCAGCTTTTGTTCCGCCCTGTCCCATGACTCCGATGATCCGGTATCGCCGTTAAGATCGCCGTTAAGATCGCCGTAATGTGACGAAGCGGAGTCCACTCCCGCGTTGAATTTTCCAAGCCATCCCCAATTCGCGGAGTAAAGGATGTCCGCGTAATAATTTGTCATCGTGCCGGATGTGACATAACCCGTGGGGAGGGGCGATTCAGGTTCGGGGACCTCTTCCGAGACATTGGCCGTGCTTGCCTCCATGTAATAAGTGAAAGGTTCCCCGAGCAGCGGAAGAGGTTGCCTGTTGGACCTGATCGTGACTTTGGGCGTATAGCTGACCCTTGTGAAGGGTCCTTCATTCGCGTCCAGGTGGGGCCTTTCCCTGAGCGAATCCAGCAGCTCGAGTTCATAAGCATATTTTCCGCCGGGCTTATAGAATTCATAAACAAGCGAATCTTCATCGAATTTTGAGAGCAATTTTGGTCCCAGCGAAATGAAATGCGTCCATCCGCCATAACCGCCTTCCATTTCATCGCTCCCGATCCGCAGCTCACCCTCCATCCTGTCGTTAAGAATGTAATTCGCGGCAAGCGATCCCCCAAAATGGTTGTTTCCCGAGTAGCTGAGGAGAGTTTTTGCGTATGACCTTGGAGTGAAATACCAGTTAAAGCCCTGCTTGATAAAGGTCCCGTCCACCGGGTTAGCCCCGATCTCCGGGACAGGCTGCTGAATATTGGCCTCTTCCTTTTTTGCCTGGCCTTCTTCCGATAATTTCTTCGCTTTTGCTTTTTTGTCCGCATTCGCGAATTTGTCCTTCGGGACAGAAGCCGAATACACGAAAGTAGGAACGGGTATCACAGGCGCGATCCACACCCATGTTGTGGCATAATACGCGACTATCAGTCCCGTCTCCGGATACAGGGTCACCTGTTGCGCGGAAATATGATAATGTTGTGACTGCGGCTGGTTGCTGCATCCCGTGAAATATCCGTCGTATATCTCGAATTTATCGGTATCAAGGGTCATGTACCGGCCGCCGAGAAAAGTCTCACCGAAATCTATCCGCACTCTTTCCGCGTTGCCCGTATTTTTCCAGTAATAGTATTCCATGGAACTGCCGGAGATGCTGTAACCTTCTTTCTTGAATATGAACTGATCCATCGCAGAGATCTTCTCATCCTTGAAATATCTGATGACATACGGAGACTCTATCCGGAAGTCGGGCCCTTTTACGACGACATGGCCTTTTGCTATAAGAACATCGCGGTATTTATCATAATGCGTGTAATCAGCGGTTATCTTGATATTTTGCGCATAGCAATACCCGCAGCATACTATGATAAGGCAGACAAATAATGATAGCTTTTTCAAGTCCACAATTTATTTAGAGTACCTTCTGAGCACCTTGCTTGCATCCGATGACGCTTGCCTTAATTCATTGAATGCGTCTTTCGCGTTCTTTACGGTATCTTTCACGTTACCGATGAATTCGGGATCGCTTGTAAGTTTGTCCAGTGCCGATATTACGCCGTCCAGTTCTTTGCTGACCCTGTTAATGGTGTCCGAAGCGGTGCTCAGGCTTTTTATCAGGTCCCCGAAACCGCCCCTTGATATCGCATTAGAAAGTCCCGAAGTGATCTTGTTCAGCTCGGCGGTGGTTTTTTGCATATTGATCAAGGTATCTTTCGCCGCTTTTTGGACGACAGGATCGTCAGTTATCTTCCTAACCGATTGAAGGATCCTTTTGCTTTCTTCCAGGTTCTGCGTGCCGACATCGATGAAATCCACCATCCCGAGCGTGCTGAAACCGGGAATTACGCTTTTATTCTTGAGCATGACCGTTGATACGCCCGGCATTATCTCCACGTATTTCTGGCCGATCAAACCGTCAAAAGCGACGCGAAGGGTGGAACCTTCCGGAACGTTAATGTTGGGCTGTATGATAAGATAAACCCTCACTTCCTCCGGGCTGGGTTCTATTCGGACGACCTTGCCTACCTGGTAACCGCGGTACCTGACCTCCGCTCCCGTCATGACCCCTCCCGCGTTGTCAAAGGACCCGATGATCTCATAACCTTTCGCTTTAAGGAAGATATCCCCTTTCCAGATTATCATCGACGCAAGTATCATCATTGCCGCCAGCGCGATCATTCCGACCTTTGCCTGCAGGGATAATTTCATTTACATTACCTCCTCGTTATTATGACGCTTTTCCCGTGACGAACTGTTTGATCACGGGATCCTTTGACGCAGCAGTTTCATCCGGAGTCCCCGCCTCAAGTATCTTCCCATTATGAAGCATAACTATCCTGTCGGCAATCTTATAAACCGTGCTCAACTGGTGCGTCACCACTATCGCGGAGGTACCGAGCTTCCCGTGTATGTCCAGGATAAGGTCCTCGATCGATGTGGCCGTTGTTGGATCCAGCCCTGTTGTCGGCTCATCATAGAGGATGATCTCAGGTTCCGTGGCCAGTGCCCTGGCAAGACCCACTCTTTTTTGCATTCCGCCGGACAGCTCGGCCGGCATCAGGCTCTCAGACCCATTTAACCCCACCATTTCCAGTTTTTCCGACACTATCTGAAATATCTTTTTTTCGGGAAATTTAGAATGCTCTCTGAGACCGAATGCCACGTTCTCCCCAACCGTCAAAGAATCAAAAAGCGCCGAGGACTGGAATACCATGCCGATGCACCTTCTTGCGTTCACCATTTCTTCCTTGTCCATGCCGGCGATGTTAACGCCCTTGATCCTTATCTCTCCCGATGTGGGAGGGAAAAGCCCTATGATCAGCCTTAATATAGTGCTTTTCCCGCATCCGGACGGCCCGATGATGGCCAGTGTTTCGCCTTTTTTAAGCGCAAGGTCCACTCCGTTTATGACGCTCTTTTCGTTAAAACTCTTATGAACATCGATCAATTCGATAACATTGCCGGACGGCTTTTCAGCTGAAATTGCTTTTTTGACCTTTTTCACTTGGTCGGTGAAAGATCTTTTTAATATCGAACATCCATCACCTTTTAAATAATACCAGCGAAAGGAAATAATTCGCGACGAATATCGCCATGAGGGAATAGACCACGGAATTCGTGGTGGCTTCCCCTACCCCTTTTGCGCCGCCTTTTGTCTTTAGTCCCATATAGCAGCCGATTATCGATATTATCATCCCGAAAAAGATCGCTTTTATGATCCCGCCGGTGATGTCGCCCATACCAAGGAAAGAGGACGCAGAATCCATGTAACCGAAGGAATTGATCCCCACGACATATACCGCGACCAAGTATCCCCCGAAGAAACCGACAATGTCCGCGAATATGGTAAGTATCGGGAGCATGAACGTGCTGGCGATGAACCTTGGAACGACAAGATGCTTTATCGGGTCGCTGCCCATGGCGTAAATGGCGTCTATTTGCTCCGTTACGGACATGGTGCCTATTTCGGCGGCAAATGACGAGCCGACCCGGCCCGCGATGACAACGGCCGTTAACGCCGGCGCGAGCTCCCTTGCCACCGCTATTCCCATTACGCCGCCCACCACATTGCCGGCGCCGAATTTCACGAATTCAGAGGCGATCTGGACCGCAAAGACCATTCCCACGAATGCCGCGGTCACCACTGCGACGGGAAGAGAATCAACCCCTATCCTCACCATCTGGGCAAGAAGGTCCCTGTAATTGAATATTCCCCTGAACGAATAAAGCAATGTTTGAAGGGAAAGGAAGGTGATCCCCCTGCTTCTTCGAACGCATTAATGATCCATTTCCCGATATCATCCAACATTTTAATGTCTAACCTCTCTTGATAATGGATTTCATGTCTGCGGTATGGAATCGATTATATCACTTGCAATGACGCCGCGGTCGCCTTTTTTTGATGATGCGCGGTTGCCCGCCATGCCGTGAATGAAAGCCGCGGCCACGGCCGCATGGAAACTATCCACTCCCTGACCTATGAGGCTCGCGACGATCCCTGTCAGAACATCCCCGGAACCGGCGGTGGCAAGTGCGGGATTTTTCACCGGATTGATGAATATCTTTCCTTTGCCGGCTATGACCGTTTCGGCGCCCTTCAGGACCACGGTCACGCCGAATTTCGATGCGAACGAGGCGGCTGAACCGGTCCTGTCATTCTGTATGGATCGAACGCTCTTTTTCGTCAGTCTGGAGAATTCTCCCGGATGCGGAGTGATGACCATATCTTTTCCGCTTTTCTTCAAGATCGACGGATCGGAAATAGCGTTCAGGCCATCGGCATCGATCACTATGGGAACTTTCACTTTTTTAGAAAGCAGGACCTTTTTCACGATCCCGGCGGCGGTATTCCCCCTTGAAAGCCCGGGGCCGATCGCTATGGCATCGAAATCCGTTAATTTATCGTTCAGCTGTGAAAAACCGGCGACGATAGTTTCCAGCGATATTGAATTGACGACATTCTTTATTTTATCCGGTACGCACAGTGTAACGAGGCCGGAGCCTGTTCTCAGGGCGGCGCGGGCGGTAAGGACAGCCGCCCCTATCATTCCGGATGAACCCGCAATGATAAGGACTTTTCCAAAATCGCCCTTATTGGCGTCAGCCTTGCGCTTTGGAAGAACATTGGCCACATATTTGGAACTGGTGATAGATGTTTTCATCCTTTAATTCACCATCACAACTGCGGTCGCGTAATCCTTGCTGTGGGAAAGGCTCACCATCGCTCGTTTCACAAGCTTGCGGTTCACGTAAATATTGGGCTTCCCGAGGCAGTCGTTTATTACCTCTATCTCTTTCCAGTAGATGCCCTTTATGCCGGTGCCGATGGCTTTTGAATAGGCCTCTTTAGCGGCAAATCGGGCGGCGAGTTCGGGGAATTTAAGCGCTTTTTTGGATGAGCAGTATTTCAGCTCTCTTTGGGTGAATATCCTTTTGAGGAATTTATCTTTGAACTGCTTGACGGCATCTTTGACCCTGTGTATCTCTATTATGTCGATCCCAATGCCTTTTTGCACGGCTTTAGCTTACCGCCGTGAGCCAATCCATGTATTTCGGGTCATCGCCTTTGACCGCTTTGAAATATACTTCCTGCAGTTTTTTTGACACGGGCCCGACGTTGCCGTCATTTATCGTTTTTCCGTCCACGCTGACTATGGGGGATATCTGGGCGCCCGTTCCGCAGAAGAAAAGCTCATCCGCTCCGTAAAGTTCTTCTTTTTTAACGTGGCGCTCTATCGTTTCCACCCCGAGCTCTTTTTCGGCAAGCTCTATCAATGATACGCGGGTTATGCCGGGAAGGATTATTTCCGTCAGAGGAGGAGTTATCAATATCCCGTTCTTTACAAGGAAAAGATTCTCCCCCGATCCTTCCGCCACGGTCCCTTCCGGAGAAAGCAGGATCGCTTCGTCAAAGCCTTTTTCAAGCGCTTCCGCCTTGGCGAGAGAGGAATTGATATATGCGCCGGTTATCTTCGCTCCCTGAGGGAGCGACTGGGCGCCGATCCTTCTCCATGATGATATGCAGACATTTATCCCCTTGGATACGTCCAGATATTCGCCGAACGGGGCAACGAACATGCAGAAATCATCGGCTATTCCTGTCAATCCCAGTCCGATCTTTTCTTCCGATTTGTATGCAAGCGGTCTAACATAAACATCTTCCTTGTAGTCATTGCGCTTGCAAAGCTCCGCGGTGATCCTTATCAATTCTTCAACGGAATATTTCAGCTTTATATTCACCGCAAGCGCGGAAACCTGGAGCCTTTCAAAATGCTCCTTGAGTTTTAAAAGGAACATCTGTTTTTTTCGGGGATTCCAGTAACCGCGTATGCCCTCAAAAACGCCCGTGCCGTAATTGAAAGCGTGGGTCATTATCCCGATCTTCGCGTCGGCAAAAGGAACGAATTTTCCCTGAAAGAACGCTGTTTTCATTTGCTCTCCGATCAAAATTTACATGGATTCCGGAGCCGTTATTCCCAATAATTTTAACACATTCCTCAAAACTATTGAAGCCGATTTGACCAGCGCCAGCCTGGCTTTGGACAATTCTTTGTCATCGGTTATGACCCTTTCCTGGTGATAATAATTGTGGAATATCTGAGCAAGAGATTCCGCGTAGGCGGTCAATCTATGCGGTTGCATTGATAAAGCGGCGCTGATGACCTCGTCCTCGAAGTGCAGAAGTTTAAGCATCAATTTTCTTTCCGGTTCGGCTTTAAGCAGCTCCATATGCGATGTCGATGGCGAAAGCCCGGCTTTTTTTGCCTCTTTCAGGATGCTTATGATCCTCGCGTGGGCATAGCCTACATAATATACAGGATTTTCAAGGGATTTTGATTTCGCGAGTTCAAGGTCAAAATCCAGGTGCGTGCTCGGGCTGTTCTTCACGAGGAAATATCTTGCGGCGGGGGTCCCGATTTCATCGATAACCTCCTTAAGCGTTATCATCTCCCCTGTCCTTTTGCTCATTTTCACAAGTTCCTTGCCCCTGTAGAGCGCCACAAGCTGGCCGATGATTATTTCAAGGTTTTCGTCCGGGTATCCGAGCGCGGTCATCGCCGCTTTCAATCTTGCAACATAGCCGTGATGATCCGTTCCCCAGACATTGATTATCCTGTCATAGCCGCGGTCGAACTTGCCGGCATGATATGCTATATCGGCCGCGAAATAAGTGGTTTGGCCGTCCTCTTTTACAAGCACCCTGTTCTTGTCGTCACCGTACTGGCTGGACTTGAACCATAAAGCAGAACCTTCATGGAAAGTAAGACCCTTGTCTTCCAGGCGTTTTATGCATTTTTTAACTAGACCTTTTTTATGAAGTTCGCTCTCAAAAAACCATTTGTCGTAATTGACCCCCAGCTCTTTCAGGGTCTCTTTCTGATCTTCCAGGAGCATCTTCAAGGATTCTTCCTTGACCCGGTTCTTATTCCTGATATGAGCGGCGACATCCTCGATGTATTTTCCGGCATATCCGTTTTCCGGGACCGGTTGCCCATCCATTTTCGCTTTTACAGACGATACAAGGTTGTTTATCTGTTCGCCGACGTCATTCACGTAATATTCCCTGTCCACCTTGAATCCAACGGTTTTCATTATGTTCGCAAGGCAGTCCCCTATTACCGCCCACCTGCCGTGGCCTATATGAAGCGGACCGGTTGGATTCGCGCTTACATATTCAAGGAGAACTTTTTTTCCTTTGCCGGCGTCAGAGCGACCATATTTCTCATCGTATTTAAGTATATCCGCGATATTCATTACAAGGACCAAGTCTTTGAGCTTAAAGTTTATGAATCCCTGTGGCGTAGCGTCGATCTTAGCGAAGAGCTTGCCGTTATCGATCTTCTTAATGCCGGAAACTATGATGTTCGCTGCATCGATCGGCGTGGACTTGTTGGCTCTGGCAATAAGCATTGCGATGTTAGTTGAATAATCGCCGTACTGCTCGTTCTTCGGGGTTTCTATCTCTACAGGAAGATCGGCGGCAATGTCGCTTTTAATGAGGGCTTTTATTTTCTGCTGGATCGGCATGGTTATGATAAGGCCGTCAGGAAGCTTTCGGATATGAGCCTAGCATCTTGAAGAAAGAAGCTTTCCCTTTGACCTCTTTTAACGCATCGGCGACCTTCTTGCCAGCCCTGTGGCCGTCGATATCGATGAAGAAAAAGTAATCCCCGAGCGTTCTTTTGGTCGGCCGCGACTCTATCTTTGTCAGATTTATGCCGCGTTTTGCGAACTCCCCGAGGATCGCGTAAAGGCCTCCCGGCCTGTCCTTCTTTATGGAGAATACTATTGATGTTTTATCTTTTCCCGTCTTAAGATGGTCCTTCTTTGCAAGAACGACGAATCTCGTGGCATTATGCGGGGAATCGTTCACATTTGAAGCTATTATCACCAAATTATAGAGTTTCGCGGATATCTTGGAGCCGATGGCCGCGGGAACTTCCAGCCCCTTCACGATCCCCGCTTCAGCGACCTGCCTTGCGGCGTCAGCAGAGCTGAAAGCGAACCTTATCCTGGCCTTGGGAAGGTTCTTTCTTAAATAATGTTTGCACTGATCTATGATCTGGGGGAACGAGACGACCTCTGTGACCTTTGAGGGAGGAACTTGTATTTTTGACATCAAATAATGCTGGACCGGAATGACGAGCTCCTGTTTTATCTGGAGACGTACCTCGTTGACCAAAATATCGGTCACTGTGCCGATGGTCCCTTCAACAGAGTTCTCGATCGGGACTATGCCTTCATCCAGCTTGCCTTTGTCCACATCCATGAGGACATCATGAAAAGTGGAGTATGGGAGGAACTCCGCCTTACCGATCTTTTTCAGATAAACTGAGCTTGCTTCTTCCGAGAAGGTTCCTTCCGGGCCGAGATATCCTATTTTTAACATGGCTATCTCCTTTCAACTTTGATTTTCGATTCTTTCAGCATCTTTCGGGCAAGTTTATCGGGGTAATCGCCTTCATAAACAAGCCGCTTTATCCCAGAATTTATCATCATTTTAACACAAATTATGCAGGGTTGGTAAGTTGCATACATGGTGGATCCTTCTATTTTCACCCCATGCCAGGCCGCCTGGATTATCGCGTTCTGTTCCGCGTGAAGACCTCTGCATAATTCGTGCCGCTGGCCGGAAGGAACTTTCAATTTTTTCCTGAGGCAGCCTGTCAAACTGCAATGTTCAATATCCTTTGGTGCGCCGTTGTAGCCGGTGGAAAGTATCCTGTGGTCCATCACGATGATAGCGCCGACCTGTCTTTTAAGGCAGGTGGAACGGACGGCTACATCCTTTGTGATCTTCATGAAATATTCGTCCCAGGAAGGGCGCATCGTTATTTCCTCTTTATTACGCTTCGGACGGCGGAGCAGATGTCCTTTGAGGTAAGGCCGTATTTTTCAAGAAGCTCCTCCGGCTTTCCGGATTCGCCGAACATGTCCTTCATGCCGACCCTGGACATGGGAACGGGCATGTTCTCTCCCAGAACTTCGGCGACCGCGCCGCCAAGCCCCCCGACAATTGAATGCTCTTCAGCCGTGACAATCGCTCCGGTTTCCTGGGCGCACCTTATGATAAGCTCCCTGTCGAGAGGCTTTATCGTGTGCATGTTCACGACCCTGGCGCTTATTCCTTCACTTGAGAGTTGTTCCGCCGCGACAAGCGCGTGATGGACCATTATCCCGGTCGCGATGATGGTGACATCGGTGCCCGGCCTCATTATAATTCCTTTGCCGATGTGAAGTTCATAATTGGCATTTTCGTGGACCAATGGAGTCGGCAGCCGCGGTATCCTGACATATGAAGGACCATATTCATTCACAAGCATTTTTATCACACGCGCTGTTTCAATGGCGTCTGCGGGGACTATCACGGTCATGTTGGGGATAACCCTCATTATGGCGATGTCCTCATTTGCCTGATGCGTCGCGCCGTCCTCGCCGGTGGTAATGCCTCCGTGCGTGACGACCAGCTTCACGTTCAACCTGGTGTAAGCCATGGAAACCCTTACCTGGTCCCACGCGCGGCCTGAGCCGAAAACGGCGAAAGTGCTGGCAAAAACTATTTTCCCGCATGGCTGCGAGCCCTGCCGCTGTGCTTATCATGTCCTGCTCGGCGACGCCCATGTCAAAGAACCTGTCGGGGAATTCCTTCGCGAAAATGTTCGTTTTAGTCGAGGCGGAAAGGTCGGCATCAAGTACGACAATGTCCTTATTGACCTTTCCGAGCTCCAAAGGAGCGTCTTTCCGTACGCGTCGCGCGATGATGCAAGAGTTTCTGCCATCAGATAAGCTCCTCCAGCGCCTTGATCACTTCTTCTTTTGTCGGCGCCTTGCCGTGAAAATCCGTCGGCTTGCTTTCCATGAAAGAAACGCCTTTTCCTTTCACCGTCTCGGCGATTATGATCGTTGGTTTTCCTTTGAAGTGTACGCCTTCTTCCAAAGCTTTCATTATTGATTTGATATCATGCCCGTTCACGTTATCTATTACATTGAACCTGAAGGCCTTCCATTTGTCAGCTATCGGCTGGATCCCCTTTATCTCCTCAACGCGGCCGTCTATCTGATACTTGTTGTGGTCAAGGATGACGGTAAGGTTATCCAGTTTGTAATGGCCCGCGGTCATTGCAGCTTCCCAGATCTGGCCTTCCTGCGATTCTCCGTCCCCTATCATCGCGTAAACCCTGTAATTTTTTTTGTCCATTTTTCCAGCCAAAGCCATGCCGTTCGCGGCAGAAAGGCCCTGGCCGAGCGAGCCTGTGGACATTTCTATACCTGGAAGGCTTATCATGTCTACGTGACCTTGAAGCGAACTCCCTATTTGCCGGAGCGTCTTAAGGTAACTCTTTCGTGCTTTCTTCCAAAGCTTTTATTATAGATCTCATATCATGCCCGTTCACCTTATCAATGACGTTGAACCTGAAAGCTTTCCATTTATCCGCGATAGGCTCGATACCTTTTATATCCTCCACATGGCCGTCTATCTGATATTTGTTATGGTCCAGGATCACGGTCAAATTATCCAATTTATAATGACCGGCGGTCATCGCCGCTTCCCATATCTGGCCTTCCTGCGACTCTCCGTCCCCTACCATCGCGTAAACCCTGTAATTTTTTTTGTCCATTTTTCCGGCCAAAGCCATGCCGTTCGCGGCGGAAAGGCCCTGGCCGAGCGAGCCAGTGGACATTTCTATCCCCGGAAGGCTTATCATGTCCACGTGGCCTTGAAGCGAACTCCCTATCTGCCGGAGCGTCTTAAGATAGCTTTTTGGAAAATATCCCGCTTCCGCCAATGCGGCATAAAGGACCGGAGCCGCATGGCCTTTTGAAAGGACAAACCTGTCCCTCTCAGGCCATTTGGGATCCTTTGGGTCATGGCGCAACTGATGAAAATAAAGGGCTGTAACGATATCTGCGGCTGAAAGGCTTCCGCCCGGGTGTCCGGAGCCGCACCGGCCGATCATCTCCACTATATGTCGGCGTATGACCTTTGCCTTGTCCTCAAGTTCTTTTATTTTTGCCGAATTTACCATAAAAACCTCATCAGAATAACATGTTGAGTTTGCCGCTGTCAACAAGCTCAAGTTCAAGTTTGACCTTGAACTTTTCATTTACACTGGATTTAACTTTACGAATCAAAGTTTTAACGTCCTTTGCCTTTGCCTGCCCGAGATTGATGATGAAATTCCCGTGTTTTTTTGAAACTTCCGCATCCCCCGCCCTTAATCCTTTGCATCCCGCCATATCTATCAATTTTCCCGCAGGAACATCTTTCGGATTCTTAAAGACAGATCCAGCGCTTGGCGCTGAAAGCGGCTGCATCTCTTTTCGCTTTGAGATAACTTCCTTCATCCTGTTCTGGATATTGACCTTGCTTTTGTTCGTCAATTTCAGCCCGACGCCGGTCAGGATGCAATCATGGATATTGCTTTTCCTGTAAGAAAATTTCAGGTCTGATGCCGTCATTCTTTGCGTTTTGCCGTCCGCATCGATGATATCGGCATATTCACCAAGACTCCCGATATCCTGCCCGAAAGCTCCCATGTTCATAACAACAGCTCCTCCGACCGCGGCCGGGACCCCTGCTGAGAACTCCAATCCGGACAGACCGATCGATGCCAGTTTATTCAGCAGCGTGCTGCAGCAATGTTCCGGCACCGACATGGATCGATCTGCCGGCGCACTCAAAACCGTCCAATCCTCCGGATATTTTTATCACGATCCCCCTTATCCCGCCGTCAGGGATCAGAAGATTGGAGCCGTTGCCGATGACATATTTCTTCAGGCCCTTTGTCACGGCCAGAACATCCTGCAGTCCCAGCAAACTTTTTGGAACGACCAAAATATCCGCGGGCCCGCCTATCTTTAGAGTCGTATGGCGGCTGAGCGGCTCGTCTTTGCACGCTCTTACTGTTCTTAGCTTTTTAAGCTCCTTGAATATTTCCTGATTATTGGACATTTCCCTTTAACCTGCTGTATATCTCTTTCCCGACATTATTGATATCTCCCGCACCCATTGTGATGATAATGTCATTAGGGCGGGAGATCTCCACGATATAGCCGGCTATCAGCTCTCTTTTCTTGAAATACACCACTTCTTTATTGTATTTTTTTATTTCATTCAGGATCGTTTCCCCTGAGATACCAACTATAGGGTGTTCGCCGGCGCTGTAAATATCGGCCAGGATAACGACGTCAGCGTTCTGGAATGCGCTTCCGAATTCCTGAAAAAGGTGCGCGGTCCTGGTGAACCTGTGAGGCTGAAAAATGCAGATGACGCGCCTTTCGGGATATCCGAGCTTGGCGGCCTCGAGCGTTTTTGCCACTTCCGTGGGATGATGCCCGTAATCATCCACTATCATTATGTCGTTTATTTCCCCGACGATCTGGAACCTTCGCTTAGCTCCCGTGAACAACTGAAGGCCGCTGATGACCTGCTGGAATTCGCAGCCCAGCTGCGTTGTTACGGCTATCGTCGCAAGCGCGTTCTCAATGTTCTGATTTCCCGGCACGCACAATGTACAGCTGCCGAGCATCGTACCCTTGTTGTGGACATCGAACTTGGACCTTCTTTCGCTGAATATGACATTGTCAGCCCAGAAATCCAGATCGTTCGACATGCCGTATGTGATGATCTTTTTATTCGGGATATTCTTTTTCAGCGCTTCCATTCCCTTCCCGTCCCCCCCCATCACGATAAAGCCGTCGCCAGGCACAAGGTCGGCAAAACGCGAAAATGAATCCACCACATTATCGAACGTTCCGAAATGCTCCATGTGATCGCACTCGACGTTCGTTATCACTTCCACGGTAGGATGAAGCGTAAGGAACGAACCGTCGCTCTCATCGGCTTCAGCCACGACATATTCCTGCTCTCCCAGGCGCGCGTTCCCGTCCACGTCATTTGCTTCTCCTCCGATAAGGAAAGTGGGGTCCTTATCGCATCTCGAAAGCGCCATTGCGATCATGGAAGTCGTGGTCGTCTTCCCGTGAGTTCCCGCGACCGCGATCCTTATCTTGAACTGGTCCATTATCCAGGAAAGCATTTCGGCCCTTTTTTCAATGGGTATCCCGGACGAGATCGATTCTTCGATCTCAGCGTTGCCGGACGGGATCGCGGAGGAAACAACGGTCAGATCGGCGCCTCTCACATTTGTTCTGTCGTGGCCGATGAACACTTTCGCTCCCATGTCTTTCAGCCTTATCGTGTTCGCAGATTCTTTCAGGTCCGACCCCGTGACCTTATATCCTTTTTTAATGAGTATTTTGGCGATAGCGCTCATGCCGCACCCGCCGATGCCGACGAAATGCACGATGCGTATCTTGTTCATATCCGGCTTATTTGCCGGCACGTTTTTTTCTTTTTTTGTCATTGACATAAAGTTCAATCCCCATGATATTGGCGATTATATCCACAAAATCTTTCGCCGCCTTCGGCCTTCCAAGCAATGCGCTTGCAGACGACATTTTCGCGTGCAATTCCCTGTCCTTGATTATCTTTTCGATATTCCGGATAAGGATATCCTTGTTCAATTCTTTGTCTTTAATAATGACCGCCGCACCGGAATCTTTTAACAGGCCGGCATTCCTGTCCTGATGGCCTTCCGCTGAGAACGGGAACGGGATCAGGATGGACGGCAATCCCCGGGCGATTATCTCTGATATGGCCGTAGCTCCAGCCCGGGAAACCACCAGATCACATGCGGCGAGCCCGTCCCATACATTATACATATAAGATATCAGGTGATAGAAGGGGTAATTTTCTTTAACTGTCCCTTTTATCCAGCCGTGGTCCCTCTCTCCGCAGACATGAACGACCTGGATGTTCATTTCCGCAAGCTCAGGCAATGCCTCAATGACCGCCTTATTTATTGATCTTGCTCCCTGGCTCCCTCCAAGAATAAGCAGTATCTTTTGGTCCTGGCGCAGCCCCATTTTTTGTATCGCAATGCTTTTAACGGCTTGAACTATGTTTTTTCTTACAGGTCCTCCGACGCAATACACCTTTTTCCATTTAAAATATTTTCTTTGCGAATCAAATCCAATGTTGACCGCCGTGGCGAACCATTTGCATATCTTCGTCGCAAGCCCCGGGATAAGGTTGCCTTCATGGAGGATTATCGGTATTCTCCTGAAAGAACCGGCAAGAACTACAGGCAGGCTCACAAATCCGCCTGTGGCAACGATTATGTCAGGCTTGAACGTTTTAATGACGTTGAGAGAATCAAAAAATCCCGCGACCGCATAGAACGGCGACGTTATCGCTTTAAGCGACAGTTTCCTGAGCATCCCTCTTGCTTTTATGGTCACCAGCGAGAACCTTGCTTCGGGGACTATCTTTTCCTCTATTCCGCCCTCACTGCCCACAAAAAGGACCTGGCTGTCCAGCATCCTGTCCTGGATCGCTTCGGCGATCGCTATCGCAGGATAAATATGTCCGCCCGTCCCGCCGCCTACCATTAAAACTTTCATGCTACGCTTTTTCCCCTCTCGGAGGCGCATACCGTGAAACATTAAGAAGGATGCCGGCCCCGAAAAGTGCGGTCACAAGCGACGTTCCGCCGTAGCTGACGAACGGGAGCGGAATGCCTGTGGTCGGAAGTATCCCCATTACCACGCTCATGTTCAATACCGCCTGAAGGGATATCCATGCGACTATGCCCGCGCATAAAAGCATAAGGAACGGATCGGGCGCATTCCTTACAATGCGCACTCCGCGGGCCGCGAAGATAATGAAAAGAAAGATCAGGAAAAGAGCCCCGATCAAACCCATTTCCTCGCAATATATCGCAAAAATGAAATCAGTGTAATTTTGCGGAAGATAGAAGAATTTCTGCCTGCTCCCTCCCAGTCCGAGGCCGAACAACCCTCCGCTGCCCACCGCGATCAGAGATTGGATTATATGAAAACCTATCCCTCTTGGGTCTTCCCACGGGTCCCTGAAGGCCAGAAGCCGATTCACCCTGTAAGGGCTTTTAATGCTGATAAAAATGATTCCGAAGATCCCGGCAATAATGATTGACAAAAAATTCTTTCCGGGGGTTCCTGCAAGATAAAATATCACAAAAGCGACCATCGATATTACAATGGCTGTTCCTATATCCGGTTCCATTATAATGAGAAGAACGAAAGCCAGCGTCGCCGATAAAGCCGGTAATGCAGCCTTGGATAATGGTTTGGATGAAAGCTCTTTGGCCAGGTAAATTATCAGCGCCATCTTGGCGATCTCCGCCGGCTGGAACGAGAACAAGCTCGCGTTCAACCACCTGTGTGCGCCGCTTACCCTGATACCCGCACCCGGTATCAGAACGGCGAGAAGAAGGAAAAGTGCTGCAACGATAATATAAGCAGCCTTGTCCTTCAAAATATCCGGGTCAAGACGGAAGCCCGCGTACAATGCGACGAGACCCAGAGCCAGAGAAATAAGATGTTTTTTCAGATAAAAAAAGCTGTCGCCATGCCGCATCGCCATGGTAGGGCTTGCGGAAAATACCATGAGCACGCCCACCGATAAAAGAGCGGCAATGACGAAGAGCAGCCAAAAATCCGGGCGCGATCTATAAATTCTTGACAATATGTTTAAAGATCCTTCCTCTTTCTTCAAAATCCCTGAACATGTCAAAGCTCGCGCAGGCGGGGGACAAAAGCACCGCGTCGCCGCAAGTCGCGGACTTATATGAACGTTCAACGGCTTCTTTGAAATTCTTCGCTTGATCGATGTTCTTAAAGCCCGATCTTATTAAAGCTTGCCGGAATCTGTCTTTTGCCTCTCCTATCAGAACAACATCTTTCACGTGGCTTCTTATCTCTTTGCAAAGGCCCGAAAGATCCGTCATCTTATCCCTGCCGCCCAGGATAAGGATTATACCGTGCGCTGGATAAAGGGCTTTGATCGCAACGATAGTGGAATCCGGGTTCGTCCCTTTTGAATCATTGAAAAATGAGATCCCCTTTGTTTTTCTAACGAATTCTATCCTGTGTTCGACCCCTTTGAATCCCATCAATGTCCTTTTGATCGATGACGCGGGGACTTTGCATATGACGGCAGCGGCGATCGCTGCAAGGCAATTTTCAATATTGTGAGCGCCTTTTATCTTTATCTCGCCGACCTTACAGACACGTTTTGAGCCGTAAAAGATCGTTCCATTATCCACATAGGCGCCGTCCTTGACCCGCTTTTTTTGGCTGAAGCCTATTTTTTTACATTTCGCTTTTCGTGAGAGCGCGTCAACGCGTTCATCATCGCGGTTATAAACAAGGAAATCGCCCCTGCCCTGCCTGCCAAATATCCTTGATTTTGCGCTCACATACTCTTTCATGGTCCTGTGCCGAGTCAAATGGTCTTCTGTTATGTTCAAGATAATGCTTATCCACGGTCTGAAATCTTTCACTGTTTCCAGCTGATAGCTGCTTATCTCCGCTACTATCAGGTCCAGTTTCGCATCATTAACGGAGATAAGTGGTTTGCCGATATTACCGGCTATCGCGACCTTTCTGCCGTGATCTTTCAGTATCTGCCCGATGAGCGCTGTCGTGGTGGTCTTGCCGTTCGTTCCTGTCACTGCGATGATCGGCTTTGTAAGAAAAGAATACGCAAGCTCTATCTCGCCGATGATCGGGATATTCCTCCGTTTCGCTTTGCGCAGAACCGGGATATCCAGACTGATGCCGGGGCTGACGATTATCAGATCTGTGCCATCGAGAGCTTTTTCCGTGTGTCCGCCAAGTTCATATCGGATGCCAAATCTTTTTAATTCGGAGAAGGCCTTATTATCAAGATGCTTTTTCTCTTCCGTAAGAAAAACGGAATTGTTCCTGAGCTTTTTTGCCACGGCGATGCCGCTTTTCCCCGCCCCAAAAACAGCGATCTTCATAATATGCCGCTACACACCACGCCTGCTATGGCAAATAATATCCCGAAGACCACGAACATGGCGACGACCAGAGGTTCAGACATCCCCAGAAGCTCAAAATGATGATGAAGCGGCGCCATTTTTAACAGCCTTTTTCCGAATGCCTTGAAGAAAGAGACTTGCGCTATCACGGAAAGCGCTTCTATGAGAAAAACCCCGCCGATAATGGCCAGGACGATCTCCATGTGAAGTATGACGGCGACGCCTGCAAGGAGCGCGCCAAGCCCGAGCGCCCCCACATCGCCCATAAAGACCTCGGCGGGATAAATATTGAACCACAAGAACGCGAAACACGCTCCGGCGGCGGCCGATGTCACCACACCGGGATCATTGGCCTGGATATAAAAGGAGATCACCGCGAAAGCGGAAAAAGCCACCGTAAGAGTGCCGGCGGCAAGCCCGTCGAGCCCGTCAGTGAGATTGACCGCGTTCGCGGTCCCTACAATAACCAGGCAGATGAAAGGGAAATATATCCAAGGAACATCAAAATGGAGCTGCTTTAATATCCCGCTTACGTCGCTGTTGTGGCCGGTCCATATCAGCAGCAAAGCGAAGATGGCCGCAAAAACGAACTGCCAGAACAATTTCTGACGGGACGTCAGGCCTTCATTGTGCCGCGTACGTATCTTGATAAGGTCATCGACGAATCCAAGCATTGAAAAAGCCAGGAAAAGCAGGACCAGCGCAAAATATTTCAATTCCATGTCGATATTGATGAGGATTATTATGAACAAAAGGATCGCGACCATTATCGCTATCCCGCCCATAGTGGGGGTTCCGGCTTTCATAAGGTGGGATGAAGGCCCTTCCTGGCGGATGGACTGGCCGATCTTAAATACCTTTAACACCCAAACAACAGGGAAGCTGATAAGCCAGCAGGCCATAGCGGAAAAAAGGAACGTGATAAGAAGGCTCATATATCGGGATTATATCAAAATAAAAAACCCCCGTCTACATTCTGGTAAACGGGGGTTTTATCAGATGCAATGCTTATTTAGAAATCGAGATTTATGCCCAGCGAAATAAGCGTCGGAAGGCCTATTCCCAGCCTTGTCCTGACGTTATCTGTCAGAAGCCATTCATATCCCATTTCAGCGTTGAGGATGCCCAGCTCAACATAGGTCAAATGATTGACACCAAGCATGTTCCTCGCCTGGGTGGGGACGTCACTGTCGCTTATGCCGGGGTTGTTTTTCTTTACCGCTATTACGGCCGCTTTCATGTCCGCGACTGACGGATATCCGCTGAACCATGTATAGCCGAACCCTATCCCCGAGATCAATCCGTATTCATCTCTCGGGAAGTCGATGCCGTCCTTGTCAACGAACCCTATTAAAGGGCTGCCGCCGAAACCAAGGCCGATAGTGAAATGGTTGGTGATGACGGACGGATCTGCCGCTCCCAACGCCGGTTCAGCTGGCGGCGTCGGAGGCGTCACTACCTCAGCTTTTGGTTTTTCGGTGGTAGGCGCAGGTGCTCCCGCGAATGCCGCCATTCCGAAGAGCGAAACAAAAACCGTAGCCATTAACACATACTTTGCTATCTTCATTTTTTTACCCCCCTCAATTTATTTTGGAACTGTGTGAATTATAAACCACGAGTAATATTTGTCAAGGGGGAATTTTGGCCAAAAGAAAAACCCCGGTTTTTACGCCGGGGTTTTCTTGAGACTTAAATATATATAAGTCCTTCAGGAACTAGAACATGTACACATAGCCGACTGAGAGACCGGAAACTGAGCTGGCAGAGCCATCCTTATCGCCTGTGGCCGAATGCCCATGCGCCGTGACCTCGCCCCAAGAATCATTTTCCGTATCATACTCAATTGCTACCGCCTGGTTATCGGCAATGCCGACATAAACGCCCAGGTTGAACATAAGGCCGGTACCGGGGACGGCATCAACTTTTGAACCGCCAATAGTTTTCCCTAAATCCTGTGACAAGGATTTCAGGGCTACCCCTCCGTACGGCACGCAGATACCGATCTGCTTGCTGAATATCGCGGCAAGAGCATAGGTGGTCACAACGACTGATGTGTTTGAGAGGTTATCTGCCTTCAAGCCAACAGTGGACTGCTCATAGCCGACCAATACCGCTGCATCGCAAGGTAACATGTTCACGGATTTCGGAAGCGTATATTTCACGCCTAAATCGAGAATGCTGCCGGATGTCTGTTTTACGCCTGGTAATATGTCATCCAATGCCGGGATGTTAACCAGAGTAGTAACAGCATAGCCGCCCACAACATCCAGTCCGTCCATTATTCCGTAGGTTCCTTTGACGCCTAAGCCTGTTGCATCCATAAATCTGGGGATCCATTTGGTTGTTATTTGCGATATTGCCATTATGGCTGCCTCCATAAACGCCCAACAGGTCCCAGTTGCCCTTGCCCACTCCATTGGCGGTCAAAAAGCTGACCGACGCGAATGAAGAAGCGGCGAACATCATGATTATCAGCTAATGCTAAAATTGTTTTCTTCATAATTTTCCTCCATTTTTCATTTTGAAAAAACGGATTTCTTTTTCACCTCCTTTCATTTAAATTTGATTTAAAATGTAATGCCAGGATCGAACTAGCCGATCATGGCAACCGACCTTTACTTTGCTTTAAAAAGATTCGTCAGGAAATCCGCCGCAATGTCCTTGCAGCCAAGCCCGAAAGCTATGGCGAACGCAAGTCCCACGGCGCCTACTATCACGCTGAACGACGCGACTATTATCGCCGATGAGATCCCGAGTATCTCTATCGCCTTCAAAAAACCGAAAATATTAACGCTGTACTGAGCGATCCTCGCAAGTGTCTTTGAGTTGGAAAGGCCCACATTGTTCGCTATGACCATCACTATGCCGGCAATGACAACGGAAAGAAAGATCGAAAGCCCCATAATGAAAATGGCGGCAATGACAGCGACGGAATAATTAAGGAGCATGTTCAAGAGCTCTTTCGAATTCGCGGGGCCGTACGCCATCGCTATGGAAGTGACCGAGATGAATATAACGAGCCAGTACACCAATTCTCCCAGAAGTTCCGTCGGGGATCTCTTTATTTCGCCCCTTGTGAGGAACGGCGTGAAGCCTATGGATGCAAGGCCTTTATCAAGCATGGCGGCTTTTAATATGTATACAACGATGAGCTGGAGCCCTTTTGCGACAAGAAGAGCGACAAGCAGAAGCACCAGAGAGACCAGAAGATTGAGAAGCAAAGGAGAAATCGTGTTCGCGACATCCATTATCGGATTCAATATCATTTGTAAGTCCATTGTTTTATTCCCCTCTCGTGATTGAACATTGAAATAATTATGATAACTAGAACCTTAAGTTTTCGTTATCACCCCCTCAAGTGATGGACAGTATCAATGATATCAGCATAAATACGCCCGCGCAAGCATAAGTTATCCTGTCCAGGCCTTCTTCAAGTCCCTTTTGAGTGCCGAACAATCTTGCCTGCCCGCCGATCCCGCCAAGACCTTCGCCTTTCGCGGAATGGAGTAATATCGCGACAATAAGGAAAAACGCGGAAAGAACTTGAATGGATAGCAATAAACCTTTCATTGAAGCCAAAGTTTAGCACAGGGCTACTTCTTGTCAAGGGCTATCAAAGTTCGCCCCGTCATTTCTTTCGGCTGTTTAATGGAAAGGAGCTGAAGGATCGTCGGCGCGATGTCGGCCAGTATGCCGTTATCCCTGAGACGAGCCTTGATATCATCTGAAACAATGATGAAAGGGACCCTGTTGCACGTGTGGGCGGTCCAAGGGCCTTTTGTCTCATAATTGTATTTTTGTTCGGCGTTCCCGTGGTCGGCTGTGATGAGCGTTATTCCGCCCTGTTTTTTTACAGCGTCCGCCACTCTTCCAACGCACTTGTTCACTGTCTCCACCGCCTTGATGGTCGCATCCAGCATACCGGAGTGGCCTACCATGTCGCAATTGGCGTAATTCATCATTATCACGTCGTATTTTCCGCTTTCGATCTCCTTTATCACGCGGTCTGTGACTTCTGGCGCGCTCATTTCAGGTTTAAGGTCATATGTCGCCACTTTCGGGGAAGGAAGAAGTATCCTGTCCTCATTTGGGAACGGTTTTTCGACTCCGCCGTTGAAGAAGAACGTAACATGCGCGTATTTTTCCGTTTCGGCGATGCGCAGCTGTTTCTTTCCGTTTTTGCTCAAAACATCGGCCAGAATATTTTTCAGTTCCTGCGGAGGGAACGCAACAGGCGCCTTGATCGTCACGTCATACTGCGTCAGGCAGACGAAATGGGTTTTCGGATGGATTTTTCTTGTGAAACCGTCAAAGGGATCGTCGGTGAAGCATCTGGTTATTTCCCTCGCCCTGTCGCCCCTGAAATTGAAAAAGATCACAGAATCATTATCGGATATCGTAGCGCCGCCTTTTATGACGATCGGTTTTATGAACTCGTCGGTTTCTTTCCTGTCGTACGCGTTCTGCATTGCCTGGATAGGATCAGATCCCTCAACCCCTGCTCCACTTGTCATCGCGTCATACGCCTGCGAAACTCTCTCCCATCTCTTGTCGCGGTCCATGGCGTAGTATCTTCCGATGATCGTTGCGATCTTCCCGGTGCCAAGTTCTTTCATTTTCTTCTGCAGTTCCTCGATATAACCTTTTCCGCTTTCGGGCGGCGTGTCCCTTCCGTCCATGAAGCAGTGGACATATACATTATTGATGTTGTTTCGTTTGGCGAAGTCGAGGAGCGCGTAGAGGTGTTTGTTGTCGCTATGTACGCCGCCGTCGGAGAGAAGTCCCATTATATGAAGGTTCGACTTATTTTTTTTAGCGTTGCCGACAGCGCCGAGGAGGACTTTATTCCTGAAAAAATCGCCGTCTTTTATCGATTTGGTAATTCTTGTCAATTCCTGATAAACGATGCGGCCCGCGCCGATATTAAGGTGGCCCACTTCAGAGTTGCCCATTTGGCCTTCCGGCAGGCCGACGGATTCGCCGGAGCATCCGAGCGTTGTGGATGGATATTTTTTCGCGAGGTTATTGACGGTCTGGTCTTTGCAGAGTTTGATCGCGTTAAAGTCCGAGCTTTCTCTCACTCCCCAGCCGTCCATTATTATCAATACGAGCGGTTTGTTTGGCATTTGTTAAATGATAGTAGGAAAAATGGAATTAGTAAAGCGAGAGATGAGAGATGAGGATTCTTGAAGTCACAAATTGTGACTTCAAGTTATCAAAAATCCCATATTATGCTTCCTGGTTGACCGCTCGATGGTCAACTTGCGTATATCTCGCACCAATTCGCTGATGTTCGCGTCGTGCTTGAAGACGCGCTTTTCGAGCTGTTCTATCTTATGAGCAAGCGCTTGATTGCCGGCTATCATCTGCCTCAGACGGATAAAAGCCCTCATTATCGCGACATTCACATACACGGCTCTTTTGCTACGAAGCACCCCTGACAACATGGCCACTCCCTGTTCAGTAAAGGCTAAAGGAAGATATCTGGAGCCGCCCCAACTTGAGGTGTAATTTTTGCACCTCAAGATCTCATTGAATTCTTCCTTGCTCAACTGGAACATAAAGTCGTCGGGAAATCGATCGATAGTTCCTTTTTTTTCTATCCCCTTATCCCTATATTCCCTTATCCCCTACCCCCTGCTTTATGCTACAATTCCTCCGAGGTGATGCTTTATGAACAAGGCTCAAACGCTCGTCCTCTGGATCGCAGGTCTTCTGATCACTGGGATCTTTTGCAACACAGGTCTTAATCTTCTCAGGCATGCGGCAGCGAACAAAGAACTGCTTGAAACGGGATATCCTTTCACGGTTGTTATTGGGACGGCCTGGACCTTCATCGCGCCGATAATAATTGTAGGAGTATTACTGGCGGTTTCGTTGAAGGGGCATGAGAAATAAAGAGATCACGATACAACTCAAAAATAAAAGGTGACATTTTCGTATGAGTAATATAATTTCATTTTTCAGCTTATTCGTAGCCATTGCTTCATTTTTTAGGGATAAGATTTTTGAGAACTTTAAGCCTGCATTAAAAATCGAAGCACAAAATAGATCTCCGGATTGCGTAAAAACCCCCTTTTATACTCCCGATAGAGTCGTGAAAATTGATGGATATCAATTTCGCATAAGAATTATCAATGATAGTAAACAAGAAGCTACAAGAGTGAGGGTGACGGCAGAAAGGCTTGAGAAAATGGTTAATGGTAGTTTTGTTGCCGATAATAATTTTATCCCCTTATTTTTATTTTGGACCCATCATAGGACGACGGAAGTAAATATTTATAGTGAAACATATGCTTTTTGTGACTTTGGTATCATATATCACCCGCAAGGCCGCTTCGAAATTTATGGGGACGATCCGACGCTACCTACAATATTGGAATTAGATACGACAGTAAAACCTTTCACAAAGAGCAATCTTATTCCACCAGGCAAATACTGGTTGACGATCAAAGTGTCGGGGTCAAATATTAAGCCTACAATCAAAAAGATTATTATTGATAACAGTGGGAAATGGTTTGACGATGAACGGGAAATGTTAATTCAAGGTACAACAATTAAGGTTTTGGATTAGTATTGCTCGTTTATGTTTTTTGTCTCAACACTCTATACATGCGTCATTTCAATCTTTCCCATATTTGTAAAACGAATCCTAATATAAGCAGAATGATTCCGGGCCAAAATACATACAAATTAATTATAGCAAAAGGGATGTTTATCGTATGCCACAAAAAATGACAGCCGGTTTCATAAGCCCCTGTGTTTTCAGAAACTGAAAAAGCAATAAATATACTTCCCAAAAAGTTTAAGATTAAACCTACTAAACCCATTTTATTGATTCGCTTTCTGCGCTCCCAAATAAATAGTATTCATATTTTGTGATTTCATTTATTGATGAAGTAAAATGGGATTAAAGCCCCCTCCTCGAACTGTCAGCATCATTCTACAGAATACAATTCATGGGTGCAAGAAGCTGAATCTGGGCCGTTCAGGATGATCATCAGATACTGTGAACTAACCTGGGAACTTCACAGTATCCCTTTATGCTCGACTGGAGCACACAGGCACGCACGCACGGGCGCAGGAGGCGCGGCCAGGCGCAAACCAGATTAGATATTTTATTAATTAACACAAGACAGATACATTCAAACAGTTGATAGACAGATGTTGCTCTTTAGCGTGAGAGAATAGACAGAGGATCAATGACGTTGGATACGAACACAAATGAGAGACAGAAGAACCTAACCCAATGAGTTGAAGACACGCTGGGAGCTTGAAGTTATTGCCGCTCAACTCCACCAAAGGAGCTTCTGGGATCCCCGAAAAGAAGACGCTACATTGCTGGCCTGCACGAATAACCATTCGGCTTGTGGCTCTTGCTGAATATGTTGATGACAGCTGCCGGCGCATAGAAAAAGAGCGACGGGTATTCGCAATCGTCATAGATAACCAAGCTGGTCGGACTGCTCTAACTGGTCGTTTCCAGAGAGGAATTAAGGCTTTGCTTGAACCTCCTCAAGTGATCGTTCGTTGTGTTCCTGTGTTGCCTTCTCCGTGGTCCCGCCAAAGGAGAATGACCTCTCCTTCGCTCTTCGAGCTACGAAGGGCTGGCAATTAAGGTGTGCTACGCACATTTGAAAGGGAAAGACCATAATTCCTGCTCCGCCTTCGGCGGTATTTAACTTCGTGTCTTGCCGCCCGCCAATCCTTCGACAAGCTCAGGACAAGTGCCCGCCAAAAAAGAACCAAAGCTCCTGCTCCGACTTCGTCGGTATTTGACTTCGTGTTGTGCCGCCGCCCGCCAAACCTCTCCCAAAATGATGGTGGGGGAAAAACCTGGCACGTCATACTCAAAAAAAGTGGTGAAAAATGATACTAATTTAAGGCCGAAAAACCACCGGTTATTTCACAGTATCCTATCGGGTATTTCACAGTATCGAGCGGTTAGTTCACAGTAAGTTGACTTTGTTGGCCACCCAAGACCATAATTCCCCCCATGGCTGAAGAGCTGGAATACTTAACTCTTAATGAGATAAAAGCTTTTCTTAACTCCATCGACGATATCCGCGACCGGGCGCTGATAACCCTATTTCTTAACACCGGCCTATTCCTGAACGAAATAACCTCGCTGAAAATTGATTCCGTCGACTGGAAGAATAAAATTCTGAATGTCCCCGGAAACCGTAAAAGGGCCATTCCTCTCAACGACCAGGTTTTTGATGCGCTTGCCAAATGGTCGAAGGAGCGTCCCTCGGGCAATATCTCCGAGCTTTTTGTCACAACAAAAGGCGCGCTGAAAGATCTGACCAGCCGCGGCGTAGATTATCTGATTAGAAAATACGCCGATCAAGCAGGCATCAAAAAAACGGGTCAATCCGCAGATACTTCGCAATACATTCGCAGTCCGGCTTTTCTCCGAAGAACCCTCCGTGGAAAAAGCTTCCGCCATTTTGGGCATATCCGATCTGGAATCGGTAAATCGCTATATAAGGGCCTCTAAATTGCCGCCGGCCAGGGTAGAGATAACTGAAAATCTTGAGCATATCGATACTCGCCATCCCCTTGTCAAAGCCGTTTCCAAAATGTTCCCGACAAAACCCAAAGCCGTTAAGCCGACGACCGAAATAAAAGGCCCAATAACTCCCAGCCCCGAAGAAGTGATCTTCGGAAGGGATAACATAATCGCCGACATAAAAGCCGATATCGCCAAAGGCCAGTCTGTTTTATTGACGGGTCCTCTGGGAATAGGCAAAACGCATTTATTGAAGCACATGTTAAAAGTGCTTGGTCCTAATACAATATATATATCATCCCCAACCCCGCTTAAAACCGCCCTGATGCAAATACTCGTAAAACTTGATCCTGAATGGAATAAGACGCTGAATACAAGAGCTTCAACGAAAGATATAACCGACTATATTGTGAAAGATAAAAGGGGAAAAGCCTCCCGTCCTGCTTATCGACAATTTAAATAATATCAAGATTTCTGATATTGATCCTGTTTTAAGCTTTTTGAATAACTTCCCCGTACTTGCCGCGGCTGATGAAACAAAGCCCAAGCTGAAGCAGATATGGTGGCAGCTCAAACAGGTCGCGCTTCCGCCGTTAAATGAAGATGCCTCAAAGGAACTTATCAAATATCTTACGCAGAACCTTACTATCAGCGATTATGAAATGCTTGAAACAAGGATATCTGACCCTTTCAAGCGGCCTTCCCATCGCGATCGTAGATATGGTCCGTCAAATAAGTCATATCCGGAAGATTTCAGTTGATGTTATTCGTGATGTTTATCACGAAGCCGGGATTCAATATCGCGACTGGACGATGGTAATAATCTTCATTTACTGGATAGCCGTCATTTTCAGGTTCCTTGCGCTCGGCACGAAAAGCTATGAGGCGTATTTCCTTGCAGGTTTCGGCGTAACTTTATTGATGATATTAAAAAATGTTATGTCAATGTTGAGGTAAAGGAGGGAGTTAAAAGAATTTAAGGGCTCAAATAATAAGAGGTGATAATAAATGACAAGAAGAGAATTTATTGAAAAATGTTTTGGCAACAAACTTCAGGCAATCCCTTACAGTGAAGGCGACCATTTTAATGCTTTAGAGGAGGTCGAATCGCTACTTACTAAGCAAGGGCTTATTAATTTAGATGAGAATGATATTGAGCAAATAACCAGTACAAGCGACAAGTTAGTGGCGATTTCTGCTGAGGCCCACGGAAAACATCGGTCGCACAGACTTGGTCACAAAATCCTTTCAAACATACCTGATTTCTTTTGGGATAAGAAACCCACAAATGCATTATTTAATATCACGGGAAGTCCCGATATAACACTAAATGAGGTTAATGATGTTGCTGAACACATTTACGATTCAGTGAATCCCCACGCGAATATCATTTTTGGCGCGATTATCGATGAAAATAAAACCGATTACTTAAAAGCCACCGTGATATTCGGCGGCAAAAAATAGAAATGTGAGGTTAAAATATGGAACCAATTTTTACTTTATCCTTTCCGGAATATAAGGTTGTTCTGAAGTTATTGGGGCTCTATAAGCCAAAATATGGCTATTCAATATTATTGCCGTTGAGCAGGCAGCAAAAAGGCTTCGATCTGCTAATTTACAATTTAAATAAACATAGATCTGCTTCAATCCAGGTAAAAGGCTCTCGCTCATATGACGGACATAAAAACGATCCGCATGATTATAATCTTTGGTTTAAGAGGTTTAAATATAAAGAGGGTATGGCCGATTTTTATATTCTGTTTAGTGTATATCCCCAATTGGCTTCTAATATAAAGCGTCTCGATCATTCAAGAAATACATCGCGTTACAGCTATTTATTCATGCTATTAAAAGATGTTGAGATGGAGAAGCTCTTGGTTAACCTTAAAACTAAAAAAGGGAAAAGGGATAACTCTTTTCAGTTCGGTTTTGACTCTTCTGGCAGAAATATATTTCTGACCAGAGGTATTGGTAGGCAGAAAGAGAAGCCCTATAATAAATATCTGCTGGAGAACAGGGTCGATTTGATAAAGAAATTTCTGAAATAGGTAAATTATGCTCGCACCCACCCATAGCGTATTCGGCATCTTTTTAACGCTGATATTCCTGGCGGTGTTCGGGATTCAGTGGAGCCTGCATTGGACGATAATTCTTGTTGCCATTTTTGGCTCGATCGTTCCCGACATTGACCATCCCCGTTCCGTCATAGGCAAGCTCTTCCCCTATATCTCCATCCCCTTAGAGCGCAGATACGGCCATAGAACGATAACCCATTCCTTCATCGGCTGGATAATTTCAACTGTCATTTTTGCTTTTCTTGTCTTGCTTGTAGTTTTGATATTTAAATTTGTTTCGATTCTCGGACTTCCGTTTCGGGTTTTATCTTGGGCGGAGTCGAGGGCTTGGCTCCCCGCTGGATAGCCGCATTTTCAATATCTTATTTTTCCCACCTGCTTTTGGACATGTTCAACAAGCGCGGCAGCCAGATGTTCTGGCCTAACCTCAGTCGTGATGTTATCCCGAAAAATCCAAAATACCGCCCTGAATCGGGCTCAAGCGTTGAGCCTTTTATCTTCATTATTCTTTTCATATTGATGCTTTTTGCTTTCCCGATCTCCAAATACGGGATAGCAAGTTCGCTTCGCTGGCTTATGGCTACTCCCGGCTCCGCCATGCAAGAATTCCAGTCCCTCAAGACCCATTCCTATGTTGATTTCAACGGCTATTACACGGAAACAAAAGAGCCGCTTGAAGGGACCGCAGAAATACTTGATGTAGACAAAGGACGGCTGGTAGTACTTTATAAGACCAAGATTTACACGTTAAGTGACGCTCTAGCCGCCGATATAACCGCCTCCCATGTCCGGCTGAAAAGGACGGATATTCCAATTAATATCACGCAGAAGATATTTAAGGATGAAAACCGCGATGAGTTGCTTGCTCAAATTCCTGCAGGCGCGCTTGTTTCGGGAACAGTTAAGCTCCCGGAAGGAATGGAGCTTCAATTCCCCGCCTTCCCCGGCTCTTATAAGCCAATGGATCAGAAAAGCGGGAACCTGATCCTTTTATTCGCCTCAAAAGACCAAATTGAGAAGCTTGCCCTCACGGAAACCTTCGATCTGCTAAAAAGAAAGGACCAGGCCGACCTCGCCCAGCTGTACGCGCAGGCGGATAAGCTCAAAAGCCAGATATCGGAAGCGGAAACTGGCGGCGGACTAACTCCTTTGGGCCAGGAGCTTATGATGAACAAGGATGACATCCAAAAGCAAAAAGCCCAGCTTGCCGATTTGAAAGGCCAGCTTGATGAAATAAATGTTAAAATTGAAGAGCTTCAATTGAAGATAAAGGCCAGAAAGTTCGTTTTTTCAGGAGAGGTTTATTTAAGGCAATAAGGAGGCCTGATATGAGAAAATTAGTCGTTTATCTTGTAATAATGAGTTTATTGTCCCCGCTTATCGGCTCTATTGCTTATGCTTTTGAGTATACCCTCGCCCCAAATGATACTCTTGAAGATCAAATTAATGCCAAAAGGACATGGATACAAAGCAAACTATCGCTCCGGATGGCACAATTTCGCTTCCCTTCCTCGGAAGGGTCCAGCCTCAGGGCAAAACGCTCAGTGAATTTCAAACCTATTTAACAACCGAACTTGCCAAATATGTGAACAAGCCTCAGCTTGTCGTTTATCTTAACGCCAAGATCGATATATGTCGTTCAGCATAATCTCAAGACGAATCTTTCAGAGGTAAGGAAGCTAAATCCATTGACAGAAGCTAAAGCATTATGCTGGCGAGGATTACACAAAAGAGATCAAATATGGCGATGTTATAACCGTCGATGTCGGCATTCAGCCTGATTGGTGGGAAACTAACTGGTACAAGGTCATATCCGCAACGGCTGTGCTCGTAGGAATAGATGCGGCATTAAAGAAATAGGAGGGAGGTGACAAATGAGCCCTAAACAAAGACCTGTAAACTTCGGCTGGATTCCTGATATCCCCGACCATCGCGATCATTTGTATGCCGCGCCTCTTGAATGGATCGCAAAACTTCCCGCAAAGGTAGACCTCCGTCTCCAATGCCCTGATGTATACGATCAAGGCCAGTTAGGAAGCTGCACGGCGAACGCAATTGCCGGGGCAATGGAATTTGAGCAGATAAAGCAGAAAGAAAAATATTTCATGCCCTCTCGCCTGTTCATTTACTATAACGAGCGAGCGATGGAACATACCGTCGAGTCCGACAGCGGCGCGCAGATCCGCGATGGGATCAAAAGCGTCGGAAAGCAGGGTGATTGTCCCGAAAAGCTATGGCCGTATGATATAGCGAAATTCTCCCAGAAGCCGCCGGCGCCGTGCTACAAGAACGCCGTCAAGCACAAGGCGGTCTTATACCAGCGCGTAAGCCGTATTGCGAACCAGATGAAGGGATGTCTTGCGTCGGGATATCCGTTCGTGTTCGGATTTTCCGTATATGATAGCTTTATGAGCCCGGATGTAGCCAAGACCGGGCATGCCAAGATGCCGGAGCCGAAGGATAAACTGGAAGGCGGTCATGCGGTAATGGCGGTCGGATATGATGATGAGAATCAATGGTTTATTGTCAGGAATTCGTGGGGAACGGGATGGGGAATGAAAGGATATTTTACCCTGCCTTATGCATATCTGGCAGAAGAAAATCTTTCGGATGATTTTTGGACAATACGAATAGTGGAATAGAGGGTTTGGGTAAGGGGGCTCAAAAGATCGTTCTTCCGGTAGTTCCTCGAACTTAATTGAAAGATTGATAAGAAGTATATTAAGGTATATTATCGATAGAATAAATATTTTGTTATGAGAAAGGCCAAAAGAATAAAAACCAATACCACAAGCTCAACCATACGAGAGAAGCTTCAAAGTCTTTCAGAAGACGATCTTAGGGTGTCCATAATCATTCCATTACTATATGCACTAGGATGCACCGAAGTAAGAGATAATTGTGGCCCTGATGAGAAAGGTAAAGATATTATTTATAGTACTCCTCACTTATTGGGAGCTAATATATATGGTGCGGTAATATTAAAAAATGATCGCAACCTCGGATTAGGTAAGATGGACAATTTGCGTTCACAAGCTCTTCGTGCCTTGAATGCATTCGGAAATCCCAGAGATCCTCGTATTGAAACGAAAGTGCATGAATTAATTTTTGTTACCTCATTTGACATTACAAGTGACGTTAGAGATTTCTTAGTGAAGAATTGTGGCAGTAATTTTCCAAATATGCATTTTGTTGACGGCGTCAGACTTGAGCTTTTAATAAGAAAAATAATTGATTTGTTCAAGAAACTCACTGGCAGAACATATGTCTTCGATATTACCTCCTTTGCGGGAATGTGCGATAAAGTTAGGGAATGTAATTCGGAATAAAATATGAGTAAACACGGGCAAAACAATCAAAAAGGAGTATTCGCCCAAAATTGGGCTGCTCTGTCATTGTTTCTCCAATTCTATAAAGATCCGAAGTTTTCGTACATTCAACTTGAACCAAACACTTCGGAAGATTTTGATCTCGTCTTTAATGATGGGAAAAAGATTGTTTGCGAAACAAAATACAGGATAAAGAAGTTCAATTATGCAGATTTAAAGCTTTTACTTTCAAAGATATTGGACCGGAAATCGATATCAGAGCAGGATGAAATATTAATAGTTTGTCGATCTGTTAATGAAACCTTAGCTTCGGATGTCAAAAATATCAGATTCTTTAATCGTTTAGAAGAGAAATTCCTAGAGAAGAATTTTAATAAGCAAATGATAGGATTGATTCCAAGGGTTAGTTTTTGGGTTATTAATAAATCGTTACATAAGGACATTAATTTACCATTAATATCACAAGCAATAAATCTATGGCTTCCCCAACAAGACCTGAAGAAATTTACCGACCATATTATGCAAGATAAAATAATGCGATTGTCGACGCAAGGAAGAGCGTATAGCCGAAATGATTTTAATAATGAAATCAACAATCTAAATGCATATGTCTTGCAAAGCAGCGATAAGTTCAATAAAAGGTTAACACGAAAAGAGAAACAATTCAAAATGTTGGAAGACGATGTAAACAGGAACAAAGGGATTAAGTGGGGAACGGCCTCATCATCCGCCATTTCTGCTCAATGGGATTTAATGTCTTTTGTTTTAACAAAATTAAGGAAGAGAAACGATCTTGATCTCAAGAAATGGGATGATTTGTGGCAACTCAAAAGTGCTTTTCAGTTTATTTATACCGTTTTCGATATCTTTAAAAATAATATGGGGACTGAACAAAATATGACATATATCCTTGGATATATTCAAAGAGATATCAAGGGAATACGTGGTTTCTATGGCCATTCGGACTTCTTTAATCATGGAGTTGTTGAGCTTGTGACAAAGATAATTGATGCCCCAAGCGGGCATAAATATCTGAAAGAAGCATTTGCCATTGTTAAATATCTTATTAATTTCAATAAAGATGAATATTTCTATCTTAAAGATCGCGACCAGGATCGGGGCCAGTGGGAAAAGGAAGAAATATGTAAGTTAATAACGAAGATATATAAAATTGCCCCCCCTGAGATTAAGGAATCTGTTTTCCAGCTAATTACATCGGGATTTAACCTCACGGAAGACGAAGGTGAATTTAGCCATTATGCGCCAAGAGAAGCTTTCGAAATTATCAGGGAGTGGTTAAATGAAGATTTTGTTAATAGAATCACTCCGCTAGTAAATATAATTGTAGATCAATATAAAAGGTTTTATAAGAAGTTTGGGAAAAATATTGAATTTAAAGGCTGGGAGCTTATGGGCGGTGGAGTCGGAATCTGGGAGGGGAATTATCGTGTTTCAGATCGTCATTTTATTGAATATATCTTGTCACCAGCTATCAGAAAATATTATGAATCAAATAAAGCTGCCGGTTGGCAATTAATACTAGATAAGTTTATTAGTAAGACAGCACAAGTTAGTTCTCACCAACCTGATTTCTTAAATAGAGCCGTTTTCGATATTGTATGCGAAAGATATGCAGAAGGAGATGAAAATTCTAATCGCCAAGCTTTCAAGATTCTTAAAGAGTTCATTCTTTCCCCCAAAGGGATTCCACATAAATCCGAACTAATCTATCAGAACATAGATCGCCCAACAATGTCTGACGAAAAGAAATGGAAGCTGGTTAAGATTATGACCGATAAATATGACATTCCTGCCAATCCTTTTATTGAGCCAATAGTTGCTGGACTAGTAAAGAAAGGGCATCCCAAAGCCAAACAGTTATTAATAGGGTGGTTTATGAACCCGAAATTCTATCCTCGATTCCCTTTTGATGGCAGATATATCTCTACAATTAAGGGATTAATTGAAACAAACTTAGATTTATCAATTGATTTATTTAAAATCATAATGCGGAGTGAATATATTAAAACGGCAAAATCAGAGCATTATGATGTTTATGATGTTGCAAACATATTATTTGAGATATTGAAAAGAGATTATGTGCAAGGTTTATCCATTATTCGAATGTTGGAATCCGAGAAGGCATTGAGCATCGATCAACAGATTATCTACACTTATAGCTTATGCAATTATCGTGGGAATGAAGACTCAGATGATTTAAATCTACTTATTAAAGTGTATGCCGATATTGTTGATCCATTTCTGACAAGGATGCATGATGATATTAATTCTATTAACCATGTATTGACTTTTGATAATAGCAGAGAAGCATTAATACAGTTTGCCTCAAGGTTGGCTGCTAAGGGCAAAATCCATGAGGCATTAAGAATAGTTAAAGTCTTTTTAGATGATACCGATCCATATCTACCTTCTAACGCCCCAGTGGGTTATAAAATTGAATATAATGAACACCAAAGAATCGAAAGAGGAGAAGCGCCACTCACAATTACATCTGTGAGAGGATGGTGTGCGTGGACTTTGATGAGATGTTCGGTTTTGTCTGGAAGAGAATACATCCCAATGGTAATTGAATTTACAAAGAAGTTGATTGAAGACAATAACTATTATGTTGTTCATTTGGCATGTAATGCATTGGCTCACCTAGCTAGAAACCGTCTGACAGTATTGCCAAAGAATAGTGATATTATGTTCTTTAACGATGATAAGCGAAAAGCTCTGGAAATGGCAAAAGATGTCGAAAAAATTGCTTTTTCACTCCTAGATAGGTTTGTTGGCTGGCCAACTCCAGTTCAAAAGGCACTTATTAAAGATGTAATATATGTATTTGATAACATTACTCAGCTGAACGAATCAGATGCTACAAAATTAGTTACCAAATTAATAGGCTTGCCGAAGGAGGCCGTTGCAGAATCTGCCCCATTATTAATATTCTTTGCTGAAACGAGAAGAGATTGTTATGCAAAATGGAACACATATTATCCAGGATTATATGATGATCTTGGACCTGATAAATATAACTCAGACATTTTCAAGAAGATTCTTACTGACACGATTAAATCCTTGATGAAGGATAATCCCAAAAATTGCTTTCGATTTGCCTCCACTTTTGAACACATGTTGCGTCATGATGTCGAAAGAAAAGCCGACGCCGAGCAATCTACAAAACTGGGACTGAAATATTTTAGACTTTTGATGGAGCCTTACTCTCATTCAATTTATAACATTATCTTTCAGGTTATTCAAGATAGGATGAAAAATCCGGATAAATATTTAGATGAATGGTTTTTATTGTTCATAGAATGCTTAAATCTCGAAAACAGATACTATGATAATGCGGTTAAAATGGGGAATCTTGAAAAGGTATTTTGGTTTCCTTCTTTCTATCATTCAGATATATTAGAATTAATCTATAAAGGAATGGGCCAAGATAAATTTATGAGGGCTGCAAAGATATTCTTTAATTTTCCAAAAGGAATGCAACTAGAAGAATCTTCAAAACTTGTTAATATAATTAAAGAATTATCAAAATCAGATAAAGAAGCGCAAAGGATCATTAAAACTCTAATCAAAAACAATCCTGGTAAATATTGGGATTTAAAAGAGAAGAAGTAACTACTTTTTTCGCTCCTAGTGCCTCAACCTTAACATGACAGTTTATTTCCTAAGAAAATCAATCTCATCGATCTCTTTCATGATTCTGTATGTTTCTGTCAGGGCAACAATCATTTTCTGATAATGTTCAATATCTTCATTTGATAGTTCCCGGCCTTTACGGTCCTTAAGCCATTTTTGTGCGGGCTGATAACCGCCGATGTAAAAGTTCCACGCAATTTCCGGCACTTTTCCAAAATATTGCTCTGCATTAATGTATATCTTGCCATCTTTATAGGTTACCTTTTCAACAGTATCTGAGCCGGAAGCGGGATATGTAGTAATATATTTATCCACTTTAGGAGATTCAAGCAGATGTAGTTCCCGCAACTCTGTCCCAAGTTTTACTAACTTTTTGAATGTTTTTGTGTCTTTCGGATATGGCACACGAGGAAAATCTATTTTCAAGAATTCTTTATACTTATTACGGTATCTAGGCGAATACAGAACAGCATAAATATAATCATAAATATCTTCCGGATTTGTTTGGCCGATTATACTTTCTATTTTAATGGTAATTTCTTTGTTAAGGTTTGATACTCTTTCATCCCCTACAGGGTAAAGATAAAGTGGAAAAACATATGTTTGATCACTAGCAGCATGAATATCGGCAATAGATTTAGAAACATATGCCCTATCAAAAGGTTGATTGGCCGGCATTGAACGCGAAGAGAGTAAGGTGATATTATCTCTGCCAACAACATTCACATTTGTTTTTTCTCTTGGATATGCAATAAAGCCTTTTGAATTTCCACTATATGCTGTGTACCGCACATCAAAAGGACGATAAAGTATTTGTTCAATACTATACTTCTTGCTCAAATCCTCTTTTGCCCATTCGACTTTCCAATCTCGCCCATCTTCTGGCAATTGGTATTTACTTCTTATTTCTAAATCAGACAATGTTTGGAAATCATCAATTACTTTTTTAATGTCCTTTTTTGAAAATTGCACAGTAGTATCATCGCGTTTCGTTTGAATGCCAGAATTGTATTCGTGAAATATTTCAGTTAAAGAAACCCCGTTTTTATATTGCTCTTCTAGCCCAAAATCCTTAGGAACAAAGAAATAATAAGGATCGTTATATTCAATGTTTTTCCATTTCACCTTTTCTATTTCGGTTTCACTGAGTATTTCATATTTCGCTTCCCGGCTGCCATATAACTCTGAATGATAAACGACTCCTAGTCCCGTTTTATTTTCGCTTTTGCGGACAAATATCGAAATAGCCACTCCTTGTTGTATATCAAATACATTTTTATCTTCTTTATTCAGCTCTTTCTTTCTTGAACTCCCATGAAGATCAAGCACATATATCTTTTCAAAGGTTTCAAGCAAATGCTTCCTCATTTGGCGATGTGTAATACCATCCAAGAAAGAGTTATTAGTAATCATTGCAACAATGCCAGTTTTGTTTTTTTCAATAAAATGCTCTGCAAGTCGAATAAATTTAATATAATCATCATCCAAGTTTATCTTTTTTTCGCCAAGACCTTTTTTGTAATCATCTAGTTTAGATAATATCCATGCCCCTTTATTCTTTGATTTTACATTGTAAGGTGGATTACCCATGACCACCATAATCGGAGTTTCATTTTTAATCATATTCTGCCTGCTTTGGCCTCTTCTGCAATGCTTTCTGCCAAACCAAAAGCAAATCATAGCTTGTTGGTTTGCGCCTTCCTCAAGTGAATTAGTTAAATAAATTCCAAGACGATTATTAAACATTCTAAAATCCGATAATTTAAGTGCAATACTTAATTTAAGATGAGCGATAGTATATGGAGTCATCATTAATTCAAAGCCATGTAGACGCGGCAAAAGGTCATTATGTACATATGCTGGCCAGCTGCCCATCTTGGCCCTGTTCATTTGAGATATTCATATATGTTCCTGAATAGTTTCACTAATAAATGTCCCTGTGCCGACTGCCGGATCAAGAATTTGCACACGATGTTTCCCATTCGGTAGTTTTGATGCATCAGCAAGCCCATCTCGAAGCTGAAATCTTTTGCAAAATATGATCAACAGCATCGAACAATAAAATCGAACAACCGGCAATGGTGTATAAAACGCCCCCATTTTCTTATCGAAGTTCAGGATCATATTCTTTTAAAAAGTCCTCGTAAAAATGAATCACAGGATCTGGTGCATTCTTGTTTACCCACATAATCATCCCTATAAGTACTTCTATTAGTTATTTGAGTTTGCATGATGAAACAGATATCACAATTCATCAACGATAAACTTAAGCGCTTATCAAAATCGGCCCCGGCGATATGATCAAAAAAATGTCTTAAAAATGGGTTAGATGCGGGAATTAAATCTCTTGCGCTTCTGACGTGAAAAAGTATCAGGGGTTTCATCGTAATATCTTGCAACAAATAAGCCATAGACTAGAGTTTGGGCATACATATCGGCAAAAGCATTCCTGAGTCAGTCGTGAACAAGAGCTTTTTTATCGTTTCATATACACGCAATATCTCTGTATTTTTTTTGAATCTAAATCTGAAGAAAGATAATGCCTAATATTGTCCCTTATTCTTTGAGCCTTACCTCCCATGATCTTTGCAAGGTGCTCACCTGACTTGATTGGCTCTTTTTGTGATTGTGTAAAGTCGATAAGGGTTTTCGCGACATGTTCATAATTTTCCGGTAAAGGTGCAATTGAACGTGTCTTAAGGTCATATTCTGCTATTTTTATTGGTTCTTCATAACGTTCTCCATTCCTATAAAACCTGAAATTCAAGATAATCCGTAAGAACTAAATTCGTATAGCCATAATATCTTGCCATTTGCTCAGATTTTTCAACTTTATCTAATGGAACACCAATATCTTTTGCTTCAATATAGAGAATAGGGACACTATTGTTGATTACGACAAAATCCGGTTTATTCCCTTCTGCTGCTCTTTCATCGTGGCCTATGCGTTGAACCTTTATCGTCTCAAATATTCCGTTTAACAATATTTCAAAATCGGTACGGTAGCCCATCTCGCTTGTTTCTGTGTGGGTAAATTTAGAGGCAACAGACTTTAGATATTTGGACATTAAATCTTTTGTATTTTCTGCCATTGCTTTGAATTATACGCCCATAAGAAAAGAGAGTAAAGATTAGAAGTTCTTGCTCCCAGCCTTTTCTGTTTTGAATTTTATCCGTCGCTTTCTGTTGAAAACCACAAAACAGTGTTAATGAAATCGACGGCATCTTCAAGCGAAAACCCCAATTCCATGAGGAATTCGATTTTTCCCATCATTGTTATCACCTTTGATTAGTATTATTTTGCTCCCCAGCCTTTCCAGTATAGCATTTTACCGCCTTTTCCCTGTAAAGAGCGCTCACGTTAGGACTTCGTATAAAGCTCTCTGTCCCGAAAAAATCCTCATCCTTGCGGATTTTTTCGGGGATTAGTTCGCGCTCTCCTCCAGTCGCCCGCCTCCGGCGAGGCTCCTTCCGGCCCTCCGCTCGTTGCGCTCTCTCGCCCATATATTAGCTTTAGGTAGGCTCAATCGCTCCACTCGCTTCGGGTGACAGGGGCGGTAAAATGCTGTTCCTTCCTATGTTTTCATTTCATAGGGAGGTGGTTTTCATGTCTCGTTTGGCAGGTGTCATTGGTTCTCGTTCATTGCCCGCTTCTTTTGCTCCGCTTGTTTCCCGCGTTGTTTCTCTTCTTCTTTCCCGTGGCTACAGCATTGCCTCCGGCGGCGCCGTGGGCGCTGATTCATTTGCTCTTGAGGCTGTCATTCAGCAGGGGGCGGCTTCACGCGGCATCATTCATTCAGCTTGGGCTTCTGCTTCTGGCTTTCCTAGCGTCCGTTCAGCCTCAGGTTTCTCGCTTTCATTGCTTCCGGCGGTCAGGTTGTTTGGGGCTCGGCTCAGCCGGGTCAGTCCCGTTCTGCTGTTGTTTCAGCTCTTCTCGGCAGGAACAGGCGGCTTGTTTCTGCTTCCTCGGTTGTTGTTGCTTTCCTTCACGGCCAGTCTCGCGGCTCTCTTTACACAGTCCGTCAGGCCATTGAGCAGGGCGTTCCGGTCATTGTGTTCCTTTGCGGCGGCGGGGCGTCTTTGCCGGCTGATTTGGCTTCCAGGTGTTTAGTATTTACGGAAAAGGAGGTGTTATTATGAGAATTTGCAGAGTGTGCGGTTCATTCCTCGTTCCTTGCAACGAAGGAATAGATCATATCGTCTTCTATCATCCTATCCTTCATAGGCATGTTTATATCTGTCAGACCTGTCTTACAGAGATTCAGAATATCCTCGAGTACGGCTTCCTCGCTCCCTGCGCTTAACCCAAAAGGCCTGATTCATCAAGAAACAGGCCTCTTTTTGGTCGCTACTCAGATTTGTTCTCACATATTACCAAATACATATTTTGTTATATAAAACCGTCATAATTTAAGATAATATTAGTGTACTATGAAATATGTTTATTTTGACGATAGCATTCATGATAGAGGCGGATTTATTATTGGGGCATTTGTCTCTTTAACAAAAGACCCAGATACTGATCTATCAAATATATTAATCAATAATGGATTTGATCCCAACAATGATGAGTTTAAAAGTAGCACGCATTTTAAAGAATGTCCGAAAATGATTGATGTAAGAGATCAGCTGAAATCATATGTTAGAAATAATTGTGGAATAAGTATCATTGTGCTGCCCAGAAAAAATAGAGATAAATTAGGAGCTGAGACTATTAATGCCTTTCATAAAATGGTTCAATTCAATACAATAAACGATCCGATGAGCATATATTTTGACGAAGGGATATTCAAAAACATTAAAGATGGGCAGAAAATAGCCTCTCAATATTCTTTTGATAGATGCAACTTTAATTTTAAAACGAGCTCTGTAACATGCAAAGGGATACAGCTTGCCGATTTAGTTGCACATACTTGTTCGGTAATGTTATTAGATCAAATGGGCTTGATTAACAAAACAATAAAAGCAGGAGATAATTCTGGATATGCTCCTGACACGGATATTGAATTGGGTTTTGAATTGTGGGCCTCTATAAGAGGGAATTTCTTTTGCAAGCAGAAAGCCGTTTCGTCTCCTTATTATATAGTTGAGCCATATGGATTATATATTTCTCACTTATGTAGCAACTCCTTATCAATTAAAGCTCGAGAACGCTTTGGTGAAACATATCGCGGCTGTATTCACTAACGCCTGCTTATTTGGATTGACTTGCAGTATCGTTTACCCTAATTCATAATGCTGAAAATAAGATAAAGTCAAGGATAGAAAAGGGGTAATGAAAGGAAAATGATGATGCTGGTTTTGATAAAATTAGCAATTTATTTGTTTTCGATATTTGTATTTTTTAAAGTCTTATCTTTATATTATGAATATCGTTCAACAATAGTAACGGTTGCTAGCCATAACATTGGGGGGGGAGGCATAGGAACATTTTTAGGGGAATTAAAATGGAAGTTATTACGCTTTTGGGAAAAATTCAGAGTCTTTGTCCTCTTTATTCTTATTGCATATATTATTTTTGTGGCATTTGGGGATTATTGGACACGGATAATTTCATTTGCATTTTCTGTATATACCTTTGTAATTAATAGGGATGCTTTTGATTTGTTAAGTTCTTATGGGTATGAAAAAAACAAAGATAAGTTAGCGATTGTTGAGAGATATTTATGGACACATTATAAAGATGGCTGTTTTGAGAATTATGATATGGATTTAAGGAAAAGAGTAAATGGGTTTGATATCTATATAAAGATAGGCAAATATGATGTTGCCACTGAAGAAGCTAAACATAATCTTGAAAAATATGTGAGGGAAGCTTGTGGAATAGTTGGCCTCAATCTAAAATCAGTTATTGTTAATATTCACTAATGAATGCCTTTGTTACTGTCCAGATCCCATTTGTTTAGCCACTTTTTCAATACAAAATCCCCTCCCCCACCATCATTTTGGGAGAGGTTTGGCGGGCGGCGGCACAACACGAAGACAAATACCGCCGAAGGCGGAGCAGGAGCTTTGGTTCTTTTTTAGCGGGCTTTACCCTGAACTTGTCGAAGGATTGGCGGGCGGCAAGACACGAAATTAAATACCGCCGAAGGCGGAGCAGGAATTATGGTCTTTCCCTTTCAAATGTGCGTAGCACACCTTGATTGCCAGCCCTTCATAGCTCGAAAAGCGAAGGAGAGGTCATTCTCCTTTGGCGAGATTACGGAGAAGGCAACACAGGAACACAACAAACGATCACTTGAGGAGTTTCAAGCAAAGCCTTAATTCCTCTCTGGAAACAACCAATTAGAGCAGTCCGACTAGCTTGGTTATCTATGACAATTGCGAATACCCATCGCTCTTTTTCTTGCGCTGGCAATGGTCATCAACATATTGAGCAAGAGCCACAAGCTGAATGGTTATCATGCAGGTTAGAAATTAGCGTCTTCTTTTCAAGGATCTCAAGAGCTTCTTTGGTGAGTTGAGTGGTAATAGCTTCAAGCTCCCAGCGTATCTTCAACTCATTGGGTTAGGTTCCTCTGTCTCACATTTGTATTCATATCCAATGTCATTGATCCTTCGTCTTTCTTTCACGCTAAAGAGCAACATCTGTCTATCAACTGTTTGAATGTATCTGTCTTGTGTTAATTAATAAAATATCTAATCTGGTTTGCGCCTGGCCGCGCCTGCTGCGCCCGTGCGTGCGTGCCTGTGTGCTCCAGTCGAGCATAAAGGGATACTGTGAAGTTCCCAGGTTAGTTCACAGTATCTGATGATCATCCTGAACGGCCCAGATTCAGCTTCTTGCACCCATGAATTGTATTCTGTAGAATGATGCTGACAGTTCGAGGAGGGGGCTTTAATCCCACATAATTATAGCTGCGAACCGCTGTGTTTTCTAAACCGGCGGTTTTTTCTTTGCGGGAAATAGCGCGGCGGGCGGCGTTTGCCGCTACCCAAACGCCGCCCGCCGAATGTTCGCCGCGTCGGGACACATTGTTGTTTTAGATGAGGTTTGAATTTTATTCGCTTTTATCTTTATCGAACATAGCCCCATAGCTGCCTCTATATCTCGATAATAAATCTCTAGCAAAATTAAAGTTCTTTCTATTGCTATACCATTTCTTCCCAAAAGCATCTTCAATAATAATATCTTTTACTTTATTTTCATCATTTTCTAGATATGGCGAATCAAAGCTTATGTATCCATGAGCAGGGATCATTACAGGGAAAACAAGTTTTACGCCATTATTATAATAACTATTATATTCGCTTATTTTATTTGACTCTTTATCACGATAAAGCATCCTCATTATCGTCTCGACTTTATTCCCCTGATTAACAAGAACAATTTGTGCACTCTTTTTATCGGAATATCTTGGAGACGAAGCAATGATAATCTTGATATTGCGACGTTCCTGCCTAAGGGCCAGCCAAAGTGAAACAAATACTGCAGCCATTGTCCCTATTGCTGATAATGCATGCCAGTTTATGTTGGCCGTCCATATTAGCTTAATCATCTCAATTAAATTAATCATCTTATTTCACAAGTTTATCAATTGATACATTAAGAGCTTTAGCGATCTTATGAAGGGTGTTGATCCCAATATCCTTATATTTGCGATAAAGGATTTTTTGAAGCGTATATTGTGATATTAAGGCTTTTTGGGCAAGTTTCGCGATAGATACTTTCCGGTATTTATTAATGTTTCTTGCAATATTCTCAATCAAGCTCACAAATGAAATTATATCACCCACTTGAAGCTTGACAATGTAGCCGTATAGGACTATATTCCTCGCATAAAAGGAGGTAATAACCAATGAATAAAATGAAAATTGGCATCTATACCCGCGTTTCCACCGATGGACAGGCCGAAGTGGAGTTCAACTCCTGCGAGGCTCAGGAAGCCAAGATAAAAGCCTTTATCTCCAGCCAGGACAATATGGAGATATATAAAACATATTCTGACCAGGGTTACAGCGGAGCCGACACTAATCGCCCCGCCCTTATGGATTTGCTAACGGATATTCGGCAAGGCAGCATAAACTCTGTTATTGCTTATAAGATCGACCGGCTTACAAGGTCGCCGAAGGATTTCTATCAGCTTATCGAAGTATTCGAACAGCATGATGTCAGCTTCATATCGGTAACTGAGAGGTTCGATACCTCTACGCCGTCAGGTCGTCTCCTCAGAAATATAATGCTTACTTTCGCGCAGTTCGAGCGCGAGCTTATAAGCGAAAGGATAAGGGATAAAATGCTCGAACGCGCGAAAAAAGGGCTCTGGAATTCTGGTATTACCCCGCTCGGCTATGGCAGAGAAAATAAGAAACTGATCATCAACGCCAATGAAACTAAGATAGTAAAAACCATCTATGATACCTATTCTAAAACCGGATCGATGGCTGCTGTATACCATAAGCTAAAAGACCAGGGAATTAGGGGAAGGAACGGCAAGATTTTTCCAAATGTAACATTATCCACAATTTTGAGAAATAGGCTTTATACCGGCAAGATAACTCATCGCGGCCAAACATATCAGGGCATCCATGAACCGATCATTTCAGAAGAGCTTTTCAGCAAAGTTCAATTGCTTCACAAGGAAAAGGTTAAAAAGGCGAAGGTTTACAACTATTCCCTTTTCACCGGGCTTGTGAACTGTAAAGAATGCGGTTCAAAAATGACTTTTGTTTTCACTAACAAAAGCAGGAAGCAGCCCGGTCCCAAACTGAGGTATTATTATTATCGCTGTACCAGCATTTCAAAAAGGGATTTTTCTGTTTGTTCCACCAGACAGGTGAGCATGGATCGGCTTGACGATTTTGTCATAGAAAATCTCTCAAGGATCGCCGCCGATCCTAATTATGTCGACAGTTTGATTTTCAGGAACAACCACCCGGTTAATGGTCCCCGGAGCGGGATCGAAATGAAGGGGTCAACATCTCCGATGTCGCCGGAAATAGTCAAAGAAACTCTCAATAAGGTGATCGAAGCCGCTAAAATAAAAGACCTTTCGGAGAGAAAAAATATCATCAGGAAATATGTTAACGGCATAAATTATTCAAAAGAAAATATTGAAGTAGTAATGAATTATTATGATAAGGACAGCGAAAATATGGAGGTTGTGTCCCGACGCGGCGAACATTCGGCGGGCGGCGTTTGGGTAGCGGCAAACGCCGCCCGCCGCGCTATTTCCCGCAAAGAAAAAACCGCCGGTTTAGAAAACACAGCGGTTCGCAGCTATAAATTATGTGGAGCCGGAGCGGGATCGAACCGCTGACCTCCTCTTGCGAAGCGAGGCGTTCTCCCAGCTGAACTACGGCCCCATTGATATAATTATACCCTTATTATTAATTATCTCGCAAGGTATTTAGGAGTTTCTTATATTTCTGTTCTCGTTGGCTGTAATGGTTGACTAGATAAATCTCGTTGGCGTCTATAGTCGAAAAAGCCTCTTATCTTTTACTCTGAAACTGGCGGACTTCCCTTTTTGCCCTGCATATCCGCCAGCGATATTTCGATAGGGACATTTCCGCTTATTACGCCGACCTCCTCAACACGCTGTGCCATCGATTTTATGATTTCCGATGAAACAGATGAACGCTCCGCTTCATCAAAAAATAATCTTCCAGCTTGCTTAATGTCTCTGAAAAATGCGTGAATGCCCAATAGAGTTTTAAACTCACATGTTATATCTTTCGAATCTGAAAAAGGTTTAAGATGGGCTTCGCCTATTTGTAGATGAGTAAATAGATATTTAGATTTGTGCTTGTACATCTCTGTATATCCATGGACTAACCCACAACGGAGATGATTATATAATCCAACATCATCATATCTGGGATCGACTTTTTGGAGATATTCCCTGATAAACCTTTTATATCTTTCGCTCTGGTGGTGCTCGATACCCATAAAGCAATAGCCCGCCAAATAATCAAGAATGCAAGAACACAGAATAAAAGCTCCATAATGAGCAATGCCTCGACCCTCGTTTACTGAAAGTATTGCCTCAACCTGCTCGATGGCACTGTCGATGTTCTTTTTTGCGGAAGCGATAGTCTTTGCTTTATCTGGGATTTTTTCCATGGTGAAAAGCATATATCCTTATCCAGAATTATTCAATTTCGCGAACGAGGCGTTCTCCCAGCTGAACTACGGCCCCATACCCACTAGAAAATTACGCGTCTTGAAGTACTGCAATACCCGGAAGCTCTTTTCCTTCAAAAAACTCGAGTGAAGCTCCGCCGCCGGTGGAAATGTGCGTTATCTTGTTCGCGACCCCCGCCTGCTCCACCGCCGCCGCCGAATCTCCCCCGCCGATTATCGATATGGCCTTCGAATCAGCCAAAGCTCTCGCGATCTCATTCGTCCCCTTCGCGAACTTCGGTATCTCAAATACCCCTACCGGCCCGTTCCAGATAACCGTTCCCGCATTCTTTATCACATCTTTGATTATCTTTATAGTTTCCGGCCCGGCATCAACGCCCATCATGTCCGCGGGTATATTTTCAACCTTAACTATCTTCGTCATCGCTTTATCAGACATCTCGCTGGCGACAACAACATCTGTCGCGAATATGACCTTCGCTTTTCCCGCTTCCGCCTGCGCCATGAAAACTTTCGCCTGGTCTATCGATTTGTCCTCGACAAGCGATTTCCCGACTTCAAGGCCTTTCGCTTTCAGGAACGTGTAAACCATTCCTCCGCCGATTATCAAAGTGTCAACTTTATTAAGGAGATTTTTCAGAACGGCGATCTTGGTCGATATTTTCGCGCCGCCGATGATCGCGACAAAAGGACGCTTCGGGTCCTTTAACGCCTTCCCCATCACATCCAGTTCTTTCTGTATCAAAAATCCCGCGTACGCCGGAAGGAACTGCGCTACGCCCGCCGTGGATGCGTGCGCCCTGTGCGCCGTCCCGAACGCGTCATTTACATATATATCAGCCAGGTCGGCGAGCTTCCTGGCGAACTGCTCGTCATTGTCTTCTTCTTCCTTGTAGAACCTGATGTTCTCAAGCATCACCACATCGCCGTCGTTCATCTTTGATATCGCCTGCTCCACTTCCTCGCCCACGGAATCATCCAGCTTCATGACTTTCTTTTTCAAAAGCTCTTCCAGCCGCTTTGCTATGGGGTTCAACCTGCAGGTCTTCGGTCACGCCGGTCGGGGCGGCCCAGATGGGAAACGAGTATCACCTTCGCGCCTTTTTCGATGAGGTAATTTATAGTGCGGAGCGATTCCCTTATCCTGGTGTCGTCGGTGATCTTTTTTTCCTTGTCCATCGGAACGTTAAAATCAACGCGGACAAGGACCCTCTTGCCTTTCAGGTCCTTCTCGCTGAGATCGGCAATGGATTTTTTTGCCATGGCCGGCTCCTTATTTCTTGCCCGCGATAAGCTTGGTCAGGTCGACAACTCTGCAGGAATAACCCCACTCATTGTCGTACCAGGAAACAACCTTGAAGAATCTCTTCTCGCCTTTAAGGTTGTTCTGCAGCGTCGCCAGCGAATCATAGATCGAAGACCTGTCATCGTGGATGAAATCGGTGGAAACCACTTCTTCATCCGCAATGCCGAGTATCCCCTTAAGATAAGACTGCGATGCTTTTTTCAGCAACGCGTCAATTTCTTCGATGGAAGTGTCTTTCACTGTCCGGAAAGTGAGGTCAACGACTGAAACATCGGGCGTCGGGACGCGGAATGACATGCCGGTAAGTTTTCCCTTTGTCAGCAGGAAGCACTTCGCCCACCGCTTTCGCCGCGCCTGTCGTTGACGGGATAATGTTTATCGCCGCCGCCCTGCCGCCTCTCCAGTCCTTCTTTGAAGGGCCGTCAACGGTCTTTTGCGTGGCAGTATATGAATGGATCGTCGTCATCAATCCTGTCTCGATGCCGATGCCTTCTTTCAAGAGAACGTGGACGACCGGAGCCAGGCAGTTCGTCGTGCAGGACGCGTTGGAAATGATATTGTGTTTGGACGGATCATATTCGTTCTCATTGACGCCGATGAACGATGGTCTTGACATCGCCTTTGCCCGGAGCGGTGATGATGACTTTTTTCGCGCCGGCCGCCAGATGGCCTTTTGCTTTTTCTGAATCCTGGAAAAGCCCGGTGGATTCAATGACTATCTCAACTCCGAGGTCTTTCCACGGCAAGCCGCTCGGGTCCTTTGTCGCCATGACGCATTTGATCTTGTGGCCGTTGATAATGAGGACATCGTCATCCGCGACCGAGGGGCTGCTCTTTTCCGTCGCGAGCGTTCCTTTGAACCTTCCGTGGACGGAATCATATTTCATCTGATACGCGAAATATTCGGCGTCGGTGCAAATATCCACCACCGCCACAACATCCAATTCCTTTCCCAGCACGCCTTTGTCCACCATCGCGTGCAAAACCTGTCTCCCGATCCTGCCGAAACCGTTGATCCCAACCTTAACTGCCATTTTATTCACTCCTTTTCTAAATTTTTACACGGAAGAAAAGTATAACATCCGCCAAATAGGGTGTCAATTGTCTGAATCTGATATAATCCCTTCATGCGCAAAAAGCCGTCATTATCTTATCGGCAATTATCATCGCGATATTGGCCGTCATCTTCATCGTCAGGGCCAGCGATAAGATCGATCTCATCCAGACCTTTGTCCCCGAAAAGATAATAATTTTCAAGAACATTCACATGTCGGGTGTTGAGGGGGAAAATTCGTGGGAAATATCCGCAAGCGAGGGGTGGACGGGCAGGAACAGGCGCGAGACCACGCTGGAATTCATTTCTGACGCAAAAATAAATAAGGGCGCCAGGCCGCTGATAAAGGACCTGTCGGCAAGAAGATTAAGGATAACGAACAGGAAAGATATTACGGTCCTGAAAAAAGCCGATGAAAGCAATGACGGCAAGCAGTACCTTGCGCGCGCTGATCGATTTTAACGCCGTATCGAACCGCAGGAAGAGACCGGATTTCGCTTCCCTTACCGCCGACAGGATAGATTTTAATCCTGACTCAAAAAAAGCCGCCATTCAGGGGAATGCGGAAATATCCAGGGGCAAGCTGCTCATAAGGTCCGACAGGATAGATCTCGATATAGATAAGAACACCGCGACATTCGAGGGAAGGAGCGTTTTTTCGGATAAGGGCTCAAGGCTGGCAGTCTAATTCCGCCACGGCTTTCTTCGACGAGGACAGGATAGATATGAGCGGAAGTATAGAGGTGATCCAGAAGAACAAGACCGTATTTTCGGACAAAGCGATCTATTATGACGATCACGGGTCCATAGTACTGTCATCGAACGTTAAAGCCGTCATAAAAAAGCTTAAGAACATCATAAAAAAGAAAAGTTCGGAGAAGATCAAAGGGGAGGAAGCAAAAAAAACCCTGCAGGAAACCACCGTCATCAACTGCGACAAGCTCACCGTCTCAACTGATAACGGCGACTGCACTGCTTCCGGGAATGTCCTCGTGACGCAGAAAGAACAAGAAGCCAAGGCCGACAATGCGGTTTATACCGAGAAGGGGGAGAACATTGTCATGACCGGCAACGTTTACATGAAAAGGAAGGATGCCTGGGTGAAGGCCAACAAGGTCATTGTGCATGTTGAGAACGGGATATTCGAGGCAAAAGGACAAGTGGAAACGGAATTTACTGTGAAGAAAGGGGCGAGGAAGATCCAGTGAACAGCAAACTCAGCCCGTTCATCGAACATTAATAATATTTGACCGCTATCCTCGTAAATTCTTCAATTAATTCATTCGTGAACAAAGATAATGGGGCATTAGGATTGAATTGTCCCATGGCTTTTTTATAAAGCGAAATAAATTCGTCGCTTTTTTCCAGATCGGTGACCTTGTAAGATGCCTCTTTCCGATAATCGATCTTTTCATAACCAAGCGACTTGAGGTTGTCGAACGTGAATTGTCCGCAAACATTATATAATGATCCGGACAGCTCGATTTTTGTTCCTTTGGGCAGTATTCTTGATAACATTTTATCGTCCTCTTTCCAGAAATAGCCGCTCCCGAACTGAGAATATATATAATAGACGTTATTTTTATTCGCAAAGAGGCCATTGAAGTATTTTATCGCGCCGTTCGCGGTCCTGGCCTGGTCCAAAACCAGGATCACGGGTTCTTTTGCCTTTGACAATGATTTTAAATAGTTCATTGTTTTAGTTGTTTCAAAGGCATATTTCATGAAAATCCGGCTTTTACCGGGATCATTGTCTTTTAGTTGATATGATCTTGATAACAGAGTGGTTATGATTTCCTGCGGCGATTTTAAGGCGTGTTCTTCCGACCTGTCATATGTTATCCCCAATACCATTGTCAGGTCGTCGCTGTAAACATTAAAAAATGGATGAGTGACAATGAATATTTTTTCCGAGTTTATTTTAAACCCTTTCTTTTTTGCTGCTTCTTTTATGTCGGTCAAAGACAGAACGTTGTCTTTGTTCTTTTTCTTTTGTGGTCTGGTCGCGGAAATACGTGAGGCGCGATCAATGGGGCCGTTTTTTGGGTCAACTATATTCGTCATGTTTAAATAGTCCCTATATATTTATCGGGATAAATTAGAGGGAACTTGCATAAAAATCAGTTCATGTTATTCGGCTAATTTCCGGATCAGTCCCTGTATCTTCTCTTTTTCGTCCTTCGTCTTCTTATCCTTAACTTCCAGCTTGAAAGAGATAACATCCCCTTCCCTGCTGTCCGGGGGCAGAAGATCTTTGGATATTTCGACGGTATCGCCGTCTTCTCCGGCAAGGATCACAGCTGTATCGCCCTCTATCCTGTCCAAGGTCCCAAAAAAATTATTTGTTTTTTTCATGCTTATACAGGCCTCGAAGGAATTTTGCGGCCCCGAGAAAATATTTGAATAGATTTATTAAAATAATAGCTTATGCCTTCTCATCGCGATGCTCTGAAGTATGCCGATAGCGCACATGTTCGTGACAAGCGCGGTCCCTCCGAAGCTGAAGAAAGGCAGCGGCACTCCTACAACAGGCAGAAGCCCCAGCGTCATGCCGATATTGATGATCATCTGGACGCTGAACATGACCGCTATGCCCGCCGCGAGCATGCTGCCGAAAAAATCCCTCGCTTCCACGGCGAGGATTATCGCCCTGTAGATCACGATCACGAAAAGAGCGAGCTCATGATCATGGAACCCAGAAAACCGAATTCCTCGCCAAGCGCCGAGAAAATGAAATCGGTGAACTGCTGGGGGATGAACGCCAGCTGCGTCTGCGTCCCGTGCATGAATCCCTTTCCGAAAAATCCGCCGCTGCCGACGGCGATCTTCGCCTGGATGCTGTGGTAACCGATGCCCAGCGGATCGCTTTCGGGATTAAGGAATATCATCAGCCGCGCCTTCTGGTAATCTTTTAGCATGCCCCATGTCTTCGCTACCGCGTAGCCGATGCCGATATTGCCGAGCATTATGATGGCATAATCCACCCACCTGATCCTTATCTGGCGCATGTAGACGGCAAGAGCCGCCAGATACAGCAGCCATATATATGTATGCGACTTGAGCAGGATGCTCAGGAGCGGCGTGACCATGAATATGAGCAACGTGGCCGATGTTTCGGCCCAGATGAGCATCCCGGTAAAAATGGAAAAAAGGATTATAGAGGTGCCGAGGTCCGGCTGCTTGAATATCAGGATGAAAGGGATCCCCACTATGATCAGCGGCAAAATAAGGCTAAGAACGCTCTGTATCTGCCCCCTTCTCTCGCCCAAAAAAGCCGCCAGCGCGATCAACAGGATCAAGCTTGGATATTTCGGACGGCTGGAAAGTGACAGGGCCAAGTGCTATCCATCTTTGCGCGCCGAGCATCATGAATCCCTTGAACAGGACTATGAAAAGAAAAATAACGGCTAAGGCGTACAGGAACCATGAAGCGGTCTTCAAATGCGCGTAATCAAGATAAGTGAAAATGGAAAGCCCGACCAGTCCGATGATGAAAGCGATAAGCTGTTTTGTAACGTAATAATACGGATCATCCCCTTCGCGAGATCTCTGGGAGAATGTGCAGCTGAATATCATCATGATGCCGACGATTATCAAAAGAGCGACGCTTATCCAGAGGATAATATCGGAGTGTCGCAACATCCTGAAATTTATCATTGGTTCATCCCTGCGACAGTTCTATGGCTTTTAAAAGCGCTTTTGCCTTGTTGACGGTCTCCTCGTATTCCTTGGACGGGACAGAATCCGCGACAATGCCCGCCCCCGCCTGAACGTACGCGTCCTTTCCTTTAAGTAAAATAGTCCTGATGGTTATGCAGGTGTCAAGGTTGCCGTAAAAATCGAAATAGCCCACGGCTCCCGCGTAGGTGCCTCTTTTCACATTCTCTATCTCATCGATTATCTCCATCGCGCGGATCTTCGGCGCTCCCGTGACCGTTCCCGCGGGGAAAGAAGCGGCGATCAGGTCGAAAGCGTCCTTGCCGCGCGACAGCTTTCCGGTAACGTCGGAAACGATGTGCATCACGTGGGAATATTTTTCGATGACCATGAATTCATTTATCTTTACGCTGCCCGGCTCACAGACCCTGCCCAGGTCATTCCTTCCCAGGTCCACCAGCATGATGTGCTCGGCCCTTTCCTTTTCGTCGGCAAGCAGTTCTTTTTCAAGCAAAAGGTCCTGCGCGTCCGTCTCTCCCCTGCTCCTCGTTCCCGCTATGGGACGCACGTTCGCAATGCCGTCCTCCAGGCGGACCATTGTCTCAGGGGACGAACCTATGAGCCTCATGCCGCCGAATTTCAGATAATACATGTAAGGGGACGGGTTCAGCGTCCGGAGGACCCTGTAGACCCTGAACGGATCGCCCTTGATGCTTGTGCTGAACCTTTGCGACGGGACCACCTGGATGACATCGCCGTTCTTTACGTGGCCTATCGCTTTGCGGACCGCTTTCTCGAACTGCGCTTTGCTGAAGTTGGACTTCACCTTAAGTTTCTTCGAGCTTTTCATTTTGATCTCCGCTGTCTTAAGCGGCTTCGCGAGTTTTGCGGCGAGCGCATCTATCTTTTTGATCGCCGAATCATATGCTTTCCCGGCATTCCCTTCCGCCAGGACATTGGATATTATGCTTATCTTGCGCCGTACATGGTCGAATGCCAGGATAGTGTCGGTAAGGAGGAACTGCATGTCGGGAAGCTTAAGGTCGTCGGGATTCTTATCGGGAAGCTTTTCCAGACTCCTTACGACATCGTAGCTTAAATATCCTACAAGGCCGCCGTGGAAACGCGGGAGCCCTTTTATTTTGACCGGCTTGTATTTTGACATCAGTTCTTTCAGAGCGGCCAGCGGATCCCCTTTCGTTCTCTCTACTTTTCCCTTTGAATGTATCTCTATGCTGTCGCCCTTGCTCTTTAATATCATGACGGGATCAATGCCAAGAAAGGAATATCTGCCGATATTTTCGCCGCCCTCAACGCTTTCAAGCAGGTAGGCATATTCAACTTCCTTTTTTTCAGAGGCGAATATCTTTTCGAACGCGGAAACCGGCGTTTCCATATCGGCCATCATTTCCCTGTAAACGGGGATGAGATTCCCTTTTTTGGATAGTTCTATGAATTCTTTTTTAGCAGGGTAATACATGTTTAAAACAGCAGCCTCACAGCGATGACGATCAGGTAAACCGCGAACATCCTTCTCAGGATAATGTCAGGTATCGGCTGGACGATGACGGCGCCCAAAAATCCGCCGACAAAAAATCCCAGGGCAGTATACAGGGCGATATCGATCGCCACGTTCCCGCTCTGATAATATCTAAGCGCGGCAAAAAAGCCGACTGGCAGGAGCAGTGCGGCGATGGCCGTTCCCTGCGCCTGATGCTGGGAATACTTGAAGAAAAAAATGAAAGCGGGCACCATTATGGTGGCGCCGCCTATCCCGAACATTCCGCCGAATATCCCGGCGACTACGCCGGTTAATACCGAGATGATAATATTCATTTATTTGGCCCTTTGATTCAATATCGACTCCGCTATCGCGACATCCTCGATCGTGGTTATTTTAATGTTATCGTACGAACCCATTATCATTTTAACAGGAATTCCCATCCTCTCAACGAGCTTTGAATCGTCGGTCGCGCGGTAATTTATCTTCTGCGCCCGTTCGTATGCCTGTTTGATGATCGATAACTGGAAGACCTGAGGCGTCTGAACCAGCCATAATGAGCCTCTATCCAATGTTTCGAGAGTCATATTGTCCGGTGTAACCGTTTTTATCGTATCTTTCGCGGGGACTCCGACCACAACTGCCTTCGAAACTTTTGCTTCAGTCACGGCTTTAGAGATTATTTCTTTGGTTATCAATGGCCTTGCGCCGTCATGGATGACCACCAGATCATCGTCGGATTCTTTTGATATGTCCTTCAATCCGTTGTAAACCGAGTCCTGCCGCTCCGGGCCGCCTTCGACGATGTCGCGGATCTTCCTGAAACTTTTCAGCATTTCTTTTACAGCTTCAATGTCATCGCGCGCGGCGACAACAATGATATCGTCAATCGACTGGCAATCTTCAAAAACGGAAACGGTTATAGAAAGAAGCGGTTTGCCGTTGATCTCGAGGAATTGTTTTTTGAGGTTCATCCTTTTCCCGGCGCCGGCAGCCGGAATGACAGCGGTGACTTTCATATTACCGCCAGTTCCTTGGGAGATTTTGTCAGGATCTCGCAACCGCCTTTTGTGACCAGGACCATGTCCTCCACCCTGAACCCGCCGAACCCGCGCAGGTAAACTCCCGGTTCCACCGTGATGACCATCCCTTCTTTCAGGATATCCTTGCTGGCCAATGACACTCGCGGCCCTTCGTGGACCTGAAGCCCTATGCCGTGGCCCGTTGCATGGTCGAAATATTTGTCAAGTTTTTCTTGTTTAAGCGAATCTCTCGCTGCTTTATCCACTTCCGAAGCTGTTACGCCCGCCCTGACTTTGGATATCGCATTCAACTGGGCGCGAAGAACGGCATCATATATCTTTCGCGTCTTTTCGGACGGTTTGCCTATAGAGACCATCCTTGTTATGTCGCTGTTGTACCCTTTGTACTTTCGCCCCGAAATCCATCACAAGATGGTCCCCTTTCTTCACTTTCTTGTCCGTCGGCTTCCCGTGGGCGTGCGCCGATAGTTTCCCGGAGGACACGAGGGTTTCAAATGACGGCAGGTCGCCCTTGAAGGTCTTGATCAGATAATCGATATGGGCGGATATCTCAAGCTCAGTCATCCCGGCCTTGATTATCCTTGTGATGCAGTCGAATGTGAGGTCGGCGATGAGAGCGGCCTTCCTGATGAGGTCGATCTCTTTTTTGATTTTTACCATCCTCTTGCCGCGCAGCTCATCGCTGATGGAGCGGAACTTGACGCCAGGGAATTTTGCCTTCAGCTTATTGAACGATTCCACTGTCATCCTGTCGTCCTCATATCCGATCTCGCGGACTTTTTCTTTTTTCAGGATATCGATCGCCTTATCAAGGAGAGATAGAATGCAGCGGCGCCTGTACACATTGATGCCCTCGTAGGCTTCGGATCGCGCCTGTATGGTATATCTGCCGTCGACTATCAGGGTTGAGGATCTGTCGCGTTCGATAAGAAGCGCAACGCTTCCGGTGAACCCGGAAAAATAACGGATGTTCGGTTCGCTTGTGATGAGCCTTATCATTATTTTATGAGGTCGATCGCGGCTTTAAGTCCGAGAAGGTAACTGTTCTTCCCGAAACCGGATATCTGGCCGGCAGCTACCGGAGCGATCACGGATGTCTGCCGGAATTCTTCGCGCGCGTATATGTTCGAAAGGTGCACTTCCACCGTCGGGATCTTAACGGATGAGATAGCGTCGCGTATGGCCACGGAAGAGTGCGTATATCCTCCGGGGTTGATCACTATGGCGCCGTATTTCTTTTTTGCTTTCTGGATGTGATCTATTATCTCCCCTTCGATGTTGGTCTGGACCGTGTCGATGAGAGACGCCTTCTTTTTTCGCAAGTTTTTTGAGCTCGGCGTTTATCTTATCAAGCGTGACCTTGCCGTAGACGTTCGGCTCCCTCTCTCCCAGGAGGTTCAGGTTCGGGCCATGGATGATGAGTATTTTCTTTGCCATTGGGGGGATTATAACAGGGAAAATATGCGGAAACAATATTGAATTGGAATGTTACCTTTTATTCCGGAACATCAGGTCCCTGTTCTTTAAGATCATTTTGTCCAGCAATTTCATTAATCTCTTGTCATTATAATAGATCATTTGTTGTAAGTATCCCAGTCGGGTCTCACGGCATATCTTGAAAGCCAGGCGTACGCTGATCTTCCATACGCTTGGTGGGAAGCCAAAGCCTGTCCATAAGTGTCCGGCTTGCTTCGCTGTTGTCCTTAAGTCCGATCATGAGGGAAGCAAGATAAATGGACATGTTGAAAGCGTTATTATTGATGTCTTTAGCCCTTTGGTCAACATCGATCACATGATTGAATATCTCGTACCACTTGCGCCTGATGTCGGCGGGCTGTGAACGCTCAAGAAGCTTTTCTAGTCACTTCTTCATAGCCGAATACATTTGCAGAGTTCGACCGGTCTGTTTTTGAAATCCCGAACGGTTTGAATTGTTTTCGGATCACAGATGATCACTTTGGGATGAAATCAAGCGGATGCGGAAGACCGATGATGTAAGAAAGGTCATGGGCTAATTTGTCATCAAGCTCCCTGTCGTCCTTGTTAAAACATCCGTCCGTGTAAACGGACCCATTTTTCGCGCTCGGCAAAGCGGATACGTTTTCGCCAAGTGTTTGGATGCGCGCGTCCCCAATTTTTTCCGCAAAACATCCCCGATCGGGAGCTTGCTGTGAAGCATCCCATTGCGGGATTTAAATGTGATCGGACCGTTCATACATTATATTATCCGCAAAAATGCGTGAAAATTTCACTTTTCCCCATTCCCTCGCTAGTCAGAATTATGATATAATTTCGCTCTGATTTTATGCCAAGGATAAATTTTCACGATCTGAATATTTTGAAGAAGCTCGGCCCTGTCCTGCCGAAAGAAAGAAGCAACAGGATCATACTGTACTTCATAATTTTAGCGGCGATATTAAGCGGCCTGTTCCTTCAGATATTGACCCAGCTTCCGAACGTGGAAACGATAAGCGTGTTCTCCCCTTCCGAAACCACCGAAATATACGCTTCGGACGGGACGGTCCTGGCCAAAGCTTCACAGGGAAGAGAACCGATACGTTATCCCGCTTGAAAAGATATCGCCCATACTCCAGAAGGCGGTCATCGCCATAGAAGATGAAAGATTTTACCATCACAGAGGGATAGATCTTTACGGCATAGCCAGGGCCGCCGCGACAAATGTCATAAAGAAAAAAGTCGAAGAAGGCGGAAGCACGATTACCCAGCAATTGGCGCGGAATCTTTTCCTCACAAAAAAGAAATCCATCACAAGAAAGATAGCCGAAATCGTCCTTGCCCTGCAGATAGAGAGAAGATACACGAAATCGGAAATACTCGAACTATATTTAAATCAGATCTACTGGGGCCATAACGCTTACGGCATAGAATCCGCTTCCCAGCTTTACTTTAACAAGCACGCATCCGACCTTAACCTCGCTGAAGCGTCCATGCTGGCGGGGATAATCGAGGGGCCCGAAAAATATTCCCCCTACAAGAACCCGGATGGCGCCAAGCAAAGACAGGAGACCGTTCTTTCGAAAATGGTGGAGCTCGGCGTCATCACAGAAGCTTCTGCGAACGCGGCAAAAAGACAGCCGCTCATGCTCTCCACCGAAACGCCGAACAGGTATAAATATATCGCTCCATATTTTACGACCTATGTCATAAACCAGCTCATAGACAAGTTCGGCGAATACACCGTTTACAACGGAGGTTTAAGGGTGTACACGACCCTGGACATGAACAAACAGAAAGTCGCCGACGACGTCGTGCATAAATTTCTTTCGGAAGAAGGCCCGACTTATAATTTTTCCCAGGCGGCGCTGGTCTCTATTGATCCCCGAACAGGATACATCCGCGCGATGGTCGGAGGCGCCAGCTTCGAGGTTTCCGAATTCAACAGGGCATGGCAGTCCAAAAGGCAGCCCGGTTCATCCTTCAAGGCTTACGTTTACACCGCCGCAATGGAATTGGGCGTGTCACCGGGATTCATTCTGGATGACTCACCCGTAACATACGAGGTCCCCGCAGATGAATGGAACCCGGAGGGAAAATGGGAGCCGAAGAATTTTGATGAAAAATACAGAGGCAAGGTCACCGTGCAGATGGCTTTTGAGCGTTCGCTCAACATCCCTTCCGTAAGGTTGATAGACAAGATCGGCGTGGGCAATGTCATTGACGTTGCAAAAAGGATGGGGATAACAAGCCCGCTAAAGAGATCGCTCGGCCTCACTTTGGGAATATCAGAAGTATCTGTCCTTGAAATGACATCCGCGTACGGCGTCTTCGCTAACGGGGGCATCCGCGTGGAACCGACCGCGATAATCAGGATAGAAGGCCCGCGCCATCAGCTTATCTACAATCACACGATCGCCGAAAAGAGAGTGCTTGATAAGAACATTGCCGCGGTTATGGTGGACCTGATGCAGGGCGTCCTCCTGCGCGGCACAGGCGTAAGGGGGAACATAGACCGGCCGGCGGGGGCCAAGACCGGAACCACGGAGGAATTCAAGGACGCGTGGTTCATTGGATATGTCCCCCAGCTTGTCACGGGAATATGGGTTGGCAATGACAATAATGAGCCGATGGAAGGCGTGACCGAAGTCGCCGTTACCCCGAGGATGTGGAAAGCGTTCATGTCGAACGTACTCTTCGACGAGCCCGTCATTGATTTCCCGAAGCCCGAAGGCCTGGTCGAAGAAGCAATATGCCTGGATTCCGGCAAACTCCCGAACGAGTACTGCCCCGGCGACAGGATAGTAAAAGCCAAGTTCTGGTGGAACGACAGGCCCACGGAAAAATGCACCTATCACCCCACAACGGAAGCCCAGCCTGACTACGTCAACGGGAAATAAAAATGATAAAATTCGGGACTGACGGATGGCGCGCCGTAATTTCCGATGAGTTCACTTTTGAAAATGTCAGGAAAGTAGCCCAGGCATACTGCAATTATTTAATAAAGAACAGCCTTGCCGGTCCGGGCATAGCTATCGGCTATGATAACAGGTTCGAATCCGAGAATTTCGCCCTGGAATCCGCGAAGGTCGCGGCGGCGAACAAGATCAAGGTTTTTCTCGCGGAACATTCTGTCCCCTCTCCCGTCGTTTCATTTGTCGTAAAAAACAGGTCATTAGGCGGCGGGATAATGATGACCGCGTCGCACAATCCTCCGCGAATGGAACGGCTTCAAGATAAAATCCCAGTTCGCGTGTTCGGCTTCGCAGGAAATAACCAGGGCGGTCGAAGCCGAGCTTTCCAATGTGAAAGAGCCTTTAATATCAACAAAGCCTTCAGATCTTATCCAAAAGATCGATCCAAGAAAAGAATATTTTGATCATATTTCCGGTTTCGTTGATCTCGGCAAGATAAAACAAGCCGGGCTCAAGATAGTCATTGACCCGATGCACGGCAGCGCGGCCGGCTATGTAAAGGACATTCTTTCGAGCAATGGGATCGCCTGTCAGCAGATCAATGAAACAAGAGATCCTTTGTTCGGCGGCGTTAACCCCGAACCGATTCCAGTCAATTTGATGGAGCTATCGGATGTCATAAAAGACGGAAGCCTTCAGGAACAGGGAATTTGGATCGGGCTTGCCACCGACGGTGACGGCGATAGGATAGGCGGAGTGGACGGCCATGGCGGGTTCCTGACATCACATGATATGTTTGTCCTGCTTCTCAAGCATCTTGTGGAGAACAAAAAACTTTCCGGTTCGGTCATAAAAACTTTCAATATCACGAACCTTGTCGTGATGATGGCGAAAAAATACGGCCTGACAGTTCACGAAACACCCATCGGCTTCAAATATATCGCCGACTACATGTTAAAAGAGGATGTTCTGATCGGCGGCGAGGAATCAGGCGGCATCGGGATCAAAGGCCACATACCCGAGCGCGACGGCGTGCTTAATTCGCTGCTGATACTTGAGTGTTTAGCGAGTTTTAAAAAGGAAGCAAGAGAGATATTGAACAATGTCATGGATGAGTTCGGTCATTTCTATTATGACAGGATCGACATTCATTTGACCGAAGAACAAAGAGATAAGGCCAGAACGAAACTCGCCGGATTCAAACCTGATAAGTTCATAGGCGAAAAGGTAGTTGATATCCAAACTATGGACGGCGTAAAGATGTTCTTGAAAGATAAAAGCTGGATACTTTTCAGATTGTCAGGGACCGAGCCGCTTATCAGGATCTACTCCGAAGCCACCTCGCCCGAAAGAACTAAACTGATGCTGTCTGAGGGGGAAAAGCTTCTGCTCGGCTGATCATCTGTCGGAACCCGCGAATAAATTCGCGGTTCCGTGACACTTGACTGGAACCGAGACTTTAGTCTCAGGTTCCAAAGCATCTCTGATCACTGCCCCGTTTTTTGCTGGATCTCTTTCTCGAATTTCTCTTTCTTGGCTATCCTCGCAAGCTCGGACCGCTCGTTTGCCGCGTCGGATGCGGCGCCTATCTTGTCGAATATTTTTTCAAGACTCCTTATGCATGTCCTTGTTGTCGCCCGCGATAAGGGAAGCTTTCCTGAAGCATGGTGAGAGCGGATTCTTTTTTACCGAGTTCTGGTATGCTTCGCCGACGGCTATGAGGATGCCCGTGTCGGCGCCGCTCAGGTCCGCGGCTTTTCCGTATTCCAGCGACGGCAAGTTCATTGTTCTTCGCGCATCCTGTACGCGTGCCCCAGCAAAAGGTGAACATAGGGATTTGAAGGGTCTTCCATCGCCGCCTGATTATAAGCTGAGATGGCTTCGCTCAGTTTCCCGGAAGCTAAAAGCGAATTGGCCTTGATCAAAGGGTCGTTGATCTCGATCTTAACTTGTCTTGAAAGCGTCATCCTGCCAATTCTTAACGGCCTGATCCTGCTTTTCGGCAAGGATGACTCTCGTTCATATCTTTTCCTTTTGTATTGATCTTCCTTAGCCGGGAATCTTCAAGCTGGATTATATGATAGCCGAAATCGGTTCTTACTACATCGCTCACTTCGCCTGGCTTTAACGCAAAAACCGCTTTTTCGAACTCCGGAAGCATCATCCCTGTCGTGAAATATCCCAGGTCCCCGCCTTTCCAGGCGGTCCCCTCATCGTCGGAATATTTGGCGGCAAGCGATGCAAAATTCCCGCCCTGTTTGATCTTCATCAGCAATTCTTCCGCTTTTTTGCTTCAACTCCTTATCTTCTTTCATGCCCCGGCGCCTTGAAAGCGATCAATATATGCCTTGCCCTAACTTCCCTCAGATCATCGGCCGATATGGTCACACCCGACTTAATTTTGTCGCTCATTTTTGCCAGATAGATATCATTCTTGATCATCTCCCTAAAATCGTCGTAATTCAGCCCGTTTTGAGCAAGAGCGCGCTTTAATGTTTCCGTGTCTTTTATCTTGTTCGCCTCCATTATCTTGCCGACGGCCTGGTCCACTTCTCCCCCGCTGACCCCAACATGTTTTTTTGCGTCATTCAGCATTACGGTCTGGGTTATTACCTGCTGAAGAGCCGCGGCCTGATACATCATTAATGTTTCCGGCGTTACCGTCCCTTTTGCCCGCGACAGTCATGTCCTGTAAACCTGCTCGAATTTTTTATGGTCTATCTCATTTCCGTTTACGGTCGCAATTGAGCCCTTTTTTGGGCTTTCTTTAACGTTCTTTATCCCCATATAGCCGATCCCGTAGAACATCGTCGCCCCGAAAAGCACCGCAACTATCACCATTATCGTTTTCATTTTCCTTCTCAAATACGAAAGCATTTAGTTCCCTCCTCTTAATCGAATTCCTTCAGAGACTTTGAAACTGAAATATACCCGCCCATCATCCCCAGGACCACGCCAACGCATCCCACGATAAGATACACAGCTATGAGATGCCTCTGATCGCTTATCAGAGGCAGGAACGGCATGGCCAGGCTCAGCTGCATAAGGACAACATCATACGATATTTTCAGGATAACGAATGAGAATACCGCCCCGATAAGCCCTATTAACAATCCTTCGATAATGAACGGCCACTTGATGAACGCGTCGGTCGCGCCGACAAGTTTCATGATGGATATGTCTTTTTCGCGCGCGATGACCGTTAATCTTATCGTGTTTATCACTATCAACAGGGTCGCTACAGAAAGCATGCATACCAGTATCAATCCCCCGACCCTGACAGCGGAAGCGAGCGACTCCACCTGCCCGATGAGCTTCCCGCTGTACCTGACCTCGGATATTAAAGGCACAGAGGATACGTGTTTGGCGACCTCCGGGACCAGCTCCGGGACCTGGACTTCAATAATGAACGTGTCCGGAAGAGGGTTGTCGGACATGACATCATCAAGGTTGAGGGTGCCGCTGTATTCTTTCTTGAATTTTTGCCACGCTTCATCCCTGGGAACATAGCTGACATTCGACACGCCTCTTATCATTGAAATGCGGTTGATGATGCTGTCAACTTCATATTTTTCGAGCGACCTGTCCACGTAAGCGGATACCTGAACATTGCTGCTTATCGTCCCGATAATGCTGCCCAGGTTCACAACTCCCATAAGGAAGACGCCGAAGATCGTGAGAGAGACAATGACCGTGCCTATGGCCACAAAGCTCATTATCCCGCTCCTTTTGAACCCGGTCCACGCTTCGCTTACGAAAAATTCAAGGCTGTTTAGCATGCCCGTAAACCCCCAGCTGTTCATCCCTTATTATCTGGCCTGCTTCAAGCGCTATGACGCGCTTGCGCATTATGTCGACGATGTTCTTGTTGTGCGTGGTAACAATGACCGTGGTCTTTCTCCTGTTGATCTTGTCCAGTAAATTGATGATCTCCCACGATGTGGCCGGGTCCAGGTTGCCGGTCGGCTCATCTGCTATAAGCAGAGGAGGATTATTGACAATGGCCCTTGCGATGCAGGCCCTCTGCTGTTCCCCTCCGGAAAGGTCCGCGGGAAAACTGTCCGCTTTTTTTTGCAGGCCGACAAGTTCAAGTGCCAGGCCAACATGCCTTCTTATGGCAGACCTTGGATGCCCCATCACCTGCATTGCGAACGCGATGTTCTCCGATATTGTCCGTCTGGGCAGCAGCTTAAAGTCCTGAAAAACAATGCCCATATTTCTTCTTAAATACGGAACCTGATAATGCTTCAAGTTCGGCCACATTGATCTTGTCCACAAAGACCTGGCCGGATGTAGGGAATTCTTCACGATATAGAAGCTTCATCAATGTGGTCTTTCCCGAGCCGCTCGTCCCGACGATAAAAACGAATTCTTCTTTGCCGATATGGAGGCTCACGTTGTGAAGCGCTTCAAAACCGTTCGGGTAGACCTTGGAAACGCCAATAAGTTTGATCATTTATTAACTGTTATAAAGAGGGAATTTTTTACAGAGTTCTTTGATCGACGAAGCCACTTCAAGCTTTATTTTCTCGTCATCCGGATTTGAAAGTCTTTTGTTAATGAATGAGCCGATCAGTTTCATTTCATTCTCTTTCATTCCCCTTGTGGTAAGCGCCGGCGTGCCTATCCTGATGCCGGAAGCGACCGATGCCGCCGCGGTCTCGAACGGGATGGTATTCTTGTTAACGGTTATTCCGATCTCATCCAGCATTATTTCAGCCTGTTTTCCGGTCAGTTTTTTATTTCTCAGGTCCACAAGCATTAAATGCGTGTCGGTGCCGTTGGAAACAAGCCTGAACCCGTGTTTCATAAGTTCATCGGACAATGTTTTCGCGTTCTTGATTATCTGCTCCTGATATTTTTTAAATTCCGGTTTAAGCGCTTCGCCGAAAGCCACCGCTTTCGCGGCGATAACGTGCATCAAGGGCCCGCCCTGGATCCCGGGAAAAATAGCTTTATTCACCTGTTTCGCGTAAATTTCCGGGCAGAATATCGCGCCGCCTCTCGGGCCCCGCAAAGTTTTATGCGTGGTGGTCGTTACCACATGCGAGCACGGTATCGGGGACGGATGAAGTCCGGCCGCGATGAGCCCCGCGATATGCGCCATATCAATGAAAAGGAATGCGCCGACTTCGTCGCATATCTCGCGCATTTTGACAAAATCGATGATCCTGGGATAAGCCGTGGCGCCTCCGACGATCATCTTCGGCCTGTGTTCTTTTGCCAGAGCCCGCATCTGGTCGTAATCCAGGAATTCATTGTCCTGCCTTACGCCGTATGAAATGAAATGGAAATACATTCCGGAAATATTCACGGGGCTGCCGTGGGTAAGGTGCCCGCCGTGGGAAAGATTAAGCCCCATCACCGTATCGCCGGGTTTGATGAACGCCATGTACGCGGCCAGGTTCGCCTGGGAGCCGGAATGCGGCTGGACGTTGGCGTGTTCACAGTGAAAAATCTTTTTTGCTCTTTCTATTGCCAGTGTTTCGACTATGTCAACATATTCGCAGCCGCCGTAATATCTTTTTCCCGGATAGCCTTCCGCGTATTTGTTGGTGAGGACGGTGCCCTGAGCTTCCATAACGGCGCGGCTTGTGAAATTTTCCGAGGCGATCATCTCCAGCTTGTTCTGCTGGCGGTCGAATTCAAGATCAATTGCTTTGGCAACTTCAGGGTCGAGCTTCCTGATATGGTCGATATTGAAATGCATTTGAAAATATTTTACCACGAAGGCGGAACTCCGTCAATTTCTAGGCTTTACCACGGGTATTGTTGTTCTGTGTTTTGCAGAAGCGGAAGAAACGCCGAACTGGGAATTATCAATTTTAATGTCATCCAGGAACCAGCCTCTGAACCCATTATACTCTTGATCAACAGTGTCGAATGTAAATTTTATCTGTATGACCTTCCCGGCATAAGCAGAGAGATCGAAAACATGGTTCACCCATATTCCAGGCTGATTGAACCCGCCGGAAGTATATGCTTCCCAGCTTGCGCCGTTGACGGGATCTTGAGTGGGGTTTAAGCTTCCAATTGGGACCCAGGTCGTGTATGGGCTTTGCAAAACATAAATATTCATGGAATCATAGCCCGATGATGGATTTCTTGATTCTA
>CAVYHE010000004.1:0-133554 GCA_963768305.1 uncultured bacterium
TGCTATTTAATGATGAAGCTTGGAGAGCGCTTGAAAGAGGCGTGAACAAAGTAGCTCTCGCGGTAAGAGCGACGCTCGGCCCGAGGGGCAAGAACGTCGTCCTGGAGAAAAAATGGGGTTCGCCGACCATAACAAATGACGGCGTGACCATCGCAAAGGAGATCGACCTGGAAGATCCGTTCGAGAACATGGGCGCCCAGCTTTTAAAAGAGGTGGCTTCCAAGACGAACGACATCGCGGGAGACGGCACGACAACTGCCACGGTCCTTGGCGCGGCTATATTCAAGGAAGGGCTTAAGAACGTTGTTTCAGGCGCAAATCCGATGGCGCTGAAGCGCGGGATAGAAAAGGCGATAAAAGTCGCCGTGGAGGAGCTGAAGAAAAAGAGCAAACCGGTGGAGGACAAGGAAGCCATCGCCGATGTTGCGACCATTTCAGCCAATAATGATCCTGAGATAGGAAATCTTATCGCCGACGCGATGGAAAAGGTCGGGAAGGACGGGGTCATAACGGTAGAGGAATCAAAAGGGATAGAGACGACTTTGGATGTCGTGGAAGGCATGCAATTCGACAAAGGTTACGCGTCGCCTTACATGATAACCGACCGCGACAGGATGGAAGCCATTCTTGAAGATGCTTTCGTCCTGATCTCCGACAAAAAGATCAGCGCGGTAAAGGACCTTCTCCCGACATTGGAGAAAGTTGTCCAGGCAGGAAGGCCTTTGCTCATCATCGCGGATGAGATAGAAGGCGAAGCGCTTGCGACGATAGTCGTGAACAAGTTAAGGGGAACGCTTAACTGCGTGGCGGTAAAAGCGCCCGGGATTCGGCGACAGAAGGAAAGCCATGATGGACGATATAGCTGTCATCACCGGCGGAGAAGTCGTTTCCGATGAAAAAGGGCTGACGCTTGAAACTATCCAGGATAGTTTCTTCGGGAAGGCGAAAAAGATCATCATTGAAAAAGAAAAGACCACCATCATAGAAGGCGGCGGCTCAAAGGAAGCTTTAAAGGCAAGAATATCGCAGATAAAGAAAGAAATCGACCTGTCCGATTCTTCATATGACAAGGAAAAGCTTCAGGAGCGTCTGGCAAAGCTTTCCGGCGGAGTGGGCGTGGTAAAGGCCGGCGCGGCGACGGAGACGGAACTGAAGGAGAAAAAGCACAGGATAGAGGACGCGCTTGCCGCGACAAGAGCGGCGATAGAAGAGGGGATCATACCGGGCGGCGGAAGCACTTTGATACATATCATGCCGGCGCTTGAAAAATTCGAAGCAACGCTTTCTGGCGATGAAAGAGTCAGGGGTTTCCATAGTAAGGAAGTCGCTTGAAGAGCCGCTTAAGCAGATCGCTAACAACGCGGGCTGGGAAGGCTCCGTTGTGGTTGATTATGTTAAAAAGGAAAAGCTGGGCTTGGGTTTTGACGCGCAGGAGCTTAAGTACACGGACATGTTCAAGGCGGGGATCGTTGACCCGGTTAAAGTGACCAGGTCGGCTCTCCAGAATGCCGCGAGCATAGCCGCGATGCTTCTGACGACCGAAGCACTGGTCGCTGAAAAGCCGGAAGAGAAAAAGGATATGCCTGCTATGCCGGGAGGCGGCGGTTACGGCGGGGACATGATGTAAGAAGTCCCGCAAGGTTCAGTAATAAAGAAAGGGCTCCGGATTTAATCTCGGAGCCCTTTTTATTTTGGAATAATTAAATTATCCTTCCAAGCCCAGTAAAACGTCCAGTTCTTTTGAAGCCCGCTGCGCCGTTTCCAGAGTCGCGCCTTTTTCTTCTCGATAGTCCTTAATGATAGGTTCGGTCCCGGAAGCTCTTTTTAACACCCAGACGCCGCCTTCAAGAACGACCTTAACTCCGTCGCCGACCTTTATTCTTGCAATGTCCCTTCCAGCGATAGTTTTCTTGTGCAGAAGTATGGCGACTTCATCCGGATCTCTAGCTAAAACTGCCAATCTTTCTTTTTTCGCATCCGTAGCCGGCATATCCACTCTTTCATATTGATGAGTTCCGTATTTGGATGCCAATCTTTTCGCATAATATGTGCCTATATCCATGCCGGTCCTTGCGATTATCTCCATTAAGATAAGGTTCGCAAGTATGCCGTCTTTTTCCGTCACCCAAACGCTTCCGTTCATTCTTGGTATGGAGAACGATGCGCTTTCTTCGCCCATTATCGCGTATTTTCCCGCTAGGATGCCTTGAACATAGTTTTTCCAGCCCACGTTTTGTTCATCCACTGGCCGCCCATAATTTGCCGCGATAAGATCCAGCATGTGGGTCGTGCCGATCGTTCTTCCTATCCCCATGCTTTTATCGAAATTCCTGTTATTGAATATGTAGTCGGCTACGACGCAGAAGACCTTGTTCGGGTCCAGAATCCCCGTCGAATCTATCCCGCCGTACCTGTCGGCGTCCGGATCGTTCGCCCCTACAAAAGGGACGCCCAGTTTCTCCCTCATTCCCACAATGGCCAGCATGACATATGAGGATGACGGGTCCCTTCTCAGTTTTCCGTCCCAATCGTAAGTGCAGTGTGAAGCCGCGGGGTCTGGATCAGGCAGCAATATCTCGATCTTTGTTCCGTACTTTGCATTTATTGCTTCATAATATCCGCAGGCGGCGCCGCCGAGAGGCGTCACTCCGAATCTTTTGCCCTTTAAAAGTTCCATATCCACGACATTATGCAGGTCCTCGATATAAGGGGTCATAAAATCTTTTTCAAGGATCATTTTGCCGAAAGCGGACATAAAAACATCGGACACGATAAATTGATCGTCCGCCAGATATGGATTGCTCTTTTCATCTATCGGTTTTGTTGAAGTATTGGGTCCGCCGTCCCGCCCGTTCGTTTTATATCCGCCATCCAGTGGAGGATTGTGGGAGGCCGTAAAAATAACGCCCTCGACGTTTTCTCCCAATAAATTCCGCCTTAATATTTCATGCGATAAGACAGGTGTGGGGGTTGCTCTTCCGCCGGTCTCTATAAGAACGGGCATAAGGTTGCCCGCAAAAACTTCCGCGGCATCTTGAATGGCAGAATCAGAAGGAAAACGAGGATCCTTACCCGCGATTATCGGGCCTCGCGCCTTTCCGGTAAGTGGCGCTTTTAAAAATTCGGGAAGTTCATCAGGACCGAAGTATCCTTTTTTTTGTCTAATATCGCACAATGCCTGTGTCATTGCTCTGACATGCTGTCTGCAAAATTGCGGGCCCGTTTCACCTCTGAATCCGGAAGTCCCGTTCTTCACTTTTGATAATTGGGTTAATGGATATCTTTTATTGTACAGTTCGCCTACCAGGGACCTTGTTAAAAGTTGTGTTGCCAGAGGCCTTTTTCCTGCAAGTTCATGTAATCTTGCCATTGTCTTTCCCCCTTTATTGTTTTATGGAACTCAAACTATTTATTTATCGGCACATTTTCCGGAAAATTTCAGTTTTTTTGGCAAATCATGAGATGAAGAGGCGGCGAGATGATGAGGTGAAGAGAAGGGCGTCGAAGATTATATAATGAACTTTCTATCCAACGACTTTTCCTTTGCCAGCATTTCCTGAAATGCTTTTTCTGTACCCGGTTTTCCGCTCCTTATGTTAGCTATGTTCTTGTAACTTTGAACGCCTGGCTGAATGAAAGGATTTTGTCCCAGAAGCAGGCCGCTCAAGGCGATCGCGTTCATTTCATATTGAAAGAACATACCCATCGTATAAGCTGACTGGTCCGGGAGGAGATAGCTCATGACGGGGACCCCGCCTTCATAATGAGCGTCGCGCAGTCCGTCAACGAAAGCTTGATTCGCGAAATTCATTGTCTTTCCGTCAAGATAATCAACAGGAGTCCCTTTTCCAGGGATCGTTACATCAATACTTGGATTTTCAACCGTTATAAAGATTTCGATGAAATTTCTCTTGCCCATCTGGACCGCCTGCCCGTTCGCATGCGCCATTTCCGTGTAATATTGCGGTGATATCCAGAGGCCTTCTCCATTCTTGCCCTCAGATTCGGGGCCAAGCTGCTGCATCCACCAAGTGATGCCCCTCATGTCATAATTGCCCGTGGAGGCAAGCTCGATATCTTTTCCCATGAATTTGTGAGCGATAAATCGCATTACAGCTCTTTGCATCGCGATGTTCTTTTCAAAAGGCAATTTACTTGTCTGCTCCTCCGCGAAACGCGCGCCGGCAATAAATTCCTTTATGTCGATCACCGGCTGCGGCGAGAGTGAACAATCCGACTGGGCAGGTGACGGAGTATCTGCCGCCGACATCATCCGGAACCGAATAAGTTTTATAGCCTTTTTCCTTCGCGAGCTTTCTTAGTGATCCTTTATTCGCGTCCGTTATGGCAATGATCTTGCTTGCAACTTCTTCGGAGGAATAGCTGTTTTCCATGAGATATTTGATAATTGCAAATGCGATAGCAGGCTCTACCGTTCCGCCTGATTTGGAGATAACGTTCCCGCCCACTTTATTGCCTTCCATTAATCTGATCGCGTTCGCGGTATATCCGGCATCCATGTTCTGTCCCAGGAAAAATATACGGGGAGAATTTCCTCTTTGTTCTCTTGAAAGCATATTGGAAAGCTCAAGGCCGCCTTTTACCGCATCGATCGTGGCGCGCAGGCCAAGGTATGAGCCGCCTATGCCGATCGACCAGAAATCGTCGACATTATCAGCAAGTTTTTTAGCTGAAGATGATATTTCGTCAAGTGTGGCTTCATCAATGTAAGGGCTTTTCATTTTCCAGCCGGTCATGATGACAGAGCCGTCTTTTAGAAGATCGCTTTTGCCTCCCAGTAAAAGGGCATGTAATTTGCCGACTTTTTCCGCCGCATTTTTGTATTGGGTATAATCAGTAATGTGGTTTTTGCCATCGCCGAATCTCCTGAAATCCAGTTGAATAGGTCTTTTTCCGGAAGCGGGTTTTCTTTTCACTAATCCCGGAGGCACTTTGAATTTTTCCATTATTTCTATATTTTATTGGCTTTTGCCCTAAAATCAAGCCGAATAATTCAGTGTTCGCTTCTCGTTCCTCTGGCTCCTCTTTTTACCTTTTTATAGCCTTGCTACTGGATCCAATTTATGCTATATTTACCTGTTCGGGCAAGGAGAAATAGGATCGAAGGAGAGAGTGGGAAAAGGCCACTCTTTTTTATTTGAGAAGTCAATTCTCCGTAGGAATTATATATGTTAAAGATCGAAGGTTTTAACAGAGCGCTGGAGGAGATCCAAAAAGAACGCAACGTGGACAAAAAAGTCCTCGCGGACGCAGTTGCCGCTGCTTTGCTTTCCGCGTCCAAGAAAAAGCTCATGCACGCGGAGAACCTGGAAGCTTCCGTGGATGAGAACGGGAACTTCGGCATCTTCGCGAAAAAGACCGTTGTAATGAAGGTCAGCGACCCGCTCATTGAAATATCGAAAAAGGACGCCGCCAAGCTTGTGAAAGGCGTAAAAGTCGGGGACGAAGTCAAGATCGATGTCACGCCTTCCGATTTCGGCCGCCTTGCCGCCCAGACCGCGAAACAGGTCATTATCCAGAGAATAAGAGAGGCGGAAAAAGAGGGCGCTTACGAAGAATACATTAAGAAACAGGGCGAGATCCTGGGCGGGATCGTCCAGAGAAAAGAAATGAACGGCTACCTGGTCAATCTTGGAAAAGTCGAGACCCTTCTTCCTTTCTCGGAAAGCATCCCCGGCGAGAATTACAGACCGAAGGACAGGATAAAAGTGCTGCTTGTCGAGACAAAAAAGACGCCGAAAGGCCCTGTTATCAACATATCCAGGGCGCATCCTAATTTCCTGAAAAAGCTTTTTGAGCTGGAGATCCCGGAAGTATTGAACGGCGTAATTGAGATAAAAGGGATTGCGAGAGAGCCCGGAAGAAGGGCGAAAGTCGCCGTGTTTTCGCATGATAAGAACGTTAAGGCTGTCGGCACATGCATAGGCCACATGGGCGCAAGGATCCAGAACATCGTCAGGGAGATAGGCAATGAGAGGATAGACGTCATCGAATGGAGCGAAGTTATAAAAACCTACATATTAAATGCGCTTGCCCCCGCGAAGATAACCAGCATAGAGATCAATGAGCCGGAGAAGTCCGCGAAAGTAATGGTTCCCGAGAGCCAGCTGTCGCTTGCTATCGGCAAAGAAGGCCAGAACGTACGGCTTGCGGTGAAACTTACCGGCTGGAAGATAGATATAGTTTCAGAAGAGGGGCAGAAAAAGGCAGAAGAGTTAAAAGAGTTGCAATCGAAAGAAGCGGAAGAAGTGAAAGAGGTTAAAGAAGAAAAAGAAGTAAAAGAGATCAAAGAGATCAAGGAAGAGGAAAAGACGGAAGACGCCGAAAAAGAGGGATAATCATAATTGGCGACGAAAAAGGGAATAAAGGTATCTAAACTCGCGGAAGATCTCAAGCTTGACCCGAAAGATCTTTTGAAGACATTAAAAGATCTGGGCGTTGCCGCGAAGACTTCCGCCAGCGTCATAACCGAAGAAGAAGCAAAGACCGTAGAAGACCTGCTGTCTAAAGACAAAAAAGAAGCTCCGGAGGTCCCGGAAAAGATCGAACCAGTTAACGCTGAGCCGGCGCCCGCTGAAATTAAAGTTCCCCCCAAAAACACATTAACGATATCAGGCGACATCAATGTCAAAGACCTTTCCGAAAAGCTGAACACAAAGCCAAGCAACGTGATCAAGGAATTAATGAGGCTGGGAATACTTGCCACGATCAATCAGAGGATAGATCTTAATATAGTAAGAGAAGTTGCGAAAGTTTTTGATTATGAAGTCGTTTCTAAGGTTGCGGAAGAAGCATCTGACAGCCGCGGTGCGAAGGGACGAATCCGCGCATATCATTCCCAGGCCTCCTATCGTCGTTGTAATGGGGCATGTTGACCACGGGAAAACAAAGCTCCTTGACGCCATAAGAAAAACAAATGTCATGGCTACCGAAGCCGGAGGCATTACCCAGCATATCGGCGCGTACCAGGTGATGGTGAAAGGCAAAAAAGTCACTTTTCTTGATACTCCAGGCCACGAAGCATTCACCGCATTAAGGTCAAGAGGCGCAAAAGTTACGGACATCGCGGTGCTTGTGGTCGCCGCGGATGACGGCATCATGCCTCAGACCGTCGAAGCGATAAATCACGCTAAAGCCGCGGGAGTGCCCATCATCATCGCGATCAATAAGGTTGACAAGCCGGAAGCCAATGTTGAGAGAGTGAAAAAACAGCTCACGGAATATGACCTCACTCCGGAGGAATGGGGAGGGAAGACCGTAGTTGTCCCGATATCCGCAAAACAGGGCACAGGCATCGATGAACTGCTGGATATGATCTTACTGACCGCCGAGATACTTGAATTAAAAGCTAACCCTGCAAGATCAGCTACCGGCATAGTGATAGAAGCAAAGCTCGATAAAGGAAGAGGTCCGGTCGCGACCGTTCTTATCGGTAACGGAAAACTGAAGATAGGCGATACTTTCTATGTCGGCGGGGTTTCGGGAAAAGTAAGGGCGTTGATAGATGATAAAGGAAAGAATATCAAGGAAGGTTTTCCGTCCCAGCCTGTGGCGGTCCTCGGGGCTGAAAGCGTGCCTGTTCCGGGAGAGGTCTTCAGGGTAGTTCATGACGACCAGACCGCGAGGAAGCTTTCCGAGAAAAAACGCTTTGAGATCGAGGAAGCGAAGCAGACAAAAGGTAAGGTGCTATCTCTGGAAGATTTCTCCCGCACCGTTAAAGAAGGCGTAAGGAAGGATCTGAATATCATCCTTAAAGCGGATGTTCAGGGCTCCCTAGAAGCCATAATGAGATATGCTTAAGAACCTGACAACTTCCGACGTGAGAGTGAACATTATCCATAGCGGCGCCGGCGGGATATCGGAAAGCGATGTAATGCTTGCCGTCGCGTCAAAAGCCATAATTATCGGTTTTAACGTGTCGTATGAAGGCGGCGCGAAGCTTATGGCGGATGATAAAGGCGTGGATACTAGGATTATACAATATAATATACCAGATCACCGATGATGTTAAAGCCGCGATGGACGGCATGCTGGAGCCCGTAAAAGAAGAGGTCATACCTGGGCCACGCGTCGGTGAAAGCGCTCTTCAAGTATTCAAAAGTCGGCGCGATCGCCGGGTGCATTGTGAAGGACGGAAAGATGCAGAGGGGCGCCATGATGAGGGTCTTGCGTGAAGGGAACAAGCTGTTTGAAGGCAAGCTTGAAGCTCTTAAAAGGTTCAAGGAGGACGCGAAGGAAGTCCAGGCCGGATACGAATGCGGCATCTCGACTTCCGCATTCTCGGATTTCGCCGAAGGCGATATTATTGAATGTTTTGAAATAAGGATGACAGCAAGGAAGCTGTAATGACCAGAGCAGACAGGGTAGCCGAGCTCATAAAGCAGGAAGTCAGCGATATAATCTCAAGGAAGCTTAACGATCCCCGCATAGGATTTGCATCCATAACTTCAGTTGATCTTGGCGCCGATCTTAAGAACGCAAGAATATACGTAAGTGTTTACGGAGAGCAAAAGCAGAAGAACGATACTATGGCCGCGCTTTTATCCGCGACAAAATTCATCCGCAGGGAACTGGGCCAAAGGATGCAAATGCGTGATGTTCCGGATCTGATATTCAAACCCGATGATTCCATTGAGCGCGGAGCAAAAGTATTCGAGATATTAAATCGTCTCGAGCAGGAGAAGAAAAGCAAAGACCAGGAAAGTAAAAAAAACATGAAAGACGTCATAAGCGCGATAAGAAAAGCAAAAAGCGTTATCATTTTTACGCATACGGATCCCGACGGCGACGCAATAGGGTCCATGCTCGCCGTGTTCCTCGCCCTGAAAGGAATGGGCAAGAAAGCCGTGATGTACAGCAAGGATCCTGTTCCGGATATTTATCAATTCCTTCCTGAGTCCGGCAGAATAAAAGATTCCTTGGGCAAGGATAAATTCGACCTGGCTATCGCGGTCGACTGCGGCGGCAAGAACAGGATAGATAATGATTTTGACCTGAGAGTCGATCGCTGACAGATCGATCAATATAGACCACCATCCTGACAACACTCGGTTCGGCGATATAAATTTGATCGAAGGGATATCTTCCGTTTCAGAGATACTTTTCCGGCTTTTCAAAAAAATGAGGGTGAAAATAACAAAAGAGATCGCAGAATGCCTTTATACGGGGATAATGACCGACACGGGGAATTTCAGGTATGATTATACGACCGCGGATACTTTTGATGCGGCGGCGTACCTTGCGAAAGCCGGCGCGGAGATAAGCAGGATAGCGATGGCTGTTTATGAGACAAAGACCTTATCATCGGTAAAGGTGCTGGGCGCTGCGATGTACAGGTTGGAAAGCTCTGAAGACGGCAGGGTTGCATGGACCCTTCTTCCAAAACAGCTGATGGATTCGCTGGGAGCCAAGAGCGAAGATCTGACGGGGCTTGTGGACCAGATACGTTCAATTAAAGGCGTAGAGGTCGCGATTCTTTTTCGCGAAGAAGATGACGGGATAAAGGTCAACTTCCGCTCGAAGTTCAAAGTCAACGTTTCTGAGATCGCGAAGAAATTGGGCGGCGGAGGGCATATTCGGGCAAGCGGAGCGGTTTTACAGGGATCTCTTGAGAGCGTTAAGGAAAGAGTATTAGCTGAAGTGATAAAAGCGGTCAAATGAACGGCATATTGATACTCAATAAACCAAAAGGCATGACCTCTTTCGCCGTGGTCGACCAGATCCATAAACTGCTGAAAATAAAAGCCGGCCACGCAGGCACGCTCGACCCGATGGCTGAAGGGGTCCTGGTGGTGCTTCTGGGAAGGTCCACGAAAAAAGCCAGGGAATTCGAATCTTCCGTCAAGGAATACGAAGCCGAGATCACTCTCGGCATAGAAACGGATTCGCTGGATTCGACCGGCAAGGTCATATCTACAAAAGAATTCAATATCAGCGAAGATACAATTTCTGGAAGCGATGAATGGATTCACTGGTGAGATCAGAGCAAATTCCACCGATGGTTTCTGCGATACATTACAAGGGAAAGCGGCTTTATGAGCTTGCGAGAAAAGGCATTGAAGTCCAGCGCGAGCCTCGGAAAATAACCATACACAAATTGGAGCTTATCTCATTCGGTGAAGGGAAGGCGAGCTTTAGGGTTTCCTGTTCGAAGGGTACTTACATCAGGTCTTTATGCGCTGATATAGGCGCAAAGCTCGGCTGCGGCGCGCATATGTCCAAGCTTACTAGGACCAGATCGGGAGATTTTTCCATCAAGGATGCGCATACTCTTGAGGAAGTTTTCAAGCTTCATAATGGCGGAGAACTTGAAGGAGCGATATGCCGGGAATAAAAGAAAAGATCGAAAAATTACGGGAAGAGATAAGACGTCACGATCATCTCTATTATGTCCTTGATAAGCCGGAAATATCAGACTCCGAATACGACAAACTTTACCGGCAGCTTGAAGATCTGGAAAAAGAACATCCGGAATTGATTGCGCCCGATTCGCCGACGCAGAGAGTGGGAGGCGCTCCGTTAAAAGCCTTTAAAACAGTCACACATAAAGTCCCATTATTGTCGTTGGCGAATGCGTTCAGTTTTGACGAGCTCGATGCATTTGATAAAAGGGTCAGTGAAGGGTTGGGAGTTAAAAGTGATGAGTTGGTTGATTATGTTTGTGAGATGAAAATGGACGGCCTGGCCGTTTCGCTGGAATACAAGAACGGCAAGTTCGTGAAAGGCTCCACCCGCGGGGACGGCGTTGTGGGGGAGGATATAACTCAGAACCTCAAGACGATCAAATCGATCCCTTTAAAACTGGGCAGGGATATCGATATCGAGGTCCGCGGCGAAGTTTACCTGCCTTATGATGATTTCGTAAAGCTTAACGAAGAACGGGCGGAGAATGAGGAACCGGTTTTTGCAAATCCAAGGAATGCCGCGGCGGGTTCTATTAGACAGCTTGATCCTAATATCACCGCGAAAAGGCCGCTGGATATTTTCACTTATTTCAGCCCGGACGCGAAAGTTAAGACCCAGTTCGAACTTCTCAATTATCTGGCAAAGCTGGGATTCAAGGTGAATCCGGAGTTCAAGTTATGCAAAGGGATCGATGAAGTTAAAAAATTCATCTCTAAATGGGAAGGCGGGCGCGATAAGCTCGATTATGAGATCGACGGCATCGTTGTGAAATTGAACGACCTTGAAGGCCAGAGAAAGCTGGGCTCGACGTCGAAAGACCCTCGCTGGGCCGTCGCCTTTAAATATCCTCCGGTGCAAAAAGAAACCGTTGTCGAAGACATCATTTCAAGCGTCGGAAGGACGGGCATAATAACTCCCGTTGCCGCGCTCAAGCCCGTAAATCTCCGCGGTGTTGTTGTCAGGCGCGCCACGCTCCACAACCAGGACGAAGTCGACAAAAAGGACGTGAGGATAGGCGATCATGTTCTGGTCCAGAGGGCGGGGGAGGTCATTCCGGAAGTCGTGAAGTCGATAAAAGAAAAAAGGACGGGCAAAGAGAAAAAATATCATATTCCCGAACATTGCCCGGTTTGCGGCGGGAAAGTTGTAAGGGAGCCCGGCGAATCCGCTCACAGGTGCATGAACATGAATTGTCCGGCGAAGCTGATCGGTTCGATCCAGCATTTTGCTTCGCGGGGCGCAATGGACATAACCGGCATCGGTTATGAGTTATCTGTCCAGCTGGCGGATAAAAAGGTAATCAGAGATATATCCGAATTATACACCCTGAGTGAAAATGACCTGATCAAAAAGCTTGAAAGATTTGCCGAAAAGTCAGCTTCGAACATAGTTAAAGCGATCGAAGCCAGCAAGTCGCGGCCTTTCGATAAGTTCATTTACGCTCTCGGGATCCCTCATGTCGGATCGCGCACGGCGGAAGTGCTTGTTGAACATTTCCCGACAATGGAAAAGCTTGAGAAAGCCTCGGTTGATGATCTTTCGGAAGTTCGTGAGATCGGGCCGAAGATCGCGAAAAGCATCCATGATTTTTTCCATGATGAACATAATATAAAGTTGATCGATAGGCTTAAACATGCCGGGATCAACATGAAGTCAGCTATGAAAGACAGGTCAAAATTGCCGCTTTTACGGAAAAACATTCGTTATCACAGGGACTTTGTCCCGCCCGAGGCCGGAGATAGAAGATGAGATCAAATCGCTTGGCGGGCATGTCTCAAGTTCGGTCTCGAAGCAGACGGATTATGTCCTTGCGGGGACGGAGCCAGGATCTAAATACGACAAGGCGAAAGAATTGAGCGTCATGATAATCGATGAAAATGAGTATCGTAAATTGAACAAATAGAAAGAGGTGAAACCAATGAACAGAAAATTCGTTTATCTGATGTGTGCAGTACTGGTCTTGATGACGAGTCAATGTTTTGCGATGGGAGGAACGCCTCCAACTCAGGAAGGAGCCGGTATGTCAAAAAATGTCATTGTGGTAATGGAGACTTCGAAGGGAACGATGAAGCTGGAGCTGTATCCGGACAAAGCTCCGTTAACAGTCCAGAACTTTCTTTCCTATGTTGATAGAGGTTTTTATGATGGCACGATCTTCCATAGAGTGATACCGGGATTCATGATACAGGGCGGCGGATTTGAGAAGGGGATGGTCCAGAAGCCGGCTTCCTCTCCGATAAAGAACGAAGCAGGGAACGGCCTCAACAATGACAGAGGGACCATCGCAATGGCAAGGACAACTGATGTTGACAGCGCTACAGACCAATTTTTCATAAATGTCGCTGATAATACGGCACTGGACCATCAGAATGATACCCAGCAGGGGTTCGGCTACTGCGTATTCGGCAAGGTCATAGACGGGATGGATACGGCATATGCGATAAGCATGGTCCAGACACATACGCTGGGATATTATGATGATGTGCCTGTTGAAGATGTGGTCATAATGTCAGTAAAGAAGATCTGATTTTAATAATTTTTAATCATTTCAAAAAATTTCCTTGTATTTGATGAATGAATAGTTATATAATCCGTATCAAGCTAGGAGGTGTGGAAATGAAAAAAGTATTATGGTTGCTCGTTCTGGTGTTAATTTTGCTTGTGATAATTGCGTTCGCTTGGATGGGAATGGGCGGAAAAAAGGTGGCCGAAATAAAGCCGGCTGTTGAAACTAAAATCGTGGCTCCGATGAAAAAAGCTATGAAGAAAGTCATGCCGGCAAAAGGCACAGCAGTTAAAAAGCCTGTAAGAAAAACAGTAAAGAAACCAGTCGCCAAGTAATTTTTTGATGTTTTAAAACATTAAGAGGCCCGTGATCGATCGCGGGCCTCTTTTTTATTTGTAATAGTCATTCATTCTTGATATACTTTTTCCTCGTTATGATAAGAAAAGCGAAAATAAAAGATGTGAAAGATATCCATTCCCTGGTGAATCATTACGCGGAACTGGACCTTATGCTGCCAAGGTCATTGAACAACCTTTATGATAACGTACGCGATTATTACGTCCTTGGAGATCGATGGCAAGATCAAGGGTTGCGTTGCCCTTAATATCGTCTGGGACGACCTTGCGGAAATAAAGGCGCTTGCCGTGGATGAGTCCGTCCGCGGTCACGGCTGGGGGAAAAAGCTCCTTGAGGAATGCATGAAGGAAGCAAAAGAATTGGGGATCAAAGAAAGTCTTCGCTCTTACTTTGATCAAGGATTTTTTCAATAAATACGGGTTCAAGACCATCCAGAAAAGGCGCCTGCCGCAGAAAATATGGGGCGAATGTATACACTGCATAAAATTCCCCGACGAGTGCAACGAAACCGCGGTCATGTACGAGTTTAACGGAGAATCTTCCCATGGTGCGTCAGCGAAGTAGGAAAGTCCCTAAGATGCGCATGTGGGGGCTGCCTTCCACCAGAAAAGTTACGACTCAGGTCATCCAATCAAAGAAGAACAAATTGAAGAAAAGATCAGCTCAGAAGGACATCCTCAAAAAAGAGATCCAGGAGCTGGAGCAGGATGATTAGCCGAAGAAAACCTTCGCTGCATCAAAGATCTATATAGTAAATTCCAGACCTTTATAGCCCTGATTTAAAGCTACAGATATCGGGAGCTGCTTTGCGGTAGGGCCCCATAGCTGGCGCGGTCCGGGAGAAGTGAACCTGTCTTCACTGGCCCAATCCTCACGCCTTGAAGCGAAGAATTTAAAAGCCGGAGAAGCTGTTTTGACCAGGGCTTTTTCAATGACCATTTCATCTTTACCTTCGCGACGCTCAATATGGATCAAGCCGGTCAAAGGTATGCCCAGAGCTTTACCGCCTTTATCCAGATCGGTCAAAGCGGCCATGTAGCCGGTTTTGCCGTTCAAGATCAGAGAGCCGGCGACCAGACCCAGGTTGTAGGTATAAGCGGCATCGAACTGACGATGGCGCGCCGCAGCGTCCTTCGTAACCAAAGAAGTGGTTCAGCGTGCTGAACTTAACGCCAGGGTCGATCTCTTTGACGCGGCGGGCGACCATATCAATGATCAAGCGCTCTGTCGGGATCAAAGAAACCTGCGAGATTGCCGTGAGAATCCCTTTCAGCCAGCAGCATCTCCTGAATATACTGCAGGCAGGGACCTGAATAAATTGCGCGCTGGCTGCGGATAGATGAGCTGCTGCTTCGGCCGGTCCATTTTTAGCCAATGCGTCGTTCAATTCAGAGATCAAAACATTCATTTCCGGAATGAACTCAACGATGCCTTCAGGGATAAGGACGACTCCGTGATTGATCTTTTTCTTTGCCCTGGCAACAACGGTCTGGGCGATCGAATCGATGATCTCGCCCAAAGACGATTTCTTCTCCGCGATCTCCTCGGATATCAAGCAGACCGGAGGGCGTGTCTGCAGCGCGACTTCCAGAGCTACATGCGAAGCGGCGCGGCCCATCAGCTTAATAAAGTGCCAGTACTTGCGGGAAGACGGAGTGTCCTGCAAAATATTGCCGACCAGCTCCGCGTAGATCTTGGTCGCGGTATCAAAACCGAACGAGATCGGCAGCAGCTCGCCGACTTGCAGGTCGCCGTCAACGGTCTTGGGGACGCCCGATCACCTGAACTTTGCCGTAGAGATGCTCAGCCAGCACGGCAGCATTGGTATTGGAGTCATCGCCGCCGATGATCACTATCGCATCCAGTTTGTTCTTCTCGCAAACATTCTTGACTTGCCGGAATTGCTCGTCAGTTTTTATCTTTGTGCGGTCAGAGCCCAAAAAATCAAAACCGCCGGTATTCAAGATACGCTTCACGGCTCCGTCCGTGATCTCAAAAAGAGCGCCTTCCAATAAACCCTTAGGGCCGGCTTTAACTCCCAGCAATGTATTGTTCTTGCCCAGGATAGCCTTTAAACCGGCAATAACATTGTGGCCGCCGGCTGCCGGACCGCCGGAAAACAACACGGCAACACGCATGCCTTTGGCCGGTTTCTTGTTAGCCTTGGAGCCGGAGAGCAATTTATTCGAACCCGCGCCGACAACTTTGGGAAAAGCTTTAGCCACTGCCGCGCTGTCTTTTGTCTTCAAAGTCCTGCCTGTCGGGTCAAAAGACAAAGGGACCAGCTTGCCCTTGTTTTGGAATTTTTTAAAGACCGGAACTTTTATTTTGCGGATATTCTTCTCGAATAGAGAATTGTTCTTTTCCATCTCTATTAGATCGTTGTTAACGGCATGTCGTTACCTTACTTAGGCTTTTCCCGCTGACCCTAAAACGTTGATGTTCTTATGCTTATAGAGTTCCTTTAGCGCGTCTCTCGCCGGGCCAAGGTATTTTCTCGGATCGAATTCTTCGGGATTCTCGACAAAAACTTTTCTTATCGCTGCCGTCATTGCCAGTCGTCCGTCGGAATCGATATTTATCTTGCAGACAGCGCTCTTCGCGGCTTCCCTCAGCTGCTCTTCCGGGATCCCGACGGCATCCTTCATTTTCCCGCCGTATTTATTGATGGTCTGTATAAGGTCCTGCGGCACGGATGAAGCGCCGTGGAGAACTATGGTGAACCCGGGGATCTTTTTTTCTATCTCGTGGAGGATATCCATTCGGATCTCGTGCTTTGTGCCGGGTTTAAATTTATAAGCTCCATGCGATGTTCCGATCGCTATTGCCAATGAATCCACCCCGGTCTTCTTCAAGAAGTCCTGGACTTCTTCCGGCCTGGTGTAGGTATGCTCTTCGGCTTTAACTTCGTCCTCGATGCCGGCAAGAACACCAAGCTCTCCTTCGACAGTAATATCGTATTTATGCGCATAATCGACCACTTTTTTCGTGAGAGCGACGTTCTCATCATAAGGGAGGTGGGAGCCGTCTATCATTACGGATGAAAACCCGTATTCGATGCATGAAACGCAAAGCTCAAATGTGTCCCCGTGGTCCAGGTGGAGGCAGATGGGGATATTCGATTTCAGGTCTTTCCTGGTCATTTCCACCGCTCCCTGCGCCATGTGGCGGAGCATTGTCGCGTTGGCGTATTTCCTTGCGCCGGATGACACTTGAATGATAACAGGCGAGCTTGTTTCGGCGCAGGCCATCATGATCGCCTGAAGCTGCTCCATGTTATTGAAATTGTAAGCGGGGATGGCGTATTTGCCCGCCATTGCTTTCTTGAACATTTCCCTTGTATTGACCAGTCCCAGCTCTGTAAATTTCACCATATTATTTAACCTCCCGTTTTTTAATATTTGATTATCTTCGAGAACGATTCGGCTTCCAAACTTGCTCCGCCCACCAGTCCGCCGTCGATATTTCCCTGCGACATAAGATCCGATATGTTATCCGGTTTCACGCTTCCGCCGTATAGGATCCTTATTCCGTCAGCTATGTTCTGGCCGAATATGGAGCCGATGGTCTTTCTGGCGAAAATATGGACCTCTTCGGCCTGGGCGGGAGTCGCGACTTTTCCGGTTCCGATAGCCCACACCGGTTCGTATGCCACAACTATCAATTTCGCCTGCTCGGCATTAAGGACTCCGAGCCCTTCTCTTATCTGTTTTTCGATGACCGCGAAGGTCTTTCCGGATTCCCTTTCAGCCAGCAATTCGCCGATGCAAACTATCGGCGTGAGGCCGACTTTAAGCGCGGCAAGTATTTTTTTGCCGACCGTTTCGTTCGTTTCGTGGAAAAATTGCCTTCTTTCAGAATGGCCGATGATGACGTAAGCGCAGCCGGTATCTTTTACCTGAAGCGCGGATATTTCGCCAGTGAAGGCGCCTTTTTCTTCCCAGAAAAGGTCCTGCGCGCCGACTTTGATATTGGAACCTTTTACGGCGTCGCAGACGGATTTAAGGCAAGTGAAAACGGGGCAGATGACTATCTCTTTGTCGCGGACATCATTTACTTTGGCCTTCAATTCATTCGCGGTAGAAACAGCTTCCTGAATGGTCTTGTGCATTTTCCAGTTGCCGGCGATTATCGGTCTTCTCAATTTATCTTTGCCTTTCTAATATTGAAAACGAGAATCACATCATACCATCCGAACCGAGTATTTTCAAGATGAAATAAAGTGAAATTCCCCGTAAAAATTGTCGACAAAGTAAGTGAAAGGAATATATATATAATGCTATGCCAATAGATCCGGGTAATCTTAAAGATCTGCGTAAGTATGCTTTTGCCGCTCGAATAAAGGGGATGTTGGCGGCAAAGATGTTGCGCGTAAACCTGCCGGTCAGAATAAATGAAAGGAACTTCCGTGTTTTAGATATAGGGAGCGGGACGGGCACATTTTTAAGCGGATTTTTAAAGCCGAATATCACTGCAATATTCAGCAGGGTTGCTAATGACAGCAGTGCTGTTGTATACAGAGCAGACTTAAAAAGATCATCCTTGGTCACTGATTATTTCAAGAAAACCCTTGTAAACAAACAGCCCCGCATCAAATCGGTCAATCTTGTTGCGCCTGCAACGAACATCCCCTTGGTTTCAGGCTCAATTGATCTTATCCTGTTCTGTAATGCGTTGGAGCATTTCGATGAAACGGAAAGGATAAATTCTTTGGTGGATGCGCACAGGCTGCTTGCCACAGACGGCATGCTTCTGGTCCTGGGCCCGGTATCCTCTCCTCTGGAAATAAAAACGTATAAAAGGAGAGAGGCTCTTGGCAAGCTTCCCAAAGGGCCGGTGGAACTGTTGCTCGGGGGATCTTTAAGAAGCTTGAAGAGATCAAAAATTGTCGACGAAGATACATCCAGCGAAAAATATTATTTCATTCCGGGCGCGGCTGCAAGGATCAAGAGGGTGATAGAGGACCACGATTACGCGGGCAGGTTATTGAAGATAAGGGATAAGACGCCAAATCTTGTTGATCTGAGGCGGGACCCGGACCATAAGGTATGGTTCAGCCCCGATTCTCTTAAATCTTTATTGAGTTCCGCGGGTTTTAAGCTTTGCGATGAGGGAGAGGATTATTTTATTTTCGGGACGACACACGGATACTTGAGAGCTATTTGCGGATATTTGATCCAAAGCCTTATGCCTTTTTCGCTCAGGAAGTTCTTTGCGCATGCCCAAGTTTATACTTGTAGGAAACAATAATTCACAAATTCATATCGAGTTAATGCTGAGGGAGAACGAGTGAAAAACCTCAAAAAATTTCGTGCAAAAACTGAAATTTTCCGTAAAAATTGTCGATAATATACTGATCGAAGTTCGTCAAGATAACAGGAGGTAATGTTCATGGCAGAGTTTAGAATTACGGCAGAGGGGAGAAACTTATGCAAGCATTTCAGGTCATTTACATTCAAGGGAGAAAAGTACAAGACCTTGTACGGGGCGCATGGTTTCATTGACCCTCATTTCCAGGTAAACAATATTACAAAAGACCCTTCCGCAGGAAAGCTGACCCTGTCCATTCTTTCCGGGGTCAAGGACAGAGCGACGGATCGTTTTTATCCTGCCGAGATCATCGATCTGGATAATAATAAAATTGAAAATAAATGGCAGGAAGTGGAGATACAAACCGAGGCTTATAGCGCGGGATCGATCAGCAGCGGATATCCTCTGCATGTCAGGTATTTGATCGAAGATGCCTGGCACGGCAAACTGCTGCCAAAAAACGATGAAGTCCAAGAACATCTCTCCTTTAGTGATCGCGGCGTAGGCGTGTTCATTCACGGGAGCTTATTGGATATTACCAATCATGTTCCCATGGATGTAAACCATGTGGCATTGTTCGTCGGAGAACGCAATGCTCTTGACGCGCATATTCCGCGTCACCGCTACGCTTTTGAATTGTTGCTTAACAATTTCGGCTCAGATGAGATATTGGACTATGTCTCTGCGGCCGAGGCTTTGAGCATTTCAGAAGGACTAATGATGGAACATAAATTCATTGAGGAATGGAAGCGTATGGAAAAGCGCTGAAATTCGATCGAGAAGCTGGTCTACATAGGAGGAAATGTTATGTTCAATATGGGCAGGATTGAGAAAAGCATGTGCGATCAATTGGGGTCGTTCAAACGTTTTGGACACGTGGAATATAAAATTCTGCACGGAGCGGCGGGCTTGGTCAAGTCTCCTTTTCACATAAAAGAGACTGAGAATGAAATCTCCCGGCAACTTGTGTTATCTATTTCTTCCAGAGTGCAGGGCATAAAGAAGGCCACTTTTCTTCCCGCCGAGATCGTCTATCAGACCGGAAAGTCCCTTCAACATCAAATGTTCAAGCGATTGGAAATACAGACGGATTCTTATGGCATAACTGATCATAACAGCGGATATCCCGCCAGGGTTAAAGCGTTGATCAAGGAGGCCTGCTACGGGGACCTTTATTGGCCTAAGCTGTTTTTTGAGGAACGCGGCGTAAGCGTGTTAATTAATGCGCCTTTTATGGATTTCATGCATGGAAATTCGGTGAAGATGAATTATGTAGCATTATTCGTCGGGAGACTCATTGACCCTAACAATGCGAGCAGGTATTTTCCCCACTGCGCCGCGCAATTGATATTTTCCTTTTCCAGGTCAGATGAGGCAATAGCCAGAAAAGAGCTCTTTGACAGTCTTGCGATGATATCATTTAATCAGATGATGAACCGTAAAAGTTCAGGCCGCATTGGGTCAGTTAAGTAGAACATTCAGGCTCGGACCGCGAAGTAGATCTATTGCGTGGAGCCCCAAGCAGAAAAAGGAGAAGGAAATTGAATTCAATAGTAAGAATGAGAAGAAATGAGCAAAGTCCAGGGCAAGGCGCCTCAATGAGGGGTGTTTACCGGGTCGGCCATGTTCTGGTCAGGGTGGATACAAATATGGTTGCATTGGGCAGGGCGACCGACCTGGCAAATCGAATGGCGCACAAAGAAATAGTAAAACGGCCCGCGTTACAGTGCTATGTGATTGAAAGTATCTTTCGAAACCATGAGGACGCTAAAAGACTTAAGGAATATTTTGACACGGAGAAGCAAAAAGCCTGTTTTATAAAATTTGAATCTTTGGTCCAGGTCCTTACGGAGCGTTGGCCGGCTGACAAGGATTTTTCGTTGTTCTCCCTGGGAGGGCTTGGGATCGGCAGGACTCCGGGGTGCTTCGTTCACGGCGGAGAAGAGAAGCTCTATAATGATCTGTCCGGATTCGTGCAAACGAAAGAAGTCGGCGAAAAATTCGTCGGGTTATTCCAAGGCAAAGGGGCAACACTTGACTGTCAGGGGAATGAACCACCTTTGTTTCAGGTCAAGATCGGTGCATGTGACAGACATTTGCCGAACCTTAACTATCTTTACTATCTTTCACAATCATTCGCCACTCTTAATAAAGAAATGATCGATATCGCGCGTAAGCGAAGGGGTTAAACGAACCTACTGCGGCGGGAGGGTGTAGTGGGTGTTCCTGCCGGCACCCTGGGTTTCAACCAGTTTTTTATCCGACAATAAAGTCAACTCGATATGCGCGGTCTTATGTGACACATTGAATGCTTCTCTGTATTCTCGATTAGTTATCGCTCCGTGCTCAGTAATGAAGGTCATGGCGCGCTTCTGCCTCTTGTTCAGGTCCTTCCCCGCCCACGGGCTCTTTATTTCCTCTTCCTCTTTTTCCCTCGCCGGCCTGGAAATATCCCCGTCCCTTAAATAGCAGATCTCGTCGGTCTTGTAAGGCTTTTCGTCGCCTTCATTTATCATGATATCAAGTATTTTTTTGTCGCCTCTATCCATTACATCTATATGAGGGATAATTGCGGGGACGCATTTTTCTTTTCCGATCTGCGTCAATTTCTCGAAAGTCGTGTCGTCAATGTCCACGCCCATCAGATGTTTGTTCTTGTCGTCGATGCCTAATATCAGGTGGCCGCCGTCGGAATTGGCGAAAGCCACGTATTCTCTGGCGATATCATCGGGGGAGGGTATGACCTTATCGAACTCGACCTGCTGGCCTTCTCCCTGCTCAAGGAGCTGGATCATTTCATCCCAGTTCATGATGGAAATGTACCATAATGGTGGCGGAATTTCAAGCAAGCGACTATAATTCCGGCATGTCCGGCATTATTGACCAATTCATGGACCTGATATTTCCGCCCCGCTGTATAATATGTAAAAACAAGGGACGGAGCCTGGTGTGCGGCGACTGTGCGGCAAGGATTAGATATGTCAAACCGCCGATATGCAGGATATGCGGAAAGCCGAAAGACCGGTATTTTGTGAACGATCTTTGCGGGGACTGCGCTGTTGAAAAACCGCCTTTTATAACGGCAAGGTCGATAGCTCTTTACGAAGACCCGCTGAAAGAAGTGATACATAAATTGAAATTCGGGGATAAGATGCGGCTTCTGCCGTTCCTTGGCGGCATTATGAACGATCATTTAAAGGAATGCGGCATCGATCTCTCTGGGATAGACCTTATCATCCCTGTCCCTCTTTCCAAACAAAGAGAAAGACAAAGAGGGTTCAATCAGTCAAGATCGCTGGCAAAAGAGTTATCAGATCATTTTTCGATAGAACTTGATGATGTTTCCCTGAAAAAGGTCAAAGATATAACCCCGCAGTTCGAGCTCCCAAGGGAACAGAGATTAACTCATGTAAAAGGCGCTTTTGAAAGCGCGCCGATAGGCGGCAACATCCTGCTTATCGATGATATTTACACGACAGGGGCGACCGTTAGGGAAGCAAGTTTGGCTCTCAGATCCGCCGGGGCTGATCAGGTTTTTGTCCTGACTTTGGCAAGGGCCGTTGCTTGAGGGGCAGAGTCAAAAAAGCATATAATTCAACCTATGACAGTTTAAAACGGACTTTAAGCGAGGTGCAGATGTGGAACATAAATCAGAGTCAAATGGAAGAATGACATACAAGGAAAAATTGTTTTTCCAAAAGGCGAACCACGACAGAGTGGCCCAGCTGATAAAGGCTGGAAAGAATGTGGATGCGCTCAGGAAAATATCCCCGAGCTATTTCATTATCAATATAACATGGAGATGCAACAGTAATTGCCTGGGATGTATCGACGAGGTCGCACTACAAAGAAAGATGTTCGAGACAAAGTCCGGTCTGGATATGAGCTGGGATATATGCAAGGACATACTTGATTACGCAAAAGAGAATAAAGTATTGGGAGCGATAATCCAGGGAGGGGAACCGCTTCTTTATCCATATATCGACAAATTCCTTCATTCCTGTGTTGATTCGGGCCTCATGTTAAGGCTGGTAACCAATGGAAGCATGATAGATAAACATTTCGATTCGATCGCGGAAGCATTTAACGCGCAGAGACGATCTGTATTCAGGGTATCTATAAATGCCGATGGAGCGCATTATGCGCAATATACGAGAAGAGAGGGTGCAACATTCCATCAGATCCTTAAAAACATAGAGGAACTTTCAAAAAGAAATGTAAAGGTCTGCGTTTCAACCGTCTATTTCGGGCGTAGCAGCCATACAATAGGGTTCCGAAATTTCGATCAATTGTGGAACATCATAAATGCTGCCAGCAAAGCCGGCGCAGATATGCTGCTTTTGCTTCCGGGAAGGGCTCCGGGTTCAAGAAGCTCATTACCTTTAAATAAAAGCGAGATACGATTTATCCAGGACATTCCGGACAATGTTCAGGGAATGCGGATATGTAAATCAGACAGGCCGATAATTGAAGAAGGATCCGGCCCAGTTCTTCAAAATAAAGATTTCTGCCCCTGTCCCACGTCCCTTCTGAGAGTTGTGGTGGACCCTGACGGGACCCTTTATGCATGTACTGAGCATATTGGCGATAAAAGGGCTGTTTTAGGAAAAATAGATCCTCCTGCTGTTCCATTTTCAGCTGTATGGCATTCCGAAGAAAGGGTGAAAAAACATTTGAAATTTGATCCAAGAAAATTTTGCGGCAAAATAACCTGTGACAGATACGGCACTAACTCTTCCGTGGAGGCTGCGAGGGCGGGATATGAAAAATTCAAATGCCCGAGCATAATAAGCCACCTGCTTCTGGAAAGCAGCTCAGCAGACAGCATCTTTTTTTAGTATGCAAAACTGAATATTTCAGACGTTATATCATCCGCTCTTTTCAACAGCTCATGGAATATTACCGTTTTATGGTTGAGCAACCTCTCAAAAGAGTATATAATCCTCTGAATCAGGAGGAAAATTATGCAGATAATCATTCAAGGCCACGGCACGGATGTCACGGCTCCGCTCAGGGAATACGCCGAGAAAAAGATAGCCAAGCTCGAAGAATTCTTCAAGAATATCCAGAAAGCTGAGGTAACTCTGGATGTCAGGAAGATAGAAAATCAGTTCAGGACACAGGTGGCGGAAGTTACGGTCTGGACCGCGGGAAAGATAATCCGGGCCACCGACGGGGCCTCTGATATGTACGCGGCGATCGACCAGGTTTTCGAAAAACTCGAGAAGCAGATAGAAAAACACAAGGAGAAAATGGTCCACGAAGCCAGAAGGATACGAGGGAAAGCGAAGGAGCAGTTCAGGGACATGGCGGACAGGATGTTCAAGCCCAAAGAATTGGCGGGACCCGTGGTCGTGAAAGTGAAAAGGTTCGCGATGAAGCCGATGGCGCCGGAAGATGCGGCGCATGAAATGGAGCTTCTGGGCCACGATTTCTTCGTGTTCCAGAATTCAAAGACCGGCGAAATAAACACTATTTATAAACGAAGTTCAGGAAATTACGGACTGATAGAACCCGAACTTCAGTGACCGGTTCGGCTATAAAAGGATGAGCAGATCGATAATGCTTGTCCTTTTTTTGTTTTATAACCTGCGGCTAAAGTCGCGGTTAAAATTATCCGAGACTTTAGTCTCGGGGATGAGGATTGATAATGTTCAAATGGCTCTTAAATCTGCTCAGCGAGACCGACGAAAGAAAGCTCCAGAAGATAGCGCCGCTTGTCCAGAAAATAAACAGCCTTGAAGCGGGAATGAAAGCTTTAAGTGATGAACAGCTTAAAGCCAAAACTTCCGAATTCAGGCAGAGGATAAGCAAGGGTGAAACTCCGGACAGTATTCTTCCTGAAGCTTTTGCGGCCGTTCGCGAAGCGTCGGTCAGGACCACCGGTCTGCGGCATTTCGACGTCCAGCTTGTGGGCGGAGTTGTCCTTCATCAGGGCAAAATATCGGAGATGAAAACAGGAGAAGGAAAGACACTGGTCGCGACGCTCGCGATCTACCTGAACGCGCTTGAAGGCAAAGGAACGCACGTTGTCACTGTCAACGATTACCTGGCCAAGCGCGACAGCGAATGGATGGGGCCGATATATCGATTTTTGGGCCTGGAAGTCGGCATTATCCAGCACGACATGGATTACGCCGACAGGAAAAAAGCCTATGCTGCCGATATCACCTACGGAACGAACAATGAATTCGGCTTCGATTATCTCCGCGATAATATGGCGGTCTCGATAGACCAGTGCGTCCAGAGAGGGCTCAATTACGCGATAGTTGACGAAGTTGACAGCATTCTCATTGACGAAGCGAGGACGCCGCTCATCATTTCCGGCATGGTGGAAGAGAACCTGGACGGGTATTACAAGGGGAATGATATCGCGAAGAAATTATCCCTCGAAGCGGATTTTACCATTGATGAAAAAACAAAGAACGCGGTGCTGACGGAAGCCGGCATAAAGAAAGCCGAAAAATTCCTGAACGTCGAAAGTTTATTCGACATCGCGAACATGGAAATAGCCCACCAGATACTTCAATCTCTGAAGGCATGGCACCTGTACAAGCGCGATATCGACTATGTTTTAAAGGACGGCGAGGTCATTATCGTGGATGAATTCACCGGCCGTCTGATGATAGGCAGGCGCTACAGCGACGGGCTGCACCAGGCGATAGAGGCGAAAGAGAACGTCACCATCCAGGAAGAAAGCCAGACGCTGGCGACCATCACTTTCCAGAATTATTTCAGGATGTACGGGAAGCTTGCGGGAATGACGGGAACGGCAAAGACGGAGGAAGGCGAATTCTGGAAGATATACAAGCTTGAGGTGCTGGAGATCCCCACCCACAAGGTAATGATAAGAAAAGAATTGAACGATATCATATACAAGACCAGAAAAGAAAAATTCAATTGCGCCGCAAATGAGGTCGTCGAGCTTCATAAAAAAGGCCAGCCGGTCCTTGTCGGCACGGTCTCGATAGAGAATTCCGAGCGGATCAGCGACATTTTGAAAAGGCGCGGTATTCCTCACAATGTCCTTAACGCGAAGAACCACGAAAGGGAAGCGGAGATAGTGGCTGGAGCGGGGCAGAAAGGCGCCGTTACTATCGCTACGAACATGGCGGGCCGCGGGACAGATATCGTTCTTGGCGAGGGAGTTCCCCAGCTTGGCGGGCTGCATATCATGGGCACGGAGCGGCATGAATCGCGCAGGATAGACAATCAGCTGAGAGGAAGAAGCGGAAGGCAGGGGGATCCAGGCTCATCCAGGTTCTATGTCGCGCTTGAGGACGACCTGATGAAGCTTTTCGGGAGCGACAGGATCGCCGGCGCGATGGAGAGGATGGGAATGGAAGAGAACACTCCCATAGAACATGGCCTTATAACCAGGGCGATAGAGAACGCGCAGAAAAAAGTGGAGCTGTATCATTTCAATATCAGGAAACAGGTCCTTGAATATGATGATGTAATGAACAAGCAGAGGGAATCCATTTACGCGTTAAGGCGCAGGATCCTGGAAGGAAAGGATCTGAAGCAGAAAATATTCGAGATGATGGACCAGCTTATCAAGACGATCGTCGACGCTTTCGTTCCCGACAAGTCGTCCGAAAGGGATATGGACGGCCTTAAGAAAGCGATCACCGAAGATTCTTCCGGCCGATCTCAGCGGGCTTGAGGATCACAAAGAAAAAGCGGGCATAAAGGATGCGCTTAAAGAGATGCTTATGAAAGCATATGAGGCTAAGGAAAGTTATGTCGGCAGCGAAGCTATGCGCGAGATAGAGAAATTCGTGATGTTGAAAGAGATCGATGCCAAATGGATAGAGCATCTGCACAATATGGACGTGCTCCGGGAGGGGATAGGGCTGCGCGCGTGGGGGCAGAGGGACCCGCTCATAGAGTACAAGATCGAAGGCTACAAGATGTTCCAGGAGATGATGGACGCCGCCAGGCAGGATATTATCAGCATGATCTATAAGGTGCAGGTGATGAAAGAAGGCGAGGAAGAGCTTTTAATGAAGAAGCGCAATGTCACTTATGGCGAACCCGTGAAGGTGAGCAGGGCCTCCGCGAGAAAAACGGAAAAGATCGGGAGGAACGATCCGTGCCCGTGCGGGAGCGGGAAGAAGTATAAAAAATGCTGCGGAAAAGATTTGTAATCATTTTATTTTTGGTCTTATGTCTTCCCTGTTTTGCGGATGACCAGTTCGCGCCTGGGCAGATACTGGTCAAATTTAAGCCGGATGTCGTGAGCTTTGAGGGTAACGCGGGAATGATGACTTTTTCCGCGGATAAGGCGTTCATCAGCTCCGATTCGATAAAAGCCTTGAACGCGAAACATGGGGTCTTCAGATTCAGGTCTTTTGCGAAAAAAGAGCGCAAGTTCAAAACCTTGAGGAGCGGGAGAACAGTTGAACTCCCGGACCTGTCGCAGATATATCTTATTGAATTCCCGAAAGATGCGGATGTGCAGTTGATAGCTGATGAATACGGTCGCGACCCGTCAGTGGAATACGCATCGCCGAATTACATTAGAAAATTATATACCACACCAAATGATCCTTTCTATATTTCTGATCCCAATCATGATCCAAATCAATGGGGATTATATAAGATCTGGCTTGGTCCGCTCGAGTCAGGCAATACCGGATGGCAATTTACCACCGGCGAAAGCACGGTCAAGGTCGCGATCATTGATACAGGCGTCAATTATAATCATGTTGACTTAAGCAGCAGGATCGATATTTTGGATGGCATTAGATTGATTAGTGGTGACCCAAGCACAGATCCAATGGATGACATTGGACATGGCACCCATGTCGCGGGGATAATCGGCGCAGAAACCAATAATGGAATAGGTGTTGCGGGAATAGATTGGAATTGCGAAATAATTCCGATAAAGGTTTTTAGTTCGTCAGGCGGAACTGACTTTGACATAGCGAACGGGCTATATTGGGCAGCCAATAAAGACGCCAAAGTTGTAAATATGAGTTTCGGACCAAAGAATCCTAATGATAGCGGTTACGACCCAATTGTTGAGGCTGCGATATCTTATGCGGCCACTTCGGATTGCGTGCTTGTTGCAGCTGCAGGAAACGATGATAGACAAACTCCAGCAAAGTATCCAGCACATTATCCTCACGTGATAGCGGTGGCAGCTACAGGCCCGAATGATGAAAAAGCATTTTATTCAAATTATGGAAATTGGATAACAGTTTCTGCTCCCGGCGGCGATAACTCGGGTCTTCTTTACGATCATGAAATATTAAGCACAATTCCAAACAGCACCATAAGTGATGGATCATATTATGGGACACCTCCAAATACATCATATGGATACCTTCAAGGGACTTCAATGGCAACTCCTTTTGTATCAGGTCTAGCCGCTCTTGTGAGAGCCAAGTTTCCGACAATGGAGGCGGATGAAGTTGCGCAGAGGATTATTGTTTCGGCGGATAATATCGATGCCGTTTCGGGTTATCCGGGATTAATGGGCAGCGGGCGAATAAATGCTTTCTCGGCGCTCGGTGGTTTGTATGGTAACATAACTTTTCCTATCAGCAGCACTGTAGCTATTGGAAATATAACAATTCTAGGCAGCGCGACAGGGGAAGGGTTTGTCAGCTATGAAGTTGATTCCGGCCGGGGCGCAAACCCGATCTCATGGAAAGAGGTCGCATCTTCTACATCGTCCGTCAATAATGGAACGCTTGCGACATTCGATTCCACCGGGCTTGACGGGCCTGTGACGATCAAACTGACCTTGAACGCTCTTCCGACAAAAGTGACAGAGGTGACTTTCCAGGTCGGCTCTTCCGAGTCATCGATCCTGACGGATAACCGTCCGCAGTACGGGCCGAATCCGTTCGATCCGAAAAAAGAGAACATCATGATAATGTATACCATGACGGCCAATGCCGACGTGTATATTTATTTCTTCGATATCGCCGGGCACCAGATATGCAGGAAATGGTATCCTTCCGGAACGCAGGGAGGAAGTTCGGGGACCAATCGAGTTTACTGGGACGGGAAGAACGATTACGGGGAAACAGCGGCGAACGGCGTTTATCTTTTCAGGATATTCTCGGATAACAGGACGATAGGGAAAGGGAAGATAGTGGTAGTTAAATAGTTAAGAGTTATAAGTTATGAGTTATTAGTTGTTAGAGGGGACATAAATGCTTGAAGAACTAAAAGAGAGGATCATTTCGGCGAACAAGAAGATCGATGAGCTCGCCAGGCTTCTTGATATCACAAATAAAGAAGCTAAGATCGCAGAGCTTCATGCGAAAACATCGAGCGCGGACTTATGGAGCGATCCGGCCGCGGCGCAGAAACTCCTGAGAGAATTGAAGTCGCTTGAATCGCAGGTCGGTTCATGGAAAAAGTTAAGGTCACAATCAGATGACCTTGCCATACTGATCGATACGGCGAGCGAAGAAAAACAGGGGTCCGCGGAAAAAGAATTAACTGAAGAACTCTTATCTCTTATCTCTGATATCTCCGCCATGGAGCTTACCACGCTGATGTCCGGCGGATATGACTCCAATAACGCCATCCTTACCATCAACGCGGGCGCAGGCGGGACCGACGCGCAGGACTGGGCGCAGATACTCATGAGGATGTATTCACGCTGGGCGGAATCCAAAGGCTACAGCGTTGAGGTCCCGGATATTTCCTACGGGGAAGAAGCGGGGATAAAAGGAACGACGCTCATAATTACCGGCCAGTACGCGTACGGATATCTCAAGGCGGAAAAGGGAATACACAGGCTTGTTCGCATGTCCCCGTTCAACGCCGACGGCAAAAGGCACACTTCTTTCGCTTCAGTGGAGGTCATTCCTGAGATAACGGAGGATATCAAAGTTGAAATAAATCCTGCCGACCTGAGAGTGGATACTTTCAGGGCTAGCGGACCCGGAGGGCAGAATGTTAACAAGGTCAGTTCCGCGATAAGGATCACCCACATTCCGACAGGGATAATAACGCAAAGCCAATCAGACCGCTCCCAGCACGCGAACAGGGAAGCCGCGATGAAAATATTGAAGGCGAAACTTTATGAAATGCTCCTTGAGGAAAGAAAGGAAAAGATAGAAGAGCTCCGCGGGCAAAGAAGAGATATCGGCTGGGGGAACCAGATAAGGTCTTATGTTTTCGCCCCGTACACTATGGTGAAGGACCACCGGACCGGGGTTGAAATGACCGATGTCCAGAAGGTCATAGACGGGAACATCGACGCATTCATAGAAGCATTTTTAAAGGGGGAGAAACGGAAATGAACGATAAACGGGTGGTCCTGCTGGTGATCTTTGCAATGGTAATCTCGGTCGCGGCTTCTTGCTTTGTCCTGTATCAGAGGATGAATTCCGAAAAGGCCGACAATACGGTGGAACTGACGGCGGATTTCAGTGACATTGAACGCCTTTCAACGATCGAAAATATTCCGGTGAAGAAGCTCCTTTTGGGATTGAAAGATGCCGGCGTCACTTCCGTCGCTTTGAGCGAAAGACTGGCCGGAAGCGTAGACCTGAATTTAATGACCGGGATCGACCAGAAAAAAACGAACCTGTATGTTCCGGGAAAAGGATTGCAGTCCGGCAGCGTCAGGCAAATACAAAGCGCGGGGCTGAGAGTGATCCCGAGGATACGGAATATCTTCAATGCGAATGCCCTCTCTCTTGGAAACAAGATCAAGACCTTTTCGAATTTTGACTCAGTGATATTCGCCGACGATGAGGTGCTGGGATATCCGAACCATTTAAGCGAAACAGCGGCGGTACTTAAGGACAAGGGGATCAAGTTCGGCTATATCGAATTCGCGAAACAATACGGCGATGACGCGCTTGCGGCCATGATGGGCGGGAACATGGTAAAGGTCCACAGCATAGGTCCCGATGAGCTGGAGAAAATGACCCAGCCGGAATCGATCGATAGGTTCGTGAGGGCGGTGCGCGAAAGAAGCGTAAGGATGCTTTATATTCATTTAATACAATATCCCGATGCCGGCAAGGATATTGCCGCGACGAATGCCGCTTTCATAAATAATCTCTCACGCGAACTCAAGAATTACGGCTTCATGACCGGAAAGGCTTCAAATCCCCAGGCGATCACGGTCAGCCGTCTTGAAAAGACGATCGATCTCATTCGGTGTCGCCGGCGGGACCATATTGCTGGCGTGTTATTTCATCCCCGTCAACCTGATCGTCTCCCTCCTGATCGTTATCCTTTTCGCTTTTCTGCCCGCCAAGCTGCTCGCGCTTGCGGCCGCAGTTGTTTTCCCGTCATACGCTCTTGTTTCTCTTTTTCCTGAAAAAAAGGACCCGCTTCTTTCCGGGATCGTCTCGGGCCCTGTCCTTATCACCATGTATGCCGCGGCCATTTCCGCCCTCGGCGCCGTTTTCATCGCCGCTTTGCTGGCGGACAGGATAAACATGCTCGGAATGGACGCTTTTTCCGGCGTGAAGCTCGCTCTCGTTCTCCCTCTTTTTATAGTGACGGGGTATTTCTTTTTCAGGAAAGACAACAAGGATGTCATTGATCTTAAAGCCGCCGCCTCAAAAGCGAAAAAGGTCCTGTACGCGGATATCAAGGTGTATCATGCCGTTCTTTTCATTATCGCCGCGGCCTGCGGAGCGCTCTTGCTGTTAAGGAGCGGCAACTTCGGACTGCCGGTGAGCGGGCTAGAGAAACATACGAGAGGGCTGCTCGAAAATTTCCTCTCTGTCCGCCCGAGAACAAAGGAGTTCTTGATCGGGTATCCCGCCATCGTCCTTGGTGCCATATATTATATGAAAGGCGGAAGGAAGTGGCTCTGGGCGTTCCTTGCCTTTGGCGTTGTCGCGCCGGTTTCGATGACCAATTCGTTCTGCCACATCCATACGCCGGTTATTATTTCCATAGTCAGGTCATGCTCGTCCATAATACTTGGCATTGCGCTCGGCCTGTTGGCTTACTTTTTGTATGTTGTTTATTGCCGCGCCGCTGCCATGATCGATAGATCTGCAAGATGAAGCTGCTTCTGGCCGGTTATTTCGGCAGCGGGAATATCGGTGATGAGGCGATACTTTCGGCTCTTATCACATCGGTGAAGCTGGATCATCCCTCGGCAGATATAACGGTCCTGAGCGAAAACCCCGCAGAAACCTCGGATATTTATGGCGTCAGATCGATCCATAAATATTCATTCCTTCGCATCATCAAAGAGGTCAGGAATGGGGATGCGCTTATTTTTGGAGGCGGGGGATTGCTGCAGGATTCAACAAGCGTCAAAAGTCTTTATTATTATTTATCTCTGATATTCATGGCTAAATTCTTTGGCAGAAAAGTCATTCTTTTGGGGCAGGGGATAGGGCCTGTAAGCCATCGATCGGTCGTAAAAAGAGCTCTGGCAAATATCGATCTGATCGCCGTTAGGGACGAAAAGTCGATGAGAGAATTGCATGACATCGGAGCAAGACCCAAAAAATCGGCTTTAACCGCTGATATGGCCTTCCTTCTGCCGCCGCCGGACAGGGCTAAAGGGAAAAAGACGCTTGATATTGACGGCATAAAGAAATGTAAAAAACACTTGATCGCTTTTGCTATTCGCCGGTCAATTGATAACAGGTTCTCACCCATACATTATAAAGCTGTTGCGGAAGCCTGCGACCATCTGATAAAGGAGAAGGATTCACAGGTCGTATTTTTGATCTTTCAGTATCCGGATGACATAGACGCCGCAGAGAAGGTAATGAGCCTGATGAAATACCCGGCCCATATCCTGCTGCGCAGGTGCGGCCCGGCCGAAATGCTGAATGTCATTTCCGCTTTTGACGGCGTTGTAGGAATGCGTTTGCACAGCCTGATATTTGCATCGATAGCCGGAGTTCCTTCATTGGGCCTGTCATATGATCCTAAGGTGGAGAGTTTTCAGATATCGATCGGCGGGAACTATATCGATCTCAATCTGGCCAGTGATACCGCATTAACCAATAAGATCGATATCTTTATCGATAGCTTGAATATTCCCGCTTTTAATTCTGATCAACTTGCCATTCAGGCACGGGGCAATATCTATCTGATGAATGAATGCCTGAAGGTCAATAAAATTCGGGTCCTTGGCATCGATATCGACAATATTACATTTGACGAAGCCATAAAAAAAGCCGAAGAGATATTGGCGGAAAAAGTTCCCGGATTGATCGTGACGCCGAATCCGGAGATGATAATGGCGGCTCAAAAAGATATTGACCTGCGAAAAATCGTCAATTCCGCTTCTATGGCGATCCCTGACGGAGTGGGGCTGTTAGTTGCAGGTTCGCTTATCGGAAGAAAGTTCAAAGCAAGGATCGCAGGAATCGACCTAATGCTGAAGCTTGTCGATATCGCAAAAGCAAAAGGCATATAAGATATTTCTTTTTGGCGGAGCAGAAGGAGTGGCTGAGAAAGCTGCTGAAGTTTTGAATATCGATCCGGCGAACACTTATCAGGGATATTCTTTGAACGATGCCGATGTGATCGCAAAGATCAAGAGAGCAAAACCGGATCTATTATTCGTTGGTCTTGGCAGCCCGAAGCAGGAAAAATGGGCTTCCAAACACTTGAAAGAGCTTAATGTGCCGCTTGCCATGTGCGTGGGCGGCAGTTTTGACGTCATTGCCGGCACGTGTCAGAAGAGCCCCGGTATTCATGCGAAAGATGGGGACTGGAATGGTTCTGGCGGCTGGTCACGGAGCCAAAAAGATGGAAACGAATGATAATGTTACCGGTATTCATAATTAAAGTTGTCCGATCAACCTTTTGAAAACCTCTCTGATTTAAGCTATAATCAACTTCAAGAAGAATTAAGGAGATCGATATGGCGAAAAAGAAATATAATGTAGCTGTGCTTGGCGCGACCGGAATGGTCGGCAAAGTCATGATGCAGGTCCTGGAGGAAAGGAATTTCCCCGTAGATAGATTCCTGCCGCTCGCATCCACAAGGACAGCCGGAACAAAAGTAACGTTCAAAGGGAAAAAATATACCGTTGAAGTCGCGAAACCATCCTCTTTCGACGGCATCGATATAGGATTGTTCTCCGCCGGGGCAAAAATATCCGAGATATTCGCGCCTGAAGCCGTAAAAAGAGGCGCGATCGTCATCGACAATACCTCGTTCTTCAGGATGGACCCGAATGTCCCGCTCGTCGTGCCGGAAGTGAACGCGTATGACCTGAAATGGCATAAAGGCATAATCGCGAACCCGAACTGCTCCACCGCGCAGATGGTCCTCATATTGAAGCCGATACACGACATCGCGAAGATCAAAAGAGTCGTCGTCTCCACTTACCAATCAACTTCCGGCTGGGGCAAAGAAGCCGTTGAGGAGCTCTTTGTCCAGACGAAAGCCGTTCTTGCCGGCAAAAAAGCGAAGGTCAAAATATTGCCGAAGCAGATCGCTTTCAATGTCATTCCACAGATAGATTCTTTCACTTCCAACGGATACACAAAGGAAGAAATGAAGATGGTCAACGAGACGAAGAAGATAATGGGAGATCTGAACATTCAGGTGACCGCGACGACCGTGAGGGTGCCTGTTGTCATCGGCCACAGCGAAGCCGTGAATATCGAGACCGAAAGGAAATTGTCGGTCGCACAGGTCAGAGATGTCCTTTCCAAATTCCCGACCGTGAAAGTTGTGGATGCTCCCGAAAAAGGGGTTTATCCGACCGCTATCGACTGCGTCGGAAAGGATGATACTTTCGTCGGCAGGATAAGGGAGGATATTTCCATCCCGAACGGCATAGAGCTCTGGATCGTATCCGATAATCTGCGCCGCGGAGCGGCCACCAACGCCATCCTGATAGCGGAAGAAATGATCGAAGAAGGCCTTATTTAACCTTCTGAAAGGCAATATCTTGAGCGATCAGATCGCCGGAAAAGAAAAAATAGCCGAATATTTCGAAAAACTGCTTGAAAAGCACGGCGACCATTACCTCTCTCTTGACTGGAAAAGCAAGGAAAGCCAGCTCGGCAAGATTCACCGTTCTGCTTGACATGCTCGCTTATACCAGCAAAGAAGACAAATTTTCCATTCTGGATGTCGGATGCGGCATAGGGCATCTCTACGAATTCCTCGAAGTCATCGGGCATGATAGAAAACATTCAGCATCAAATATTCCGGCATAGACATTTCGCAGAAGATGGTCGACTTCGCAAAGAAAAAATTTCCGGGAGTCGATTTCCGCCAGGTAGACCTGATAAACGATAAATTCGACAGGAAATTCGATTATGTCGTCAGCTCCGGAGCTTTCAATATCAGGATGTCGGACCTGGCATCCCATAAAGCTTCGGTCCTGCAAATGATATCCAGGATGTTCCGGCTTTCCAATTGCGGAACGGCCGTGAACTTCCTGTCCAAGTCAACTCTTTATATGATTTCGCAGGATAATGGCGATAGCTCGGACAGGTATGTTTATTATTCCGAAGAAGAGGTCATCAGTTTCGTCCGGGCCATGTGCGACAGATATGTGTTGAGGAAGGATTACCATCCGGGCGATTTTACGGTTTATATGTTAAAATAGGGGACAAATGAAGCGTTTAAATCTGAATCCTCTCAGAAGGATAGTGCCGCCGCTCATTTTGCTGGTGATAATCATCCTCATTGCCGTCACCTGTTATACGCAGATAGAGCACTGGCGGCTTCTGGACGCCGTTTACATGATAGTCATCACTCTTTCCACGGTAGGGTTCAGGGAGGTCCATGAGCTATCGGATGCCGGCAGGATAATAACTATGCTTTTGATAATTTTCGGCGTCGGCACGGTGGGTTACACTGTCGGTCAGCTCATAGAAATGATGGTCGAGGGCCAAATAATCGGATACAGGAGGATGAGGAATATGGAAAAATTGATCCATGAATTGAAGAACCACTATATTATTTGCGGGTTCGGAAGGGTTGGGAAGCAGGTCGCGAAAGAATTTGACGCGGAAAAGACGCCCTATGTGGTAATAGACAGCAAGCCGGAGACAGCGGCGGAATTGGCGGAGAAAAATATCCCTTATATCATCGGTGACATGGTCTCCGATGAGATCCTCGAGTCAGCCAGCATAATGAAAGCAAAAGGCCTTATTGCTTGCGCGGACTCTGACGCTTCCAATGTGTATGTCACGCTTTCCGCGAGAGGGATGAATCCCGGCCTGAACATTGTCGCGAGAGCTTCAACTATTCTGACCGAAGAAAAACTGAGAAGGGCCGGGGCGAACAGGGTCATCTCCCCTTATTTCATAGCGGGCAACAGGATGGCTTCCATGGTCCTGCGTCCGGTCGCCGTGGATTTTCTGGACATGATGACGCGCGGAAAGAACGTTGAGCTGGAGATAGAGGAATACAAGATAAACAGCGGGTCAAAGATCACAGGAAAGACGCTGAGAGAGCTTCAGATAAAACAAAAAAGCGGAGCGATGATCCTCGCCATAAAGCACGAGTCTGGCAAATTCGAGTTGCAGCCCGGCGCTGCGACGATAATAGACCACGGTGATGTCGTGGTGGCGCTCGGAACGGCAAAACAGCTTGAGATATTAAGGGACATGACGGAAGGGAACTGATCGGAGGCAATTATGTTCGACGGGATAAAAGTAGTTTTTGAAAAGGACCCGGCCGCGGGTAATATTTTTGAAGTGCTCTTATATCAGGGACTTTGGGCCCTTTGGCTCCATAACATTGCACACGCTTTATTTAAGATCAAGATACCGTTCATTCCGCGATTGATCTCTCAGATAAGCAGGATATTGACGCTTATCGAGATCCATCCGGGGGCGACCATCGGCAAAAGATGCTTCATAGACCATGGCGTCGGCATTGTCATAGGAGAGACCGCTGTTGTCGGCGATGATGTTACTATATATCAAGGGGTCACATTGGGCGGCACCGGCGGGGAAAGAGGGAAACGGCATCCTACCATCGGCAACAACGTCGTTATCGGTGCGGATGCGATCATCCTTGGAAACATCATGGTCCACGACAACGCAAGGATCGGCGCCGGCGCCGTCGTCACTAAGTCAGTTCCCGCTAATTCAACTGTCGTGGGGAACCCGGCGAGGATAGTTATGCTTGAAGGCAGGAAAGTTGATCCTCTTGCCCATGGGGAGCTTCCTGACCCGGTCGGCAAGGCCCTGGACGAGATGAACCAGCGGATCGCGAAACTGGAATCGATGCTGAAGAAATAGCTGCCGGTTAAAAGCATGCCGTTAAAAATATACAACACTATAACCAGGGACCATCAAATATTCGAGCCGATAAATCCTCCGAACGTCAGCATGTATGTTTGCGGGGTCACTCCTTATGACGAAACCCATCTTGGACACGGAAGGGCTTATGTCGTATTTGACGTCATAAACCGGTATCTCAGATTTTCCGGATTCAATGTCAGGTATATCCAGAATATCACCGACATCGATGACAAGATAATCAAGCGGGCTAATGAGCTGGGAATATCGATAAACGAATTAACGAAAAAATACATTGATAGTTATTACGGTGTAATGAACCAACTGAACGTCAAAAAAGCCGATAGATATCCGAGAGCCACGGAAAATATCAAAGAAATGATCGCCGTGATCGAAAGCCTCGTAAAAAATGGATATGCCTATGTGATCGACGGGGATGTCTATTTTGAAGTTGCCAAGTTCAAGGATTACGGAAAGCTTTCAAAAAGAAAGCTAGACGACATGAAGGAAGGCGCGCGGGTCGCGGTGGATGAGAGGAAAAAGAGTCCGCTAGATTTCGCGCTCTGGAAAGCCGCGAAACCGGACGAGCCATTCTGGCCGTCGCCCTGGGGCAGCGGAAGGCCGGGCTGGCACATAGAATGCTCTGTGATGTCGCTTAAGGAAGCGGGAGTTGAGACGCTGGACATCCACGGCGGAGGGCTGGACCTTATATTCCCGCATCATGAAAATGAGGTAGCCCAGGCTGAAAGTTTTACCGGAAAGCCATTTTCGAAATACTGGATACACAACGGATTTGTCACGGTCAATCACGAAAAAATGTCAAAGTCGCTGGGCAATTTCTTCACTTTAAAGGACATCTTCGCCAAATATGATCCCATGCTTGTGAGGTTCTATCTTCTGTCGACCCATTATCGAAGTCCGATCAATTTTTCAGACAAGGAACTAGAGGGGGCCAAAGGCGGGCTTATGAGGATAGCGAACGCCCTTGGCATCGTGCGCGAGAACGCTTCATGCTCGATCAAGGAGACGACCGACCAGCGGCTTGTGCCGATCAAGAACAGTTTCATTAAGGCGATGGACAATGATTTTAACACTGCCGAAGCGCTAAGCTCGGTTTTTAAGCTTTGCGATATTATATTTGAGTTCAAGGACGGCAATGTCCCGGACGGCGTCTGGCAGCAGGCGGTCGGCCTTTTTGAGGTCCTTGTCGTGGATATTCTGGGTATCAACGTCCAGTTCAGCAAATTGCCAAAAGAGATCGACAGCCTTATCAATGACATGAAAGCCGCCAGGGAAAAGAAAGATTACGGAAAGTCCGATGCTATTAAAGCAGAAATCCAGAAAAAAGGTTATCTTGTCGAAATAACGAAAGCGAACGAGATCAAAGTCAGAAAAAGGATATGATATAATCAATCCCGATGCTGGACGCGAAACTTTTACGAGAAAATCCCGATAAGGTCCGCAAAGCCCTTTCAGACAGAGGAGCGGATACCCTGCTTATTGATAAATTCCTCAAGTCCGACGAAGCCTGGCGAAAAGCGACTACTGAGATCGACAAGCTTAAAGCCGATCGAAATGCCAAGTCACAGGAGATCCCGAAACTTAAAGCCGCCAAAAAGGACACTAACGGCCTCATGTCCGAGCTGAAAGGACTTTCCGACGGGATCGCGGCAAAGGAAGAAAAGCTTAAGGAAATTGAAAAAGAGCTGAACGCTTTCGCGTATTTTATCCCGAATATCCCGCATGAAAGCGTCCCTAAAGGGAAGGATTCTTCCAAGAATGCCGAGATCAGGAAATGGGGCACGGTCAGAAAATTCAGCTTTAAACCGAAGCCGCACGATGAGCTTGGCGAGAAACTCGGGATAATTAGCGCTGCTCAGGGCGCGAAGATTGCGGGATCGAGATTTACCGTTTACAAAGGCCTTGGAGCGAAGCTGGAATGGGCGCTCATCAATTTCATGCGCGATGTCCAAACAGATGAGAACGGATATACGGAAGTTATCCCTCCATTCCTGACCACGGCTGACTGTGCGTTCGGAACCGGACAACTACCGAAGTTCGAGGAAGACCTTTATAAATGCAGCGACGGCCTTTACTTGGCTCCCACAGCCGAAGTTCCCGTGACCAATATTCACCGCGACGAAATACTCTCGGATGACCGGCTGCCGATCAAATATGCCGCGTATACGCCGTGCTTCAGGCGCGAAGCAGGAAGCTACGGAAAGGACGTTAAAGGGCTTATCCGTCAGCATCAGTTCAATAAGGTGGAGCTTGTGAAATTTGTTGAGCCGTCCGATTCGTATAACGAACTGGAAAGCTTGACCGCCGATGCAGAGTCGATACTTCAGAAGCTGAATTTGCCGTACAGGGTGGTTGTACTTTGCACTGGCGACCTCGGATTTTCCGCGGCTAAAACGTACGATATTGAGGTCTGGTTCCCGTCGGAGAACAGGTACCGCGAAATATCTTCCTGCTCGAATTTCGAGGATTTCCAGGCAAGAAGGGCGAACATCAAGTTCAGGAAAGATCCCGCGTCAAAACCCGAATTCATCCATACATTGAACGGGTCAGGTCTGGCTGTGGGAAGAACTTTCGCCGCTATTCTTGAGAATTATCAGGAAGCCGACGGAAGCATTACACTCCCTGAAGTTTTAGCCGATTATTTAGGCGGTATCACTAAGATCAAAGTTTAAGGAAATTCCCCAAAAGCTTTTTCCTTCGATATTAATTGTTCAATCCCGCTTTGGATAGCCCAGATTCATTCCATAAATAGTTTCAAAAAAGTGAAATTTTCGGGGAAATGTGTCGATAAATCGATAGTTGAAAGTAGCCCAATGGGCATACAGGAGGATAATGAAGATGGCGACACCAGTTGATTCGGCAACATACAAAAACAGGGTTTCTCTGGTTTCAAATTCAATGAAAGGGAATAAAGATATATCAGAGCTGGGAAAATTGCTTGGCGAAGAGTTCAAGTTAAGTTATCTGCCCGGCTCTTATTATGGGCACATGGAAATGAAAGATAATGGCAATGCATTTGATCTGCAATTTGGGGCGGAAAAATATGGACTTTTGACGGGGAAGGTGTTTTCCAGCGATAGCGGAAAAATAAAATGGATCTTGACTGGCAGCCGCATATTTAATGGAAGCGGTGAACATTCGGCATCAATTAACTGGGAAAACGGTAACGTCTATGTCCGTAACGGGAATATTATAGGCAAATTCACTAAAAACTGGGCGCCGTCCGGCTCCATTGAAACTTACAATTTACAGGACATCGGTGGCAAGTTTTACCGTGTGTATTCATGGGACGACATTGAGGATGTTAATTTACTTGTAAATGATGCGGGGAAGATCCAGTATATTTTGCCGAAAGATTTCATTACAAAAAACAATAAGCCCGACAGTTTAAAGTGATTTTTTAGAGCTTAAGGAAATTCCCCAGAAGTTTTTTCCCCTCGGTCGTCAGTATCGATTCCGGGTGGAACTGGATCCCTTCAACCTTGAATTCCCTGTGCCTCACGCCCATTATTTCATCCTTGTCCGTCCACGCGCTTATTTCCAGGCATTCCGGCAGGCTGGACCTTTCGATGAGAAGTGAATGATAGCGTGTCGCGGTGAAAGGATTTGAAAGCCCATCATATATCGTTTTCCCGTCGTGATGTATCTGCGAGGTCTTTCCATGCATGAAGCGCGTTGCCTGGACTATCTTTCCGCCGAAAGCTTCACCTATTGCCTGATGTCCGAGGCAGACACCGAGGATCGGGACTTTTCCGGCGAATTCTTTGATGACATCAATGCTGATCCCCGCATCCTTAGGATATCCAGGTCCCGGTGATATCAATATTTTCTCAGGGTTAAGTTTTTTTATTTCGTCGATGGTGATTTTGTCGTTCCGGTAAACCTGCAAGTCGGCGCCAAGCTCGCCAAGGTACTGAACGAGATTGTACGTGAATGAATCATAATTATCTATGACGAGCAACATGGGAAAATTATATCAAAGAAACGCGATTAATAGAAGGATAGCATAATCTACTTTTTTATTGCGTTAAATTAAAGTATAATGCGGAAGTTTATGTCAGACACGAGCGATAATTTGGATGTGACCATCCTTCTGCCCTGCTACAACGAAGAAGAAGCATTGCCGAGCGTTATCCGTGAGATCCGGGCGGCAATGAACGGGACGCAGTATTCCTATGAGATCCTTGTGAGCGATGACTGCAGCACTGATAGCAGCGTTGCTTTGGCGGAAAGTATGGGCTGCCGCGTTATCCGTTCTTCTTTAAGTTCCAGGGGGGGGTCCGGAAGGGCCCGCAAGAACGGCGTCATTCAGGCGAAAGGCGGGATCGTAGTGATGCTGGATGCTGACGGAACATACAGCGCATCGGACATCCCTGAAATGCTGAAGTATTTCCCTGAATATGAACAGGTCAACGGTGCGCGCACGAGTGAAAAAGGCGAGCTTTCTCTTTTGCGGGCTACAGTGAAATGGTTCATTAGAATGCTGGCCAGCTTATTATCGGGTAAAAAGATACCCGACCTCAATACCGGGCTTAAAGCGTTCAGAAGAGATACGATGCTCCAGTATTTATGGGCCATACCGGACGGGTTTTCATGCGTTTCTTCCATGACGCTCGCATATCTCTGCAGCGGCCGGTCGGTAAAATACATCCCCACCGAAAGCCGTAAACGCATCGGCAATTCCAAGTTCCGGCCTTTTCATGACACTGTCAGCTACATCGCAACGGTTGTCCGGCTGGTATTTTATTTCGCTCCGTTAAAAGGGAAGCTTGCTTCTATCAGGGACAGGAAGATATCAAGGCTTAAATCTCAGAATGAACATGAATATAAAAAAATATAAAAAACGTTTCATACTCGGACTGCTACTTATTGCCGTCTTTTCGGTCCTGTCGTTCGTTTCCTTGCATATCTTTGGCGCTTATCCTTTCAGCATGGACGAGTACAATTATCTTTATCAGGCGCAGATATTCGCAACGGGACACACATTTATCCATGCCAGCGAAAAGCTCCATGATCTTTTTGAATTATACATGGTCTATGATAACGGCAAGCTTTTTACAAAGTATCCGCCGGGGATGTCACTTCTGCTGCTGCCGGGGGTCAAGCTTGGGGTGCCGGCATTAATCAATCCGTTGATCTCTGTCATTTCCCTGATATTTATTTATCTGCTTTGCGCGGAATTTGCAGGCAGCTTCATCGCCTTTTTAACCGCCGTGCTGATCGCCTGCAATGTATATTTTATCGGATACAGCGCGAGTTTCTTTGCTCAGCCTGCATCGATGTGCCTTACGTGTATCGCATTGTATTGCTATGTGCGATTCAGGAGAACGGGGCGGGAGCATTTCCTTTTATACGCGATGTCGGCCATTGCTTTCAACTTTTTGGTCCGTCCATTGGATGCCTTTTGCCTATGGGCGGTCATGGGGATGATTATCATCATAAGGAACGAGATGAGAGAGAGAAGTTTCCTTTACGGTCTTTTGCCCGCAGCCGGGCTGTTGATCCTTATCGGATATAATCACCACCTTGCCGGCCATTGGAGCATTGCGCCGTATTCTGTTACGGGTCTTGTCACGCCTTATGGGACAATAGTTGATTTTCAGTTGTTTTATGGGAATAACTGGACATTCTTTGGCACCATTGTGGGTTTGATAAATGGTGTTTTAAGCAATTTAATAATTGTTTTTCCGCTTTTGTTGTTCACATATTTTCTGCCTTTGATAGTCTGCTGGCTTCCGTTCATCTTGCTTGGCCTTACCGGCATAAGATCGGACCGGACGGAATTCCGTGATTTTTGCGGGATATCACTGGCTTACATGATCTTATTCATTATTTTGTATGCTTTTCATCCTACCATCCGTTCGAACCAGGGCGGATGGCCTCAATACGGGGCAAGGTACTGGTATCCTTTTATTGTCCCCATGACGGGCCTGATCGCCTGGGGCATAAAGATCCTTTATGACAGGGTTGCACGCCGTTATTTCTGGATCATCATCGGCGCTTGCTTGATCGTTCAATTTGCTCAGGCTGTTTATTTTCTGGATATTTATTCCCTGCGTTTCCAGGTAATGCACCAGGTCCGGGCTGATATCATTTCCCGCTGTCCGTCGAAGTCCATTATTGTCCTTAATGACCCGAACTATTGGGACAACGTGGCACCTCCTTTCACTGTATGGCTGGATCTAAAAAGGAATCCGTTCCTTAACGGTGACCGGCTCTATTTGATCCGTCCATCGGACCTGGATGCGGTAAAAGCCGCTTATCCGGATTATGCCGTCCGCCAATATCATTTTCCGTGGCCTTATAATTATTGATCTTTTTCCGCTGCCTTGAGGGCTTCGCCGAATTCTGATAGAATCAGGCGACATGCGCGCGATCTTCTCAAAACGGATGATTATTACCGCCGTGCTTCTCCTGGCCGTTTTTTCGGTCCTGTCATTTATTTCCCTGCATGTCTTTGGCGCTTATCCTTACAGCATGGACGAGTTCAATTATCTTTATCAGGCGCAGATATTCGCAACGGGACACACATCTATCCACGTCAGTCCGAAACTCCACGATCTTTTTGAATTATATATGCTCTATGATAACGGAAGACTTTTTACAAAGTATCCGCCGGGGATGTCACTTCTGCTGCTGCCGGGGGTCAAGCTTGGGGTGCCGGCATTGATCAATCCGTTGATCTCTGTCATTTCTTTGGTATTTATTTATCTTCTTTGCGCGGAATTCGCAGGCAGCTTCATAGGATTTCTTGCCGCGGTTTTGGTCGCGAGTAATGTTTATTTCCTGGGATACGCCGCGAGTTTCTTTGCGCAGCCCGCATCGATGTGCCTTGCGTGTATCGCATTGTATTGCTATGTGCGATTCATGAGATCAGGGCGGGATCATTTCCTTTTATATGCGATGTTGGCCATTGCTTTCAACTTTTTGGTCCGGCCTTTGGATGCCTTTTGCCTGTGGGCGGTCATGGGAATAAATATCTTCATAAGGTACGGGATGAGGGGAAAAAGTTTCCTTTACGGTCTTTTGCCCGCAGCCGGGCTGTTGGCCCTTATCGGATACAATCACCATCTTGCCGGCCATTGGAGCATCGTGCCGCATTCTGTAACGGGTCTTGTCACGGACTATGGGGTGTTGCCTGATTTTCAGTTGTTTTATGGGAATAACTGGACATTCTTTGGCACCATTGTGGGTTTGATAAACGGTGTTTTTGGCACTTTAAGTGTTATTTTCCCGATCACGATTTGCCCGTATTTTCTGCCTTTGATCGTTTACTGGCTTCCGTTCATCTTGCTTGGCCTTGCAGGCATCAGATCGAGCAGACCGGAATTTCGCACATTTTGCGGGATCTCATTGGCATACATGGTCTTATTCGTCATTTTGTATGCTTTTCATCCTGTTGTCGCCAAATGGGACCAGGGCGGATGGCCTCAATACGGGGCCAGGTACTGGTATCCTTTTATAGTTCCCATGGCGGGTCTGATCGCCTGGGGCATAAAGATCCTTTATGAAAGTATACCCCGCCGTTATTTTTGGATCATCATAGGAGCATGTTTGATCGCCCAATCATTTCAAGCTGTTCGTTATCTGAACCATTATTCCCAGCGTTTCCAGATCTTCCGCCAGGTCCAGGCAGATATTAATTCCCGCTGTCCTCCGAAGTCCATTATCATCCTTAATGACCCGAACTATTGGTACGACGTTGTCCCTCCTTTGACAATATGGCTGGATCTGAAGAGAAATCCGTTCCTTAACGGTGACCGGCTTTATTTGATCTATCCATCGGACCTGGATGCGGTAAAAGCCGCTTATCCGGATTATACCGTCCGCCAGTATCATTTTCCGTGGCCTTATAATTATTGATCTTTTTCTGCTGCCTTGAGGGCTGCACCGAATTCTGATAAAATCGGACCCTATGCGCGCAAGGGTTCTTACTCCGCAGGACAGGGACAAATGGGATGCTTTCGCCTCAAAGGAAGGAAGCAGCGAGATACTGCAGTCCTATGAATGGGGAGAATTCAAATCAAACCTCGGATGGGACCATTTCATCGTTGCTGCGGAGTACGGCGGAGAGGTAAAGGCCGGCATCTCGATATTATCCAGAAAACTCCCGTTAATTAATAAGAATCTTTTTTACTCGCCGAGAGGACCGCTTGTTAAGTTTTCGGACCAAAAGCTTTTTGACGCGCTCATGGACGGAGTTTGTGTTGAAGCGGCGTTGAGAAATGCGATAGCCCTTAAGATCGATCCTGAGATAGAGGATAAGGATACGGCGGTCATCAATGTCCTTAGATCAAGAGGATTTGTCCGGAAGAACAAGCAGGTCCAGCCAAGGACCACCAGCTTCATAGATCTCACAAAAGGGCTGGACGAGCTTCTGATGAGCTTTGAGGAAAAAACGAGATACAACATCCGGCTTGCGGAAAGAAAAGGCGTGACGGTGAGGGAATCATCGGATAAAAATGGGGTCGAGATCTTTTACCGGATCTACCGCGAAACTTGCAGGCGCGATGTTTTTATCATCCATCCGGAGTCCTACTATCTAAAGCTCAAAGAGTGTTTGATAAGCAAGGGCATGGCTAACGTTTTCATAGCCAGTTATCAGGGGCAGGATATCGCAGCGCTTTTCGCTTTCAGTTTCGGGGACAGGGTCTGGTATATGTACGGCGCGTCAGGCAATGACTTCAGGAACGTCATGCCGAACCACGCGCTGCACTGGCATCTTATAAAATGGGCAAAAGAAAAAGGCAGGAAAACTTACGATCTTTGGGGCGCGCCGCTGCAGCCGAAAGAGAATCATCCTCTTTTCGGCGTTTACAGGTTCAAGAAGGGTTTCAATGGAGAAGCAAAATCCTGGATAGGCGCTTATGACCTGCCTTTTGATGATCTTGCATATTCGCTCTTTGACAAAGGCGTCGCTTTTTATCAGGGTTTAAGGAGTCTGCTCAGGAAAGGAAGGATATCCGATCCGCTTTCGGATTGACGATGAAATTAAATGAACTGATCATGTCATTAAAACAGGCCAAGGTGATCGGCCCCGAGAATATAGATGTCACGGGCATCAAATATGATTCCCGTCTTGCCGGCAAAAGCGATCTTTTCGTGGCCATTCCCGGGTTCAAGACCGACGGCGCGAAATTCGCGGTCCAGGCCGCCGAGAAAGGGGCCTCCGCGGTGGTCCTGGAAAAAGACATCGATCTGCCCTCGAAGATCACGAAGATAATAGTCCCCAATGCCAGGATCGCGCTTGCCGAACTCTCCTCCGCTTTTTACGGCCATCCTTCGCGGAAATTAAAAATGATCGGTATTACCGGTACGAACGGGAAGACCACGATATCGTTCCTTGTAGAAGCGATATTGAGGAACGCGGGATTCAAGGTGGGCGTGATCGGGACAGTGGAAGCGAGGATAGACGGGCGCGGCATTCCCGTGAAATTGACGACGCCGGAATCTCCCGAACTGCAGGGACTGTTATCCATGATGGTAAAAGACGGCGTCACTCACGTTGTCATGGAGGTCTCGTCGCACTCGCTCGAACTGTACAGGACGCACGGGGTGGAATTCGATGTCGCGGTATATACGAACCTTACCCACGATCATCTGGATTTCCACGGGAACATGCAGAATTACCTGAAAGCGAAGATGAAACTTTTCGAAAGGCTCGGCAAAGGGAAGAAAAAGGACGTCACGGCCGTCGTGAACGTGGATGACCCGTACGGGAAGAGAATGATGACATATGTTGAAGGCGATATTCTGACGTACGGTGTCGCGAACAACGCCAACATGACGGCTTCAAAGTTCGACATTTCGCTGGAAAAAATGAGTTTTGATGTGGAAACGCGTGATGGGAATTTCAGCATCTCGACCGGCCTGATAGGAGTGTTCAACGCTTACAACATAATGGCGGCGCTGCTTTGCGGAAAGGTGTTCAAGCTTAATTATGCCGACATGACAAAAGCTGTCGAAGGAGTTAAAAATGTTCCCGGCAGGTTCGAAAGGGTGAAAGCCGGCCAGAAATTCCCCGTTATAGTCGATTTCGCGCATTCGCCTGACAGCTTGACCAAACTTCTTGGAACTATTCGCCCGCTGATAAAAGGCAAAATTATCCTGGTTTTCGGCTGTCCCGGCGACAGGGATCGGGCCAAGAGGCCCATTATGGGAGGGATAGCCGTCAAATCTGCCGATGTTACTATCATCAGCACCGATGATCCTCATTCGGAATTACCGTCAAAGATCATCGACGAGATCGAAGAGGGTGTCGTGAGGGAAGGGGGTATTATCGGAAAAAATTATTTCAAGATAGAGGACAGGAAGGCCGCGATAATTGAGGCGATCAGATCAGCCGCGGCTGATGATGCGGTCATCCTGGCAGGACGCGGACACGAAACGTATCAGGACGTGAACGGTGTCAAGGTGCCAATCGACGATAGAGTGGCTGCGAGGGAAGCGTTAAGCCGGTTTTCTGATAAATAAATACAGGAATTCCTGCGCGTAGCCAGCGTATTTTCCGAAATACGAGCCGTCCTTGCCTTTATAGTATTTCTTCATTACTCTTTCAATCCAGCGGTCAATCGGGAACGCCTCGTATTTATTGTACGCAAAAAGAAGAACGCAGTCGGCGACCTTTTTGCCTATGCCTTTTACTTTCAGAAGCTCGGTCCTTGCTTCCTGATACGGCATTTTGGCAAGGCGATCCAGCTGTAGCTTGCTAGTCGACAACTTTTCAATGGCATCTTCCAGATAGCGATTCCTGAATCCGAGACGGCAAGAGTGATAATCAGCTGAGCATGTGCCGGCCAGGTCATGCAGCGTCGGGAAAAGATGATATTCGCGGCCTTCAAATTCGATTTTTTTGCCGAATCTCTTGCTCAGCTCGTTCACCATCTTGTTTATCCTGGGAATATTGTTTTGCGACGACAAGATGTAAGTTGCCAGGCATTCAAAAGGATCCTGCTTTATGATGCGAAGCCCGTGATATTCTTTCACAGCTTTTCTTATCAAAGGGTCTTTTGAGATCGATTTCAGGATCTTCTTGTAATCCTCGTTCAAATTGAAATATTTGATAATATCAGTTTTTTTAACTTCGCCTTCATAAAAAAGATAATTCCCTGATTGGCGCAGCTTCGCTATCTTGCTGCCGATGAAACCATGCCAGAATCCTTCATTATCCTTGTTCCATCTGAAGACCTGTCCGCAGGAAAGTGTCAGGTCGAGGTTGAAATCTTTGATCTTGAGCTTGCGCATCTTCAGCTAGAATCTGGCTTTGCCGATAATGTCTTTAATGCTGATATAGTCGTGCGCGGAAAGATATTTTTTTATCCCTTCGGCTATTTCTGTCGTAGAGCGGGGATTGACGAAGTTGCCTGTCCCGACCTGGACGGCGGAAGCTCCTGCCAGGAAGAATTCGATCGCATCGTCCGCGGCCATTATCCCGCCTATGCCGATCACCGGGATATTAACTGTCCTGTATATCTCATTTACCATCCTTACGGCTATCGGCTTTATTGCGGGGCCGGAGAGGCCTCCGGCTCCCATCGACAATTTCACTTTTCCGGAATTGATATCGATTGCCATTCCAAGGACCGTGTTGATCGCCGATATTGCGTTCGCTCCTGCTCCTTCCGCGGCTTTCGCGATCACTTTGATATCCGTCACATTCGGAGAAAGCTTCGCTATAACGGGAAGTTTCGTCGCTTTCCTGACGGCGGCGATAACTTCGGCTGTCAGTTTCGGATCAACGCCGAATTGCATCCCGCCTTGTTTTACATTCGGGCAGGATATGTTGACCTCGATCCCCGCAATGCCTTTTACAGCGTTCAATCTTGAAGCAAGCTTAGAATATTCATCAACCGATTCGCCGGCTATATTGACTATGACCGGCGTTTTGAATTGTTCAAGATAAGGAAGGTCGTGCCTGAGGAAATCATCGATCCCGGGATTTTGCAGGCCTATCGTGTTCAACATCCCCGAGGGAGTTTCGCATATCCTCGGCGGAGGATTTCCTTCGCGGGGTTGCCAGGTCACGCTTTTCACTATTATCGCGCCGATATCGCCTAGATTTACAAAATCCTCATGATCTTTTCCGCTTCCGAATGTTCCCGAAGCGGTCATGACCGGATTCTTCATCTTGATGCCGGCTATTGTTATGCTTATCTCTGCCATATCATTTCTCCTGTATTGAACACCGGGCCGTCAGAACAAACTTTTTTGTATCCTTGCTTTGTATTTACCGTACATCCGTTGCAGGAGCCAAAACCGCATGCCATCCATTCCTCCAGCGAGACCTGGCATGGGATATCATTTTGGCCTGATATCTCTTCAAGATGTTTTATCATGGGCCGCGGTCCGCAGGCATAAATGGCGGTGTTTACCGGCGCAAGCTTTGAACCGATCAATTCAAGAAGAATATCAGTGACCATTCCTTTCATGCCGTAAGTGCCGTCGTCCGTGGAAACGATGGTCTCAAACCCGAGCTCCTTGAAATCCTCTTCGCAAAGGACGGAATTGATGTTGTTCGCTCCTATCAGTGCGTATTTCGCTTTAACTTTTGGCGCGATATCTTTTGCCAAAGAGAGCAGGGGGGCTATACCGGCGCCGCCGCCAATAAGGATAGCTACTTCCTTCGAAGCATCGATCTTGAATCCGTTCCCCAGCGGGCCGATGATGTCCAGGTCTTCGCCAGGCTCCGTTTCGGACAATATCCTTGTACCTGTTCCGACAACCCTGAAAAGGATATCGATAGTACCTTTTTGCTTATCTATCCTGTTAAAGCTGAGGGGCCTTCTTAAGAGCGGCTCAGTTGAATTGCCGCATTTGGCCATGATGAATTGGCCCGGGGCGGCCTCTCTTGCTATCTTTGGGGCGGCTAAAGTAATGCGAAAATGTTCGGGAGCGAGCTTTTTGTTATCAAGTACCTTGGCGATCTCCTGGTGCTTCATTTGGATATCTAATATACCTTATACTGTGCTCAAAATCAACTTTTCAACCTTGAAAAGGCATTCCCAGCATGAGATAATTTCATTCTGTTTCACGGGGCGCGGTAGCAAAGTGGTAATGCAGCGGTCTGCAAAACCGCTATTCGTGGGTTCGATTCCCTCCCGCGCCTTTCTATTCGATGCGGGCAGTTAGTTCAGTGGTAGAACGCCTCGTTGACACCGAGGAGGTCAGAGGTCCGATCCCTCTACTGCCCACCATTGAACGTTACTTGACCGCTCCGTATACCGCAAAATTGTAGTATTTAAAGTGTACATCTACTGAACTAAATCCGGCTTTTTTAAGCCAGTCCAATTCGATATTCAGCTTATTCGGCCTGTCTTCGCGGTAATAACGTTTCAGGTTTTCCTTCATATCTGTTTCAGGTAGATTGCGCAAAATGAATTCTCCCCACTTTTTCATATATAGGTCCTGCATTTTTTTATTATCGGCCAGTATAATATCCGCATTTAAAAAGATCCCGCCCGGCTTCAAGGCTCGGTACAACTTCCTGTAAAAAGCGAGTTTCTTGCCGTCCGGAGCCATATGATGGAATGCCAAGGAGGAAACGACGGCGTTATATTTTCCCCTGAATTTGTAATCTATCAGGTCGGCCTGTTGATATTTGATCCCGGGAAAACCGCCCAGTTTCTTTTTGGCCATTTCAAGCATTTGAGGGGCAATATCCATACAGGTTATTTTAGCTGCAGGAAAAGTCTTTTTAATAAGAAATGTGAGAGTGCCCGTGCCTGTTCCAAGATCAAGAACAGAAATATTCCGCTTTCCGGTAAATGATAACAGATTTACGATAGTCCCCAGCATTTCCTTATAATATGGGACTCGCTCCAACACCCGCTCATCCCAAGCGCCTGCTTCAGAATTAAAGTGATCCCTAACGATCGATATTCTATCTTTGCTCATGAACAAATATTATAAACAGCAGGCATGGTTCTGTCTAGTAAGGAGCTAAAAATCTAATTGCGGATTATTTGTTGTGGAGCCCGCTTCGGGAGTGACATACCCTTTTTTCATGATCCTGTCCAATTCATCCATTTTATCGTTGTATTTTTCCTGGAATTCCTGGAATTTCTGTATATATCCGTTGAGGTTGGGATTATTGTTGACTATTTTGTACCGAACGGATAAATATATCAGGGCTAAGATCACTATGGCTGTAAGAATGAAATTATTTTGGAAGCAGATCAACATAAATCTGATGAACAGCATGAGGACCCAGATGGAAGCAATGATCCCGACGGCCATGAAAAGGATATCAAAGAACCCGCGAACACTGGCGTAGCGGAACTGCAGATAAGCCAGAAACGAGATCACACCCGCAACAAGCAGCCAAAGCGCCAATTTAACGTAAAAACTGTTCCAGCTCATTTTCTCACCAAATTCTTAAGCGGGAGACGGGATTCGAACCCGCGACCCTTTGCTTGGGAAGCAAAAGCTCTACCAGCTGAGCTACTCCCGCGCCGTTTCATTGGATAATTATATGTCCATTTTTCTGATTTGTCATTTAGTGATTCATTTGGATTTTGATATTTGTCATTTGGATTTTGCAGATGCGCGATCATCTGGTCGATGGTCACGAACCGGAATCCTTTTTCCTTCAATCCTTTTATTACCACGGGAAGCGAATCTATCACCGCTTCGCGGCTCGCTCCCCCGTCATGGAGCAGGATTATCGTCCCGTTCTTCGTCATATTGAATATTTTAGATGTGATATCATCCGCTGTCTTCGTCCTGTTCCAGTCGCCCACGTCAAGGGTCCAGAGGACGACAGTGTAATTAAGAAGCTCCGCTTCATTCAAGAACCTCCAGTTCTCAAAACCAAAGGAGGGCGGAAATAATCCACTTTTTTGCCCGTGTATTTGAAGATCAAATTATCCGTCTTTTGCAGCTCGTCATCTATCTTTCCGATGTCCGTGACCGTGCCTTTTATGTGCGAGAAAGTGTGGTTCCCTATGACGTGGCCTTCGTCGGCTTCGCGCTATAAGTATGTCGCTGTTCTTATCGATGAATTTGCCGAGAACAAAAAAGGTCGCTTTGACGTTGATACTTTTTTAAAATATCCAGTATCTTCGGCGTGGACTGTGAACTTGGCCCGTCGTCGAATGTAAGCGCGACTTCCGGGATGTTCTTGTTCCCGTGCCAGAAGATCGTTCCCGATAAAGGCTGGGATCCTTTCGGCGGGACAGGGACGTAAATGCTCCAGAAATAGGCTGATACCGGCAAGGAAGGAAACTGATATTATCAGTGATCAGCGCGATAAAAATAAGATTCTTATTTCTGACGACGTTCATGGCGGATTATTATAGCTTAAAAACGTTAATCCCGCGTGTTATAATTTACACATGGTCCTGTTCTCAGAGATGTTCGTTTCGGAGCTTATCGGCGATCCTGTGATGGACCGCTTTGAGGAGCGAGTAGGCATTGTGCGGGATGTCCTTGTTTCCACAGGGCAAGCGTTCCCGAAAGTGAGCGGGCTTCTCGTGGAGATGGACGGCGGCGGGGAAAAGGTCATCCTTATCGGCGACATTGACATGGTCGGGAGGCAGTTCGTCTCGACAAAAGTGGTGAAAGAGCGGATTCCTTTCTGCCAGCTGATGCAGGAAGATATACTTCTTGCGCGCGACATCCTGGACAAGCAGATAGTTGACATACAGGGCGCAAGGGTCGTGCGCGTCAATGATATAAAACTCGCGAAAGCCGAGGACGATATACGGCTTATCGCCGTGGATGTAGGGATGTTCGGGATACTGCGAAGGCTGGGGATAGAGCGGTTCATAATGCCGGTCATTGATTTTCTCAGGATCAAAAAATATCAGCCGCTCATCGGCTGGAACTTCATAGAATTCCTCAAGATCTGACGCAACGGGCGGCAAGCTTACCATCCCGCACAAGAGAGTGGATGAGCTCCATCCGTCGGACATCGCGAACATCATAAGCGATGCGCGTTCGAATGAGAAGACGGAGATATTCGCCAGCCTCCCCGACAAGACAGCGGCGGAAGCTCTGCACGAGCTTGCGCCGAAAATTCAGGCGTTCCTTCTGACCACCGTTGACACGAAAAAAGCGCTCGGAATATTGAACAGGATGCCGGCTGATGAAGCGGCCGATGTTCTCGGCGACCTGCCGGAAGACAGGGCTGAGGCGCTGATACGGCTGATAAAGTCAAAAAAAGCGGAAGAGATAATGAAGCTGCTCCGCCACAGCGACGAGACAGCTGGCGGAATGATGACGACGGAATTCATCGCGCTGCCTCAGAACCTGACGGTACAGGAGACGATCGAGAGATTAAGGGAGCAGGCGCCGGATGCGGAAACGATCTATTATCTATATGTTGTTAGTGATGACCAGCGGCTTGTAGGAGCGCTGTCGCTGCGGCGCCTCATAGTTTCAAAGCCGTCGACACTGCTTTCCGATATCATGATAAAGGACCTGATAACCGTTCATCCTGAGGCGAATCAAAAGAATGTGGCGGACGTGATATCAAAATACAATCTGCTGGCGGTCCCTGTGGTGAATCCTGAAGGGAAACTGCTCGGCATAGTTACGGTGGACGATGTGGTGGACTTCATCCTTCCGCCTATTTCAAAGCGCAAAAGGCAGATGCTGGGTTAAGTCAGGGGTAAGTCGGGATTATTTTTTCTTCTTCAGAAGATTGAACTTTTTTACGATATTCCAAAGATACTTCGTCATCTTTGTCACCGGGATCGGCTTTTTGCCGAACACTTTTTCCAGGGTCTCTTTCCTGCCCTTGAACGATACTACCAGGCTTGTCAGTCCGCTTTTCCTTGCCATAAAAATGTCACCTCCTGATCGATTTCGAGACTGGACAAGTTAACAATATCAGGGGGGCAATGTCAAGGCGAATTCAGCGATCGGTACGGGTTCTGGGAGCTACCGGCAGCTCCACGGTGAACGTGGTTCCTTCCCCGACTTTGGATTTAACCTTGATCTCGCCTTTATGCTCCTCGATTATTCGGTGGGTGATGGCGAGGCCGAGGCCGGTTCCTTTGTCCTTTGGTGGTGAAGAACGGGGAGAAAAGCTTTTTCATGTTTTCTTCGGTTATCCCGTGTCCTTCGTCTTTCACGTCGATGCAGACCCTGTTCTTGGGAATGCGTCGTGGTAGGTCTTTATCGGTCAATGTCCCGCCGTTCTCCATGGATTCCGCGCCGTTCTTTATGAGGTTCAGGAATATCTGCATCATTTTCTGCTGGTTCACGGAGACCATTGGGAATGGCTGCCGAAATCCCTCACGACTTTCACGTTAAGCTTCTTGAACGATATTTCGGAAAGGCGGATGGCTTTTTCCAGGATATCGTTGATCTGGGCGGGTTCGGATTCCAGTGTTCGCGGGCTTGGCGAAGGAGGTGAGGTCGTTCACTATCTTGTTAAGGCGGTCCACTTCCGACGGCACCATCTGGTTGAATTTCTGCCTGAATTCAGGGTCGTCGAACCTTTCCTGCATCATCTGGACGTAGAGCTGGATGGAGGTGAGCGGGTTCTTTATTTCGTGGGCTATGCCGGCGGCCATGGTGCCGATGACGGCAAGCTTGTCGGACTGTATCAGCTGGTCCCTGGTATTCTTCAGTTCCTGGAATTGTTTCATCAGGTCGCTGTACATGATGGCGTTCTCCACGGCGACCGCGGCCTGATTGGAAAGGGTGGTGAGGAGCTGGATATCTTCGCTGCTGTACATGTCGCCGGATTTTTTCTCGCCGAGGCAGAAGACGGCGACAAGCTTGTTCCCCATGTATTTGCCCCTGGTTATGCAGGGGATGCAGACCTGGGCATGAAGCCTCTCCATTTCTTTCTTGATGGCGGTAAATCTTTTTCTGTCGTCCGCAAGGGTGAGTTTGTTGTTCAACGCGTTAACGATCTCTTCTTTTGTAAGCAGGGCTTTGGAGTGGAAGAGGTGTTTAAAGAGCTCATGGCTGTCGGAGAATGTCAGTCAAGAAGGTTTCTGCTTTTCGATTCGGCGGCTTTCACGATATATCTATGGCTTGGTTCGTCAAGGACAAGAGTTGATCCTTCAACAAGATCCATTTTCCTGCAAACGATCCTTGTTGTAAGCTTTACAAGGCGGTCGATATCGGTAAGGAGGTTCATCACTTCGCTTGAAAGCTTGAGGGTTTTCTGATAGTCGTATTTTTTCTTGAAGAAATATTCGTTAGTTACTTCTGTGACGAAAGTTTCGAGAGGTTTATAGCCAATAGCGATAACAAAAGCAGTAACAACAGTAGCAAAAAATTGATTAACGCCAAGAGCAGATTGAAAAATATATTGTCCGACAAGGAGCAATAGGGAATATTCAGCAACTATCGCAACCATGAGAACTGAATAAAGGATACCTTTTTTGATGATAATTTCGATGTCCATGAGAGCGATGGCGAAGAATAGCGTAAGTAATTATCAAAGGATATATGGAAACCGTCCACATGCCATATGGAAAAATGGGAATGTTAAATGTTGGGAAAAAGGTTGTGAGCCCACCGGAAAAACCGAAAATTGCCGATGATAAAACATATATTATTTGATTCCTTTTTAAACCAGTGCTGGATAGAATGACTTTAAATAAAATGAAATGGGCATAAGCAAGAATACAGAACACATAAAAAACAAAAATGAAGTAAGTTGTTTTGGGGAAAGAGTAAAAAGCAAATGGGGCTTTAGGGGCAACGCCGACTAAAACATTCAAAAACAGTAAAACAAAAAGAACGCCTGCTAAAAAAGATGAGATTATTATTGCGAATTTATACTGGGATTGTTTGTTGGTAATCATCACAGAAAACACTAAAAACATTGTTGGGACGAGAATTGCGCCAATATAATGAAGGTATAACCATATAGAAGCAGTGTTAATATTTGAACTTAACACCAATGAACCAAGCCCATAACTCCACAGTGCTGTACTTAAATTTAATAAGAGCCACGACTCATAAAGGGGGTTTGAGAATCCTCTGGAAAAAACAAAAAGGCCAATTAATATATTTGTGAGAGCTGTTGCATAACAGGCTAAGCTCAGAGAGTTCACTTGTTCTTCCTTAAATCTTTATGAGCTTGCACAAATGACCCGTTTATAATAGAAGCAGATATTGCTAATTCACCTGCAAGTATTGTGCCTCCAATGATTTCTGCCAGTTTTAATGATTTATTTGAACCATAGCATCCCATAATTTCTAAGCATTCTCTTTGAGTAGGCAGATTTGTTCCTCCCCCAACTGTACCGATGAGAAGGTTGGGCAGATAAACACTTCCATAAAGATCCCCTGACTTTAAAATCTCACATTGGCTAATACCTGCACAAGAATGGATGATATGTGCAATATCTTGCCCGGTTGCAGTAAAAATCGCAGAAATTCCATTAGCGATTTGACCATTCATCCCAACCATTCCTGCATGCAAGCCGGATAACATAGTTGTATGATACCATTCCTGAAGATCTTCAGGGGTGACATTTAACAATCTTAGACATTCTTTTGGAATGACCGCTTCAGCAAAGACCTCTTTACCATACCCTTTTATAAATCCTAATGCAGACATTTTTTTATCTGATGAATATCCTGATCTGATTAAATGTCTAATGCCTGTTTCATTTGAAATGTATTTGCAGGCATTTTCAGTCATTATATTGATCATGTTCATCCCCATAGCATCACCAGTTTTATAACAGAACCTAGAAAAGACCTTTCGTCCCACGATTTTATTTTCAATCTTTAACAATTGCCCATGTTTTGTAACAGCCTCGGCTTCTTTTTTTATGTTAACGAAATGGCCCTCAAGCCATTTAATAAAATCTTTGCATGCTTTTAAGGACTCAAGAAAAAACACCGGGGATATGTGAATTGAATCATTGAGGACTGAAACATTAACCCCCCCACATTTATTCAACACGCGCATTCCTATATGATAAGAAGTGACTAATACCCCCTCTGTGGTGGCGAGAGGAACCGAAAATAGTCCTTTTGCATATTCACCATTAATTTGAATAGGTCCACATAATCCAATTGGGATTCGAGTCTCGCCAATTAAATTTTCAATGTTATTTTTGAAAATATCTGGATTATCAGTAAATTGAGAAATCTGTTTTAAGGAAATCCCATTTCTAGCTTCTAACCATTTGATTCTCTCATCTATGGCTTCACGCGAATAATCATTAATTTTATTTTTCGGTGGCAATTCTTGCTTCATTATTTGGCTCCTTATTTCTTTTTTTATTATCCCATACCCTCATTTTCTCGTCAACGTCTCTTACACTATTATATAAATTTCAAATTTTTCGCCTCTAATTTGTCAGCGCACGCACTTAATGCTAAAATTACAAGCGAAGAGGCCAAAAAAATGCTAATTAATGCAATTTCGACACTGCTCACCAATTTTACTTTTTCTTTACCCTTCAATTTTTATCTATACACGATCTTATCAATAGCAATATTAAGCTTATTTCTCGCATTCTTTGTTTACGCAAAGAATAGATCAAATGTCGGCAAATGGTTCAGTGTTTTCGCGCTTTTGGTCGCCTTTTGGGCGTTTTTCTATTTTCTGTCTGCATGGATTAACGATTACGCCTCCGACAGGTTTTTATTGAGAACTGGCATGATATGCCGGAGCACTTATTTTGCCTGCATTCACGGAATTTGTTCATGCCTTTGTCGGGAAGAAAACTCATCCTTTAATCAGATATGGCAACATATTTTTAGCTATTTATTATAATTGCTCCAATTTATACAAAACTCTTTGTAATTGACGGCTGGGCCTTATCTTGGGTTTTCATTATAGCCCGACTAGCTGGTCCTATAGCCAAATTAGAAATGGCCCAGTATTTTTTAAATGTTTTTATTGCTGAAATCGTGCTTTTCAGATCGTTCAAAAAAGATAATTCTCATTTTAACAATCAGATTAAATATCTTATGTTTGCCACAATTCTGGGGTTTTTTGGAGCCGCGACCAACTTTTTAATTTGGCTTTCAATTCCTTTCCCGCCTATATTTAACGTATTAATACCTATTTATATTTTCATTGTTGCTTACGCGATCGTTAAGCATCGCCTGATGGATATCGAAGTCGTTTTACGCAAAGGCTTACTCTATTCATTAATGGCCGGTCTTTTATCAGCCTTTTATCTTTCCGCCGTTTTCCTTTTCGGCAATTACCTTGGCAGCCGGAAGAGCGCCGCTTCGATAGTGTTCACGATATTTTCCATCGTATTCTTCTCCATCATCTTCCAGCCCCTGCGCGACAGGATACAGGCGCTCATAGACAGGGTTTTCTTCCGCCTCAAATACGATTACCAGAAAACATTGAAGGAACTGAGCAAAACGGCGCGGTCGGCGGAAAAAATAGACACGCTTCTTGATAAGGTCGTTCCGTCGCTTGCCGACACATTCAAGCTCTCCCACGCCTGCGTCTATACATTTGACAAGCGGTCGGCGCGGTTCCTTCCCAGAAAAACAGTAAAACTCGCATTCGACCCTCCGCCTCTTTCAAACGACGACGCGATCATCCGCCTTTTGACCGCGAGAAAAGAGCCCGTTTTCGCGGATGATATCCCGGCCGCCGGCAGAACGATCGGCGCCGCCGTATTCCTGCCGATCTTGTTCAAGGATAACCTTGTCGGGTTCCTCTGCCTCGGGAAAAAACTGTCCGAAGAGCCGTTCAGTAACGAGGACATCGACCTTTTATCCACTCTCTGCAATCAGATAGGGACTTCCATCCAGTACGCTGCGCTCTACGAGGACGCCATGGAAACACAGAATCAACTTTATCAGGCGGATAAGCTGGCGACCGTGGGCGCGCTTGCCGCCAGCCTCGCCCACGAAATAAGGAATCCCATCGCGGCAATTAAAGGATTCACTTCGGTCATCGATAAAGCCGTCGCCAGCAATGATGTTGAAGCGATAAAGGATTTCAAGGATGTCGTTCCCAGACAGCTTGACCGCATTAACACGATAGTCGAAAAACTTCTCACCCTCAGCAAGCCGACCCAGCTTGAAAAAAAAGAAGTTGATATCAATGATCTGCTCTCGGATATCGTAAAGCTCGTGGACAAACAGGCCGCGAACAACAGGGTCAGGATAATAACAGATGACCTGAAAGCTTCATCAAAAATAAACGGCGACCTTGGCCAGCTGACGCAGGCATTTTTGAATTTGATACTCAACGGTATCCAGGCCATGCCGGACGGCGGGACGCTTGATATCCGGTCTTCGGATGAAAAGTACGGCACAGTAGCAGTTGAAATTAAAGACAGCGGCGTCGGCATTCCGAAAGAGAAACTGGCCAGCATATTTGATCCGTTCTTCACGACAAAGGATAAGGGGACCGGCCTCGGACTCTCTGTGACGAAAAAGATCATTGAAGACCATCACGGAAAGATCGAGGTAATATCTGATGTCGGGAAGGGGACGGCTTTTATAGTTAAGTTGCCGGTCGCCGGCTGATATATCTTTTTAGCTCACTCTTTTTGTTCAAGAAACTTAAGCATCACCGGATTATAACGATAATACGGATCTATTCCGCGTATTTTTCCCGCGTGGCTTCCTCCCGTTGAAACCGCGGCCAGCGCTTCTTTGACAGTGTAGCCTTTGAAATCGATCAAATATTTCGCGATGATCAGCCCCGTTCTGTCCACTCCCCATAAGCAATGAATATAGACCGGCTTCGAAAAAGCCGAGCTCATTTTCTTCCAGTTATCCTCTGTCGGCGCCTTCAGCCAGGTCATGGGGATATGGACCCTTTTCAGTCCGGCCTTATTAAGAAGCCGGGCATATCGATCTTCAGTCTTTCGATCGTTCTGGAGGTCGATAACAGTCACAACACCTTCGCTTTTAAGATATTTGAGTATCTTCAGCACCTGTGCGTCAGTATTATTTAATTTGTTCGCCGGACCCATAGGATGCCCGCCGGCGAATATTTTGCCGTCTATCACTCTGAAATTGTAGGGCAGGGGACCGAGGCCCTGGACTTCCTTCAGGGGATAGCTGACGCATGTTGACGGCTGATGGGCAAAAGATTGAGCGGAAGAAATGAAAAGAACTGCCGCGAGGACCGCAAATATTATCGCGAGCTTTTTAATTCTCATGATTTAATTATAGCATCTTCTCCCTTGCCGATTGTATTTATTTATGCTAAAATAGCTACCTTCGTCTCGATAATTTCCCGAAAATAAGTTAAAGGAAGTATTATTGTAATGTTTAAAAAGATACTGATAGCAAACAGGGGCGAGATCGCGGTGCGCGTCATAAGAGCGTGCAAGGAGATGGGCATTAAGACCGTCGCCGTCTACTCCGATGCGGACAAGGATTCTCTCCACGTGAAGATCGCCGATGAGGCCTACTGCATCGGCCCTGCAATACCCAGCCAGAGCTATCTCAATATTCCCAGCATAATCTCCGTTGCAGAAGTCGCGGGCGCGGAAGCCATTCACCCCGGCTACGGATTCCTGGCCGAGAACGAAAAATTCGCCAATATCTGCGCGCAGTCCAAGATCAAGTTCATCGGGCCGTCCCCTGAAGCCATGAAATCCATGGGCGATAAATCCATCGCGAGAAAGACCGTATCCAAGGTCGGGGTTCCTGTTGTTCCCGGCTCCGACGGCGTCATAACCGACGAAGCCGAAGCTTTAAGGTTAGCCGTGAAAATAGGATACCCTGTCATAATAAAGGCATCAGCCGGCGGCGGCGGCAGAGGGATGAGGGTCGCAAATGATGAAACCGAGCTGGAGTCTCATATCAAAACTGCCAGGGCCGAAGCCGAAGCTGCATTCGGAAATCCTGCCGTTTACATTGAAAAATATGTATTAGAGCCCCGCCACATAGAATTCCAGATACTTGCCGATGAAAAAGGGAATGTCATCCATCTTGGGAGAAAGAGATTGTTCCATCCAGAGAAGGCACCAGAAATTGCTGGAAGAATCTCCGTCCACTGCGCTTGACGACAAACTCAGGAGAAAAATGGGCGACGCCGCCATCAGGGTGGCCAGGTCCGCCAAATACGTGAACGCGGGGACCATCGAATTCCTCCTTGATAAGCACGGCCATTTTTATTTCATGGAAATGAACACGCGCATCCAGGTGGAGCATCCGGTGACCGAAATGGTGACCAGCGTGGACATCATAAAGGAACAGATCATCATCGCGACCGGCGAGAGAATGACATACAAGCAGTCCGATATTGTTTCGCGCGGCCACGCCATCGAAGCCAGGATAAACGCCGAAGACCACGAAAGGGATTTCATGCCGTGCCCGGGCGAAATAACCGTTTATCTTGCTCCCGGCGGACCCGGAATAAGGGTGGACAGCCACGCTTATCCGGGATACAAGGTCCTTCCGCATTATGATTCATTAATAGCCAAGCTGATCGCGTGGGCGCCGACAAGGGAAGAAGCGATAAACCGACTGGACAGGGCGCTGGACGAATACGCGATAGGCCCGATCCCGACCACGATCCCGTTCCATCATAAAGTGCTCAAGATAAAGGAATTCAGGGAAGGCAAAGTTTATACCGACTTCATAGCCAAGCATTTCGTCGGACATGGGTAAAAGATCCACCGCCCGCCGCCTCGCGATGCAGGCAATTTATCAATCGGAGGTCTCCGGCATTTCTGCCGATAAAGCCCTTGAAAATCTTTTCTCGGAAGAAAAACTCGCTGATGATACGAAAAAATTCGCCGGCCGGCTTGCGAACGGCGCTATCGGCAATAAGTCCGCTATCGACGCAAAGATCGCCGGCTCCGCAAAGAACTGGACAGTGGACAGGATAAACGCGATAAACATGAGCATCCTCCGCCTTGCTTTCTACGAGCTGATGTTCGAAAAGGACACTCCGGCGGCTGTCGTTATCAACGAGGCGCTGGAGCTGGCGAAACGCTATTCGGATCCCGAATCCGCCAAATTCATAAATGGAATCCTCGGCTCCGCCGTGTTATAATTCATTTTCTATGTTCACCGGAATTATCGAAGAACAGGGCAAGGTTGAATCCCTCATAAGATTCCGCGACAGGGCGGTCATCACCATCAGCGCGAAATTCACGCCTGACGTAAATGTTTCCGACAGCATAAGCGTGAACGGCGCGTGCCTTACGGTCTCTGAAATATCAAAAGGCAGCTTCAAAGCGGATATAATAAAGGAAACCTTCACGAAAACCTCGCTTACGTATCTTAAATACGGCGAATACGTCAATCTTGAAAGGGCTATGCCTGCCGACGGAAGGTTCAACGGCCATATCGTCCAGGGCCATGTTGACTGCAGATCAAAAGTCATCAATATAATAAGCGGGGACTCAGAAAGAGAGATAGAGGTCGCGTTCCCTGATGAATACAGCAAATTTATCGCTGAAAAAGGTTCTATTGCTGTCGACGGAGTAAGCCTGACGGTTTCCAGGCTTTCCGGCCGGTCGTTCAGGGTCGCGATAATCCCGCATACCGCTCAGAACACGAACCTCTTCAATAAGAAGATAGGCGACTTCGTCAATCTTGAGTTCGACGTCCTCGCGAAATATCTTGATAATATCGCCAGGACAAAGCCGTTCAACACGTTGATCGATCTGAAGGATGCGAAGATCGACGAGGATTTCCTCAAAAGGGCGGGATTCCTCAATTGAAATTCAACACGATCGATGAGGCGGTAAAAGATATCGCCAACGGGAAGATGGTCATCGTCCTTGACGACGAGGACCGCGAGAACGAAGGCGACCTAGTCATGGCCGCGGAAAAAGTGACCCCGGCCGCCGTCAACTTCATGATAACCCACGCCAAGGGCCTCGTCTGCGTCCCAATGACCGAAGAACAACTGGTAAAACTTGATCTTAAACCAATGGTCTTTGACAACACCGAAGTGATGAAGACCGCTTTCACGGTTTCTGTGGACGCCGCGAAAAAGCACGGCGTTACCACCGGCATCTCGCCGTCAGACAGAGCGAAAACCATCGAGATACTAATTGCTCCGTCGTCAAGGCCGGCTGATCTCGCGAGGCCCGGCCATGTGTTCCCGCTTAAAGCTCTTCCCGGAGGGACTTTGCGAAGGGCAGGGCACACGGAAGCGGCAGTTGACCTTGCAAAATTTGCGGGGCTTTTTCCGGCGGGAGTGATATGTGAAATAATAAAGGCTGACGGCAAAATGGCCAGGACGCCGGACCTCGTCAAATTCGCGAAGGGCCATAAGATAAAGATCATCACTATAGCCGATCTCATCAAGTACAGGATGAAAAAAGAAAAATTGATCGTCAAGATAGCAACGACAAAAATGCCCACAAAATTCGGCGACTTCACCCTTCAGGCTTACCAGGACACTCTGGAAGGCTATTATCATATCGCGCTTATCAAAGGCATGATCAAGGGCAAAAAGAACGTACTTGTCAGGGTCCATTCCGAATGCCTTACCGGCGATATTTTCGGATCTCTGAGATGCGACTGCGGCGAACAGCTTTCAAGGTCGCTGGAAATGATCGGCGCGTCGGACAGCGGCCTCCTTCTTTACATGAGGCAGGAGGGCAGGGGCATCGGTTTGCTCGGGAAGTTGAAAGCGTATGAATTGCAGGATAAAGGGAGGGACACGGTGCAGGCGAATTTCGATCTCGGATTTAAGGACGATCTGCGGGATTACGGCATCGGCGCGCAGATACTGGCCGACCTCGGCCTTACATCCATCAAGCTCATCACGAACAATCCAAGGAAGATCGTGGGGCTTGAAGGCTATGGATTGACCGTATCAGAAAGAATTCCACTTGAAATTATTCCAAATAAGCATAATATTAAGTACCTCAGGACCAAATCAAGGAAGCTTGGGCATATTCTTTCGTTAAGATAAAGAGAAAATTCATAAGGAGGGAAGGTTTATGGGGAAAACGGTTGAAGGGAAACTGGACGCCACAGGTTTAAAGTTCGGGATAATAGTAAGCAGGTTCAATGATCTTGTTTCAAAAGGCCTTCTGGACGGAGCTCTGGACTGCCTTAAAAGGCACGGAGCGGACGAGACAACAATAGATGTCGTCTGGGCGCCGGGCGCTTTTGAGATACCTCTTGTCGCGAAAAAAATGGCGGCAAAAAAATATAACGCATTGATATGTCTGGGTGCGGTTATAAGGGGCGGCACGCCTCATTTTGATTACGTCGCGTCGGAAGCCGCGAAAGGCGTTGCGAAGGTCTCTCTGGATTCAGGCGTTCCGGTGATTTTCGGCATACTTACCACTGACAATCTGGAACAGGCGCTGGAAAGAGCGGGCGCGAAGCCTGGCAACAAAGGTTTTGCCGCGGCGCTCTCGGCGATAGAGCTCGCGAATGTTCTGGGACAGGTTTAGAAGGGGAATTTTCATTTGGCAAGAGTTCTGATCCAGAACGTCACGAAAAAGTTCGATGACGTTTCTGCCGTAAAAAATGTCAGCCTCGAAATAAAGGACAAGGAATTCCTGGTGCTGGTCGGGCCGTCCGGGTGCGGAAAGACCACATTGCTGCGGACCATTGCGGGGCTTGAGGAAGTGACCGAGGGAAAAATATTCATCGGCGACCGCCAGGTGAACGACATGCCGCCCAAGGACCGCAACATCGCGATGGTCTTTCAGAATTACGCCTTATATCCCCACATGAACGTGTATGACAACATGGCATTCGGATTGAAACTTCGCGGAACAAAAAAGGCGGAGATAGCCGAGCGCGTGGGTTCTACCGCAGATATTTTGGGATTGAAAGATTATCTTACTAGGCTGCCCAAGCAGCTCTCCGGCGGCCAGCGCCAGCGCGTCGCTCTCGGCAGGGCGATAGTAAGGCAACCGGCGGTGTTCCTTATGGACGAGCCGCTCTCGAACCTGGACGCGAAACTGAGGGTCCAGATGAGAGCGGAGCTAAAAAAGATCCACTCGCGACTGCAGACGACGGTGGTCTATGTCACCCACGATCAGGTGGAAGCAATGACACTGGGAGAGCGCATCGCAGTGGTGCTGAACGGAGAAGTCCAGCAGGTGGATGCGCCGCTTGTGGTATATGAAAAACCGGTGAACAGGTTCGTCGCGGGATTCATAGGCAGCCCGCCGATGAATTTCATCAAAGGAACTCTGGCCAGAAAGGATAATGCGCTGAAATTCGTCGGCGACCATTTTGAGCTGAAAATATGGCCGGTGGTCAAGGACCGCCTGGAACGATATGCCGGCAAAGAAGTGATGATGGGGATCAGGCCGTCCGATGTTTACGATGAGGCGCAGGCAAAATGGATGCAGGAGCACGAGAGGGACACTATTAACGCAAAAGTGGACTTCCGCGAGCTTATGGGAGACGAAATATACCTCTATTTGAAGATCGGCAATACTCCGCTGACGGCAAAAGTGGGTTCCTATGTTTCTTCCGATCATGGAGCGAACATAAAAGTCGTGATAGATCTCAGAAAAGTTCATTTCTTCGATTCAGAAACGCAAAAAGCCATTGTCTAAAGATACTCCGAATTTAAAAGAACTCAGCAAGCCCGGAAGAAAGGCATATTCCCTTCCTGAGCTTGATGTCCCTTCCGTTAATATCGACAACCTCATCCCAAAACAATTCCTTGCTGATGATCTTCCACATTTGCCTGAAGTTTCTGAAGTCGACGTCATCCGTCATTTCACCAGCCTTTCACGCAGGAATTTCGGCGTAGACAGCGGATTTTATCCCCTCGGGTCATGCACGATGAAATACGATCCTAAGGTCAATGAAGATATAGCGAAGCTCCCGGGTTTCACTGACATCAATCCCAATCAGGATGCTTCTCAAGTCCAGGGAATACTCGAGCTGTTATTCAATTTTGAAAAATATCTTTGCGCGATATTCGGGTTCGACGCCGCCACGCTTCAGCCGGCGGCTGGAGCACACGGCGAGCTGACATCACTGTTTATGATCAAGGCGTTCTTAAGGGATAAGGGACAGGGGTTAAGGGATAAGGTCATTGTTCCTGATTCGTCGCACGGCACGAATCCGGCTTCAGTCTCGATGGTCGGATGGAAGGCTGTTCAAGTCCGCTCGAATAAGAACGGCGGCGTGGACCTCGACGAACTGAAAAAAGCGGTCGGGCCGGATACAGCGGCGCTGATGTTGACCAACCCGAATACTTTAGGATTGTTCGATGAAAACATCCTCAAGATCGCTGATATTGTCCATAAAGCCGGCGGGCAGGTCTATTATGACGGCGCGAACGCGAACGCCACCCTTATCAAGGTGCGGCCGGCGGATCTGGGATTTGATATCGCGCATTTCAATCTTCACAAGACTTTCGCAACCCCTCACGGCGGCGGAGGACCGGGTTCCGGCCCTGTTTGTGTGAAGAAGCATCTTGAACCTTTTCTGCCTATTCCGAAGATCCTTAAAGAGCAAAACAGCTATCGGCTTACGGCTGACGGCCACACAAAAAGCATCGGCAGAGTCCATTCCTTCTTTGGCAATATCAATGTGATAGTCAAAGCATACTCATACATATCATCTCTCGGCGTTGAAGGTTTGAAAGACGTTTCGGAAAATGCTGTTCTCAATGCGAATTACATATTGAAAAGGCTGAAACCTTATTATCATCTGCCTTACGACAAAGTATGTCAGCATGAGTTCGTCATATCGGCCGAGCATCAGAAGGAGAAATACGGAGTTAAGGCGCTGGACATCGCGAAGAGATTGATAGATTACGGATTCCATCCCCCGACGATATATTTCCCTTTGATCGTGCATGAAGCGATGATGATCGAACCCACTGAAACGGAATCAAAGGAAACCCTTGATAGATTCTGCGATGCGATGATATCTATCGCGAAGGAATGCGAGACCGATCCCGCGCTCGTTAAAGGGGCTCCTTACTCTACACCGGTCGGCAGATTGGATGAAACGAAGGCGGCGAGAGAACCGAGGCTTCACTGGTAAACTGCTCCTAATGATAAACATCATCCCATTCAGCAAGCACTCGGGCCACTACAACATGGACCAGGACAGGTATTTATTCGACAAATTTGAACGGGAACAGGGCCAGCCGACATTGAGTATCTACGGATGGGAAAAGCCGTGCATCTCTCTCGGGTATTCGCAGGACCCGAATATCGAGCTCAATCAATCGAATTGCAGAGAACACGGGATAGAAATAGTCAAGCGCCCCACAGGCGGCGGCATCGTTTTCCATAATGAATATGAGGCAACATACAGCTTGATCTGCGACAAAGATGATCCCCGATTGCCGGCGGGCATGATCGAATCATATATCACCATTTCGGAGATCGTTATCAAGGCATTGCGAAAGTTCGGCGTGAACGCCGAGATCTCAAGCTCACGGCACAATGAATCGGCAAGGTTATGTTTCAGCTACCCCGCGACATACGAGATAACCCTGGACGGCGTCAAGATCGTCGGCAGCGCGCAAAAGAGGGGGAAGAAGGCTTTACTTCAACAGGGATCGATATTCGTCAAAAATTCAACTTTAAAACCTGCGGATTTTATAAGAAATTGCGTTGATTTCAATTCGATCTATGATCTTTGCGGGGTGGAAATAAACAATAAAGATCTTGCGAAGGTGTTAGCTGAAGAGTTTAAAAGGGCATTTGAATAAAACCTCACAAAACCTCTTCTAGCTCTTCTTTTAATTTTCTTATATAATGGTTAAAATCGCCAGCGTAGCTCAGTTGGTAGAGCAGCTGATTCGTAATCAGCAGGTCGTCGGTTCGATCCCGACCGCTGGCTAATGAGAACATGCCGCTGTAGCTCAACGGTAGAGCAGCTGATTTGTAATCAGCAGGTTGGTGGTTCAAGTCCACTCGGCGGCTCCATAGCACTTTAGTAGAATTGAGGAGCCGGTGGTTCTCCCGCAACTGCGGGAAAGTTCACTCGACGGCTTTTTAAAATATATCGATGATAATTAAAACGATCAAAGTGGGAGAATTAAAGACGAACTGCTACATTGTGGCCTCGGAAACAACAAAGGAAGCCGTTATAATAGACCCGGGGGACGAACCTGAAAAGATCATACAAGCGATCGATGCTGAAAAGCTCAAGCCGATCTTGATCATAAATACTCACGTGCACCCCGACCATGTGGGCGCGAATGCCTTGCTGGCTGAGAAATACGGCATCGTCGCGGCACTGGGCGAGCACGGGCTGAAATTGATGAAATTTTTCAAGGCTTATTTCGAGGAATTTTCAGGGATGAAGCTGGAAACCCTCCAGATAAAGAGGCTTCTAAAAGATGATGAGATGGTCAATATCGGCGATATCGAATTAAATGTCATTGCGACTCCCGGCCATTCTAAAGGGAGCATCTGCCTTTTTGGCGGGGGCAATCTGTTCAGCGGGGATACTCTTTTTGCGGGAACATACGGAAGGACGGATATCCCGGGCGGAAGCGAACAGGAAATATTGGAAAGCATTGAAAAACTCATGAAACTTCCCGATGATACCATTGTTTATCCTGGGCATGGTTCTCCGACAACTATCGGGGATGAAAGGTCTCTATATGCCGAAAATTAGCCTGTTCTACGGCGACGAAGATTTCCTGCTTGATGAAGAGCTGAAAAAGATCAAAAAAGGATATACGGAATTCAATATTGAACGCATCGACGCGGAAAAGACAGGGACGGATAATATCATTTCCGCCTTGACCACATGCCCTTTGCTTGGTGGACAGCGCCTTGTCATGATAGATTCCTATGACGGCGGCGATGAGGAAAATGAAGAACTGTTCAATGTTCTGCGCGGTCTTGATGACAGCGTGAAGGTCATATTCATTGATTATAGCGGCCCCGATAAAAGGAAAAAATTCTTCAAATTCATGGAGAAGAACGGCGAAACAAGGGAATTCAGAAGATTCAATGAATGGGAGCAGGACAAGGCGCTTGCGTGGACAGTGAACCGGGTCAGGGCCGACAATAAAAAAATATCAAGCCGTGCGGCGAACCTTTTGCTTGAAATAGCCGGCTTGAACCTGAGGATGCTTGACAAGGAGATAGAAAAGATCGTTACTTTTATCGGGGGCAGGGATGTCATAGAAGAAAGTGACGTATCAGGTCTGGCTAGCTCAGGAGAAACAGATGCTTTTGCATTGTCCAACGCTTTAAGGGACAGGGATGTGCGCGAAGCTATAAAATGCCTGAGCAGATATTTCAAGGACAATCAGGACCCTCACAGCCTCATAGGAATGCTTGCAAAGCTTTACAGGATGCTCATTCAGGTGAAGTGCCTGGAAGAAAAAGGGCTTTCGCAGTTCGAAATCGCCAAAGAGCTTCACGCAAAGCCGTTCTTTATCAAAAAATGCGCGGAAAAGACAGGGAAATTCACCGTTCGTGAATTATCGGCCTTCATACAGAAGCTCCATCATGCGGACCTGAAAATGAAGAGCGGGGCTTCGCCAAAATTGACGCTGGAAATGCTCATCCCGGAATTGTGCAATGGATAGGGCCTTCGAAATAAGCCGATTGCAGATCGGGCGGGCAAGGGCCGTGCATTTCCTGGGATTTTTGCTCTCTCTCCTTTTTTTACTGGCTTTCAGGTCGTTCTATCTTCAGGTGGTAAGGCATGATTTTTTTCTGGATAAGGCGAATGAACAGCGCAAAAGGATAATAACGCTTTTGCCGGACAGAGGCGATATTTATGACCGCAACGGCAACCTGCTCGCGACTTCCATAAAGGCATTCTCGGTGTTCATCGTTCCATCGGAAGTAAAAAATAAGCCCGGGACGGCCGCCATACTTTCAAAGTTATTACATATCAAGACATCGGATATTCTCGAGGAAATGGATTCGGACAAGCCGTTCGTCTGGGTTACGAGGAAAATAGAGGAGCCGCTTGCGCAGAAAATAAAAGCAAAAAATCTTTCAGGCATAAATCTGCTGTCAGAGAAAAAAAGGGAGTATCCCAAGAACCGGCTTGCTTCACAGATCCTCGGCTTTGTCGGCATGGACAATGAAGGCCTCTCCGGGATCGAAATTTCCTGCGATAAATATCTGAAAGGGGAAGCGGGGCTGCTTATAACCGAAGTCGACCCGAGCCGCCGTGAGATAATGACGTCGAATTTAAGGGTCATTAAGGAACCGACGAACGGCGGGAATATCACCCTCACTATCGATGAGCCTATACAATATAAAGCTGAGACAGAAATAAAGAAAATGACGGAATCCTCACATTCCATTTCGGGCAGCATCATAGTGATGGATATAAAGACCGGCGAAATACTTGCCATTGCATCATTCCCGGATTTCGATCCGAATAGTTACCAGAAATTCAAACAGGATGTCTGGTACAACCATGTTGTCACGGATGTTTACGAGCCGGGTTCCACTTTCAAACTCGTGACCGTTGCAAGCGGACTGGAAGAAGGTGTCATAACCCCGAACAGCGTGGTCTATTGTCCCGATGAGATCAATGTCGGGGGACGCATCATTAAGAATTCGCATGAATTGAAATTAACGAAGAGAGACCTTTCTCTTGGTGAGATACTTGGCGAATCCGTGAACACCGGCGCGGTCCAGATAGCACTTAAGATCGGCCCCGAGAATTTCTATAAAAATTTAAAAAATTTCGGATTCGGTGATCAGACCGGAATAGAACTTATGGGCGAATCAAAAGGGATCCTTTATGAGCCCTCTCTCTGGGACAAACCGGACATAGGCATGCTTGCTTTCGGGCAGAGCATTGCTGTCACTCCCGTGCAGCTGCTTGCATCGTTATCATCAATTGCCAATGGCGGCATAAGGATGAGGCCTCATCTGATAAAAAAAATAGAGAACGATGACGCTGATTTTTATAAAGAATATTCCCCTGAATCACGCGGGCGCGCGATATCGCCGAAGACCGCAAGAGAAATGCTGGCCCTTTGCGAGGATGCGGTTGAGCACGGAACGGGCCATCTCGCGAAGATAGACGGGTTCAGGGTGGGCGGGAAAACAGGGACAGCTCAAAAAGTTAAGCCTGAAGGAAAGGGATATATGGACGGCCATTATATCTCCTCTTTCATCGGATTCACTCCCCTGGATGACCCAAGCATCGCGCTTCTAGTCATAATGAATGATCCGAAGCCCGTCATCTGGGGAGAAAAGGTGGCCGCGCCGGTGTTCAAGAATGTGGCGGAATTCGCCCTTAGAAGGCTTGATATTGCGCCCGACAAAAAAGAAAGTTCTGTGATATAATTTGAAAAACATGATAAAGAAGAAGGTTTTATCCGGGATCCAGCCGTCCGGCAAGCTCCATCTGGGGAACCTTGTCGGGGCAATTTCGAACTGGGTCAAGCTTCAGGATAAGTACGACTGCCATTATTTCATTGCCGATCTTCATGCTTTAACAACGGGATACGCCGACACGGACAAATTGAAAGCTAATGTAATGGATGTGGCCATTGATATGCTCAGCGCGGGGCTTGATCCCGAAAAGTCAACGCTTTTCATCCAGTCCGATATCCCCGAGCACAGCGAGCTTCATCTCATGTTCTCCATGATAACCCCGCTTCCGTGGCTTGAAAGGATCCCCACGTATAAATCGCAGATCGCCGAGCTGAAGGAAAAAGACCTCGGTACTTATGGATTCCTGGGTTATCCGGTCCTCCAGGCGGCGGATATACTTATATATAAAGCTGATTACGTTCCTGTGGGGCAGGACCAGCTTCCGCATCTGGAATTCACCAGGGAGATAGCGCGCAGGTTCAATCATCTGTACAAGGAAATATTCCCTATCCCAGAGGACCTTCTTACGGAAGCGGCTGTCCTGCCGGGACTGGACGGAAGGAAGATGAGCAAAAGCTACGGCAATATAATAGCCATATCCGATCCGCCGGAAGTCGTGGCGCGCAGGGTGGGCGAGGCGGTGACGGATCCCGCGAGAGTAAAAAAGGGTGACAAAGGACATCCGGATATATGCGTGATCTACGCTTACCATAAATTATTCAATAAGGAAGAGGCAAAAAGGATAAAAGTGGATTGTTCCGGCGCGAAGATCGGCTGCGTTGAATGCAAAAAGATCGATCGCGGAGAAGCTGAATGAGTTCCTTGCGCCCATTTATGAAAAAAGAAAAGCGCTGGAAAAGAACAAGGAACATGTTCGGGAGGTGTTCGCTGAAGGGAACAAGAAAGCGCAGGCAGAACGCCAGGCGAGACTCTCGCCGAAGCGAAAGAAGCGATGGGAATTAAGTGATGCAGAGCGAAGTGAAAAATGAAGCGATCGAAAATGATGAAGAAGAAAAATCGCTTCTAAGTTCTTACCAGGTAAAACAGGAAGCTTTCGAAGGGCCGTTTGATCTTCTGCTGGCGCTGATCGACAAAGGCGATATCGACCTATATAAAGTGTCATTAACTGGCATTACCGCCGGGTTCATGGAACACATAAAGACCATGGACAAGCTGAACATGGTCGTTGCCGGTGAATTCCTTCTTATGGCGGCATATCTTCTGGAAATGAAATCCAAAATGCTTCTCCCCGAAAAACCTTCTCTTGAAGATGAGGAAGAGCCTCGTCGAATGTAGAAGAAGAGCTTCTGGAGAGGCTCGCGGAATACAAGCTCTACAAGGGCCTCGCGTTGAGCCTGAAAGAGCGCAAGGAAGTGTTCCAGAAGGTTTATGCCAGGTATAAGCCGGAGGAAGCCCTGGAGGACAGGGAAATATTCCTTGTGGAAGTTTCAATGAAGGACCTGGTCGCTGCTTTCAAGCGCGTCTGGGACATTGCGGAGAGCAGGGAAAAGACATCGGAAATAATCGCAGAAGCTTTTTCTGTGGACGATAAGATCGCCGAGATCAAGGAAAAGTTAAGGAACAGCCCGGAGGGCTTGAGCTTTGATTCTCTTTTTGTCAGGTTCGTCAAGAACGAGATCATCATCACTTTTCTCGCCATACTCGAGCTGATCAGGCAGAAACTGATAAAGATCCTGCAGAGCGATACTTTCGGCGAGATATATATTTACGGGAATGCGAGGAGATAATTTGGAAGAAGGCATGGAGATCAGCTATCCAAGACTGAAAACAATACTGGAATCGCTTTTGTTCATCACAAAAAAGCCGGTCACTCTGGAGGAGCTTCAAACGGTGACAGGCGTGGATATAAAGCTGATAGAAAAAACCCTTTATGACCTTATTGTCGAATATGACGGCAAGGGAGTTAATATCGTGAAGATAGCCGGCGGATATCACATGGTGACGAAACCTGAGAACGTTGATTTTGTCGACAAACTCATCCATTCTCCCATAGAGACAACGCTTTCCAACGCGGCGCTTGAAACACTGGCCATAATCGCCTATAAACAGCCGGTTACCAGATTAACAATTGAAAATATCAGGGGCGTCAATTCGGACGGCGTTGTGGACACTCTCGTTGATAAACGGCTTATAAAGGAAGTCGGAAAGGGTGAAGGGCTTGGAAGGCCCATCCTCTACGGAACTACGGTGGATTTCCTGAGGCATTTCGGATTGAAGGACCTGAAGGACATGTCGCCTCTGCCGGTAGATGAGATCACCGCGTTCAAAGAAGGCTCTATTCTGCCGAAAGAACAGGCACAGGAGGGATCAATATGAGCATCGGAAATATCTTAAAAGAAAAAAGAGAAGAGCGGAAGCTGTCCGTCGCGCAGATTTCTTCGGTCATAAGGATAAATAAGAAATACCTTCAGGCGCTGGAGGATGAAAATTTCCTTTTGCTCCCTTCTCTCGTATATGCAAAAGGCTTTTTAAAAGCGTATTCCGAATATCTGGGGCTGGACCCGAAAGGTCTTTTAAGCGAGTTATCGGAATATTTCAGGAACATAGATGAGGGCAGAAGAGCTATTGTTCCGGCGCCGAAGGGCAGGAAGAACATACCGATGCCGAAAATGCCCGATATGAATTTTGAACTGAAAATGCCTAGGTTCCCGAAGATCGATCTTTCAAGATTTGAATTTCGATATTCGCATGCCGAAACTTCCGCAAATGCCAAAGCTCCCTGCATATGCCAAAGCGTCCGGCGATGCCAAAACTCCCGCGAGCCGCTTTGCCGAAGGTCAATTTTAATATCATCAAATATGCGGCAATGCTCGCGATATTCTTGATTATAGCGTTCTTTGCCGTGAGCCTGGTCCCGCGGATCAGTCTCTTTCCGTCCGAAAAGTAGAATGCTTATCAAGGCAAATCCGCCTGCGAACGCAAAAATATATTCCTCCTGTCGCGCCCCAAGGAAAAAGTTGCTGATGAATCAGCCGTGCCGAAGGGCAGGATCGAAGTAAAGATCCAGGCGGTTGGAAGAGCTACGATAAAGGTCTCTTCCGGCTCCATGGAATTGTTCAGTGGAACGGTAAAGCCGGGGACAAAACTCAGGTTCATAGGCAGGGAGATAAAAGTGAAGACCGACAACGGCGGAGCGATAAAAGTGATCGTCGGCGGCAATCCTCTGGGTCTTGTCGGCGAAGACGGCGCCGCGGCGGAAAAGACATACAAGGCGTACCGAGTGAGCGGCACAGAAGCGCATCTCTACGAAATATTCTCCTCTTTCCAGGGCGAAGGCCTCTATATCGGCGAGCGGCAGATATTCATAAGATACCTTGATGTGCAACATGAGCTGCGCGTACTGCGATAGCGTTGACTGTCTAGTACCTCAAAAAACATTCAGAGTGGAAGAAACCCCGGGGAAAAGCGATTTCAAAATATATAATAACCCAGCGACTATCGATCAAATATGCATGTTTGTCGATCACCTGAAAGGGCCAAAGGACCTTCACCACAGCATTTCTCTGACCGGAGGAGAACCATTATTCAGATGGATATTCTGAAGAATCTGATCCCAAAGCTGAAGGAGAGGGGATTGAAGATATACCTTGAGACCAACGGCACTATGCCGGAAAGGCTGGCCGAGATCATAGATCAGGTTGATATCGTTGCCATGGATATTAAATTGCCGAGCATGACAGGCGCTTCAGATGTGCTTGCTGAGCATAAAAAGTTCCTTGAGATCGCGATCGCGAAGGATATGTTCGTGAAGATAGTTTTTGGGAAACAGTCAAAGCCTATTGAGATCGAGAACGCTTCAAAGACAATAGCGGATATCAGCAGGGATATTCCTCTTGTGCTTCAGCCTGTCACTCCCGTTCGCGATATCAAGCACGGGCCGCTTCCGGAGCAGATGATCACATTCCATTCGATCGCGAAAAGGCATTTGGCAAATGTACGTGTGATCCCGCAAGTTCACAAGATAATGGGTCAGTTATAGCAGATATGATTTGTTCGTAAATTGTGCTTGACTATGAGGCAAGTTGCTCTTAAAATGCTCACAGAATAAGGGAAATAAAACAGATCAGGAGGTGAATCATGGCGGAAGTAAAAGGTTATTGCGTGAAATGCAAAAAGAAACAAACAATGGACAGCCCGAAAGAAGTCACGTTAAAGAACAAGAGGAAAGCCGTTTCGGGTAAATGCCCGAAATGCGGCACAAAGATGTTCAGGATCGGCGGAATGGCGTAGCTTGAGTTCTTAATTCAATAAAGCTACCAGGTAAATTGAAGGTTACTTGGTAGCTTTTCCTTTTATGTGCTTCTGAAAAATGTTATAATTCCCTCATGCCTGCTGACCTGCACATTCACACGAACTTCTCGGATGGAATGTTCTCCCCTGAAGAGATAGTCAGAAAAGCCCGCGATGCGGGGCTTACAGTGATATCCATAACCGACCACGATATTATTGACGGGATCGAGCCTGCTGTGGAAGAGGGGAAAAAACTCGGCGTAAGGGTGATACCCGGCATTGAATTCACCACAGATCTCCAGGACGCCGAGTTACACATACTCGGATACTTCATCGACCATAAGGCTGAAATGGCTGAAAGACCTGTTACTGAAGATCCGGGAAGACAGGACCAACAGGGTCTATAAGATCATGGAAAAACTGAAAAACCTTGACGTCACCCTGAGCGCGAAGGAAGTGCTGGACCTTGCCGAAAAGGGCTCGGTGGGCAGGCCTCACGTGGCGCGCGCGCTTATTAAGGCCGGCATAGTCAGCACCATCCAGGAAGCTTTCAATAAATATCTCAATAACAACGGACCGGCATATGTTCCGCATTACCGCCTGACCCCTGCCGATGCGATACAGACCATCATAAAAGCCGGAGGCATACCTGTGTTTGCCCATCCGGCAGTGTCCAAACGGGATGAATCTGATCCCGGAGCTTGCCGCGGAAGGATTGGCCGGGATAGAAGTATATTACGGAAAACATTCTGATCTTCAGGTAAAGCATTATCAGGCTCTTGCGAGAAAGAACGGTCTTTTGATGACCGGCGGGACGGATTTTCACGGCCTGGGGACAGGAAGGGATATCCAGCTGGGAGACATCAAACTTAATGATAAATATATCATCAAACTTGAGGAGTGGAAGAAAAAATGAAGGAGATCAGACATTTCGTTGAGATCAGCATTTCAAATATCCTTCATAATATTAAAGAGTTGAGATCTCTCCTTGCGCGCAAAGTTAAATTCATGGCTGTTGTGAAGGCTGATGCCTACGGGCATGGAGCGGTCGCGGTTTCGAAAGCCATAGAAAACAAAGTTGACTGCCTTGCGGTGGCGACGCTTTCCGAGGCGCTCGAATTAAAAAAGGCCGGCATTAAAGCTCCCATCCTTCTTCTCAGCGAGACTCACTCGTCGAATGCGGTCGATATCGTAAAGAATGGGTTCATTCAAACGGTATATACATTGCAATTGGCATCTGCCCTTTCCAGAGCGGCCAAAAAGCTCGGTAAAAAAGCAAGGGTCCATTTGAAGATCGATACCGGAATGGGAAGGGTGGGGATGCATTTCGGCGAGGCGGAGGAATTATTCAAAGCAATTTCAAGATTGCCGGATCTGAGGATCGAAGGCATTTTCACTCATTTCGCAGGCTCGGAAGAGATGGATGAGTTCACGGCTGAACAGCTGAAAAGGTTCAGGTCGTTCATATCAAAGATAGACCATGTCAGCTACATCCTGCACGCGGCGAACAGCGCGGCGGTCATCAATCATCAGGCGAGCCATCTTGATATGGTAAGAGTGGGGCTTTCGATGTACGGAATTTATCCTCAAGGGATAAAAAAGCATATCGTGAACTTAAAGCCGGCGCTTCAATTCAAAACCCATGTCGTTTACCTGAAAAAAGTTCCCGCGGGCACGCCGCTGAGCTACGGCTCCACATATATAACAAAGCATCCTGCGAATATCGCCACGCTGCCGGTGGGTTATGCCGACGGGCTTCCGCGGGCGCTTTCGAACAAAGGCGAAGTCTTGATAAGAGGCAAAAGATTTCCGATAGTTGGAAGGGTATGCATGGACCTGACGCTTATCGATGTCGGTGATTCGAATATCAAGGTCGGCGATGAAGTAGCCATCATCGGAAGCCAGGGAAAAGAAAACATTTCAGCCGATGATATCGGGAAACTTGCGGATACCATCAGTTATGAGATAATTTGCGGGATAGGGAAAAGAGTGCCGAGGATATACAAACAATGAATTACGTTCCTTTATACAGAAAATGGCGGTCGCAGAACTTCGACGAGATAGTCGGGCAGGAGTTCATTGTCCAGACGCTGAAGAATGCCGTGAAGAGCGGAAGGGTCGCGCACGCTTATCTTTTCTCCGGGCCCCGCGGGACCGGAAAGACCAGCACGGCAAGGATACTGGCGAAAGCGCTCAACTGCGTTAACGGGCCGACCCCGAACCCTTGCGGCACATGCGACCAGTGCATGAAAATAAAGAACGGCCACGCTATCGATGTTATCGAGATCGACGCCGCTTCCAACAGGGGCATCGATGAAATAAGGAATTTGAGAGAAGGCGTCAGATACACTCCTGTTGAAGGCAGATACAAGGTCTACATCATCGACGAGGTCCACATGCTCACATCCGAGGCTTTCAACGCGCTTCTTAAGACGCTGGAGGAGCCGCCGGCGCACGCGGTATTCATTCTTGCCACGACCGAATCCCAGAAAGTTCCCGTGACGATCGCTTCCCGCTGCCAGAGGCTGGACTTCAGGCGGCTTTCAAATCCGGAGATACTTTCCCAATTGAAAAAGATCGCTGATGCCGAAGGAATAAAGATCGACGATGCCGGCGCTTCCATGATCGCGAGGAATTCGGACGGTTCAATGAGGGACGCCATATCGCTGTTCGACCAGCTAATTTCTTTCAGCGGCAAGAGCATAAAGGCGGATGATGTGATTTCCGTCCTCGGCACGGCGAACACCGACGCTGTTTTTGAATTCGGTGAAGCGCTCGGCAAAAACGATGTCAATAAGCTTTTTGAGCTTGTGAACATTATGGCGTCTTCAGGAAGGAGCATTCCCCAGGCGACAAAAGATATCCTCCTTCACTTGAGGAATTTGATGTTCACCATACTGGGCAGCGATTCGGTCATCGAAGAATCTTCCGAACATCTTGCCAGATTGAAGGCCCAGGCAAGATTATTCACGCTTGATAAAATAAAAGAAATGATGAAAGTGTTTTCAAAAGCGGAAGTTGACATGAAGTGGCATCCGCAGGCGAGGCTGCTGCTGGAAGTGGCTGTCCTTGAGAGCTGCCAGGATCCCAAAATGCCGGAGAAAAAGATCGAAGAGCGGCAACCCCTCAAATTTGACAAGAAAGAAGAAAAGTCCGTTAAAACGTTCGATGAAAAACCGGCTGCAGCAAAGTTGGATGAGCCTGTCATCCAGAAACCGTCCGGCGAGGGCATCTCATCCATCAGGACAGGCTGGGATTCGGTGCTGAACGAGGTTAAAAAGAAAAGCATCCACGCTTACATCGCCCTTCACGAAGCCGATCCTTTCTCTTTGTCAGAGGGCAAGCTGGTCGTAAGGTTCAGGAAGGGTTTTGCTTTCCATAAATCAACTTTGGATGACGGACAGGCAAAGGATGTGGCAGAGGCGGCATTGAAAAAGGTTTACGGCAGGGATATCAAGCTGGAAAGCATGATAGACGCGTCCGTTGCTTCTGCCGCGCAGGAAGAAATAGCGTCGAAGGCGGCCGATCTTTTCGGCGGCCAGGTGATATCTTAGTCCCACCTCTCCATTTTTCCCTTGACAGCAATAAAAAAGGCATGTATATTTCATTCTATGATATTCGGAAATATCGGCGACATGGTCGGCAAGGTCAAGAAAATGCAGGAAGACCTGAAGAGCGTCCAGAAAGAACTTTCGCAAACCACATTTGAGGAGAATTCAGGCGGCGTCAAAGTGGTCGTATCGGGCGATCTGGAGCTGCGCGAACTTAAGCTTGACCCGAAAATACTTGAGAACAATGATATCAAACGCATCGAATGGCTTATCTCCGACGCTGTCGATAAAGCCTTTGCGACCGCGAAAAAAGAAGCGGCCATCAAATTAAAAAGGGTAACAGGCGGGCTTTCCATACCCGGCCTTTTCTAGGCGGAACCATGTCATCCAGATATCCTGAGCCGATGGGCCGTCTTATTTCCGAGTTCACAAAAATGCCGGGCATCGGCCCGAAATCGGCGCAGAGGCTGGCTTTTTACATCCTTCAGGCGTCGGAACAGCGATGTAAAAGAACTTATCAGCACATTGCAGGAAACGAAGAAAAAGGTCAGATATTGCTCGACCTGCTTCAATATTTCAGTGGAAGATCCCTGCGAGATATGCAGTGATACGAACAGGGACAAAAGCAAGATATGCGTCGTGGCTCTCTCTCAGGACCTGATTGCGATAGAGAAGACGAGAGAGTATAATGGTCTCTACCATGTTCTGGGCGGGGTCATCTCTCCGCTGGACGGTGTCGGGCCCGAGAACCTGAGGATAAAAGAATTACTTAAGCGGCTGAAGGATGTAAAAGAGGTGATCCTGGCGCTTAATCCTACTGTGGAGGGGGAAGCGACGGTCATCTATTTGACAAAACTTTTGAAGCCGCTGGTAACTGTCACCCGCATAGCATACGGTCTGCCGGTCGGCAGCGACATGGATTACGCGGACGAGGTCACGCTCACAAAAGCATTTGAAGGAAGGCGAGAAGTCTCTTGAACTGGTATCTAGATACATTATATACATTGATATTAAGGCCGATACTTTTCTATCAGCGCATGCCGAAAGGCACCTGGCGCGAGGAGCCTCTTTCATTCGCCATGATCACCGGCTGGGTGATAGCCATCACTCTTACGATCGTATTTTTCATAAACAGTTATATTCCAACAGGATTAAGCCTTATTGAAGGCATTTCTGGGCGGAAGCTTATAATAGTGATCCCTGTCCTTTCTGTGATGGGGATCGCGTTCTTTGCAATGACAGCCCTCATACTTGGGGGCATATTCATTTGCGCGGTGATCGGATTGATGTTCTTTTGCGCCGCCATCCTGAATTTCCTGCTTTTGCTTTTGGGCGGAAAAGGGAATTTTTCCGAAGTATTTAAGGCTTCGCTTTTTTCCAGCGGCGTCTTTCTTTCCGGTTTGCTTAACATATTATTGATGTTGCCGGTAAAGCACAAACTGATGGCATTTTCTGACTGGATCAACGGAGAAAGGGTTATTTTTTATTGTTCCGCGGTATTCTTGTACGGGCTTTTCAGCATTCTCGGAAGGAAAACGCACAACCTGCCAAGATGGAAAGCTTTTCTCGCAGCATCGATCCCGTTCATCATTCTGGTAGCACTGAATATCGTAATATCCGCGAAGGTCCTGCCGAAGCTGGCTGGGATATTAGGGTAATTAAGGAGGAGAAATGGCGAAGAACGAGATTGTTGAGATAAGATGGCACGGAAGGGGAGGCCAGGGAGCGAAAACAGCGGCGCTCCTTTTCGCGGACGCCGCGCTTTCTGAAGGAAAATTCATCCAGGCATTCCCTGAATACGGCCCCGAAAGGATGGGAGCGCCGGTCCAGTCGTTCAACAGGCTTTCGGACGGGCCCATAACCCTTCACTGCGCGATCAAGAACCCGAAATATGTGATTGTCCTCGATCCGACATTGATAAGCAGCGTGGACGTCCTTGCGGGCGTTCCCGCCGACGGAAAGATCATCATTAATACCAGCAAAACTCCGGCAGAGATCAAAGGCGAGCTGAAGAACAAGGACGTTAAGGTTTATACCATCGATGCGTCCAAGATAGCGAAGGAGACCATGGGAAGGGACATCCCGAACACGCCCATGCTTGGCGCCATGGCCAATGCGACAAAGCTCCTGGATTTTGAAAGGCTCTTGAAGGACCTGGAGATCAAATTAAAAAAGAAATTCGCTTCAAAGCCCGAGATAGTTGAGGGCAACTTGAAAGCTGTGAGACGCGCTTATGAGGAGGTAAAGAATTAAATGGCCGAACTGATGAACTGGAAGCAACTGAAAAAAGGCGACGTGCTGGAAGCCGGCACGGCCGATAAATTCGAAACCGGCGACTGGAGGAGCAGGAGGCCCATCTGGCATCCGGAGATATGCATCCAATGCCTCTTCTGCTGGATCCATTGTCCCGATTCATCCGTTACTGTGGACAAGACAACATCAAAAATGACGGGGTTCGATCTGAAGCACTGCAAAGGCTGCGGCATATGCGCCGAAATATGCCCGGTAAAGCCGAATAAGGCCATCACAATGGAAGGGGAGGAAAAATAACATGCCAATAGTACGCAAAAACCGGAAATGAAGCTATGGCGGAGGCGATGCGCCAGATAAATCCCGACGTTGTCGCCGCTTATCCGATAACTCCCGCCACGGAAATAGCGATGATATTCGCGCAGTTCGTCGCGGACGGCCTGGTGGACACGGAATTCGTCGCAGTTGAATCCGAGCATTCCGCGATGAGCGCCACGCTTGGAGCTTCCGCAGCGGGAGCAAGGGCAATGACAGCCACATCATCGCAGGGACTTGGCATTAATGTACGAGATACTTCCCATTGCGTCGGCGCTGAGGCTTCCGATAGTGATGCCGGAAGTCAACCGGGCGATATCCGGCCCCATCAATATCCACTGCGACCACAGCGACACGATGGCCGCCAGGGATTTTGGCTGGATCCATATTTTCTCGGAGAATCCGCAGGAAGCTTACGATAATATCCTTCAGGCGGTAAAGATAGCCGAAGATACAAGAGTAAGGCTGCCGGCCATGGTGACGACCGACGGGTTCATAATCAGCCACTGCATGGAAAAGATAGAGACGATCGACGACGAGAAAGTTAAAGAATATATCGGCGAATTCAAGCCGGAATATTCCCTGCTTGACATGGACAAGCCGATCACGGTCGGCGCGCTGGACCTTCAGGATTATTATTTCGAGCACAAATACGCCGTCGCGGAGGCCATGAGGGGCGCGAAAGAAGTGATCGAAGAGGTCGGCAAGGATTTTGGAAAAAAATTCGGCAGAGAATATAAGCTCTTCGAGGAATATAAACTTGATGATGCGGATATCGCGATAGTCGCGCTCGGTTCCACGGCCGGCACGGCGAAGAGCGTCGTGGATGACCTCCGGATCAAAGGTATCAAAGCGGGGCTTCTAAAGCTGCGGGTTTTCAGGCCGTTCCCGTACGAAGAGATGGTGAAAGCGCTCTCAAAGATAAAAGCGGTGGCGGTGTTGGACAGGAGCGACACGTTCAGTTCCATGGGCGGGCCGTTGTTCACGGAAATAACGTCCGCACTGTATGATTCCCCGGTAAAGCCGAAAATGGTCAATTATGTTTACGGCCTGGGAGGCAGGGATATTTCCACGGAGGAGATCGACGGCGTTTACAGGGAGCTGCAGGAGATCGTCAAGACCGGCAAGGTCAAAAAGGCCTATAATTATCTGGGAGTGAGGGGAATATAATGGCCAATATAAAAGAAATGGCGAAACAGGAAGAGAGACTGACGGGCGGCCACCGCGCGTGCGCGGGATGCGGGATCCCGATAATCGTCAGGCAGGTAATGCATTCGATAAAAGACCCGGTGGTGGTGGGATGCGCGACAGGATGCCTGGAAGTAGTCACTACAATATATCCTTTTACGGCGTGGAACGTCCCGTTCCTGCACAACGCCTTTGAGAATTCGGCCGCCACGGTATCCGGCATGGAGACGGCGTACAATGCCCTGAAGAAAAAAGGCAAGATAAATAAAGAGATAAAGTTCGTGGCTTTCGGCGGCGACGGCGGCACATACGATATAGGATTCCAGTCGCTTTCCGGCGCGATGGAGAGAGGCCACGACATGCTTTATGTCTGCTACAACAACGAGGCCTACATGAACACCAGCGTTCAAAGGTCCAGCGCCACGCCGATGGGAGCGAACACGACAACGGCCCCCGCCGGAAAAGTGAAACAGGGCAAGGAACAGTTCAGAAAAAATCTGACCGAGATAATGGTCGCGCACGAGATCCCTTATGTGGCCCAGGCGGCTGTGGGGGACTGGATGGACCTTACGAGGAAGATAGAAAAAGCCATGACCATCAAAGGGCCGAAATATATAGGCGTCCTCCAGCCGTGCCAGCTCGGATGGGGATATCCGATGGAAAAGACCGTTGAAATGGGCAAGCTGGCGATCGACACCTGCATGTGGCCGCTTTATGAGGTTGAGAACGGCAAATACAAATTGACATATAATCCAAAGGTCAAAAAGCCCGTCACCGAATGGATGAAGCCCCAGGGCAGGTTCAGGCATCTTTTCAAACCAGGCAACGAAGCCATACTGGAGAAGATCCAGGCAAATGTTGATAAGCATTGGAATGAACTTCTGATAAAATGCGGGGTCCAATAAAGATAAAGGGATTTGTTGAATATTGGGGAGTAGCCCCGATGAAATCGGGGCGTTGAGGGGCTTGCCCAGCAAGTTTAATGAATATAGGGGAGTAGCGAAGCCGATTGAATCGGCGGAGCGCTGAGGGGATTTCCCCTCAGAGAAACAAAGTTGTGGCAACGTAAGAACAAGGAGGTGAAGCTCAATGAACCAGAAACAGCTTGCGAACAAGGTCGTGTCAAGGCTTGCCGGCAGCAAGGTGAAAAAAGTGATGGCAGAGAAGATATTCGAGGAATCGCTGAACGTCATCACGGAAGCGCTGTCGAAAGGCGAAAAGGTCCGGCTTGTAGGATTCGGTAATTTCTTGGTAAGGACCAGAGCTTCCAGGGTGGGAAGGAACCCGCAGACAGGAGCGCAGATAAATATCCCGCAGTCCAAGTCTCCTGCTTTTGTGCCGGGAATAAATCTTAAGAAGGCGGTCAAAGGAAAATAAATTAATGCCAAAGACATCAAAGGGCCCGGCCCTGAAGGGCGATTCTTCAGGGCAAGTTTTCGATGACCTTGGGCTTCTCTTCGACAGTACTGCCTCCAAGGATAAAATCCGCTTTTGAATTACGTTCCAATCTTTCGGAGATGATAGAAATAGTGCTTGATCTGGGGAAATCTCCCGAGATCAGGTTCTCAGGCGGGAATGTCATTTATGCCGAAGACACTTCCGTTGCCGACGAGGACATAAAATACGTGACCGGGAAGGTGGGCGAATTCACTTCCGATAACAGGGCCGGAATCGAAAGGACTCTTCACAGGATATCCGCTATAAGGAACAGGCACGGGAAGATAATAGGCTTAACGCTGAGGCTTGGCCGCGCGATATTCGGGACCATCGACATCATTCGTGACATTATCGAATCAGGGAAAAACATCCTTTTTATGGGGCCTCCCGGCATCGGAAAGACCACAAAACTGAGAGAAGCTGCCAGGGTCCTTTCTGACGAGTTCCAAAAACGCGTGATCGTTGTGGATACTTCAAATGAGATCGGCGGGGACGGGGATATCCCGCATCCGGGGATAGGGCGGGCGCGCAGGATGCAGGTATCTTCTCCCGACAAACAGCATGCCGTGATGATCGAAGCGGTCGAGAATCACATGCCGGAAGTAATAATCGTTGATGAGATCGGGACCGAAGCTGAAGCCGCGGCCGCAAGGACGATCGCCGAAAGAGGAGTTCAGCTCATCGGCACGGCGCACGGGATAATCCTTGAAAATATTCTTAAGAATCCGACTTTGTCGGACCTTGTCGGCGGGATTCAGACGGTCATTCTCGGCGATGACGAGGCGAGGAGACGCCACACGCAAAAAGCCGTCCTTGAAAGGAAAGCGCCGCCCACGTTCGATATCGCCATTGAGATCCGTGAAAAAGACAAATTCGCCATTTACAAGGATGTTTCCTCCGCTATCGACAAGTTATTGCGGGGAGCGGAGCCGGAGCCGGAGATAAGGGTAAGGACTCCGGACGGAAAGATAGAGATAAAGGAAGCGCCGAAGGAAATGCCTGAATTCACTCATGAGGAAGAGCTCCAGTCCGAGCTCAAGAAGGAAAGAAGCATCCTCAGGATATATCCTTTCGGCGTGAACAAGGGATTGATAGAGAGGGCGATAGTGGCGATGCGCATCCCGGCGGCAGTCGCGGATAACATGGGTGATGCGGATATCCTCCTTACCGTGAGATCAAAATCGAGGCCCGGCACAAAAATAATGGAAGCCGCGCAGGAGCACCAGCTGCCTGTCCATGTGATAAAGAAGAACGTCTCGAACCAGATAAATAAATTCCTCAGATATTATTTCAAGGTCGGGGGAGCGGATGAATCGGAAGAAATAGCATTAAGAGAGGCGGAGGAGGCTATCAGGCAAGTTTTGAATTCAAAAAAATCGATCGACCTCAGCCCGCAGAACGCTTACTTAAGAAGGCTTCAGCATCAGCTTGTTGAAGAGCGAAGGTTAAGGTCGGAGAGCGTTGGCGAAGAACCGCGAAGAAGGCTTAGGATATATCCCGCGTAGGTTTATTATTTCTTTTGTATATACACGCCCGGATTTAGCTTTGATGTATTTGGCACGGCCCTGCCGGTGATGTCGAACATTTTCGCTGATGGATCGATCTTGCTGTTCGCGCCAATGAGGATCCTCGTTGGCTTTGAAATGATTTTAGCTTTTTCAGTACCGTTTGCTTTCTTTAAGTTCTGGTTAACTCCGGTAGAAACCTGGTTAATGAAACACTGCATAAATTCATAAGGCTCTTGCATTCCGGGAACAGCCGCAGTATCACTAGATGAATTCTTGCTGTGCCACGTGTATTTAATATCACTTAACATAGTTTGTAAACATGAGCCATACAGGGAATCTCCCGGCATATAATTTGCGTTGACGGGTGCCACTAACCGGGCTACATTAATATTTTTTGTTCCCAGGTCCAGGGTCATGTGCACACTGCCGGCGATCATGCAGGTATCAATGGATTGTTGTGTATTGTAATACTGTATTTGAAGCATATATTTGGTCGGGTCAGCGCCACCCATTGGTCCGACATACACTTTATAAGATTCAAAACCGCATCGGATCGGATAGGTATAATCCCTGCTTCCTGCAGCCTCATAAAGCGGCATGCATGGCAGAAGGTCAGGGTTAATGGCGGATATCGGAACCCGATCTCCGATCGCTAACGCTTTTCTCAAGTTTTCCGTTTTCGCAGCGCCCGAACTATAAGTTGCTGAATTTGAGCTAACTGGTAATGCGCTTAATGTGCTCAATTTATTCTTCTATTTTATTTATTTTTGTATTATGTACAAGCCCGGAGTTACTCTTGAAGCATTCCGTACGGCCCTGCCGGTGATGTCGAACATTTTCGCCGACGGATCGATCTTGCTGTTCGCATTAATAAATATTTTTGTTTTTCCAAAAGCAGGCCTGGATATTACAGCGGCATTCTTTTCTTTCGGAGGTTCTTTAACGCTTGTTCTGGCAGCAATGCATTCCATAAATTCATATGGTCTTTCCGCCTCCGGGATAGTTGAGGTATCTATAATACCTACTGGCGGGATCGAATGTGTCATATTTCCAGATTTCATGTATATTGTAAGCTGCGAAATTTACATATTCGTTCCAAGTAGTATCTGCAGGATGCAAAATGGTATCTGATGTCATTGTGTAGCCGTTTGAGAGTGTGGAATCGTCTATGAAGTTAATTACTATAGTATGAAGGTCCTTTGTTCCTAAATCCAGATCCACTCTCTGATATTGAACCTTATGGTGAGTTTTAGCAACCAATTGGGAATTATAGCTTTGTTCGCTCAATACGTATCTGGTTGAGTCGGAAGTCATCGGTTGGATCTTTATGTTAAAATTATAAGGCCATAAATTATTTGGATTGATTTGATAATATCTGGTGGCGTCTGTGACAAAAAGCGGTCCGCAAGATTGAAAGTCAGGATTTATGGCTGATGTCGGGACCGTATCGCCGATCGCCAGGGTCTTTCCCTGTTTTTCTGTTTTGCTAATCTCCTGTTTTTAACATTGTTTGAACCATTGTTAACTAGAACTGAACCAATTGATTGGTGTACTCATTTTATTTTCCTCCTTTATTTACTGATCAACCTTCTTCCCGTTGGTTGATCCTTCCTCATACATATATATATCGACAAGAATTATGAAAAATTTCACTTTTTCTTGTTCTGGCTACCCCTGTCTTTTTATGCTAAAATCTTTAAGTTTTATGCTTTCAGATATAGAGATAGCCCAAAAAGCTAAACTTAGACCGATACTGGACATTGCTAAAAAGGCGGGGTTCAAGGCGTCGGAAGTGGAGCTGTACGGAAAAGATAAGGCCAAGATCAATCTTTCCGCGCTGAAAAGATTATCGAAAAAGAAGAACGGTAAGCTTATCCTTATTACGACGATCACTCCGACATCGTTGGGCGAGGGGAAAACCACCACGACCATCGGCCTCGGCCAGGCGTTCGCAAAGCTCGGGCAAAAAGCATTTGTCTGTATCCGCGAGCCTTCGCTCGGCCCTGTCATGGGACTTAAAGGCGGAGCGGCAGGAGGCGGATATTCGCAGGTCCTTCCGATGGACGACATAAACCTTCATTTTACCGGCGACATCCATATGGTCGCCGCGGCGCACAATCTTCTTTCAGCCATGATCGATAACCATATTTTCCAGGGGAATGAGCTTAATATTGATCCTCAGCGCGATAGTGTGGCGAAGATGCATGGACATGAACGACAGGGCGCTCCGGAACATCACTTTATCTTATAAAAATGTGACCAGAACAGAAGGTTTTGATATCACTGCGGCATCTGAAGTCATGGCGATCCTTTCCTTGTCAGAAAACTTGACCGACATGAAGAACAGGCTTGGGAAGATAATCATAGGATATGACAAGAACGGGGCTGAAATCACCGCAAAAGACCTTAAAGCCGCCGGAGCTATGGCTCTTTTGTTGAAAGAAGCGTTAAAACCGAACCTCGTCCAGACCATCGAAGGCACTCCCGCGTTCATTCATGGCGGGCCTTTTGCCAATATCGCGCACGGATGCAACAGTATCGTGGCTACACGCCTTGCTTTAAAGGCTTCGGACTTCGTTATTACCGAAGCGGGGTTTGGTGCCGATTTGGGTGCCGAGAAGTTCATTGACATAAAATGCCGCCAAACGGGTTTAAAGCCCGATCTTGTAATCGTCACCCTCACATGCAGGGCCTTAAAAAGGCAGGGCGGGGTCAAAAAAGAGGAATTGTCAAAGAATAATATCGATGCGCTGACGAAAGGCCTTCCGAATCTGGACAGGCATATCGAAGGTTTAAGGCTTTTTGGGGTGCCTTTACTGGTGGCGATCAATCTGCGGCCCGAAGATACGAAGGAGGAGATCAATGCCGTGCTCGAGCATTGCAAAAGGATCAAGAGTCGACGCGGTTGTTTCAGATATGTGGCGAAAGGGCGGGGCGGGCGGCGTTAAATTGGCAAAAATGGCCATCGAAATGATCAGGTCACCGTCCCAATTCAAATATTTATATGAATTGAATCTGCCCGTGACGGCGAAAATTGAGACCATCGCGAAAAAGATATACGGCGCCGACGGAGTTGTCTTTACAAAAGAGGCGGAACATGACATGTTGGATATTGAAAAGAACGGATATTCCGGGCTTCCGATATGCATGGCCAAGACCCAGTATTCATTATCTGACGATCCGAACTTGCTCGGCGCCCCGAAAGGCTTTAATATTACCGTGAAAAAGATAAAAGTTTCCGCGGGCGCGGGTTTCATTGTCGCTTATACCGGCGACATAATGACAATGCCCGGGCTGCCCAAGCATCCCGCGGCTGAGAACATGGATATTTCCGAGAACGGAAAAATCAAGGGGTTATTCTGATGAATTTGAAAAAGATCGAAAAAGCCGTTAGGGAGATCTTAACCGCGATAGGAGAGGACCCCGATCGTCACGGCCTTAAAGATACCCCCGCGCGCGTCGCAAGGATGTACGCGGAAATATTTTCCGGTATCGCGATCGATCCAGCAAAAGAAATAAAAATATTCCATGAAGGCGAACACGAGGAAATGATCATGGTGAAGGATATCCCGTTCTATTCTGTCTGCGAGCATCATCTTGTTCCTTTTATCGGTAAGGCGCATGTGGCTTATATCCCTACGAAAGGAAAAGTCACGGGACTTAGCAAGCTTATCCGGGTCGTGGAAGGTTATGCTAAAAGATTACAGGTGCAGGAGCGCCTTACAAGCCAGATCGCGGACACGCTTATGGAAAAACTCGATCCCCGGGGCGTGCTGGTGATAATCGAGGCAGAGCATCTATGCATGTCCATGCGCGGCGTGAAAAAAGCGGGTTCCGTCACAGTGACCTCCGCGGTAAGAGGGATCTTCAGGAAGAACACAACGACGAAAGCGGAAGCACTGGCACTTATAAAATCCTGAAATGTCCGATATCCAGATATTGAAGGCCTCAGAAAATAATTACCCCGGACTTCTAAAAAAAATATATGATCCTCCCAAGGAACTTTATGTCAGAGGCGATATGAACATTCTCAATAGCCGGTGCATCGCAATAGTCGGGACGCGAAAAGCGACGCATTACGGAAAAGAGTCGGCCAAGCGTCTTGCTTATGAACTTTCAAAGAACGGATTCACCATCGTCTCCGGCCTTGCGGAAGGCATTGATACCGAGGCGCATAAAGGCGCGCTTGATGCGGGAGGAAAGACAATAGCTGTTTTCGGGTGCGGTATCGACCAGATCTTTCCGTCAGAAAATCGAAAGCTTGCTGAAAAGATCGAGGAGAACGGCGCGTTAATATCGGAGTACGGACCCGGCGCAGCTGCCGCAAAATGGACGTTCCCAAGAAGGAACAGGATTATTTCCGGGCTTTCTGTCGGGACCGTGATGGTCGAGGGACACTGGGAGAGCGGGGCCATGATCACCGCAAAGCTCGCTTTGGAAGAGGGCAGGGAGGTTTTCGCTGTCCCCGGGAATATCGAACTTGACCAGTCAAAAGGCCCGCACTGGCTCATTAAGCAGGGTGCTAAGCTGGTCGAAAATGTGGATGACATCCTTGAGGAATTCAACATGAAACGCTTATCTGACGGGGAAAAGACGCGAAAGGCGGATCATTCACAGCTTTCTATAGATGAGATCAAGATCGTGTCGCAGTTGAGCCACGAACCAAAACACATCGATGACATATCAGCTCAAAGCAAACTGTCTGTCCACGAAGCACTGGGATTATTGTCTGTGCTTGAAATAAAAGGGGCCGTAAAGCAGCTTCCGGGGAAATATTTTATTATTTGTTGAGCGCTTTTTTAAGTTTTTCCGTGGCGGTCTTTGCTATCCTTGAGACCTGCGATTCCGAAAGTTTTATTTCCTTGCCTATCTCCTTGAATGTTTTGTCATGGTTATAATATCCTTTGATAACAGCTTTTTCAGAATCGGAAAGGTTCTGCATCGCGCTTTCCACCGTAATGGAAGCATCTGATTCTTCATGCACCATTGATTCCTTGTTGAACGCCATGTAAATATTGGCGGCAGAAGTGATGAACTCATACATTCCTGTAACGGGATCGGACCCTCTTTTTCTAAGGTAATCCTGCATGGCACCTTTAAGCCGGACGCTTACGTATGGCCAAAGGGGGCCCTTTCTGGGATCCCAGGTCTTGAGCGTGTCAATGAAAGCTATTTTTGCTTCGGATATGAGATCGTCAGCTTCGGCTTGCGCGACATTTTTCGGGAGCCCGCCGATATACCATCTTGCGGTCTTCGTGATCTGGTCCTTGTATTTCACTAACACTTCGTCCGAATATTTCAGGAAGTGCTCTCTCATTATGCTTATTATCCGGTCCTCTATCTCTTTTCTTGATACCAGCATCAGGCCTGCCCCTTAAAGGATCTATTGACGGCTTTTATCAATTCATCTTCTCTTTCTTTTTTCTTTTCGGGATCCAACTCGTTGCCGAAAGCACCCGACCATTTTCTCATGAATCCGTAGAAGTTTCTTAACACGGGGGATATCCATGAAGGGGTGGGGCCAACAGGCCGTTCAACCTGCGCTTCCCTTGAAATGCGCACGCTGTCCCTCTCTATTCTGTTGTCGATCATTTTGTGGATGGACCTCCGGGTATTTTTTCAGGGACAGGTTTGCGCAGGCGGGTCTCTTCCATTTTCTTGTCGATAAAAACGCTCGCAACGGACAGCGCCTGCCTGCGGAGATCGGGATTTGATACCACCACGTCAGCTATCTTTGAGACCATTTTTGTGAAGCCGGCACTTAATGTGAACGAATGGCCGTACTCCACCTCAAGGGCCGACCGCACTATTTTTTCAACATGCTCTTTCGCGCTGCTCCGCGGATCTATCTGTTCAAGCATCCTCGCGTGGAATATATCTGTTTTTTCCGTCATATTTTTCCTTCTCGGAACTGCGGCTAAAAGCCGCGGTTCCTTTTAAGTCTTTGATTTTGGAACCGAGAGTTTTACTCTCAGGTTCCAAAAAGCCCGCATTTCACCTATATGTTATCGTCAATATCAGGCGAATATTTCACTTAATCTTGCGATATCATCCCTATGGATTGCACCTTCACCTGAGGGACTATTTCGTTATATGAAAGCACCGCCATGTCGGGAAAGCTTCTTTCAATGAACCTTTTGAAATGCGGCCTTAACCTGGGTGAACAGAGTATCACAGGGAGAAGCTTCATCCTTTTGAAATTCTGGAGCTGCGAAGATATCTGGACAAGGATGCGCTCTCCAACATTCGGGTCAAGCGCGAGGAACGAACCGTATTCGGATTGATGGATAGCTCCTATCATTACTTCTTCCAGTCCCGGATCTATGGTAACAACCGTTATCACGCCTTCCTTGTCAGTATATATTTCGCAGATCTGTCTCGCGAGCGACTGCCTCACATATTCGGTAAGGATATTGATGTCGCGCGAGAGGTGCGCGTAGTCGGCGAGCCTTTCAAGTATCGTAGAAAGGTCCCTTATAGAGACGCGTTCTCTCACCAATAATTGCAATACTTTATGCACCTGGCCGAGAGATAGCATATCGGGGATCAATTCCCTGACGATCGCGGCATTCGTGTTCTTGACAAGCTCTATCAATGACTGGACGTTCTGCCTTGTCATTATCTCGTCGGCATAGCGCTTTATTATTTCAGTAAAGTGCTTTGACATTACCTCCACTGTTTCTTCGGATTCTATGTTCTGCCTTTGCAGCTCCGGTGCCATGTCTTCGGGCACCCATGTGACCGCGTCTCCCGTCACAGCATCCTTCATTTCTACTCCTGTGATGTTCTTCTCCCTTAATTCAGCTGCGGGCTTACGGATGCATCTGTGGCCGATGAGCGCTTCGCCGGTGGAAACTTTCGTTCCTCGGATCTCTATCACATATTCATTCGGAGGAAGAGAGAGATCGTCCATTACTCTCACTCCTGGGATGACGAATCCCAGCTCCTGCCCGATGCGGTACCTTATTAATGTGATCTTTTCAAGCAGCGGGCCTTTTTGAGCGGGATCGATGAGAGGGATCAGGTTCCTTCCGGTCCTTAAGCTGAGAGGATCAAGTCCAAGCGTTCCGAGGATGCTCTCCGGCTTTTTCAGCAGCTCTTTTGCCGAGACTTCTTCCGTCACGCTTTTAGTGTCCTGCTTTTTTTCTTTTGTTTGCAGAAGAACAACCGTCAGGACAGCGCTTAAGCCCGCCAGGGTCAGGAACGGGAATGTCGGCAGCCCCGGTATGATGGCGAAAAATCCAAGGATAACTGAAACGAATGCGAAAGCCCTTGGTTGGGCGAATATCTGGTTCGCTATGTCGGTCCCAAGGCTCATCTCCGATGCCGACTTTGTTATGACAAGTCCTGTTGCTATCGAAACAAGAAGGGCAGGGATCTGGGTGACAAGGCCGTCTCCGACTGTCAGCAAAGCGTAAGTTGAAAGCGCTTCCATGACGCCCATTCCGTGCTGCAGCCATCCGACAAGGATGCCGCCGAGGCTGTTAACAAGAACGATTATGATCCCGGCGATTGCGTCCCCCCTGACGAATTTATTGGCGCCGTCCATGGAACCGAAGAAAGTGGCTTCCTGCTCTATCTTTCTCCTGCGTCCCTTGCCTCGTTCGCGTCTATCAGGCCCGCGTTCAGGTCCGCGTCGATGCTCATTTGTTTGCCCGGCATCGCGTCCAAAGTGAACCTTGCCGCAACCTCCGCGACCCTTTCGGAACCTTTGGTTATGACGACGAACTGAACGATAGTGATAATCACGAATATTATCGCGCCGACGACATAATTGCCGCGCACGACGAAATTCCCGAAAGCGTTTATTACTTCTCCGGCGTTCGCCTGAAGCAGTATCAGCCTGGATGCTGCAATATTAAGGGACAGCCTGTAAAGCGTCACTATCAAAAGTATCGACGGGAAAGCCGCGAATTCCAGCGGTTCCCTCAGGTACATGGCGACAAGAAGTATGGTAAGGGCGAAAGCGATGTTCAGAGTGATAAGAATGTCCATTATTACGGTGGGCAGGGGCACTATCATGAGGGCGATGATGCAGATGAGCAGTACGGCTACAAGGAAATCCGATACTGAAAATAGATTCCTTACACTTTTAATATCAAAATTAATCGGAAAAGCCATCTTAGGGTAATTTTAACAGGGCTGTGCCATTATTCAAGTTTTTCTTGTACCCACAAGCGGGCCCAGGTACGCTTTAAGCTTTTCTGCGCGGGTTTTCTTCAGTTTGAAGACATAAGCCAGGACTTCCGCGACCGCCTGATACAGCTCTCCGGGGATCTGTTTCCCGACATCGGTCGTCCTGTAGATAGATCTTGCGAGCGGCTCGTTCTCCATAATGGGGATATATGCGTTGTCGGCTATCTTTTTTATCTGCTCCGCGGCTTTTCTTTCTCCCTTTGCGAGGACCGTAGGTGCTTTCATCTTTGATGCTTCATATTGCAGCGCGACGGCTATGTGTATTGGGTTGGTCACAACGACGTCAGCCTTGGGGACTGCGGCCATCATTCTCTGATATGCGACCTGCCTCTGCAGCTCGCGCATCCTCTGCTTTATCATCGGGTCCCCTTCAAGCCGCTTGTACTCCTCCTTTATCTCCTGTTTTGTCATCTTCAGCCCGCGCATGTATTCCCATCTCTTGTAGAGGTAATCAAGGATCGCGATGGCGACATAGAAAAGGCCTACCCTGAAAGCTACATTATAAGCGATGGATCCTCCCAGGACTATCGCGTCCCATGGCTGGCCATTGATGAGGATAACGATCGATGGGATGTCGTCCTTGACGGCTCCCCACATTATCCAGAAAACGATAACGATCTTGACGATCGACTTAATGAGCTCGACGAAGCCCTGAAGGGAGAACATCCTCTTGAACCCTTCGGCAGGGGAGATCCTCTCAAGTTTTGGCGAAAGCGGATCGATCGAAAAAACCAGTCCGGTCTGCAGAGCTTCCGCCGCGAAAGCGACGAATACCGTCAGCCCGAAGATCGGCGCCACGCAAAAAGCCAGGCCGCGCAGGCCTAAAAGCAGGACGTATCCGGCAAATGTAAGTGAAAATTCATTCTGGTTCGGTATTTGATTGAAGATCGTTTGCGCCATAAGCGTAAGGTTGTTCCAAACATACACACCCGTGTATCTGAAAAGCATGTATGAGAATATCAGCAGAAGAGCGGTGGTTACCTCCTTGCTTTTTGCGATCTGGCCCTTTTCCCTGGCCTCGCGAAGGCGATGAGGTGTTGGCTCTTCCGATTTTTCCCCGGCTTCTTCGGCCATTTTTTACCTCCCGGAGAGCAGGACCAGGGTTTTGGCTACTTCGGTCCCGGCCTGGCTTATCAATAACATTATATGATTAATAAGCAAGGGCGACAACAACATCAGCCCGAAAAGCCCGAGAGCGGGCTTGACCTGGAATCCAAGCATGAACACGTTGACCTGAGGCGCGACGCGCGATACTATCCCGAACGAGAAATCGCACAGGAAGATGAGCAAAAGCATCGGAGCGCAAAGCTGGATGGATGCGATCCAGAAGACCCGCATAAGGTCCAGCATCTGAAGAAGAAGATCCGGCTTTGTAAAATCAATGATGCTGACTATCGGTATAGCTACAAAGCTCTGGTGGAGCGCGGATAATACCATGTGGTGGCCGTCAACGATCAGGAAGATCAGGAGCGCGACAAGGAACAAAAAAGACCCGACCATGGAAGAAGATGTTCCGGTGGTGGGGGAGAGCACGTTAGCCACAGAAAGCCCCATCTGCATGTCAAGGATGTCGCCGGCGGCTTGAGCGCTTTGCAGCAATATGGATGCGACAAATCCGATGGTGAATCCCACAAAAACTTCGATCGCAATGGCGATAAGAAAAGCCATCATAGAATCGGGAAGCGCGCGGACCGGAACAACGAACCACAGCACCGTTGCAAGCCATATTGCCAGGCACATTTTGGCATAACCCGGGAAGGATTTCGTGCTCAGCAGAGGCGCTTCTATGAAAAGTCCGGCGACCCGCGCAAGAATAAGGAAATATATCTCAATTTGGGGCAGCCCTATTACCATTTCATCTTGCCATTGCGGGAATGTTCGACCAGAGCGTGACGGTGAAATCTATCAGCAACGAGGCCATCCACGGAGCCGTAATAGCCACTATTCCCATGACGGCGATTACTTTTGGGACGAAAGTGAGAGTTTGTTCCTGTATCTGGGTCACCGCCTGAAACAGGCTGATGATGAAGCCGACTATCAAGCCGATGCCGACCGACGGCATTGAAATAAGCAATACCAGGATAACTCCGTTATAGATGACCTGAACCGCAAAATCTGTGCTCATCTGAAGCTCATCAACAATCCTTTCGTTATAAGGTTCCAGCCGTCCGAGAGAACAAAAAGCAATATCTTAAAAGGAAGCGAGACCATCACAGGAGACAGCATGAACATTCCGAGAGAGAGAAGGATATTGGCCACCACCAGATCGATTATGACAAATGGAATAAAAAGCAGGAATCCTATCTGGAACGCCGTTTTTAATTCAGATATCATGAACGCGGGAATAAGGACATACACAGGAACGTCGTTCACGGTTTTCGGCGGAGCTATCTTCGCGAACTGGACGAAAAGCGCCAGGTCCCTTTCCCTTGTCTGCCTGATCATGAATTTCTGGAAGGGCTTCATCCCCACGTCGAACGCCTTCATCTGGGTCATCTGGCCTCTGTTATACGGAATGACCGCGGTCTTGTTCACCTCTTCAAAAGTGGGAGCCATGGTGAATATCGTCATGAAAAGCGCAAGCCCGATGAGGACGGAGTTCGGCGGCGTCTGCGCCGTGCCGATGGCGGACCTGATCATTGACAGCACGACGATTATCCTGAGGAAAGAAGTTATCGAAATGAGCAGGAAAGGGAGCAGGGATATTACGGATATCGCGAGCAATATCTGTACGCTGTTGCTGAATCCCGGAGAATTCATTATTCCCGCCACATCCACTCCCAAAGTTCTGGGCGCGGCATACGCTGCTGCAAAAAAGGTGGGCAATTTAAGACCTGCTTTCCAATTTATCGATGAGTGTCACGCCTTTATTGCTTACTATAATGAAGTAAGCCTTGTCCTGCGCGGAAATGATATAAGCTGAGACTTGCGGTTCAATGCCTATCCTGTCAAGAACCTGTATTGACCTTCCCTGGGAAGGTATCTGCAGCTTAGGAAAAAGATATTTCGCTGAAAAATAGATGAGACCTATGACAACGGCAAGTGAAACGATAAGCTGAAGGATATAGCCAAGAGTAAAGAGCGGTTGCGCCGCCGGGAGCGCTTCTGAAGAAGTATAAGCTGTTACAACAAGCAGTTCGATCATTATGGTTTGTTATTTATCAGTAAATTGGTGACTTTAATGCCGTAGTGGTCGTCCACCGCTATGACCTCTCCGTGTGCGACCAACTGTCCGCCAACCTTAAGGTCAAGCGGTTCACCTGCCATTCTATCGAGTTCAACAAGGGAGCCTTCTTTCAATTCCAAAATATCCTTCAGGCTCATATGAGTGCGGCCAAGTTCAACGCTTACCTCTATTGGTATGTCGCCCAGCGTCCTGTCCTGGAATTTCGCTCCGTGCTCCGATTCGCTCAGTTCAGGAAACTGGATCTTTTTTAGGTCCATTAGATCTCCCCCTTGATATCATTTTCTTCCCCGAACAATTCTTCTGAGGGTTCATTATACTCTTCTTTTTCTTCCAGTTCCATAGGGAGCATGTCTTCTTCTTTTTCTTGCGGCTCCGCAGATATCTCGAACTCTCCCTGTCCTGGTGCGGCGCTCTGCCGGGCTTCATCATGATGGACCGTCTCCGCAGGCTCAATATCTTCCATTACCCTGATCTCGTTTTTTATCTTTCTTGCGCTCCCGCCGATCACTTTTGCCGCGAACCTTCCATTGCTTGTGCCGGGCTGGGCCTTAAGTTCAGTTACATAACCTATAACAAGATCAATCGGCGAGTTCAATCTTTGGTCAAGAGCTATGGCGTCGCCCGCGTCTATCCCGAGCAGGTCACCTGCCGCAACTTGCGTGGTGCCGAGTTGGGCGAAGACGGGGATCTGAACGGAGGAAAGGACGTGTCCCGACAGAAGGGAGAAATTGAGCGGGGCCTTTTCTTTCTTTTTCATGAACTTTTCAAAAAGCTTTTTCAGGGTGCTGTTCTGGTATGCAAAAGTGAACGTGGCCGGCGCAGAATTCGCTATCGACAACTGGATAGTTATTGCCGTGATCGCCTCATTCAGGTTTATGTGCGTTTCTCTCTGGATGTTCGGGTAGCTGAGTATCTCCAGCTCCGGCTTGGCAAAAATATTTCCCCAGCTGGCGGGGAATTTCTCGAGCATTTTGCCGAAAATGGAATGGATCATGGATTCTTCCAGTTCCGTAAGTTCTTTCATTTTTTCGTCAGCCGAAGGGAATCCGAGCGAAAAATTTATCACCTGGTTCGCGAGCTGGTAATCTATGAGAAAAAGAATATCGCCCGCGTCGGGGATCTGAAGCTTGTTATAGATAAGTCCTCCGCTGAATCGTTTCAGGAAATCGGCATAAGAGATCTGCTCTATTGCTGCGCTCAGGACGTCGGTGCTTGCTTTCAGGGCTTCTTTGATATATTTGGCGAATTCCAGCGCGAAGAAATAGTGGATTTTCAACGCTTCTTCAAGCGCTTCCGCGGGGATCCTGTGAGAGCTGAATGAAAACACCTTTGCCTGTTTTGAAGCGTCCCTTGAGGGCCTATATGTCATCCAGTCCCCGAACAGGGCAGGGAATAAAATTTCTTTTCTGAAAACTGCGGTCGAATCCTGCTTGTCCGTCAAAAGAGCGCCTTTCTGTTATATCATTTTAAGATATTTTGCTAATGAAATTCGAGATCTCGTCGCTTATCATCCTGAGAATAGTAAGATTTCCGCTCATAGCTCTCTGTGCCTCTAGTGAATCAATTACCTCTCCGGTATAGAAAACGTTCGATTGCTCGTATTGCCCGGGTGAAACAGATCCATAAGTGCTGCCAGGAGCTTGATTGGCCAGCGGGGCACCCGATGCGGGGGATTCAGCGAAAGCGCTGCCCGAAGCTTGCACAAGCCCGGATGGATTATTGAAAGCTGTCAGCGCAATCATGAAACCTGTTTTCTTGAGCACAGAAGAAGTATCAATGCCGAGCGTTGGATCAGGCAAGTTAGTGGATGTATTGATTTTATAATTAAATTCAACGAGCTGTCCGTCATTGGTCCAGCTCAATTGACCGGAAGGGTAAGAACTAAGCCCCGTTATCGGAATAAGCGATCCGTTGCGCAATCCATAAACCTGCATGCCGGTGGATGTGGTCAGGTTCCCTGCGGAATCGACAGCAAATTGTCCGTCTCTGGAATATAATTTAGTCGTGCCGCCGTCCGGAGAAACAATGAATAACCCTTGTCCGTTAATGGCAAGGTCCAAGTTCCCTCCTGATGTTATCGCGCCCTGGCTGAAATCAAGGGAAGTATTTCCTATTGCTACGGAAGAACCAAATTGCGTCGGATTTGTGCCTCCGATGTCGCCTGAGGCGGCCGTGCCCTGGTTTATAAGATTTTCATAGATGGTTTGAAAGGATATTTTCATTGCCTTGTAACCCGGAGCCGACATGTTCGCGATATTTGACGAATTTATCGCGAGCTGTGAATTATATGCTTCGATCGCGTTCTTTGCTCTTGTCATCAAGTCCAACATTTATATCAATCCTCCTTGCCCTGGTCTGCGGCGGGCTTATTGCTGTATCTTAACTATATTCGTTGTCGGGACAAGCGTGCCGGTTGTCTTCCCGTTCGGGATTATATTAAGCGTTGGCTGCCCGTTCTGAAGCTGAACATTCAGGACTTTTCCGGTTATTTGTTGGCTCGTGGACGGCACAGTTGCGGTCACGGTCTTTCCTATCAAACTGCTATAAACGCTCATCTGGAATTGAGGATCAATGCCGGTAAAATTGGTGTTCTGTCCGAGAACATTGAAATTGCTTTGAGAGCTCATTGCCTGAGTGCCGAAAATATCAATATTTCCGGTGCTGGAAGATCCCGAAGTGTCTTCATTGCCAAAAAGGATGGAATTGACGTTATTGTTATACATCTGGGAGACGAGCATGCTTGCGAATTTCGGGTCCAGATTTCCGGCCATCAGCTGAGAAGTGATCGAATTGTTGTCCGAAAGAGCATTCTGCGTAAGATCGGTATTTCCGATCGATGTATTTATAGGTTGTATCGAATTGTTGGCCATTTTTGCTCCTCCTCATCGGGCATTATACAACAAGTCGGCCGTTTTAGCCCCTGTTATATTTCTGTTCCTTGTCTGAGTATAGGTTCAATTTGTCAAAATTCAGGTTTGCCAGTTTCAATGACCTTTCAAGCTCCGCGATGTTCTCTTCCAGGACCTGTTTTACCGCCTGGTCCGCGAAAAGATTGATCGTGAGCACGCCTTTGCTGCTGGACACGCTCATCAGGATAGTGCCTAGATCTTCGGGCTTAAGCTCGACCGAGAGTTCGCTTGCTCCGCCCCGGACAAGGAATTTAATTTTGTCCTTTATCTGGTCTATAAGGTCATCCACCGATATCTCTCTCAAGGATGCGATCCTGTTCTTTGCGTTTATAGCCGCGCTGTAAAGGTCAGGAGTAATGTCCATTTCTCCGGCTGCTATCTTGCTTATCGCGTTAGCGGTGAATTTTATCTGATCAGCTCTTGCTTCTTTCTGTGTATCCGCGGTTTTGGCTGTGCTTTCCTGTTTTTGTTCTTTTATGCCGGAGGAATTATCAATTCTGTTCGTTTGCGGCGAAGATTGACGCATATCATTCGACGCGGGTAAATAATTCCCGATCTTGCCCGTCGATCCGGATGTTTCGGAATTGAAAGAAGAGGGGACATCGAATAATCCCTGCATCATTGACGGCAGCATCGCGCCAGGAATGGTCTTTGATTTTTCTTTTTCGAGGAGCTCCAGGAAATTATCAGCATCCGTGCTTGGCTGAATGCCGTTCTGGTCGGGCGTTTTAGCGTTTTCGTTCGCAATGGGTTCAACCTGGGTCATTTTCTCCTCCATAAGTGTATCGTATTGAGGAGCCGAAACCTTGCATATCATTGCCGCGGGGGAGACTCGAACTCCCAAGCCTTTCGGCATACGCACCTCAAGCGTACGTGTGTACCAATTTCACCACCGCGGCACTGAGAGTATTTTATATTTAATATATAGGGCTGTCAAATAATTATTGGCGGAATGATGAGGGAAAAAGTGAAATTTCCGGAAAGAATCGACGATAAAAGTTTACAAGAAGTCTTTGCTGCTTTTAAGGAGAAAGAATGATGAAAAACATCCATTTTGGACATAAATGGGGAATGAATTGGGTGAGATATAATCTCGGGACCGCAAAAATGAAAGCAAATTTTGTGAAAAACACAAAGGATCCCGTAAAACTTGCAAAACTCGCTGATAGTAAAGAACTTATTGTGCTCGGGGCGGTGGCAGGGAATATACATTCTTCCCGTTCAACCCTTGCGGATCTCTCAAATTTTGGACTCGTTCGCAATTATTTTGATTATCACTCATATGAAAATACGGTGCTAATTCCATTAGCAGGGAACCCAAGCGCCTCTTTGGCCACAATTGGAAAATTATCATACTTTCCTAGTTTGTATGAGGCGGTAGGGAATAACCCCAAAATAAAGGAGCTTGTTGTAAGAGCGAGAAGCAGCTATTCCACTAATGAGCTGATCGAGCTGTCTGCTTATCCTGTCCTGCACGTGCGGGAAGCGGTAGAACAAAATCCATTCCATGACAGATCGCCGGATGGCGCCGCTTAGCTTTTTATTCAGATAATTTAAGGAGCATTCTCAATGGGAACGGGGAAAATTTATTTTAGAAATAGCGCAATAATAAATTTCTACAGGTATTATCTTGGCGGGGCAAAGGCGAAAGTGAATTTCGCGACAATAACAAAAAATCCGAAAAAGTTGGCAAGTCTCGCCATGCTTCCAGATAGTATACGAAGAGAAGTGGCATTAAAAATATATACCACACAAGAGATCACTGCTATACGAAGAGCGGTGGCATTAAATACATGTAACTCTCTAGATAACCTCGGGAAATTCTCTTTCGATGAGGATATGTGCGGTTTTGTTTTGCAAAATCCGACGGTTACATCCCTTGTTGAACGGACTAAAGAATCGCATCTTCCTGAATTTCTTGCGCAGATGGCGGTAAATCCCATCAGATTTGTTCAAGAGACAGCTGCCTTAAATAGTTATACTCCTTGGGAATCTGTGGCCATAGCGTTAAGTAAAACGCCGGTAGGTGTTTGGATGGACCTTTTTCGACCCAGATATGGGTATGTAGGTGAATGCATGAAAATTGCGAGAAGCTTTAAGGGTCCATAGGGCTAATAGAGATAATATTCTTGGAAAATTGAAAGAGTTAAATTTCCAGTTGTATGACAGTCCCGAACTGCGTTACTAATTTTCTTTAACTAAACAATTTTTTAATATCTTGCTCGCCTAGCGCCCCGCCATCTATTTCGCTATTTCGTAGTGCTCTTTCAGGCTGAAGAACGTCGCGCTGGCGAAGATAAGTGCACCGCCGAAAACGAGTGAAATTTCAGTACAAATATGACGATAACAATCTGTAAGAGATATGAGCGGAATAAAGGAGGAGGTTTTATGGAAAACATCCGTTTTAGGAATAGTAGAGTAATAAATTGGTATAGGCGAAGTTTTCTTGCGACATATAAAATGAAAACTAATTTTGCGACAATAACAAATGATTCTTCCAAGCTTGAAAAACTCGTAATCAGAAACCGTGAGAGAGTCGGCATTGTTGCAGCTGCAGCGGGAAATACGTGCATTTTCTCCTAATCTTCAAATAGATCTTTTTCATTCATATTTTTCCGCCTATCATGAAGATTATCTGTCGATACAAATTGCATTTGCAAAAAATAATCGTGTTTGTTCCGATATTCTGGGGGCAATTTACATGACAGGTACCCCTATTATTAAGACTGTAGTTCTCTCCAATTCAACAGTTCAAGCTCTTTTAGGGTCAATGACAAAGATTAGTTCCCTTGAATCTTTTACACAAATGACGTGGGAGAATGTGGCCCTGAAATTAAGCATGATACCCATTAAAACCTCGACACTTCCATTGTATAGAAAAATGAAGATTGGAATTACCATACTAAGAGTACTTATAATGAAAAAACCGACTCTACTAGGGCTTTTCTTAGCTGTTCAGAAAATGATTTCAATGCGGTACTGTTTATTTTAGGCTTACGTGGTGAAAATAAATCTTTAATACTAAACAAATTAAGTGAGATTAATCCGGATCTGCGTGAAATCATAAACAATCAAAATTGCTACGTACATTTTGAAGATGGATATGGAGTGAATCACTGGTGTTTAGTGGATAACGGGTAAACTGTTTCGCTCGCTAGTATAAGTCCATGTGGTGTGGACAGCAATCAAAAATTATTTTGCCAATTCGTAGTGTTCTTTCAGGCTGAAGAATGTCGCGCTGGCGAAGATAAGGACACCGCCTATCATCATATTTATCGTCAGAGAATCATGGAACATGATCATTCCCAAGGCCATCGTGATGATGACGCTGCTCATCGAAATTACTCCGCCTAAAGCTGTGGAGCATAATTTGAACGCCGACGTCTGGAAAAGCTGTCCGGCCGTTCCAAAAAGCCCCATCACCAGAAGTATCGCCAGCGATGGCACAGCGCTTGGCACTATGAAATTATTCTTTAATGAGAACAGTGAGAATATCGTACCGAAGAAGACGAACGAAAGGACTATCATCCAGGAGCTTTCCGTCTTTCTCAATTCCCTTATAGTTACCACCGCAAGTCCGCTGGTAAATCCGGAGACAAGCGCCAGGGCATCCCCGATATTGAGCGCGGAATAATCGAATGGAATATCAGGAACATCCCGGCAAAAGCGGAAACAATGAACAATATTTTTTCTTTTGTGAGTTTTTCATTAAGATAGATATTCGAGAATATCGAGGCGAAAATAGGGTAGGTGTAGGAAAGAAGAACGGCATTGGAAACGTTCGTCAATGTTATCGCGTTAAAATACAGGATCAGTGATATCCCTCCCATCACTCCCCGGAAAATGGTTTTTCCTTTATCGTGAATGCGGAATTTCACTTTTCCCGCGGCGACCATCCCATATTATCGCGAAGCTGATGAAAGCCCTGATGAAGATTATTTCGGCGGCAGGGACCGAGGAGCTTAGCATTTTCACCATTATCGCCATCAAGCTGAAAGATACGGAGGAGATGAACATCATGACAGGCCCGTTCGCTTTAATTTCAGGCATGATCTATATTTTTCGCGAGGCTTTCCACTATGGTTTCCATTTTCATCCCGCGGGAGCCTTTGATGAGTATCGTGTCGTTCGGCCGGATCGATCTTTCAATATTTTGACAGCTTCAGCATTTGACATGGCTGCATGAACATTATTTAACCCTCTCAGCTTCGCGCCTTTTAAGATATATTTCCCGAGTTTCCGACCGATATCAATTCCTCGATCTTCAATTCAGCGGCAAGCTTGCCGATGTTTTCGTGCGACCTTATGGCCGACTTCCCCAGTTCCAGCATGTCCCCGAGGACGGCGATCCTCCTCGGGGGATAGTTTTTGAGAGCGGTCAATGACGCGGACATCGAATCAGGATTGGCGTTATAAGTGTCGTCGATGATCCGGATGTTTTTGAGCCTGATGATATTAAGTCGCTTGCTCGAAAGCTTGAAAATCTCAAGGCCATTTTTAATATGCTCTGGCCTTATGCCGAGAGCGCAGGCAGCGGCTGCTGCGGCAAGAGCGTCGTAAATATTGTGTTTGCCCGGAAGCGGAAGCTTGATTTGCAGAATAAAGCGCTTTGTATTGATGAGAACAATTCCAGGTCGCCTTGATATAGGATATTGATCAGCAGCATCGGACGGATCATCGGTGCCGAATGAAATGATCTTTCCTTTTGCTTTCTTTTTCAGAAAACTGAAATATTGGTCGTCCGCCGGCAGGATCGCAATGTCTTTTTTAGATTGAAAACCCAAAATTTCAGCTTTAGCTTTCGCAACGTTCTTTTCTGATCTTAGAAGCCCGATATGAGCGCTTCCGATATTCGTTATCACAGCGATATTCGGCCGAGTGATCCACGCCAGTTCTTCTATTTCCCCCGAACCTTGCATTGCCATTTCGATAACGGCAAATCGATCGTTTTTGTTCAATTTCAATAACGTTTGCGGCACGCCGATCTCGTTATTGAATGTTCTTCCGGTTTTCAGCGTTCTTCCCGCTCTTGATAATATGGATGCAAGCATGTCCTTTGTGGTGGTTTTGCCGGAACTGCCGGTTATGCCTATGAAGGGGATGTCGAATCTTTCTTTATAGGCTCTGGCGATCTGATAAAAACTTTAAGGGTATCTTTGACATAAATGATCGTTTTTCCTTTCGGGAGTTTTATCTTTTTTGATGTAAGGGCTCCGGCTGCTCCGCTTTTAAGCGCTGACGGTATGAAACGGTGCCCATCGAACTTTTCGCCCTTTATCGGGATAAAAAGATCGCCTTTTTTGATGTTTCGGCTGTCGGTGGAAATGCTGGAAAACAAGGGGTTGCCGGCTTTTTCCAGCGTTCCTCCTGTCACCTTGAGTATCTCCCTTTTTGAGCGTGATCATTGGCCTTATTATATCAAATATTCCGCAATTAACTGAAATTTCGGCCGTTATTTGACGATATATATAAGGAGGGAAAAAACGAAGAAATATGGGACCAATAGGAAGACTTAGAGCGATAAACGAGCTGTTCACAGCCTGCCAGCGCACCAACGTAATACCGAGTTTGCCCGTGCATGTCAGGAGGATTTCAAATGTGCTGCCGGTTCTTCATTCTACTGCAACCCTCAAAGCGCTGGATAATCCGGCGATCGCGAATTTTATTGCCGGAAAGGCCGAACGTGAACTGAAAAAATTGCGCGACTGGGAAAAACTTCAAGTATCTGAGATACAGCCTTTCCTTGACGCGAAAATAAATATCAGGGAGATCAAGGCACTGAACAGAGCGGAAATGAGCTCACCGTCTTTGCGCTGGCGCACATAAATGACGAAATAACGGGCGACAAACTTTTCGCGATTTATAAGGGTTATCAGTATCCGTTAACTCTGTCAAAGGGAGGGGAAACGAAAGCGGAATATGTTCCGATAATACAACCGCCATCCAAGATCAAAGATGAAGCAAAAATATCGGTAATATTCAACGGCAAGCCTAATGGCGTAGGTCACGCCATGGCCAAAGCCATACCGCTTGACAGGCCAAATGTTTCCCTTATAAAACCGGAAAACATTGCACCTGACATCATTGAGGAAGAAATACAGAAATTCACTAAGGCGTACGATGATGAAGTAAAAATATTGGAAGAGAACAAGAAAAAATTCGCCCAGACAGACAGGCAAGCAGTATTTTCTTTGTCCCAATACAGGTGCTTGCCGGTATCAATGCACTGATCGTCGATTCGATCCGCAAAGATCAATGCAATACCGTGATGGCTGTTAATAAGGTGATGGATGAGGCTATCAAGGGACTTCAAGCGCATGCGGACAATGAATCGGAAGCGCCTCTATTAAGGATGCAGAAAAGGGACCTGATCAGTCAACTCAAGTATATTAAGGAAGGCATAATCAAACATCGCTACGGGATCAAGGATAATATCCTCCAAACCCTTCAGCATAGCGATGAAGACGTGATAGTGGTAAGCTCAGAACTATCTCCGAATGATGCGGCTCATTTTGCGGGGAATGAAAAGGTAAAAGGGGTCGTCCTTGGCAAGGGAACACGAACCGACCACACAGTGATCATCCTGAAAAATGCCGGCATACCCACAGTGCACGACGTCGGCGATGTTTCCGCCTTTAAGAGCGGGCAGTTCGTCATTGTGGACGGTGTTCTCGGCCGCGCTGTCGCGGACCCTGATGAAACAATGATGGCGGAATACAGGGACAAACAAAGGGAATTCTCGGACATGAAAAAGTTCCTTGAGGATGCGGACCGCAGAGGGGTCACAAGGACAACGGACGGAAGAGAGATACATTTATTGGGGAATGTCGATAATATCCACGATGTCCAGGAGCTTGTTTCCGTCGGAGCTTCGCACGGCATAGGCCTTCTCCGGTTCGAGCGGTTCTATATGTTCAAGACAAGTGCATACGGTGACAGGGACAAAGAGCCTACAGTCACCAAAATTCGGAATTTTCTCGAACATATCTCCGCTGATATTGAAAAACACAGATCGACACTGAACGGAGAAGACCATTATAAAAATATAAATAAAGAAGTCGCCATGGACATGACCCTACGGACGCTTGATGTTGGCGCGGACAAACAGCTGCTGTATCTCAACACGATAAATGGGGAGACCATATGGCAGGGAAGGGGGCTTTCCCTTTGCCTTAACAACCCCACAATCAGGGACATCTTTATAAGGAATATCCAGGGAATTCTCCTCGCGAGCGGGGGATCAAAGAACATCAAGATGATGTTCCCGATGGTGAACTCCGCAGCCGAGCTCGTTGAGGCAAAAAAGCTTTTACATGGTGAGATGGAGATCCTCCAAAAGGAAAAATCTCCGTTCAACAAGGAAATAAAGATCGGGGCAATGATCGAAAGCTCGGATGCTGTGAAGAATGTTGACGAGATCGCAGGCAGCGGATTGGTAAATTTTCCTCAGCATCGGATCGAACGACCTGACACAAGACGTCACCGGTTATAGCCGTTATTCTACGGACCCCGCAATTCGAAAGAAATATGATGAATTTCGACCCGCGAGTGCTTTCGGCGATCGAGACGACACTTATAGCAGGCAAACGATTCAAGATTGACGTAAGCCTTTGCGGTGACCTTGCGGCTAATCCCCTTGCTACATTCCCTCTTATAGGATATGGACTTGAAAGATTCAGCATGGCCGCATCTTCGATCGATATGATACGGCATATAATTAGGAACACGCCATATGAGGATTGCAAAGAACTGGCTAGGGAGCTCAGCGTGCTGAATACAGCGCAAGAAATAAGAGTTTACATCCGCGATTTCGTAATTACCAGAATTAATGATGGCAGATGGCCGGGACTTGCTTCAAATGAAAGGTTCAAGAATGTCCTGATAAGCGTTCTTCAAAGAGAAGGCGGCGGGAACTAGTCCCCGTTACTTCACGTCCGCTGAAGCCAGGAACTGCTTGTTCGATTTATATTCCTTCAGTCTCTCGATCAATTGTTCCGTCGCGTCACGGCCCTTCGTAATTGTCCAGCACTTTCCTGAGCAGCCAGACCTTCTTCAGTTCCTCTTCTGTCAGGAGCAGCTCTTCGCGTCTGGTCCCCGACATCCTTATATCAATAGCCGGGAAAATGCGCCTGTCGGCGAGCTTGCGATTGAGATGCAGCTCCATGTTGCCCGTGCCCTTGAATTCCTCGTATATCACATCGTCCATCCTTGAACCTGTTTCAACAAGAGCTGTCGCAAGTATAGTGAGACTTCCGCCGTTCTCTATGTTCCGCGCCGCGCCGAAAAATCTTTTCGGCCGGTGGAGACAGGTGGGATCAAGACCGCCGGAAAGCGTCCTTCCGCTCGGCGGCGTTACCAGATTGTAAGCCCTTGCAAGCCTTGTTATGGAATCAAGCAGTATCACCACATCCTTGCCGGCTTCTACCAATCTTTTCGCGGATTCTATCAAAAGCTCCGAAACTTTTATGTGGTTCTCCGGCGGCTCGTCAAAAGTCGAATAAACGACCTCGCCTTTCACGGACCTCTGCATGTCCGTTACTTCTTCCGGGCGCTCGTCAACCAGCAGGACCTTTATGATACTTTCCGGAAAATTCGCGGTTATGCTGTTCGCTATGTTCTTTAATACCGTTGTCTTCCCGGCTTTCGGCGGCGACACTATCATGCCGCGCTGGCCTTTTCCTATCGGCGAGACCAGATCGATAAGCCTGGACGCGATAGGGGCCTTTTCATATTCAAGCCGGTACATTTCGTTGGGGAATATCGGCGTCATGTCCTCATAGGGGATCCTTTCGCGAGCGAGCTCAGGATCCAAACTGTTAATGGCTTCCACCCTCAGGAGGCTGAAATATTTCTCGCCTTCTTTAGGCGGCCTCACCTGACCGGAGACCATGTCCCCGTTCGTCATGTCAAAACGCCTTATCTGAGTCTGAGATACATATATATCCTCCGAGCTGGGGAGGTACCCGCTGGTCCTTAAGAATCCGTATCCCTCTGGCAGTATCTCTAGTATCCCTTTCGCGAAAATGAGACCGTTCGCCTGTGTCTTTGCCTCCAGTATCTTGAATATGAGGTCATGCTTCCTGTATTGCCTGTATCCGGAGATGTTCAGTTCTTTCGCTATCTCGAACAGGTCGGCCGAGTTTTTTGCCTGCAGTTCGGCGATATCCGTTTTTGGTCCTTCTTCCTTGTGCGTTTCCTTGTTCATTATTCTGCCTCCTTTGGGAACTTTTTGTGATAATTCTTTGAAAATATTTACATTAGCGGGTAATTGGGAAAAATCAATCCTATTAATACTAATCTATGCTCTCATTGATGTCAAGCTTTTTTATTCCGCTGATTATTCCAGCTTCATGTCCTTTATCTGAACGTCCCAGGATCCCTTGTCCGTGACAAGGATGAACTGGATCCTTGACAGTTTTTTTATCTTCCCTTCCAGAGGGATGAGCACTTTGACATACTCGTCATTATTGAACGTGAAAGAGGTCTTTGTCACTGACGGAGTATATTCGTCATCCTTTTCATCATATACCTGGACGACTGGAAAACACCATAACCCAGACCTGATAAGGCCGCCTTTTATCGCAAAAGAAAGATATTTGCGGCCCTCTATGCCGATGTTTATCTTGTCAAAAAATACACCCGGGTCCCTCGCATTGTCCGCGAATATCCTGACAATGTTGTTCTTGTATTCATATTCGCAGTTATTGAAAGACCTGGATGATACCGCGGAGTATAGGATATTATCCGCCGATCGCTTGTTGTTCGCCGCCTGCGCGGGAGCGCAGAAGATAAGGGCTATTAAAATGGCAGATATGATCGCAAGCGGTCTAGCCAACATTCGCTTTTGGAAGGAATATCGTAAAAGTGGAGCCTTTTCCGTATTCCGATTCCACCTCTATAGTGCCGTTATGCGCTTCGACGAATGATTTTGCTATGTACAAACCGAGCCCGATGCCCTTGTATCCGGGAGCGTGCTTTGTGAATTTAAAGAAGATATCGTTCAAATTCTCTTTTTTTATCCCGATGCCCGAATCCCTGACAGTTATCCTGGTATTATTATCGGAACTGGCGGCGTCTATATTTATCGTCCCGTTCTCGGAGGTGTATTTAATGGAGTTGTCTATCAGGTTGTATAAAATCTGTTTTAATTTTTGAGGGTCGGCATAAACGATCGAAGTGAACTTGTCGATATTCCTGTTGATTTTGATCTGTTTCTTCTCGGCCTCGGGTGTAAGTGACAAGATCACCTCTTCCATAAGGTTTATCAGCGGGAAAAACTCGGGATATATCTCTATCTTTCCGGATTCTATCCTTGAAAGTTCCAGGAGATTGTTGATCAGATGTATCATGTCTTTTCCGCTGGTATCTATTATGTTCAATATCTTGATCTGGGTCTCATTGAATTTGTCGAGGCCGTGCGCCCTAAGGACCTCCATCCCGCTTATTATGGCGGAGATCGGCTCCTTCAATTCATGATTGACGATCCCGAAGAATTCATTTTTTATCTGGTTTATCTTTGTCTGTTCTTCGTTGCTTTTTTCCAGGTCTTTCGCTTTTTGTTCAGCTATTTCTTCTGCTTTATGCAGTTCCATGTTCAGCTTTTTAAGCTGATAGTTATTAAGGACGATCTCATTGGTCTCTTTAGATGCCAGATATGCCAGAAGAGCAACTAGAAAGGTTATGAGTATCATAAGGTCAAGAACAAGGGCCGGGATATCGCTGATATAAAATATCGTACCGAGCAGTATTATGATCGCTGCGCAGACCACAAAGAAACTAAGCCCGAAACAGTCCCGAGCCCGCAGGTTGCAGTATTGGCAGCGCTTAAAAAGCACCACGCCTGTGCGCCTAATAATGACGCACTCCATGTTCTTTACCATCCGCAGTCTCCTTATCGCTTTTTCCTTGGATACTCCGCTTCTATCGTTGCCGTCATTCCGCCCCTGGCGTTGAAATGTCCCGTGACATAAGCATGTTTTGGTCTGCAGGCACTGACTACGTCATCCAGGATCCTGTTCACAATGTTCTCGTAAAATATGCCCAGATCCCTGTACCCGATAATATAATACTTAAGCGATTTTAATTCAATGCATAATTTGTCGGGTATGTATTTTATGATTATCTCGCCGAAGTCAGGAAGTCCTGTCTTGGGGCAGACCGATGTGTATTCCGGGATCGCTATGGTAATTTCATAATCCTTGTGCATGTTCGGAATGCATCCTATCTTTGGAAGCGTGTTTCTTATGCCTGATGCGGCGTGTTCGCTCGTATATTTGTTCATTTCTTGGGTAGATTATAACACATTAAAAAAACATTTTGCTAAATCGATTAAATACCTGTAAAATTAAAAAATCATGAGAAGAAGAACATCAGCGTTTTCGGGAAAAAGAAAATGTGAGTATTTAAAAGGTAAAAAGATTCTTCCCCCTCCGATCAATAAGAACGATCCTCTTTCGAAAATAATAGATCACCACATGCTCGCTTTTAATGGCGGGAGAGTGCGCGCGGCGTGCCATCTTCTTAAAGAAAAAATGATGAAGCCTGATGTCACTGTATGCATGACGCTTGCGGGAGCATTGACGCCGGCGGGCCTCGGCTCTTCCAGTATAATCCCTCTCATCAAGGCTGGGTTCGTGGACTGGATAATAGCTACCGGAGCAAATATGTATCATGACATGCATTTCGCGTTCAATATGGACCTGCGTCAGGGCTCGCCCACGATGAACGATGTCGAGCTGAAAAGGAACAAGGTTGTTCGCATATATGACATCGTGATGGATAATGATGTGCTCCTCAGGACGGATGACATATTGCGTCGCATGCTGACAAAGCCGGAATTTCAGAAGGAAATGGGGACCAGCGAGCTTTATCATAAGCTGGGAAAACTTCTGTATGAGCAGGAAAAAAGGAAAGGGATGAAAGACATCAGCCTGCTTGCGGCCTGCTATCAGAACGATGTTCCTGTGTTCACTTCCAGCCCCGGAGATTCCACCATAGGGATGGATATTGCCGGCTTGGAATTGATATCGGACAAATTCAGGCTCAGGATAAATCCGAGCATTGACGTGAACGAGACCACATCGATAGTTTACGCCGCAAAAGCAAAAGGCGGCAAGACAGGCGTCATCATCTGTGGCGGGGGATCGCCGAAAAATTTCCTGCTTCAGACCGAACCGCAGATACAGGAAGTCCTTATGATCCCGGAAGCGGGGCAGGATTATTTCCTCCAGATAACCGACGCGCGGCCGGATACAGGAGGGCTTTCAGGCGCCACACCTTCCGAAGCGGTAAGCTGGGGGAAGGTGGATCCGAAAGGGATAGATGATACGGTGATCGTCTACAGCGACGCAACCATCATTCTGCCGCTTGCAACATCATATCTTTTGAACAACGTGAAGCCAAGAAAACCGAAGAGGCTTTACAGGCAAAGGCAGGAAAACCTTGATATCCTGAAACAAGCTTTTTTCAAACATAATACATATCGAAAAGAAATAAAATCTTTGCTGGAGCAAAATGGCTAATAGATTATTAACGCTTGCAAAAAAACACGGAACGCCGCTTTTGGTCGTAGATCACAAGATCATACGGGATAAATATAATTTATTCAGGAAATATCTTCCCAGGATAGGGGTCTATTACGCGATAAAGGCGAACCCGGAGCCGAAAATAATAAAGACACTTCACGCGCTTAACAGCGGCTTTGATGTCGCCAGCCAGGAAGAATTCGACATGGTCATAAGGAACGTCCCCAAGAGCGCGCTGAAAAAGAAGATGGATTTTGTTTATAATGACATCATCCTTGCCAATACGATAAAACCCGTTGAAACCCTGAAAAAAATGATCCCTTACAGAACTTTGATGACATTCGATAACCGCGAAGAGCTCCTGAAGATAAAAAGATACTGTCCGAACGCAGGCTTGATAATCCGCCTCCGCGTTCCGAACATAGGTTCCATGGTGGAGCTTTCCAGCAAGTTCGGTGTGGATGCTTCGGATGCGATGCCGCTGATAGATGAAGCGATCGCGCTTGGCCTGGATGTGGAGGGGATCTCGTTCCATGTGGGGAGCCAGTGCGTGAACATAGAGAATTATCTTTCCGCTTTCAACAGCGCGTCGGACCTTCTGAGGTCCGCCAGGGCCAAAGGATATAATGTAAGGCTCGTGAACATCGGCGGAGGGTTCCCCGTGAATTATGACAGCGTGAATATTTCTTTCGCGAAATTCGGCTCTAAGCTCGCGAAAGAGATAGACAGGTGTTTCCCGCCGGATATTGAGATGGTTGCGGAGCCGGGGCGATTCCTTGTTGCCGAGTCAGCAAAGCTTGTCGTTAAGGTCGTGGGAAAGGCGAATCGCGATGGAAAGACCTTTTATTACATCAATGACGGCGTGTATAACACTCTTTCGGGCGTTATATTCGATCACTGCGTTTACCATTTCCACGCTTTTAAAAAAGGGAAAACAGCCGTCAGTTCCGTGGTCGGGCCGACCTGCGATGCGCTGGACACGATAGCTATCAGCGAGAACCTTCCCGACCTTAATATAGGGGACCTGATGTATGTGAACAACATAGGAGCGTACAGCAACGCGTCGGCGACCAATTTCAACGGATTCGCAAAAGCAAAGGTGGTGCATATCAATGAGTAAGCGGAAAAGAGCGAAAAGGGAGACAAGGTTCAAAGGGAATGTCCTTGTCATAGGATGCGGTTCCGTGGCGCAGTGCGCGATCCCGCTCATACCGAAAATAATCGGCATGCCGCATAAGAACGTGAGCATCATCGATTTCGTGGATAACCGCAAGCGAGTCGCCGATTCGCTGAAAAAAGGGATGTCTTATACTATTGAACGGATCACGCCGGAGAATTATTCCGTTGTCCTTAAAAAATATGTCGGGCCGGGAGATATCATCATGGATCTCGCCTGGAACATTGAAACAACGGTCATGCTCCAGTGGTGCAGGGATAATGATGTCCTATACATTAATACCTCCGTTGAGGAGTGGGACCCGTACAAGGATAAGGAAAGGAAAGACCCGACCAGGTATACGCTTTATGCGCGGCAGATGGAGATAAGGGATATGATAAAGCGGTGGGGGGACAATGAAGGCCCGACCGCGATAGTGGATCACGGGGCAAATCCCGGACTTGTTTCCCATTTCACGAAATACGCGCTTCTGGACATCGCGAAGAAGATAATCAAGGAAAAACCGAAGGACGGGCGCCGCGCCCAGCTTGAAGAGGCCATCGCGAAAAAAGATTTTCCGATGCTTGCTATGCTGTCCGGCACGAAGGTCATCCATATTTCAGAGCGCGACACGCAGATAACTGACAAGCCGAAGAAGGTCAATGAGTTCGTCAATACCTGGAGCATAGAAGGGTTTTACGAAGAGGGGATTGCCCCCGCCGAGCTGGGATGGGGGACGCATGAGAGATGGGCTCCTCAGGACGCGCACTTCCACAAGGCCGGCCCGAAAAATCAGATATGCCTCGAGTCGATGGGAATGAAGACCTGGGTAAGGTCGTGGGTGCCTTGCGGCGAGATAACGGGAATGGTCATACGGCACGGTGAAGCGTTCGGCATCTCCGACAGGCTTACGGTCTGGAAGGACGGGAAAGCCATATACAGGCCCACGGTCCATTACGCGTATTGCCCCACCGATGCCGCCATAAATTCTCTTCACGAGCTTGAGATGAGGAATTGCAAGATGCAGGAAAAAAGAAGGATAATGTCGGACGAGATCATTGACGGGCGCGACGAGCTTGGTGTTCTTCTCATGGGGCATGACTTCAAGGCGTGGTGGACTGGCAGCCTTCTTGATATTCATACGGCCAGGAAGCTTGTTCCCCATCAGCAGGCGACAGTTCTTCAGGTGGCCATATCCGTTGTTGCCGCGGCCAAGTGGATGATCAAGAACCCCAGGCGTGGCTATAATCTGCCGGACAATGTTGACCATGAATTCATACTCAGCGTGAGCAAGCCGTATATAAGGCCGTTCGTGTCCCAGCCGGTGGACTGGACGCCGCTCAAGAACATCAACAAGAAATTCGTGAATTTCGATACAAGCAAATTCCAGGAACGGCGACATGTGGCAGTTCGTGACGTTCATGGTGGACAGGGAAAGAGCCGCCCTGGCGAAAAAGATATAACTTTTTCCGCGCGAGTGTTGAATAAGTAGTTTCTTATTGATAAAATACCTTGACCGTTGTTATTCCCCTGTAGCTCAATGGTAGAGCACCTGACTGTTAATCAGGGGGTTACTGGTTCGAGTCCAGTCGGGGGAGTTTTTCCTTTCGTATTCGGAGCTACATTAGATGGCAACAAATAAATCGATAAAACTACCGGCTCCCAAAAACATCGGCAAAAAGACCGTGCTTCAGGCGCTTAAGGCAAGAAGGACCGTCCGCGAGATAAGCGGCAAAAAAATCTCCACTCAAGTTCTTTCCGATCTTTTATGGGCGGGGTTCGGAGTCAACAGGAAAAAAGGGCCGTTCGGCATCCCGGGGCGGACCGCGGGATCGGCAAGCAACTCGCAGGAGATAGAGCTTTATGTCGCGATGGAGGACGGAGTTTATCTTTATGAAGCCGCATCTCACCGACTGATCCTTGTTCAAGAAGGCGATCTGCGTCTTCTCGCGATAAACAAGGGGCAGGAAAATTTAGGGGCTGATGCTCCCGCGCGCATCATTTATGTTGTGGACATTGATAGATTGGTCCACTCAAAGGGCTTTATGGAGCCGGGGCTGATCGATCCCGATGTACAAAGATCCTACTACTATGTTGACTGCGGCTGGATCGCCGGCAACGTTGCGGTTTTCGCGGCTTCGATCGGACTTACGGCGTGGTTCCACAACTGCCAAAGGGACGCATTGGCAAAAAAATTGAATTTACCTTCGACCAAGCGCGTCATTTTTGCGCAAACCGTTGGATGGGTGGGAAAAAGATTCTGATTTATATGCTCGATTAACCAGTCGCGAAAGTCGTCCAGTCTGGAGAGCTTTCTTTGACTTCGATCTGTATTTTTCTGCGCTCTTATTTTAAATCGCCATTGCTATATTCTTGATCTATAATATAATTATTAGTAATGATCGATCCAATAGAAAGGCGGATGAACAATGAAAATGAATAAAGGTTTTACGCTTATTGAGCTCCTGATAGTAATGGCGATAATAGCGATCCTTATATCCATATCCATACCAAGCTTTAGGGGCATGCAGGTCGAAGCAAGGAAGACAAAAGCCCAGGGAGACCTCACGACACTTCAGATCGCGGTCGAATCTTATTACAAGGATTATAACAATCAATATCCCGCGGTAGCCAATTACCAGACGACCCTTACCGGCGCCATGCCGCCGATACTTTCCTCGCTCACGTATGATCCTTTTGGCGCCACAAATGCCACGCAATATGTCTATGCACTCTCAACAAACGATCCCACGACAGCCACTTACTATGTTCTTTATTCCGTCGGCCCGAACGGGAATGGGACGGCTACGGTCAGCACTGCCGGAGTAGTAACAGCCACAAATGGCGCTATCTGGATCTCCAACGGGCACCAGTGAGTATCTTTATTTTCCGCGATGAGGTAGTGGACGATCCGGCCTTTTGAAAAGCCGCCGAAGTTCATCTTTTGCTTTCCCAAGGACTTTTTTTCTGCTTGCCGGAAGATTTTTTCCCGCGCGGTTAATATAAAAATTGAGCATGGACATCGCGGAGCGGAAAGGATCGGTCTTCCGCCGCATGTTTCTATCCGCCGAACGTTTAAGCGATAAAGCTATCTTTCGCGGGCTTTTAAGCGTGAACACTCCCTTCGACAGGCTCAGGGCGTTGCTTTCCCTTGTAACACGGCCGGACCAGTATTTCTTTTTCATGCGGGGGAATGATAACTCCAGTAGAGAATTAAATCAAGAGAAGGATCAAGTATCGAGATGATATTCTTGTGGACAAAAGCCGAAGGACATTACGCCCTTCGGCTTTTCAAGCATCTGATCCGGATCTTATTGGGCCGAGAGGGCCGGTGCTGGGGCCGGTGCGGGTGCTGCTGCAGGCGCAGCTGCTGGCTGCTGACTGCTTGCTCCCTGTTTTTCCTGCTTTCCTTGCCGCTCGTCTTTCCGTTCGTTTTGCTTTTTTGGCTTCTCTGAGGGCCTTCTTATCCTGTCTTAACTGTTTCCTGTCCTGTTTTACTTTTTGTGCTTCCTGGCTTACGGTTCATTTGATCTGCAAAAATGACCTGTGCCGAGAAACATCCGAGGATAAATAGCAACATGAATAACGCTGTAATGCTCTTTTTCATTTATTTCACCCCCTTTTTTTACAATTTGATAATTTCCATTGCAGAATGGTAGCACACTTATGTTAAATCCCAATAAAGGAAAGTTTAGAATATGATTAGAAGGAGCAACCCTCTTCGCGGCTTCATTTTCATCAAAATCAGAGTAGAATCATATTTATGACGGATATCTGGGATAAACTGCTGGATATTGATAGCGCGAAAAAAGACAAAGGATTTCTTAAAACATTCAAGAGGCCTCCCGTCATGGTTCGCGATATCTTCTATTGCCTTGTTACGCTTATTTTCAAAGCCCTGTTCAGTTCCGATATCCGCGGGCTTAAGAACCTGCCTGAAAAGGGGCCGTATATTGTCGCGGCCAACCACTCAAGCGCGCTTGATTATCCCGTTGTCGCATGGTCGATGCCGAAAAATGCGAGAGACGAACTGTACGCGATCACAACATCATATTTTTATGACAATCCTTTCACGCGTTTCTTCATCATGATAGCAACTAACTCGATAAGGATAGATACCATGGATGATTACGGGCCGGCGCTTCAGGCGGCCGCAAAAGTGCTGGCGCAGGGAGGCTCTGTTTACATAAATCCCGAGGGAACATGGTCGGAAAACGGAAAGCTGATGGAATTCAAGCCCGGGGTAGGCCTGCTTTCGATCAAACTCAATGTCCCGATAGTTCCGGTATATATAGGCGGAACGTTCGACATTCTGCCTCCACATGCCTTATTCCCCAGAAAGAGAGGCAGTGTTAAAGTGTATTTCGGCAAGCCAATATATCCGGACCTTTCCGAAGGCGGCTATGATGCGTACAAAAAGATCGCGGACGGCGTGAGAGGGGAGATAATGAAGCTGCGTGATAAAAAAGATAGCGTATAGCATAGGCGCGGTCGCGACTGCGCTTTCATATCAATCGTTCTCGGCGTACATAATATTCTTTTATGTGGATGTGGTTAAGCTTAACGCGGGGCTTGCCGCGCTCGCCATGTCCGTGTTCGGCGTCTGGAACGCCTTGAACGATCCAATCGCCGGATTTATTTCGGACCGGTGGCGCACTCCATGGGGGAGAAGGACCCTTATATCGCTCTGGGCGCCGTACCCTTCGGCCTTGTTTATTTTTTTCTTTGGACCCCGCCTTGCGACGCGTCTCACATGGGTCTTCTATTCGCCTATTTCCTGCTCTTCATATGCCTGTTCGACGGCGTCTATACGGTTGTGATACTTAATTGGGCGTCGCTTTTCCCCGAAATGTATCCGAGCCTTGACGAGAGGGCACAGGTCAATTCGCTGCGGCAAAGCTTCGGCATGCTGGGCCTTGTCCTCGGGGTGGCGCTACCGCCTTTGATCTACAGCACTTTGGGATGGAGAGCGATGGGATCGATATTCGGAGTACTGATCACTGCCGTGGTCCTTGCAACCCTTTTCGGCAGCAGCGAGAAAAGGGAGTTCACGCTTGATGTGCCGCTCAAACTTAAGGATGCCGTGGTCAAGACGTTCTCGAGCAGGTCATTCATCATGTTCGTCTCAGCCAACCTGTTCATCCAATATGTGTTCACCATGATCCTGGCGGTAGTTCCTTTCTATGCCAAATATGTCCTGAACATCGGTCCTTACGGGACGTCAGGTATGCTTCTTACCACATTTATAACGGCTATTGTAATGATGTTCGCATGGAGGCATTTAGCCGTGTCGCTGGGGGCCAAGACCGGCTACATGTTGTCCATTGCGGTGCTGGCCTTATCTCTTATTCCTTTTCTTTCGGTCACCGGCTACTGGTCGGCGCTCCTTTCAACTTCTCTGGTGGGAGTGGGGCTTGCAGGCGTGATACTCATCTCTGATATCCTTATCTCAGATGTTATAGATGAGGACGAGCTGCGCAGCGGCTCGCGCCGTGAAGGGATGTTCTTCGGTTTTAACGCGTTCATCACCAGGTTCGCCATCGCTCTTGAGGCCGCGAGCCTTGGCATTGTGTTCACGGCCGCAAGGTACAACCCGTATGTTTTCCATCAAACGGCCTCTTTCCTCTACGGTTTGCGAATGCTGTTATCAGGGCTTCCCATTCTTGCGCTTATTATCGCGTTCGTGATCGTGCATTATTATCCTCTTTCAGGCGACAGGCTGGAAGAGATGAGAAGGGAGCTGGCCGATCTTCACAGGATGAAGGGAGAAAAAAGGAGACTCGTTACTTGATATCCCGCATCATTGTTGCCGCGTTGAGGCCGTCGTCCGTTACAAAATATTTTACTTCAACCCGATGGTTTTTTATGACGCTGCCCATGCTCATAAGACGGGATAAATTGCTGGCATCGGTATTCGAAAATATATAAACAGTAGTAATGTCGCCATTATCGTCGGTGATCCCTACCTTTTGGGCGCCCATTTGCATTTTGAGCTCATCAGATGTGATCACGCCTGCAAGGGTCTTGGTCTCACCGCCGGACGGCATTGACGGCGGCTGGGACATGCAAAAACAGAAAGCACCGATGAATCCAATGGCAAGCAATGCAAACAGTACTTTTTTCATTTGATATCACCCCGCGAGGAATGATATCATAGAAACATGCAAACGCAATTGAAAGTAGTGGCTTTTAACGGGAGCGCCCGGAAAGACGGCAATACAGCCTTGCTTATAAGGCATGTGTTCGTTGAACTTGAAAAAGAAGGGATAGGGACGGAACTTGTCCAGCTTGCAGGACAAAATATCACGGGTTGCGATGCCTGCCGAAAATGCTTTACCGCAAAAGATCAACGATGTTCGGTTACCGATGATATTGTGAATAACTGTATAAAAAAGATGATCGAAGCGGACGGGATCATCCTTGGTTCGCCGACATATTTCGCGGATTGTACCGCGGCAATGAAGGCCTTGATAGAGCGCGCCGGATATGTTTCTATGGCGAATGACGGAATGTTCAAGCGAAAGATAGGGGCCGCGGTCGTCGCTGTCCGCAGAGGCGGAGCTATCCATACTTTTGATTCGATCAATCATTTCTTCACCATCGGCCAGATGATCGTCGTGGGTTCTTCATACTGGAATGTCGGCATCGGACGGAATGCCGGTGATGTGGAAAGCGACGAAGAAGGGCTGAAAACAATGAGCAACTTGGGGAAAAATATGGCCTGGCTTCTGAAAAAGGTGGCTAAATAATGAACTTAATCCATAGCCTTATTTTTGGCGTTGTCGAAGGCATCACAGAATTCCTCCCCATATCATCGACAGCTCATCTTGTTCTGGCGGCGAAAGTGATGAACATCGCCCAGTCCGATTTTGTTAAAAGTTTTGAGATAATCATACAATTCGGCGCGATACTTTCTGTCGTCGTGCTTTATTGGCGCAGGTTCCTTTTGGACATCGAAACCTTGAAGCGGGTCTTGGCCGCTTTCGTTCCCACGGCGATCCTCGGCTTTATTTTATATAAGCTGATAAAAAATTATCTGTTATCGAATGATCGTATTATCCTTTGGTCGCTTCTCATCGGTGGCTTGTTCATTATTATTTTTGAGATGGTCCACAAGGAAAAAGATGCCGCTATCGATGATATAAGCAGGATACCTTACTCAAAATGCGTTGCTGTCGGACTTTGCCAGTCGCTGGCGATGATACCGGGCGTTTCCCGCTCCGCCGCGACGATAATCGGCGGCCTGGCGTTCGGCCTTAAAAGAACAACTATCGTTGAATTCTCTTTTCTGCTTGCGGTCCCGACGATGCTTGCTGCTTCGGCATATGACCTTTTAAAGAGCGGCGGCGCTTTCTCTTCTTCGCAGTTCGGGGCATTGGCTGTCGGATTCATTGTTTCATTCGTTGTCGCTATATTGAGCATCGAATTCCTGGTCAATTATATTAAGAAGCATACTTTTATCCCGTTCGGCATTTACAGGATAGTGATCGCTCTGATCTTTATGGGTTTGTTCTCTGTTTTTAAATAGGGGGTGATCTATGTTCGATGAGCTTAATAAAAGGGTGAAGAGACTGGATGCGCTTGATATTATATTGATAAAATGGTCAGTGCTGGTATTCGCTTTAATTGTTATCAAAATGTTCCCTCAACTACTGCATATCGGATATCTTCTGCTAATAGTTATTGTGATAGCGTTGGCGGCTAGGCCCGCTTACAGGTTCTGGAAACAGTAATTTTACGAAAAGACTTGTGGGAAAGGCATTTCAGCTGATGTGTCTGTGACAATGGGCTTCGCCCACCTGTGGGGAATTAAGTTTTTTGCTTGTTTTCATTCTTCCTACCCACTTACTTTCTTTTATTTAAATAGAAAGTAAGCAAAGAAATCAAAAATAGGGGCTTTGCCCCTATTGACCCCAGCTCGCAAAACTCGGCCCCTCACCGCTGCGCGCTTCAGGGCCTCTGACAGTTGCTCGCTAGGTAAGGACACAGAACATCCGAAATTATATAAAGACATCGATAATTGAAGCGAAAAAAGATGATCTAGTACTTAATACTCTCAATTAAAGTTTGCAAAGCCGATCGACAAGACCAAAATGCGTTTCAAGGGCTAAGACAAAACTCAGGCAGACCACAAGGCTCGTTTGAAACGCTTGACTTTTTTTTGTCACTTTCTTTGTGTCAAGACAAAGAAAGTGAGAAGAAAAAATGCCTTTTATTTAAGGATCAGTTTAACTGTTAAATAGCCCAGGAATATCCCGAGTATCCCCATGATACCCGCGATATTCTGCGGAGCGGGGATGGGGAGCCGGAGGATTGAAAAGAAACCTCCGACTACCAATCCTGAAAATAATGCGAGCAAAACTTCTTTCATTTCTCGTTCTTTATCGCGGAAATTTCTGCAGTTGCTGTTGCAGGCTTATTCCAGAACATTAATTTTCCTTTAAGGGTCTGCCAGAATCCATATGTTTGGTTCCCTGTCGTGGCCGCGGCATCCGATATTTTATATCCGACATTTGCCACCGCGCTGACAGGAACATCAACTATCCCCGCGGATATGCCTTTGTTCATCCCTTTTTGAAAATTAGTGCCCGATGCTTCAATGCCGTTCAGTATTCGCTGGACGTCGGCTATCTGCCGGTCTATCCTGTCCAGCTGCTTCGGCAGATCATGCCGGGCCAGCGATACCTGCAGCGTGAAACTGGAAAGAACAAGAGAAAATATCAAAATGCTTCCGGCCAGGATTATCAAGCTCAATGCCAGGATATTCTCAACTATCTTTCTTAACAATTTCTTTATGAAATGCATTTAGGATATTTAACATGTTCTCTTGACGAAAGTCAATTGTAATTGCGAATATTTGTTGTACAATTCTTTTGGGACGATAAAAAACAGGAGGTGGATATGTCGATATATTTGCTTGTGCCTCAGGCGTTACTTGTCATTCTCTGGATATATTGCTTATATGCTGTTCTGAACCCGAAGAAAGTTGTCGCGTTCACTGTTGACAGGTACCTTAAATCCATGGGATTTTATTCTTTTAAGGCGTCCATAAAGCCGACGAAAAAATCCGTCAATAGAATACGGAACGGATACCTGGCGGTTTTGATCATTATTACGATATATATTCTGTTAATATTCTTTTTTGGCAGGGAATTCTTAAGCCGGCTTTTTTATTGATCCGAAAATAAGCTTCTGAAGGGCTTCATGTGGAGGTGCAGATGATGGCCGACGATAAACCGTGGTATTTAAAGGATTCCGGGATTGCGCGGGCGCTTGAGAATTTCAAATCCGCGAGCAAAGAAAAGAGCGCTCTGGATGCTAAGACAAAAGAATTGATCAAATTCGCGGTTTCATCTGTGTTCAGGTGCACGCATTGCACCAACAGCCATTTAAAAAAGGCTCTGGCTTCCGGCGCTACCAAAGAAGAAGTTACTGAAGCGCTTTTGATCTCTTCGGTGCAGGCTGCGGCTACGCAGATGAACTGGAACAAGGAAGCTTTCGAAAAATATCTGGGCTGATGCGTTATTTTGTGTATATACTTGAATGCGCTGATGAATCATTTTACACGGGAATAACGATTGACCTTAAAAGAAGGTTCAATGAACATAGTTCCGGGAAAGGGGCGCATTACACCGCTTCAAGGAAACCGCTAAAGATAGTGTATTATGAAAGGAAGAAAGACCGAGGTTTGGCTTTGAAACGGGAGGCGGAGATAAAAAGATGGCCGAGGACAAAGAAACTAGCTCTTATACACAGCGGCAAAAATGTGGTATAATCCTTAATTGAAAATAGCATGAAAAAGCACATTAAATATCTTTTAGTTTTACTGGCCTTAACATTATTCGTATCCGGTTGCAAGACCACTTTTGTCGTTCGCGGAGCGACATCCAAACAGATCATCCCTATTTTCAAAGATTATGTCGGGGCCCACGGATATACAATGCGGTACCAGAACGACTTTACAGGCTCGTATAATGTTGATATGGGTGTCGTTTATGTCCCAGCTGTGAGCGAAACTGAAAAGACAAAAACTGTTATGAGTGCTCCCCGCGGAGAGAACTCTTACCAGCCAATGACCGCTTATGAACAGACCACCTGGAACACTGTCAGCAATCCCGCGCATTTTGAAGAAGCCACGGCTGTTGTAAATTTCATCCAGCAGGGAAGCGATGTCATGGTGAACATCGACACAAATGACGCGGGCGGGGGCTCGCTGGATGACCTGCGGGATTATCTGCAAACTCTCGGCTATAAGGTAGATAATCAATGAAGGCCTGTCTGAGGCAGGCAAAGGGGTCTGCAATGAGAAATAAAATTTTCTGGATAATGTTGGTCTTTCTTATGTTTATTTGCATATCCGCTAATGCGGAGATCCGCACTTACAGACAGGTAAAGGACGTAGCCACCACGGAGAACGGCAGGGTTGTCGATTCAAATGCCAAAGGCGACCTGTTCCAATATACATATAATGTGGATACTGCGAACAATAAAGTCACTCGAATTAAGATCATGCGTCTTGATGAGACGGGGCCCCATGATGACGCCACTGAATACACTATCACAGGGACCAAAGAAATTGTCGGCAGCGAAGCCGGGAATGGCGGCGAAGTTATTGTCGCGACACAAAAAGACGGGAATGAAATCCTGGAGCTGGGCAACCGGTTCGCATTTACTACAAGGACAAGCCCGTTCTCACAGGTTATCACGGGAGTTTACAGAAGGATTTATGATAGGGACGGCGATGGGCCGAAACATCATCACGGAGACAAACCCGTCATTGACTAACTCATCCTCGCATCAAGTGTTGTCCAAATTTTGATCATGGCCAAAAATTCCGTTTCCACAACATCTGATCTTCATGATATAATCAACTGTTTCGTTTTAAATTTTCACAAATAGAAAGAGGTAGATAAAATGTCTGAGTCAATTATGTTGCCGGCTCTGGGTCCATTGGAAGTTAATCTGTTGTGGCTAGTTCTTCTGTCAGCGGTCATAGCCTTGTCTTATGGGGCGCTGTTAGCATGGAAAGTGCTTCGCGTTCCGCAGGGATCCAAAAAGATGATAGATGTTTCTAAAGCTATCCAGGAAGGATCAGCTGCTTATCTGGAACGGCAGTTCAAGGTCATGGGCATTTTCATTGTTCTGATCTCCGCGGCCCTTTATTTCATATATTTACAAGTATATTCCGACAGGCCTATTTTGGCCGTAGGGATCGCACTCGCGTTCCTTGCAGGGTCCTGCGCTTCGGCCGGAGCCGGTTATGTGGGAATGAGCCTTGCGGTCCGCGCGAACGTCAGAGTCGCCAACGCTGCGCTTAAAAGCTACAAAAAAGCACTTGAGATAGCGTTCCAAGCCGGAACGGTATCAGGAATGTTCACCGTCGGGTTGGGATTGCTTGGCGCGACCATCATCTTTATGATATTCCAGCGGGACGCGATGAGGGTCCTGGTCGGGTTCGGTTTCGGCGGATGTCTTGTCGCTCTATTCATGAGGATAGGCGGAGGCATTTATACGAAAGCTGCGGATGTCGGCGCCGATCTTGTCGGAAAAGTTGAAAAAAATATCCCTGAAGATGATCCCAGGAACGCTGCGGTCATCGCGGACAACGTGGGCGACAACGTGGGCGACTGCGCCGGTATGGCCGCCGATGTTTTTGAAAGTTACGAAGTGACCCTTGTTGCTGCCATCATCCTTGGAGCAGGCGTTCTCCTGGATAAAAGCTTTACAACATTATATGGAGTTGCCGCCGGCGCGATGGCACTTAAGCTGATCATTTATCCTTTGCTTGTTAGGGCCGTGGGCGTCTTTGCGTCGATAATCGGAACATGGTCCGTGAGAGGGAAGGATTCAAAAAAGATCGGCGATCCCATGAAGCCTATCCATTTCGGTTTTTGGGTAGCGGCTGTCTCCTCGATAATCGGATTCGGCACAGTGAATTATTTTTATCTCAGAGATCCGGCTACGAACCTTCCCGATTGGAGATTTTTCTTCGCCACTTTGACCGGCATCGGCCTTGCGGTTGTTATCGAATTTATCACGAATTATTATACTCATACTGAGAACAGGCCTGTCAGGGATACGGCGTACGCCACAAAAACAGGCGCAGCTACCACAATATTGACCGGATACGGCCTAGCGAATGAATCTTCGGTTTGGGCAATACTCGCTATCGCAGCTACAATCTTCATTTCAATGACGATATTCGGCGGCAATATCGCGCTGTCGGCTTACGGCATCGCATTGGCCGGCCTGGGACTTCTTACGACGACCGGATTTATCCTTGCGGAAGACACGTTCGGCCCCATTTCCGACAATGCGAACGGAATATTCGAGATGTCCGGAGCGAACAAAGGAGCAGGGAAGAATGCGCAGGAGATAATCACAAGATTGGACGCGGTAGGGAATACAACAAAAGCTCTTACGAAAGGTTTTGCCATCGCGACCGCAGTCATTGCCGCTATCGCATTGTTCAGGTCATTTATCGCCGAAGGCGGACTGCTTGAGACTGGGATACAGATAAATATCCCATCCGTTTTCATCGGTCTCCTCATCGGCGGCGCCGTTCCGATCCTTTTCTCGTCTTTTCTTATCGGCGCTGTAAGCAGGTCCGCTTTCTTCGTAGTGGAAGAAGTGAGAAGGCAGTTCAGAGAGATCCCTGGCATAATGACCGGTAAGGGCAAACCGGAATATTTTAAATGCGTGGATATTGTCACGACAGCTGCGCAGAAAGAACTTATCGGCCCGGCACTTGTCGCGGTCTTCACTCCAATCGCGGTTGGTTTCGGCCTTGGCGCCGCGGCTCTCGGAGGATATCTTGCCGGCGCGATCCTCGTTGGCCAGTTGATGGCCGTATTACTCGCGAACTCCGGAGCGATTTGGGATAACGCGAAGAAGCTGATCGAAATGGGCGCTCACGGCGGAAAGGGAAGCGAATCGCATAAAGCTGCGGTCATAGGTGACACTGTGGGTGATCCGTTCAAGGATACCGCCGGCCCGGCGCTTAATCCTTTGATCAAGGTCATGAACCTTGTCGCGATACTTATTGTACCTGTCATTCTCTTGAGAGTTCCGGATCAGATAAATAACGGTATCGTTAGCTTTTCAGTATTAATGATCGCTATTGCTTTCTGGCTTTCCAAAAAAGAGCAGATACAGGTAAAAAAGAAATCCAAGATTTGATATTTTAGCTCAACAGCTTATAATTCAAGATTATGGCTGATCCTAATTTTTCCGCCAATCCGATCGATGTTGTCCTGAAAAACTTTGATACAACAGAAAAAGGCCTTTCTGATCAGGAAGCTTCGATACGCCTTCGAAAATTCGGGACCAATGAGCCCGCCGCCAAGAAAAAAACTTCGGTTATTCTTCAGGTCATTTTAAAATTTGCGAATCCGCTCATCATATTATTATTTATTATTGCCGGATTCTCTCTCTTTTTTGGAGAAAAAATAAGCGCGCTTATAGTTGTGTTCCTTGCTTTAGTGAGCGTTGTGCTTTCATTTGTCCAGGAATATCGCGCCGGCAGGGAAGCCGAAAAACTGAGCGAAATGGTCCATACGACGGCTACCGTCATAAGGCACGGCAAGTCGAGGGAGATAAGGATAACCGAGATAGTTCCCGGCGACTTAGTGGACCTTTTTGCCGGAGACATGATCCCTGCTGACCTGAGGATTATCTCCTGTAAGGACCTTTTCATTAATCAGGCTGCATTGACCGGCGAGTCGTTCCCGGTTGAAAAATTCGCGGGGGAGGTTGGATCAAAGACGCATTCACCCTCTGACCTGACTAATATCGCTTTTATGGGTTCCAGCGTAGTGAGCGGAACAGGCCTGGGCGTCGTCATAAGGACTGGGCCGAGGACGCAATTCGGGGAACTTGCCGCCAGGGTGTCGGCGATAGGCGTTGAGACAAGCTTCGACAGGGGAGTGCGCGAATTCACCTGGCTGATGATCTACGCGATGATAATAATGGTAATGGTCATTTTTGCCATAAACGCTCTCCGGCGCGGGAACATCATCGAATCCCTGCTTTTCTCCCTTGGCGTCGCGGTAGGGCTAACGCCGGAGATGCTGCCGGTGCTGGTCACCGTAAATTTATCCAGAGGCGCGATAAATATGGCCAAAAAGGAAGTCATCGTCAAGCGGCTGAATTCCATCCAGAATTTCGGCGCGATGGACATCCTTTGCACCGACAAAACGGGAACGCTGACTATGAACCACATAATCCTTGAAAAGCATTGCGATGTTGTCGGTAAGGACAACGAAGATGTTCTTCTTTTCGCCTACATAAACAGCTCTTATCAGACCGGGCTGAGGAACCTTTTGGACAAGACCATCCTGAATCACGAGAAATTCGCCATAAAAAAATTCAGGAAACTGGATGAGATACCTTTTGATTTTACGCGCAAGTTAATGTCCGTTGCGGTGGAATACGAAGGGAAGCACAGGATCATCTCAAAAGGAGCGCCGGAAGAGATAGTGAAGCGTTGCGCTCATTATGAGCTCGACGGAAAAATTTACCCCATGCATTCCGGCCTGCATGCTGACCTGAAAAAAGAACACGATTCATTGAGCAGGGAAGGGTTCCGTGTGCTTGCGATTTCGTACAAGGATACCGACGTTAACAGGGAATTCTTTTCAAGGGACGATGAAAAGGAAATGATATTGAAGGGATACGTGGCCTTCCTGGATCCGCCGAAGCCGACAGCGAAAGCGGCCATTCAATCCCTGCAAAAGCTCGGAATACAGGTGAAGGTCATCACCGGCGACAATGAGCTTGTCGCGCAAAAGATATGCAGCGAGGTGGGGCTGGATGTCTCGGGGCTCATGACCGGCGAAGAACTTGGGAAATTGAACAATGAACAGCTGATGAAAGCCGTCGGATCCATAACCGTGTTCGCGAGGACCTCTCCTGTCCAGAAAGGAAGGATAGTGCGCGCCATTCACGATGCGGGACATACGGTGGGATATCTGGGCGACGGAATTAACGACGCGCCGGCGCTTAAAAGCTCCGATGTCGGCATTTCGGTGAACAACGCGGTCGACATCGCAAAAGAATCGGCCGACATGATACTCTTAAAGAAAAGCCTGGCGGTCCTTAAGGAAGGAGTGATCGAAGGGAGAAGGACGTTCGGAAATATCGTTAAATACATAAAAATGGGCGCCAGCTCGAACTTTGGCAACATGTTCAGCATGACAGGCGGAAGCTTGTTCCTTCCTTTCCTTCCGATGCTTCCGATCCAGATATTATTGAATAATTTCCTTTATGATATGTCCCAGCTTGCCATTCCGACAGATGCTGTGGACAGCGAATATCTGGCGCGACCGCGGCCGTGGAACATCAACTCCATCAAAAGGTTCATGATATTGCTTGGGCCTGTAAGCTCGATCTTTGATTTTTTGACGTTCGGCGTGATGCTTTTTGTTTTCAGGGCTTCGGCGGAGCTGTTCAGGACAGGCTGGTTCGTGGAATCTTTGGTCACTCAAACGCTTATAATATATGTAATAAGGACCGCGAACGTGCCGTTCCGGGGCAGCATGCCGAGCCGCGCCCTGATATTCACAACGCTTTTGATAGCGGCCGTTGGATTATATCTTCCGTTCTCGCCCATAAGAATCGCGTTCGGCTTTGTTTCGCTTCCGCCGCTTTATTTCGCGGTACTGACTTTGATAGTCATTGTTTACATGCTTATGGTCCAGATGGTCAAATCCTGGTTCGTCAGGAAATACGGGTTTGATTGAAGAAAAAAAGAGGCTCAATCGAGAAGTTTTGCTTCAGCTTCCTTAAAAAGTATTTTGATCTCCAAATCGTTTGTATCCATGCAGGATGATATATACCTGATCGTTCCATTCCTTAATATGTGATTATCGATGTCATTAGCTGTTTTCAAAGCTTCCTTGAAAACCCTGGAAACTTCATTTTTAGCTTTCCCTGCTTTATCCAACGCTTCAGCGCTGTCTGCGGCGGCATGTGCTTTCTTAAACAGATCATCATTGGCATAGTTAGATATGATTGGTTTATGTGGCGCTCGAGACTTTTTGAATACCAGTGTAACCTGTAAACTGTCAGCCATTTTTTCTTCTCCTAATAGGCCTTTGGGGCGTTTTACCTTTTACAAAATCTTACTTAGGAAGTTCTACTCCGGCATCTTTGAACATTTGGGTTATTTCATTTTTATCCAGCCCGGCTTTAGCCATGTTTGAAGCTATACACTTTATAGCGCATTCCATTTGCTGAGGGTCTTTGATAGCCCTGACCGCTTTCAACGCTTCATTAAATTTCTTGATCACATCGTTTTTATCGAGCCCGGCTTGAGCCATTTCTAAGGCTTTATCTGCAAGATTAGTTGCTTTCAAAAGAGAGGTTATTTCAATAAATCCGTTCTGATTATTTTTGTCAAAGCCGACATATAAGGTTTGATCATTATTGGAAACGCTAGAGACTCGAGAGCTATCAATCATTTCCCGCCTCCTTGAATGATCGGTATATCATAGATCATTTGCAGCGGCTTTAGCCATAGCTGGCGCAATATTTCTCTCCCTTTTTCTGTTTCTTTCGGATCCTTAATAGATTGGACTGTTTTCAATGCTTCTTTGGCCTTTCCAGCCCCAGCCAATTTTGAAGCTATATCTTCGGGAGAGATCGCTTCTTTTGAAGACTTATTCGACCCGGATGTTTTCGGGCTGTCATTAAGGGCTTTCTTTGTTTTATTCGTGTCTGCATTGAGTTTAGCCGCCATCGAGGCCGCATTGGCTGCATTCATAATAAGAGATGCCGCGGGCGTAATGTTGAAATTAAATACCGGAGAACTGCCCATAATATCTTCCTCCTTTTATGTTAAGTCTGAACATGAGATTAGATTTCTCAAAATCCATTTCTATTAGATTATCGTCAAAACCCATCAAAAATTTCACTATTTTGGTCATATTTTCAGGGCCATTCCGGCAGATTTCAACAACATTGCGGCTGCACACAATTTTCTTATTGATAAAAATCGCTTTATTTGTTAAACTAAAACGTTTGCTCGTTATATGAAAAATAATATTTTACTTCTCAGCATTGTTTTTATTCCAGTTTTCGGAGCTTTTGTCCTTCCTGTTATAGGATGGCTGTCAAAAGGCTCCCGTAACGTGCTTGCGTTCATTTTGATCTCTGTTTCATTCATCCTTTCAGCGTCGCTGATACCCTTTGTGATGTCCGGCGGGACGGCCACTTTCAGCCTGCCTCTTGCTTTCGGCTTTAACTTGGCTTTCACCGCCGACAACCTGGCGGTCTTCATGGCGTGCGTCTCGTCTTTGATCAGCGCGATCATCATCCTTTATTCGTTCGATTATATAAGCCATTACGATGACCAGAACGAGTACTATTCAATGGTCGTCCTTTTCTGCGGGTCCATGATGGGCATCGTTTATTCAGCGAACCTGATATTCCTGTACATTTTTTGGGAGCTTACAGCCATTACCAGCTGGCGCCTTATCGGCTATTTCAGGGAAAAAGCGCATGTGCTGAAAGCTGACAAAGCTTTTCTCGTCACTGTCTTCGGAGCTGTGCTCATGCTTATCGGCTTTATCGCCATTTATCAGCTGACGGGATCTTTTGATCTTGCCGTCATAAAAGAAGCGGTGAAGACCCATCCGATACCGGATATACTCCTCGGATTTATTTTGATCGGTTTTCTTGCAAAATCAGCGACACTGCCGTTCCATACCTGGTTGCCTGACGCCGGCGTCGCGCCGTCACCGGTGACGGCACTTCTCCATGCCGCGGTCCTTGTTAAGATAGGCGTGTACGTTTTTGCCAGATTGTTCATCGCCACTTTTTCGATAGGTCAGGTCTGGCATGTCATCGTTCCGACCATCGCTGTTACAAGCGTGCTGGTATCTGCCGCAGCCGCGATGGTGGAGACCGACCTAAAGAGATTGATCGCGTATTCCACGGTCAGCCAGATAGGCTTTATTTTCTTCGGGCTCTCGACCGGTAACGTCATCGGAGTGGCCGGCGGCCTTCTTTATATATTAATGCATGGATTGGCGAAGGCCGGGCTCTTCCTTTCCGCCGGCGTTATAGAGCAAAAAACAAAGGTGAGGGACATCACTCGGCTCGGCGGGCTTTTTTCGGCGATGCCGGTCACCGCGATGTCATTCCTTTTATGCGCATTCTCTGTTATGGGCATTCCTCCTTTCGGCGGGTTCTTCAGCAAGTACATGGTCTTTGTAGGCGCGATTCAGGCGAAACAATATATCCTTGCCGCGTTCCTTCTGGCAGGCGCGTTCATGACGGTGATATATTTATTAAGAGTGTTCAATCTGGTTTTTCTTGGTGAGGCAAAGATTGCTCCGGTCAGGGAAGGTTCCGTTCTTATGGTATCGTGCATCGCAACGCTGGCGGCGCTCTCGATAATCGGAGGCTTATTTGTGGGATATCCGATGGAGTTTGCGAGAACGGCGGCTGCTCAAATGTTAGGAGTAATTAAATGATAGTTTTTACATTATTATATACGTTATGTAATTTTCTCGCCGCGGCATACTTTTTCAGGAGCAGTTTCAGCTTTTCTTTTCCGTGGCTTCCGTTCGGGATAGACCTTTCTTTTCGGCTGTATAGTTTCAACGCTTTCATAATTCTCGCCGCCGCGTCGTTCGGGCTGCTTGTGGCGCTTTATTCCGCCGCGTTCATGAAAGGTAAAAAATACGCGTGGCAGTTCTACGCTTTGCTTATTCTTTCGCTTATTTTTATTGATGGCGCCGTGCTTGCCGACAATCTTCTGGTCATGCTTTTCTTCTGGGAAGGATTGCTGGCGGCTTTGTTCGGAATGATCGCGATCGGAAGGGAAGGGGCGTTCAAGACAGCAACCAAGGCGTTCATCATCCTTGGAATATGCGACCTTTGCATGATGTTCGGGATAATACTCACGGGTTCGCTCGCGGGAACTCTCACCATTTCACAGATCCATCTGCCTCTTGATACTTTGGGCAGCATTGCTTTCATATTCCTGATGATAGGCGCTATCTCAAAAGGCGGCTGCATGCCTTTCCACAGCTGGATCCCGGATGCCGCGCTGGACGCGCCGCTCCCGTTCATGGCGCTTTTTCCTGCCTCCATCGAAAAGCTGATCGGTATTTATTTCCTCACAAGGATATCGCTTAACATGTTCGCGCTTACGGCAAATTCGTGGGTCAGCGTCCTTATGATGATCCTCGGCGGTTTGACGATCATCCTGGCGGTAATGATGGCGCTCATCCAGAAAAATTATAAGCGACTGCTTTCATATCACGCCATAAGCCAGGTAGGCTACATGATACTCGGCATCGGGACTTGTACTCCGGTAGGAATAGTCGGCGGGATATTCCACATGATAAATAATGCGATGTACAAGAGCTGCCTCTTTCTCACCGGCGGTTCCGTGGAAAAACAGGCCGGGACTGCCGACCTTGAAAAACTCGGCGGGCTTTGGGCTAAGATGCCGGTAACATTCCTGTGTTTCTTCATCACCGCCGTTTCCATCTCCGGGGTCCCTCCGTTCAACGGTTTCTTTTCAAAGGAACTTATATATGACGGCGCCCTGGAGAGAGGCATGATCTTTTATCTCGCGGCAGTTGTCGGCTCGTTCTTCACCGCGGCTTCATTCCTGAAATTGGGACACGCGGCTTTTCTTGGAAAGATAAAGGACGAGAACAGGAATGTTAAGGAAGCGCCGTGGTCAATGCTTATCCCGATGATAATTATCGCCGCGGGCTGCGTGATATTCGGGTTATGGAATTACATCCCGATAGGGATGATCGCGCCTGTTCTCGGGAGCCGCGCCGAAGGCCATGTTTTCGCAGGATTTCCGCCGAACATTATGCTGGTCATGATAACAGTAATAGTTCTATTAGGAGCGTTATTGAACCATATTTACGGGGCGGTGAGGAGGGGCAGCGGGCTTAAAGCCGCGGACCATATCCATTATGCGCCGGGTCTTTCAACTGTTTATGACATGGCTGAAAAAAGATATTTTGATCCTTATGATATCGCGCTTAAGTTCGTCAGTTTCATATCAGCTATAGGGTGGGCTTGCGACCGCGGTATCGACTGGATATATGATGTTTTTATAGTAAAGTTCGCGTTCATTTTCACAAATGCTTTCAGGAAAGCCCAGAACGGCAGTTTCGTTGTTTATCTACTAT
>CAVYHE010000005.1:0-16801 GCA_963768305.1 uncultured bacterium
GTCCATACTGTACAGGGACGCTTCAAAAGCGCAGATTGCCGCGGAATCATTGAAAATCACAGCAAAAGACCTTATCGAATTGAAAGTAATAGACGAGATAATTAAGGAACCGGTCGGCGGGGCCCATAATAATATCGAGGCGACAGCGAAGAACATAAAAGCAGCGCTCCTGCGCAATCTTTCGGAATTGAACCAGATCTCAAAGGCAGAACTGGTTGAATCGCGATATAAAAAGTTCAGGTCATTAGGAATATTCGAAGAATTAAGCCCGCTGTAGCATCTTGCCGAAGTGGCGGAACCCCGCGATGCACGCAGGGCAGGTTGGCAGTATTAAGTTTAGTGATCATTTGTATGCCGCTGTGGCGGAACTGGCAGACGCGCGTGACTCAAAATCACGTGAGGTTTACCCTCATGTCGGTTCGACTCCGACCAGCGGCAATTTGATCGAGCCCGGGTGGTGAAATTGGTAGACACGTACGCTTCAGGTGCGTATGCCTAAACAGCATGGAGGTTCGAGTCCTCTCCCGGGCAATTTCCTGACCTTATCTTTTTAGCATGGCCTGATATTTTCTTTCAATAGCATTAATGCAGTTAATGGTATTCGGTGGAATGGAATTCGGATGCGTTTCAACCCACAACTTTACACATTTATTCACTTCCATAAAGCTTAATGGCGGATCATCAGGGGTGATATTATATTCAAACACTTTTTTATCCTGAGGATCGTATGAACGTATATACTTATGAAAAAGATATTTTGCCGCGGGCTCGAAATTGCCCTTTTGCATTTGTCCCCTGACTTTATACCTGCAGAGATTACCTTCGTCAAAAACATAATTCTCTCCAGAGGTCGCCATGTCTTCAAATCTGTTGCACATCCCATATTCTCGCGCAAAATCAAGGCTGTCAAAATTGCTCCTATCCATCTTGATCTTCCCGTAATCACCGCCCCAGATCTCTTGTTTTATGTTATCCCTGTTCCAACTGATGTTATAAAAGAATCGCTTATAGCGTTAGGAATGTTGGGCCTGCAATAATATGTATTACCACTATTCATTTTATCATCCCAATGATGTATGATCTCATGAACAGCATCTCGGGTACTGCTAGAAGTCAATCGAATGCTTTTGTTCCCTGGATTATAATCCCCGGCGTTGCCGTTGCTTAGCTTTTCTTCGAATTGCAAGCAGCCTAAATCCTTAAAATGGGTCTCTGGAAGGAGTGAAAATGCCTCTTCCATTCCAGCCAGTTCTTCATCGGACTTCTGCCCTTTTATTGATTGGAAAGTCGCATTGAAAGACTTGAGTCGGGCATTTCCCTGCATGCATAAGCCTTGCCTTTTCAACTCTACTATAGCTGAGGAAAAATATGGCCAATATTCCCCATAAAAACAATTAAAATCACTATAACTACTAGCATCAAGTATCTTTGATTGATATTCTGTGGGTGGCTCTGACAATCGAGTGATAACATGCTGGAGGTTTTCTTTTTGAGACATTTCATGAAGAAATGACTTTAACTTTTCGATATTACCAGACAAATCCATATATGGAGCACTACAAGGCAACCCCCAAATTTTCCAACGCCCGTCGAGGTCTTGGTAAACCGCGAAATATCGCAAAATATTTGTTTTTGTTTCACAATCGACATTTTCAAATCCTAGTGAGGCTCCAAGATAAAGGTTTGTAATTTTCAAATTGCGAGAAAGAAGTATTAAAAATATAGCGGTTTTTAAATAATTATCATTATCGGAATATAACAAAAGACCTCCGTATTTCACATTAACCATAAATTGCGCGATACTTTCGGAAGTTTGAAGTTCACATGACTCCATCTCGGCGAGAGCTATTTGTGATAATTTAATTAACCCTTTAAATGAATTGTTCTGGGAATATTTTGAATTCATTAATATCTGGTTATATATCCGCTTGGCAGTTTTAATGTCCTTTTGATCATTTTGAAAGAATTCCGCCAGACCACATAGACGCCCAAAGGCAGTTCCCGATGAGTAAAATGAGGTCCACGGCATATCCATGATTTTATTAATAAAATAAACAATCATTGAATCGCTATCCATTGAAAAGAATTTATTTGAGTTAAATAACACCCCTGGATAATTGCCAATAATGATATTATTAATGACAATAGACCTTAATGCCTCAGTGGATTCCTTTGCCTCAGGGAAAAACTTTATCTGTTCCGTATATGCAGCAATCGCGTTTTTAAAATCACTTTTCTGATCGTAACTGCGGCCAAGAATAAAGTAAGCGACCTTTATGTGTTCAGAAGAAGGATATTTACTAATAAAATCCTTAATTGTCCCCGGATCGCTTGTATTTTCAAGGCATTTGTTCCAAGCAGCATCCTCTTCATATGCCGCATTGATTTCCCTGTTGTTATAAAATCTGATTCCCAATGAGACCAATAAGCCTTTATCATACTTATTCAACAATTCTTCGACGCCTTTTGCTTCCTCAACGTCCAATGTGTCATCGCCGTTCGAGCAAGCGGCATAGGAGAACATTTCTTCTATCTTCTTTTTTCCGGAGACACGAACCGCCCTGGACAAAGTTCGGTCATAGATATTTTTGGCGTCATTGTCCTTAAATTTAATCGTACTTGTTGACATATATCATCTAAGATATATCGTCAAATTTGAAACAAAATTTCATTAAATCACGAGGATTCCTTATGCGAATGAAGGACAGATTAAGAAATACTACTAATAGTTTTCTGCTAAGACCTCGTAATATGCCTGGGGATGAGCGCAGGCGGGGCATTTATTCGGGGCATCTTTCCCTTCGTGAACATAACCGCAATTCCTGCAGTGCCACTTAACGACCGTATCGCGCTTGAAAACCTTGCCTTCCTTTACATTCTTCAGAAGTTTCCTGTACCGGCTTTCATGCTGTTCCTCTACTTCGGATATCTCCTTGAACAGCCTGGCAATATCCGAAAAACCCTCATCTGCGGCAATCTGCTCAAAATTCTTATAAAGCTCCGTCCATTCATGATGCTCACCGGCTGCGGCCGCCTCAAGATTACAAGCGGTATCGCCGACCACTCCCGCGGGATACGCGGCCGTTATCTCCACATCTCCGCCCTCCAATGCATAAAAGAATTTTTTTGCATGCTCCTTTTCATTTTCCGCGGTTTCCAGGAATATGGCCGATATCTGCTCGAAACCTTCTTTTTTTGCCGCGGAAGCAAAATACGTATATCGATTTCTTGCCTGTGATTCTCCCGCGAACGCTGTCAAAAGATTTTTTTCGGTCTTAGTCCCTTTTAAGCTTTTCATATTAACGTCCTATTTAACGACCGGAATATGCTTTAACGCTTCTTTTATCTCATCTGCGGGATACGCGAAATCCTTTATTTTTCCCGAAAGGTACGCATCATACGCGGCAAGGTCAAAGTGCCCGTGTCCGCTGAAATTGAACACTATCACTTTTTCTTCAGTCGCGCAGAGCGCTTCATCAATAGCAGCTTTTATCGCATGGGTTGTTTCAGGCGCCGGCAGGATGCCTTCTGTCTTCGCGAAAAGGATCCCTGCCTCAAAACATTCCGTTTGATGATAAGCCCTGGGTTCAACGATCTTCTGGTCCACAAGCAGGCTGAGAAGCGGAGCATTTCCATGATACCTGAGCCCTCCAGCATGGATGCCTGACGGGACAAAAGTGTGCCCGAGAGTATGCATCAGCACAAGCGGCGTCATCCCGGCTGTATCGCCAAAATCATAGCGATACGGCCCTTTTGTCATTGTCGGGCACGCCATGGGTTCCACCGCGACGAATTTAATGTTCTTACCGCCTTTGATCTTATCTTTAATGAACGGGAAGCAAAATCCCGAGAAATTGCTCCCGCCGCCCACGCAACCGATCATTACGTCAGGGCCTTTTTCACCGGCGATCTTAAGCTGTTCTTTTACCTCCAGGCCGACGATCGTCTGATGAAGCAAGACGTGATTTAAAACTGAACCAAGCGAATATTTTGTGTCTTCACGCTTAGCAGCATCTTCCACAGCTTCAGATATGGCAATGCCCAGGCTTCCCAGCGTGCCCGGCGTTTCCTTGTTTATCTTTCTTCCAGCTTCAGTTTTCATCGTCGGTGAAGGATCTACTGTCGCGCCCCAGGTCTGCATCAAAATTTTTCTGTATGGCTTTTGCTCATAACTGACCTTTACCATATATACCTGGCACTCAAGCCCGAAGATATTGCACGCAAATGCCAGCGCGCTCCCCCACTGTCCCGCTCCTGTCTCCGTAGCTATCCTCTTCACACCTTCTTTCTTGTTGTAATAGGCCTGCGCTACCGCCGTATTGGGCTTATGCGACCCCGCCGGAGAAACGCTTTCATTTTTGTAATATATCCTCGCTTTGGTCTTCAAGGCTTTTTCGAGATTGTAAGCACGCACCAGCGGAGTAGGCCTCCACATTTTATATATCTCTATTAATTCATCCGGTATCTCTATCCAGGGGTCAGCGGAAACCTCCTGTTTTATCAATGCCATCGGGAACAGAGGCGCCAGGTCCTGAGGGCCTATAGGCTGCAGCGTTCCCGGATGCAGAGGCGGAGCCGGAGGCTTGGGAAGATCGGGAATAATGTTGTACCATTTCTGCGGAATATCCTTTTCGCTGAGCAATATCTTCTTTTCTTTCACTTTAATACCCCCTCTTTGAACTTTTAATCCAGCAAATTGAATTCTATCACCGCAATGGCCAGCATTACAAGAGCAAAAAAACATAATACCGTCAGGTCCAGGGTCAACGGAAGGGCATGCACGCGAAGCATTGTCCCCCTAAGAAGGTCGACGCCGTATGTAAGAGGATCTATGCGAGTAAGCAGCGTCAGCCACGGCGGAAGCTTGTCAAGGGGAAAGAGTGCGCCGGAAAGGAAGAATATGGGCATGATAAGGAAGTTGACGATCACCTGAAATCCTTCCATTTCTTTTATTCTTGCGCCGATCATTATCCCCAGGGCCGACATCGCGAACGCTATAGCGAACATCACGATAAGGCTCGTCAAAAGCACTAAAGGCGAAAACCTTATCCCTACAAGAGGCGAAAGCGACAGCATTATCATTCCCTGAAAAAAAGCGACGCTGGCACCCCCGAAAGCCTTCCCGATGGATATGGCCCAGCGCGAAACGGGCGCGACCATCACTTCCTTAAGAAAGCCGAATTCCCTGTCCCACACTATCGACATGCCGGAAAAAACAGAAGTAAAAAGTATGGTCATGCTAACGATCCCGGGGAAAATGAATTCCGTGAAATTAACGCCCTGGGCTCCTTTAAAACTGGGCGAAAGAGCGCTTCCAAGCACAAAAAGGAACAAAAGCGGCTGCCCCAGCGAAGCGATTATTCGCGGTTTGTCATACCAATATCTTTTAACGTCCCTCAACCAGAGGGTGAAGATCGCGCCTATATCCTCAAGTATCATCGTCTCCTCCACATGGGAGCGGATGAATCGTTCGACTGGGGCCTTATCTGCCTGCCGGTTAATTGCAGAAAAACATCTTCAAGTGTCTTTTCGTGGTATTTATCTTTCAATGCGGCCGGCGAATCAATATCAACGATCTTTCCGTGGTCGATTATGGCTACGCGGTCGCAGATCTCGGCTTCCTGCATATAATGCGTGGTCATAAAAATGCTGAGGCCCGTTTCATTGCGCATCTTCACGATATAATCCCAAATAGCCGCCCTTGTCTGCGGGTCCAGCCCGATGGTCGGCTCGTCCAGAAACAATATTTTCGGGCGGTGCATAAGTCCGCGCGCTATCTCAAGCCGCCTCTTCATGCCCCCGGAAAATTTCTTGACTATTTCGCCCCTCCTGTCGAGCAACTCAACCAATTCAAGGACTTCGGGGATCCTTTGTTCGATCGTCTCTTTCTTCATGTGATAAAGATAGCCGTGGAACCGTAAATTATCATTGACGGTAAGGCGGTCATCCAGCGACGGGTCCTGGAATATTATGCCGATCTCTTTCCGAACGAGATTCGGGTTTTTAGCCACATCGTGGCCCGAGATAAGAGCCGTCCCAGAGGTCGGCTTTAGAAGGGTGCAAAGCATGCTGATGGTGGTTGTTTTTCCTGCGCCGTTCGGGCCAAGGAATCCGAATATCTCCCCTTTATTCACCGCAAAAGAAACGCAGTCAACCGCAGTTAAGTGGCCGAATTTGCGAGAAATACATTTGACATCGATAGCTGTTTCCATTTCGGGAGATTATATCATTTATTTATCGAATCTCGAAGCGTGTTTAAGAAAGTGTTATAATGCCTTTATGACGGACCACGAAACAAAAATTGTCGTTCGATATTCGGAAACAGATCAAATGGGACGAGTATATTATTCCCGGTACCTTGAATGGTTCGAGTTGGGACGCGCAGAACACCTTAAATCCGTCGGTTTCCCCTATTCTGACATGGAAAAACTGGGCCTTTTTCTGGTCGTCGCCGATACATATATAAAGTACATAAAACCGGCAAGATATGAGGAAACTATCATCGTCAAGACCATGATCAAAGAAATTAATAAAGCCAGCGTTGTCTTTGAATATGAGGTCAAAAATGAAAGCACAAAAGAGCTGCTTGCGACCGGTAATTCAAAGCTTGTGGCTGTGACAAAAGACGGCAAGGTTACTTCGATTACCGATAACATCAGAAGGCTCCTGTGATCAACAAAGAAGAAGTCATTAAGTGCGACCTGCTGATAATCGGCGGAGGAATAGCGGGGCTTTCTGCCGGGATCGAAGCAAGCCACAGCGGCAAGGTCATCCTCCTCACAAAAGGAAAGACCGGCGAAACAGCCACTGAATACGCGCAGGGCGGCATTGCGGCGGCAATCGACGAAGAAAAGGATTCTCCCCTCTTCCACATGCAGGATACTCTCGATGTCGGCGCCGGATTAAGCGACGAAACCGCTGTAAAGATCCTTGTCAATGACGGCGTGAAAAGGGTCCATGAGCTCATAAAGATGGGCGTTCAGTTCGACAAGATCGGCGACGTGTACGAGCTTGCATTGGAAGGCGCGCACAGCCACAGGAGGATACTTCACGCCGGAGACGCCACGGGTTCCGAAATAGAAAGAGGTCTTGCCGCAACTTTGTTGAAGGAAAAGCTGGTGGATGTCCGAAATTTCATATGCGGAAAAGACCTGCTTATTAAGAACAACAGATGCATAGGAGCGGAAGTAATTGACACCCAAAATCACAGGAAAATGATCTTTCTTGCTAAAGCGACTTTGCTCGCGACCGGAGGCGTAGGCCAGGTCTACCTGCATAATACCAATCCCTCTTTCGCAACAGGCGACGGAATAGCGATGGCTTACAGGGCCGGGGCGGAGCTCACCGACATGGAATTCGTACAATTCCACCCGACAACGCTTTTTATCAGCAATATCGTGGAAACAAGATTTTTGATATCCGAGGCGGTCAGGGGCGAAGGCGCCATACTTGAAAACACTATGGGCGAAAGGTTCATGCCGAAATACCACCTTTTAAAAGAATTGGCCCCCCGCGACGTGGTATCAAGATCGATACTCGCGGAAATGAATGCGACCGGTTCGGACCACGTGTACTTGAACCTGTCGCCGATCGGCGCAGACAAGATCAAAACAAGATTTCCGAAGATATATGAGGAATGTTTGGAACGCGGGATCGACATTACGCAAGAAAAGATCCCCGTCACTCCGGCGGCGCATTATTTTATGGGAGGAATAAAGATAGATACCGACGGCAGGACTAATATCGCGGGGCTTTACGCGGCCGGAGAAGTGTCTTCATCGGGGATCCACGGAGCCAACAGGCTTGCCAGCAATTCCCTGCTTGACGGACTTGTATTCGGATACAGGGCAGCTCTGAATGCGATGCGTCAAAGCAGTTCACCGGAGATCGACAGGATAATAGAAAGTTATAAGCCTAAATTGACCGGACAAATACCGCCTGTTATGGCACTTGACGAGATAAAGCGTTTAAAACAGGGCCTAAAGACCATAATGTGGGAAAAAGTCGGCATTATCCGCAACGGAAAAGATCTAAGGTCCGCGCTTTTTGAGTTAAAGAAGATCAACAGTAAGATCAAGCATATCCCCGACAACAAGGATGAACTGGAACTGAAGAACATGGTCACAACTTCCATATTGATAGCGCAGGCGGCTTGCAATCGGAAAGAATCCCGCGGCGCCCATAACAGGTCTGATTTCCCACTGCAGGACGACATCCGCTGGAGAAGGCACCAGATATTCAAAAAGCGGAAGCTATTTTTCCCGGGGTAAGCCCGTATATGTCCAGTATCTGAGCTCTTTTTCCGTGTTCAATGAACTGAGACGGCAGTCCGATCCTTTTCACGGGTTTTTCGAGCCCTTGATCGGACAAAAGTTCAGTGATCGCACTTCCAAATCCGCCATCCAACACACCCTCTTCGACTGTAACAACTTTATCAGACTCCTTGGTCAGTTTGATGATAAGTTCATTATCAAGAGGTTTGGCGAACCTTGCATTGACTACGGTTGAACTTATTCCATTTTTTTCCGATAACTTCGCAGCCTCGATCGCCGGGTAGACCATGGAGCCAATGGCAATAATCAGGAGATGAGAGGTGGGAGATGAGAGATGGGATGTATACACAATTTCAGCTTTGCCGATCTCGATTTTCTTGAATCCTGCATCCAAACCTATACCTATTCCCTGTCCCCGGGGGTATCTGATGGCTATCGGCCCGTTATGATCAATTGCAGCGGCCAGCATGTGCTGAAGCTCATTCTCATCTTTTGGCGCCATTAAGGTAAGATCGGGGATATGTCGAAGATACGCGATATCAAATATGCCGTTATGTGTAGCCCCGTCCTCACCAACTATCCCAGCGCGGTCAATTGCAAAAACAACAGGAAGGTTTTGCAGGCACACATCATGAAGAATTTCATCGTAAGCTCGCTGAAGAAAAGTGGAATAAACAGCAACGACCGGCTTGAAGCCCGCTTTTGCAAGTCCCGCCGAGAAAGTCACCGCGTGTTCTTCGGCTATCCCGACATCGAACAATCTATTTGGATATGCTCTATAAAATTCATCCAGGCCGGTACCATCCAGCATCGCGGCTGTTACAGCAACGATCTTATCGTTCCGCTCGGCAAGCTTTGTAAGAGTTTTACCAAAAACTGATGTGTATGTCGGAACATCACTTTTTGATATCACTTTTCCGGTTTCTATATTAAAAGGAGCTATCCCATGGAATTTTGTCGGATCCGCTTCCGAAGGATTATATCCTTTGCCTTTTTTTGTATGCACATGCACAACTATCGGCCCTTTAACTTCCTTCGCATATTGAAGCGTCCCGATAAGGAGAGGGATATTATGCCCGTCGATGGGCCCGAGATATCTAATGCCGAGTTCTTCGATAATGACCCCGACATTGAAATCAACGACGAAATGCTTTAGCCGGTTCTTCATATTTTCGGCCCGTTTGACCAGATTGTCGCCTATCCTCGGGATGCGCTCGAGCATCTTCTCTACCCTATTCCTGAAGTTTACGTAAGTGCTGCTGGTCCGAAGTTTTGTAAAATAATCGGCGATCGCTCCGACATTCTTGGAAATGGAAAGCTGGTTGTCGTTAAGTATGATGACAAGATTGTCCTTCAAGCCGATAAGATTATTCATCCCCTCCAGCGCCAGGCCGCCGGAAATAGAACCATCCCCTATCACGCTTATCACATTATATTGTTCACCGGAAAGCTCTCTCGCCTTTGCAAGACCAAGGGCCAGAGATATTGAATTGCTGGCATGGCCGACAGTGAACGGGTCATGAGGGGATTCCTCCTTGTTCGGAAATCCGGAAATACCGCCAAGCTGACGCAGCGTACCGAACTTTGAGCTTCTGCTCGTCAATATCTTATGGGCATAAGCCTGATGACCCACGTCCCAGAGGATCTTGTCCTTTGGCGAATCATAGACAGCGTGGATAGCCAGTGCCAGCTCGACGGCCCCGAGAGATGAAGAAAGATGACCGCCGACGCGCGAAGTCGTTTCTATGATAAGCGACCTTACCTCTTTTGCAAGATCTTCCAGCTGTGAAGAGGACAAATGCCTAAGATCATAAGGAAGGTTCAGATTGGAAAGTAATTCCGGCACATTAACCTCTGAAGAGAAATGAATTTGATATCAATGAAATTATGATCCCGAGAATGCCTCCTGTGGACACTTCAACAAGGGTATGCCCTACATCTTCATGGCGGACCTTCATCGCATCGTACATTACGATAACCGCAAAAACAAAGACCACTGCGTAGAACACTGAATCAAATCCCTGGCGCAAGCCCACTATTGTCACAAGGGAACAAACAAGTGCGGAGTGAGAAGACGGCATGCCGCCCGCCTCAAAGAAATGGATCAAATTGATCCTTTTTTCCACAATAAAATAATAAATTATCTTCAATATCTGCGCTAAAAGCATTGAGACTAGCGCGGTCATCAGCGTAATGTTCAAAAATGAGCCGATAATAAAAGCTTTGAGCATATTAATCCTTTCTTTGAACCAGATAAACGGCGATATCCTTGAAAACGTTGAAGTCCGAACCGCCGGGCAAAGATTTTAACGCTTTCCGGATCTCCGATCGGGCCAGTTCTTTGGCTTTATCCATGCCGAGAAGCGCGGGATAATCGTTCCTTGAGCTTTGCTTATGGTCTAATATATCATCAATAATCTGAAACGCAAGTCCCAGGTGGCGGGCATAAGCCGTCAATTTCGATATTTCTGAAGACTTTGCCGAACCCGCCATTGCGCCACATCGAACGCTTGCGACGAAGAGGTCCGCCGTCTTATGCAGACTGATATAATTGAGTTCGGCAAGATCGATCTTCTTATCTTTAGCCCTGAGATCTGCCATTTGCCCCCCCACCACGCCGTTGATCCCCAGCGCTTTTGAAAGTTCAGAGATGATCCTGGCTGATCGATCCCCGCAATTTTTGGCAATTATCTCAAAAGCTAACGAATTCAGCATGTCGCCAGCCAGAATGGCGGCATCTTCCCCGAAAACCTTATGGCAGGACGGCTTTCCCCTTCTCATGTCATCGTTATCCATGGCGGGAAGATCATCATGGACAAGAGTGTATGTGTGGATCATCTCTATAGCCGCGGCGACCGGGACGGCATTTTTATAACTTCCCGAAACCGCTTCGCAGGCCGCAAGAGCAAGTATCGGCCTTATCCTTTTTCCGCAGGACATGACGGAGTATCGAACGGCATCACTAAGTAATTTTGAATATTTATCCCCTTTGGGAAGATATCGGACCAATGCTTTATCAACGACCGCTCTTCTTTTTGAAAGATATTGTTTAATATCCATTTTTACAATCTTACCGGGATGCCTTTTCTTGTAAGATATCCTTTCAATTCCTTTATGCTGAAATTCGCAGTAATGGAGGCAGGAGGCAAGAAGTGCCGCATCAGCTCCTCCGCGGGTCAAAGCTTCATAGACATGCTCCATTGAACCAGCGCCGCCGGAAGCGATCACAGGAATGTTAACGCCCCTTGATATCTTTTGTGTTAGCTCAAGATCATATCCGTTCTTTGTCCCATCCATGTCCATGCTGGTCAAAAGTATCTCTCCTGCACCGAGTTTTTCCGCCGTTTTCGACCATTCCACCGCATCGATGCCGGTGGGCGTCCTTCCGCCGTTCACATAGACTTCCCAGGACGGCTTAGCTGAATTTTTCTTGGCATCGATCGCGACCACGATGCACTGGCTGCCGAATTTATCAGAGGCTTTTTTGATAAAATCGGGATCTTTGATCGCCGCGGTATTGATCGAAACCTTGTCCGCACCGGATTTAAGTATTTCTTTAATAGTTTCAATGTCATTTATCCCGCCGCCTACGGTGAACGGGATAAAGACCTTTTCCGCCACTTTGCGGACGATATCGATCATTATGTAGCGATTATGCGCGGAAGCGGTGATATCAAGGAAGGTCAGTTCGTCAGCCCCTTCTTTATCGTAAAAAGCCGCCAGCTCAACCGGGTTGCCCGCGTCTTTGAGGTCCACAAATTTCACGCCTTTCACGACACGTCCTTCTGTTACATCCAGGCATGGTATTATTCTTTTTGCCAGCATCAGTTATTTTCTCCTATAAGATCGCTTATCGTCACAAAGCTGTAGCCCTTTTCTTTCAACGATTGCAAGATCACCGGCAGCGCCCTGACCGTCTGCTCACTTCCATTATGCAAAAGGATAATATCGCCCGGCTGGGCACTATTGATTATCTTTTTCGAAAGATCATCAGCCATTTTCTGGATGTCATCCGGGACTTCATCTCCGGACGTGATATCAATGAAATCCCCGGCATTCAATGACCAGAAAACCGGCCGCAACCCCATTCTCGTTAAACCTTTGGTTAACGCCTGATTAAAGCCGCCTCCGGGAGGGCGGAAATACTTCGGCTGCCTACCGGTTATATTATATATTACTTCGCTGCATTTTTGGATATCTGATAGCGCGTCGCCCACAGGCCTGTCCTTGACAGAAGTATGGGAAAAAGTGTGATTGCCGATCTCATGGCCGCTGTTCTCCATTCGCATTAAAAGGTCGGGATTATCCTGAGCTTCTTTGCCAACAACAAAGAAAGTCGCTTTAGCCCCGAATTTATCAAGTATATCGAGTATCGGCTGGCAGAATTCAGGCTTTGGGCCGTCGTCGAATGTTAGAGCTATCATGTTCTTGTGACGGTCGCCGTTCCATATCGACCCTGTCACAAATGAAGCCGGCATCGAAAATGTTTCAATGGTACCCTGAGCATTAGCAGGCGAGGGACAAATTACCAATGACCAAATTCCAAGAAACAGGCAAATTGCAATATTCAACGAACAAGATACAAAAATCTTCAAGTCAATTTCCTGAAGAAGCAGCTGCGGTTGCCTGTATGGCATGCGGCACCCGTTTGATCAACCATGAGGAGAAGCGTGTCCATATCGCAGTCGTAATATATCGCTTTCACATGCTGGAAATTCCCGGAAGTCTCGCCTTTCGTCCATAATTTTTTTCGAGAACGGCTCCAGTAACAAGCTTTCCCCTCCTTCAGCGTTTTTTCAAGAGATTCTTTGTTCATGTAAGCCATCATCAGGACTTCCTTCGTCTTTTCATCCTGGACTATCGCAGGAATAAGGCCTTTGCTGTCGAATTTCAATTCATCGATTACCGCCATATATATCCGTCCTTTCTTTACTGATTATCCACCCAAGCCGAGTCCCTGCCAAGAAGATCTTCCACCTGAGAAACCACCGCGGGATCTATGGAAATATAATGCTCCTCCCCCACTTGCACGATCTTGCCGTCCATGTGAAGATAAACCGGATCCGTCCCTTTGAACGAGCCGAAAATGCTCTTCAACTGCGGAAGAGTGCTGAATTTCTCTTTATCCACCTTTACATGGAAGATCCTTCGACCACCCTCTTTTGAAAGCGGCTTTACAATGTCGCATATCACTTTTTTTTCGTCGTTCATGGAATCCACGTTTATCTTCCCTTTTATGATGACGATGGCGTCATCAAAAAGCATTGAAGCATATTTTTCATACGATCTTGGAAATATGACAACTGGAATGGTCCCCGTCATGTCCTCGATGTTCGCGACCATCATCAATTCTTTTCGCCTGGTTGTCAGCTTTCTGCAAGAAGAAAGTATCCCGCCGACCGTCACCATTTCCCCTTCTTTCCTTTCGGCAAGATCGGAAGCTTTGGTTTTCGCCTGTTCCTCCAGAAGTTCGCTGAACGAAGCAAGCGGGTGGCCGGAAATATAAAGCCCCAGCATTTCTTTTTCCATATGTAAAAGTTCATCCGGACTGAATTCCGCTGCGTCATCAGGCTCGGGAGAACAATGATGAAAAGACTTCTTTTCAATCTGGAAAAGCGAACTTTGCCCGTTGGATGTTTCTTTTTGGGTAAGAGCAGCTTTATCTAAAGTCGATTCCAGCTTGTTCAATAAAGCGGCTCTCCTGCCTATGTTGTCAAAAGCCCCGCTCTTTATCAGGCTTTCCACTACCCGTTTATTCACGGCGCGGAGGTCAATTCTTTCGCAGAAGTCCAGAAGCGAAGTGAATTTGCCGTCTTTTTTTCGGATGGCGATGATGTTCTCAACAGCTCCGATTCCGACATTTTTTATGGCCACTAATCCGAATCTGATCCCGTCGCCGACAACGGTAAAGTCTTTCAAACTTTCATTCACATCTGGCGGCATGACCTTTATTTTCATTTTCTGGCATTCGGATATATACATGCTCACTTTGTCGGCGTCGCCGGTGACGGAAGTGAGAAGCGAGGCCATGAATTCCACCGGGTAATGCGTTTTCAAATAAGCTGTCTGGTAGGAGATGATCGAATAAGCGGCGGAATGGCTCTTATTGAAGCCGTATCCCGAGAATTTCGAACAAAGATTGAAAAGGATGGTCGCCTTATTCTCGGAAAAGCCTTTTTTCTTCGCGCCTTCGATGAATTTTTCTTTCTGCGCGTGCATCTCTTTCTCTTTTTTCTTCCCCATGGCGGACCGAAGGACATCCGCCTGCGCCAGCGTGTATCCGGCTATCTTGCTCGCTATTTCCATTACCTGCTCCTGATAAAGGATGATGCCGTGAGTTTCGCGTAATATAGGCTCTAGCTCCGGAAGTTCATATTTGACGGGGACCTGTTTGTGCTTCCTCTTGACGAAATCTTCCACCATTCCGCCTTCAATGGGGCCCGGACGGTAAAGAGCGTTCAAAGCTATGATCTCATCGAAAGCGGTCGGTTTCAGGTCTTTTATCAGCGCCCTCATCCCCCTGCTTTCAAGCTGGAAAATGCCCACCGTGTTCCCGCTGCAAAGAAGCTGGTAAGTCGCGGTATCGTCGGTAGGGAGCTCCTTTATGTTCAGGTCGATATTTTTTGTGTGCTTGATGATGCGGACCGCATGGGCGATCATGGTAAGGTTGCGCAGTCCAAGGAAATCCATTTTTAATATTCCGAGCTCTTTCAGGTCGTTCATGTCGTACTGCGTCATCGTCTGGGTATCGTTTATCAGCTGGACAGGGACAAGGTCGGTAAGTTCTTCCTTTGAGATGACCACGCCCGCGGCATGCGTGGACGCGTGCCTCACCATACCTTCTATCCGTTTTGCGTCGTCTATCAAAGCCTTGATTCTCGGCTCCCTGTCATACGCGGCTTTTAATTCCTTGATCTCTGCCATTGCTTTGTCGATCGTCACGTCCTTCATAATGGGGACCATTTTCGCTATCTTGTCCACCTCCGACAAAGGCACCTCTTCAACCCGGCCCACGTCCCTTATCGCGGCCCTTGCCGCCATCGTACCGAAAGTTATTATCTGGGCAACGCGTTCCTTCCCGTATTTTGTTACCACATAATCGATGACTTCCTGCCGCCTCTCAATGCAGAAATCTATGTCTATATCAGGCATTGATATCCTCTCGGGATTCAGGAACCTTTCGAAAATCAGCCCGTATTTGAGAGGGTCAAGGCTGGTGATCCCAAGTGAATATGAAACGATGCTCCCCGCGGCGGAACCCCTTCCCGGACCGACCTGGATGCCGGCGGACCTAGCAAAATTTATGAAATCATTCACAATCAGAAAGTATGAAGCGAATCCTGTCTGCTTGATGACGCTAAGCTCGTATTTTACCCTATCCTTGATCTCCGGAGGGATGACGACGATCTCTTTCCCCGACTTGTCATTCGTCTTGACCCCATATTTTTGATTAATGCCTTCGAAACTCAATTTTTCAAGGAATGAATCCGCCGTCTCGCCGGACGGGACGGGAAAATCAGGTATCAAGTACCTGCCGAGATCGAGTGTCAGGTCGCATTTTTCCATCACCTCAACCGTATTCGAAAGCGCGTCTTCATTGTCAGAGAAATTATTCATCATTTCAGAATAAGATTTGATGTAAAATTCGTCGCCGGAGAACTTCATTCGATCGGCGTCATTCAGGAAAGAGCCTGTCTGGATGCAGAGCATTATGTCCTGCCCTCTCGCATCTTCCTGCGCCGTATAATGCGAGTCGTTCGTCGCGACGCAGTGGATATCCATTTCCTTGCTGAGTTTTTCAAGATAGACATTAATTATTTTCTGCTCCGGAATGCCGTGGTACATCATTTCCAGATAATAGTCTGCTCCGAAAAGGCTTTGATAAAACGCGGCAAGATCTTTTGCTTTCTTGCCTTCATTGGCAAGTATAAGCCTTGCTAGCTCGCCCTTGCTGCATCCGGACAAGATCGATCAGCCCGTCCTTATACTGTTCAATGAGCTCCCTGTCCACTCTTGGCCTGGAATAAAAACCTTCGGTGTGGCCTTTTGACACAAGCTTTACCAGGTTCTTATATCCTGTCATATTCTTTGCGATAGCGGTCAGGTGGTATGGCGATCGATCTTCAGCCGTATTTTTATTGAATCTTCCGTTAGGGGCAACATAAAGTTCGCTTCCTATGAGGGGTTTAATGCCGGCTTCCTTCATTTTCAGGTAGAATTTCACCGCGCCGTACATACTTCCATGGTCGGTGATGGCCATTCCCTTCATTCCTAGGTCTTTGGCTTTTTTGCGAGGTCATCTATTCGGCTGGCACCGTCAAGCAGGCTGTATTCCGAATGCACATGCAGATGTATAAAACCTTTCACAGCTTCTCGCTCTTCACTTCAATATCCGATTCTTTGCTGCGGCCTATGCCTTTGTTCTCCGCAAGCTTTAAATAACTGATCTTGTCAGGATCGATCTTCATCATCCGCATCGCCACACTGTCCGTGGAAACCGGATCGTTACCGGCGATAATGACATTCCC
>CAVYHE010000006.1:0-101285 GCA_963768305.1 uncultured bacterium
GATATAAAAAGGGCAAGCCTGTAGCTATAGAAGGCAAGCTTACGATACGCAAGTATGAGAAGAATGGAGAAAAGCGAACAATCACGGAGGTTGTAGCAGATAATATGCAGATGCTTGATATGAAGTTTTTCAAACAATCGATAAAGGAGGAAGAAAAAACAGAAGATAAATAAAGCGATATATCAGGAGGTGGGCAATGCCATCGATCTTCCAGAGCAAAGAAACAAGAGTGCTTATCAATAAGATTTGCTTTCATCCAGAGAACCCTCATTATTGGATAGAACTAGCTGATTTGCTTGCGAACGCTGGGTATCGAAAATCTGCTAATATTTACTATTATGAAGCGATAAAAGTGCTCGAGGTTAAATACTCCTCACATAAGTAAGAAGGTGAAACATGAAAAAAGTTTAGCGTCCCCCATTTCATAATACACGTACTCAACTTGAACTATTCCTCTCTGGGCGTATAATTTCAATTAATGATAGAAACTACAAAAGATTTAGTGTCCAAATATTTAAAGTCTGTCGCCTCTAAATTTTCCCACAAAGAAACAAGCGAAATGGGCTATCGAACCGATTTTGAATTATTAATGAACGGAATATTTGAGTCGATAAAGGTTCAACGCATAGGTCATGATGAAAGGGCTACGCAAGGGAATAAGCCTGACTTTGTTGTGATTAATAACAGCATTCCAATCCTATATATTGAAGTAAAGGATATTGGAGTTTCGTTTGATAAAGTTGAAAAGTCGGAGCAAATGGCAAGATATTATGGCTATACCAATTTGGTCCTTACCGATTATCTGGAATTTAGGTTTTATAGCAATGGAGAATCTTACGAAGAGCCAATAAAAATAGCAGAATATGACCTCAAAACCCGAATGATTACCTCCTTACCGGAAAGTTATGAGCATCTGGCAAAATCCCTAATTGACTTCACTCAATCTCAAAAAGAGCCGATCAAATCAGGGGAGCATCTTGCAAAGATAATGGGGGGTAAGGCTCAAAGAATAAGGGATAATATTAGACAATATCTATCTTCAGATCAAAGCAAAATGCAGAACTTCTGAGTGTATATGAAACCATAAAAAAGCTTCTTGTTCACGATCTAACCTTGGATGCATTTGCTGATATGTACGCGCAAACCCTTGTTTACGGATTATTCGTTGCCCGTTATAGCGATGAAACTCCAGATACATTTTCTCGTCAAGAAGCCAGAGACCTAGTTCCAGCGTCCAATCCTTTTCTCCGGCATTTCTTTGATCATATTGCTGGGCCTGATTACGATAAGCGTTTAAGCTACATTGTTGATGAGCTTTGTATGGTATTTCAGCATGCGGACGTTCAGCAATTAATAAGTCAATATTTCAAGATTGACCTGTGGGGCAAAGAACATATTAGCCCAGACCCAGTTATTCATTTTTATGAAGATTTCCTTAAGGAATATGATCCGGGGCTTCGCAAAAAAATGGGAGCTTATTATACCCCATTACCAGTAGTAAATTTATAGTTCGTTCAGTGGATCACATCTTACAAAAAGAATTTAATCTTACAAATGGCCTTGCAGATTCTTCAAAGCTGCCGAATGGCAAACATCGCGTTCAAATTCTTGATCCTGCGGTTGGCACAGGCACTTTTATAAGTGCCACCATTCGAAGAATCTATGAAAAACTGATTGAGCATGGGCAAAAGGGCAGATGGCCAACCTATGTTCATAACGATCTTTTGCCACGCCTTCATGGATTTGAAATTATGATGACGCCATATACGATCGCACATCTCAAATTAAGCATGGCATTTAAAAAAACAGGATTTAAAATATTTACATGATCGACTTGGTATTTATCTAACAAATTCACTTGAGCAAAGTGAAGCGCAGCAGAGCATGCTTTCTTTTGGTCTAGCTGAAAGCATTGCTGAAGAAGCCAAAGAAGCAGGCAAAATAAAAAATGAAACCCCAATAATGGTGGTAATGGGGAACCCTCCATATAGCGTTAGCTCTCCAATAAAGGCGAATGGATATCAAAAGCTTATCACGGATTATAAAAAGGGACTTAAAGAAAAAAAGATTAATCTTGATGATGATTATATTAAATTTATTCGATATGCAGAACATTATATTGAGAAAAATAAAAGTGGCATTGTATGCAATGATTACTAATAATTCATTTCATCGACGGTATTACTCATCGTCAAATGAGGAAACATTTACTCGAAACATTTGATGAGATTTATATTTTCGATCTCCATGGCGATTCTCAGAGAGATCAATCTCCAGATGGTTGCAAAGATGAAAATGTGTTCGATATTCAGCAGGGAGTTGCAATTTCTATTATGGTTCGCAAAAATGAAATAAAAGAGAAACTTGGGAGCGTGTTTTATGCTGAGTCCGTTGGTGCGCGAGATTTAAATTTCAAGCCCTCAATAAAGCTGGTCTGGACAAGAAGAATTGGAAAAAGCTCATGTTAAGAAGCCATATTATTTCTTTGCACCAAAGGATTTTACTTCGAGGAAGTAGAATATATGAAGGGATTTTTTTTGAAGGACTTGTTTCTGCAATGGTCAACTGGAATTGAGACACAAAACGATGAAATCTTGCTCAAATATCTCCGACGCTGATTGATCGCAGTCCTTGCATGATATGGTAAATCAGCGGTAGATGAGAACCCATTTGTAAAATACTTATCAGTTCAAGGTGTCGAGGATGATAAAGTTGTTAGAATAATGCATAAGCCATTTGATTTTAGATACACATATCTTGATTCCAAGGTTCTTGGTCGTGCTCGCTTACCATTCATGAACAATCTTCTTAAGACATAATATTGCTTTGATGTGTGCGAGGCAATACACAAAAATGAAAAACCAGGGGCATTTGTGGTAAACATACCAGCAGCTCATAAATGTTTTTCGGCAAATGATAAAACCGTTCTTTTTCCGCTTTATACCTTTATTTTAAAGAGGTTGGCAAGACACCAAATCTCAACAAGGAAATTGTTAATGTAATAGAGAAGCGTGTTGGCAGGATAACCAATGAAGATATTTTTGATTATATTTATGCTGTTTTGCATTCGCCTTGTTACTGCAACAAATATAAGGAATTCTTAAAGATTGATTTTCCACGCGTTCCATACCCAAAGGACGCTAAAACATTCAAAAAGCTGGTTAAGCTCGGGGTTGAATTGCGAGGGCTTCACTTACTTGAGTCGCCAAAAATGAACAAATATATTACTTCATTCCCTGTAGAAGGATCTGATACGGTTGACAAGGTTGCTTACAAGGATGGCAAGGTGTTTGTTAATGAAGAGCAATATTTCGGAAAAGTCCCGGTGATAGCATGGGATTTTTACATTGGGGGTTATCAGCCAGCGCAGAAATGGCTAAAAGATCGAAAAGGACGCAAGCTCTCAAATGAAGACATCGAGCATTATGAAAGTATAATAGTTGCTCTGACTGAAACGGATAGAATAATGAAAGAAATTGATCAGATTGATTTTCTTGGAAAAGGAAGCCATGGGCTGATTGAAGCTGAAGATAAGGCGACAGAAAGATAATGCGCTTAATTGACTCGACTTACAAAAGAATTAGATCTATTGATTATAATTTTGTCAAAAATGTTATCTATAATTATAAAGATATAATCCTCATTGTTATAGTATGCCCTATTTTATATAGATTGATGCCATCTTTGTCCTGCGATGTTTCTATTGTTCAAAATATTGGGATAGCTTTATTGGCCTTATTAATTCCCGTCGTAATATTTATTTTTTCATGGGAAAACGAATATATGTTTGTTTGGGATAAAAATGTAATTGTTAATAAGGTCATTGAAGCGAAATCACTATTAGTAGCAAATATATATATATTTGCCCCATTATTAATATGGAAGGTAAGAAATGGCACTTTCACTTCAATCTTTTCTGGATTATTCATTGTTGGTGTATTAATCCAATTGAAGATTTTATTTAATTCATATAGATGGATAAATACTGTTGAAATACAGGATGGCCACGATCCATCTAATTACCGTGCGCAGCTAAGGCGGCAATATTTAAAAGAATGTGACGATAAAGATGGAGAAAAGATATGGTCAATTACATGGCAAAGAAAGAATATAAATACTTTTATGGAGAGAGAATTGCTCCAAATATATATGCCTATTATTAATTCTTTGCAAAAAAAGAAAGAGAATGTCCAATTAATAAGCTATTTACATATTTTTGCAAATAACCTAAAAAACAGAAACATAAACGACTGGACTGTGTTTGAAGTATATTTTGCAAATCTATTAGAATTATATTATAACAATTATTTAGAATTGCAAAAAAGGGTATCTGCCACCACCGAAACCACAGCCCCTGATTCAAGAAGCCTCGAAATAACAATTGCTATTACAGATTTGATTGCTGGTTGCACGGAAATTGCAGTAAAATCAACCGTCGCATATATCTTTTTCGATTTGCTAAAAAAGCATGTTAATGGCAAGCCCGAAGTCTATCTTAATTACTTAATATTTAGGGCTATAAGCTGCGCATTCCTTGAGAATGTAACGCAATCAAGCCAAGCGTCAAATATATGGGATGAATGGTTCCCGAAAGAATGGAAAATAACAAAAGAAAATCTTACACATAAAGATACAACGATTAAATATATTGCTAATATGTGGCTACAAATGTATTTTAATTGGGCCCTTGATAAGATTTTTATTAACAAGGAAAATATTGATCGAAAATTAGATAATGTAACCTCTAATATATTCCCGTCGGTTGATCCTATATTATGGGCTAATATTATACTTCTTGTATTTTGTCCTTTTGATAATGTTGACGATAAAATTCAATATGTTCTTGCAAATTCCCCTTCATTTGGATTTATGGGGAGGTTGATCCCATTTAATGGTTCTTTTGATGATAAAGCGGCAGTAGAAACAGCACATAAATATGAACAAGATACATTTGAACTCGCAATACTTATATTTAAATCCCGCCTATCAAAAGACAATTTCACTAATGTTAAAGATGCTTTAGAAGCAAAGATATATACGGAAGAAAAAGATAAATATAGACAACATAAATACATAAAGATTCTTCAAGGCTTATTGGCGAAGATGTAATCAATGTTTCCATCGCTTATCATATAAAAAATAATTATTTTGTTATCTAGTATATTTGTTATATAATATATGCATGAGGAAAATTCCCTTAAGCCGAATAGGCGAATATCTCAAAACCGCGCTAACTATTGTACTGGAGCAAGGGGGTTCTTGCCCCTCAAACGTTGTTTTTCAAGAACTTGAGAAACGCTTAACATTTTCTGACTATGAAAAAGAGGTCTATAAAAAAAGCGGTTATATTAGATGGGAGTCTATTACTCATTTTTATTCTATTGACCTTGCAAAAGCTGGTTGGCTAAAAAAACATAAAGGGTCATGGTTTATCACTGAAGATGGCAAAAAAGCTCTTGAATATGATGTTGATACCTTTATCAATAAAGCAAACGAGAAATATCATGAGTGGGCAGATTCTCGTGAGTTAATTCGAGATAAAGAAGTTGAGCCGGAAACAGACCACCCTTCTATCACGACAACATTTGAACAAGCACTGTCAAGTTCGAGAGAACAAATTAAAGGTTTTATTAAGAATGTAAATCCATATGACTTTCAAGATATTGTTGCCGCACTGTTTAGGGGAATGGGTTATTATACGCCTTTTATTGCGCCTAAGGGTCCGGATGGAGGAATAGACATTGTAGCTTATAAAGACCCTATTGGGGCAGATGTTCCACGCATCCGCATACAAGTAAAACATAGAATCGACACAAAAGTAAATCGTGCTGAAGTTGCCTCACTTAATAGTGACTTACAGAAAGAAGGCTATATTGGAGTTATTGTTTCAACGGGTGGCTTTTCTTCTGATTCACTGACAGAGATCAGAAAGACAAATAAACATATTGAAAAAATTGATTTAGATGACTTTATCGACCTATGGGAAACAAATTATGACAAAATGACAGATGAAGATAAAAACTTACTTCCACTTAGAAAAATAATGTTCTTAGCCCCAGAAGAATAAGGGTCTTCACCTATAATCCCTGTATCTATATATAACTAAATATCAATTTTGTTATATAAAACCCACTTTTATGCAATAATTCCGATATAAACCTCAAGATATTTTATTATATAAAACATATAGGATTAACAATGTATGCAAGTATTGCATAGTCATTTACTCTAATTCATAATGGTCCTAATGATGGGGCAAGGTCAGACAGCGTGGAGTGCTAGAAAATACATAAAAATGGAAGTATAATAACGATATGTATATTTCTCATGTTAAATTAAGAAATTGGCGGAACTTTCTAAATATTGATGTCGATCTTCAGGAGAGAATGTTTCTTGTTGGGCCAAATGCTTCTGGTAAATCAAATTTGTTGGATGTTTTTCGTTTTATACACGACATTGCAAAATCTCATGGTGGAGGATTGCAAAATGCCGTGAAAGAAAGGGGCGGTATTTCAAAAATTCGCTGTCTTTCTACAAGAAAATCTCCAGATATAGTGATAGGTATTTCCTTAACTGACACAATTGGGAATGAGCCGACATGGCGATATGAAATTGGAATCAAACAAACAAGCAACGGTGCTTTATTTGCAGGTCAACGGACCCCATTTATCAGCTATGAAAAAGTGTGGCATAAAGACGATTTAATCTTGAATCGTCCGGATGATAAAGATAAGACTGACAGGCTACTTAACACTCAAACACATCTGGAACAGATGAATATGAATTCAACTTTTCGTGAAATTGCAAAATATTTTCAATCAATTTCATATTTACATCTTATCCCTCAATTATTAAGACACCCAGAAGCATTTAATGGTAGGAATCTCCCAGAAGATCCATACGGAAGAGACTTTTTGGATCATATTGCTGAAACACCAGAAAAAACAAAAAAATCGAGACTAAGAAAAATCGAAGCCGCTCTTCTTATTGCTGTTCCACAACTAAAGCAATTAACTGATACAAAGGATTCAAGAGGTGTGACTCATTTAGAAGCAGTTTATTCTCACTGGAGACCCAAGGCTGGGAAACAAAATGAGGAGCAATTCTCGGATGGTACTCTGCGATTAATGGGTTTATTGTGGGCACTCTTAGATGGGAATTCGTTGTTACTATTAGAAGAACCAGAGTTGTCTCTTAACGCAGGCATTGTTAGAAAATTACCAAGATTAATGAATCGTATTTTAAAAGAGAAAAAACGACAATTATTTATTTCGACCCACAGTGCGGATTTGCTAGCTGATAAAGACATAGGAGTTGAGGAAATACTCATGCTAAAACCGGGGCCAGAAGGGACTAAAGTGTTTCCTGCTAATTCAAATGAAACTATACGAGACCTGCTTGAGGGAGGGCTGACAATTTCCGATGCAATTATGCCTCAAACAACGCCACAAAATTTAAATCAACTCGACCTGTTTAGTGTAAATGAGTAAGTGTATTCCTGCAAATATTGTTATAGAGGACGATTTAAGTGAACATGTCCTAATTAAGATTTTGTCTGTTGTTGGAGATTATTATCTTGCCCCTGGTTATCAAAAAAATGGCGCGGGATATATTGATAAAAATATAAACGGGTTTAATAATGGAGCGAAAGGAACACCATTTATCGTATTGAGAGACCTTGATAATTGGCCATGTGCCCCTCAATTAATCTCAAATCTATTAACGAATAGAAAGAATAAATATTTTATTTTTCGGATAGTGGTAAAAGAAATTGAGACATGGCTTTTAGCTGATAAAAATAATCTTGCTAATTATTTAAGTGTTAATAGTGCGATCATTCCTGACAATCCTGAAACAATTTGTGACCCAAAAGAATTTATTGTGAATATTGCTCGAGGCTCCAGTAATAGAGCCATCATTAATGATATAGTACCAGAAGCTGGATCAGGAAGAAGCATTGGGCGATATTACAATGATAGATTAATTGTATTTGCAAATCAGTTGTGGGATGTTAATTCTGCTGCCAACCGTTCAATTAGTCTTAAGCGGGCAATGGATGAATTTACTGGAATTTAAAAATAAATGGCCTTAATAATGGCAATAAGATTAATATAATTATGTCAGTTCCTCCTCATTTGTTGAGCCACAAAATCCTGCTAACATTTTGCTAACATTTCTTATCGATTTTGACCGATTTCAGGTGATATAGACTGACTTTACATTTTCCAATATGTGCGTAGAATAGCTGAAAAGTGGGGTTTTTGGTAAACGGTGAAAATCGAGGACCTAACTCATAACCCGAAGGTCGTGAGTTCAAATCTCACCCCCGCTATTTTCTTTGTCCGGTTAAAGGCCTGGTGTTAAAATGCAGAGCGCAGAACGATTTCTAGAAAAGGTATTCGAGGGACATCCGAAGGATTTTAACATCGGCCTCTGGGATGGCAGCCTCATCAAATGGTCCGACTCACCGAAATTCACATTGACATTCAAGGATAAGGGTACTTTCAAAAAGGTCATGATCGCATCTGACGCATATAAAGCGGGAAAAGCTTTTATTGAAGGAAAAGTGGATATAACCGGCGATGTGTTTGAGGCGATTAAGCTTGCAGATCATCTGTCGCAGCCCAGGTTCAGCTTTATCGAAAAAATGAGATTATTGCTTGAGGTGATGAGATTATGATAAAGCACTCGCGCAAAAAGGACAGGGATTCCATTTCTTACCATTACGATGTCGGCAATGATTTCTACAAACTTTTTCTGGGAAAGGAAATGGTATATTCATGCGCATATTTCAGGGATGTCAACGATGACATAGACAAAGCTCAGCGGAATAAGCTGGACCTCATATGCAAAAAACTCAGGTTGAAGCCCGGCGAACGGTTCCTTGACATCGGAAGCGGATGGGGAGGCCTGATCCTGCATGCGGCAAGGAATTATGGGGTGAAGTCCTTTGGCGTGACGATAAGCAAGAGCCAATACGAATTCGCCAGGGCAAGAATAGAGAAAGAAGGACTGGCTGATTCATGCAGGGTTGAGCTGATGGATTACAGGAACATTCCCGGCAAAGCGGCATTCGACAAGATAGCATCGGTCGGGATGTTCGAACACGTCGGAATAAAGAACCTCCCGACATATTTCGGCGCCGTGCACAGGCTGCTCAAGGATGACGGGTTGTTCCTTAACCACGGGATAACCACCGCCAAAAAGATTAAAAAAGGGAGCGGCAGCATGAGGTTCATAAACGAATTCGTCTTTCCGGACGGGGAACTGGCGGAAATCAGCCTCATACAAAAGATCATGGAAAAATCCGGTTTTGAGATCCATGACCTGGAATCGCTCAGGCCACACTACGCCGAAACTCTGAGGCACTGGACAAAGAACCTGTTAAGCCAAAAGCCCAAGGCGCTGGAGCTTGTAGATGAAAAGAAATATCGCATATGGATCATTTACATGGCCGCTTGCTCTTACGGATTTGAAAAAGGGCATATAGGCGTTTACCAGCTGCTTTCGGCAAAAAGGAAGCATGGTTTCTCGCACCTGCCGTTGACTCGTGAGGATATATACGCTTAAATAGTGCTTACAATGGATGAAAAAATTAAAACTCTGGAGCTTGGTTTTGTAAACGCTTACCTGTTAAAAGCAGGGGACGGGTTCATTCTTGTAGATACCGGACTGCCTTATCAGGGGGCGGAGCTGGAAAGCAAACTGGCCTCCGCAGGATGTTCGCCCGGGAAATTAAAACTTATCCTTATAACGCACGGCGACTGGGACCATACAGGTAATGTATCCAGATTGCGCGAGAAATATAATGTGAAGGTGGCCATGCATTTCGGCGATGTCGACCAGGTGGAAAAAGGCGTATTTTTAAAACGTAAGATAAGGCCGCTGCTTTATAGGATATTTTTTATCGTCAGGATGTTGCTCAGGAAACTGCAAAAGAACAAGATGAATTATCCCACATTTAAGCCGGATATCCTCCTGTCTGACGGACAAAGCCTGGAAGGATATGGTTTAAAAGCGAAAGTCATCCACATTCCGGGGCATACGCCAGGTTCGATCGGAGTCATAACTGACGATGGAGATCTTATCTCCGGGGATATGTTTTTTAACAATAAGAAGCCTGACACCGCCAGGATAATAGAAAATGAAGAGCAGCTGAAGAACAGCTTTAATAAATTGAGATCAATGAACATCAAAATGATATATCCGGGGCATGGCAAACCTTTTCCCTGGGAGCGCGTTTCCAACTAATGTCTGAGTTGGCGGGAAATTGATCATCGACAGACAGCAAAAGTAAACCAGGGAAGTATTTATGATGGTCGCCCTTTATTTAGCTTAATTCCACTTATACCCGCAACCCAAGGAGAAATATGAGGAACCTGTCGATTCCTGCGCGGTGCCGGAATACCATTCAAGATCTATCGAAATCTCATCCTTGTCACCGTACGGGAATATCATTCCGTAAAGGACTCCGTAAGATACCGGGGTGATAGTCTCGCCGTTAACCTGAACGTTCGTATACGCATAAGAAAGACCAAGGCCGAGGTAATGTTTGCTTATCAATCCTCGGAGGTCCGGCATTTGCGCCCTCAGAGAAATGCTTACAGGCATAATGTACCAGTTAGCCTGGCGCGAAGAGAAATCCGCCCTGTCCACCTCGGCAACTAAACTGATGTTCCGGTTAAGCCCCCATGAATATCCACCTCCGAACCCAAGTGTGGAGCCAATGTAAATATCGGAATCATGCCAAGAATCGGACCAGGACGCATTGTAGAAATATGAATCAAAGAGCCCCACCTTGATGAACCAGCCGTTTTTATTTTCATTGAAAAATTTCGGAGTGACGAAAACCGCCGCCACCATTGATGGCGCATTCCCGGTCATCGCGGCTTGCTGAAGAGGAAGGACCAGCGTCTGGATCTCGCCTTCTTTCACGATCACGATATTCTCAAAGAACACCGCTTCGGGGGTGATGCCGGTATTGGAGGTAATAGAAACGTAATGGGATCCCGCCTGGACATTTTCCATCCTGACAGGGGTTATGCCCTGAAATACATTATCGACATAAACCCTTAGCGGAGAGGTCTTTGAAATTACCTGTAAAATTCCTGATCTGCCCGGGACAGCCTCGTCGGTGCATAATGCGGGGGCCGGGACCGCTATTAAAAATATGGAAAGTATAAAAATGCCTTTTGCCAGGGATCTTTTAATGTTCATGCTGCTTTGCTCCTTCTTTTATCTATTAAAATAAATATACTCCTCTTTCCTTAATGTGCAATTACAATTTCATTAAAGTTTTATCTCAGTTTTTAATTTTTCTTTATATTATTACCGCCTTTCTCATTGCCTGCCCGCCTATGGGGGACCTTATATAGCTATTGATCACGGCTCACTGCGGGTATTTTTATCGGCAAGACTGAATAAATAAGGAATATATGAACGCCTTTTGGAGCTCCTCTTAAATATTTCTAATTTCCCATTAAATGAATTCTTAATGTTTATGGTGTATCATATGCTTGATCAATTGAATAAAGGAGGTAATTGTCATGAAGAAAAACATCTGGCTTTTGACCCTGCTCGTTCTGGTTATGTTGTCCTCGCAGGCGTTCGCGTGGGGATGGAGAAGGGCGCTGCCTCCCAGGCATAACGTGATAGTGCTCAGGGGTGCAAGATACCATTACTGGCACGGAACATTCTGGCGTCCGGGGCCTTATGGTTATTTCAAGGTCAGAGCGCCTATAGGCGCCGTCATAACTGTCCTTCCCGGAGGGTACAGGACAGTGATATACGCGGGCGTATCGTATTATGTCTATGACAATGTTTACTATTCTGACACGCCGTCCGGGTATGTTGTCGTGCCGCCGCCGGCTGAAAATATTGTTGTTCAGGAATCGACCGTTGCGCCATCGAGCTCTGTCCCCGGTGAGTCTATAATAGTAAATGTGCCGAACGAAAATGGCTCATTCACTGAGGTCAAGCTTGTAAAATACAAGAAAGGCTACCTTGGGCCCCAGGGGGAGTTCTATCCCGGACATCCGACAGTTGATCAGTTAAGAGCGCTTTATGGGAAATAAAGCTTCGCTGCCAATTTTTTACTGGGATTTCATGAACATCGGGAGGAGGTTGTTATGAAAGATCTTTTAAAACAAATTTGTGACAGGCATTCGGACAGGGTCGTGTTCGATGCCAGGCATACTGTCTCGAAAAAGGACCTGCGGCAAATTCTCGAGGCGGCACGCTGGGCGCCCACCGCTCACAACATGCAGAACTTCGAGATCGTAATCGTCGATGATAAAAAGGTACTTGAAGCATTGGCGAAAATAAAACGCCCGATGTCAGAAGCTTTTATCCGCGAGAATTATCCTTTGCTTTCCTTTTCAAAAGAGGAACTGATCAAGAGGAAAATCGGCATACTGGGCAACACCTTCCCGCCGTCCTGGAGAGATCCAGCAAAACTTGATGAAGCTGTTAAACAAAGAACAGCCGAGCCGCTGGGCGACCAGATCGGCAAATGTCCGTTGCTGCTTATTGTTGTATATGACCCGGCCAGGCGCGCTCCGGCTTCGGAAGGCGATTTCCTGGGGCATATTAGCCTTGGCTGCATGACCGAGAACATGTGGATCATGGCCAATTCTCTGGGGCTTGCATTCCATATCGTGAGCACGCTAGGCACGGATCCGGTGGAAAAAGAAGTCAAGGATATTTTAAAAATCCCCGAGAACCTCAAGATAGTTTACGGGATACGTCTTGGTTTCGCTGCGGAAAAAGCGAAAAAAACGCTTAGGGTTCGCCGGGACGTGGAGGATTTTACGCACCACAACAGATTTGACAGCAGGGGAATATTATCAGGATGATAATATGAAATTGTCCGGCAATATGGTCCTTATAACAGGCGGTGCGACGGGGATCGGCTATGCGATGGCAGAAGCGTTCCTTGAGGCTGGAAGCGAAGTTTTGATCTGCGGGCGCAGGGAAGCAAAGCTGATCGAGGCGCAGAAGAGGCATCCTGAATTTCACTTGAAAGTTTGCGATGTGGCGGAAGATAAGGACAGGAGGTCGCTTTTTGAATGGGCGACATCTAATTTTGGCGATCTGAACGCCCTTGTAAATAATGCCGGTATTCAGCGGGATATCGACTTGACGAAAGGGATTGATGAGATCACTTCCGGCCAAGATGAGATCAAGATAAATCTGGAAGCGCCAATTTATCTTTCCGCTTTATTCATCCCGTTCCTGGCTAAAAAGAAGGACGCGGCAATAATAAATGTTTCGTCCGGCCTTGGTTTTGTCCCGGCCGTCAAGATGCCGATATACAGCGCGACAAAAGCCGGCGTCCATGCTTATTGCATGACGCTGAGGCAGCAGGTGTTAAAGCTTGGCATCAAGGTTTACGAGGTGATACCGCCCACGGTGGACAGCGAACTGAACAAAGAAGGAAGGATGAAGCGGCACATGGCGGCGCCGGAGCTGAAGCCGAAGGAATTCGTGTCTGCCGTAATGAAGGGCCTTCAGCAGGATGATCCCGAGATCGGTTACGGCATGACAGCGGGCTTTAAAACCGCATCAAGGGCCGATCTTGACAAAAGTTTTCAGATGATGAACAGCAGGATGTAGAATGATGAACGACCTATCAAGTGACATTATAACCGTTGATCATCTCACAAAACGATTCAAGGATCTGGTCGCCGTCAATTCGATATCTTTCAGCGTCAAAAAAGGAGAGATATTCGCTTTCCTCGGCCCGAACGGGGCTGGCAAGACCACCACTATAAAGATGCTCATAACCTTGCTCGCGCCCACAAGGGGAGAAGCGAGCATTGACGGGCATAACATTGTCCGCGATCCGGCAGAAGTGCGCAGGATAATCGGATACGTGCCTCAGCTTATATCCGTTGACGGCTCGCTCAGCGCGTATGAAAACCTGATGTTCATGGCCCAGCTCTATGACATTCCTTCCCATGAACGCCGCGGGCGCGTAGAGCAAACTCTCGCTTTCCTGCGGCTTGAAAAATCGGCAAATTCGATGGTCAGGGAATTTTCCGGGGGTATGATCAGGAAGCTGGAGGTGGGACAGGCGATGCTACATCACCCGCGCGTGCTTTTCCTGGATGAGCCCACCGTCGGGCTCGATCCGGTCGCGAAACAGAACATATGGGAACATCTTATGGAGCTACGCGACAAATTTGGAACAACGATATTCTTTTCAACGCACAACATGGAAGAAGCCGAACAGGTCAGCGACAGAGTGGCTATCATGAACACCGGAAATATAGCGGTCATCGGGACCGTGGACGAATTGAAAATGAAGACCGGCAAAAAAGATACCTCGCTTGAAGATGCATTCATATTTTTGACGGGCAATTCACTGAGCGACACGACCAGTTTTCGCGAGATACGCAGGTCAAGGCGGAACCAGCAAAGATTAGGATAGAAATATGCTGAGATATATTTTACAGGTATTCGCAAAATCGTACGTAATAGTTGAAATGGAAGTGCGAAAGCTCCTCCACGATCCCACCGAGCTCATAACGCGCGCCGTTCAGCCGATACTCTGGCTCGGCATCTTTGGAGAAGCGATGAGCAAGGTGAGGGCGATCCCGACAGAGGGATTCACCTACCTGCAATTCATAACTCCCGGCATACTGACCCAATCGGTAACGTTTGTCGCGATATTCTACGGTTTAGCGATCATCTGGGAGCGCGACATGGGGCTGCTCCAGAAAATGCTTGTTACTCCCACCCCGCGCCTCGCGCTTGTATTGGGAAAGATGATGTCGGCAGGCATTCGAGGATTAAGCCAGATGGTGATAGTTTTTCTTTTTGCCGTGCTCCTGCAGGTTCATCTTAATTTAACGCTTCTTCCTATCATTGGGGTGGTCATCATTACAATGCTGGGCGCCGGTTTTTTCACGGGTCTCTCGATGATCATCGCGTCGATAGTTAAAACAAGGGAACGGTTCATGGGGATAGGGCAGGTAATAACCCTTCCGTTGTTCTTTGCCTCGAATGCGATATATCCGATAAGCATCATGCCGGGATGGCTTCAGGTCTTTGCATATGCGAATCCCTTAAGTTATATGGTGGACGGACTTCGCGCTCTGCTTGTTACAGGGAACATGTCTCAGCTTCCTCTGGACATAAGTGTTCTATTCATCACGACGCTTGTAATATCCATCATCAGCGCATACATGTACCCGAAGGTCGTTATATAATCAAGATCACTTGCCGCAAAGATGATAAGCCCTTTTTTAGACAGTCGTCTTTCCTTGCCTTCTTTTTTGGTGTTTTTCTAATCAGAATTTAATTGCTTTTTGACTTGATATTTGGTAGCATACTCCTGTTCAATAATCGGCGTATTTTAAAATGCCAAAAAAGGAGGGGGAAAATGAAAAAGATCATAGCGGTCATTGTTTCTGTTTTCTCTGTGTCCATGTTCGTTTCCGGCGCACTATCTGATACGGCCAATGATCAGGCCAATAGCCAGCAAAGAACTGAAATTCAGCAGCAGATGGCTCAGCAGAGGAATGAGGCAAAAGCTTTCCATGAGAGCCTGAAAAAAATGTCCCCAAAGGAAAGAAAAGCTGCCGTTACTGCGTTCAGCGCGAAACAATCAGCAGAGCGCAAGGCCCTCAGGGATAAAATGCATTCGGAGACGCAATCACGCATCCAGCAAGTGCAGCCGCAAGGTAAACCGTCACACAAGGGACATACGACGGTGCCGCCTGTGACACCGACGGTTCCAACGAATCAATAAGCCGGAAGATCCGTCCTGACCATATTTGATCGGAGGGGAAATGAAAATTTCCCGCCAGGTGCAGACAAAATAGCCGAACTTAATTTCTCTCCGGGGCTTTTTCCCTGTTCCTGGACCTTTCGTTCTCCGTGAGGAATTTTTTCCTGAGGCGGATATTCTTCGGGGTTATTTCCACCAATTCGTCGTTATTTATGAATTCCAGCGCCTGCTCTAGCGACAGGATCACCGGCGGGGTGAGTTTTATCGCGATGTCCGCGCTGGCAGCCCGGATGTTCGTCTGCCTTTTCTCTTTCGTCGGATTCACGGGCATGTCCTGCTGCCTGGAATTCTCGCCCACTATCATTCCTTCGTAAACCTGAACGCCGGGCCCGATAAAAAGCCGGCCTCTTTCCTGAATATGCGCCAGCCCGTACGAAGCGCTCCTTCCGTTATTCGAGGAAACCAGAGAGCCGTTCTGGCGCTTGGAGAGTTCGCCTTTATATCTTTCATATTTTGAAAAAGAATGCGTGAGGATGCCTTCACCCTTCGTGTCCATTATGAATTCGCTGCGGAACCCCAGCAGCCCGCGCGTCGGGACGGCATAGACCATTGTCGTTGTACCGTTCTTTGAGGACATCTCCTGCATTTCGCCGCGCCTGCGCCCCAGCTTTTCTATCACGACCCCGGCGAATTCCTCCGGCACCTGTATCACGGCCTGCTCCACCGGCTCCATCTTTTCATTATGTACGGTCTTGAATATCACTTTCGGCCGGGAAACCTGGATCTCATAACCTTCTCTTCTCATCTGTTCAAGTAGGATGGACAGATGGAGCGCTCCTCTGCCGGAAACCTTGAACCCTTTTCCCGCCGGGAGCGGCTCTAACTTAAGGCCGACATTCGTTTCCAGCTCTTTCGTAAGGCGCTCCTTCAGGTGCCTTGTGGTAACGTATTTTCCTTCGCGCCCCGCGAAAGGGGAATCATTGACAATGAATTCCATGATCAACGTAGGCTCATCTATCTCGAGCAGCGCCATAGGCCTGGGGTTTTCCGGAGAAGAAATGGTTTCTCCAATAGTTATGTTCTCTATCCCCGCGACAGCCGCAATGTCTCCGCATTGCGCTTCATCAACTTCTACTTTTTTCAATCCTTCATAGATCGAAAGTTTGGTGATGGTCGCAGTATCAATAGCGCCGCTTCTTCTGCACACGGCAACCTTTTGTCTTTTGTCCAGTTTGCCGCTGGTAACGCGGCCTATCGCGATGCGGCCCACATAATCGTCATAAGCGAGGTTCGTCACCTGCATCTGAAGCACTTCATTGCTCCTGTCGGGATAAGGAGGCACGTGTTTGATGATGGTATCGAACAGCGGGGAAAGGTCCTTTGACGTACCGTTGATCTCATAATTCGCTATGCCGAGCTTTGAGATAGTGTAAACCACCGGAAAATCCAGCTGCTGGTCGTTCGCGTCCAGCTTTACGAAAAGATCGAATATCATATCCACTACTTTGTGCGCCCTCGCCCCCGGCTTGTCCATTTTATTGATAACAACTATCGGTTTTATGCCCAGCTTCAGGGATTTTGAAAGCACGAATTTCGTCTGCGGCATGGGGCCTTCCTTCGCGTCCACCAGAAGAAGCACGCTGTCCGCCATTTTCAGGACGCGCTCCACCTCGCTGCCAAAATCCGCGTGGCCGGGAGTATCCACAATATTGATCTTGAAATCCTTGTAATGGATGGAGCAGTTCTTTGAAAATATCGTAATGCCGCGCTCCTTTTCCAATTCATTGGAATCCATGACCAGCTCGCCTATAGTATCCCTTTCGCTGAAGGCGCCGCCCTGGCGGAGAAGATGATCGGTCAGCGTTGTCTTGCCGTGGTCCACGTGCGCGATTATCGCTATGTTTATGATTTTTTGCATAAAACTATTATATCAGATATAATTCACCCCATGCGAACATTCGTTACCGCGAAAGAGCTCACTAAAAAATTCAAGGACCTTACCGCCGTTGACGGCATCTCCTTTGATATCTACGAAGGCGAATGTTTCGGGATACTCGGCCCCAACGGCGCGGGAAAGACCAGCACCGTAAGGATGATAAACTGCGTTTCTCCCGTCACGAGCGGGGAGCTGAAGGTCGGTGGGGTACAGGTAAGCGTCAATAACCGCGCCATCAGGAAAATGACCGGAGTGATGCCACAGGAAGTGAACCTTGATACCGACCTCACTATTTACGAGAACCTCATCATCTTTTCGCAATTCTTTGATATCCCGAAGAAGATCGGCAAAAAAAGGATCGCGGAGCTCCTTAAATTCGTGGAGCTTGAGTCTAAAGCGAATAACCGGATAGACGAGCTCTCCACCGGGATGAAAAGGCGGCTTCTCATTGCGAGGGCGCTGATAAACGAACCGAAACTTATAATAGCTGACGAGCCCACCACAGGGCTGGACCCGCAGGCAAGGCACTTGATATGGCAGCGGCTGCGGCAATTGAAAAAACAGGGCGTTACCCTGATATTAACGACACAATACATGGAGGAAGCGGAGCAGCTTTGCGACAGGATAGTGATAATGCATCAGGGGAAAATATTGAAGGCGGGAAAACCAAAAGAACTCATCGAACAGGAGATCGGCAGAGAAGTTATTGAAATACGCATCCCGAAAGAAGAGGATGAAAATCTGGTCAAACTTCTTTCCGGCTTAAGCCGCGGGTATGAAAGAGTGGGGGATACGCTTTATTTCTACTGCAAAGACGGCCGCGAGCTGATGAAAAAGATCGTCGAGATGGACCTGAAAAATTATTTCAACAGGCCGGCGTCGCTGGAAGATGTTTTCCTCAAGCTTACCGGAAGGAGCCTGCTGGAATGAACCTCTCTTACCGCGCGTATTATGTCTGGAAGAGAAATCTAATGTCATACAAGAGGTTCGTTATCCCGACTTTTCTTGTAAGCCTTGGCGAGCCGCTATTCTACCTTATAACTTTCGGCATCGGGCTGGGAGCGTATATAGGCGTTATCGGCAACAAGTCGTACCTTGAATTCCTTGTTCCCGGCGTAATGGCGTCAACTGTGATGATGGCGTCCACGTTCGAATGCCTTTACGGGACCTTTGTGAGGATGATCCACGAAAAGATATATGACGCGCTCATTTCTTCGCCGGTTTCCGCGGAGGATATTGTTGCCGGAGATATCGCGTGGGGCATCACCAGGGGGATAATAAACGGTTCGCTGCTTGTGGCGGTGGGGGCGATTCTCGGGGTGGTTCATCTTTCACTTTTCGGCATAGTGCTGATGGTGCTTTTGATGATCGCGATAGGTTTTATTTTCTCGTCGCTCGCGATGATAGTGACCGCTTTCGCGCCGAATTTCGATTTCTTCAATTATTATTCAGAGCTTTTCATCACGCCCATGCTGTTCTTCTCCGGCATATTCTTCCCTCTTGATAAATTCCCGGCATGGATCAGGATCCTGGCGGATTTTCTTCCCCTGACGCACGGTGTTGAACTATCAAGAGCGGTCTTCAGCGGATCATACAGCGCCGGACTTCTTATCAACTTATTAATTATGGTTTGTTTTGGCGCAGCCGGGTTCTTCCTCGCGCTTGTTTTCATGAAGAGACGGCTTATAAAATAATACAATGATAAACAATTACGATTTCGGCGAAATAGACATAGACGGGAAAACCTATCATCACGATGTGATCATTTACAGGGACAGAGTGGATGACAACTGGAGAAGGGTCGAGGGCCATTTGCTTTCCCTTGGCGATGTTCTTCAGATAATGGATAAGAAACCGGATGTCCTGATAATCGGCAACGGAGCGGACGGGGTAATGAGGGTGCCGGAGGACGTCATTAAAGCTATCGAAGCTAAAGGGATCAACGTTATCGTTAAAAGGACTGCTGATGCCTGCAATGAATACAATCTTCTCTCTCAAACGCAGAATGTGGTTGCCGCACTCCATTTGACTTGCTGATAGCTATTTACCTCATTTTATAGTATAATTGACTCTGAGGTCTTTTAATGAACGATTTCGAGATCCGAAAAGCGAGAAAGCAGGATAAAGCCCCCATCCTTAAGCTCATCAAGGAAAGCGACATTTTTGCCCCTAGGCTTAGATATGAGGATTTCTTTGTCGCGTACAGGGGCGTGAACCTTGTCGGCGTCGCGCGTGTAAAGACCTACAAAAAGGTCAGGATAAGCGAATTGACCAATGTTGGCGTAAAAGACGGCTGGAGAAAATGCGGGATAGGCAGCATGATCGTCTCCAGGATATTTGACAAATTAAAATATGACACTTATGTAATGACCATTGAGCCGGGTTTTTATGAGAAACTCGGATTTATGAAAGTTCAAGAAATTCCCGCGGCCCTTAAAAAAAACAGGGCCTGGTGCAAAGGATGCGACAAGAAGAATTGCACGACCATGGTAAAAAAGATTAAATGACATCTCCCGTCCCCGCTTTTCCCGAAATTCAGGAAGATCGAGTTATCTGACAAGGGCTTGTTCCGCGGATATTTTTCCAAAAACCCCGAAAAACCTTCGGAAACAACATTCACCAATTTTTTCATCTGGAGGGACTGCGACAATACCGGGCTTACTTCAATTAACGGGAATCTCTGCGTCATGGCGAAACCGGAGAATGAAGACCCGTATTTTTTCGAGCCGTTGGGCGACAATAATATCGAAGGAACATTAAGGATCTGTTCAGCCCGCATTCCCAGGTTCAGCAGGATCTCGGAAAAATTCATGAAGGAGCATTTCGAGGGCAAGCCGGGCTTTAAGATCGTATCAGTAAGGGATAATTCCGATTATGTTTACAGAACGGAAGACCTTATTGCTTTGAAAGGGAAAAAATACGACGGGAAGCGAAATAAGATAAAGCGGTTCCTGAAAAATAATATACCGATCTACCAGGAATTAACGGATGACCTTGTACCTGACTGCCTGAAGCTGCTGGCCAAATGGAGCAAGAATAAAATTCCGGCAATATGTTTGGACGAACCCATCAAGGAAGCATTGAATAACTTTTCGGCGTTGGACGTTGAAGGCGCCGCAATAAAGATAAACGGAAAAGTTGAAGCATTCACCATCGGCGAGGCCTTGAACGATGATACAGCGATCATATATATCGAGGTTGCGAACTCCGATATCGACGGCCTTGCGCAGTACATAAACCAGCAGTTCTGCAGGAATGCGTGGTCACGCTGTACATATATTAACAGGGAGCAGGATATGGGGGACGCGGGATTGAGAAGGGCGAAGTTGTCGTATCATCCGGTTAAACTGATAAATAAATTCGATATTACTTTGGACTTACCTTAAGTTATAATGGTGTATAAGGAGCGCATATAACTTTGAACGATTTAAAGAAAAATAAGATCGCCGTGCTCATGGGCGGCAGGTCGGGGGAGCGGGAAGTTTCTTTAAGAAGCGGCAAGAAAGTTCTGGATTCCCTTAAAGCGCAAGGGTTTCACGCCATCCCCATCGATCCCGATAAAAAGCTCATCGAAAAACTCAAGAAAAACAAGATCGACATCGCATACATAATGCTTCACGGGAAATACGGCGAGGACGGTACCATACAGGGACTCCTTGAACATTTTGGCATCCCTTATACCGGCTCAAAGATATTGGCTTCCGCGCTGGCCATGAACAAGGTTGCCGCGAAAAGAATATTCCAGGCGATAGGCGTTCCAACCCCGCAGTACATGACCATCGATCCTGAAAAAAGCATAAAAGACCAGTGCGGAAAAATAAAAAGGATATTTCCTTTCCCTCTTGTTGTGAAACCGGTGTCGGAGGGCTCCAGCCTTGGCGTGACGATAGTACAAGATGAGAACAAGCTTGAGGATGTCCTCTCTGATACGGTCAGAAAATTCCATGATGTTTTTATTGAAGAATTCATAAAAGGCAAGGAAGTGACAGTAGGCATACTTGGAAAAGGCAAAGATGTTTTTGCTTTGCCGATACTTGAATTAAAACCGAAAGCGCAATTTTATGATTTCAAGGCGAAGTACACCGCGGGCGGAACGGAATTTATATTACCCGCGCGGCTGCCAAAGGATCTGTACAAGCATGTTCAGGAAACGGCGGTGCGCGCGCACAAGGCGCTCGGATGCTACGGCGTATCCAGGGTGGACATTATCGTAAGAGGGGCCCACACTCCATTTGTCCATGAAGTGAACACCATCCCGGGCATGACGGACGTGTCCGACCTGCCGGCGGAGGCAAAGTGCGCCGGGATCTCTTATGATGAACTTGTAGTTAAGATCCTCGAGAGCGCTTTTTAAAAATTAAAAATGCCCCATCAAAAAAATAAGGTCCCGAGCAGAAAGAACCTGAAAAGATCGGCCAGCTGGCTAGTTATGTCAATAGCTCTGGCGCTCGTCATCATTGCGATTATCACCGGGTTCGTCCTTTCACTTCCCGTCTGGAAAACATCAAATGTCAAGGTCATTGGCAATTCACTTCTTACGAAAGACAAGGTGATCAATATCGCGAAAGTTCCGCTTGGCGAAGATCTTTTCCTCATCGATCTGGATGAAATAAGGGAAAGATTTTCCGGGATAATCCAGGTCAAGGATATCCGGATCGTCCGTAAGTTGCCGGACACTATTGCCATCGAAATAAAAGAGCGAGCTCCTTTCGCGATAGCGGTCATCGGAGGCGGAACATCACTGATCGATGATGAGGGTTATATCATAGCGAAGCAGGACCTGGGGCCCTCATCGGCGGGATACGATATCGTGAAATATCCGGTCATAAGGGGCATAAATAAAAAATCGCTTGAGAACGGCAACAGATTGAATTCCGGTGACAGGAAATTCATCAGATCTGCGCTGAATTCCATTTCAGGTCCGATGGCTGCGGGGACGATCCAGATAGACATCAGCAACAGGGATGATATAGCGGTTCTTATCGAGGATATCCTGAAAGTAAATATCGGCGATGCCGTAAATGTTGAAAAAAAACTTGGCGTTGCCAAGGCGCTCATCGGGTCGCTGAAAGACAAATGGACAAAAGCGGCTTACATAGACGTAAAAGTTCCGGACAGCCCGGTCATTAAGTTCAAGTAGCTGTCAGTACTAAATTCCCCTTGCTTTTCCCCTGAACTCTGCTATATTACTGGGTTACACAGCGTCGGAATCCAATGTTGCAGGTGCAAAAACAGGTGAAAATACGTGATCGGCGACGGAATAAAAAGTTTCGCTAAAATAAAAGTAATGGGAGTGGGCGGCGGGGGCACCAACGCCGTCAACAGGATGATCGGCTCCGGCCTCAAAGGCGTTGAATTCTGGGCTACCAACACGGACCTTCAGGCGTTATCAGTATCGCTCGCGGACCACAAACTCCAGATAGGCGGAAAACTTACCAAAGGTCTCGGCGCAGGCTCCAACCCCGACATCGGCCAAAAAGCGGCTGAAGAATCCAAGGAAGAGATCAGAACGGCGATCGCCGATGCGGACATGGTCTTCCTCACGGCCGGCATGGGCGGCGGAACGGGCACCGGTGCGTCGCCTCTTATCGCGGAGGTCGCCAGGGAAATAGGAGCCCTCACCGTCGGCGTTGTCACAAAACCGTTCAGGTTCGAAGGACCGGTAAGGATATCGCAGGCGGAAAGCGGAGTGGTCCTGCTGAGAGAAAAAGTTGACGCCTTGATAGTGATCCCGAATGACAAACTTCTTCAGGTAGTTGAAAAACGCACGTCCATCATCGACGCGTTCAAGATAGCCGATGATGTTCTCCGCCACGGCGTAAAAGGGATATCCGATCTCATCACAGTCCCCGGGCTCATAAATCTCGACTTTGCGGATATCAGGACGATAATGTTCGACGCGGGTTCCGCGATGATGGGTATCGGGACAGCGTCAGGCGAGAACAGGGCGGTGGAAGCCGCGGAACAGGCGATATCGAGCCCGCTGCTCGAAGAAACTATCAATGGCGCGAAAGGCGTTGTTTTCAATGTCACGGGCGGAAGCGATCTGACGCTTTATGAAGTGAATGATGCTGCCGAGGTCATTTACAACGCTGTTGATCCGGAAGCGAACATAATTTTCGGCGCCGTGATAGACGAGAAATTACAGGGTGAAGTTGTCATCACGGTCATCGCCACCGGGTTCAAACATATTGAAAAAGAGATCGGCGCGGAAGAGACCTCGATAAGGACGAAGATAAGGCCCGAGCTTTTACAGCCAAAAGAGAAAATAGAACTCCCCGCGTTTTTAAAGAACGTTTAATAATTCTTCACGAAGATTAACTGGGAGACAGGGATTTTCCCGCGGAGCGGGATCCCGCAACACATTATTATATTCCATAATAAGGAGGCGGGAGAACCCCGAAACCAATCTGCCGGACTAGGATTCGAACCTAGATAGACAGATCCAGAATCTGTCGTCCTACCATTAGACGATCCGGCAATGATTCCATTTATTTGTCATTGGTCACTGCCACCACGGCGGATTCCACCATTGAGGCTGAAAAATCAGGATGAATAAGCCGTAAAAAACTATGAAGATCGAAAGCCCGATGAATATCTTGAACTGCCAAGACAGCGGCTCTTTCCACTTTTTTATCATCCAGTAAGAGAAAGCCAGTGCAATAAAGCCGATGATCGTGACCGATATCCCTTTAAATATCGGACTGCTGTAGGTCGCAATGAAGAAATTTATCCCTTTTGGTTCCATAATAGAAAGATTATATCACAGGGATTTGTTATTCGCGAGATTAGGAAGACAAAACCTTCATTTATATCTCAACTCGTTCTTTATCATTATATTTTAAACTTGATCAAAAAAAGCTTTTTATCTCGGATTCAGGGTGTATACTATGCTCGTTTCCATAAAAGATAATTTCATTATAAAAAAGGAAGTGATGATCATGACAAGGGGTGCTATTTGTCATTCATTTCCGGTTCCGCGCCCAGATAAAAAGATCGACTTGATGACCAGATATTTTAAATTATGGCGCAGTGTAAAACTTCTTCTTTTGACCGCCGGTATCATAGCATGGAGCATTTCTTCTGCCGGAGCGGATACATTCACGGTCTCGAATACTGATGACAGCGGCGCAGGTTCTCTCAGGCAAGCCATCATCGATGCCAATTCCACTATAGGATCCAGCACGATCAACTTTACAAGCGATGTAAGCGGCACGATCACTCTTTTGAGCAGTTTACCAACCACGAGCCAAACTATCACTCTTGATCTTTCAGGCGCGACAGGGATTGTTACGCTTGCAGGGAACACAATGGGTTTTGGCCAGCCGCTCACCTTGAATGGCGGCGCTCTTACGATCAGTGCGGATTCCGGGATGCCTGGCACAAACGCCCTTACTATTGCCGGCACAGGCGTCGCGACGCTGGATGTGACGGGTGGCGCGGCGATAAGCGCTACTACCGGGACTATTGGCGACAGCGCAGGCTCAACCGGCGAAGTCACTGTTGATAGCTCCACATGGGAGAACAGTTCTGATCTTACGGTTGGTAACGCAGGCGCAGGCAGTTTATTTATTTCAAATGGCGGGGCGGTGAGTAACAACCATGGTAATATCGGCTACCTCACTGGTTCAAACGGCACTGTATCTGTTGACGGTACCGGCTCCACATGGGAGAACAGTTCTGATCTTACGGTTGGCAACTACGGAACAGGCGCCTTAACTATTTCAGATGGCAGTGCGGTGACTAACGCCATTGGCATTATCGGCTACTGGGCCGGCTCAACCGGCGAAGTTACTGTTGACGACTCCACATGGACGAACGGTTCTTATCTTGTGGTTGGCGAAGTAGGCACAGGCGCCTTAACTATTTCAGATGGCGGTATTGTGAATAACGCCGCTAGTGCGATTGCTGACAGCCCCGGCTCAACCGGTACTGTAACTGTTGACGGCACCAGTTCCACATGGACGAACAGTTCTTATCTTAACGTTGGCAATATGGGTACAGCTGCTTTAACCATTTCAAATGGCGGCACGGTGACTAACACCAATGGCTATATCGGCATAGCAGCTGGTTCAACCGGTACTGTAACTGTTGATGGCGCCGGCTCCACATGGGAGAACAGTTCTAATCTTACGGTTGGAGAATCAGGCACAGGCAGTTTATTCATTTCTAATGGCGGCACAGTGAGTAACGGTATTGGCTATATCGGCTACAACGCCGGCTCAACCGGGAATGTAACTATTGACGGCTCCGGCTCCGCATGGACGAACAGCGGCAGTCTTATAGTTGGCAACTCAGGCACTGGCAATTTATTCATTTCAAATGGCGGTACAGTGAGTAACAACAATTGCTATATTGGCGATGACGCAGGCTCAACCGGCACTGTAACTGTTGACGGCACCGCCTCCACATGGACGAACAGCGGAGATCTTAATATTGGCAACTCAGGCACAGGCAGTTTAACCATTTCAAATGGCGGTGCGGTGAGTAACACCAATGGTATTATAGGCGCCAGCGCCGGCTCAACGGGCGAAGTCGTTGTTGACGGCCCCGCCTCCACATGGGAGAACAGCGCTGCTCTTATTGTTGGCGGCTCAGGCACAGGCAGTTTAAATATTTCAAATGGCGGTGCGGTAAGTAACAACTATGGCTATATCGGCGGGTATGTAGGCTCAACTGGAACCGTATCTGTTGATGGTGCCGGCTCCACATGGACGAACAACTATGATCTTGCTGTTGGCTCCTCTAGCACAGGTGCCTTAACTATTTCCAATGGCGGCGCGGTGAATGACGACAATGGAATAATTGGTTATATCGCTGGCTCAACCGGCACAGCAACTGTTGATGGTACCGGTTCCACATGGACGAACAGCGGAAGATCTTACTGTCGGAGGCTCAAGTGAAGGCGCTTTAACTATTTCAAATGGCGGAGTGGTGAGTAACAATAATGGCTATATTGGCTATTATGGAGATTCAACGGGTGAAGTTACCGTTGACGGCCCCGCCTCCACATGGGAGAACAGCGCTGATCTTTACGTTGGCAACTCAGGCACAGGCAGTTTATTCATTTCAAATGGCGGTACGGTGAGTGCTGACAACAGCTATATCGGGAACAATACTTACTCAACCGGTACTGTAACTGTTGATGGCCCAGCCTCCACATGGACGAACAGTAGCAATCTTACAGTTGGCAATTCAGGCACGGGCAGTTTAACCATTTCAAATGGCGGTACTGTGAGTAACGACGCTGGAATAATCGGTGACAGCGCCGGCTCAACCGGCGAAGTCATTGTTGATGGTACCGCTTCCACATGGGAGAACAGCGGCAATCTTTTTGTTGGCCTCTTAGGCGCAGGCAGTTTAACCATTTCCAATGGCGGTACAGTGAGTAACAACAATGGCTATATCGGCTACAACACCGGCTCAACTGGCGAAGTTACCGTTGACGGCCCTGCCTCCACATGGGAGAACAGCGCTGATCTTACTATTGGCAGCTTCGGAACAGGCGCTTTAACTATTTCCAATGGCGGAACGGTAAATGACGGTGCTGGAATAATCGGTGACAGCGCCGGCTCAACTGGGAATGTAACTGTTGATGGTCCCGGCTCCACATGGACTAACAGTTCTGATCTTTATATTGGCAACTCAGTCACAGGCACCTTAACCATTTCAAATGGCGGCACCGTGAGTAATAACTATGGCTATATCGGCAATGCCGCCGGCTCAACCGGCGAAGTCACTGTTGACGGCCCCGGCTCCACATGGACGAACAACAATGATCTTACTGTTGGCAACTCAGGCACAGGCACCTTAACCATTTCAGATGGCGGGATGGTGAATGTTGGAAGCGGTTCCGGAACGATCACGCTGGCAGAAGGCGCCGGCTCGATCGGAACGCTCAATATAGGTTCGGGCGGTGCCGCTGGATCCGTAGAAGCCGCGGGTATTACAGGAGGCTCAGGCGCCGCTATCCTTAATTTTGATCATAATGAGGCGGGGTATATATTCGCGCCTGACATTACCGGCTCACTCGGTGTTACCCAGACCGGCAGCGGCACGACCATCTTAACTGGCACCAACACATATGCAGGTGTTACGACGATCGATGCTGGGACACTCCAGATCGGTGATGGTGGTACAGCAGGGAGTCTGGGTACAGGGGATGTAACGGATAACTCGTCGCTGGTATTCAACCACAGTGATGATCTGATCGTGTCAAATGCCATCTCGGGTACAGGAAGTTTCACCCAGAGTGGTACAGATACTCTTACTCTTACAGGTACCAATACATATACAGGAGCCACGGTCGTCAACACAGGCACACTTGAAGCAGGCGTGGTCGACGCGTTTGGCAGCAACTCGGCCGTGATAATGGCGGATGACCCGACTGCCGTATTGGATCTTAACGACTTCAATACGCAGATCGGTTCTCTCACAGGCGGCGGGACATCGGGTGGGAATGTAATACTTGGCGCCGCGACCCTGACAATTGGCGGTGACAACACAAGCCCCACGGCCTACGCTGGTGAGATCTCCGGCACCGGTGCGCTGATCAAAGTTGGTACAGGCACTCTTACTCTTACTGGTACCAACATATATACAGGAGATACGACGATCAGTGAAGGGACGCTCCAGATCAGTAGTGGCGGTACGGTAAATGATGGCGCTGGAATAATCGGCGACAGCGCCGACTCAACCGGCGAAGTCATTGTTGATGGTACCGGCTCCACATGGACGAACAGTTCTGATCTTACAGTTGGCAACTCAGGCACAGGTAGTTTATTTATTTCAAATGGCGGTACTGTGAATGCCGACAACAGCTATATCGGGAACAATACTTACTCAACCGGAAATGTAACTGTTGATGGTACCGGCTCTACGTGGACGAATAGCGTGGATCTTGCAGTTGGCAACTGGGGTACAGGCAGTTTAAATATTTCAAATGGCGGTGCGGTGACTAATACTGTTGGCGTTATTGGCTACAATACTGGCTCAACCGGGATTGTAACTGTTGACGGCTCCACATGGACGAACAGTTCTAGTCTTACAGTTGGTAACTCAGGCGCAGGCAGTTTAACTGTTTTAAATGAAGGTGTGGTGAGTGCTGACTATCTTTTAGTTGGCAACTCAGGCACAGGTGCTTTAACTATTTCCAATGGCGGGGCAGTGAATAATGGCATTGGCGTAATTGGCTACAGCATTGGCTCAACCGGTACTGTAAGTGTTGATGGTACCGGCTCCACATGGAATAACAGCGGGGATCTTACTGTTGGCAACTCAGGCACAGGCAGTTTATCCATTTCAAATGGCGGTACGGTGAGTAACGGCACTGGCTATATTGGCGACGTTGGAGGCTCAATCGGCGAAGTAACTGTTGACGACTCTACATGGACGAACAGTAGTTATCTTGTGGTTGGCTTATTCGGAACAGGTGCTTTAACTATTTCCAATGGCGGCGCAGTGAGTAACAACGATGGCGCCTATATCGGCTATTTTGGAGGCTCAACCGGTGAAGTCATTGTCGACGGTCCCGCCTCCACATGGGAGAACAGCGCTGATCTTTTCGTTGGCGACTCAGGCACAGGCAGTTTATTTATTTCAAATGGCGGCACAGTGAATAATAACTATGGCTATATCGGGAACAATATTTACTCAACCGGTACTGCCACCGTTGACGGAACCGGCTCCACATGGACTAACAGCTTTTATCTTATGGTAGGCAACTCAGGTACAGGCAGTTTAACTATTTCAAATGGCGGCGCGGTGAGTAACACTAATGGCTTTATCGGCTACAACGCCGGCTCAACTGGTGAAGTCATTGTTGACGGCCCCGGCTCCACATGGGAGAACAGTTCTGATCTTTATGTTGGCGCCTTGGGCACAGGCAGTTTAACCATTTCAAATGGCGGTGCGGTGAGTAACATCAATGGCTATATCGGCGACTATGAAGGCTCAACCGGCGAAGTCACTGTTGATGGTACCGGCTCCGCATGGAATAACAGCGGGGATCTTAAGGTTGGCAACTCGGGCACAGGTTCCTTAACTATTTCAGATGGCGGCGCAGTGAGTAATGGCATTGGTTATATCGGGAACATCGCCGGCTCAACCGGTACTGTAACCGTTGACGGCATAGGCTCCACATGGATGAACAGCGATTATCTTTTCGTTGGCAGCTCAGGTACAGGTTCCTTAACTATTTCAGATGGCGGTACGGTGAGTAATAATGGCGTTGGTATAATTGGCACTAATGCCGGTTCAAATGGCACTGTAACTGTTGACGGCCCCGGTTCAAAATGGGAGAACAGTGGCAATCTTATGGTTGGTGGCTCAGGTACAGGCAGTTTATTCATTTCAGATGGCAGTACGGTGAGTAACGGCGCTGGCTATATCGCCTACGGTATTGGCTCAACCGGGACTGTAACTGTTGACGGTGTCGGCTCAACATGGGAGAACAGCGGAGATCTTACTGTTGGCGAATCAGGAACAGGTACTTTAACTATTTCTAATGGCGGGATGGTGATTAGCTACGCTGGAATAATTGGTGATAGCGCCACTTCAACCGGCATTGTAACTGTTGATGGTGCCAGCTCCACATGGGAGAACAGTTCTGATCTCATAGTTGGCAACTCAGGCACAGGCAATTTATTCATTTCAAATGGCGGTACGGTGAGTGCCGACAACAGCTATATCGGGAACAATACTTACTCAACCGGCAATGTAACTGTTGAGGGCTCCGGCTCAACATGGACGAACAGCGGGGATCTTACAGTTGGCGGCTCAGGCACAGGCAGTTTATTTGTTTCAAATGGCGGTATGGTGAGTAATACCAATGGCTATATCGGGAACAATACTTACTCAACCGGTACTGTAAGTGTAGATGGTATCGGCTCCACATGGGAGAACAGCGGAGATCTTACTGTTGGCGAATCAGGCACAGGCAATTTATTCGTTTCAAATGGCGGCACGGTGAGTGACAACAATGGTTATATCGGCAACTACGCTTACTCAACCGGCAATGTAACTGTTGACGGCTCCGGCTCAACATGGACGAACAGCGGCAATCTTACGGTTGGCGAATTAGGCACAGGCGTTTTAACTATTTCAGATGGCGGTATGGTGAATGACAACAATGGCTATATCGACATCTTCGGCGGCTCAAACGGGACTGTCAATGTTGATGGCTCCACATGGACGAACAGCGGCAATCTTACGGTTGGCAACTCAGGCACAGGCAGTTTAGCGATTTTAAACGAGGGTACGGTGAGTAGCGCATATGGCGTGATCGGTGCCGGTGCCGGCTCAACCGGCGAAGTCACTGTTGATTATTCAACATGGACGAACAGTTCTGATCTTACTGTTGGAAGCTTCGGAACAGGCGGTTTAACTATTTCAAACGGCGGCGCGGTGAGTGACAACTTTAGCTGTATCGGCTACGGCACCGGCTCAACCGGGACTGTAACCGTTGACGGCCCCGTATCTACATGGACTAACAGCGACAATCTTACGGTTGGCAACTCAGGCACAGGGAGTTTATTCATTTCAACTGGCGGTACTGTGAGTGACAACAACAGCTATATCGGTAACAATGCTTACTCAACCGGTACTGTAACTGTTGATGGTACCGGCTCAACATGGACTAACAGCGGTAATCTTACTGTTGGCAACTCAGGGACAGGGAGTTTATTTATTTCAACTGGCGGTACTGTGAGTGACAACAACAGCTATATCGGGAACAATGCTTACTCAACCGGTACTGTAACTGTTGATGGTACCGGCTCCACATGGGCGACCAGCTATACCTTGTATGTTGGCCAATCAGGCACAGGCGCCTTAACCATTTCCAATGGCGGCGTGGTAATGAACACAAATTGCAATATCGGCTACAGTACTGGTTCAACTGGTGAAGTCACTGTTGACGATTCCACATGGGCGAACAGCGGGGATCTTACTATTGGCAACTCTGGTACAGGGAGTTTATTTATTTCAACTGGCGGTACAGTGAGCGACCACAGCGGAACTATCGGCCTCAACGCCGGCTCAATCGGTACTGTAACCGTTGACGGCTCTACATGGACCAATAATTATGATCTTAATGTTGGCATCTCAGGAACAGGCGCTTTAACAATTTCAGGTGGCGGTACGGTGAGCAATGCCAATGGCTGTATCGGCAACGGCGCCGGCTCAACAGGCACTGTAACTGTTGATGGTATCGGCTCCACATGGACTAATGGCCTTGATCTTAAAGTTGGCTTCTCTGGCACAGGCGCTTTAAATATATCAAATGGGGGTGAAGTGAGTGATAGGGGTGGCGTAATTGGCTATTATGGAGATTCGACCGGCGAAGTCACTGTTGACGGTGCCAGCTCCACATGGACTAATAGTTCCAATCTTACAGTTGGCGAATCTGGTACAGGCAGTTTAACTGTTTCAAATGGCGGAGCGGTGAGCAACACCAATGGCTATATCGGAGACTATGAAGGCTCAACGGGCGAAGTCGCTATTGACGGCGCCACATGGAATAACAGTTCTGATCTTTACGTTGGTACCGCAGGCGCAGGCGCTTTAACCATTTCAGATGGCGGTACGGTGAGCGACAACTATGGCTATATCGGCAACAACGGCGGCTCCACCGGCACTGTAACTGTTGACGGTAGCGGCTCCGCATGGACGAACAACAACGATCTTACGGTCGGCAATTCAGGCGCAGGCGCTTTAACCATTTCAGATGGCGGTACGGTGAGTAACATAATGGGTTGTATCGGCCTCAACGCCGGTTCAACCGGTACTGTAACTGTTGACGGCTCCGCATGGGAGAACAGTGCTGCTCTAATAGTTGGCAACTCAGGCGCAGGCAGTTTAACTATTTCAGACGGCGGTACAGTGAGTGACAACTATGGCTATATCGCCAACAATGCCAGCTCAACCAGCACTGTATCTGTTGATGGTACCGGCTCCGCATGGGAGAACAGCGGCAGTCTTACTGTTGGCAGATTGGGCACGGGCAGTTTATTTATTACAAATGGAGGCACGGTTAGTAACAACTATGGTTATATCGGCTACAACACCGGCTCAAGCGGCACTGTAACTGTTGATGGTTCCACATGGACGAACAGCAACGATCTTACGATCGGCAATTCAGGCGCAGGCAGTTTAATTATTTCAAATGGCGGTATGGTGAATAGCAGCGCTGGCTATATTGGTTACAGCACCGGCTCAACCGGCGAAGTCGCTGTTGACGGCTCCACATGGAATAACAGTTCTGATCTTATTATTGGCGGCTCAGGCACAGGCAGTTTATTCATTTCAAATGGCGGTACAGTGAGTAATAACTATGGCTATATCGCCTACAACCCCGGCTCAACCGGTACTGTAACTGTTGACGGTATCGGCTCCACTTGGACGAACAACAATGATCTTTATGTTGGCTTCTCAGGCGCAGGCGGTTTGATCATTTCAAACGGCGGCACAGTGAGTAACGGCGCTGGTTATATCGGTTACAACACTTACTCAACCGGTACTGTAACTGTTGACGGCCCCGGCTCCACATGGACGAACAGCGGCAATCTTACTGTTGGTAACTCAGGCACAGGCAGTTTAGCCATTTCAAATGGCGGCACAGTGAGTGCCGACAACAGCTATATCGGCAACAACGCCGGCTCAACCGGCGAAGTCATTGTTGATGGTGCCGGATCCACATGGGAGAACAGTTCTAACCTTACGGTTGGCTTCTCAGGCACAGGCGGTTTGATCATTTCAAATGGCGGTACGGCGTATAACTACTATGGAACAATTGGCGATAACACCGGCTCAACCGGTACTGTAACTGTTGACGGCTCCGGCTCCACATGGACCAACAACAATGATCTTACGGTTGGCAACTCAGGCACGGGCAATTTATTTATTTCAAGTGGCGGTACGGTGAGTAACGCAAATGGCTATATCGGCTATAACGCCAGCTCAACCGGCGAAGTCATTGTTGACGGCGCCGGCTCCACATGGGAGAACAGCTCTGATCTTACGGTTGGCGAATCAGGCACAGGCAGTTTATTCATTTCAAATGGCGGTACGGTGAATAGCTGGTATGGCTTTATCGGCTACTACACCGGTTCAACCGGCACTGTAACTGTTGACGGCGCCGGCTCCACATGGACGAACGCCAATACTATTTATGTTGGCGACGAAGGCACAGGCAGTTTAACCATTTCCGAGGGCGGGGTGGTGACTAACATCAATGGCTATATCGGCAACGCCGCCGGCTCAACCGGCACTGTAAGTGTTGATGGTCCCGCCTCCACATGGACGAACAATGATACTCTTACGATTGGCAATTCAGGCACAGGCAGTTTAACCATTTCAAATGGCGGTGCGGTGAGTAACACCTATGGCTATATCGGCACTGACGCCGGCTCAACCGGTACTGTAACTGTTGATGGCCCCGGCTCCACATGGACTAACGGCTATGATCTTTTCATTGGTATCTCAGGCACAGGTGCTTTAACCATTTCAGATGGCGGTATGGTGAGCGTAGGGAGCGGTTCCGGAACGATCACGCTGGCAGAAGACGCCGGCTCGATCGGAACGCTCAATATCGGTTCGGGCGGCGCCGCTGGATCCGTCGAAGCCGCGGGTATTACAGGAGGCTCAGGCGCCGCTATTCTTAACTTTGACCATAATGAGTCGGCGTATGTATTCGCGCCTGACATTGCCGGCTCACTCGGTGTTACCCAGACCGGCAGCGGCACGACCATCTTAACAGGCACCAACATATATACAGGAGTTACAACGATCGATGCTGGAACACTCGAGGTTGGTGATGGTGGTACAGCAGGCAGCCTTGGTACAGGTGATGTAACGGATAACTCGTCGCTGGTATTCAACCACAGTGATGATCTGACAGTGTCAAATGGGATCTCAGGTACAGGAACACTTACCCAGAACGGTTCAGATACTCTTGTCCTTACAGGCACAAACATATATACAGGAGCCACGATTGTCAACACAGGCACGCTTGAAGCGGGCGTGGTCGACGCGTTTGGCAGCAACTCGGCCGTGATAATGGCGGATGACGCGACTGCTATATTGGACCTTAATGATTTCGATACGCATATCGGTTCTCTCACAGGCGGCGGGACAACGGGTGGGAATGTAATGCTTGGTGCCGCGACCCTGACGGTTGGCGGTGATGATACAAGCCCGGCAGCCTATGCTGGAGAGATCTCCGGCACCGGTGCGCTGACCAAAACTGGCACAGGCACTCTTACTCTTACCGGTACCAACACATATACAGGTGTTACTACGATCAATGCGGGGACGCTCCAGATTGGTGACGGGGGAACATCAGGCAGCCTGGGTACAGGGGATGTAACGGATAACTCATCGCTGGTATTCAACCGCAGTGATGATGTGACGGTATCTAATGTTATCTCGGGCACAGGGACACTTACCCAGAACGGCAGCGGGACAACCATCCTTACTGGTACCAACACATATACAGGAGTTACTACGATCGATGCGGGGACGCTCGAGGTTGGTGATGGTGGTACAGCAGGCAGCCTTGGTACAGGGGATGTAACGGATAACTCGTCGCTGGTATTCAACCACAGTGATGATTTGACAGTGTCAAATGGGATCTCAGGTACAGGAACACTTACCCAGAACGGTTCAGATACTCTTGTCCTTACAGGCACAAACATATATACAGGAGCCACGATTGTCAACACAGGCACGCTTGAAGCGGGCGTGGTCGACGCGTTTGGCAGCAACTCGGCCGTGATAATGGCGGATGACGCGACTGCTATATTGGACCTTAATGATTTCGATACGCATATCGGTTCTCTCACCGGCGGCGGGACAACGGGTGGGAATGTAATGCTTGGCGCTGGGATCCTGACAGTCGGCGGTGATAATACAAGTCCGGCAGCCTACGCTGGTGAGATCTCCGGCACAGGGGCCCTGATTAAAACTGGCACAGGCACTCTTACTCTTACTGGTACCAACACATATACTGGAGTTACTACGATCGATGCGGGGACTCTCCAGGTTGGAGATGGAGGGACAGCAGGGAGTCTAGGTACAGGGGATGTAACGGATAACTCATCGCTGGTATTCAACCGCAGTGATAATGTGACGGTATCAAATGCTATCTCAGGTACAGGGGCGCTTACCCAAAACGGTACAGATACTCTTACTCTTACTGGCGCCAACACATATACAGGAGTTACGACGATCGATGCCGGTACTCTCCAGGTTGGTGACGGTGGTACTACAGGCAGCCTGGGAACAGGTGATGTTACGGATAACTCCGCGCTGGTGTTCAACCACAGTGATGATTTGACGGTGTCTAATGCAATCTCAGGAACAGGGACACTTACCCAGAACGGCACAGATACTCTTATTCTTACTGGCACCAACACATATACGGGAGTTACGACGATCGATGCCGGAACGCTCGAGGTTGGTGATGGGGGTACAACAGGGAGTCTGGGTACAGGGGATGTAACGGATAACTCGTTACTGGTGTTCAACCACAGTAATGATTTGACCGTATCAAATGGGATATCAGGTACAGGGACACTGACCCAGAACGGCAGCGGGACAATAATCCTTTCCGGTGCCAGCTCATATACAGGAACCACTACCATCAACTCGGGGACATTGGATATACATCAAGATCGATCATTGACAGGAGACCTGACATTAGCAGGGGGCACACTGGAACTGGGAGCTAATACCCTGACAGAAACAGGCGTCTATACTCAAGGCGCGGGAACCGTCCTGAAACTTACCACCAACAGCACGACCAATTTTGGCAGGATAGTAAGTTCCAGCGATGCAACTGTTAATGCCGATAGCTCAGTGAATGTGACGGTAGGCAGTTATTTACTGAACGGCGCTGAATTTTCGATCATAGACGGCGCAGGCGGCACAGGCGTAAATGTCCCGGGGACGATCACTTCAAGCGATCATCGAATAATTTTCTCTGGCTTAAGCTTGGATGGCGACCTTATCTTAATTGCAAAGCGCCTCCAGACTAACTTTGCCGGGTTAGCCGATAATTCTAATGCCGCGGCCGTGGGCAAAGTTCTCGATCATATTACAAACCCCTCGAGCGATATGCAAACTGTCTTGTTTGTGCTCGAGAACCTAAGCGATTCCGATATACCCGCCGCGCTCGATACGTTGACGCCTGTTGTAGACTCGGGAGCTATAGATACGAGCACAATATCGCTCAACAGCTTTGTCGGAGCCGCCCTCGATAGGATCGAAAACGGAAGCAAGGCGGACCCGATATGGGGTAAAGTTTACAGCAGTAATCTTACTCAAGGATCACAAAATGACATAGGGGGATTTAATGCATCCGACTCAGGCATGGTAATTGGCATTGACCGCCCGTTCACCGACACCCTGACCCTTGGCATGAGCGGCGGTTATGCGAACGGAAATGTCAACTCAAACGACAATAACGCAAAAACGAATATAGGCAGCACACAGCTCACCTTATACGGAGAATATCAGGACAAAGAACGCCCGTATTTTATCGATGCCGCCGGCTCTTTAGCATTGAACTCGTATAACGGCTCACGCCGCATCAGCGTAGGCTCCATATCCAGGAAAGCGGATTCCGAATATCCGGGTCTCCAGTATGGTGCTTACTTAGGAGGCGGGTACAAATTTCGATCTTGGGAACAAATTAGAGGTTACGCCGCTCTTATCGCTTCAGTACAGCCATCTTTCTCTCGCAGACTATACTGAAACCGGAGCCGGGTCCATGAACTTGGATGTTTCAAGTCAGGACTATGATATGCTGCAGGCGGGCGTGGGCGCAAGGATAATCTACCCTGCCGAATTGCAGTGGTGCAACCTCACTCTCACAGGCCACGCAAAATTGCTCTATGACTTTGTCGGCGACAAAGTGGTGGTCATATCGAAATTTACCGGCGGGGGCGGATCGTTCACCTCAGAGGGGGCCGATCTGATACGATGCAGCTTGAATGCCGGCGGCGAGCTTGTCTTCGACTTTAGGAACCATTTCTCTGTTATCGGAGATTGTAATTTGGAAACGGAAGATAATTTCCTCGGTATCAGCAGTTCGCTAACGGCGAGGTATGAATTTGAATAATATAATATTTTGAATTTGAAGCTCAAATTCCGGACGGTCAGTTGATATTGTTCATTCCAGATGCTTCATCGACATCTCGAGCGGGCGCTTTTTGGGGCTTGTTGACCTTCTTTCAGAATATCCCAGAGCTATAACGGCCATGAATTCGCCTTTCGGCTCTTCCAGGAATTCGAGCACTTCGTCCTTTATCATCACCATTATACCCAGCCAGACCGAGGCGATGCCGAGCGACGTTGCGGCAAGCAGAAGATTTTCCACGGCCGCGGAAGAGCTTTGAATTTCCATCGTTCTGAAGAGATCGAATGAAAGTTGACTGTCGATCTGAAATAGCTCTGTCCCGTGCTTGATAAGCTCGCCGGAATTCGCCACGGCTACCACCACCGGCGCGCTCAGAATGCTCCTTGCCGCCATTCGCAGCAGCGTCGCCGATGCCTTCGGGAACTGTGACGCCCTGTTGGATATCAACTGGGCAAGCTCCTTTTTCTTCGTGCCTTTTATCACTATGAACCGCCATGACTGCTGGTTGTGGGCTGACGGCGCCTGGTTGGCCGCGTCCAGAATGGTCTTGAGGTCCTCGTCGGACACCGGCGTTTCCGTGAACGTTCTGGTGCTGCGCCTTTCACGGATCGTTCTTAAGGCCGCGTTGTCAAAATTTTTCATTTTAAAAATTATACAAGCTTTGCGGCGCAGGTCAATAGTTGACCATGATCAAGATAACGCTTTAAATTGTTACTCAGGAGTGCTAAAATTCACGCCTAAAAAAAATGACACCGCGCCAAGAATTCATCGATCGGGTTTATTCCGTTAAAAAACGGTTCCTGGGCATGTACCAGGCCGCCCATGCGGGGCATATTGCCTGTTCGCTCTCCTGCGCCGAGATATTGGTGTTTTTAAGGTTTTTCTGGATGCATGAAAAGGACCGCCTTATCCTGTCCAAGGGGCACGCGGCGGCGGCCATGTATTCGGTCTTAGCCGAATACGGCATCCTGTCAGAAGAGGACATAAAGACCTTTTATCAGAACGGCACCTATCTGGGAGCGCATCCGCCCGCCAATAAGATAAAAGGCATTCCTTTTGCCACCGGCAGTCTGGGCCACGGCCTTTCCATCATTGCCGGAATGTCCCTGGCGGCAAAGTTAAAGAATGAAAAACACCTGTGTTTTTGCGTGACATCGGACGGCGAATTGGATGAAGGAAGCATCTGGGAAGCGGCATTGTTCATCTCCCATCATAAACTGAACAATCTGGTCTGGTTGATAGACCGAAATAATATACAGGGCCTTGGCAGGACTGAAAGCGTGCTGGCGCTGGAGCCGTTGCCCGCAAAACTAAAAGCTTTTGGGCTTTTTGTGGCCGAAGCGGATGGCCATGATTACGGATCACTTGACGCGGCTAAAAATGAATGCCAGCATGACCCGGCGGCAGTTTCATTGCCCAAGGTGATCATCTGTAAAACCGCCAAAGGACACGGCGTAAGCTTTATGGAAAATACGGTTGACTGGCATTACCTGCCGATGGATAACGAAAATTATAAAAAAGCGCTCGAAGAGCTGGAGATCGGCTATCATAAGTCAAAAGAGGAGCATCGATGAGAGCTGATTTTGCCCGCGTTATGGTTGAGCTGCATGATAAACATCCTAACTTTATAATGTTAACCGCTGACCTTGGATACATGGCACTGGAAAAGGTCAGAGATAAATATCAGGACCGTTTTATTAACGCAGGGGTAGCCGAACAAAATCTTATCTCGCTTGCCGCGGGCTTGGCTTATGAAGGATTTGTTCCGTGGGTATATAATATTGCCCCCTTTGGCGTGTTGAGGCCATATGAACAGATCAGGAATGATGTCTGCCTTCATAATCTTCCGGTAAAGATCATTGGCAATGGGGGAGGCTATGGCTACGGTATTATGGGTCCGACCCACCATACCCTGGAGGACATCGCAGTGATGCGGGTGTTGCCCAATATGAAAGTTTACGTGCCGCTTACTGCTTCGGACGTGGAAGAAGCCGTAAAAATGATGGCCCGGGATGCCTCGCCTAATTATTTAAGGTTGAACATGGCTTCCAAGCTTGGCATGCCCATTGAAAGTTTCAAGCCATGGAGAAAATTAAAGAACGGGCATAAAGCGATCGCCATCGGCACCGGCCCGGTAATCGCAAACCTGCTGGAAATAAGTGATAAGGACCTGCTGGAGGAAATTGAGATATGGTATGTCAGCCAACTCCCAATAAGCGAACTCCCTGAAGAATTAATTACCAGCATTAAAGAAAAAAGGAAAGTCATTACCATGGAAGAGCATTACGGGCAGTGCGGCCTTAAAGAGACCATTGCCGATCTTATCTTAAGAAAAGCTGATCGCCAGATAAGCTATAAGAGCATTTATGCCCTCGGTTATCCTGCGGGGGAATCGGGCAGCCAAAAATGGTACCAGGAACAGTCCGGCCTGGCGGGCGAAGGGCTGATAAAAAACCTAAAGGAGCTGGTTCATGATTAAAGAAGAAATAAATAAACTGGAAGGGCCGATTGCGGTTTTTGGGGCGGGTGGATTTATCGGCGCTAACCTGCTCAGGACCATTCTTGAGGTCAGGGATGATTGTTTTGGGATTACCCACCAGAAATTCATTCCCTGGCGTCTTTCGGGGATCTCCGCAAAAAATATCATCTATGCCGACCTGAAACTTCCTTCAACCGTATCCGGGATCTTTGACAAGTTTAATTTTAAAACTATCTTTAATTTTGCGGCTTACGGCGGCTACTCCAAACAGGACGACACGGACTTGATTTATAAGATCAACTTGCTCGGAGCAGTGGATCTTTTGGAAATAGCGGCGCGCCAAGGCTTTTCCGCCTATGTGCATGCGGGATCATCTTCTGAGTATGGGTTCAATGCCAGCGCACCCAAAGAAAGCGCCGAGCTAATGCCGAACAGCCATTATTCTGTTTCAAAGATCGCCACCGCTTCGCTTATGCGTTATCTTGGCCGCACAAAGGAACTGCCTGTCATTAATCTGCGCATTTATTCGGCTTATGGGCCTTACGAAGAGCCTGACCGGCTGATCCCGGTGATCCTTAAATGCGGGATGGAGGGCAAATATCCTTCGCTGGTAGATCCCGATATATCACGTGATTTTATTTATGTTCAGGATGTGGTTGAAGCTGCTGTATTGGCTGCGACGCTCGGCGTTAAAAAATTACCAGGCGGCTCCTTAAATATCGCCACCGGTAAAAAAACCACCATTAGAGAAGTTGCCCGGTTAATCAAGGAGATATTCAATCTTAAAGTTGAACCTAAATGGGGTACGATGCCCAACAGGAGCTGGGATATCAGGGATTGGTACGGAGACCCTGCTTATGCCAAAGAGATATTGGGTTGGCAGGCAAAAACTTCTTTAAAAGACGGCTTGATCAAAACCATTGATTGGGTAAAGAGCCAAAAGGCCGCTCCGGATCTTATGGCCGCCGCTCCATTGGCCGTTCCTAAAAAAATATCGGCCGTCATTGCCTGCTACCGGGATGCCAAGGCTATTCCCATCATGCACGATCGACTAACCAAAGTATTCGCTCAAATGAAGGTGGATTATGAGATCATTTTTGTCAATGACGCAAGCCCGGATAACACAGATGATGTGCTAAAGGAGATCACTGCTCAAGATGATCACGTTATTACCATTGAACACACAAGAAATTTTGGTTCTCAGAGCGCCTTCCTGAGCGGCATGCAGGTCTCTACCGGTGACGGGGTCGTACTCCTCGATGGCGACCTGCAGGATCCGCCCGAAATGATCCCTGAATTTTACAAAAAGTGGCTGGAGGGCTATGAGGTTATCTACGGCCGAAGAGTAAAGCGCGAGGTTTCCCGGATCTTAAATGTCTGTTACAGGGCTTTTTACCGGATCTTCAGGGGAATGTCATACGTGCCCATGCCTCTGGACGCCGGTGATTTCTCGTTAATGGACAGAAAAGTGGTCAACGAGCTTCTGGCCCTGCCGGAGACCGATCAATTCTTGCGAGGACTAAGGGCATGGGTAGGGTTCAAACAAGTTGGAGTTGACTATATGAGACCCGAGCGGATGTTCGGCGTGACCACAAATAACTGGCAGAAAAATATCTGGTGGGCTAAAAAGGCCATCTTTTCCTTCAGTTTTGTCCCTCTGGAGTTGCTTAGTTATTTGGGTTTGCTGCTGACCGTAATTTCATTCCTGGCACTCATCGGGCAGATCATCGCGAGGATCTTCATGCCCAATATTCCTCAGGGCATTACCACCATTATCGTCCTTATTCTATTCTTTGGGGCCATACAATTACTGGCCATTTCCATTATCGGCGAATACCTTTATAAAAATTTTCGAAGAAACCAAGAAAAGGCCAAAATTTATCCGCAAGTCAATTCGCCAGGGCAATACTTACCTTACAGCCGGGGAGGAAATAAACAACTTTTTAGATCAAAGAAAAAACCGCGTTTAATTATGGCATACCAAATCAAACACTGCATTTTTTGCGGCAATAATGAAAAGCTCAAAGAGCTCTATCCCCGTAATTTTACCGATAAAGATCTAAACCCGGCCGTATTTTCGGCGCGCAGGGATACCGATCGTTTTCATTATAAGATCGTGCGCTGTCAGAACTGCGGCTTGATATTTTCGAGGGAAGTTCTGCCGGAAGAAGAACTTTCACGGTTATATTCGCAAAGCGCAGTAACTTTTGATGAATATACCGCCATCATCCGCAGGGATTATTTGCGCCCCCTCAAGCCGTTTTTAGATCTGGTCAATAAAGGCTCGGCCCTCGAGATCGGCTGCAGCAGCGGATTTTTCCTCGAAGAGCTGTTAATGCAGGGATTTAAGGAAGTTCACGGCTGTGATCCCAGTCTGGAGGCCAAAAAAGGCAGACCCTGAGATCAAGGGGAAATATATCTTCCGGATTTTTCAAAAAAGGAGCCTACAAAGATAACAGTTTTGACCTTGTTTGCTCATTTCAAACTTTGGACCATCTGGACGATCCGGCTGGAACCGTAAGGACCTGTTATGAAATTTTAAAGCCGGACGGGCTCATATATTTTATCACCCATGATGCCAGACAGCCTTCAGGCGAAAATATTGCGGGATAGATCGCCGATAATAGACGTGGAACACATTTATTTATTCAATAAAATAACTTTAAGCCGTTTATTTACGGAGGCGAATTTTGCTGTTCTTAATGTTGGGGACATTAAGAACAGTTACCCTATCAATTACTGGCTAAGGCTGGCGCTTAAGAACGGCCGATCCGGTAATATTTTAAAATATGCCGTCGAAAGAACCGGCCTGGGCTAGCTTCTATCCCTATCGCCGCGGGAAATATTTTTGTGGTGGCGAGATGCAGAAAGAATTAATAATGACTGCCCGGGCTAAAATATACAATTTCTTAAATAGATATTTACATAAAATAAACCTTGAGAATATTATTATCGGTATTTGTTTTTTGATTTTAGCGGTAAAGTTTTACTCGGTCGCAGGCAGATTTTTAGACACGGACGAAGAATATTATTTTTACATTACCTCGGCAATAAGTAAAGGGGTGAATATATATGCGGAGCTGAATTTCTCTATTCGCCCATCCCATGGTATCTCTGTTCCGTGTTTTTCAGGCTTTTCCATAATCTGTATCAATCACTCCTAACGATAAGATTGCTTATAATCTCCCTTTCCCTGCTGAGCTTTTTTCTGATCTTTGATATGCTGAAAAGACTAAGGGCCTCTTGGTTTGTGATCCCGGTCACATTCTTTATACTTTACTCTATGCAATTCAGCCTTAAATTAATGGAATATCGATCGGACAACGTACTGTTCTTTGTGCTTATTTTACAGGGGTATCTGATGTTTTTAATGTCACAATATACGGCTTTCTCCCCTTTAAAAATCGCCGCTGTTATTTTCTTGGCTTTTCTCAGTTTTCATATCAACCAAAAAGCGATCATCATAGAACTGCCTTTGTTGTTCGCATTTTGCGTTTGCTTCTTTAATGATTTAAGCGTTTCGTTCTGATCTATAAAAAAGCCCTGCTCTTTTTTGGCGCAATTATAATTGTTTGCCTGATCTTTTCCAGGAACTACCATCAATTCTTCTGTCAATCATATATTTACGGCCCTATTATGTTAAATCAATTTTCGAAGATATCCCCTTCGGCTTCCTTTGTCAATAATCTTAATCTTTTGATCCCATTTATTAAGGATAACTTGGCGTTTTAAATTCATCGGCTTGATCTCATCAATAGTTCTTTTACTTGCTCTAAAAACAATAAAAATTACCTGGTGCCGCTCATGTTCTTGGCAGGGGCTGTGGTTTTAGTTTTAATAGCGCCTTTCCCTTTCATACACTATCAAGCTTATTGCGTTTGGGCCGTCTTGTTCTCACTCCTTTACCTGATCAGCATCTGCATTAATTCCTGGCCCCATCGTAAAATATTGCTTTTCGTTATTTTCTTTCTGTTAGCTGCCAGCGGGGCTCTTACATTTCAGCGTTATGAATTTCCTTTTCAAAATCTAAAAGGATACGCCACTGAAATTGACCATATGAGGAATAATCGGGGAAAACAAACTTGCTTCTTTTGGTGGATCGTCCATTAACATCGAAAGTGACTTTCCGCTCTGGAGCGGGGAGCTTCAATTTGTGTATGGCACTAAAGCCCTTCAAACCAACACTGCAAGAACTACTTTAAAGGATAAAGCGACTAAATTTGTTTTTATTGATCCGCGCAAAATATCGAAAAGACCCTTTATGGCGAAGACGGCTATTTTATAAAAGCTAATTATCAAAAATGTCATGGCTTGCCTCTCATGATCGCTTCTAAATGGGCTTATCTTGGCCCTGGACAACGGACAATCAACATTGAAATTGCCGGCAAGTTCAAGGTTATGCCATTTTCAAATATATCCAATTCGATCACTCTGGATAACTATAAGCTAAAAAGCTTTCAGACCTTGTACCTGAAACAAGGGCCGCATTCTATTAAATCTGCCCTGCCAGCAGCTTTATTAATTGAGTTTGATTCAGCAAAGATCAACTCCGAAAGTTTTGATAATTTAAATGGTTCAAAATATCAATTTATACAGTACAATCAGGATTTTTCAGGAAAATTCGAACTTTTAGGGGCAATTAAATACGAAAAATCCGGCAAGGCCTTTTATCGATTCTTTTGGAAAGCACTATCAGATATCAATGATGGACTAATGGCATTTCATCATTTTTACGGCAGCGGAGGCAATTATATTAACGGTATAAATGTAGATCCAACGGATGGCTGGTTGACTCAGAGCTTTAAAAAGCGGTGAAGTAATTTCCTACGAGTTCTCAGTGGTTCTGAATAAAGAATATAAGTCCATGGATATCGGCTGGTATTATGAGCAAGAATGGAGCAGACGGATACCATGCGGGGCAGGGACTTTTTACAGGATGTATATCTGATCTTCTGATATACTAATGGTTGATAATCTGCTAAGGCCCTATCGTCTAGTGGTTAGGACAGCGCCCTCTCAAGGCGTAAACACGGGTTCGACTCCCGTTAGTTCTATTAAACTGGTTTTTGAAGCATGTTTCATTTGTAATTGCTCGAAGATAGGCGAAAATCTAGCGGTCCCAAACTTCTCTCCATCAAAAGCTATTCCTTCTGGAAATACCAAACTTTGGAACCTTTGCCTTAGGTCTAGCCCGGCGTTTGCCCAGAGGTTTGCTATATTTCCCATAAAAGCTTTGCAATAGTTTAAGCAGGATCCAACGTCATTGAGTTCGATCTTGGTTTCGTTCAACTCAGTTCTTTTAACAATTATATCGTTATTAATATCTTCAATTTTTCTTTTGTAAGTTGCTTCATCAAAAGTCCCTTTGATGATCAACTCATCAAGCCTATCCTTCTTTTCTTCCAAAGCTTTAAGTTCTTTTTCAAGTCTGTATTCTTCTTTTATTTGTTCCGCTTGCTTATTTTTCCATACATCTAGGACAATAGCCTCGAATAAATTGAGGATGTCCGCGCTAGGTTGAATTGACTTCAAGAGTTCATAAAAACTCGTCTCCAAGGCCTCTTTTTTGACATATAACGAGCAACCCTTGGTTCTGCAATGATAATAGGCGTATTTGTTCTTTCTGCCCTTTGACCAGCTTCCCGTTAGCTTTTTTTCGCATTTTGAACATTTAACAAAGTTTCTAAGAGGAAAGTCAGGGTTGCTCCTTACTCTTGGAGCAAAAGATGGTCTTTTACCATCAAGAAGAAGTTGAACTTTATAAAACGTATCTTTTGATATTATAGCCTCATGTATAGCTTCTATCATATCCAGCGAGTAAACCTTGATAAGTCCAGCATATAGAGGGTTGCGAAGAATCTTCTTCAGCTTATTTTCGGTCAGCTCTTTATATCCTTGCTTTCTCAACATATTAACAATATCAACTTGTCTATATAAGCCGGTCTCTGCGAGTTTGAATATCTCTTTAATGTATTTACTTTCCTGAGAAGGGATAAGCATCAGCTCTTTTATTATCTATAGATCGGGCATAGCCTTTTGGGACACGAAAAACCCAGCGACCTTGCAATAATGCTTCTTTCATGCCCTTTGTAGTTCTTTCTCCTCTTATTTCATTTTCATATTGAGATACAGCTCCGAGAATACTTCTAATAGCTCTCCCGGAAGGCGTATTATCATTATTTTCAGTTACCGATAATACATTAAGGCCATAACTACTTAATTTATTAATAAGTTCAAGATGATCGGTGAGGTTTCTTGCTAAACGGTCATATTTCCAGATGATCAAAGCAGATAATTGTTTTTTGTTTTCAAAAGAATATTTAAGCAACTTAATAAGCTCCGGCCTATCCTGAGTTTTTGCGCTCTCGCCGCGCTCAATAAAAAGCCTGTCAACCTCATATCCTTTATTAAGAGCGAATTCTTTACAGTCTTTTTCTTGTGCCTCAAGACTATAGCCTTGTTCGGCCTGTTCTTTAGTTGAAACTCTGCAATAGATAATAGCCTTCATTGGTTAACCTTTGTTGTTATTCCAAAACGAACCCAATTATTGGGTATTGGAGATATTTACATCCAAGCTCCCCGGTATAGGAATATTATATCTGATCGTTTTGCCGTTAAACGTTCAAGTTCAGTATTAGAGTTTTAATGATAAGGTTTAAGGTTGAAGTTTTATACTTTTGAAACTTTTCAAGCACCTCAATTGAATTCCTGGCAATTTGGGGCTTATAACCTTCTTTTGTCATAAAACTGCCAAGATCCTTCAAGGAAAGAGCCTGTTATAGTTGGATCTGATTCCAACTTAATATACTCATTTTCAATAAAGCATATCCTCCGATAGACTAATAAGTTTGAAAGAACAATTTCAACTAATTGGCTTTCATAAGTATTCTCAGGTTGATAATATTCGTAGATTCTTCACAAAAGTCTTTGCTTTCAAGCTTATCATAGTCATTTACGATCTGCTGAAAAGGCCAAATTTCAAAGCATTCATTCTACTGATCAATTTTCCCTCATCGGTCTTAACCCCGCCCATTAAGGCATTTTGTTTATTTGCTTCTATTTGTTTTTCGGTTGTCACTACTATTTCTCCTATTATTAATATATTCGCTAACAGTTATCTCGGCTACTTTATATAAGCGATCTCTTATTTCTTCAATGTCTTTATCAGAATACTTAGAACCTTTAAGGTGTTTCCTGCATTGCTCTATCGTAAACACGGCCCGACTCCTTTTGTATAGAGTTCGGGTTCATGCCGATACTTACTACATTTAATGTTTTATGTTGTTTCGAGTGCTTCTTGAAAACTTACACTTTTATTCTTTCTTCTTGACTTATGCTAACTTTTTTCCCTGCTCTTGTAATAATAGATATTTTTTGATAATTCTTTTGATCTAATAAATTCAATATTTCCTTGTCAGTAAATTCTCCTCTTTCCATGAAGTTGCTTTTATGTTTATTTCTTCATTATCGGTTTTCATAATTGTTATTTCTTGATACTCTTTATTTCTAATAATATCTATTATATTCTTTTCTTGTTCGGTTAAATGGTTCCTGAATAGGTCGGATATTGTTGAGCCGTCGCGTATTTTAATGTTTATGTTTCCATATTGCTTTGCAAGGGTATCTGCATACCAGAAAAAGGGGAGGACTATTAAAGGAGAACCGCAATAGTCAAACTTGGCATTAAACGCGACAAAGTCACGTTCAACCAGAAACATGGAATTATCTTCTTCGTCTATTGAAAGAATAATTTTTTCGCCGCATAAGCTTGCTAAGGTACAATATTCCAGTTGTTTAATATTCTCTTCCTCATTTTTTTGCTCTTTTAGGCGATGCAGTTGAATTTCTCCGCTAGAATGTTCAATTCGATATAAGCCTACTTTCTCGTTAGCAATTTTATGAAGAACATTCTTAATTTTATCGATGGGGCATCCAATTTTCCTAAGGTCAGTTATTATAAGTAGTTTGATGATGTCTATCGCTAAAATTTGCGCCACCCAGACTCGGTATTTTCTCTTGATCCTGATATTATGTCTTTTGCATCCCAGTCATTTATCTTACGATAGGTTAAGTCGCTAACGATAGTTTGAGAGTTTTTTAGGGTAAATATCGCCTCGTGAAAGTCATCAAATATTTGTTGAGAAAGCTTATAGTGCTCTGACAAATAAGTATCGAGTTTTCTGTTATTGTAATATAGTTCTATAAGAAATTTTCTTAGATCAAGTTTTTCGGCACTCATAATTTATACCATCAAGTATAATTCTATCACCCAGCAATTATACCGTCAAGTTCAATTTACAGCTATGCCGGGTAGGAATAAGGCCTAATTTCTCTCTGCTTGCTCTCTGTTCGCTCGTTGTTCGCTCGGTGTTCAACCAGTCTATTAAGAGCTTTTTGCCGCCCTTTTCTCGCGCTTCGTCCACGCTTCTTAATTACCTGTAATCTCGGCTTGGCATATTCTTGCTATAATACCTATGAAGCAACCTAGGCATACAAAGCCTACTCCTACAGTTGCTTGAGTTAATTCATTAAGTCCATAGACAACAGCAAATATTGCCAAAATAATAAGCAAATAATAGAACCCTTTTTTTACTGCCAGTCCCACATCCATCTTATTCACCCCTTTTTTTTTATTATTCTTTTTCGGCCGCCAAAGCCCATACAAAAGCAATAACCCAACCGATAAATGTCCATCCTAACAGAATATTAAGCGCGACGATCCCAGCACCCCCTTTTTTGCCTATAGCGCAAAGTGAGGGCAGAAAATAAATAAACAAGCCTATTATTAAAAGAACCATAGCCTCGCTCTCCTTCTAGTTTAATTATTCTGTTGAAGCGTTGCCGTAATCTTCCTCATGATCCAATTGCCCATTATCGTAATAGTATTTCCATAGACCAACTTCTCTTCCTTTAATATACTTTCCTATATCCTTTAATTGCCCATTCTCATAATAGGACTTACATAAACCATCCAGCAAACCATCGATATAATTCTCCCTTGTTTCCAATTGACCATTATAATAGTAATACACCCATATCCCCTCATTTTCGCCATTCACATACTTACCTTTTGTTTCCAATAGGCCATTTTCATAATAATATATCTGAAGACCATCAGGCATACCATCCTCAGTAACTTCATGATATTCTCGTATCTGCCCATTCTCATAGTAGGACTTTTCCACTTTTGCAAAAGATGGGCCTGTTAAAATAAGCATTAAGAACATTGCAAAAATTATCTTTTTCATTGTTCAATTCCTCATTTTTCGTGCTGGTTTTATGCTAACAACACAAAGTCTTTATTACCTTTCTTGTTTCTTATCCTTTAACGTAGTACCAGACGCTTAACGCTATCATCCCGACATAGACATATCCACTTATGCTGGGAGCTATCATTATCGCAAGGATCCACCCGAAGCATATCGTGAACCACATCAGCCCGCCACGCCATTGCGCCCTTTTCTGCGCCCTGAATACTCCTTTCGTTATATCTTCTATGTCTGTCATAAAACACCTCCTCTTATTTGTTTATAATGTTATATTTTTGACCATGGATCGAGCCAAAAAACTTTTTTCTCGTTGTTCTTTCGTTGTTAGAAAGCGACTCGTAAGGCTAATTTTTCTTTTTTCGGTCTTTGTTTGATCATGCCCAAGAGGGTCATTTTGGAAGCTTAAAATGTCTATTTTCTCACGCTTCACTCGAGCTTCATTGAGAAAAGAAGAAGAGGCGATCTTGCGTTTATGCCTTACGCCGTTCCCCATAGGGAACTACTTTACCATCAAAAAATAATAATATCAAAGCCGTTCTTTCTGGGGAACGGGGGCTTAAAAAGATGGTCAAAAATGAAATCGGGATGAGGATAAAACAGTTAAGAGAACAAAAAGGGTTGACGATCGAAAAATTAGCCTACGAAAATGACCTTGCAAAAGGCAATTTAAGCGAAATTGAAAAGGGGTTAATTGATCCTAGACTTTCAACTCTTGAGAAGATAGCAAAGGGCTTGGATGTAAAATTAAAAGAACTTCTCGACTATTAGCGACTTAATTGCAGATACATTTTCTCTAACCTCATAGAGATCGGAGAGCCATCATTCAATTGAGTGATGTTTTCTACGTCATCCCCACATTTAGCACATGTTCCCATAATGGCAACATTGCGCTCCTTATCAATATAGATCTTATAGTCTTTTACTGTTGCAAGGAAGCATTTGTCGCAAGATGTATATTTAAGAATATTTGGGAAGTTTATGAAGGCATCCTGCATTATCTCTTCAAGCTGTTTAAGGTTGATCTCCCGCTGATCTGGTTTTTGAACATACATACCAATACCCCCTGCCTCCGTCTTACATGCGTATTATTCTCTTGATAGAAGGCGAGGAATTATACGCCCGCGATATATGACAATGCAAGGGTTTGCAGTATCTATCTTCTCTACGGAGCTACTTTCCATAAAACAAATTCATCTATTCTACAATTCCAATACCAATAGGGATGTCTTATATTAAACTGCCGGGGCCAATTCTCTTAATTTGTATATGGCCATGAGGTCGTTTATAATATGGTTCCAATTTGAATGTATTAGGGCTGCCAACTCGCTTCGTTCGGTTTGACTTTGACATAATGAAAGTTATAATATGTCTGCAATTCAATTTATAGGAGGAATTTATGAAAAGATTCTTATCGGTCTCGGAATTCTGGTCGTTATTATCGTGATCGGCGCCCTCGTTTACTGCTCTTACATCGGGATGTTCACGAAGATCAATATTACTGAAGAACAAATGGGACCGTTCTATTTCGTATACGCACCATATAAAGGTGATTATGCGAAGGTCGGCCCGACCATGGATAAGGTCCGCGCAAGACTTGAAAGCGAATTCGGCATAAAGCCGATGAGAGCCATGGGCATATATTACAGCGATCCCAGATCTGTCAAAACCGCAGACTTGAAGGCCGACGTGGGATTTTTGCTGGAAAAGTCATATGAAACCCTGGCCGATTCAATAATGAAAAAAATGTGGGTCAGGATAATGTTCCAGAAAAATTACATGGTCGCGGAGTTTCCCATGAAGAACAAAACATCCATTATGGCGGGAATTATGAAGGTCTATCCGGAAGTCACTAAATACATGAAGCTCAAAGGCTACAAACCCGTTCCTGCCATAGAGATCTACGAAAAAGACAGGATCATATACGCTTTCGAAATAAAGCAATAGAAATTTCTCCGCTTTTTTAGAAAGTTCGCGATAACCCCGCATCCGGTCGCATTAGGGCGTTTTACCTTCGGACCTTCAAAATATCAAATAGAAGACATATCCGATTTATGTTAAGATATTTCAAAATATATGAGCCTATTCCTTCTCATTTTTCTTGTGTCTGCGGCATTGACCCTGATATTAACGCCTGCTGCCGGGAAATTGGCCGTTAAACTGGGAGCTGTTGACAGGCCCTCGAGAAGAAAGGTCCACAAGAATATCATCCCCAGGTTCGGCGGGCTTTCCATTTTCATCAGTTTTATGATCACGGTGATAGCGGCGTTATTCCTTATAAACCAGTTCAGGGTACATTTGGTAGCTGATGAAATACTGGGTTTGAAAGGGATACTTTTCGGCGGGACGCTCATCGTATTGCTCGGGCTTTTCGACGACCTGAAGGGGATGCCGGCGCTGGTAAAGCTTGCCGGCCAGATAATCGCTTCAGGGATCGCGACATATTTCGGGGTCAGCATACTTTTCATTTCAACTCCTTTTACTCACATCCTCAGGTTAGGCATATGGGCGGTCCCTTTAACCATAGTATGGATGGTCTCAATAACTAACGCGATCAATCTCATCGACGGCCTGGACGGGCTTGCTTCGGGCATTACGGCGATAGCCGCGGGAACATTATTCATTGTTGCGATAAAGATGGGACAGATGGATTCCGCCATTCTCCTCGCGGCCATTGCGGGCACATCGATCGGATTTTTGAGATTTAACTTTTTCCCCGCGTCGATATTCCTGGGCGATTCGGGTAGCCTTTTCTTCGGTTTCATGCTCGCATGCGCTTCAATTATCGGGGTCCTTAAAAGCACGCTGGTGATCGCCCTTTTGATCCCCATAGTGATACTTGCCATACCGATATATGACACGGCAACGGCGATAATCAGAAGGGCCGTTAAAGGCAGGTCCATTTTTGAGGCCGATAAAAAGCATCTTCATCACAGGCTGCTCAAGGCCGGGTTCAACCAGAGGCAGGTCGTTATAATGATATTCGGTGCCTGCTTGATCCTGTCAATGGCAGCCCTTGCGGCCACGATATTCGAGAATTATCCCGCGCTGATATTCCTTTGCATGTTCGTCGTGCTTGGCATACTTGCGCTTGATTTTGCCAAAGATATATTAAGAAGCATCACGTTCCTCAATGGAGATAACAAGCATGACGCATAAGAAGAGGGTACTTTTCGTTTTCGGCACGCGGCCGGAAGCCATAAAAATGGCGCCGGTCATAGCCGAAGCAAAAAAACATCCGGACTTTTTTGATCCTATCATCGCGGTCACCGGGCAGCACAGGGAAATGCTGGATCAAGTATTGAAAGTTTTCAATATCAGGCCCGATTATGACCTGATGGTGATGGAGCACGAACAGCAGGCCGTGTCTTCCATCGCATGCAAATGCCTGCAAGGGCTGGAAGAGGTCATCATAAGGGAGCATCCGAGCATCGTTGTCGTCCAAGGGGACACTTCCACGACTTTTGCTTCGTCGCTTGCCGCGTTCTACCAGCATGTTCCTCTCGCGCATGTGGAAGCGGGGCTCAGGACCGGGAAAAAATATTATCCGTTCCCGGAAGAAATGAACAGGAAGCTCACAAGCTCGCTGGCGGACATCCATTTCGCGCCGACAGAGACGGCCGTTAAAAATCTTCTTGCCGAATCGGTCAACAGGTCGTCGATATATCTTACCGGCAACACTGTCATAGACGCGCTCCAGAAAATGGCAAAGAGATCGTTCGATCTGAAAAAGTCCGGCATAGATATTAAAGAAAAAGGGAAGAAGCTGATTCTTGTCACCGTGCACAGGCGGGAAAGCTTCGGCGCACCCCTTAGAAGCATCTGTGAGGCGATAAAAAGGATCGCGCATAAGCACCGCGACGTCGCGACAGTGATACTTCCGGTCCACAGGAATCCCATTGTTTCCGAGACCGTCCATGAGATCCTGGGCGAGGCGGCGAACGTCCAGCTGATAAAGCCGCTTGATTACGAGCCATTCGTGCACCTGATGAAGAGCTGCCACATTATATTGACCGATTCCGGCGGGATACAGGAGGAAGCGCCGTCTCTTGGAGTGCCGGTCCTTGTCCTGCGCGAAGAAACAGAAAGGCCGGAAGCTGTCATTGCGAACACGGTAAAAGTTGTCGGCACAAGCACGGAAAACATCACTGCGGCGTTTGAAAAACTTTTGACGGATGAAAATGAATACAATAAGATGTCTAAAGCTGTGAACCCGTACGGCGACGGAAAAGCGTCGCAAAGGATCATCGCGGCGCTCATTCATTATTTTGGATTCATTGACGTGAGGCCCGTTGAATTTGACGCGTCAAAAGGTGCGGCGAAGATCAAATGATGAATTACCTGAAATACATGAACCTCGGACTTATGATGGTGACGCCGGCCATGGTCGGGCTGTTGATAGGCGCGCTGCTCGACAGGGCTTTTAGATCGTCGCCTTTGTTCACGCTGATATTCCTTATCCTTGGTATTTTGTCCGGCATCTGGAGCATTTATAAATCGGTCAAGATATTGATCTAGGGAGGGACTTTTGGAGACATTGCACATAGGCGTTCATCCGCAGTGGCAGGCGTTCGGCCTGATATTTCACGCCGATACTCTCATTTCCGCCTGGATAGTATCATTTATCCTTATCGCGTTCGCTGTATTCATCAGGATCGTGATCAGTATAAGACCCGGGTTGGTACAAAGTGCCGTCGAGCTGGGAGCGGAGAACCTTAACGGGTTGCTTATCGAACGGATAGGTCAGAAAGGTTTAAAATATTTTCCTTTTATTGCGACCCTTTTCCTTTTCATAATAACTTCTAATTGGCTGGGGCTGCTTCCGTTCGAACTTAAGCCGCCGACGGCCGACCTTAATACAACAGCCGGATTGGCTTTATTGACAATAATCCTTGTACAGGTTTTCGGAATGATAGAAAAAGGCCCGATCATGTATTTCAAAAGATTCTTTGAACCGAACCCGGTCTTTTTTCCGCTTAACGTTATCGAGGAACTTGCAAAGCCTGTTTCACTTTCTATCAGGCTTTTCGGCAATATTTTCAGCAAGGAAACCATAATTGTGATATTATGCGGCCTTGTTGCCCTCCCTTTGTTCTATCCAATACCGATACTGGCGTTGAGCTTGCTGATAGGAGCGATACAGGCGTATATTTTCATGCTTTTGGCGGTATTTTACATATCAATGGCTTTGGAAGGCCACTGATTTTATAAAGGAGGTGTTTTTGTGACGATACAGATGATCTCAGTTATCGGCGCGGCGTTCGGGCTGGCGATAGCGGCGTTCGGCTCCGCCCTTGCTCAGGGCTTCGCGACAGGCAAAGCGGTGGAAGGGATATCGCGCCAGCCGGAAGCCAGAGGGCCCATCATGTCGGCTCTCATCATAGGGATGTCTTTCATAGAGTCCCTGACCCTTTACGCATTGCTTATCGCGATCATATTGATATTTGTGAACCCATTCAAGTAAAGGAGGAGCTTACAGCTGACGGCAAACAGCTTACGGCTAACTGCCGTTTGCCGTAGTCCGAAGGACGTGCTGTAAGCCGTAAGCTAGTATGTTAACTATCAACGGAACTTTAATAGCTATAGTCATAAACTTCATCATTTTGGTTTATGTGCTTAATTATTTCATGTATGAGCCGATAAAGAAGGTCCTGAACGACAGGAAGGCGGATGTGAACAGGATGCTTTCGGAAGCGGAGGTAAAGATGACCACCGCACAGACTTTCATTGAGAACGGCAGGGAAGCGATAAACGCGGCCAATACATCCGCAAAAGAACTTATTGACCAGGCATCCGCGGCAGCAGAAAAGATCAGGACCGAAATGCTTGCCGACGCGAAAAAAGAAGTTGATGAACACAAGGACAGGGCGAAAGAGGAGATAAGGCAGATGAAGCTGGATGCGAAAAGGTCCGTTGCTGACGAAGCGGCCCGACTCTCAGTGGTTATAGCGGAAAAGATAATAATGAAAAAGATCGACAGGAAGACGCAGAGAACAATGGCTGATAAATTCATCGGGAAGGTCAGATTCTAATATGATAGCAAGAAGATACGCTAGGGCGCTGCTCTCATCTGCGCTGAAAGAAGGCGCGGCTGAATCAGTAAAAAAGGAACTATCCGCTCTTGCGGGCCTTATGAAACATGGAAAATATTTCAATTTTTTCACCAGCAGATCGGTCCGGCCGGATGAAAAACTTGAAATGTTCTCGTCATTCAGCCCGCTTATGAAGGCGTTCCTGAGGGTCGTAATCGACAATAAAAGAGAAGAGGACATTTGCCTTATTTCCTGCGAATATGCGGAGCTTTTGAATTTACGGAACAATATTCTTGAGGCGACAGTTTCGTCCAGGCAGCCGCTGACGGAAGAACAAATGGCAACGATCAAAAGGAAACTTGCAAGAGGCACAGGCAAGAAGATCGACATAAGCTGCAAAGCCGACAAGAGCATAATCGGCGGCGTGAAGATAAAATACGGCAGCAAGGTGATTGACGGGACCGTTTCGGGGATGCTGGAAGGTTACTTGAACAGGCTTACAAGGAGATGAAATGCTGAAGGAAGAAATTAGCAAGCTTCTGCAAAAGAAGATCGACTCATATAAAGGCGTGATCAAAGAAGAGGATACCGGAGAGGTCGTTTCATCCGGCGACGGGGTTGCCATATTGACGGGGCTGAACGGCGCCAAGGTTTCTGAGATCCTTGAATTCGAAAGCGGCACAAAAGGCATAGTACTTAACCTGATGGAAGACCATATCGGCTGCATTGTGATGGGCAATGTCCGCAGTGTTAAGGAAAGCCAGAAGGTCAAATGCACGGGTACCATTGCCGGAGTGCCGGTGGGCAAAGGGCTTCTGGGGCGCGTCGTGAATGCATTGGGCGAACCCATAGACGGCAAAGGCGCCATTTTCACTAACGAAAGAAGGAACATAGAATTCCTCGCTCCATCGGTCGTCGACAGGCAGCCCGTGAGAGAGCCGCTTCAGACAGGGATAAAAGCCATCGATTCCATGATCCCCATAGGAAGAGGGCAGAGAGAATTGATAATCGGCGACAGGCAGACGGGAAAGACTGCGATAGCTGTTGATACGATAATCAACCAGAAAAAGGAAAATGTTAAATGTATTTATGTGGCCATCGGCCAGAAAATGTCAACGATATCATCGATATATGAAATTTTAGAGGACGCCGGCGCAATGGAATATACCACTATCGTCGCCGCGCCTGCTGATGCGCCCCCGTCGCTGCAGTACCTGGCTCCATATTCCGGCTGCGCGATGGGCGAGTATTACATGTATAAGGGCGAACATGCCCTGGTCATATATGACGATCTTTCAAAGCACGCGGCGGCATACAGGGAGCTGTCATTATTGCTCAGGCGTCCGCCGGGAAGGGAAGCTTACCCCGGGGATATTTTCTATCTTCATTCCAGGCTCCTTGAAAGGGCCGCGAAACTTTCGGACGCGATGGGCGGCGGATCTCTTACGGCGCTTCCGGTCGTTGAAACCCTCGCGGCTGACATATCAGCTTACATCCCGACGAACGTCATCTCGATCACTGACGGCCAGATATATCTTGAAAGTGAATTGTTCTATTCCGGCATCCGTCCCGCTATCAACGCCGGCCTTTCCGTATCAAGGGTTGGCGGTTCGGCGCAGATCAAAGCGATGAAGCAGGTCGCTGCCAGATTGAGACTGGACCTCGCGCAGTACAGGGACCTGGTGGCGTTCGCGCAGTTCGCGTCGGACCTGGACCAGGCGACGAGGAATCAGCTTATAATGGGAGAGCGCCTGACGGAAGTCCTGGTGCAAGGTCAATACGCGCCGATGGACATAGCGCACCAGGTAGCCGCGATCTTCGCGGGAATAAGGGGATATCTGGACGACCTGAAAAAAGAAGATGTCAGGAAGTTCGAATCCGGCTTCCTTAAATATCTGGATTCATATTGCCATGACACGCTGATGAACATCAGGACAGAAAAACTGGTAAGCGTGGCGTCCGAGAAAAAACTGGTGGAAGCTCTCGAGAAATATAAAAATCTGTTCAGGAGCAAATAAATGGTCCAGATAAAGGACATAAAAGAGCGGATAAAAGGCATAAGGAACACGCAAAAGATCACAAAGGCGATGAAGAGCATGGCTATCATCAAGCTGCAGAAAGCCGAGAAAGCCGCCCTTGATTCAAGGCCGTTCATTTACGCTATCACGGACATGGTATCGAACCTTGAAACGGATAACATTTATTATAACGGCAATAAATCGAGAGATTCCGTTTTTGTCATTTTTACTTCCGACAGGGGCCTGTGCGGAGCGTTCAATGAGAATCTTATAAAGCTTGCTGAACGGGCGATAAAAGTGCAGTGCCAGACGGGGAGATGCAGGCTTATCCTGATAGGCGCAAAAGCCGTCGCGCATTTCAGGAAGAGAAATTATGATATTTATTCCAGTTACATCAACCTCCCGCCGGACCCCACCGTGAGCCTCAGCAATCTGGTAATGAACGACTGCAAAAAATTGTACCTTGACGGGACAGTGGGGGAGGTCATGTTCATATATAATAATTTCAAATCTAAGCTTAAATACGAAATTAAATTCAAAAGACTGCTCCCGCTGCCGAAATATGGCTCTAGAGAGGTAGAGAGAGCTAGCCAGATATTTTTATACGAGCCGAATAAAGCAGCTCTTTTTGAAAAAGTTTACGAGATGTTCCTGGAATCCACCGTGTTCCATTCATTTTTGGACCTTTACGCCAGCGAGTATTCGGCCCGTCTTGTCGCCATGACAAAAGCGACGGACAGCGCCGAAGAAATGATAAATGTCTTGACCATGGACATGAACAGGACCAGGCAGGCGCTGATAACAAGAGAGATCCTGGAAGTAATAAGCGGGGCGGAGGCGCTTTCATCGTGACAAATAAAAGAGGTACAGTAAGCCAAGTCGTGGGGCCCGTCGTGGATGTACTGTTCGGAGAGAATAACCTTCCCGATATCTTTAACGCGGTCATGATCGAAGAAAAGAAAATTATTTGCGAAGTAGCCCAGCATATAGGGGACGGCGTGGCAAGATGCGTTGCCATGTCATCCACAGACGGGATCTCGCGTGGTATGGAAGTATTCGATACCGGCAGTCCGATAACCGTTCCCGTGGGCGATGAAGTCCTGGGAAGGATATTCAATGTATTGGGAGACGTGATAGATCACGGAGAACCGTTAAAAACAAGAACAAGATATCCCATTCATAGAGCGTCTCCTTCCCTTGCTCAGGTCAAGCCGATCAGGGAAATGTTCGAAACCGGAATAAAAGTGATCGACCTCCTGGCTCCTTATCCGAAAGGCGGGAAAATAGGGCTTTTCGGCGGAGCAGGGGTCGGAAAAACCGTTCTTGTAATGGAAATGATAAGGAACATCGCGGCGGAGCACGGCGGCATTTCATTGTTCGCCGGGGTAGGGGAACGCACAAGAGAAGGCAATGACCTTTGGCTGGATATGAAAAAATCGGGCGTCATAAACAAAACAGCTCTTGTATTCGGTCAGATGAACGAGCCGCCGGGTGCGAGATTAAGGGTTGGGCTTGCGGCGCTTTCCATGGCCGAATATTTCAGGGATGAAAAAAAACAGGATGTCCTGCTCTTTATCGATAATATATTCAGGTTCGTGCAGTCCGGCTCGGAAGTTTCCGCTTTGCTGGGGAGAATGCCATCCGCCGTTGGTTACCAGCCGACGCTTGCTTCGGAGCTTGGGGCGCTTGAGGAAAGGATCGTTTCCACCGAGAACGGCTCCATAACTTCCGTTCAGGCGATATATGTTCCCGCCGACGACCTTACAGATCCTGCTCCCGCGGCCACGTTCTCGCACCTTGACGCGACAACGGTGCTTTCACGCTCCCTTACCGAGCTTGGCCTGTATCCTGCCATAGATCCGCTTGCTTCAACTTCGCGAATAATGGACGCGAAGATCCTGGGTGAGGAGCATTATAATGCCGCGAGGGATGTCCAGAAAATACTTCAGAGATACAAGGACCTTCAGGACATTATCGCGATACTCGGCGTTGAGGAATTGTCCGATGAAGACAAGATCATCGTCGCGCGCGCAAGGAAACTTCAAAGATTTCTCTCTCAGCCGTTCTTTGTCGCGGAGGCGTTCACCGGAATGACGGGAAAATACGTTCCGCTTAAGGAAACAATAAAGGGGATACGGGAGATCGTGGACGGCCATCACGATTCGGTCCCTGAGCAGGCGTTCTACATGGTCGGGACGATAGATGAAGCTTTAAAAGCAGGGGAGTCGATGAATAAATGAGGCTTGAGATCGTAACGCCAAAAAAAGTGATCCAGGAAGAAGGAGTCGATTTTATCAGCATGGAAGGCGCGGGCGGATCTTTCGGCGTGCTCCCGGAACACACACCTCTTCTTGCAGAACTGAAAATAGCCCCCCTGTCATATATCAAACAAAAGAAAAATGAATTCATCGCCGTGATGGGCGGTGTTGCCAGGGTCTTGGAAGATCGGGTAATGATCGTTACCGATGATGCGGAAAGAGCAATGGAGATAAACATCCTGGCCGCGAGGAAAGAAAAAGAGGATGCGGAAGCGTATCTCTCAAGAAAAACTGAGATCAAAGACATGATAAAGGCCGAGTCGCAGCTCCGCAAGGCGCTGGTAAGGCTGAAGGTAGCGGAGGTCAATAAAAAAGAATAAATGAGAAAAGCTCTTGTGACCGGCGGGAAAAGGCTTAGCGGGACCGTGTCCATTTCCGGTTCGAAGAACGCGGCGCTTCCTCTGCTGGCGGCGACCATCCTTCTCCACGGAGAAACGACATTTACGAACATCCCGAATCTCCTGGACGTAATAACCATGATAAGAGTGCTTCGCACGCTTGGGCTGAGAGCCGAATATTTCGAGCCGGATACTGTAAAGGTCTATACGAACGATTCCGTTAAGCATGTGGCACCCTATGAGCTTGTCACGAAAATGAGGGCGTCATTCTTCATCATAGGCCCTATACTTGCAAGGAACGGCCTTGCAAAGGTACCTCTTCCCGGCGGGTGCAACATCGGCTCGCGTCCGGTCAATCTTCACATAAAAGGACTTGAGGCTTTAGGCGCGCATATCAGCATGGAACACGGTTTTGTCGTGGCAAAGGCCGGCAAATTAAAAGGCTGCGAAAATTTATCTGGATTTCCCGTCCGTTGGCGCGACCGAGACGATAATGATGGCGGCGGCGTGCGCGGAAGGCGAAACACTGCTTGAGAACGCCGCGCAGGAGCCGGAGATAGCCGACCTTGCGGCGTTCCTTAACAGATGCGGCGCGCACATAGAGGGTGCCGGAAAGGATACAATAAGGATTGCAGGGGTCGGTAAATTAAAAGGCGTCGAATACAGAGTAATGCCGGACAGGATAGAAGCCAGCACTCTTATGGTAGCGGGAGCCATCACAAAAGGGGACATAACTTTAAAAGGGGTCGTGGAGCAGCATGTGGAGCCCGTCATAAGGAAGCTTCAGGACGCGGGAGTGGAGGTCACAGTATCAGGAGATCAGATCAAGATAAAGGTCAAGGACGGCTTAAAAGCTATAGATGTTAAGACAATGCCTTATCCGGGATTTCCCACCGATGCCCAGCCGCAATTCACTTCGCTTGATGAGCATTGCGACCGGCACTTCCGTCATCACGGAAACCGTTTTTGAGAACAGGTTCATGCATGTTCACGAGCTGAAAAGGATGGGAGCGGATATCCAGATAGAGGGCCAGAGCGCGATAATAAACGGGCGTCAAGAAACTTTCCGGCTGCCCTGTGCGGGCGTCGGACCTGAGGGCGGGCGCGGCGCTTGTTCTGGCGGGGCTCGCGGCGGAAGGCGAAACATTAGTTGACGATGTCGAGAGGTTCATCGAGAGAGGATATGAAAATCTGATAGGTAAACTTACATCGCTGGGCGGGAACGTAAAAGAGATCAATGGAACCAATAATCAATAACTTGAGCGGAATGAGGATAGACAGTTCATTCATTAAAAGATTGACGGATAGATTCAAAGATAAATGGATAGTAAGCTTCAGTTTCGTTAAAAAAGCGGAAATGAAAAGATTGAACGGAACATACAGGAAAAAGAGCGGGCCTACCGATGTCCTTTCATTCTCAATGAAGGAAGGCCGCCTGCTCGGCGATGTTGTAATATGCCCGGCTGTAGCAAAGGTCAATGCAAAGGAATACGGGGTATCATTGAAATATGAGCTTACCCGATTGGCCGCGCACGGGATGCTTCATCTTCTCGGATATGACCACGGAAAAAAAATGTTCGATCTTCAGGATCGATTAACCTGCCTAACGGCAGGCAAACGGAGGTGATATAAATGCCCAGGAAATTCGTTCAAAGCCTTGGATACGCGCAAAAAGGGATCCGCCATTCTATCAAGTCACAGAGGAATATAAGGATACATTTTACGGTCGCGGCATTGACCGTAGCTCTCGGATTTTATTTCCGGCTCAGCCTGATCGAATTTATTTTTATTGCGATCATGATCAGCATGGTCATTGTCGCGGAAATGTTGAATACGGCCATTGAAGAGACCGTCAATCTGTTCACCCCCGGGCATCATCCCCGCGCAACTTTAGCGAAAGATACCGCCGCCGGGGCGGTGCTATTTTCCGTCATTTGTGCTATAATCGTCGGCTGTTTGATTTTCATCCCGCATCTGGCCGGGCTAGGGAGATAAGCTTGAACGGGTTAATTTCGGAATTATCGGTTTTATTTGTTCTTATAGTACTCTCAGCCTTATTCGCCCTCTCGGAAACCGCCATAGTCTCCGTTTCCCGCTTAAAGGTCAAACATCTGGTCGAACAAAAAGTTAAAGGTTCAAAGGCGCTCCAGAAACTCCATGAGAACCCCAGCAGGTTGCTAGGCGTCGTCCTTATAGGGAATAATGTCGTCAATATAGGCGCGTCCGCGCTTGTAACATACATGATAATAGAATATCTTGCGAAGATCGGTTTCGGCAATGCCAGCATATCCGTGGGTATCGCGACAGGCATAATGTCATTTGTCATACTTGTCTTCGGAGAGATCATCCCAAAAACGGTTGCTTTAAGGAATTCCAACAGGCTGGCGCTTGGAGCGGCGCCTGTTATAGACCTCCTGGCTTCTATCCTTCAGCCGCTGATCATGTTCCTTTCGTGGGTCAGCGCTCCTTTCATCGCGCTTTTCGGGGCGAAGATGCCAAGGCAGGGGCCGTTCCTTTCCAGGGATGAGATAAAGCTCATTCTGACGGTCTCAGAAAAAGACGGCGAGCTTGAGGAGGAAGAGCAGGCAATGATCTCCAGCATATTTGAATTCGGCTCGACCATTGCAAGGGAAGTGGTAACGCCCAAGCCCGACATGGTCTGCATAGAAGTTAACGGCGGGCTGAAGAACGCGGTGGACCTGATGATGGAAAGCGGACATTCAAAGATACCGGTATATGAAGGGACGCAAGATAACATCCTTGGTGTCATTTACGCCAAGGAATTATTGAAAATGATAAACCGCTTCAATGATGAAAGCGCAACCATAAGGGATTTCCTCAGGCCGGTGCTGATGATCCCGGAATCAAAAAAAGTGAGCGAGCTTCTTCATCAAATGCAGGCCGCGAGGATGCACATAGCGATAACCGTGGATGAATACGGAATAACTACCGGACTCATCACAATAGAGGACCTTATGGAAGAGATCATCGGCGAGGTCCATGATGAATTTGAAAAAGAGGAAAAAGCTTTTGAGCAGCTGGATAATGACATATGGATAGTTGATGCGAAGCAGCGTGTCACGGATGTGAACAAGGAATTGGAAATAAACATACCTGAAGGAGAGTACGATACTTTATCAGGATTTGTTTTTTCATTGCTCGGGAAGTTGCCAATTGTCGGAGATGAGGTAAAATATGAGGACATACTGTTAAGCGTTGAACGCATCCACAAGAGGCGCATAACGAAAGTGAAGATAATCAAGACCCATAAAACAGAAAGAGAAGAAGCAGTTGGCGGATAACGACAAAAGAACAAAATATATTTTCATAACAGGCGGGGTCGTATCTTCACTTGGCAAAGGAATAACCGCCGCGTCACTCGGCCGGCTCCTTAAATCAAGAGGGGTCAGCGTGACCATCCAGAAACTTGACCCGTACATCAATGTTGACCCCGGGACAATGAACCCCTTCCAGCACGGCGAGGTATTCGTCACAGATGACGGAGCGGAAACCGACCTGGACCTGGGCCACTACGAAAGGTTCATCGATGTTAACCTTGGCAAGGCGAACAATGTTACCGCGGGAATGGCTTACTTTTCTGTCATCTCCAAGGAAAGGCGCGGTGATTATCTGGGAGGGACCGTTCAGGTTGTTCCGCATATCACAAATGAGATAAAGGACAGGATAAGGAGAGTCACAAAAGACGAGAATTTCGACGTGGTGATAGTCGAGATAGGCGGAACGATAGGCGACATAGAAGGGCTGCCGTTCGTGGAAGCCGTGAGGCAGTTCAAGAAAGAGGTCGGGCGCGACAACACGATAAATATCCATGTGACGCTTGTCCCTTACCTGGAAACTACCTGCGAATTCAAGACAAAGCCCACCCAGCACTCCGTGAAAGAGCTGCGCGCGATCGGCATATCTCCGGAAGTGATAATCTGCCGGTCCACTGCAAGGTTAACTCCGGAATTGAAGGAAAAAATATCATTATTCTGCGACGTTAACAGGGAAGCGGTCATAGGCCTTACCGATGTGTCTTCCATATATGAAGTTCCCCTTGTGCTTGAACAGGAAGGTTTGGACGACATTGTCATCAAATATCTCGATCTTCCGGTCAAGAAAAAAGCTGAAGACCTTTCTGAGTGGAGGGAGATAGTTAAGACGATTCTCAGCCCGACAAAGATCGTGAAAGTGGCCATTGTCGGGAAATATATCGAACTTCCCGATGCGTACAAAAGCGTTGTGGAGTCTTTGAAGCACGGCGGGGTGGCGAACAAGGTCGGAGTGGAGATCAAGTGGGTCGATTCGGAATCGCTCGAAAAAGAGCCGAACCTTGAGCCTGTTTTCAGGGATGTCCACGGGATACTGGTCCCCGGAGGGTTTCGGCGTGCGCGGAGTGGAAGGGAAAATATCGGCGATAAAATACGCCAGGGAGAACAAGATACCGTATCTTCGGCTTATGCCTGGGTATGCAGTGCGCGGTGATAGAATTCGCGAGGCACATATGCAACCTTAAGGATGCGAACAGCACGGAATTCAACCAGAAGACAAAATTCCCCGTTATCGATCTGATGGAAGAGCAGAAAAAGATAATGGACATGGGCGGCACGATGAGGCTGGGCGCCTATCCCTGCAAGATAACCAAAGATACGCTGCTATATAAGGCTTATAAGGAGAACATGATCAAGGAGCGCCACAGGCACAGGTATGAATTCAACAATATGTACAAGTTCCAGTTCCAGAAAGCCGGCATGGTATTCTCAGGCATTTACCCCGACAGGGACCTTGTTGAGGTCATAGAGTTGAAGGACCATCCGTGGTTCCTGGCGACGCAGTTCCATCCGGAATTCAAGTCCCGTCCCAACAGGGCGCATCCTCTTTTCAGGGATTTCATCGCCGCTGCCGTAAGCAGGATGGCTGAGCAGGAAACATTGTTCAATAAGTAGTTGCCGGTCTCCGTCCCTTTACCCTCATTTCCCCTGTTTTTCACCCAAAAATAGTTATCCGACAAAGTGAAATTTTTCATTGTAATTGTCGATAAACATTAGAAGAAAGATCGTTTTAATAGGAGGATATCTACATGGTGATTTCATTTGTTTCAAGTGTGTCAGCTCAGGATGTGTTCAAGGCGGCGGGATTCAACGATAAAAATAAAGATGATCTCATCAAGAAGGCTTCTGTTCGGAATTTATGGAGCAACGAGGGATATAACAATTCAGCTGATATTAATGGTGACGATCAAATAAATGTCGCTGAATGCAAATCGTATCTGCATAAACATCCGGAGATCCAGTTAAAGGAGAAAAACCTTTCCCGGTTAACACTGCTTGATCAGAAAAATCTTTTCGACCTGTACAATGAAGCGATCAATAAAATGCTCAATGCTGATAAGAACGTATCAGATGCCGTACATTCCGGGACAAGGAACCTTCAAAGCGACAAAGCTGAAAGACGGTTGGAAGCATTGGCGTATGATATCGTTGGATCAGGGATCGGCAAGGATTACGCAAAGAGCCTCCTTTCACGGATATTCCAGGCCCCGGGTTACTATTTAATGTTCGGCGATCCCGGCATAAACCAGGAGTTCGCCTTTCGAATGTCAAGTGAATATGGTTTTTCCGGAACAAAGGAATTGATGAATTCTTTTCCGTTGCACATTAGGGCCGGTATTATGAACGCCCTGTTAAAGATCTGTGTTGTTGATAGTTATATAAAGGTTGCATTTGAGCCGCCCGCTGTCACACAAAAGATCCACATCAGCATTGATGAAGCAAAAGCATTATTTGATGAAGCATTTATTATTGCCAAAGGTATACCGACTCAGGAAGAAAAAGACGAATTAATCGCAGAAATTGCCGTTAGCAAGGCGAGCCTGAACATGTTCTATGATGCCTTTTCTTTGATCGCTCTTTGCTCGTCAGAATGGACAAGGGATCATAGTTTCGAGGTTTGTTCCAGCATCGCGTCACAGCATAAATTATTTGACAAGGCGATCGAGATCGCGCAAATGATCTCTTCAGAAAGTACACGTATGTATACGATAGGAGAAATAGCAGGGAAGATGACAATGTCAAACATGTTCGATAGGGCACTCAAGATATGCCGTCAATTTCACATTCCGGAAAAAGGAATCATTGAGATCGACAGCCGTATCACAAAGGAAAAAATCAATGAATTATCAAAAAAAGGCAATTTTGATGAAGCTTTTAAGCTCGCGTTATCAATTAAGAGCCTTAAATTCAGAGCACACACCATCCTAAATTTGATAGCGAAGATGCAGGCCTCCAATTCAGACAGGAATAAAATATATTATCTTTGTGATCAAGCTCTTGATCTTATCTCGTCCGTGAAAGATGTCGATTCCAGGAACGGGGAGCACGGAGCTTATTGGGAATGGGATGCGAGGGTCTATTTACTCGTAGGTGCGTTTAACTATGATTATGGTATGGATTCGATTGACTATGGCATGTTTAACATCATAAAAAAATCCGATATGAATGAAATGCAGTTGAAAAACCTGTTTTTAAAGATACTCAATGTGATCGATCTCTTGGGCGTTTATGAGGAGGTAGAAGTAAAACGCATAAGTGATGGCGCGAAACTGTCTGTTAACAATGAAGATAAAGAACAATATGAAACGGTCTTAAGAGACGCACAGGGGAGCAAAAAAAAATATGCTATTCTTGAACATCTTAAATATGCCGATGACAAGAATGACGTGTTTTTGGATCTTCTTGATCTTATCGAGAAGAAAAATATTTCCAGGGGCAGCCTGATCGAGATCTATAAAAAGGCCGAGGAAGTTGCAATTCCTCTAGTGGGCTTTGAAGGGCATATGCATGATTTTTATTGCCATTCAACCGATTGCGGGAACCTAATACTTGGCAAAATAGCGGAAAAATATGCCGGGATGAAAATGTATGATGACGCGGCAAGGGCGATCGGTTTCACGGACGGATCATATTCTTTCTCCACGAGAGATAATGCCATAAGAATCACGGTTGACGGCCTGATAATCCAAAAATCCGGAGAAAAAGCGCTGGAGCTGTTGAAATTGTCCAGCTCGGATGATGAAAAGGTGAATATGTTCTCAAAGCTTCTTAAATCAGGTTCCGGGGTTCTCTCGCTGCAATCATTGATCTCGCTTGCAAGATCGATCGATGATCCGATAAAAAGATTAAAACTGTTAATTAAGATCTCTCATTTGGCGCCAAATAAGCGTTTGGATGAAAAGATATGCATGGAAATGATAGTGAAAAGCATCAATTTCAACGAAGATTCAGATCCTGATCTTGGGCAAAATGCGGAAATTCTGCCCGTCATCTCGTCCATGATAAAAGAATTTCATTTAAGTCAAGATTCCATGAGAACGGCATTCACTCTTCTTATTGCTAAGGCAAAACTGATCGAACTTCAATATGACAGGGAAAAGGTATTTTCGGGCATAGCTGATGAGATGCTGAAATCAGGGTTCAAAAAAGACGAAATAGTCCAGCTCTTTCAGGAGCTCAATTTAAGGAAACCCCCGCAGTTCAGGACGCTCTATTTTTGGTAGATCTGTAACTGACCAGGAAGTATCGCGGAGGACGCGGTTTACATGGTGGAAGCGCGGATGCTGAAGCACAATGACGATTGTCAGTTACTTCGCCTTTTTCGATTTTTCAAAAACGATGTTATTTTCCTTGAGGGTTGCTTCTATCGTGTCGCCTTCCTTGAAAGTGCCTTTCAGCATGTTGTAAACTGCACCGATTTGATTTAAATCTTTAAATGTTATAAAGTTATCATATGCCTGACATTCTCATTATCGATGACGAAAAGGACATTGTTGAATCAATAGAGTATAACCTCAAAAAAGATGGTTTTTCCACTCACAAGAGCTTTGACGGACTCAACGGCTTAAAACTTGCGAAAGAAATCATCCCGGATCTTATACTCCTTGACCTCATGCTTCCCGGAATGAGCGGAATAGAGGTCTGCAAGGCGTTGAAGAAGAACGACGCTACCTCGAAGGTCCCGGTGATAATGCTCACGGCGAAAAAACAGGAGATCGATAAGGTTGTCGGCCTTGAAGTCGGCGCTGACGATTATATTTCCAAGCCGTTCAGCATGAAAGAGCTTATTGCAAGGATAAAGGCAGTGCTTAGAAGGTACGGCATTTCAGCAAAAGGGGAGAAACAGAGATCCCAGATAATATTCGCCGACTTGAAGATCGATCTGGAACGCCATGAGGTAACAGTTAAAGGAAAGTCCATCGATCTTTCTGCCAAAGAATTCAAACTTTTGGAGTTCCTTGCATCTAACAAAGAAAAAGTATTTTCCAGGGAAAGGCTGCTTGATGACGTATGGGGCATACAGGCCGAAGTGGAGACCCGCACCGTGGATGTCCACATAAGAAGGCTGCGCGAAAAGCTCGGAAAAGCCGGCGACCACATCCAGACAGTCATCGGCTTCGGATATAAATTCAAGGAATAGATGGAAGAAAATATATACTGGAAAATATTCTTTTCCAATGTCGCGGTCCTGGTCATTGGGATAATAATCCTTGTCCTTGCACATTTCTCAATCCTCAGCTTTACTATTATCCTGATAATGCTTTTCGTTTTCTCGACCGCACTCACTTCGTTCTTTATACATAATATCGACCGGCTTTCGGATGCTATCTTCGATATTTCAAAGGGCGAATACAAAACATCTTTTCAAAAAAGGTCCAATTCTGAATTCAGGCGGATCGAGGACGCTATAAGCGAGCTTCAGGAGCGGCTTTCATACACGATTGGGGAGCTTTCGGGATCACAGAATAAGCTGAAAGCCATATTATCATCGATGACAGAAGGCGTTGTGGCCGTTGATAGCAAAGAAAATATCATTCTTTTCAACAGCGCGGCGGAAAACTTCCTTGCTTTGAAGGAAAAGGATGTCATGGGCCGGAATTTCATCGAAAGGATCAGGCAGCCAGAGATCGTTGAAGCATTAAGGTCTGCCATATCAGGCGAAACGGCGCTTGAAAGACAGGCCATGATCCTGTCGCCCAAAAAAAGGACACTGCTTGTTGCCGTGAACCGCATGGAGGGCGGAGGCGCCGTGGCCGTTCTGAATGACATTACCAGGATGAAGCAGCTGGAGGAATTAAGGAGCGAATTCACCGCGAACGTGTCGCATGAACTTAAAACCCCGCTTACCGCGATCAAGGCATCAGCTGAAACACTTCTTGAAGGAGCAATTGATGATAAAGAGAATAATATCAATTTCGTTAAACAGATCAGCCGGCATGCTGAAAGATTATCTTTTTTGATCGATGACATACTCGAGCTTTCCAGCCTTGAAGGAAAAAAACGGCCGGATAATGCGAGAGCCGTCGAGATCATTGGCGTTATTGATCAGGCCATTGAGGAGCTTTCTTCAAAGATACATCAAAAGAAGATATCAACATCAGTGGAGCTTCATCCCGGTTCATCAACAGTCATTTGCGATCAGGATCAGATATTGAGGGTATTTATCAACCTGCTAGATAACGCCGTAAAATATAATGATCCCGGAGGGTCCGTAAAGATCACTTCCTCGGATGAAGGCGATCTTACGCGGTTCAGCGTGGAAGACACCGGGATCGGCATAGAAGAAAAACACCTGCCGAGAATATTTGAAAGATTTTACACCGTTGACAGGGCGAGGTCCCGCGAAATGGGCGGAACCGGCCTCGGGCTGGCAATAGCAAAACATATTGTCGAGCTTAACGGCGGGCGGATCTCAGTCTCAAGCCGGCCCGGAAAAGGCTCCGTTTTCAGTTTCACGCTTAAAAAAGCATAGCCGAAAAGTTTACATCTTCGTAACATCCCCGACATAATCCTGTAATCGCCTTCATTCATAATTGCCCGCGAAATGATGATCCTGTCATTCAATGGAGAGAACAAGGAGGTGGTTGTTTATTTATTTCGTTCCCGGTTTTGAGACTGAAATGAGATCAAAGGAGGGGTGTAAATGAAAAAGTATCTTTTATGTTTTATGTTCGTGTTCGGTTTCATGTTATTTTCTTCGGGAGTTTTCGCGGCTGCGACAGAAAGCCCATTTTCCGGCTATGTGTGGTTCAGGGAAACGGGCAATAACAAGGTGTTCGATGACGGCCAGACGAATACTTCAAAACTGTCCGTCGACAGAGCGTATATGACATGGAAACTTAATTACGAGGATAACCTAGCGGGCAATATTACTTTGGACCTTCCTATGAAAGCGGGCACAAACGCAAAAAACAATGATTGGACAACTTTTGTTAAATACGCGTATGTGGACGTGAAGAACGTTCTTCCGGAGGACGGATTTGTCAGGATCGGCCAGCAACCTGTGTATTTTGCCATGATAGACAAGTGGCAATACCAGTTCATTTATAAGAACCTTGAAGACAACCTCGGGCTTCTTTCAAGCGCCGACCTTGGTGTTTCACTTCAGGGAACACTTTTCGGCGGACTGGCGGATTATCAGGTGGCCGGTTACGGTGGTAACGGTTATGCTCAGCCAACGGAAACCGATAACAATGTTGCCACTGACATAAGCATGGCGGTTTATCCGATCCCCGGATTATCGATAAGAGGATCATTGTATAACTCAACTGTCAGCTCGGGGGATGCTTACGCCAGCAACGGCATTTCTGCAGGAAAATGGTATAACGGCTTGGCAGCCAATTATTACTGGGGGCCGCTCTGGTTCATGTGGGAAGGCGTTGAAGGCATGAAGCCTAACTCAGTTGACAGCGACAGCTTCAAGGTTTCGGGAAATTCAAAATTGGTCATGTGGACCATAAATGACAGATGGGATGTGGGAGTAAGGGAAGACATCTTCGACCCGGATGTTAATAATGACAGCGCGGCCGGGACAGACAATACTTCCAATTCCAAGCAGGACTTGATGATATACGGCGTGAACTATCATTGGGCGAACGATCTGCTCTTGCAGCTTAATACTTCCAAGTTGGTTTATGACGGCGGCAACCAGAATGCCGGGGCAAATCCATACAGCCCGAGCCCAAGCACTGCAAGATATACCCAGTATGAAACCATAATGCAGGTAAAGTGGTCGTATTAATTAACAGGCTTGTTACACGGATTTAACCGTCCTGTAACATCTTTGGTCGATAATATAGTAGAGAAAAAGGAGGAAAAAAAATGAAAAGATCAATAATAGCAATTCTGGCTCTGGTTCTGCTTTGTTCTTCGGCATTTGCCGGAGTGATACAGATAAAAGGCTCCGACACCGAATTGAACGCGGTGCAGGCCATGGCCGAAGCATACATGAACAAGGACGCGTCCACTTCCATAGCGGTGACGGGCGGCGGCTCCGGCGCGGGGTTCGCGGCCCTTATCAACGGCAAGGCTGACATGGCTATAGCTTCCAGGGCCATATTGCCGGCGGAAGTTTCCCAGTGCCGCGCGAGAGGTATAGACCCGAATTACATAGTGTTCGGGATAGACGGCCTCTCGGTCATCGTCAATAAAGCGAATGGCGTCAAGACGCTTACGATGGACCAGGTGGCGAAGATATATAAAGGGGACATAACGAACTGGAAAGAAGTTGGCGGCGCCGATATGCCGATATCCCTTTACGGCAGGCAGTCAAGCTCAGGGACTTTCGTGTATTTCCGCAAAAATGTCCTGCAAGGCGAATATTCCACAAAGATGAACAGGATGAGCGGGAACGCCGAGATAGTTGAAGGCGTCAAAGCTGATCGTTCCGGGATAGGTTATGTGGGCGTTGGCTATACACAAAAGGACGGGAATGTCATAGACGGCATCTCTGTCCTGAGCATCGCCGCGAAAGACGGCATGCCTGCGGTATCGCCGCTGGTTGAAGCGGATGTATTGAGCGGCAAATATCCGATAGCAAGGCCGCTGTACCATTATTTCAACGGTAAACCCAATGATACCTTAAGAGCTTTCCTGAACTTCGAGCTTTCAAGCGATGGACAGGCGCTCCTTAAGGCCCAGGGTTTCTACCCGATAACGCCGAATTATGTAGAGGTGAACCAGGCCAACCTTAAATAAAGGTTGGATGTTTTCTTCATAGGCTGAGAGCTGCTTCGGTGCATCGGAGCGGCTCTTGGCTTATGTGTTTGACGGAGGAAAATGAAAAAAAGATCTACTACCAATATTCTTGAACGTGCGGTCGAATTACTTTTCTTCGTGAGCGCAATGCTCTCGGTAGTCGTTCTAGCTGGGATCTTCATTCTTTTGATCATAAGCGCGGTTCCGGCTTTCAAGGAAATATCTTTATTTGATTTTTTCAGGACCGTAATATGGAATCCCGACGGGTATGATACATCATCATACGGGATCATCGCGATGTTCGTAAGCACGGTAATGGTCACTGCCGGCGCTCTTTTGTTCGCCGTTCCGATAGGGATATTCACTGCTGCGTACATGGCGGAGATCGCCGGCCCGAAGGAAAGGGAGATCATAAAGCCCGTTATCGAGATCCTTGCGGGCATTCCTTCCGTAGTTGTCGGCTTTCTTGGTATCGTCGTTGTATCGCCTCTTATCGCGAAAGTATTTCATCTCTCGAACGGCTTGAATGCCTTGAACGGCTCCGTTCTTCTCGGGATCATGGCTTTGCCTACCATCATAAGCATTTCTGAAGATTCGATAACCATGGTGCCGAACCATTACAAAGAAGGGTCTTACGCACTTGGGGCTAACAAATGGCAGACACTTTTCTTTGTGACTATTCCTGCCGCTTCGTCGGGGATAATGGCTTCCATAATGCTCGGGATGGGGAGGGCGATAGGCGAGACGATGACAGTGCTCATGGCCACTGGCAACGCGTCAGCGATGCCCACTTCATTCTTTGATTCTGTAAGGACAATGACCGCGACCATCGCGATAGAACTGGGAGAGGTTCCTTATAACACCACTCATTATTACGCTCTCTTCGCCGTGGGTTTTTATATTTTCGTGATAACTTTTATCGTGAACCTTGCTGCGGACCATTTCTCACATAAAGCGGGGAAATACTGATATGGCGACATCGTCCAAACTTAAAAAATATGAAGGCATCATAGGCTGGCTGATGATGCTGCCGGTCTTCTTCGTGATATTCATTATCGCGTGGATAGTTATCGATATATTTATTAAAGGCATAGGCGTCATTTCTTTTCAATTCCTTTTCACGGCTCCGCGCGACGGAATGACAAAAGGCGGGATATTCCCGTGCATCGTCGGAACTTTTTACGTGACGATGATCACGGCGCTGTTCTCAATACCATTTGGAGTGTTCGCCGCGATATATCTCAACGAATACGCAAAAGACACAAAGCTCAACCGTTTTATCAGGCTGGCGATAAGGAACCTTTCGGGCGTGCCTTCGATAGTTTACGGGCTTTTCGGCGTCGCGCTTTTTGTCGATACGATGAAATTCGGAACTTCCGTGCTTTCTTCCGGCCTGACACTGGGACTTCTTACTCTTCCGTGGACGATAACAGCCAGCGAAGAAGCTCTTAAGGCGGTCCCGGACGCGTACAGAGCCGGCTCGCTCGCTCTTGGCGCCACAAAATGGCAGATGATAAGGACTTCGGTCCTTCCTTACGCGGTGCCCGGCATAATGACCGGGGCGATACTTGGGCTTTCCAGGGCGGCAGGGGAGACCGCGCCGCTTCTTTTCACGGGAGTCGCTTTTTATCTTCCGAAGCTGCCGCATTCGATATTCGAACAATTCATGGCGCTCCCTTACCATCTTTTCGTGATGTCCACCCAGCACCACGACATAATCGGCGTAAGGCCGCTGGCGTACGGAACTGCCGCGGTGCTTCTGGTCTTTGTCCTGATGTTCAATTCCGCGGCGATATATATCCGATATAAATTCAGGCTGATAAGGAAGATATAACATGCAGGATGATATAGTTATAAAAGTGAAAGATTTCAGTTTTTATTACGGCGACGAGAAGGCTCTGAACAGGATCAATATGGAGATCAAGAAGAACCATGTGACCGCATTGATCGGCCCATCGGGATGCGGAAAATCCACATTCCTTCGGTCGCTCAACAGGATGAACGACATAATAAAGAACACTCGCATAGAAGGAAGCATCCATATCGATGGGAATGATATTTATTCCTCGGAGGTCGATGTGACGGCATTGCGCAGGAAGGTCGGCATGGTCTTTCAGAAATCGAATCCATTCCCAAAATCCATATTCGACAATGTCGCTTACGGGATAAGGGTCAATAAAATAACATCGAATAAGGATGAGATCGAGAACATCGTTGCGGAAAGCCTCAAGGCTGCGGCCATTTGGGATGAAGTGAAGGACAAACTTGATAAGAACGCCCTTGACCTCTCTGGCGGCCAGCAGCAGAGATTATGCATCGCCAGGGCGCTTGCGATAAAGCCGGAAATAATCCTTATGGATGAGCCTGCATCCGCGCTCGATCCTATCTCGACCGCGAAGATCGAAGAGCTTATCCACGAACTCAAGAAGAAATACACCATCGTGATAGTTACCCATAACATGCAGCAGGCGGCCAGGACCTCGGATTTCACGGGTTTCTTTCTGCTGGGCGAGCTGATAGAATTTGACGTTACAACGAACATTTTCACGGCGCCGAAAGAAAAAAGGACAGAGGATTACATAACAGGAAGATTCGGATAATCCAAAAGGAGGAAGTTTATGTTCGCGGAGCATAGGACATTTGACGATGAATTGAAAGAAATGAACAAGCTGATCCTTGAAATGGGTTCTCTGGTGGAGAATTCCATCAGCAAGCTCATAGAAGCGCTGAAACAAAAGGACGAGGACATCGCGAAGGAAGTCATAAAAGGCGATGACAGGATCAATCGGCTTGAGGTTGAGATATATGAAAAAGGAATAACATTTCTTGCTTTGCGCCAGCCGATGGCAGTGGACCTGCGGTTCATCACCACCGGAATGCGGCTTGCGACGGACCTGGAGCGGATGGGCGACCTTGCCGTGGATGTCGCGCAGCGGATACTCGAGATAATGAACCTGCCGCTTCCGAAGCCTCTCATCGATATTCCGAAACTTGCGGAAGTGACGCAGAAGATGGTCCGGGGCGCGCTGGATTCTTTCGTGAAATACGACGTGAATATCGCCCGCGAAGTGTGGAAAAGCGATGACGTGGCCGACAACCTGAGGGACCTGATACAGGACGAGCTGATCGAGATCATGGCGAAAGACCCGTCCGTCATCCCGCAGTCGGTGATGCTTATGCTTATAGCGCGGTTCTTCGAGCGCATCTGCGATCACGCGACAAACATCGCCGAAGACGTGGTTTACATGGTGGAAGCGCGGATGCTGAAGCACAATGTCGAAGAGCTGAAGAAATTCATCGGCAGGGACTGGAAAGAGAAAAAAAGGATATAGTCGTCAGTTACTTGATATTGGCCCCAATCGTCGGTCGTGATCATTTCCTGTTTCAAACCTTCTTAAAGTTATTTTCCAGGAATTTGCCCAGCTTCGACCTGTAGTAAAGGATTTTAGGCCATGTTATAGGGTTGTATTTGAAGCAGTCTTGTATTTCAAGCGATAAAGAAAAAAAATCAGCGGCAGTCATCGGTATCCAGATGAAAAGGCTCGATCCCATTTCTGGCAAAAATATACGCTATCATTAAAGAACCTGTCCGTTTATTGTACTCTTTGAACAATTGAGTGGGTGGGAATGTCCATCGACTTGGCTGAACTGATCCTTGAATAAAGGCCTGAAGCAAGTAAATAAGGCGATAAATCGTGGTGTCTTGAAAACCAATTCCATATCGGGCCGATATCCTTGCAAAATATTATCATGATTTTCTCGCATATAGCGATTCTTGCCCTACAGCGAGTTCTATCATATCTTTGACCTAATCCTGAAAATGGCACGCCCCACCTGCATATGTTGTTAATATCCAAGAACATCTTCCGGCCTGATCTGCGGCTTTCCAAGAAGACAATTCAAGTGTTCATAGGCAAGAACAATATTATCAAATTCAAAATTGGAAAGCGGGGGCTTTGTTGTGTGTTTGATCCTAATATTGATCTCTGAATCCGGCGTCGCTACCCCGGCCTGTACCCTGTGCAAAGATCCCATTATCTTTGACATGTCTGATATCCGCAATCTGGCCGGGACCGCCCAACTTAACTTCGATTATGTTCCTCATATCGATATATTATCGTAATATTCATGCCAAAATTTCACGATCGCTAAACTTTTTACATCATATATACCCCGATTTAATGAAGCTGTAATACCGATATATGACAATATGATCGAAAATAAAATGAACAACTGAAGAGGGGGCGTTCAAATGCAGGCAAAGAACAAGGGTGTCTTCGTTGCATATATTGCGGGAATTCCATTTTTTCCATTGACGATGACAGCATTGACCTGAAGGACAGTCCGTCATTCATTTCCCCGAAACACATCGTCAATGTCAAAAGAGAGGAAACAGATAAATTCAGGTCCGACAAGATCGAGCTTCTCTGCTGCAGATGCGGAGTATCGCTGGGTTACAAGCTTGTCGATGGGTCAGGGCGCGCGGGCGACAGCAATTATATCAAGGTTAACATGCTTGAAGTGTCCTCGAATTTACAACTGACGGCATGAAACCTTTGGTCGTATATTTTTCATTGACCGGCAACACAAGGTTCATTGCCGAGAATATCGCGGCCGAAACAGGCGCCGATGTCCTTGAGATCAGGACAATAATCCCGTACAAACCCGGATCGACTTTCGCGGCCATAAAAAGGATAATTCAGGTCTTCACTCATTTTACCCCAAGATTAAGGTCATTTGACAGGAACCCGAATTCATATGACCTTTTATTCATAGGTTCGCCGGTGTGGGCGGGTACTTATGCTCCGGCAATCAGCTCTTTTTTCAATAAGATCGACCTAAAAGATAAAAAAATTGCCTTGTTCTGCTGCCACAGCGGGCGCGTTGGCCGAATGCTGAATTATATGAACGAGCGACTTGCCGGCAGCGATATCGTGGGAGAAAAAAGCTTTTATAAGCCTTTGACGTTTGAAAAAGCCAGGAACGCCCGTATTGCCAGAGGATGGGCAAGACAAATGGTTAGAAAAGCTGTAACGGTCACTTCATCCAATGATGAGCAGGGCGATGATGAGGAGGTTGAGATCAAAGAATGCGTAAACTTTTAAATCAGAAGGAACATAAGGTTAATTATCTTTTAAGGCTTTGCAGTATTATTGTAAAATTCTTGGAAAAAATTGACAATAGGGGAAAAGTAAAAATCCGTCGGCGCAAAAGAAAGGCCGTTTGCCGGGCTATTTAGCCTTCTTTGAAAAGTCAAAAATGAAAGTTACTTTTCTTCATCCCCCAGCGCGGCGACCTTGACATGTTTGGAACCTATAAGGCTGTAAGCGCACGGAACAACGAACAACGTGAGCAACGTCGATATGAACAATCCTCCGATAACGCTGATCGCCATTGGCGTGCGTATCTCCGCTCCAGGGCCCCATGCAAGCGCCGGCGGGATGGCTCCAGCGATAGTAGCGACCGAAGTCATCAATATGGGACGCAGCCTTATCGGGCAGGCTTCAAGCAGAGCTTCCCTTATCGGCATTCCCCTTTCCCTCATCTGGTTCGTGAACTCCACCAGCAAAATGGAATTCTTTTTCACTATTCCCATCAAAAGAATAAAACCTATCATGCTGTATATGTTCAGCGACTGGCCGGTGACATAAAGCGCGATGAAAGCTCCCGAGAAACTGAAAGGAAGCGCGGCAAGCACCACGACGGGGTCGCTGAAACTATTGAACTGCGAACCAAGCACCATGTACGCGATGATTATGCCGAGTATCAGAGCAAAAATAAGGCTTTCAAATGATTCCTTGTAGGCCTGCGCGTTACCGCTGAATACCACATGATATCCTTCCGGCAGGGTCGCCTTTGCTATCTCATTTATTTTTGCTATCACTTGCGCCTGCGACTTTCCGGGCGCGATGTTAGCGGATATCGTAATGGCACGCTCCCTGTCCTGGCGGGAGATGCTTTGCATCGCCGGCTCCTCAATAAGTTTGGTCACTTTGTCCAGAGGGATGAGTTCGCCCCTGTTGTTGAACACATAAACATCTTTCATTATGTCCGGCTTGGTATGCTGAACGCCGGTCATCTTTACTGTGATGTCATATCTGTGCCCGCCGTGTTCGTATGTCCCCACCTTCAGCCCTCCGACCAGGGTCGAGATGGTCTGCCCGATAACGGCAAAACTCACGCCGCGGCGCGAGGCAAGATCGCGGTCGGGAACGACATCGTATTCCGTGAGACCCAGGAGGTAGTTGCTGTTCAGGTCCGTCGTCAGCCCCGTTTTTTCTATATTATCCATAAGCTGTCCTGAAAGGGTTCCCAGCCTGGCCCAATCAGGCCCCATCAGAGTCAGCTGTATCGGATATCCGCCGCTGGCCGCAAAACCGCGAAGCGACGTGTCCATGACAAATACCTGCAAGTCGGGTATTTTTTGAAGTTCGGTTCTCACGGCCTTCATCGACTCAGCCTGAGTAAGCCTGTGGTGAAGAACAGGATCTATCCCGCGCCGGCCCTTTGATTTCAAAACAAGGAAAAGATAGGACTGATTCAGGCGGCCGCTTCCGCCGAAGCCCCCGACCGCAGCGAAGACCGAATCCACTTCCGGCCGCTTTGCGATGATGGACTCCGCGATCTTGGATTTTTCATCCATGAAAGAAAGTGATGCCCAGGCCGGTGTCTGGAGGCGCACCGCGTAAAGGCTCTGGTCCTGCGGCGGAACAAGCTCGCTTCTCAGCGCCTTGCCGATGGAAAAAGTAACGATAAAAAATATCACCGAAGACCAGAGGATAAGGCCTCTATGGTTTAATGACCAGGAAAGTGCCTTGCGGTAAGCGCCGTTAAGCCGCTTGAAATTCGTATCAATGTAACCGGAGAACCGGTTCTTGCTGGTAACTACGTTTACAAATTGCGAACAGCGCATTGGAGTGAGCGTCAGCGCTTCAAAGAGCGAAAGAAGGACGGCGACACTTATTGTCATGCCGAACTGGTAGAAATATTTTCCAATTATGCCTTTCATGAAAGCCACAGGCAGGAATATGGCGACTATCGCTATGCTCGCGGCCATTGCCGCGAAAGTTATCTCCCGCGCGCCGTTCAAAGCGGCCTGCACCCTTTCTTCACCTTTTTCCTGGTGCCTCATTATGTTCTCCAGCACCATGATGGCATCGTCCACGACTATCCCGATCGCCAGGCTCAAAGCCATGAGGGTGAACATGTTCAGCGTGAATCCCATGAAGTATACGAATATGAACGTCCCGATAATGGATGTCGGAATAGCAAGCCACACGTTCAACACTGCCGACCACGAACCGAGGAAGAACCAGCAGACGAGCCCGGTGAGTATCGCGGAAAGAAGAAGCGTCACTTTCAGCTCATTTACGGCATCCTCTATGAATTTTGTGTTATCCATCCTTATGGATAGGTCCATGCCTTTCGGCAGTTCTTTTTGAACGATCTTCATTTTCGCACGTATCGCTTTTGCCACTTCCACCGCGTTGGTGCCTCTCTGCTTAAGGATGCCGAGCCCTATCGCGGAAACGCCGTTTGCGCGCGCTATGTGTTCGATATCGGCCAGGTCGTCCTTTATGCTTGCCACTTTAACGAGAGCAACGGGATTGTAATTCGGCTGCCCTCCGCGGTAGTTGAGGCGGATGTTCTCGAACTCCTTAACGGTCTTTGCTTCACCTAGCGTCCTGACCGTGTGTTCCGCTTTCACATCCTGCACATAGCCGGCCGGCAGCTCCACATGCTCATTCTGCACCGCATTCACAATATCCTGAGCGGTGAGGGCGTAGCGGTTGAGATCAGCTTTGCGCACCTCCACCCTGAGGTTCGGATCCACATATCCGCCGAATACAACGTCGCCGACCCCGGAAACGGTGGTGAACTTGTCCTTAAGGATGTTGTTCACGTATTCCATTGCATCGCGGGTCGGGATGCCGGTGGTGTTCAGCGACAGCCATATTATCGGCTGGTCGTCAGGATTGGTCTTTGTGATGACGGGCGGATCTATTTCATTCGGCAGCAGGCGCTGGGCCTGCGATATCTTCGATTGTATCTCCTGCACTGCCACATCGATGTTCTTGCTCAGCTCAAATTCCACAGATACGTTCGTGTTGCCGTCGCGGGAAGTTGAAGTTACGGTCCTAACGCCTTCCACTCCCATGACCGCGTCCTCTACATAGTCTGCGACGTCCGTTTCCATGATCTGAGGAGAGGCTCCGGGATAAGTGATGTTGACGGAAACAACGGGAAAATCCACATCCGGCATAAGGCTGACGCCCATTCTTGCAAAAGAGATCGCACCAAAAAGGATAAGCGCGAACATCATCATCCACGCGAATACCGGCCGCCTTATTGATATATCAGATAAGATCATTTTACTTCCATCCTGTCAGGAATATTTACAGAAGCAGTGATAGCCAAAAGCGCTTGCATGTCCGTCTTAAGGCCATAAACCGCTTTATTTAAAGAGCGCTCCACATCTTCGTATGAGGTAAGCGTCTGAAGAACATCCAGGTTCGATACCAGTCCCAGGTCATAATCGCCGGATACTGCGACGTAGTTTTTCTCTGCCAGGTCTGTGGCATTCTGGAATTCTTTGACCTGAGAAATGTCGTATGTCAGCTGCCGGTAATTGCTCCGCAGTTCCTGTTCCGCCAACCGTTTTGTCTGTTCCAGATCGTTCTGGCTCTGCCGCAAAAGCGAGTCGGATTCAGCAAGGTGGGAAGTGTTCAAGCCTCCTGTGAATAGCGGAAGTGTTGCGATGATCGTAGCGTCCCAATCGCTGTTTTGAAGAATTCCTTTCGGGCGGCTGAAATAATAATCTCCTGATATGTCAGCCGACGGCCAAAATGCGCCTTTCGCGATGTCGACGCTGTTCTTTGCCGCTTCCGTTCTTGCAAGAGCCGCTTTAATATCCGGGCGATCAGACAGCATCGCATCATAAGATTCAAAAGTGCCGATGGAAGAGGGGAGGTTCTGCGAATCGGAAAGCTCTGTAGACGGCGGAAGGCCGGTCAAAAAAGACAGGAGTTCCCTGGCCGTGGATAATTGTGATCTCACCTGTTCCATCTGTGCCAAAAGGGTCGCAAGCGAGACCCGCACATTAAGCACTTCGGTGGTCCTGGACCTGCCGATCGCTACCCTCGAACGCAATTCTTGTATCCTTTTATCGTAAAGACCGGCTTCTTTTTTCAGAATGGCAATGTCGTTCTCGAGCGAAAGGACAAGATAGAACGAATTTGCCGTATCCTGGTACAGCTGCAAAGCTGCCCATTGATAAGACTCTTTTTGCGATGTTATGAGGTTCTGGTTCAGCTTAAGCGCCGCAAAATCGCGGAAGCCCCTGAAAAGCGGCTGGGAAATCGAGGCCTTGGTCGTAGCTTGGTCGCCGTAAAGTGAAGTATCGGTATTGGCGGGAATAAGTTTGGAAGTGTCTTCGTTAAAATATGTATAGCCGGCGGATATCCCCGGCAACATTCCTGACAATGCCTGCTTATAATGTTCTTCGGCTTGAACCACAAGTTCTTTATTGTCGGCCATTACTTCGCTTTGTTTCAGGGCTGAGCGGAAACAGGCTTCAAGGCTGATCCCTTCGGCGGAACATTGGATCGCGTATATACCTGTCATGAAACAGATCACGATAAAAATATAAAAATTTTCACAGATTTATATTATCAGGTTAAGTAGGGAAATGGCAAGTTAAATCTATGTAACTTATTAAAAGGCGCCTCGATTGAACATTTTCCCTCCGCCCATTCCTCCTCTTCCGCCCATTCCGCCTTTCCTTTCAGTTTTTTGTTCCTGCTGCGCTTTCTGCATTTCTTCCAATTTTTTCATTTGTTCTTCGGTCAAATATTGCGAAAGCTTTTTGTTCGTACTTAGTCGCAGGTCATCCAGCGCTTTTTTAAGAGTTTCCCGGTCATTTTTATCGTTTTTTATAATTCCGCTTCTTTTTGCCATGTCTTCTGCCATTATCGGTTTTATCTGCCGCGTCTGTTCGTCGGTCAGCAAAAGATATATGGACATTTTGCCCACGATCTTATCTAGCGATACATGCGCTTCTTCACTTGCGGCATAGGAAGCGGCGCTTAATATCAAAATAAAACCGAATATCGCCATTAAAATACTGCCAATATATTTATTATTCATCATGATTTTTCACTTTCATGGTACATCAGGAACAAAAAAGCCCTTCGAGTTTTCGGAGGGCTTTTTATATTATTTTACTAAATGCTTTTTCCAGGAATGCGCGGGCCTGTGTTTTATCGTTTCTTTTGCTGCGCCTGACGATTCATTTGTGGACGAATTAGTAATGCATGGTTCAGATCCGAATTTATGATGCATCCTTTTGAAAGAATGCGCGCCATAAATCGCGGATATCAGCACAAGAATTATTACAGCGATAGATATGACCATGCCTGTTGTTCTTGAAGTGCCGCTCTCTTTTGCAGCCAGGACCCATATTATGTACGCAAAACCCAGTCCCAATGCAAGTTTCAATAATGCCGAGATGATAAGGAATGCCCCCATTATTTTTCACCTTCCTTTCCCTTTATTTAGATCATTTCTTGTAAATATGATAGCAAACGCATGTTAAACCTTCATAAAGGAAAGTTTAGAATATGATTAGAAAGAGAAGGGTTTAAGCTTTCTTCTTCGCCTTCTCGAAAACGATATTATTATCTTTGAGGATAGCTTCTATCGCGTCGCCTTCCTTGAAAGTGCCTTTCAGCATCTCGTTGGACAGCGGATTTTCGATCAATCTCTGAATGGCGCGGCGAAGCGGCCTTGCGCCGAATTTGGGATCATAGCCTTCTTTTAAAAGATATTTCTTTACTTCATCATTGACGATAAGCTTCATCTCTTTTGCCTCCACCTGCTTTTCCAGGTCGGCAAGAAGAAGGTCCACTATCTTTGTAAGCTCTGCATCGGACAGAGGATGGAAAACTATTATTTCATCGATCCTGTTCAGGAATTCCGGCCTGAATTCCTTCTTTACCTCGTCCAGCACCTTTGACTTTATTTTTTCATAAGTGGCTTCCAGGTCGGCCTTTGCGACAAAGCCAACGGGAGCGGCGCCTTCGGTTATCAGCTGGGACCCCAGGTTCGTCGTCATTATCACGACGGTGTTCTTGAAGTCGACTGTCCTTCCCTTGGAATCAGTGAGCCGTCCGTCCTCAAGTATCTGCAGGAGCGAATTGAAAACATCAGGATGGGCTTTTTCAATTTCATCAAATAGCACCACGGAATAAGGTTTTCTTCTCACCGCTTCGGTCAGCTGCCCGCCTTCTTCATAGCCGACATAGCCTGGAGGCGAGCCGATAAGCCTTGATACCGTGTGCTTTTCCATGTATTCGGACATGTCCAGGCGGACCATCGCATCAATGCTGCCGAACATGAATTCGGCAAGCCTCCTGGCGACTTCAGTTTTTCCCACACCTGTGGGTCCCGCGAATATGAAAGATCCGATTGGCCGTTCCGGAGCTTTCAGCCCCGCGCGGCCGCGCCTTATCGCCTGGGATATTGCGGCTACGGCGTCATCCTGCCCGATTATTCTCTTGTGGAGCTCTTCCTCCATGTGAACAAGCCGCTCAGTTTCCGCCTGTGTCAGCTTTATGACGGGAACTCCCGTCCAGTCGTTCACTATTTCGGCGATGTCCTCTTCGGTGATGATCGCTTCGCCCTTTCCTTTTTCAGCAGCGCCGTTTTTCTTGATCTTTGCCTCAAGCTCGGCGATCTTTTCGCTTATCTTCTTGGCCTTGTCATATTTCTTGGCGATAGCCGCCGCTTCCTCTTCTTTTTTCAGCTGGGCTATCTCTTTCTGGAAATCTTTCGATTCTTTTGACGGCGACATCAGTTTTATCCGGACCTTCGCGGCGGCTTCGTCCATAAGATCGATCGCCTTATCGGGAAGATACCGGTCGGTGATATATCTGTCGGATAATCTTGCGGCCGCGACTATTGCTTCATCCGAGATCTTTACCTTGTGATGCTCTTCATATTTCGGCCTCAAGCCTTTCAATATTTGGATCGTCAGGTCGACGGATGGTTCGCTGATCGTGATCGGCTGGAACCTTCTTTCAAGAGCGGGATCCTTTTCGATATATTTTCTGTATTCATCAACTGTCGTGGCTCCAATTACCTGAAGGTCGCCTTTCGCAAGGGCCGGTTTCAGGATATTAGCCGCATCGATGGCGCCTTCGGCCGCTCCGGCTCCGACAAGAGTGTGAAGTTCGTCAATGAAAAGTATTATCTGCCTCGATTTTGAAAGCATTTCATCGAGCATTTTCTTCACGCGCGCTTCGAATTCGCCTCTGTATTTTGTGCCCGCGATCATTCCCGCCAGGTCAAGTGTGATGACTTTCTTGTCTTTCAGCACTTCCGGGACATCTCCCGAAATGATCCTTTGCGCCAGGCCTTCAACTATCGCGGTCTTTCCGACCCCGGGATCTCCTATCAATGCCGGATTGTTCTTTGTTCTTCTGGAAAGCACCCTTATAATGCGCTCTATTTCTTTATCCCTGTCGATGACAGGATCCAGTTTTCCGTTCTTTGCCTGTGCCGTGAGGTCGCGGCCGAAAGACGTTAATGCCGGCTTTTGCTGGCGGGGCGGGGCGCCTATTCCCATTCCGGGAAATCCGAACATTTCTCCGAAAGGACCGCCTTCATTGCCTTCTTCGGGGACGCCGAATTCTTCATTTTCTTCTCCGCCTTCATTGCCTTCTTCGCCTTTGTCTTTTTTGCCGCCTTTATCTTCCGGCTGTTCTCCTTTTTCAGGCAATTGCCGGCCTTTTGACATAAGCTCGAGTATTTTCTTTACGGCTTTATCATAAGTGATCTTTCTTTTATGAAGGGCCTGCGCGGCCAGGCTTGCACCTTCTTTTATTATTCCCAGAAGAATGTGTTCGCTGCCTACATAATTGAATCCAAGCTCTCGCGCGCTGTTCGTGGCAAGTTCCAGGACTTTCTTTGCCCTAGGCGACAGGGTGATCTCTTCCGGCGTCCCTTCGCCCCTGCCTATGACGGATTCGATATTCGAAAAAAGGTCGACAATGTTCACGCCGAGCTCTACCAGGACATTGTAAGCCATGCCTTCTTCTTTGAGCAATCCCAGAAGCAGAAGTTCCGTTGAGAGGTGATCGTGAGAAAGGCGCTGGGCTTCTTCTCCGCCGAGCTTAATTACATTTTGAGCGTTCTCGGAAAAGTAATCGAATATCCTGTCGGCGGGCCTTCTTTTAAAGAAACTGGTGAAGAGGTCCGGGAATTCGAAGAGGCCGGGAAATCCCAGGTCCCCGAATCCGCCGAATTCGCCCAGACCGCCGCCCATCAATCCAAGGTCAGCCGCGCATTTCGAACACAGGTGCTGTTCCACGCGCCTTCCGTTCATTATCCTGGTCACATGGATGGTCGCCTGGCGTTGTTTACAATTCTGGCAGAGCAAGTATTTTCCCCTTCCTTTGTTCTAGAAAGGTTACATTATATATAAAAAGGGGTCGTTTAGCAACTGGGGCAGTTCAGGGAGAGAAGGAGATTGATCTTTTTAGCCAATTCATCCGTGAGCACATATTTTTTGATCTCATCTAACGGCTTTATCTTATTTGAAATCACTGAAAAACTGATATTCGTCCCTTCCTCGTTCTCTTCCGGGTAGCGCAGCAAGGTTCCGACAAAAGCTTTCCGGCAATAACGGCAGGAGGGTGGATTTGAAGAACGATATTTCTTTCCCGGTCAATCCGACCGATCTCGTACCCGCCAATTTCCTCACATTGGCCAATATTTCTTTAATGCTTTTCCTCTGGTATTTCCATTGTTCGCCGACAATAGAAGGACTTGGCGAATGAATATAAATAGGGATAGAAATCCTGGAATAAAATTCCATCGGAGGGTCGTTCTTCAACAAGATACCGCGGAAAAAATCGCCGGCCTGGACTTTCGCGACCTTATTAGAATTACTCTTCAAAAGAGCGGATATTCTTATTCTTCCAAAAGATAACGCGATCCTGTTAATTCCTGTTCTCATAGACATTATGATTTCTCCTTTTCTTGAGTCAAGCTTCGGACCGTCTCACGAAATATTATCGTCAGATTTCAGTGAAAATTTCATTTTTTTCGTGAAATCACGGATAACCTGATAGCTTGCCTCTATGCTTTACATATAATAGAATACCTTCATGTCATTTAAAGACCTGCCTGACAAGAACGGATACTTCGGGCCGTACGGCGGACGGTTCGTGCCGGAGACCCTGATGAAACCCGTCATGGAGCTTGAAGCCGCTTATCATCAATATAAGAACGATCCGGCTTTCAAGGACGAATTATCTTATTACCTAAAGAATTATGCGGGACGAAAGACGTCTCTTTTTTATGCCGAACGGCTTTCAAAATCGCTTGGCGGCCCGAAGATCTACTTAAAAAGGGAAGACCTCTGCCATACCGGCTCCCATAAGATCAACAACTGCATCGGCCAGATACTTCTCGCGAAAAGGATGGGAAAGAAAAGGGTGATCGCGGAGACCGGCGCGGGACAGCACGGGGTCGCCGCCGCCACCGCGTGCGCGCTGTTCGGGATCGATTGCGTCGTCTATATGGGAGAAGAAGACATAAAGCGCCAGGCTCTTAACGTTTACCGGATGAAACTCCTCGGTGCGGAAGTAAAGCCCGTCAGATCGGGAAGCCGGACTTTGAAGGACGCCATCAACGAAACCCTGCGCGACTGGATGGCGAATGTTTCCACATATTATCTGCTCGGTTCGACAGTTGGCCCTCATCCATATCCTATGATGGTCAGGGATTTCCAGTCGGTCATCGGGATCGAGGCGAAGGAGCAGATCATGGAAGCGGAAGGAAAACTTCCGGATATGTTATTGGCCTGTGTCGGCGGCGGGTCAAATTCGATCGGCCTTTTCCATCCTTTCCTTGACGACCCGTCAGTTTCAATGATCGGCGTCGAGGCGGGCGGAACATCGCTAAAGCTCGGCAAAAATTCCGCCACACTTGAGATCGGCAGGGTGGGGGTCCTTCACGGGGCGAAAAGCTATCTGCTGCAGACAAAGGACGGCCAGATATCTGCGACGCATTCGATCTCCGCGGGGCTTGATTATCCGGGCGTCGGGCCCGAACACAGCTACCTGAAAGATATCGGCAGGGTGAAATATGATTCCGTGTCGGACAAGGAAGCTCTTGACGGCTTCAAGCTCCTGTCGGAAACGGAAGGCATTATCCCCGCGCTTGAATCTTCGCATGCTATCGCGTATCTGAAGAAGTTGAAGCTGTCGAAAGATAAGATCGTTATCGTTTGCCTGTCAGGCAGGGGAGATAAGGATACGGAGATCGTCAGAGGCATCAGATGACCAGAATATCAGAAGCGTTCAAGGATAAAAAAGCGCTGATAATTTTCATCATGGCGGGGGATCCGTCGCTGGCGAAAACCGAAAAACTGGTGTATGAGATCGAAAAAGCCGGAGCTGACATCATCGAGCTCGGTATCCCGTTCTCGGATTCCATCGCTGACGGGCCGACCATCCAGGAAGCAGCGATAAGAGCATTAAAGAATGACGTCTCTGCGGCGGATGCGATCAAGCTTGCGAAAAAGATCAGGAAAAACTCTTCGATCCCGATCATTTTCATGACAAGCTATAACATAGTGTTCAGCTACGGCGCCGAGAAATTCGCAAAAGAAGCGGCCGCGGCGGGCGTGGACGGGCTTATTCTGCCGGACCTGCCGGCGGAAGAAGCGGAACAGATGAAAAAGCACGGGACTTGATGTTATTTTGCTGGTCGCTCCCAATTCTTCAGAAGAACATATAAAGCTTGCGGCCAAGCATTCATCGGGCTTTATCTATATGATCTCTTTGGCGGGGACGACCGGAGCAAGAGCCAGCATCGATCTGGATATAAAAGACATCATTTCCAGCATACGGAAAACATCGAAGACGCCGATCGCGATCGGATTCGGCATCTCAAATCCCGCTCAGGCAGCTGCAGCGGCGAAAATGGCCGACGGCGTGATAGTGGGAAGCGCCGTTATCGATGTCATTTCAAGGAAGGGCAGGGTCGGGAAGTTCGTAGCGAGCCTGAAGAAAGCGATCAGCTGACCGGTCTGTAGCTGTTTATCTCATTCCTCAGTTTTAGCGCGGCGGCCCTTGCTGCGGCAGCAAAGTCATCTCCGGACGAAGCGAATATGATATTCCTTGATGAATTGATGATGGCCCGCCGGCCAGCGCTGTTCACGCCGTTTTTGACGGAAGAAGCGAGGTCGCCTTTCTGGGCGCCTATTCCCGGTATAAGTATCGGCATGTCGCCGACCATCGCCCTTATCTCCTTAAGCTCATCGGGGCTTGTCGCTCCAACGACCAAGTCCGCAGCTTCCGAAAACATCCCATTGCTTCACATGCCTGGCAACATTTTTATAAAGCGGCTCGTCTTTTCCGGCTGACTGAAAATCCCTGCGGCCGGCATTTGAAGTCAGGCAGAGAATGAATATCCCTTTGTCTTTGTATTCAAGGAAAGGCTCCACGGAATCATATCCCATGTAGGGATTGATCGTCACCGCGTCGGCCTTGTAAACATCAAATACCGCCTTCGCGTAAGCGGAAGCCGTGTGGCCCACGTCCCCGCGCTTGGCATCAAGTATCACGGGCACGAAGTCAGAGGCGTATTCGATGGTCCTCATAAGCGCTTCCATGCCGTAGATGCCGTACATTTCATAGAACGCGATGTTCGGTTTGTACGCGCAGACCAGGTCTTTTGTCGCGTCGATCACAGCTTTGTTGAAATCAAATATCGGGTCGCTTTTGTTGAGGAGCGATTGCGGGATTTTTTTCAGGTCTATGTCGAGGCCGATGCAGAGGAGGGAATTGTTCTTTTTGGACGGCAGAATCAAGTTTCTCCGTGAACTTCATAACCCCAGTTCGCTTTTCGTGAAAAGCGCTTTGTAACGATAGCCCGCCGCTTCTATGTTCTCCCTTGCGCCTTCCTCCCTGTCCAGGACGCCGATCAGCAGGAGAACTTCTATCCCCGATTGCTTAAGCTTGTCCGCGCCGGCTATGGCGGCTCCCGCAGTCGTCAATATATCTTCTATCATCACGACCTTATCTCCCTTGAAAGCTTCCCCTTCCACCATCTTTGATGTGCCGTATAATTTTTCTCGCTTTTCGCACTATTATGAACGGTTTTTTAACTTCCAAGGAAAGCGCTGTAACGAGAGCAACCGCGCCTAATTCGGGTCCGGCAAGCCGGCTGAACGAATCAAGCGGAGGAAGCAGTTTGGCCAGTTCTTTTGTAAGGGGGGCAAGGACTTCCGGCTTTGTCTCGAAAAGGTACTTGTCAAAATAATATTTGCTTTTCCTTCCGGACCGGAGGGTGAAATCGCCTTTTAAAAGGGCGACCTCTTTGATCAACGCGCCCAGTTCTTCTTTTGTCATGAGTTTTTATGCTTGTGTTCTTTGTCTTTCATCGCGTCGCCGATGGTGACCGGCTTTTTCTCCGGCCCTTTGAATTCTTCCAGTTCGGTATGCGATGCCTGTTTTTTCGCTTCTTTTATCGACAAGCCGATCTTCTGCTCCTCCGGAAGTACTTTCAGTACCTTCACGTCCACGACATCGCCTATTGCGATGACATCTTCCGGCCTTGTTATGGGCTGGTCTGAAATTTCGGATATATGGATTAATCCTTCCAGGTTGCCGTCCAGCTCCGCGAACGCGCCGAACTTAACGAACCTGGCGATCTTCGCTTTCACTATCTGGCCGGGCTTGTATAGTTCCGCGGCTCCCACCCACGGATCCGGCTGAAGCTCTTTCAGTCCAAGCGCGACTTTTTTATTTTCCTTGTCCACGCCGAGGACGAAAACATCCAGCTCCTGGCCGACTTTTAACAGATCCGAAGGATGATTGACCCTTTTCCAGGATAATTCGGTCAAGTGTATAAGGCCTTCCACGCCGCCTATGTCAACGAAAGCGCCGAAATTCTTCAAGCTTGTCACGGTGCCGTGCTTCACCTGTCCGACTTCCAGCTCGTCGAATACCTTGCTGGTATCCGGGCGCACTTTTTCTCCCGCGGCGATCTTATGGGACATTATCACTTTGCCCTGCCTGCGGTTGATCTCGATTATCTTTATCGGAATGGTCTTGCCGACAAGGCTTTCTATCTGATCTTCGGTCTCCTTCGCCACCTGCGACGCGGGGATGAATCCCCTTATTCCGTTATAATCCACGACCAGCCCGCCTTTTACCGCGGATGTGACCTTTGCTTCAATGGCGCGCCTCGTTTTATAAACCTCATAAACAATGCGCCATTTATTCTCGTATTCGGCTTTTCTCCTGGAAAGGACGATGTATCCTTCCTTGTCTTCCAGTTTTTCTATCAATACATCTATCTTGTCTCCTACCTTGATGATGTCATTTATGTTGCTGAAAGACTTGTCCGATAATTCGGACGGAGGAATGAAGCCGTCGGATTTGTAGTTGATATCAACAAGCACTCCTGACGGGTCAACTTTCACGACGGTTCCTCTGACTATGTCGCCGGCCTTATAGCTCTTGAATGTGGCTTCATACGCAGCTTCTTCCGCCTGGACAGCCGGCGATTTAGGAGATAATGTTTCGCTTCGCCTGGTTTGCGGTATATTTGGGGCGGATACCGGTCTTGGAGCGGGTTTTGGGGCTATGCTTATATGGGTCGCCTTGAAACCTGAGGATATTTCCTCTTTTTTCGGGGCCTCGACATTCTTGTTCTCTTCCAGGGTCTCCTTTATCAACGCGTCCAGATCATCCGATGAACCGCTCTTTGAACTTCCCAGGGACGTACCGCTAAGATCTTCTGCCATGTGAATTCCTCCGTTTGCCCAAATTTTGATGTCCAACTGCCGATACAGGGCGCATTAAAGACAGTTTTGCGTTTTATCGCGCGCAATGGAAAATAATAGCACACCTTTTTAAATAAGGCAAGAAAATGGGGTTATCTTTCTTCTATTTCCACCCATATTTTCCGACCAGAGGAACGAATACGCAATCAATTGACTCCTCAATATCAAGTTTCCTGCCGCGCTTTGTTACTATCATCAGGGTCTGAATGAACCTTTCGCCGACGGGGATGACAAGTTTTCCGCCTTCGGCAAGCTGATCAGTTAGCGTCTTCGGTATCGACGGGGCGCCGGCTGTGACGATTATCCCGTCGAACGGGGCTTTTTCAGGCAGGCCAAGTGTCCCGTCGCCAGTGATGACATCGATGTTCTTATAACCCAACTCTTCGAATTTTCTCTTTCGACCTTTTCTGCAAGCTCAGGAACATATTCGATCGTATAAACTTTTTTGGCTATCTCGGCGATGACCGCCGCCTGATAACCGGAACCTGTCCCGACTTCAAGCACCTTTTCTCCGCCTTTGAGCCCGAGCTTTTCCGTCATTATCGCGACCATATAAGGCTGGGAGATGGTTTGGCCTTCGCCTATCGGAAGCGCGTTATCTTCATAAGCCGAAGTTCTTCCAGGTTTTCCGGCATGAACTTGTGCCTAGGCACTTTTCTCATGGCGTCCAGCACCAGCTTGTCGCTTATCCCGCGGGTTACAAGCTGTTCCGCGACCATTTCTTCCCTCAATTTCCTGAATTGGTCATCCATGATCGACGATTCTACCCCTAAACAAATCTCTTGACAAACACCCTCATAAACATAAGAATATTTTTAATGTTCAAATTCTGGAAGCAAAGCAGGCCTCATACGGATTACAAGACCGCCAGGTTCGCGGTCATTCCGGTCCCGTACGAGAGAACCACTTCATACGGAAAAGGCACTTCCAAAGGCCCGTCCGCGATCCTGAAAGCATCTGAACAGGTTGAGGATTACGATATCGAACTTGATGAGGAAGACTTTCAGGGTCGGGAATCAATGTCGGCAGAGTCAGATCAGATCGCCTGAGAAATTAACTGATGCCGTCGCAAAAGTCCTGAATGACAAAAAGATACCCGTGATGCTCGGCGGGGAGCATTCGATAACCCCTTACGCGGTTGCCGCCTGCAAAAAGAAATATAAAGACCTCAGCGTCCTGCAATTGGATGCCCACGCCGACCTCCGGAACAGCTATCACGGTTGAAAGAACAGCCACGCGTGCGCGATGAGGCGGGTCCTTGAAATATGCCCGGCGGTGCAGGCGGGGATAAGGTCCATGGACATATCGGAAATGGAATTCGCCAAGTCGTCAGGACAGATAGCCAAGATCCATTTTGCGGAAAAACTTGAGATAATCGAGAAGATCAATTCCCAGCTTTCAAAAGATGTTTACATCACGATCGATATCGATGTCCTGGACCCGTCCATAATGCCGGCGACCGGAACGCCGGAACCCGGAGGCCTGGATTATTACGAAGTGCTGGATATTTTGAAAGGCGTGGCGGCTGTGAAGAACATCGTCGGCTTCGACCTTGTAGAGCTTTCTCCGATAAAAGGATTGAACCATCCGGACTTCACCGCGGCGAAATTGATCTACAAGTTAATGGGGTATATCAGCAGCAAGCCTTTTTAAAACTTTCTCTTTCCCCAAAACCTCAACGACATCATATATTCCGGGGCTTTCCGCCCGGCCAGTCAGAAGCGCGCGAGCCGGATGGATTATTTCTCCGAGCTTTATCTTTTCCTCTTCGGCAAGGCCTTTGAACGCGGACTCAATAGGTGCTCTGGAAAAATCCGGGAGTTTTTTGAGCCTGCCGCTTAATTTGACCATCAATCCTTTCACGCCGGGCTTATCGAGGTATTTTGCCCTTGCTTCCGCATCGACTTTAAAGTCATCCATGAAGAAATATTCAGATAATGGAACAATATCAACTATCGTTTTTAACCGGTCCTGAAGGCATTTGATGACCTTTTCCGCGTATGATCTTTCAACTCCCGGATAAGCTTTCTCGATAAAAGGCATGGCGAGATCCGCGATCTTATCGACGCTTGAATTTTTAATGTAATGCGCGTTAAGCCAGTTAAGTTTTGTCATGTCGAAAATAGCCGGAGTTTTCTGGACCTTCTCGATCCGGAATTTTTCGATCAATTCTTGAACTGAAAAGATCTCCTGGTCCTTGAATCCCCATCCGAGCCGCGCGATGTAATTTATCATAGCTTCCGGGAGATAGCCCATGTCCTTGTATTCGATCACCGATGTCGCGCCGTGCCGCTTTGAGAGCCGCGCCCTGTCAGGCCCCATTATCATCGGGATGTGCGCGAACTTCGGCGGAGTCAGCCCGAAAGCTTCGTATAATAATATCTGCCTGGGCGTGTTCGATAAGTGATCGTCGCCCCTTATCACATGCGATATTTTCATCAGATGATCGTCCACGACAGCGGCGAAATTATATGTGGGGAAGCCGTCGGATTTTATCAGGACAAAATCATCCAGCAGCTCGTTCTCAAATGAGACCTCGCCCCTTATCAGGTCGTGGACCGTTGTAGTGCCGGATGACGGGAGCTTGAACCTTAGAACTTTTGACCTGCCGGACGCAAGCATTTTGTCGATCTCTTTCGCATTTAGATTTCTGCATTTGCCGCCGTACTTCGGGGCTTCTTTCTTTTGGATGGCCTGGCGCCTTTGTTCTTCAAGTTCTTCGGGGGTGCATATGCAATAATAAGCTTTGCCAGCTTTAATAAGTTTATCAGCCCATTCATTATATATTTTCAATCTTTCCGTCTGGAAATACGGCCCAAAATCCCCGCCGATGTCCGGGCCTTCATCCCAGTCGATACCAAGCCATTCGAGGCCGTCCAGTATCGCCTTTACGGCTTCGTTTGTTGATCTTGTCCTGTCGGTATCCTCTATCCTGAGTATGAAAACGCCTTTGAGCGCCCTTACGAACAGCCAGTTGAACAGGGCCGTCCTGGCCCCGCCGATGTGGAGGTATCCTGTTGGGGACGGGGCAAAACGCACTCTAACCAATTCTTGATTTGTCATATGGGCAGTATACAATTATTGATAGTTTGTTGCAATAATTCAACCTTTCCCTGCTTTCTTTTGCCAGAAAAGAAAGTAAGAAGAGAAATGCCTCGTGTTGCTTAAATAGTCCCGTCATAAGCCTGGAGAACTTCTATTTTTCAATGTCATTTGTGTCTGTTATAATCCATTCATGAAGAAATATGCGATTTTTTTATTGATCATTACCGTTTTCAGCGCAGCTGCATACTCAGAGACCATCCAGGAATCCTTAATGAAAGATACCAACTTCGTGCGGCAGGCGGGGATGGGCGGCGCCGCTACCGCCGTAAGCGATGACTTGAGTTCGGTCTTCTATAATCCCGCAGGTCTGGCCAATGCCGGGAACCTTGGATTCTCGTTCGGCACCATCGACACCAACAAGGAGATCTGGGACGAAAACCATTACTACTGCGCGAATCTCGGCTCATTCGCATACATGGGATATGACAAACAGATATCGGCGGGAGCGAAGATAAAAGCCGATACTTTCGGGATAGGCGCGCGGACAGGAATGGGGATAAGCTACGGCGATCACATATAAGAACATATTCATCGATTCTGTCACAAAGGAAGCGCGGGGATACAGCGCGGATGTCGGCTTCCTTTTAAAGGTTACTCCGGATCTCACGTTGGGGGTCTTAGGTCAGGATGCTTTATCTGACAAGGATCTTGATATTCCTGCCAGCACGAGGGTCGGCGCTGCTTACAGGGCTTTTGATGACCGGCTGCTTTTCGCGGCTGACTCTGAAATTGGAAGGGGCGACACGGGCAATTTCTCCCATTACGGAGTGGAATGGACCGTGGCCGACGGCTTAAAATTAAGGACGGGCATAGATGAAGGCAACACGACTTACGGGATGAGTTTGGACCTGCCGTTCATGCGGGTCCATTACGCCGGCCAATTGAATAAGGACGCGCCTGACGGCACAGTCCAGATGATCGGCGGAGAGATAAGCTTTTTTGAAGGCCCAACAGGCCGATGTCCGTGATAAGGCCGAAGGAATACGCGCTTGTGGAGATCGGCGGCGGCTATAGTCGGAGGGATGGGGGACTTCAGCATTTTCGGCGGAGGGAAGATCGGCGCCGATTCCATAATCGAACACATAAAACAGGCGACGGATGATCCTTACATCGACGGGATAATCTTGAGGATAAAAGGTTTTGACGGCGGGATGGGATCTTTTGCCATCGTCCAGGAGATAAGGAGCGAGCTGTTAAGATCAAAGGCAAAAGGCAAAAAGATAGTCGCGTACCTGGAGGAGGGGACCCTGGGCGACGAATATTATCTTGCGTCCGTCGCGGACAAAGTGGTGGCGCCTCCGGCCGGGAACGGTGGGCGGCATCGGCAAATCGATCAACATCATGAAGATACAGGGGCTGCTTGAAAAGATAGGCGTACAGACGCAGATGATATCAAAAGGCAAATACAAGACATCTTTTAATATGTATGCTTCCGGGCTTACAAAAGACCAGAGGATAATGATAGAAGGGATCCTTGCCGACCTTTACAGGCAGATGGTCATTGATATTTCGGATCTCAAGGAAAGGCAAGATAACGCTGGAAAAATTGAAGGATATTTCTGACGGGAGCATATTTTCGGCGGACAAAGCGAAAGAGCTGGGCCTGATAGACGAAGTCGGATATTTCCAGGATGCGATGAAGACGGCGGGAGATCTTTTTGATTCAAAAGAGGAGATAAGGGTCGTTGAAAGAAAAGACCTTTTCGAAGAAGATAACGACAGATTATCTGCTGGCGTTCCCGAACAAGGTCGCGGTCATCGAGATAGACGGCGATATTGTCACGGGAAATTCGGGCCAGAACGTTATTTTCGGCGGGCACGCCACCGGCGCGGATGCCATATGCGACCAGATAAAAAAAGCGGCGGACGACTGGCAGGTGAAGGCGATACTGGTCAGGATAAACAGCGGCGGCGGCTCCGCGGTGGCGTCCGGCCAGATATACTCGGAACTGCTGAGGGCGAAGAAGAAAGGAAAAGATCGTTGTCGCTTCCATGGGCGACGTCGCCGCGTCAGGCGGATATTACATCGCGGCGGCGGCGGACAAGATAGTTGCCGACCCGGGGACCATAACCGGAAGCATAGGCGTTATCGAGACGGGTGTTTTCAATTATTCCGGGCTCCTGAAAATGCTGGGAATAACGGCGGAAAGCATTTCGGAAGGGAAGCATTCCGACATGTTCTCGGGACTGAGGAAACTTTCCACCGAAGAGGTTAGTTCGATAAATGCCTACCTTGACGATACTTACAAGGAATTCGTGAGGGTAGTGGCTGACGGAAGAAAAATGACCACGGACGAAGCTTCAACACTGGCGGAGGGAAAGGTTTACACGGGGCAATCAGGCTCTGGACCTGAAGCTGGTGGACAAGACTCGGCAATTTCACGCGATTCCGTGGACATTGCGGCGGAGATGGCGAAGATATCCGGAGAGCCGAAACTGATATATTACAGGGAGAATAATTTCCTGTTCCAGCTCGGCGGCGGAGCGGTGAAAATGCTGGGGCTGGGCAACGGGATATTCCCGGACCAGGGCGGGCTGGTGGAATACAAGCTTTAGCGCGCTTCGGAATTTCCGCGAAGAAATGACCACGTAATTCATCTTTTCCGGATAGATCATGTTCAGTTTGCCTTTGGCTAATTTTTCGATCCTGGGAAGCGCTTCCTCTTTTGCCACAAGGTAATTCAAGTATCTGTTCTCGGGGCTGGATGGCGTCCAGCTGCTGTTTCAGTTCCGAGATCTCATAGCTTGTTTTTATGCTTTCTGTCGAGATCGCCAGATGCACCGCGGAAAGCAGGACAAAGATCAGTAATATAGCGAATGCTCTTAATATCCTCATAATTTTTCCGCCGCCCTCAGTTTCGCGCTTCTTGCCCTTGGATTTTCACGGACCTCCTCATCTGCCTGCGATAACGGGCTTCCTTGTGATTATAGCCAATTTCTTTTTATGTTCACAGGTGCATTTCATCTGCTTGGGCGGGCACAGGCAGTCGATCGGATTCTCTTTTGAACGTCTCTTTAACTATCCGGTCTTCCAGTGAATGATAGGAGATCACGACGATCCTTCCTTTCGGGGAAAGCATATCGATGGAGTCATCAAGTGCGGTTTTCAAGGCTTTCGAGCTCGTTGTTGACGGCTATCCTTAATGCCTGGAAAACTCTCGCGATGGATTTTGTGGTGTTCTGCGGCGTCGACTTCGGGATGGAAAATTTGATGATGTCCGCAAGCTGAAGCGTTGAATTGACGGGCCGGGCTTTTATGATTGCCGAAGCTATCCGCCGGAAAAACCTTTCTTCGCCGTATTCCATAATGATCCTTTCCAGCTCTCTCTGGTCGAGGTCATTGACAAGGTCTTTCGCGGAGGTTTGAAGCGACTTGTCCATTCGCATGTCCAGCGGCGCGTCTTCGCGGAAGCTGAATCCGCGCCCGGAAGAATCGATCTGATGCGATGATACGCCGAGGTCGAATAATATCCCATCGACCTTTTGGCCGATCGACGATGCATTTTTGATGTTTGAGAAATTGCTTTTGACAAAAGATGATTCGTCTCATCAAATTCTTTCAGGTTCTCTCTGGCGGCCGCTATCGCTTCATCATCCCGGTCTATACCGATCAGTTTCGCTGTTTTAGATGACTCAAGGATCGCTCTCGCGTGTCCGCCGCCTCCGAGGGTTGCATCAATGATAAGATCAGTGCTGTTTTGGCAATAAATATTGAAGGACTTCCCGGACCATCACAGGAGAATGAAAAGAGCGGCCTTGCAGGTTCATTTCTTCAGCTTGTTGCCGATTTCAGTTAATTTCTGATAGATAAGGTACAGAAGGATAGGCGCGCTGAACCACATGATAAGGACAGAGGCGAAAAGCAATATCATTATCAGCCCGAAGATGCCGGTGAATAACACTCCCAGATGTCCCATAGGGCCGGTATTATGGAATATTTGCCGGAAAAATGCAAACCTCACTTCCTTGAGGTCTCATTGCGCGGGATATCAAAAAACGATATAATTGCCTGTTAAATGAAAACATATTTCCGCTTGCTTAAATATGCCCGGCCATATTTCGGACTCCTTTTGGCCGGCTTTATATGCTCCACGGTCCTTTCTTCCGTGAATGTCGCGGTCATCCCCATAGTCGGGAAACTTTCCGAGGCGATAGGGAAGGGAAGCTTTACCCAGCTGAACTTGTTCGTGGCGGCGGCCATCGGGCTGTATTTTTTGAAAGGCGTTTTTTCTTTCGGCCAGATATATTTCGTTTCCCACGTGAACCAGAACATCATAAGGGACCTGCGCGTCCAGATATTCGAGCACCTGCAGAACCTGTCGCTGGATTTTTATTCAAAGACAAGGACAGGGGATATCATCACCATAATAATGAACGACATAAACATGATGCAGAATGTCATAGTTTCCTCTTTTACCTCGATAATCCCGAACATAATGACGATACTTGGCGTCGGCGGATATCTTTTTTACCTCAACTGGCGGCTTGCGCTGGTATCCATCCTCATGATGCCGCTGATCACTATGATATCAACCAGGTTCGGGCGCGAGATAGAGGAAATCGCCACCCAGACGCAGGAAAAAATGTCCGATCTTGCTTCCGTCGTCCACGAGGTGGTGACGGGCGCGAAGGTCGTGAAATCGTTCACGATGGAAAAAGAGGAGATAAAAAGGTTCAGCAATGTCACGGATTTTGCCAGGAAGATAGCTCTTCAGGCGACCGCGATAAACGCCATACAGACGCCGCTGTTCAGTTTTATCCAGGCGATAGCGGCGGTCATAGTGATATGGTTCGGCGGATACGAGATAGTATCCCACCGCATTTCTCCCGAGCAATCTTATCGCATTTCTTTACCGGGGTCCTTATGCTTGGCGATCCCATCGGCGGCATAAGCGGGATGAACGTTTCCATCCAGATAGCGCTTGTATCCGCGAAAAGGGTTTTCAGCGTTCTCGACACGCATCCGACGATAAAAGACTGCCCCTTCGGCAAAGGATATCCAGAATGTTCAGGGAGAAGTGATATTCAAAGAAGTTTCATTTAAATATGAATCCAATGACAATATGGTCCTTAAAGAATATCAATATATCGTGCAAGGCCGGAGAGGTTATTGCGATAGTCGGCCATTCCGGCGCGGGAAAGAGCACGCTTGTCAGCTTATCCCCAGATTTTACGATCCTTTCAAGGGAGAGATACTTCTGGACGGAAAGAACCTGAAGGAATATAAGATCATGTCATACAGGAAATTCATCGGCATTGTTCCTCAGGAAACCTTGTTATTTTCCGGGACGATAAAGGACAATATCGCTTACGGCAGGATGAACGCGACGGATAAAGAGATCGAGCGAAGTGGCGCAAATGGCGAACGCGCACGATTTCATAATGTCGTTCCCGGAAAAATATAACACTCTCATAGGCGAAAAAGGCGTAAGGTTGTCCGGCGGAGAGCGCCAGCGCGTGGCGATAGCCAGGGCTTTCTTGAGGGATCCGAAGATATTGATACTGGATGAAGCGACATCTTCTCTTGATTCCGAATCCGAGCATCTTGTGCAGGATGCGCTTGAAAAGCTGATGAAAGGCAGGACGACTTTTGTCATCGCCCACAGGCTATCCACCGTAAGATTTGCGAACAGGATAGTGGTCCTTGATAAGGGCGTGATAGTGGAAGAAGGGACTCATGAGGAATTGATAAATAAAGAAGGCGGAACATATAAAAGACTTTATGACATGCAGCTGGGGAAATCCGAGTTAGAGGACACGGCACCGCGGCTAGCCGTTGTGTAGTTTACATTTCCAAAATATTATGGATTTAACTGAGTTACTTTATCTTGTAGTAGGCACTAGGTAATTGATTCACATTGAGAAAAATGCATTTGCTGAACAATTAATTATATTCGTTGATCTAGAAAATCTACATGGTTCTAACAAGATAAAAATATAAGTAGTTTTATCGAGGATAAAGAGCTATGTGTGTCAGGTCGACGGAGAAGAGATCCCAATTTTGCATATAAAGGAGATTTTGGTCAAATCGATAGCAGGTTAATCCGGAATATGATTATGTTAGAGCAATATTGTATTTCATTGGCTTGATCTTAAGCCTATTGTTGTATTTGCATTTTGATCATTTTGTTGCTTTACTGTCAGGATCAGGCAAATTCTTTAGTTAGGATATATCAATAAGAAAGTGGGACTTTAAAATTAATTTTAAAACTTATGAAGGTATTATTGAACGATTCAATGATTTCTTGAGTAGAAATATTTTTATTTATTTCTTTCCAAGCATAGTCATGGCGGTCACATGCCTGTTTTTTGTAAAACATTTTGCTGTCAACTCCCCGTTTTGGGATGATTGGATGTATATATCACAATTATGCAAAATAAAAAACGGAACATTCGGGATTGCTGACCTTTTCAAACTGCACAATGAACATAGGCTTGTTATCTCAAAAATTATTTTTATTTTCAACTATTTTATTAAGCCGTGGAGCTTAGTTAACATATTGTATTTAAATGTTCTTTTCGTTTTATTGTCTACATTCATCATTCTGTGTATTGCGCAGCGCATGGGCGGGATGAATTGGTTCATAGCAATATTTGTACCGGCAGTTATGTTTTCTTTTGTCCAGTACGCTGATTTTCTTTGCATACAGAACATTCAGCATTCGCTGGCAACCATGTTCTTTTTATCGGGACTTTTATCTTTTGTTTTGATTAAGCGTATATATCTTAAGATGGGCTTTTGTTTTATTTTTTGTCTCATGTCTGCTTATTCGGGCGGGAATGGACTGCTTTCATTTATAATATTAATCCCCTTATTTTTCACTTTAAAAACAAACAATAATGTGACACTTAAGCTTAATGCCAAACTATTTAATACATTTATATGGATTGTCTTGTCTTCGCTTGCTTTTATTTCATATTTTGTTGGTTATTATATACCCTCGTATCACTCTGGTATTTCATTTAACTTAATTGGTAAAGCTAGGTTTTTATTTGAATTTATCGGCAGTCCTTTTCAATACTTAATAAATGGAG
>CAVYHE010000007.1:0-189484 GCA_963768305.1 uncultured bacterium
ACGGTATATCTGACTTCCGGGTCTGCAGCTAAACGCCCAACAAGAATAGTTCTATTTAAAGATATCATTTGTTTCACCTCCTCTTTAAAGACCTAGAATCAATGAAACACGGATCCAATCCTTCATTTTCTCGTCAATAAAAGCATCAATGGCAATATTTGCGTTAGGATCCACAATCTCAAAAATCGAATCAGCAATATTGTTAACATCATGAAGGCTTATCTTTTCATCTCCGATAACATCCAATACAACCTCTTTTGCTTTTTTAGTGAAAAATTCTTCCGGTATCTTCGCAAACAACTTATCTTCTACTTTTTTTATCCTGTTTTTACCGGAAGCTTCTTCCGTTATCTTTACCATAAAATCACTGACAGCGAGAGCTTTATGAAGATTTTCTGCGAACCCTTCAGAGCAATACTTCAAGTTTCCTCACTATCCTTTCTATCTTTTCAGGCTTTTCTTTTACCTGTCAGATTTTCCATTTGATCATGCAAAATGCTGTGAACCTCGATTATTTCAGCAATATCGAACTTCAATAATATTTCGTCATCAAAATCAGATAATATTTCCATTATTTTTAGTTGTTTTACTTAAAGGATTATGATCAACCCCGTTATTCTGCATTGAATTGAACAGCCTCACATATCTCTGTGTTGTATTCACACTAGTATGGCCTGCCTGTTCCATTACCTGAAAAACATTAGCTCCGTTAGCAACTTCCAACGAGAAGCAGGTATGTCTTAATGAATGCGGCGTTATATGCTTGTTTATCAAAGCCTTCTTCGCATACTTTGAAAGCATATGTCTGATAGCTATTGCTGTTATCCTTGCTGGTTTTAATCCTCTTTTGCTGGTAGTGCTGAATAATGGCTCAGATGAAACCTTTTCCGCTTTGCCTTTATAGCTTTGCAATTCCTGCTCCAGGTCGCTCGGTATTTTAACCATTCTCTGCTTATTTCCTTTGCCTTTGAGCAAGAGCGTCCAGAAGTTGTACTTCCTGCTGAAATCTCCCCAGTTAACGCTTATCAATTCATTTAGTCTGCATCCGGTCAGAAGAAAGATACGGAGCATCAAATAATCCCTTAATCCTCTGTATGTTCTCTTATCTGGCACTCTTATTAATGCCTGCGCCTCTTCCTCTGTAAGAACATCTGGCGGCTTCTGATTGACCTTGGGCATTGTAATTTCGCATGATAAATCATTTTTGATGTATCCTCTTCGAAAGAGAAACCTGAGAAAGCCATTAACGATAGATATTTTCCGCGCTTTTGTTGAAGAGCTTGTTTTCCTGGTTTCGCTATTAACTAATAGGTATTTCTGAATACTCTCTTGATATTTATATACATCCTTAGCTGTAATATTCTTATGATCTTTATCGCCGATTATCCTGAAGAAAGCGATTAATTCTGATTTATAGATTTTCTGTGTCCCGATAGAGCTTGCCCGAGAAATGAACTCTTTCACAACCTCATTGTTTGACATGAAATACCTCCTTAAGCCAGTGATATCTTTTAATACCACAAGAACTCAGTCTCGTAAACCACGAAAAAATATGGCGCCATAGAAGTCAAATAGAAATCATAAATCCTGAAGGTAAACATCCGTTCATAGAAACCGTCAAATTTAACGTAGAAAATTAGTAGAAATTAACGTTAATGATTATATATTAATTTGGGAAGGATGAAGGCTCTATCTCAGCACTAGCTGGGTCTAATAGAGCCCTTATCATTGCCCGCTATTTTATTTCCTGTCTTTTGATTTTCTATTACCTCTTTTGTTCAAAAACATTAAAAATACAATATCCCTTTTTATGGGTGCAGAAACAAATTGATTTTTAATGTGAATCGCTAACAGCTCAAATAAGTCTCAAAATTGAAGCTAGAAGTATTTTATTTTTAGGTTAATATATTTATATTAGTTAGCTATAACCTTGCAGCCGGATGCAACCTAGATGCCTCTGGGGGCAACCCCATGATATAGGCTAGGTATTTATGAACCACCCCGAAAAATTCCATAACAATTCTATTATCTATAAAATCAATCGGCTATATGGACTCATATCCGATGTTATATTCGAATTGACGCCCTTTACATTCAGCTCAACTATAAAAGAATAAGGATTGAAATAGCTTAGAACTACGCTAAGAGGAATTTTCATTTCCAGAACATTCCCTACGCCAATAGAAGTCGTTTCATTGGCCACATCTATTTCTGTTTCGCTTCCTGAATTAGGATAATAATCCGCATATCTGCTCCATATTCCTCCTTCATATCGTGCCATTAGCCGAATCATGTTTTCCTGCCAAGTTCCCCAATCTTCATCAAACATTTTGATAACGAGCCCACCTTTATCAACATCAGTTGAGCCGTCAAAAACACTTGAATCCAGAGGCGGATTAACGAATGCTACAAGAAAATATAGGTATGTACTATCCTTTGCGACTTTTACATAGTCAATGTCAGAACCGTTTACTGAAGGAAGGTCATAATTATCCCCAATTAAATCTTGCAGTTTGGGAACAGAATTCCAAGTGCTTTCTTCGGTGCCATCCACAATTATCGGCGTGCCTAAAAGAGGAACGGTATATGTTTCGGCAGAGCCGATCCAATGCACAGTAGGACTCCAGGCGCTGTTATCTCCGTTGCTGTATTTTAACCTTATGCGATTATATGTTTCACGTGTGCCCATATATGATGGGGGCAATCCATTTCCATTGTCATATAATCCATCATAATTTAGGTATACATCGTTAGCCCCGGGCCCTGAACCAGGAAACGAAGGAGAATCAGAAATCTGATATTCAACTGAAGCGATATTGGTTGTATTCGCAATATAATTGACTTTTATTCTATATTTACCCTCTATTACCACAGAATCATTCGCAGGTGCAGTAATATAAATCGGTGAAGTTGAAATTAAGCTAAATCTTGCGACAGCCTCTTTAGTCCCATTCATTAAAATTGTTTCTGTGCTTGACAAGCTTTCTAAAGAACCCGACCAGTTGGCAAAGGAATATCCTGTATTAGCTTCCGCAGTCAATGCTACATAAGTGCCATCTGTATATGTACCGCCCCATGGTTCGACTGTCCCAGCCCCTTCTGGAGTTACAGATATATTTAATAGATATTGATTTGAAGTCGCTGTTCTAAAATAGGCTTTAACACTTTTATTGGCTGTCATAGTAACCTGCGTGGGACTTGTATCACCAGTTGCATCGCCTTCCCAACTGCTAAATACATGACCACCTAAACCTGTAGCGGTTAATTCTACAGTTATGCCACTAGCATATGTTCTACCTATTGGATTTGTTTCAACTGAGCCCCAGCCTTCGGGAGTGATAGTAACCGAAAGGTTATATGTTGTGGTTGAACTGCCAGAACCTCCACTGGTTGGATTAGTTCCGCAACCGAAAATAAAGATCAAGCCAGATATGCAGAAAGAAACGATCAGAACATAATACAGCCTCACATTTTTCATGATAATGCCTCCTTGGGAAAAGGATACTATCGGTTGTGGAGTAATTATATACCACAGATACAATATTGAACACCTTGAAAGCAAATTCTGAGTACAAACCTAATAAGCCTCTATTAGCGGCCTTCTCGCAGGAGATAAAGAGGATTCGTAAGTCAAAAGGCCTAACTATCGAGGCATTTGCCGATCTTTGCGGGCTCCACAGCAAGTACATCCAGACCATCGAAAGAAATCACAGGAACATCTCTATATCCGTCTTTATTCAAATAGCCAAGGGCTTGAATGTGTCCCCTGTAAAGCTGCTTAGCAAGATACTAAAAGCGGCTAAATAAGACCTATACCTTTTATATTGGGTTACCGGGTTACTGGGTTACTCTGTATTGAAATTTAGTTTCCAGATTAACAAATATTTCGCAGTAACCCAGAAATGCGAAAGTAACCGAGAGGTTCTTGAGTAGGAACAGTTGGTTACCATAATATTTATTATTATTACAACAAATATTGCTTGTTCGGTAACCAAGGAACCCAGTAACCACCATAAAAGGGTCAAGGTTTAAAAGTTTCATCTAGCATTTGACGTGTAGCTTTGGTTTCATCTGAGATTATTTCATCTGGGATCGCTTCTTTTGAGCTTTTTTCATTTGAATCCTTATCATCCGAATTCACTTGACCAAAGAACTCATTTATAGGGATCAGCGGCTCATATTTGATGCCAAGAGCTTTAAGCCGGGATTTAATTCGTTCTGGATCAAGATAATATGCCCTGACATTCCTCCTTTCAAATTTTTTCACCTTAGCCCTTTCATTGATAGCCCCGGCTTTTCTTAATTCATTTCCAAGCCACCTTGATTTATATTGCTTCTTTTCATCCGAAAGCCATTTAAACGTTTCTTCGCCGGATGACGCAAGATGTGAAATTATATCCGTGGCTGTATACCAGTTCTTCTCAGAATTGGTATTTAGAGCATTCGTTACACCATCTTCTGCAAGCATATCCAAAAGCAATTGAAGTATCTTAGGCGCAGTCATATCTTCGATGAAGATTTCTTTTTTCTGCTTCTGTACTTCAAGAGCAATTCCCCTTATATTATCGCTAATAGATTCCCCTTGGATGTCTATTATCTTTGCGATTGTAAAAATAGATTTCCATATCTCCCATTCTCGGCCGACAATTTCACTGTCTGTTATTACCTGATAAATCTTCTCGACCTCTTTATAGTCCGACATCATGATCAAATAAAGCTCGTCCCTCAACCTTTGATATATCGGGTCTTGGGTTTTGACATCTTTATTTTTTATCGCATCATTATCAGACATCATCATCGTTATCGGGATACACCTTGAAGCAAGTGTTGCGTCAATAGCTTTGATCCCAGCGAATATCTTTGGCGAATAGGCTTCGAGTTTTACCGGCTTCCATCCGTCCTCATTTTTCATTGGTTCCATCTTGCATACTTTCACCCCTTTTTTATAACCCGAATTGTACATTGAGATCAGCGTTTGCCTATCTTGATCCATGCCTGGCTTGATCTTTTCTGCCTCGTCGATACAACAGGTACTATGATTGGCATGGATATTACCAGTAATATATGCAATAGATGAATTAACCGTATGCTCGGCATTAAACGCAAGGGCGGACATTATCATTAATGTTTTGGTTTTCCCGCTGCTCATGTTCCCGCTCAAATGCAAATAAGGATACGCCTCGAACATACGATGGAAGTATGTCCCTATTATCCAGCAAGCAAAAACCGAGTTCCATTTCTTATCCCCAAGATCGATATGCCCGCCTATTAATTCTGTTATCTCCTTATATGTCCTAACTATATTGCTCTTTGCATTGCCCCGTAAAAAGCTTTCCATGCTATTGATTGACCATCTAGGCTCAACATTCGGCCATCGGTAAGTGTAAAATTTTTCGGAAAGCAAATTCGCCGATGTTAGTTTAATCTTTTTCCGATCAGACGATATCAGAAAATAATTCGTACTTGGCTTGCCTCCAGCACCCAATAAAGTCAATGGCACAGTTGTGTATGCTTTGCCTAGCTTGAAATCTTGAGCCGGCGTTATTTCGTGTAAATCCCGCATTACATTTTCCATGCCTTGATTTTCTATAAAAGCACAGTTTAAATCGCAGAATTTTTTCACTATTGCGTCATCGCAATCGATCTGCAGCGATCCTTTTAAGGATTCCTTGACTATCCCCCCTATATGTTTTTCTGAAAGAGGAGGTTTATTCTTTTTATTCCAGGCAATCAAAAGATCATATATTGCCTTTTTGGGTAATGCCTTACTTTGGAAATATTTAGCTAGCTCAGAGGCTGCCTTATCCCTAACAGTGGCGGCAACACCTTCGTACATTTTCTTAATGCAAGGTGACATTTCACCATTTGGGGATAATATTACCTTTCTTTCCTGTTTGACCTTTTTATCGTCCTTCAGTGCCATTTTCTTTGCTTTATCAATCATTGCATTTTCCTCCTTATTAAATTTTCATACGATACGGAATCTTGAAAGCGCCGCCATATAGAAGTTTTCGGCTTAATTGACGGCACCCCCAATTTTTAATGTGCCTAAAATATCTGTCAAATTATTCACCTCCCTTTTTAAAATTTTAACAACTCGATGTTTTTACGCAGGTATTCCTGCGATAAATGCGCATACCTCTGGACCATTAACAGGGTCGAATGACCCAATATGTCCTTCAGCGAATATAGGTCACCACCGGCCATAACGTAATTTGATGCAAAGGTATGCCTTAAAAGATGCGGGTAAATGTGTCTCGTAATCCCTGCCTTTTTTGCCGCTCTCCAGAGAGCCCTGCGAATTTCCTTGCGCATGCCTCCTGCATTATTCGGAAATGCGTATTCACCTTTGGTTTTCATCGTCTGCTCCAAATAGGGCATTAATGACGTGCTAATAGGGACATGCCTGATCCTTCCGCTTTTGGTCCTGTTCGTCAGAGCACTGCCAATTTCGACCTTTATAAGTTTGTTCGCCATATCAATATGAGATTTTTTCAGATTTAGAAGTTCACCAAGCCTGAGTCCGCTATAAACCGCTGTCGCAAATAACGGGAGATATTCAGGTTCTGTTGCCTGTAGCAAAACTGATACTTCCTTTTTGGTCAGATATTCAATCGGTTTGGCTTGAATTGATAGTTTCTTAACCCGTCGCAGGGGAAGTTTGGTCAGATAATTCCAATCCACTGCGCTGTTAAGCATTTTTGATAAAATTTCAAGCTCTCGATTTATCGTGTTATTGGCAGGCGGAGTACCTTTGTAAGTATTCTGGGCCCTCCTATGCAGAATATATTGATTAACTTTCTCTTCGTTGATGGTCTTTAAATATGTTCCTGCAAAATACGGTATCAAGTGCTGATTGACCACTCCTACATCTCGGATATGTGATGATAGTGCCTTATTGACTTTGGAATAATTTTCCAGCCATTTCAAGGAGAACACTTCAAAAGAGATTTTCTTATTTTCAACAATGTCCAGTTCACCTTTTGCCTTATTGACACGCATCTGGCTCAAAAATAATTCAGCTTGCTTCCTTGTCGGGAAAGACCTCCAGCGCTGCTTGCCGCCGTAATAAAATATCGCATAATAGGACCGGCCTCTTCTTTTAATAGCCATCAATAGAAATCCTGAAGCTTCCTTTCCACTTCCTGCGGGACAATGTCACTGCTTCGACCACTTTTGATCCACTGCTCAATGTCAGTTGCCTTATACCGAACAAGCCTGCCAAGCTTCACATATGGGATCCGTTTCTGTGAACGCAGATTCCGTATGTAAGACTCCCGTACTTTTAACATCTTGCATAGTTCTTCAGTCGTTAATAGTTCTTCCATTTTTTCTTTCCATATTTATCGCTTTACCCCTGGGCACCGGCCCAAAATAGTGCATCTCCATACTATCTGAGCCGATGCCTTTATAACCTGTACTACTCGCTTGATTTAACAACCATGGATCCATTTGGCTCTATCATTAGATCAAACCTTAAATCTGTTTTCACTTTTTTCAGAAAATGACAAAAGCGTTTATAATCCTTCTGGTTCAAAATCATTTGCCAAGTGAACTTTTCGTATTTTACATTAGATTTTTTAGGCACCGTTTTCACCTCCTCGTTATTGACATTTACGCCGAGCTTGCTAAAATTCAAATGGCACAGCGTCCAGCTCCAAAGAAAAAGCGTTGCCTTAACAAGCAAGGCTGTTTAAGAACTTTGACGAGTTTCTAAAACCTACCGGACTGGATCTGTGCTTTTTTTACCTACATTTGCCTACATATTCAACATAATACATTCTAAGGATTTTGTCCATTATTTAAAACCAAGTGTTGAATAAAACGGTATCTGCATTATAGTAATATACTTTGGGTTATTCGTGAACGAGAATATTAGCAAAATATTAGCAAGCAACAAAAAAGGCCTTTAAGATCGATTTCTTAAAAGCCTTATTTTTTACCGCCACTGCGGATAATATTTAAACTAGCGGGGGTAGGATTTGAACCTACGACCTTCGGGTTATGAGCCCGACGAGCTACCAGGCTGCTCCACCCCGCGATATAGCTTTGCTGTAATTTACGTTTATTGAGGGGTTTCACCCCTCAACGGCCCTTCGGACCTACTCCCCATAAAGTTTACAGCTTAACTTCTTGACTAAAGTGATCCTCACCGCCCCGATTTCATCGGGGCTACTCCCCATCTACCTTACTACTCGAAAACAAAGACGTTGACTTTAGTTCCAGGCTGCCTGTCCTGAACGATGTGAAGGTACATTATATTACACTTTACTTAAAAGAGCAAAACCTTAGCAGACCCCTGCCTTTCATGGACCGAAGGAACCTGTCCTTGTTTGAATAGTCATCCTTTAGGTTGGGGACCCTGTTCCGCTTAAGATACCCGATATCCGTTCTGATGAACTTGCCGGATTCCTTGTCAAATAAGTATTGCCGGACATTCCCTTTCAACATTCCGGGTGGAACGTCCCATATGTACTGATAATCATTTTTATACCCTATTATGGTCCTGTCCGTCCTGTAGAAAGGCTCCTCCAGGAACGGCATGCCGATATAGCATCCGTTATAATTGTCCGGAATGTTCCAGAAGAATATTTTCGTTCCCTTCGGAGAGCCTTCGGCGATCCTTATCGCCTCTTTCCTTATCGTTTTTGTCATTTCCGACGCTTTGATCCAGTCTCTGTGGGTCAACTGAAGGAAATAAATACTGTAAACCATGAACAGGGCATAGAGAGTGATCGAAATTATCCTTGCCTTTTTGCTGAATTTTTCCGAGCCGATGAAAGGGATATACGACAATAACCATGATATCCCTGCAGAAGGCAGGTACCACCACCTGGCTCCCCGAAAATCGAATCCCATGGAAAGCAAATGCCATGCGGGAAGCAGCGCGATGAAGATCCAGGCAATCGAAAAATAAAAGAAATAGCGCGGCCTGTACTTCCTGGAGAAATAAACAAATGATGCTATGAAAAGCAGCACCGTTACCGGCAGCAGGATAAAATAAAGAATGAGATTGTCCTGGACGAATGGAAGGAATATCAACTGGAAGGTCTTGAACGGGCCCGCTATCATGTGAATTAAATAATGTATCATCCCGATTTTGTAGCCACCCATTATAGTGCCCAGTGATATATACCGCAGAATAAAATACGGGACAAGCAAGGCCAGATAGGTAAAGAAGGGCCACATCTTCCGCTCATTTTTTTTCTGAAATAGCTCGTAAGCCAGGACCATGAACGGGAAAGACAGCGCGCTTTCCTTCGAGAGCAATGAAAATATGAAAGAAATGACCGAAAAAACAAAAAATATCCGGCTTCCTTTTTTTCTGGACCGCAGATAGAAAAGGAAAGCCGTCAAATAAAAAAGCGATGCGAGCAGATCGCATCTGTCGGCAATAAAGTTAACGGCTTCCGCGGTCACGGGCAAGACAGAGAACAATAAGGCGGAAGATAAGGCGAATATGTAATTTTCCGCCGCTGAATACGCTATAAGGAAAACCATAAAAGCGCACAGTCCGTGAAAGGCAAGGTTTGCAAGATGGTACCCGAAAGGATCCACGCCGCCGATAAGGTAATTCAACCTCGCCGACAGAATGATAAGCGGCCGGTAAAAGCCGCTTTTACCCGGAATCCCCGTCCAATCCCCCACCATGTACCTGGCAGGTTGCATGAGACTGGATTGTATGATCATGTAATCGTCGTGGTACAGGAAGTTCAGCTTTAACGCGGGCGAATAGAAGAGCGCTATGAAAATGATTATTGCGGATATCGCGATGATCGTCTTTTTCATTGTTGCCGCCCTAGCGGTTTTTTACCGATAAGATAGAAATACCAGTGAAGGTATTTCGGCAGCCATTTTGAGAACCTGAATCGGGAGGGCCTTTCCCCTCTTTCCTTCCACACGACCGGCACTTCCGCTATCTTAAAGCCTTTCAGGAAAGCTTTCGCCAGTATCTCCATCCCCAGCTCGAACCCGCCCGTGCTTTCGATCGTGAAGGAATCCAGGACCCTGCGCGAGTAAACCTTAAAGCTGTTGCTTGTGTCATGGGTAGGGATGCCTGTCATCAAATGAAGGCTTTGTCCGGCCATGCGTGACAGGAAGGATTTGATCTTCGGTGCCCCGATCTGCGCTCCACCTTTCATGTATCGTGAGCCGCAAACGACATCATATCCCTCTTCCGCTTTATCGATCATGTCGTTTATAAATTGTGGATCTTCTGATAGGTCCGCCATGAAAACCACCGCAAGATATTCTTTCGTTCCTTCGAATCCGGTTTTGATCGCGTTCAGAACACCGACGCCGTGCTTATTCTTCATTAACACAATCCTTGCATCATTCAGGCTCCTGATATAAGGCAGGCTCGTATCCTCTTCCATATCATAAATGAAGTATGCGCGGTATTGGCCTTTCACCTTTTCCAGTATCTGCTGCGCTGTTTCAAGGATGAGCCTGCCTTCATTATATACGGGGATTATTATCGCGAAATTTGTTCCCACGCTATATACCGCCGATCTTTATCTGTTCCTTTATCCACGGCATTATCTCGTCCAGCGCGTCGGAAAGCGAGGTCTTTGCTTCAAAGTCCAGCAGTTCCTTTGCCTTGGAAACATCCGGCACCCTTTTCTGGACGTCATACTTAAAAGGCTTGTCAGAGACGAATTTGAAAGGCTTGTCGGGATACGCCTTCTTCCATATCAGCTTTGCAAGCTGGATGACAGTGGTGGATTCTTTTGTCGAAAGATTAAAATCCTCATTGACCGCCTTTTTGCTCTCTATGCACAGCCTTATGCCCTTTGCCAGGTCCCCGCCGTACGTATAATGCCTTATCTGGCCGCCTTTGCCGAGTATGTGAAGCGGATATTGCCCCTTCAGGACCTTTTGCGCAAGGTCCGGCACAACATGGCTCATCGCAAGTTTTATGTTGCCCGAATGGTATCTCCTTGTCGCATAACGCCCTCTTCTCTCCTATGCCTATGCAGTTAAAAGGCCTTATGATGGTATAAGGCAGTTCATACTGCTCCCACGCACCTTTCGCGAAATATTCGCACGCAAGTTTTTGAAAACCGTAAGTTGAAAGAGGCGGCGGACTCTTTAGCTGCTCGCCTTCCGGGGTGGGGAATTTCTTCGCGCTTTCAAAGACCATGGAGGAGGAAAGAACGTTTATCTTTTTCAACTTTCTATGCTTGAACGCCCATATCGCCGCGTCAAAGGTTGACGCGATTATCCTTTCGTTCTCCGCGATAAGATCGTAAGCGTATTCATGGAACAATGATATACCGCCTATCATCGCGGCGGCCGCCACCGCCTGATCGCAGTCCGAAATAAGCTCTTTCATGAGGCCGATATTTTTCGCGTCGCCTTTTACAAAAGTATAATTCTTGTGGCCTTCATATGATCTCCTTGTTCTTCCGTACTTGCTTAAATTATCTAGGCCTGTCACTTTATATCCCGCATTGAGCAATTCTTCAACAAGATAGCCGCAAATGAATCCCTGGGAACCCGAGACGAATATTTTCATCCGGCCGCCCTCCCATAATATCCCCAGACATCTATGAGCTTGCGCGCAGGGATCTTAAGTTTTCTGTATTCATCATGCGGGCAGCCGATGATGACGACGTCGCTTTTTTTGACAAGCTCTTCCGCCGGCACAAAACCTTTTTCTTTTATGTGAACATCGGAGCAGTAGACCTTTTTACATTCCACCTCGCATATCTTCTTTAATTTGTAAGCGAGCGATTCCCTTTTGTCGTCGCTGCCGCCTTTAAAGGCCATCCCAAGTATCCCTATCTTTGATCCGGAAAGCTTGAAATTCTTTTTAATAAGATTGACCAGATAGTTGGGCAGGCCCTCGTTCACGAGCATTGCCGAGTGCCCGAGGAAAAAATTATTGTTATTGAACGACGCGAGCTGCATCGTGTCTTTGAACAGGCACGGACCCGCGGCGAACCCCGCCTTCGGGAAAGACTTTGCCCGCGGGTAATCTTTTGTAGCCGCGTCATATATCCTGTAAAAATCCAGGTCATAATCCTTCGCGATCATGTAGAACTGGTTGGCAATGGCAAAGTTTATGTAGCGGTAAGCGTTCGTGAAAAGCTTGGCAAGTTCCGCCTCAATGGGCAGCAGCGTGATGATCTTATCATTGATCTTCCGGAAGAGTCGGGCCGCTTCGCTGACCGCTTTCCCGCTGGTCCCCGATATTATCTGGGGCAGGCAGCGTATCTCCTTTATGGCCACGCCTTCCGCCACCCTCTCCGGACAGAAGCAGACATTCACTTTTTTCCCGTGTTCCTTGAAGAGTTCGTCCACTTTTTGCGTGGTGCCTGGGAATACGGTGCTGCGCAGTATTATGTTCTGGCCGCTTCGGAAATGGCCCATCAGCCCTATGAAAAAACCCCTCATTAAAGCGAATCCGGGATTTAAATGCTCATCTACAGGCGTCCCGATGACCACCACGATATTTTTTGCTTTCGCTATCGCCTGCGGCCCGTCAAAAGTGAAGAGGCAGCGGTTGATCAGTTTCTTTAACAGGGGCTCCGCGCCTTCTTCTTTAAAAGGCATTATCCCTTTATTGATCTTTGTTAATGTTTCTTTGTTGATATCATATATGCCCGTTTTAAGGCCGGCATCCGCAAAGACCAAAGCCAGCGGCAGGCCAACATGCCCTCCCCCTCCTATGACCATAACATCAAGCTTCATATCGGCCTCCTTGTGCGGCAACATATCAATGCTTTATTATCTCAAATCTTTCCCAAAGGGTAAACATCCATTATCGATTTAAAATTTACAGCATTCTCCCGCAATTCAACGGCCGCGAGTCCCCATTGTTGTGATTTTTCTGGTTTTAACCGGACAAATATGTTATCCTGATAAAAAGAGGTGAAAAAATGAAAAAATATATCGCATTTATGATATTGGTCGTTTTTGTAATGGCCAATATGGCTTTTGCAAGAGATATGACAAAAGGAAATTCCGCGGTAAAAACCAAGACCAAGATAACGAAGATCAGCAAAGTTAAGGCCGGAAAGACAATGGTGAAATCGGGAACAAAGATGACTGAAAAGAAGGAAGTGAAAGCCGGGGAAAAGCCTGTAAAAAGAAGCTTCCTTGGCCGTGTTTGGCATAAATTATTCGGCTGGATGAAGAGACCGGCAGGACCAAATAAGACAGAAGCGCCTAAGAAATAGATTTTTTACTGCCGGCCGGATCGGCATATTTATAGGAAAATTAGAATTGCAGGCATAAATGAGCAACCTGTTCGGCAGGTTCAAGGGTCTTTTCAGGGCTTTATCATCGCGGAACTACCGCCTTTTCTTCGTGGGACAGGGCCTTTCGCTCATCGGCACGTGGATACAGAACGTCGCCCAGGCATGGCTCGTGTACAGGATAACGAACTCGGTCCTTCTTCTCGGTCTTGTCGGCTTCCTTGGCCAGATAATGGTCTTTATTTTTTCTCCGATCGCCGGCGTTCTTGCCGACAGGTTCAACAAGCACAGAATTTTGGTAATAACTCAGACGGCGGCGCTTGTACAGGCCTTCATACTCTCCGCCCTGGTCCTTACGAACACTGTTCAGGTCTGGCACATAATGGTCCTTAGTTTTCTGCTGGGTCTCATTAATTCGTTCGACATGCCGGTGAGACAATCGTTCGTCGTGGAGATGGTAGAGAAAAAAGAGGACCTGGGCAATGCCATCGCGCTGAATTCCTCACTGGTCAATTCCGCGCGCCTTATAGGCCCTTCCATAGCCGGCGTTCTGATAGCGGCTTTCGGCGAAGGAATCTGCTTTTTCCTGAACGGCGTAAGCTATATAGCGGTGATAGTTTCACTGTTGCTGATGAAAATAAGACCAAAAGTTAAAAGATCCGAAGTAGGCCGCGTTCTTAACGACATCAAACAGGGCTTGAGCTATGTCTACCATTTCCCGCCCATAAGATATATTCTGATAATGCTGGCCTTGATGAGCTTGATAGGAGCGCCTTATGTAACGATAATGCCGGTCTTCGCGAGGGACATCCTTCGCGGAGGCCCGCAGACAATGGGACTGCTCATGTCTTCTTCCGGATGCGGGGCTTTGATGGGCGCTCTTTATCTGGCTTCGCGTAAGAACGCGCGGGGGCTCCTTAATCTGGTCATAATGGCCTCAACGATATTCGGCGCGGGACTTATCCTGCTCTCTTTCTCTGGCTCGGTCATTATATCCATGCCGCTGCTTTTTCTGGTCGGGTTCGGGATGGTCATGCAGATGGCGTCCTGCAACACTATACTGCAGACGATAGTAGCTGATGACAAGCGCGGCCGCGTGATGAGCTTGTACGCCATCGCATTCCTGGGGATGGCGCCGTTCGGCAGCCTTTATATAGGCACAACCGCTAATTTCCTCGGTGTCAGGTTCGCGTTGCTTGCAAGCGGCGCATTATGCCTGTTAGCCGTTTATATTTTTTCATCGAAACTTTCTGTCATAAGGGAACACATCAGGCCGATCTATGCGAAAATGGGGATAATCCCGGAGATAGCAAAAGCTATCGATACGGTTTCGGGCCTTGAAACCGCGGATAAGGATTGACTAAATCGCCTCTCGGGTACATTATATACATATGACTAACGGAACATTTTACGGGTTGGGCATAGCGCCGAACCTTCTAAGCGCCCTGGACAGGATGAAGTTCACCGTCCCCACTCCCATCCAGCAGAAGGCCATCCCCATCGCCATTGAGGGGAAAGACATCATGGGAATAGCGCAAACTGGAACGGGAAAGACCCTCGCATTCGCGGTTCCCATGATCCAGCGACTCACCGGAATGAAAGGCCGCGGCCTGATACTTGTTCCAACACGCGAGCTGGCCCTGCAGGTGGACGAGGTTTTCCAGAAATTCAGGCATCTTATCGGCGCAGGAACAGCCGTGCTAATAGGCGGCGCCTCAATGGAAAATCAGGTCCGCTCTTTAAGAAGGCTGCCGCGCATCATCATCGCTACACCAGGGCGGCTTATGGACCATATGGAGCGCAGGACCATTAATCTGAGTGATGTAAGGATCCTTGTCCTGGACGAAGCGGACAGGATGCTGGACATGGGATTCGCGCCGCAGATATCAAGAGTGGTCCGGACCGTCCCGACGGACCGCCAGACCATGCTTTTCTCCGCGACAATGCCGGAGTCAATAATGCGGCTCGCGTCATCATATATGAAACTTCCCATCAGCGTGGAAATAGCCAAGTCAGGCACTCCCATAGAGAAGGTCGTTCAGGAAGTGTTCATAGTAAGGAATGAGGACAAAAGGCTGCTTCTGGAGAAAATACTGTATCAATATCACGGCTCCGTCCTCCTTTTCACCCGCACAAAACACGGAGCAAGCAAGATAGTCCGTATGATCAAAGATCTGGGTCATTCCGCCGCGGAGATACATTCCAACCGGAGTTTGCCCCAGCGCAGGGAAGCAATGGACGGCTTTAAATCCGGAAAATACAGGATACTTGTTGCGACGGATATCGCCGCGAGAGGGATCGATGTAAAGAACATTGAGATCGTCATTAATTACGATCTTCCGGAAGACCCGGAAAATTATATCCACCGCATCGGACGGACGGGCCGCGCCGGCCAGGGAGGCCGCGCTATTTCTTTTGCCATGCCGGATCAGGGCGCTGACATGAAGAACATTGAAAACCTGATGAAGGCCGTCGTTCCTGTTTCAAAACATCCGGAAGTCCCGGAAGCCGAATTTTACAAAACGCACGTTCCGAAGCCGCATCCGAAGGGATTTTTGTACAGGGGAATGAGGAGCGGCGGCCATAGAAGATTTGGGCGCCGGTAATTAATTCCTCAGCCGATCATTAAACCTTCAATCCTTATCTGAAGCGCGTCTTTTCCCTTTTTGATGAAATTCACAAGCCCGCTGTGCCGCCACTGCAGCATGCAGCGGTGCGGCATGAACCAGTATCTCATCCCTATCTTTATCTCTGTTTTTGTTTCCCGAACTATCCCTTCGTACGCCTGCGCGGAATAATATCCCACGTCCTTGCAGCCTTTTGACCGGGGGCCCAGCGGCCCGGTAACGCACCAGACCACGACGCCGTTCCTCGCGTCCACGTTCATGGCGATCCCGCAGTGGGTGATGGGGCATCCGCACGACATCCCCATCGGCCTGCCTATGAGCATATCGCCCACTTTAATATCAAGCTCTTTAACTAATGTTGGATTATGGACAAGCATGGTTTCGCGCGGTCCGGGCTCGTTCGGAAAAGTATCCAATATGAAATCAAAATCGCGGCCGAGCGAATCCTGCCATTTGACCGCGCCCTGGGCTATGCTGTTGCCGCAGGCAGAGCAGCTGCTCGCCGGAAGTTTTATGACGGTATTCTTGCTCAAGTGAATGCATTTTCCTATATCTTCAGGTTTGATAAATATGATATTCGCAAAGTCTGAACAGGTCTTTTCCCCGCACAGCCCGCAATCTTTCCCCGGCAGCTGCAGTCGGATCTTTTCCAATAAGTCATTATTATTTTCCATATTATTCTCCTTGATAAAAAATTTCGCCTTCAAGCGGGCGGACCACTCCGAAATGTTTGTCCCAGCCTATTTCTTTTTTGCCGACGCATATCGTGCATGTCCCCACGGGAGGATTGCCTCTCAGGATCAGGGGATATGAAATTTCCGGTGATGCCTTTATCTTTTTAACTACGGCATCTATACCAATTCCATAGAGCGCGTTGGTTTCGCAAATGTGGGTTCCGCGAGCCGCGTCCATTATCCGCGCCCTGAACACTTCCCTCTCCGCCTGCGAGATAAGATCGATCTTCGTGACAACCGCGACGTCGGCAAGCGTGAGCATGGGGCCGATCTTCCTTGGCAAATTCATGCCGCTCGTCGCTTCCAGCACCACAATGCCTATCGATCCTTCTATGTACGGTGAGCAGCGAAGGCACAGCCCCGCTGTCTCAACTATCAGATAATCTGAGTTATTTGCTTTCGCCCATTCCACTGCATCGTTAAGGACCATCACGTTGCAGTGGTCGGGGCACAGCTCTCCGGAATAGACTTTTTTCACAGGGATCTTGAATTCTTTTTTGAATTCCTCGTCCTCCACGGCGTACTGGACGTCGATCTTGAGATACGACACCTTTGATCCCGCGGCTAGAAGTCTTCTGACCACCTGTTTGAGGACGGTTGATTTTCCGGTCGTTGGCGGTCCGGCGCAGATCACTGCTTTCATGTTTTGTACCCCAGTGCGGTCAATCTTTCCTGCAATATTCCTTCGTTGATGCGCTCGCCGTCGCGGATAAGCTTCCTGAAATGAAGGATAAGGTCATCGAGTTTTTTTATTTCTTCGGCGACCTTCAATTCTTCGTCGTGCGCCTTGATTATCTTTACCATTCCGCCGTTCTTCATCACGACGCGGTAATCCGAGAGCAAAGCTATGCGCGGGTCGTGGGTGACGAAAATGAATATCTTTTCGTAATTCCTCAGAAGTTCCAGCGCCTTTGTGCGGTGGATGCCCGCGTTCTCTATCTCGTCCAAAAGTATGATCGGGGAATTCCCGATTATCACGGCGTCGGCGATGAGCAGGGCGCGCGTCTGTCCGCCGGACAGTTCCGTCATGCCGTTCTCCGGATTGATGGGCTCGCCGGTGAGTTGGTTCGCGAAATCGATGGTTTCCTTTATCACGGACGCGATATTATCCCTCTTCCTGATGTTCGCGTGGATGTCCAGGAATTCGTTCACGGGCAGGTCGGAAAGGAAATTCGTGTGCTGGGTAATGAAGGCTATCGGGTTTTTTGAGGGATCGTTCATGAATTCATCCGGAGCCGGAGCGCCGTTTATGTGGACGCGCCGTTTTGTGGGCGTGTTATCGTTCGCGAAAAGGGCAATGTCATCGATGAGCGTTGTTTTCCCCGAGCCCGTCGGCCCCACTATGCTGATGATATCCCCCATCTTAAGGGTTATTTCATCGATCTTTTCAACCTGGCCGCCTTTGCCGACGCCGCCGAATATCTTTAATTCTTCGATATGCATTTTATCCTCTCACATCATGTCGGCAAGCGAGGTGTTCTCAAGCTTGTCCGAAATGTAATTGCGAAGCTGTCTGAACAATCCGGTGATCTTTTTTTCTTTTTCGATGGGCGTATGTTCGTAAAAATGGCTGCTGACGGAATCCGTGGGCGCGAGCGCGCCGTCGAAAATGCGGACTATCTCGGCTATCGATATTTTTTTCGGGTCCATGGCGAGTGAATATCCGCCCTTGGGGCCTTTTGAGCTCCTGAGGTATCTCGCCCTTTTAAGGACAAGAAGTATCTGTTCAAGGAATTTTGAAGGTATATTCTGAGATTTAGCTATTGATGCCACTGAAATTACCTTTTCCCTCCCCTGCCGGGACAGGTGTATCAATGCGAGCAGAGCATATTCACTTTTAGTCGTCAGCTTCATATTGCGTCAAGTAATATAACATAGTCTATAGGGTTTGTCATCTATTATTTCAGGAAAAAGGCCCCGGATGGAATACCCGCCCGGAGCCTTAAATCAATAAACTATATATCAGTTACTCTGGATTAACAGAAAATTGTATACCTTGGCAGTGCTCTCGTCACTACCGATCCCGAAAAGCAGATATCTCATTTTATCTTTATTATCAGGTCCCACCTGCGAGACCACGCACTGTATGATTTCCGAATGAGTACCTATCTCATCTTTGCCGGATACATAACCCCTTAAGAATCCCGGGACTGCTGATGCTTCAAAAGTTATAACAACATACCCCGCACCTTGATGAGCAGTTCCTGCATCAACATCATCGTAGCTTTGCGCCCACAGCGCATTAGGGTTCGTCGTGTCCTTATGAGCTGTTATAGGTTCGGTTTCGCCGGTTGATGGGTTTCCTCCAGATGGGGGATAATAAATGAATCTTACTCCCTTGTATGTGTAATTAAGAATATCGGGAACCTCGGCAGTAGAAATACCTTCATCTGACGCGCCGACAAAACCACCCTGCCCCGGCCCGTTATCCGCTATGAACATCCCGGAAGGGGTCATGAATATTTTTAATGGAGGTATGCCTGATTCTTTGCTAATAATGCCGTTCGAATATGTTAAATCGCTCACTGTTTCATGAGAGCAAAAATCTCCATTGAGCAGATAACTGGTAATATCAAAAGACCAGGGCGGTCCTTTAGATGCCTCAACCGTGCCAAATGCAGGCTTTGTATCTTCCCAATCTGTTTTAGGAATATTAACGAATAAAAATTGGCCTCCCGCCGGTTCAGCTGTAGCGGCAGCCGCGCAGACCAATACCCTGCTTTCGCCGGAATCGGCCGGCTTGACCAGCAGCAATGTCTTTGGGAATTCCAGGAAATATGCGTAGCCGCCAACACTGGGACCGCCCAATCCTCCGAAAACACCTTCAACCTTTGCTTTTCCAAATCCGCTTACTAATGTATTCCATTCGCCGGTTATAGTAAAATCTAAGGTTTCATTTGTTGCGATAAATTCGGATGTGCTTATTGTCCACGCCCATGCGTCGCCCGATGCCTGTGTGCCTGCATATGAATATGTTCCCGTCCTGTTTGAGACCGTACTGGTACCGCTACCCCCCCCCGAGGCATTAGAGCCGCAGCCGTAAATAAAAGCCATGCTGATCAAACAAAGACCGATCACAAATAAAGAATACCAGGTTTTTTTCATATTATTCCCTCCTTGAAACATAATGAATTATAGACCAATCAAGTGATGAGTCAAGTTCGTATAAAACTGAAATTTCTCTTGACAATTGACGATAATAGTATATAATACATATCAGGATAGTAGGAATTAGAGTTATAAGTTATTAGTTAAGAGTTAAGGGTTATGAGTTAAGAGGCGAAAGAATAATATGAAGATAACTTTTAAGGGTGATTACGCGCTTAAGGCGATACTGGACCTGAGCTTCCATACCGGAGAAGCCCAGTCAACGGAGGAGATCGCGAAAAGACAGGATATCCCGCCCAAGTTCCTGGAACAGATAATGATCTCCCTGAAAAAAGGCGGATTCGTGAAGTCGCTCAGGGGAAAGAAAGGCGGATACATCCTCACCCGCTCCCCTTCCGGTATCACCATGGGCGAGGTCATAAGATATGTAGAGGGACCGGTGGAGCCCATCGCGTGCGTTATCAAGGGCGGCGAGAGGTCATGCAATTTCTCAGCGCGCTGCAGCCTGCGGGATGTCTTTGACGAAATAGGAAGACAAACGGCGAGAATAGTGGATAATATTACATTTGAAGACCTTAAGAACAAGCAGGCGAAAAAGATGAAGATGCGGGGCCCCGACATGTATTACATATAAAAGTTAAGAGTTATGAGTTATAAGTTAAGAGTAAAGACAAGGAAAAATAAAAGGGGGAAACTAAAATGAGCAAGATAGATAAGAAATTAAGGACTGATTCAATTCTTCTTCACGGGGGACAGGAGCCGGATCCGACCACGGGTTCAAGGGCGGTGCCGATATACCAGACGACATCGTACCAGTTCAGGGATACTGAACATGCCGCGAACCTTTTCGGATTAAAAGAGTCCGGCAACATTTATACGCGCCTTATGAACCCCACAACCGATGTTTTTGAAAAAAGGATGGCTCTTCTGGACGGAGGCGTGGGAGCGCTTGCCGTCGCCAGCGGGCAATCGGCGATCGCGCTCGCATTGCTCAACATCGCGCAGGCCGGGGACGAGATAGTTTCGGCCGATAACCTTTACGGCGGAACATACACTCTCTTCTCCAATACTTTCAAAAAGTTCGGGATCAAGGTCACCTTCGTAAAGTCGAACGATCTTAAAGCGGCGGAAGCGGCCATAACTTCCAGGACGAAAGCGCTCTACGCCGAAACGATCGGCAATCCAAAGCTTGATATCGCCGACATAGAAGGATACGCCAAACTGGCGCACAAGCACGGCATCCCATTGATCGTCGATAACACATCGGCGCCTTACATATTCAAGCCTATCGATTCCGGAGCTGATGTTGTCGTGTATTCGGCGACCAAGTTCATCGGCGGACACGGGACTTCATTCGGCGGGGTAATAGTTGATTCCGGAAATTTCAACTGGACGGCCAAGGAAGGCGGAAAGAGCAAGTTCCCGCTCATTGCCGATCCGGACCCGAGCTACCACGGGATAAATTTTGTGGAAGAGCTGAGGTCGCAGGGAAACATCGCGTACATAGTCAAGGCACGCCTTACATTATTAAGGGACCTTGGCCCCGCCATTTCGCCCTTCAATTCGTTCCTGTTCATACTGGGGCTGGAAACGCTTCATCTGCGGATCGTCCGGCATTCGGAGAACGCGCTGGCGGTGGCGCAATTCCTGGAAAAGCACCCGAAAGTGCAATGGGTGAACTATCCCGGACTTGATTCAAGCCCCGAAAAAGCGAAGGCGAAAAAATATCTTCCGAAAGGCGCCGGCGGGATAATCGGGTTCGGAATAAAAGGCGGGGCTAAAGCGGGAAAGAAATTCATCGAATCGCTCCAGCTATTCTCGCACCTTGCCAATATCGGCGACGCGAAGTCGCTGGCGATACATCCCGCAAGCACGACGCACCAGCAGCTCTCTGAAAGCGAACAGCTCGCGACAGGCGTAACGCCGGACTTCATAAGATTGTCGATAGGGATAGAAGATATAAAAGACATTCTTGAGGATATCGAACAGGCGCTGAAGAACGCGTAGCAAGGAAGTGATCCAATGGCGAAGATTTACAGCGATATAACAAAGACAACAGGGAATACTCCTCTTGTAAGGCTTAACCGCATGGCGGAAGGGCTCGGCGCCGAAGTGCTTTTAAAGCTTGAATCCTTCAACCCGCTTTCAAGCGTAAAGGACAGGATAGGCGTCGCTCTTATCGAGGCCGCCGAAAAAAAAGGTCTGATCAAAAAAGGCACGGTGATCATCGAGCCTACAAGCGGCAACACCGGGATAGCGCTTGCCTTCGTCGCCGCCGCGAAAGGATACAAGCTTATCCTTACGATGCCGGAAACGATGAGCGTCGAGAGGCGTCAGCTTTTCAAGATATTCGGCGCGGAGCTTGCGCTGACAGAAGGAGCGAAAGGGATGAGAGGGGCTATCGCGAAAGCGGAAGAACTGGCGAAGTCCATGCCGAACAGCTTCATCCCCCAGCAGTTCAATAATCCGGCGAATCCGGAGATACACAGGAGAACGACAGCGCTTGAAATATTGAAGGACACGGATAATAAAATAGATTACTTCGTCGCCGGGGTCGGTACGGGCGGGACGATAACAGGCGTTGGGGAAGTATTGAAGAAAAAGATAAAAAAAGTCAAGGTCATCGCCGTGGAGCCGAAGGATTCACCTGTCCTTTCCGGCGGCAAAGCCGGCCCGCACAAGATCCAGGGCATCGGCGCGGGATTTGTGCCGCAGGTCCTGAATAAAAAGATCATCGATGAGATAATCCAGGTATCATCGGAAGACGCGGGAAATATCGCAAGGCGGCTTGCGAAAGAAGAAGGCATCTTCGCGGGCATTTCAAGCGGAGCCGCTCTCTGGGCGGCGTTGGAAGTTGCAAAAAGGCCGGAGGCGAAAGGAAAGCGGATTGTTGTTATAATACCTGATACGGGAGAGCGATATCTGAGCACGTGGCTTTTTCAGGAGTGATCATCTGATGGCGAACAAAAATAAAACGAATGCCGGCAATGCCGGAATATCAAAAATTGAGACTTTCGGGTTCGAAGGCCCGCTTCGCCTTGAATCAGGGCAGTCGCTCGGGCCGGTGACGATCGCATATGAAACCTGGGGAAAGCTGAATTCCGAAAAGAGCAACGCGATATTGATCGAGCACGCTTTTTCCGGCGATTCACACGCCGCGGGACTTTATGAGGGCGAAACCGCTCCCGGCTGGTGGGACGATGTTATCGGTCCGGGCAAAGCTTTTGACACGGATAAATATTTTGTGATCTGCTCGAATGTGATCGGCGGATGCCGCGGCTCCACAGGCCCGTCATCGATCGATCCTTCCACCGGCAAGCCTTACGGGACAAAATTTCCGATAGTCACCATCGGCGACATGGTCCAGGCGCAGAAACATTTGATCGACCATCTCGGCATAAAAAAACTTCTTTCCGTCGCCGGCGGCTCCATGGGCGGAATGCAGGTCCTGGAATGGGCTTCAAAATATCCGGATAGCGTGGCAAGCGCGATACCTATCGCCGCGTCGCTCAAACATTCGCCGCAGCAGATAGCTTTTGACGAGGTGGGCAGGCAGGCGGTAATGGCCGACCCGAACTGGAACGGCGGAGATTATTACGGCAAGGCATCGCCGGAAAAAGGCCTGGCGGTCGCGAGGATGATCGGTCACATCACTTACATGAGCAAGAGATTCGATGGAGGAGAAATTCTCAAGGCGGCTTAAGAACGACGACCTCAGCTTTTCATTCAGGGCGGATTTTGAGGTGGAAGGATATTTGAGGTACCGCGGAGAAAGCTTTGTCAGACGGTTTGACGCCAATTCTTATCTTTATATAACGAAAGCGATGGATTATTTTGACCTGTCGGGGAATAAATTCTTCGGCGGGCATAAAAATATCGGCACAAAGTTCCTGGTGATAGCCTTTACGTCCGACTGGCTGTATCCTTCCGAGCAGTCGAAGGAGATCGTGAAACTCTTGAAGAGCCGGAATGTCCCGGTCTCATACTGCGAGATAAAAGCGGATTACGGCCACGATTCTTTCCTTGTGGAAATTGACGAGGAAGCGCATCTTATAAAGCACTTTCTGAGAGGTTTGTCATGAACAACGAACGCATTGATATCAAGATCATAACGGAACTTGTAAAGCCGGGTTCCAGGGTCCTTGACCTTGGCTGCGGCGACGGGGAACTTCTGGCAAAATTGATAAAAGAAAAGCGCGTCATCGGCCAGGGCATAGAGATAGATCCCGACGCGGTGAAGAAATGCATAGAGAAAGGCTTGAACGTCACGCAGGAGAACATAGAGAACGGGCTTAACTGGTATCCGGACAATTCATTTGATTATGTGATCCTCAACCAGAGCATGCAGCAGGTCCTTCTTGTGGACAAGCTTTTGCGCGAAGCTTTTAAAGTAGGGAAATGTCTGATAGTGGGGTTCCCGAACTTCGCCAACATAAAGTCAAGGCTGGACATATTCTTTTTCGGAAGGACGCCTATCACGAAGTCCCTGCCACATCAGTGGTATGACACGCCGAACGTGCATTTCCTCACGATCAATGATTTCAAGGGATACTGCGCGAGGAACGGATATAATATCCTGGCTGCCAGATATCGGAACAAGCGGAGAAATAAAATTTTGGCCGAACCTATTCGCGATAGACGGGATATTCCTCATCGAAAAAGCCTGACTCCTCAGCTCTTGTTCAAGTGGCTGTGCTTAATTCCGTACAAAGAATAGACAAAAAGCCCGATGACCAGCCATACGACGAACCGTATCCAGGTGATGGCCGGCAAACCGGTCATAAGAAAGAAGCAGGACGCGACCCCTAGAAGAGGCATAACGGGGCTGAACGGCACCTTGAAGCCCTTTGCCTCTGCGGTTCCTTCGATCTCAGTATCATCATGCCCAGGCACACAAGGACAAAAGCGAAAAGCGTCCCGATATTGGTCAGGTCCACCATCTCCTCTATGTTCGTGAACGCCGCGAAGAACGCGACGACGGTCCCCGTAAGGATCGTCGTGACATAAGGCGTCTTGAATTTTGGTGGATCCTTGAAAATACCGGAGGCAGAAGCCCGTCCCGCGACATGGAAAAGAATATCCTCGATTGCCCCATCAACAGAACCAACAGCACCGCGATCTGCGCGAATATCGCGCCGACCGCGACGATGCCGGCGGCCCAGTTCAAGTTCACATATTGCATCGCCAGAGCCAGCGGCTCCGCTTTCTGGTGCGACAAAGAAGATTGAAGCTGGTGGAAAGGCATTATGCCGGTGAATACCGCCGCAACGATCATGTAAATGACCGTGCAAATGATCAGCGAGCCGATGATCCCGATGGGCATGTTCCGCGCGGGATCTTTGTTTCTTCCGCGACGGTTGATATGGCGTCAAAACCGATATAAGCGAAGAAAACTATCGCCGCGCCGGCCTTTATTCCCGCGAATCCGTTCGGCGCGAACGGCACCCAGTTCGCGGATTGACAAAGAAAGCGCCCAGAACGACAAAAAATCCCATGGACGAGAAGTTTGATCATGACCATTATCTTGTTGAACCGGGAGCTTTCCTTTATCCCGATCACAAGAAGCGATGTGAGAAGCGCCACAATGCAGATGGCCGGAAGATTGCAAATGATCGGGACGCCGAAAATATGCGGGGCGCGATGCACCGCCGTCCAGGTCTGCTGAAGTCCGAGCGGAAGCTGTTCAAATTGTCACGCCGTGAAGCCAGCAGATTCGAGGCTTTTGCAAAACCCCTGCATCGCGGCGCGGAAATCCATCAGCGGGCCAGTGGGCGGCGATATCCCGAAGCCCTCAGGAATCCCGTGAAATATCCGGACCAGCTGATGGAGACCGCTATGCTCCCACGATATATTCAAGCATCAGGTCCCAGCCGATGATCCAGGCGACCAGCTCCCCGAACGTGGCGTATGAATACGTGTAGGCGCTGCCTGAAATGGGGACGAGGGACGCGAATTCGGCGTAGCACAGCGCCGGCAAAACCGCAGACGATGCCGGTGATGGCGAATGAAAGCATGAGCGCAGGCCCTGCTCCGGGGCGCATGGCGTCGCCGGCCGCAGCCGTGCCGATCGTCGCGAAGATCCCGGCGCCGATAATGACGCCTATCCCGAGCAATATCACGTCGATGGGGCCGAGGGCTTTCTTGAGTTTTTTATCCGGCGAGTGCGCGTCGCCGAGAAGCTGGTCTATTTTTTTTAGCTTGAACAGCCTATTCATTGTTTACACCTAAAAAAAGTTCAGGTATAGCATCAGGCCCGACACAGCGGTGAAAGAGATGATCGTCACCCAGGAGATAATATTCTGAATAGGGGAATTGATATGGACTCCCATCAATTTTTTGTCGTTTATCATCTTTAAAATGACGAAGAATATAAGCGGCAGAAGCACCGTGTTCAATGCCTGCGACGCGGTAAGTATGAATACCATCGGCAGGCGGGAATCAAGACCAGCAGCGTGCAGGCGAAAATGCAGAAACCGACTATGGAATAGAACAACGGCGCATCCTTGAATCCCGCGTTTATTCTTCTCTCCATGCCGATGACCTCCGCCACCGCATAGGCCGTTGAAAGGGAGATAATGCTAGCTCCGAGAAGCGAAGCGTTAAGAAGGCCCCACGCGAAAAGATGCTTTGAAAAATCCCCGAGCAGCGGGCCCAAGCGCGAGAGCGGCATCCACGGCAGTATTTATCCTTATATGATGAACAAATAATGTCGCCGCGGCGGAAATGATCATGAAATAAGAGCCTACGTCCGTCCAGATCGCGCCGAAGAACACATCCAGTTTCGCGCTGTTCAGATGCTTCTTGGAAACGCCTTTGTCAACGAAATATGACTGGACGAAGAACTGCCCCCAAACGGTCAAAGTCGTTCCTATCAAAGCCGCCGCGGTGAACATGTATTCCTTGTTCATCTCGATGGTCGGGATAATGCTTCCTCTTATCATCTGGTGAATATCGGGTTTCGCGATAAAACCGTTGATGATATAAGCGAAGAACAACAAGCATGATGTCATGAAAACGTTCTGGACGATATTGAAATTCCCTTTTACGATGAGATACCAGATAAAGATCGCAAGATCGGGACGAACATTAATCGTGATATATGATATATGTCAGCTACGGATGCGACGCCCGCCATATCGGCGAGAACGTTGGAGAAATTGACGACGAAGACCAGGCATATCAGGTAAAACGCTTGTCTAATTCCCAGCCGTTCCCGTATAAGGTCTCCCAGCCCCTGCCCTGTCACCACGCCAACCTGGCGCCCATTTCCTGGGTAACATAAAGCATGAAGGTTATGACGATAAGGATCCACAGCATTTTGTAGCCGAAGTGCGCGCCCACGACGCTGTAAGTGGTTATTCCGCCGGCGTCATTGTCGGCCGTTCCCGTGATTATCCCCGGCCCGACGACAGAGAGGAACATCAGTAGCCGCAGCTTCCAGATGCTCGTGTTCTTTCCGAATATTTTTGAAATATGGGCATGACTTAAATATTTTAGCACAAAAGGCATTTTTTCTTCGTACTTTCTTTATCTTGATGGAGAGAAAGTGATAAAAGAAAGGTTAGACGTTTTCGATGACTTGGCTTAGCGCAGCGCCAAAGTGTCTTTTGAAGTCGGTAAACGTATTAGAAAACCGGTTGACTTAGCGTAAAGGACCGAGTTTTCCTATTTAAACTCATGTAACCCGAAAGGATAAAAGAGAGATTCAAGCTTGTCAGGCATTTTGTCTGATCCCGAACGACGGTGATCGAATCAGAACCTGAAAGTCATGCGAATCAAGACCGTAGAGGTCTCCGGGGGTGGCGTTCCGGCGTTCTTTGCTTACTTTCTTTCACTGCAGAAAGAAAGTAAGAGCGATGAGAAGAAGAAACTTAAAGAAAAGCTAAACATTAACCACGGAGAGCGAGAGCCCTATCGTAACGAATATTGGATTCTTATTTAACGCACTTCTCGATAAAGCCTTTGAGCTTGGGCTCGTTCAGCCCCACATGAGGCACAGCATCTAATTTTTTATCCGGTTTTCCGTTCTTGAAATATACCACCGTCGGATAATACTCAATCCCGTATTTTTCATCCAGCTCTTCATTATCATCGACAAGTATTCTCCTGATAGCATTGTGTATTTTTATTGGCGGTCTCGATGAACTTGGGCAAAAATGCCTGCGAGTACGGGCACCATGACGCGTAAAAAAGGACGAAAAGCTCTTTCTTTTCTTTTAATGCCTTTTCAAGATCTTCTTCCGAGTTTAAAAGCTCGCATTTATCCGGAGCCATATTATTTTTTCCCTTTATTTATCGACTCGTCTCCGTCATTGAATCTCGTCTTAATATGCGCGCCGTCGCAGAACGGCTTTTGCTTGGACTCCCGCATCGGCAAAGATTCATACGATTCCTGACTTCATATTGATATCCATCTGATGATTCGATAGGGATGCCGCCTTTCAGCCATATCGGTCCGCTAACATTATGTTTCGTGTCCTCTATCAGCGAGATCGACTTTTCAAACTCCGGCTCTATCGGCTGGTTCAATTCTTTATCCCACGCGACCAGCCGCCCGGACGGGCAATTGCACGCTTCTTCGATCGCCAAGTTTTTTGTTCGCGGGAACATCGGACTTTTCCGTCAGCGTCCAGGCGTCCCCTCCCCTGTGGCAGAACATCGCGATAGAGCAGTAGCATTCCGCGTCATAAAGGTCCAGGCCGGGCCCGGGATTTTTTTCCGCAAGCTCCATGAAGCTCTTTCGTTTCGCGGTCTCGTCCCCGTGAAAGCCTTGATTGCGTGAGTTGCATCGCAGAAAGGCTTATTCGATGAATTGCCGCACCGGCAGAGATTGTATGTTTCTTTCACGGGAAATGATCCGGTTTTTTCCCATTTTTCGGGAATGCCTTCGTTGTCCATGACCATTATTTCTTTTTCAAGAGGCGGGCCGCCGGAAACCATATACGGGCCGTCTTTTAAAACCTTGACTTTCGGGTTTGTATCCTTTGCCATTTGATCGACCCTCTTTCAAATTTCACTAAAAATTCTTGATAAGGAAATCCCCGGCAATATTGCTCAGCGCGATAACGGCGACCGCTATCAGCAGGTGCATTGCAATGGAAGAAGACGGGTCTGTTCCGTCATGCGCCGCAATAAAGTAGCTTATTATGGCAAGAAGGAACAGCCCCCATATAATCGAAGTGATCAATGCGGCATTCAGCGGCATAAGCATCAGCAAGGCAACGAAGCTCAGAGAAACGATCACTCTTGAGAAAAATTCATTAAAGTAGATGTCCAAACTTCTTTCTTGTCTGTCTTTTCGGATTCGCTGAAAATATGTATGCCAAAGGAATCGGAAATATTGTCGGCGAACGCGATTATAAGTATCCCGCCGATGATGCTGCCCTTGGCGTGCGGCCCGGAATGAAGTCCCGCCATCAATCCGAGATTCGTTATTATCGCTGACGTGGACCCGAAACTGACCCTGGTGAGATGGCTTTTGAGCGTTCTCGCGAACATTTCTAATCATTATGATACGTATTATACAGTTTTAATTGTTAAATCGCAAAACAAAAGCCGGAGACTATTTTTCAAGCCTCCGGCTTTGTTCAATTACGATCGAAATTACATTACTTTGCCGCGGGAGCAGTCTAAGTGGAGCCGTCTTGTGAGCTAGGTTTTACGTTAACTTTTTTTACAACTTTCTTAACCCTTTTTACCTTTACCACTTTTGTGGCTTCCATAGAAGCGCCTTTGATCGGGGCTTTAACGCCGGCCATCGCCGCCATTGACATCGCGCTGACACAGAATGCGATCAAGACCAAACAGCTTATCTTTTTCATTGATTAATTCACCTCCCTTGTTTTTACTTTGCTATAGCTTTGTGAAATTTGTAGCAGTAAAAACTCACTAATCGTGAAGAATAATATCATATGGCAATAAAATATTGATTAACCGTGGATTAATGTTTGATGAGAGTTTTTCATATCAACGTAATATTTTGCTTTTTTGCCGCGTGCAAGTTGATATAATACTGACCGTGAAGATACTCGTTATAGAAGATGAGAAAAACATCGCGAACTTCGTAAAAGACGGCCTTAAGAGCGAGGGCTACGCGGTGGACGTTTCTCTTAACGGCGAAGAAGGTTTTTACAAGGCCGAAGAGTATGAATACGACCTTATAATTTTGGACATTATGCTTCCGGGAATGGATGGGATAGAGATAACGAAAAAGCTGCGCGCTGCCGGAAAAACCGTCCCGATATTGATCCTTAGCGCACGCGACGCGGTGGAAGACAGGGTAAAGGGACTGAACGCCGGAGCAGATGATTACCTTGTTAAGCCGTTCTCTTTTGATGAGCTTCTTGCGAGAGTGCATGCAAAGCTTAGAAGACCAAGAACAAAAGGGACGGCAACAAAACTTAAGGTCGGCGACCTGGTAATTGACCATGATACCAGGGAGGTAATAAGAGGCGGCAAAAAGATCCCTCTTTCAGCCACGGAATTCAAGCTCGTAACTTATCTGGCGGAAAATACCAAAAGGGTGGTTTCAAGGTCCATGATACTTGAAAATATCTGGGGCTATGATTTCAGCCCTGAAAGCAATATTGTAGAGGTCTATATTAAATATCTCAGGGATAAGGTGGACAAAGGGTTTAAAAAGCCGTTGATCCAAACTGTCCACGGCGCGGGGTACCGTCTGTGCGTCCCAGACTGATCCATGGCATAACGTTCCTAATAATCTCGCTGATAGTCCTTCTGGCAAATTTCGGCCTTTACATAACAATATCAAGATCGCTCCAGGAGAGCACGGAGCTTCGCCTGGAGAATTATTCCGACGATATCCTTGTGAACATTCTGGAGGATCCCGCGAAATTCAAGGAATATCCGAAAGCGTTCGTTCTCCCCTCCGCGAACAAGGAATTCGCTTCAAGCGGGATAATGCTGCAGATAATGGACGGCAGCGGGAAACTTCTTGCCCGTTCACCTCATCTGCGGTTCAACGCGCTTCCATTCAGGAACAATGAGGATGATGTCATACAGGACATAAAATTCATAAGCGGCTCGGAGATAAAGACATACCAGCAGAAGATAATGGACAATGACATTCTTTTGGGATACCTTATCGTCGGTGTTTCCACCTCACAGCTTAACAGCCAGCTTGTATTGATAAGGGGATTTTTGATCTTCGGCGCTATTCTGATGATAGCACTTTTATGGCTGGGCCTTTCCGCTGTTTATGCGAGAAGCATGCTTGAAAACCAGAGGAAATTCCTCGGCTTTGCTTCTCATGAGCTCCGGACGCCGCTTGCCGTGATAAACGGCACAGCAGACGTTGCCCTTAGGACCGATGATCCGAAGGGACAGTACCGCTCACTGGTCGCCATAAAGGAAGAAACAGGAGCAATGATAATGATGGTCCAGAACATGCTGACGATGTTCAGGAACGAGAGCGGCACGGAAAAAATAATGAAAACGGATTTCAACCTCGCGGAGCTTGCGGCAGAAGCCGTTTCACTTATAAAGAAAAGATATCCGGACAGGAATTTCGTGCTTAACCTGCCGGCTGAAGCGGTCATGAGGGCCGATCCAGTGCAGATAACCAAGATATTGAATAATCTTCTGGATAATGCCGCAAAGAACACGCCGGCCGGGGGACGCATAGCCCTGAACGTGCGATCTTCCGGAAATATGATGATCATGGAAGTCAAAGATAACGGTAAGGGAATTGAAAGATCAGCGCAAAAAAATATATTCGATGCTTATTACAGCTCCGGGGACGCTCGAAAGCAAAAGCATAGGGCTGGGACTTGCGATAGTAAAATGGGCGGTAAAAGCGCACAAGGGAAAGATTTATTTGAAGTCTGAACCCGGGAAAGGATCGGTATTCACTGTGGAACTGCCGAAGAGATGATTTATATTGAACCTGCGACTGAAGCCGCGGTTCCAAGTTTATTCTACTCTTATAACTTTGACCGGGCAGCTTTTAGCAACTTCCCTGATCTTTGCCTCATACTTATTAAGGTCGACTCCATTTTTCACTTTTGCCGTGTCCGGCATCTCGAATACTTCCGGACATGTTTGCTCGCACAATGCGCATGAAATGCAGCCGTCTTCGATGGTCACTTTTTTAATAGCCATGGGCATGCCCCCTTATATTGTTTTTGATTTTATCAGATCCGACAATTTTCCTTTGTTAATTTCGCGTTGATAAAGAGGCCTTTTATCATCCTCATATGCTGCCAGCGCTTCCTCAAAAATGGTCTTGTCGGCATTGATGTAAAAAATACCCAGCGGCAGCCTGTCGGATTCGATCGATCTCTTGAACGCCGCCATCCTGTCGCCCGGATCGTGGGAATTCTCCAGATAATAAGTGTTGTCCTTGAACCATTTAAAGGTGTTAATTTTGTTGAAAGAAACGCACGGCTGAAATATATCCACCAGCGCGAAGCCCTTGTGCTGTATGGCTTTTTTTATTATCTCTTTAGTTTGCTCGATGTCTCCGCTGAAAGCGCGCGCCACAAAAGATGCGTCAAGCGCTATAGCCATCGATATAGGATTAAAAGGCATCTCGGAAACGCCGTTCACCTGGACCGGCGTCCTGAATCCGCACTGGCTTGTGGGGGATGCCTGGCCTTTGGTAAGCCCATATACCATATTATTATGTACTATGCAGTTTATGTCCGGGTTCCTTCTGATGGCATGGGTAAAATGATTTCCGCCCTCCCCGTACATGTCGCCGTCCCCGCCCTCAGCAATGACCGTCAGGCCCGGATTTGCAGCTTTTATTGCGGTCGCGGGCGGAATCGCGCGCCCGTGAAGACCGTTAAAGAAATTGCATTTAAGATAATGCGGCGTCTTTCCCGCCTGCCCTATTCCCGAAGCAATCACCAGATCCTGCGGTTTTACTTTCAGTTCGGAAAGCGCTTCCTTGAGAGCGTTAAGTATCCCGAAATTCCCGCATCCCGGGCACCATGCTGTTTCAATATTTTCGTTATTAAAATTTTCGACAGGCATTATTTTAAGGCAACCTCCAGATCCTTGATCATTTTACCGTATTTTTCGTGTATAAGGTTCATGTCGAACCGCCGCATTTCATCAAGCATGTTATTTTTTTCTTCCGGCTGGAAATAATCCATCACGGGAATAAAGAACCGCTTATCTTCTTTTTCAATATGCCGGGGATACAGGTCTATCAGCTTGTTCAATTGAACTTTTATGTCGCCCACCGCGCTTTTTGAACCCTTCAGGTATTCGACCCTTGCTTTTACCAGCTTGCCTACGGTTTCACGCGCATAAACATGTTCTTTCATAAGTTCATCAAGGATTTTTCTGTGCTCCGGCTTGAGATCTTTCTTTTCCAACGCCTTGAAAAGAATATCCTCTTCCTTGCCGTGATGGCAGCGGTCAGCATATGTCCTGAAAAAATCGACGATCGATAGGATAAATTCACAATCGGCCGAATTTTCTTTATCGATCCTTTTCAATTCTTTTTTCATAAGCGGCACCGCCCGCTCAATGAGCCTGTGTTCTATCATTAACGGTCCTATAGGCATCATGTTTATTTAACTCCCCAGTACTTCTCCCACGCTGTTGACGATATCTTCCACAGAAAAAGGAAGCCCGTTGAATTCATGGATCCTGTCCTTTATCTGGAAGCCGGTGAGCAAGTCTATAAGATCGGCAAATTGCGTAGTCGCGTTATTTTCTATGGCTATCACTTTAACGGCTTTTTTTAAGTTGTTAAGGGTTTTCGAATGCAGCGGATATACCTGGCTGAAATGAAGGAAAGAGATATCCTTCCTGTCCATCTGCGCCAGCGCTTCCTTTATGATCTCGCGCGTGGAACCCCATCCCACAAGAAGGATCTTGTAATTCTCGCTTCCGATAAGAGTCGGTTCAAGCGCGTCATTTTGGATAAGTTCAAGTTTTTTCAGCCTTTTATCCACCATTTTGTGGCGAAGCAAAAGGTCCTCGGTAATGTGCCCCTCTTCATCATGTTCGTCGCTGTCCACCGCCACCAGACCGCTTCCGAACCCCGGGACGCCTCTCGGTGATACGCCGTTATCCGAAAGAGAATAACGTTTGTATCCGCTGTCAGTTTGAACGATCTGTTTTTCGACCTTGACCTTGCTCAGATCAAAAGGCGGGACATTGTGATCCGAATCTATAAGATACTGGTCCGTCAGGATGAAGACCGGCGACTGGCATTTATCGGCAAGATCGAAGGCTTTCTGCGTCAGATAAAAAGCTTCCTCGATGTTGCCGGGAGCGAATATCGCCCGAGGAAATTCGCCATGCCCCGCGCGAAGGACAAAATTAAGCTCAGCCCTGTTCTGTTCGGGTGGGTAGTCCCGTCGCGGGCCCCGGCCTTTGCGCAAGGTGAATTACAACCGGCATCTCCAGCATTCCCGCCAGGCTCAAGCCTTCCACCATAAGCGCGAACCCTCCGCCCGAAGTGGAAACCAGAGCGCGCGCTCCGGCATACCACGCGCCGAGCGCCATGTTCATCGCGGAGATCTCGTCCTCCGCCTGCTCAGCGACTATGCCGAATTCCTTGGCGTATTTGGACAAGAATATCAGGACCTCTGTTGACGGCGACATTGGATAAGCGGAAATGAAATTACATCCTCCTGCGATCGCGCCCATTGCGACAGCATCGGCTCCGTTCAGGATCATGTGTGACTTGATATTGCTGTTCTTGCCGATATCGACCTTGATCATTGCCCGAATCAAGAAGTTCCTTGCCCGCGGCATATCCGTTCTTCGCGGCGGCAATGTTCTCCTGGATTATTTTTTCGCCTTTGGTCGAAAAGAATTTGCTCAGATATTCAGAGATGACCTCTAGATCGACCGATAATAACCCGCAAACCGCTCCCACTGCGGCGATGTTCGTATATAATTTATTGCCGGCCTGCTCCGCCAGAGTTGAATAAGGAACATTCACTATCTGGCACGAACCCTGTTCGCATTTTTCGTCGATATTGGCCGCCTCGCCCATTATCACAGTATCCGTGGTTATCCTGGATGAAAGATGTTTTGTCCTGCCTTTATCAAGAGGGATCAGGATGTCTATTTTATTTGCGTAAGCTGAAATCGGTTCCGAGGAAACCCTGATAGAAGTGGAATTAACTCCGCCCCTGACGCGTGACATGTATTCTTCCGTTGCGAATACATTATATCCATCCTGCTTCAGGATGCCGGTAAGGACCATCTCCACGGTTTTCAGGCCCTGGCCGGCTTCACCGCATAATACAACCGAAAGATCGTTCTTCATCATGAAGTCCGAGAGAGCATTAAGCTATATCTATCTTTTTTGAGTTCTGCCACAAGCCGTGGATATTGCAATAACTGGAAGCAAAGATCGTGCCGGATTTGTCCGTCTTGAAGCTCAAGACAGTTTCGGGATGCGAATAGACCGTGCTTGTGTCAGGTCCCGTAGCGGAAGCGCCGTGAGAAGTGAATTCCGCCCTTCCGATCTGGTAAGGGAATTTTTCACCGTCGGGCAGAAAATAAACTTCCACCCAGCTTATGTGATGCTTTGTTTCGTTCGGATGCGGGATCTCCTTGCCGATCGTGACTTTCACTTGAATGAATTGCCCTTTTTTCGCGGATCCGGGTGCATCGATCACCGGCACATGTTTTTCTTTTTTCCAATCAGCGTTCTGGAACAGGTCATTTAATTCGGCCATTTTAAATTACCTCCTATATTTTTTCGAACTGGTCTTTTTCCGCGCCGCAAACGGGACAAACCCACTCCTCAGGCAGATCTTCGAAAGGCGTGTCCGGTTTCACATCCTGGTCCGGATCGCCCTTTACCGGGTCGTAAATATAATCGCACACTTTGCATTTGTATTTTTGCATTTCCACTCTCCTCTCAATAATGCTCAATTATGAGGATAAAAGTATAATATGATGAATATTGATGTCAAGGTTTAGTTGTTTGCTTGTACCGCTCTTGATATAATCCCAATCTCTCGAACATGCGGAGGCGAATTTATTTGAACAATAACAAGTTTGTCATTATTTTGATATTATCTTTGATCTTATTATCGTTGGGGGTGACGGCAATGGGAGGAAAAATAAAGATATTCGATATCAGGCAGAACAAGATCATTGAGGTTGAAAAAGTAATAAAATCCGATGCTGAATGGAAAAAGATCCTTCCTCCGGAAGTATACGATATCACGGAAAAGCAAGGAACTGAGAGCCCATACAGCTGCGCATTGAACGAGAACAAGGGAGAAGGAATTTATGAATGCTTCCGCTGCGGAACGGATCTCTTCGTCTCAAGAACAAAATTCGAGTCCGGCACCGGCTGGCCCAGTTTCTTTGAGCCGGTATCGGAGCTGAATATAACCGAAAAAAATGACATGAGCCTGGGAATGGCCAGGACCGAAGTGTTATGCGCCAGATGCGGCGCGCATCTGGGCCATGTTTTCAATGACGGCCCCGCCCCTACCGGAAAAAGATACTGCATCAACGGGGTCGCGTTGAAATTCGTTCCGTTCAAATTCGCGAGGACCGAGAAAGCCAGCTTCGCCGCGGGCTGTTTCTGGCACGTGCAGGAAGTTTTTGACAAGACAAAGGGCGTGGTAAGCACAATGGTCGGTTATTCCGGCGGAAAAATGAAGAACCCAACCTATGAAAAGGTATGCACTCTGGATACGGGACATGCCGAGACAGTGCTTGTCGAGTATGACCCGAGCATAATAAGCTATGACAAGCTTCTGGATGTTTTCTGGAACCTTCACGATCCCACGCAGGTCGGAGGGCAGGGAGTGGACATAGGCGACCAGTACAGGTCGATAATCTTTTACCACGATGACGCGCAGAAAGAGGCCGCGTTAAGGTCCAAAGCCAAGCTTGAGGCGTCGGGAAGGTTCAAGAAACATATCGCCACACAGATAATCCCGTCAAAGGAATTCTACAAGGCCGAAGAGTATCATCAGAAATATTTCGAGAAACAGAAAAAAGTTCAATGAATATTGGGGAGTAGCGAAGCGTTGAGGGGCTTGCCCCTCAAAATAACGAAAGTTGAAGAGGAGGTGTAAATAATGTTTTTATGGATCAAACTATTCGGGATGCTGACATTTATCTTCCTGCTGGCGACAATGAGCGCCGGAATGATGAAAGCGCCGTTGAAAGTCCATAGGACCCTGGCGTTCTTAACGATCATATTTGCATTGGTGCATATCGGGTTGCAAATTTTAAGATAAAAACTTTTTGATGGCGGAAGATGAAAGCGCTGTTGCCGCGATCCTTACCCGAGCATGATCGGCCGCATGAAAATGACTTTTTCCTTTTTTGGTCCTTTGGTGTTTAACAATTTCGGCCGGAACGTCATTTTCAGCACCTGCACGATCTGATCATATAAAAATAAGGAAGGGAGATCCACATTGATCGGACCCATGAAAGGAACTTTGGATCTTTCTATCATTCCATTAACTGTAGACCTAACCGTCATGATCAAACACAATCCATTGCCCGACCTTATCATTCCGTGCCATCCCTTGATAGCCGGCATGATCATAAGGATCCGTTAGGGATCATGACGCAAAAACTTCATTAAATTGAACGAGGCACACTTGAAGGTGCAGGGCTTCTCATGCCTTTTGACCATGCAAATGACCAGTCATTGATATGGTTCAACGATCTGTACAACGCTTGCTTCGGAAGATGCGCTTTCGCGTCGATCTCAATGCGGGAAGGGTATTTATCGATAATGTTCCTCATGTGTTCATTATTGATTAACAGGAGATTCTTTTTTGTCAAAGGGCTGAAATCGCTCTTTTTTAATATCCTGACTTCCGGGAATATCCTGGCCCCGGAAAAATGCGGACTATCCGCTAATCTGAAAAAATACGGCATTGTTACTCCTTTTTAAATGAATTCGTGGACCATTCCTGATGCAAAGCTTGGTGTGGGCGCTGACCCAATATCGAAAAAATACGGGAGATAGCGCATCATAGCGGGGAAGGACGGCTTGATCTCTTCGGCGTAATATAATGACGGCAAGTCAATCCTCATTGTGTCATTTAATTGTCCATTCAGCCTCTTTCGGGTAATATTCAGGTTCAATGAATCGCCGGAACTGATCGTCTCAGCCCTTCGCGTTACCCAGATCTCAAATGACACTGATGTCCCGGCCTGTTTTAAAAAACTCCCCAGGGAGGTCATCGCATATTCAAAACTCATTGGCGAATCACTATTTTCAAACCACACATTAGTAGAGTTGTTCACCTGCTTCAGCGACGCGATCAGTTGATCGGTCGGGACGAACACGTGCCGGCTGATATCTATTCGGGAAGGATAATGCTTATCCAGGATATTTATCCAGCTTTCATTATTGATAAGCCGCAGGTTTTTCCTCGTCAAAGGGCTGAATTTCTTCGCCGGGACTTTATTTCCCGCCGGGAAAAAAGTTCCGAGTTTTGGTGATATTCGATCTGTTACCCTCAAATAATGGGCCATAGAACCTCCTACTATATATATCGATAAAATCAGAGAGGAATTTCAGGGAAAAACGGAAAGACACAGTTGTTCAGGAAGTGATATAATATCCCTGTGTTGAAAACAACTTCAATATCTTTGATTTTCTTTCTGGTCATAAGCGCGGCGGCATTCAGCTGCTGCATAGAAAAGAACATTTGCGGCAATACAATTTCATACGATTGCTGCAGCCAGCCTAAAGCCGAAATACATGCTCCCTGCCTCTGCGAACAGACAATAGCCAATCCATCGGCGCAAAGTTTTGGGATTAAATTTATTTCCGAACTGTCATTGTTTGTTGCGACCGCGCCAAGTGTTCTGGTGGTCAAAAAGGAAACTTCAATATTCGCCCGGTTTAACGGACATGAACGCGACCCCGTCCTTGTATCAAAGATAAATAAAGACCTATTCTGCCGCCAATTCATATCAAGAAAAGATTTTGTCTGAAACAGACGTTCCCTCGTGTTTTGATTCTTATTCCAATTAAAAGAAGGAGTGTGTCTTTATGAAAAATATAATTATGGTAATTGTGTTGTTAGCGGGTCTTGTTCTGGTCCCGGTATTCGTTTTTGCCGACGCAAAAGCGGGATCCACAAGCTGCTGCAAGTTGAATAATGCGGCTTGCTGTTCAGAAACGGCGGCTTGCTGCAAGTAGAGTAAGTTTCGGAGTATTCAAGGCCCCTTCTCCCCTGCGGGAGGGGGCCTTTTTTTATACAAAAAAACTATGTTTAAATTTTAAGCAGTGTCATCATAAAATCATTTAATATTTTTTCCGAGGGAGTATAATAAATTTATCAGTAAAAGGAGTAAAAAATGGGTTTTAAGATAACAGGGATCATAGCGGTAATTATGCTCATCTATTTAACTTATGCGATGTTTAATCCGGAAAAGTTTTAAACATGAAAACTCTCGATTTCCTGCAGGTCTTGATCTATCTTTTCGCCATCATCATTTTCACTCCGATGCTCGGCTCGTACATGGCCGCGGTTTTTGAAGGCAGAAAAACTTTAGCGCGGCAACTGCTCGGCTGGCTTGAGAAAGCCGTTTACAGATCTTCCGGGATCGATGAGAACGAAGAGCATGGATTTTATAGGATACTCAAAAGCCCTGATATATTTCAATCTTTTCGGATTTATTTTCCTTTTTGCCCTTCAGATGTTCCAGCATCATCTGCCGCTGAATCCTTATCATCTGCCCGGCGTAAAATGGGACCTGGCGTTCAATACCGCCGTCAGTTTTGTCACGAACACGAACTGGCAGGCGTATTCCGGGGAAGTCACTCTCAGTTATCTTACTCAGATGCTGGGACTGACGGTCCAGAATTTCCTGAGCGCGGCCACCGGAATAGCTGTATTCCTCGCTTTCACAAGAGGCTTGATGAACAGATCGGCCTCATCGCTCGGAAATTTCTGGGTTGACTGCGTTCGCTCGCTCGTCTATGTCCTTATACCTTTGGCGATAATATTATCTCTACTGCTCGCCGGACAGGGAGTTGTCCAGACATTCGCCCCCTACAAAGAAATAACCACTCTCCAGGGCGCGAAACAGGTATTACCTCTTGGCCCCGCGGCTTCGCAGATCGCGATAAAACAGCTTGGAACTAATGGCGGAGGATTTTTCGGCGCGAACAGCGCTCATCCTTTTGAGAACCCGACCCCGTTCTCGAATTTTCTTCGAGATGCTGTCGATCCTTCTGATACCCGCCGCCCTTACATATACATACGGCGCGATGGTGCAAGAACAAAAAGCACGGCTGGCTACTTTTCACGGTCATGCTTCTTGTTTTCGCGGGCGGGCTGGCGCTTTCGCTCTGGTCGGAATATTCAAGCGCCCATGTTCCAGGTCGTGACCGCGCTCGAAGGACAGGAGGTCAGGTTCGGGGTCACGAACAGCGTCATCTGGTCCATGGCAACAACGGTAGCCTCGAACGGCTCCGTGAATGCGATGGTATCTTCGCTCTCCCCCATCGCCGGCGGAGTTGCGCTCTTTAACATGATGCTGGGCGAGATAATTTTCGGCGGAGTCGGATCGGGAATGTACGGGATGCTGCTTCACGTCATGCTGACCGTTTTTCTTGCGGGATTGATGGTGGGCAGGACGCCGGAATATCTTGGCAAAAAGATCGAAGGGAACGAGATAAAGATGGTGATACTTGGGATAGTCCTGCCGTCGGTTTTTGTGCTTGTGGGAGCGGCGGTCTCGTGCGTTCTTCCGGTCGCGCTCTCAAGTTTGGGCAACAATGGCCCGCACGGCCTGAGCGAAATACTCTATGCTTTCACCTCCGCATCGAACAACAACGGCAGCGCTTTTGCAGGGCTTAATGTTAACACCGTTTATTACAATCTTTTCCTGGGGCTGGCAATGATCGTCGGCAGGTTCGGCGTGATAATCCCCTGCATGGTCATTGCCGGAAGCATGGCGGTAAAAAAGATCTCTCCGGTCATCGGCCGGAACATTTTCAACTGACAACACACTTTTTGCCGTTCTTCTCATCGGCGATATTTATTATAGTAGGCGCTCTTACTTTCCTGCCGGCGCTTTGTCTCTGGGCCCGATCATTGAGCATCTTCTTATGCTGAAAGGATACGTATTCTAATGGCCGTCAAAGTCGGGAATTGACGAAAGGAAATTGATGATCGGGGCGGTCATCGGCTCATTCAAAAAGCTGCATCCGCAGCGAAGAGATGACGGAATCCGGTTATGTTCCTTACATATATAGGCGCGTTCGTGACAACTGCTTATTCCCTTCATTCGATATTCAATCTCGTGATAAGCGTCTGGCTGTGGTTCACCGTGCTTTTCGCCAATTTCGCGGAAGCTCTGGCTGAAGGAAGAGGAAAAGCGCAGGCGGATTCGCTTAAGAGGACAAGGTCGGAGCTTTACTGCCAGGCTCCTGAAGGACGGAAAAGAAACAAAAGTTCCCGCAAGCAATTTAAGAAAAGGCGACGTCGTGGTATGCGAAACCGGCGATATCATCCCGTGCGACGGAGAGGTCATTGAAGGCGTCGCCAGCGTTGATGAATCCGCGATCACGGGAGAGTCGGCGCCGGTCATAAGGGAATCCGGCGGCGACAGGAGCGCTGTCACCGGCGGAACAAAAGTGATAAGCGACAGGATCATGATACAGCGTGACCGTCGAATCCCGGCGATACTTTCCTGGATAGGATAATACATCTGATAGAAGGCGCCAAGCGCCAGAAAACCCCGAATGAGATAGCTCTCAGTATTGTCCTTTCCGGGCTTTCGATAATTTTTCTTCTCGCGGTCATGTCGCTGAAATTTTTCGCCGATTACAGCGGAGCGGTCGCGGAACAGGACCTGTCGCATATCGTCACGGTGCCGGTCCTTGTCGCGCTTCTTGTCTGCCTCATTCCCACTACGATCGGCGGCCTCCTGAGCGCGATCGGCATCGCGGGAATGGACAGGCTGATAGCCGCCATATCATCGCGAAGAGCGGAAGGGCGATCGAAGCGGCGGGAGACATCGACGTGCTTCTTCTTGATAAGACCGGCACGATCACGATAGGCAACCGCATGGCATCCGAATTTATTCCGGCGAAAGTGGATCACTGAAGCAGGAATTCGCCGACATCGCCCAGCTTTCTTCCCTGGCCGATGAAACACCCGAAGGAAGATCGATCGTAGTCCTTGCGAAAGAAAAATACGGATTAAGGGCGCGGGAGCTGCGGCCTCACGAAGCGAAATTCATCCCGTTCTCCGCGAATACCCAGATGAGCGGTGTTGATTTTTTGAGCGATACAGGCGGGATAGTCCGCTCGATCAGGAAAGGTTCGGTGGAAGCGATAACAAAAATACGCCGGTAAATTTCCCGAAAGAGCTGGAATCGTGCCGTAAAAATGATATCTTCCAGCGGCGGAACTCCTCTCGCGGTGGCGGAAGGCGGGAAGGTCATCGGCGTGATCCATCTCAAAGATATCATTAAAGGCGGGATCAAGGAAAGGTTCAAGGAACTGCGCTCGATGGGGATAAGAACGGTAATGATAACCGGCGACAATCCGCTCACAGCGGCGGCGATAGCCGCGGAAGCCGGAGTTGATGACTTCATCGCGCAGGCGACGCCGGAATCAAAAATGAAGCGCATCAAAGGACGAGCAGGCGAGCGGACATCTGGTGGCGATGACCGGCGACGGGACAAATGACGCCCCTGCCCTCGCGCAGGCGGATGTGGGAGTGACGATGAACACAGGGACGCAGGCCGCAAGGGAAGCCGGCAACATGGTGGACCTTGAGAGCAACCCGACAAAACTGATAGAGATCGTCTCCATCGGCAAGCAGCTTCTCATCACCAGGGGCGCGCTGACGACTTTCAGCATCGCGAATGACGTGGCAAAATATTTCGCCATAATTCCCGCGATATTCGGGACGCTTTACGCGTCGGGAAACAATTTGAACGGTCCGCTTTCCGTGTTCAATGTCATGCGACTTGAATTCTCCTCAGAGCGCGATACTGAGCGCGGTAATATTCAACGCGCTGATAATCGTGATGCTTATACCCCTTGCCCTTCGCGGCGTATCGTACAGGAACGAGAATGCCGCATCTCTGCTTGAAGCGAAATCTTCAGATCTACGGGCTCGGAGGATTGATAGCTCCGTTCATAGGCATAAAGATGATCGATATGCTGCTGTTCTTGATAAAGGCGAAATTCTGATGAAACATCTTATCAATGCGCTGAAATTATTCGTTGTGCTTTCGGTCCTGACCGGGATCATTTATCCGGCTTTGATAACAGGGATAGCGCAAGCTGCTTTCAACAGACAGGCGAACGGCGATGAATATCTGATAGCGCAGAAATTCGATCAAGGCCAAATATTTCTGGTCGCGGCCTTCCGCAGCTGATTATTCAACTCTGCCCTCTGGAGCAAGCAATCTCTCCGCGACCAGCAAGGACTTGAAGGATCAGGATCGCCAAAACAAAAGCGATGATACTGGCTTCCGACCGGTCAAAAAAAGAAAAAGATATCCCTTCCGACATGCTGTACGCTTCCGGAAGCGGGATCGATCCGCACATCAGTCCGGATTCCGCCGTTTTTCAGGCGGACCGCGTGGCAAAGGCGAGAAAACTGGACAGGAAGATCGTGCTTGATATGATATCCAGAGTCAGGGAGAACAGGCAATTCGATATTTTCGGCGACAGGCGGGTCAATGTATTGAAATTGAATCTTCTTTTGGACAATTATTCGAATAAAAAGGATAAAATAGATAGCACATGAGCGAATTTAATCAAAGAATGACGCCTGAAGACGCGCTGAAAATAGCGAACGAGAAGCCCAATCGCGGCAGGCTCAAGATATTCATCGGCTATTCTCCCGGTGTCGGCAAGACTTTTGCAATGCTCAATGAAGGCAACCGCCGTCTTAAGAGAGGCGAAGATATCGTGATCGGATATCTGGAGCCGCACGGAAGGGCTGATACGGACAATCAGGTTGGCGAGCTTCCCGTCATCCCACGAAAAAAGATCAAATATTCCGATAAGGTTTTTGACGAAATGGACACCGAAGCGATCATCAAAAGGCATCCCACGGTCGCGCTCATCGACGAAATAGCCCATACGAACGTCCCCGGCTCCAAATACAACAAACGGTACGAGGACATAAACGAGATCCTGGATGCGGGAATCAATGTCATTACCACTCTTAATGTCCAGCATCTGGAAAGCCTGAATGACATGATAAAGCAGATCACCGGCGTGGTGGTAAGGGAAACGATACCCGACAGCATGGTGACCCAGGCCGATGAGGTGGTCGCGGTGGATATCACCGTGGAAGCGCTGCTGAACCGGTTGAAGCGCGGCGACGTTTACAAAAAGGAGAAGATCGATTCCGCGCTCCGCAATTTCTTCCGCGAAGGGAACCTGAACGCGCTGAGGGAAATAACCCTGCGGCAGATCGCGCATGGAAGTGGATGAAGAGCTGGAGACATACATGAAAGCGCACGGCATGGAAGAGTCGTGGCAGACGGTGGAGCGCATAATGGTCTGCATAAGCTCAAGCCCCACCGCGAAAAAACTTATCAGGAGAGGAGCTCTAATCGCGAAACGTTACAGGTGCGAATGGTTCGTGGTTGCGGTGGAGAACAGCGCGGTCCTTGCCGCCAAATGGGAGCAGAGAGACAAGGAAGAGCTTGAGAGCAGCTTCAAGCTGGCGGAACAGCTTGGCGCGAAAACTGTCACTCTTGTCGGGACCGATATTGCCGCGGAGCTTGAAAAGTTCGCAAAGGACAGGCACATAACGCAGATAGTCATCGGCCATTCCGGAAGGTCGCTCATTCAACAAATTTTCATCGGATCCACAACAAGCAGATTGATAAGGGAGACCAGGAACATCGCGATCCATGTCATCCCGATAAATGAATATGAAACGGCTGAAATGGGCATTACTAAAAGAATTTTCGGAGCAAGCCTTGAAACGGGAGTGAATGATTACTGGATAGTTGCGCTGACTATTACAGGGGTCACGATGGCAAGTAAACTTTTGCTGCCATTATTGGGATACCAGGCTGTCGGATTCATTTATCTGCTTGCCGTATTGATACTTAGCATGTTCATTTCGGTCATGCCGAACATGATCTTCGCTTTTTTAAGCGTTCTTGCTTGGGATTTTCTTTTCATCCCTCCGTTCTATACTTTCTCCATAGCCAAAAAAGAGGATGTTATCATGTGCGCCGCCTACATTTTCACGGCAATAATAACAAGCTATCTTACCAGCAAGATAAGAAGGGACGAGCGCCTGCTTGCCCTAAGGGAGAACCGTTCTGAAGCGATGTATAAGATAGTGTCGGTGATCGCCGGCGCGGGCGACAGATATCAATGCATCAATGATATCCAGAGGGAAGTTGAGGTTATGCTCGGGGGAAAGTGCCGCGCTATCGTAAAGAACGATATTGTAAGGTATGAGGACATTCTCCGCCTGGCGATCCCGAATGATGAGAAAGAGCTTTCCGTGGCGATGCTGGTGTATGAAAAAGGCCAGCCTGCCGGATGGTCCACTGAAACATTGTCATTCGCAAAAGCGATCTATATCCCTTTAAAAGGAAAAGCGGAGATCGTCGGCGTCATATCCTTTGAAAGGGATGACAGGAAACAGCTTTCAGGCGATGAAATGACGCTGCTCCAAACAGTTTCGGATCAGCTGGCGGTCTATCTGGAAAGAGAACTTTTGCGGGAACGAGCGGCCGAAGCTATTTCACGTATACAGGGATAATGAACAGCGGTATTCCCTGATGGTAAAGCTTTTGCTGCATGGAAAACAGCGTGTAGTTGTGCAGCCACCTGGAGAAAAGGTTGTCGTCCTGAAAAACTATCTGCCCGCCGAAGAAATTGGAGTGCGGATATTTTTCCAGTATCTTCGGGACGACGTTTGAAAATTCTTCCAGCGTGTCTATCCCCGTCACGCATATCCCTTCCGCGTTATAGCCGTTTCCTCTTAAAAGCTCGATGAATTTATCCACCTCGCATTTTATCTTCTTTTCCACAGCCGGGACCTCGTCAAGCTGTCCGGCAGTCACCAAGTCCTATCTGGAGGAAAACAAAATTCCTGTAAATGCCCTTGAACGAATTGAGCACGGTGGAAACAGTGGTTATTCCCATGCTGGTAAAATCCTTCACTAATATGACGGCGGTAAGATCATTGGGATCGAAAGGCTTTTTATCCTTTAATTTCGGAAGATAATGCTCAGATGGTACCAGATGATGGACAACTTCGTCGTCCAGCTTCCTGATCTGGTTGTTCGTTACGCTCATAATTGCGTTTTACCGTCACCGCCAGCGTAATAAGTATACCCGTGATGAACAATGTGATCCAGCCGCCTTCATGGAATTTAATGACCACCACTGAAATAAGGATGAACGTGGTCATGATAAGGCCGGTCCCATTTATCAATATCTTTCCGATCCAACGCCTTTCCTTTGCCCTTTCAACCCACCAGTGCCTGACCATGCCCAAGCTGAGAGAGGAAAAATGTCAGGAAAACGTTGATGCTGTATAGGACGACCAGGAATCCTACGGAGCCGCGGCTGAATATCATAAGAAAGAACGAGGAAATTCCCATTATCATTATCCCGTTCTGGGTGACAAGGCGGTCGCTGAGTATGGAAAATCTTTTCGGCATCCATCTGTCATTGGCCATGTTCGCAAGCACGCGCGGGCCGTCTATGAACCCCGTTTGCGCCGCGACAAAAAGGAGAAGACGCTTCGGAAAGAAGCGTGATCGTCACAATGGTATAGCTCATGGTCCAACCTTTCGTCATATTTTCGAACAGGACAGCGTTCATTGTCTTGCCCAGAGTCGGTTCAACTTTGAAGAAAACATAAGAGAACATTATGCCGATGACCATAAAGGCAAGGGAGCTGGCCATGTAAAGCATTGTTTTTTTTGCCGTTGCCGCTCTCGGCTCCCTTAATATCACCACGCCGTTGCTGACGGCTTCAATTCCGGTATATGTACCGGCTCCCATGCTGTACGCGCGGAGCAGTATGAATATCGTTCCCAAAATTCCAAGCGCCGACCTGGACGTATGGATATCCGCCGCGGTAGATGAAGCAAGCTGTGAGAAATTTGATAAATGAAGCCCGAACGAATACAGGATCAAGACCACGTGCGTTACCATGAACAGGAGGAATATCGGCATGAGCACCATAACCGATTCCTTTACGCCGCGCATATTGAGCAGTATCAAGATAAATATCACAAAGACGGCGAATAATACTTTGTATCCGTACCATCCCGCCGGAAGGAAGCTGAAAACAGCGTCAGCGCCGCTGGCAATAGATACGGTGATTGTCAGGACATAGTCGATAAGCAGCGCACAGCCCGAGACCATTCCGATGGAAGGAGAAAGCAGCCTGCTCGCCACCATATATCCGCCGCCGCCGTGTGGAAAAAGCTCCACTATCTGGGAATAGCTGGCGCTGATCACAAATACTGTTATCGCCGACGCGATCGCAACAAGAAGGCCAAGATATATATGCCCTTTCAGCGCGATAAAAGCTTCCTGAGGTCCGTAAGATGATGACGACAGTCCGTCGGCTCCGAGGCCCACCCACGCGAAGAACGCTATAAGCGACATTCTGCGCAACAAAGTTGAATCGTGCAGGTCTTGCGGCTTGCCGATGAACAATCTTCTTATGCGGTCAAATATATTATCGTTCTTTTGCTGCGAATTATTCATTAAAAAGAAAAAAGTTTATTATTTTCCGTATAATACTTTCAACTGCTCCACGGTCGGATGGGAATTATAATATTCTCCCTGAGGCCCGACATATCCGTTATCTTGTTTCACAAGCTTAACCGCCGTGAAGGTTCCGTCTGAATTCGGGATGTTCACGATAAAACTTGGGACTTGCGACTGAACAACGACAGGCGCTGCGGCCGCCGGCGGTTCCACGACCATATATCCCGGAGGATATGGCTCATAATAAACATTGTCGCAATAATAGTATCTGGTGCTGCCGACATATACTGCCGCATATCCGGGAGGAAGAACATCCACATAACCTCCGACCGGCGGGACATTCACCACAAAATTTATCCCGAACCAACCGGGATGATACCAATGGCCGCTATGAAAAAAATATCTTCCTGCCGGCCTTCCCCCTCCTCTTCCAAAATCCCTCGCAAAGACTCCAGCGGAAGAAACGAACAAGATCGAAATGATAATGATAACAATGACAGCCCTGCTGTTAAATTTGAATGTTTTCAAATATATCCTCCTCCTTTATTTCGCAACAGCCGATATATTACTCTTTTATTTATTTTACTGCAATAGACTGGCCGGTAAACGCATTGACCAGTCAATTTACTTTACATATATTATTAACTATAATCCTTACATGAACAAATTGGGCATCGGATATGAAATGAATCTTTCGCAAACGCTGGAGCTGATGCTATCTCCCCGCATGATCCAGATGCTGAAGATGCTTAACCTTCCCTACATCGAACTAGTTGAAGAAATGAATAAAGAGACCGAAGAGAACGTGATGCTGGAAATGGAGAGGCCGGACCGGCTTCTGGAATATCTGAAACACATAAGTTCCGAAAAGATCCCGAAAAAAGAAATAGCGTCCGAAGATCTTCCCGGCATAGAAGCCATCGGGGACAAGCCCGAAACCCTTGAAAATCATCTTTTGAGGCAGCTGGAGCTTGAAGATATCGGCAAAAAAAAGGAAAAGATAGCGGAGCTGCTGATCAGCAGCATTGACGACAGAGGTTATATCCCTAATTACGCGGAAGCGAGCGGATCGATAAAAAAAGAATTGCACGCGACCCAGAAGGACATAGACACCATGCTGGAGCTGATCCAGGAATTCGATCCCGACGGCGTCGGCGCGAGGAGCGTGAAAGAATGCCTCCTTATCCAGGTTAGGGAGATGAATTTTGAAAGCGAAGAGCTGGAAGAACTTTTGACAAAAGCGATAGAAGATCACCTGGATGACCTGGCAAAAAAGGATTTTGATAAGATAGCAAAAGCCTTGAAGATAGAAAAGAGCGGCGCCGAGAAGCTTGCGGATTTCATAAGGAACAATCTTGACCCGGCTCCCGGTTCCATTTATGCGGAAAAAACCGCTTGCGTTATCCCTTCTTTTTCTATAAAAAAAGAAAATGACGGCTTAAAGGCCGTTAATCTTGAAAGATCGTACGGCCCGCTTCTTAAGATCAGCCCCGTGTACGAAAAAATGCTGAAAGACCCGAAAACCGACGCGAAAAGCATGGAATTCCTGAAAGAAAAATTGGAGGCCGCGAAGGATTTTCTGGAAAATATCGCCAAGCGCCATGAAACCATAGAAAAAATAATCGCCCTGATAATCAAAAGCCAGGCTCAATATCTTGATGGCGGAGAACTTAAGCTTAACCCGCTTATGCAGAAGGACATAGCACATGAACTTGGCCTCCATCCGTCCACTATTTCAAGGGCGATATCGAACAAGTATGTCCAAACACCCCGCGGAATAATACTCTTGAAGGTCCTCTGCCCCAGGGAAGTAAAGGGAAGCACCAAAGAAAAGATATTGAAGATGATAGAATCGATAATTGATTCAGAGGATAAAAATAAGCCGTTCACGGACGATCAAATAGTCGAAAAACTTAAGAGCGAAGGCATGGTGCTGGAAAGAAGGACCGTCTCATCGCACAGGCAAAAATTGGGCATTGAAATTTCTTCAAAAAGAGTGAAATTTTAGGCGGAATATGTCGATAATAAAGCGTTAAAACACCCAGGGGAGAGGGACGTTTTGGCTGGAACGGAGCAATATGACTGACGGCAAAGCGGATATCCTGATCGCTGAAGATGAAAAAAACATAAGAGAAGTGCTCTCACTCGCTTTCTCTGGCAAACATAACCTCTTTTTTGCCTCCGACGGAAAAAAAGCACTTGAAATATTATCCGGCAGGAACATAGATCTTGCACTTCTGGACATACGCCTTCCTGAAGTGAACGGAATGGCCGTCCTGAAGCAGATGAAGGACATGGACATTTCCATACCCGTTATAATGCTAACTGCCGTAAAGACAGTTGACTCCGCCGTATCCGCCATGAAACTCGGGGCCTTCGATTACGTTGTCAAGCCTTTTGACCTCCATGACCTTACCGCGCTCATCGAAAAAGCCCTGGAAAAAAGGGAGCTGGAGCGCGAGAACGCTTTCCTGAAAAATGAGATTGAAAAGACAGGGCATTTTGAAAAGATCGTCGGCAGAAGCGAGAAAATGAAAGAAATATTCCGGCTTATCAAGAACGTGGCGAACGGCGATGCTACGGTATTGATCACAGGCGAATCAGGGACCGGGAAGGAACTTGTCGCGCGCGCGATACACAATTTAAGCCAAAGGGCAAAAAAACTTTTCGTTCCCGTCAATTGCGCGGCGATCCCGGAAAATCTCCTTGAATCGGAACTTTTTGGATATGAAAAAGGCGCTTTCACGGGAGCGTTCGAGCGGCATCTTGGAAAATTCGAACTTGCCGACGGCGGCACCATATTTCTGGACGAGATAAGCGCGATGCCTCTTGCAATGCAGGCAAAGCTCCTTCGTGTCCTGCAGGAAAGGATGATCGACAGGGTCGGCGGGTCCAATCAGATCGTTATTAACGTAAGGGTCATCTCGGCTACCAACTTGGACCTGAAGAACGAAGTGGAAAATAAAAAATTCAGGAGCGATCTTTTTTACAGGTTGAACGTGATCCCCATCAATATCCCGGCCCTGCGGGAGCGCGCAGACGATGTTCCTCTTCTTATCAATTATTTTCTGGACAAATTCAATAAAGAATTCGGCAAGAAAATAAAAGGGTTCGATAAAGATGCCATGAAAGTGCTCATGTCCTATGCCTGGCCGGGCAATGTTAGAGAGCTGGAGAACCTGATCGAGCGCCTTGTGGTCCTGAGCACCAGGGACATCATCACAAAGGAAAAGCTTCCGCAGGAAATAAGCAAAAAAATGATCGATGAACACGCGAAATTATTTGAAATGGACTTCATAAAGCAGGCGATGAAAAGATCCAACCTTAACGACCGCCAGCTCAAAGCGATAGAGCTGGTCAAAGACCAGGGGAAACTCACGAAACAATCGTACATCAAGTACACGAAAGCCCCGAAAACCACCGCATTCAGAGATCTGAATTCCCTCGTAAAGCTCCACATCCTGTCCCAAAAAGGTATTGGGAAAAATTCTTTCTACACTTTCTCCGATTGACTTGAATGCGGTCCACTCGGACCGCAAATGAACCGCAAACGGACCGCAATATCTTTCTTCTCGTATTTTGACGCTCATTTTTCGGACTTTATACGGCATGAAAATTGCTATTATAATGATATAATGACCGCAGGTCGGTTCGGAAAAAAAGGAGTGATCTTTATGGCAGGGCTTGATCAGGAAAAAGTAAAAAATGAGAAAGAGATGGATCCGCGCTTCCTCTCCATTGTGCTCGGCAAGACCGTTCAAAAACAGAAGCTGGATGAAAAAGACAGGTCAAAACTGGAATTATTCGAACGCGGGCTCGCGAATGAGCTGGCAACCTCCGATACCATAGACAAGTCGGTGGAAAAGATGGTGAAAATGGCGCTCGTCTGTGAATTCGGTGCGGAGCTTATCATGAAACCAGGCGCTCAGAAGATGATATCCGTCATAAGCCGAGGCATACTTTCTGACAGGGAGCTAAGGAGATCGGCGCTGATAATAGCGGACAGGTTCTCTTCCGCTGAAAAGCCGAAAGTTGTCTACGTGAGAGGGAAGACAAAGATAAATGGCTGAGATTAAACCGGTAATATTAGTAGTGGACGATGAATCAAGCATAAGGGAATCGTTCTCTCTTATCCTCGATAAAGAATTCAGGGTCATCACCGCCGCCACAGGAGAGACCGCGCTTAAACGCATAATCGATGAAAAGATAGACCTGGTATACCTGGACGTCAGGATGCCGGGAATGAACGGCATAGAGACGCTTAAAAAAATAAAAGAGATAGATAAGAACATCGAGGTTATCCTTGTTACAGCCGTGAACGACGTCGGCAGCGCCGCATCCGCGGTAAAACTGGGCGCAAAAGATTATTTGATAAAGCCTTTCAATGTCCAGGACATACTCAACATGACCAGAAGTTTTGTCATAAAGGCACAGACCCGCGCGATAAGGCCGCCCGACGCGGAAGAGCTTATCGGCAACAGCAGGCAAATGCTCCAGATAAAAAAGACAGTTTCGCAGTCCCTTCAGACGGATCTGAACATCCTTATAACCGGCGAAAAAGGGCTGGAAGCCGAGCAGATAGCGAGGATAATAAGCGGCGAGTCCGAAAAAAAACTTGTAATATTGAACGCGTCGGAGGACATAAGGAGCTCCATTATTTTCGGGCGCGAAAAAGGAACTTTCGCTTCGGAGTTCGGGAAAGTTCCCGGCATGCTGGAAAAAGCCGAAGGCGGGATCCTTTTCATAAAGAACATAGAGCTGCTTCCAAAGAACATCCAGGAAAGGCTGGGCCAGGCGATCTTAAAAAAGGAATTCTCGCGCGACGGCTCTCCGGCAATGATCCCGATGGACGTAAGGTTCATAGCTGAGACATCCGTAAGCCTGGCGGCGCTCATGCAGGGCGGTGATTTGGACAAAACACTCTTTGATGCAGTTTCCGCTTTGGTCATAGAGCTTCCTCCGCTTAAAACGAGGGAAAGCGATCTTCCCATACTGATAGAACATTATTTTGAAAAATTCATGAACAAATACGATAGAAAAATAAAGATATCTCCACGGTCCATAGATATCCTGGTCGCCTGCCCCTGGCCCGGAAATCTCGCCCAACTATCCAATACGATAGAATCGATCGTCCTCTCGCTTGATAAGGCGGAGCTGGAGCCCGAAGACCTGCCGCTGGATGTGCTTATTAAAAGTCCGGTGGGCGGCAGGCCGTTCACTTCGTTCGAGTCGATCGAAGAAAGTTTTGAAAGAGCCCATATCCTTAAAATATATATGAAAGCTGGAGAGAACAAAGGAAAGGCAGCCGCGATGCTGGGCATACAGGAAAAAAATCTGGAAGCAAAGCTGGGATCTTCCGCCCGCTGATGTCCTCAAAGCCCATTCCCATAGACCTTATGATATTCGATTTTGACGGAACACTCACAGATTCGATCCCTCCTGCCGTAGAAGCTATCCAGAAAATGCTCAGAGCGCTGAAACTTCCGTATAAAACAAATGAAGAGATCAATGAACATGTCGGATTCGGTGAAATTTCGCTGATCGCCGGGGTGATAGGAACAAAAGAGCCTAAGCTTTTTAAAAAAGCGATGAAAATGTATGAAAGCATTTATATGAAAGAAGGCCTGAAGAAAGTCCTTCCCTATCCGCACATAAGGGAAATGCTTGAATACTTCAAGGATAAAACAAAAATAATACTTTCGAACAAAAAAGATCTTTTCATCAAAAAGATCCTTGAAAGCCTTGGACTAAAGAGTTATTTCAAAGAGATCTGCGGCGGCGACACCCTCCCCTGTCTTAAGCCCGATCCCGGTGCGATAAATGAGATGATAAAAAGATACAAAGTTGATCGCGGCCGCGTCCTTTTCGTAGGTGACATGACCGTGGACGTCATGGCGGGAAAGAACGCGGGCATCCGCACTTGCGCAGTGACTTACGGGTTCGAAAGCAGGGAAAAGCTTATGAAATTTGATCCTGATCTTTTGATAGATGATCCGCTGAAATTAAAATCGCTGATAGTTTGATCCCTCCGGAGCCTGCTGCCTAGGGCCGGAATCGAACCGGCATGGCCTATTCGGCCAAGGGATTTTAAGTCCCTCGCGTCTACCAATTCCGCCACCCAGGCTTGTTAGAACTTCTTGGGCCTTTTGCCTTCCTGTTTTTCCTGAATGTTCTTTTTCAGGTCCAGAAGCTTTTCTTCACTTTGCTTCAGGAAGTTGTTCATTTTTTCCTCGAATGAATTGGAGAATTTTTTCGGTTCGCGCCGTTCGAATTTTCTGCCCACGAAAGGCCTGGAAGAAGGAGAGAACGGCTTTTTCTCTTCCCTCTTTTCAAGTTGCTTTATGGAAAGGTCGTATTTCCCGTCCTTTGTCGATCCTATCACGCGGACTTTTACCGTGTCGCCGACCTTGAGATGCTGGGCAACATCGGTAACATAAGAATTTGATATCTGGGATATATGGATGAGCCCCACGTTCTTTTCGCCCAAATCTACGAAGGCGCCGAATTTCGTGATGCCTGTCACCCGTCCTTCAACGATGCTGTCAATTGCTATTGGCCCCATTGTCTCCCCGCCCGAAAGATCATTTTACGATCACCTTGTATGGAACTTCGCCGCGCTCAACGAATCCCAGTTTTTCCCTTGCCATCAGCTCTATGTAGGAGCTCCTGTTCATTATTTTCAACTTATTCTTAAGAACTGCCTGTCTGGAAATTTCTTCCTTGATGTTCTTTTTCATGGCCTCTTTCTCACTGTTCAATCTGGCATTCTGGACCAGATCGTTCCTTATCGAAAGAGCGAAACCGGCCAAAGCTACAACAAAAACTATCGGCCAGAACCTTTCTTTAACGAATGTTGTAAAATACGCCAAGGCCTTTGAACTCGGCTTTTGCCCCGAGCTCCTCCTCAATTCTCAATAATTGGTTGTATTTTGCCACCCTGTCCGTCCTGCAAAGCGAGCCTGTCTTTATCTGTCCAGCGTTTGTGGCAACTACTACATCCGCTATAGTGGCATCTTCCGTTTCTCCGGACCTATGGGATACGACAGCCGTGTAATCCGCTTTTTTGGCCATGTTTATCGCTTCCAAAGTCTCTGTCAATGTGCCGATCTGATTCAACTTTATCAGGATCGAATTCGCCACGCCCATATCAATGCCTTTTTTAAGGTATTCCGTGTTCGTCACAAAAATATCGTCCCCGACAAGCTGTATCTTTTTTCCGAGCCGGTCCGTCAATATTTTCCATCCGTCCCAATCGCCCTCGGCCATTCCGTCCTCTATGGAAATGATCGGATACTTTTTTACCCAATCCTCGTAGAACGCTACCATTTGATCGGAAGTTTTTGATGACTTGTCCGACTTGCTGAAAACATATCTGCCGTCCTGAAAAAATTCGCTTGATGCCGGATCAAGCGCGAGAAATATTTGCTTGCCTGCAATATATCCGGCCTTTCCGATCGCTTCAAGGATCACTTCCACGGCTTCTTCATTGCTTTTCAAGTTCGGTGCAAATCCGCCTTCGTCACCGACAGAAGTGTTATATCCTTTGCCTGAAAGAACTTTTTTCAATGAATGGAACGTCTCCACCCCCGCTCTCAGTGCCTCGCTGAAAGACTTGAATCCCGCCGGCATTATCATGAATTCCTGAATGTCCACGTTATTATCCGCGTGCTTTCCGCCGTTAAGTATGTTCATTCCCGGAACGGGAAGGAGTTTCGCCTTGCTCCCGCCCAGATATTTGAAAAGGGACAAGCCTTTTGACGCTGCCGCGGCTTTCGCGACCGCAAGCGACACGCCCAGTATGGCGTTCGCGCCCAGATTCCCTTTATTTTTCGTGCCGTCAAGTTTTATCATTAATGAATCTATTTCTTTTTGATCGGCCGGGTCCATCCCCTTGACCTTTTTAGCTATAATAGTATTGACATTATTTACAGCTTTCAAAACTCCCTTCCCCATGTATCTGGATTTGTCGCCGTCCCTTAATTCAACAGCTTCCGCCACTCCTGTGGACGCTCCGGAAGGAACAGCAGCTCTCCCCAAACTCCCGTCGGTAAGGACAACATCCACCTCAACGGTAGGATTGCCTCTTGAATCCAGTATTTCCCTTGCCTTGACCTTTTTTATCTTTGCCAAACTCATCATCCTTTCTAAATTCGGAACCTGTCGACCATCGATTATATCACATCAAACATCCCATCAAAATCGAAACAACGGCGCCCAACGCAAGGTAAGGAGCGAACGGAATATGGTCGGCCATATTCTTCTTTTTCAGTAATACCATTGTGATCCCTGCTAAAGCTCCCATTATAGAACCAATGAAAATAGCGTAAAGCGATCCCATTATGCCGATGTTCGCCCCGAACATTACAAGCAACTTGATATCGCCTTCTCCCAATGCCTCTTTCTTGAACGCGATCTTCGCCGACGCGCCCAAAAGGTACATGAAAACAAAACCAAAACAAATGCCCTGCAAACTCTCAACTGATCTCCCGGAAAAAACGGAATAAATGAGTCCGGTCCCTATACCGATAAGCGCCAGATCGTCCGGTATGACCATATGTTCCATATCGATAAAGGAAATAACGATCAACAGGACCGAAAATATAATGCAGGAAACATATTGCCCGGAAAATCCGAACTTCATGTATAACAGAAGAAAGATCGCCGCGGTCAAAGCTTCGACGATAGGATATCGTACGGATATTTTTTCATTGCAATATCTGCATCGCCCAAGAAGCAAGATAAAGCTGAGTATCGGAATGAGGTCAAAAAACCCCAGTTTTGCCTTGCACTTGGGGCAATGGGACGGAGGAAAAATTATGGAAGCGTCTTCGGGGATCCTGGAAATGCATACATTAAGGAAGCTGCCTGTGACCAGGCCAATAATAATGATAAATATGTAAATTATCAGTTCTACTTTAAAGGCGCCTCTTTTCCTTGAAGGTTGACAACGTTCGGGAATAATAATATATTAGTGCAAGGTGTAAGTCAAATATATGAAGAGAATCCTGGTAGTTGATGATAATGAGAACATTAGGGTCATTCTGAAGCAGATGCTTGAGGACGGCGGCTACGAGGCGGAGACCGCGAAAGGCGGCGAAGAAGCTCTGGAATCGATGAGCCTCAGGCGTTTTGATATGCTCATCGCCGACATAAACATGCCGGGAATGACGGGAATTGAACTTCTGGAAAAAACAAAGAGGGCATATCCCAATATGCCGGTGATCTTCGTTACCGCATACAGGAAAGACAAGAGTTTGGTCCGCTCTGTTAATATCGGGCTTTCCGATTACATAGAAAAACCTTTTAAAATGGACGAAGTATTAAGTATAGTTAAAGAACACATGGCCTGAAGCTTGCGCAAATGTCCCCGGTTAAAAGAAGGGGAGTGGATCGATGGTTATCAATCAGAGAAAATCCCTCGGAGAAGGCCTGGTAGAACAAAAGATCATTTCCGATGATCAACTTCAATACGCTCAGAAAGAAAGCGGAAGAACCGGAGAGTCCCTGACAAAGACGCTCATAAAACTTAAGCTGGCCAAAGAAGACGCCATCTCCACTTTTTTTGAAGAGCAGCTCGGTATCCCGAAAGTCGACCTGAAAAGCTATCTGATAGACCCCAAAATAATCGCCCTTATCCCCGAAAGTCTAGCGAAAAAGCACACGATCATCCCGCTTTTCAAGACCGGAGATACTTTGACCATAGCGACAGCGGATCCTCTTAATATCTTTGCCATAGATGAGGTCAGGATAAAGACAAAAAGCAATGTTGAGCCCGCCGTGGCAACGGAAACTGAGATAAAAGATGCCATTAATCAGTATTATAAGGTGGGCGGTTCAATAGAAGATGTGATCAAGAGCATGGATGTGCAATCATTCATGATAGAAGAAGGCAGGGGAGAAAAAGAAGAGATCGATGATACGGAAAAGCTTAGGAATATCGCAGAAGAAGCTCCTATCATAAAACTCGTGAATTTGATAATCATGCAGGCCGTCAGGGATAAGGCCTCCGACATCCATGTGGAGCCGGAAGACGACCGGCTGGTAGTAAGATACAGGGTTGACGGAATTCTTCATGAACAGGTGGCCATTCCGAAATTAATGCAGGCAGCGGTGCTGTCCAGGATAAAAATAATGTCCGACATGAATATCGCCACAAAAAGGGTCCCGCAGGACGGAAGGTTCAAGTTGAATATCGAGGGGAACAGGATAGACATGAGGGTGTCGGCCCTTCCAACAATTTACGGAGAAAATATCGTGATGAGGATCTTGGAAACTTCCAGTATTTTGATGGGTCTTGAAAAACTGGGATTTAATGAAAATAATCTTAAAAATTTCAGATCTTTGATCGTGAAACCGCACGGAATTATCCTGGTCACCGGCCCGACGGGTTCAGGAAAAACAACGACCCTTTATTCAGCGTTGAATGTCATCGATACTCCCGACAAGAACATCATTACTGTCGAGGATCCGGTGGAATACCAGTTGAGGCGGGTGCGCCAGTCGCAGATAAACATAAAAGCAGGTCTGACATTCGCAACAGGTCTTCGTTCCATCCTCAGGCAGGACCCCGATGTCATAATGGTGGGGGAAATAAGGGACCTTGAGACCGCGGAGATATCGGTCCAAGCCGCGCTTACCGGCCACCTTGTTTTTTCCACTCTTCACACAAATGACGCTCCCAGCTCCTTGACCAGGCTGGTGGATATGGGAGTGGAGCCTTTTCTTATTTCTTCCTCCGTTATCGCCATCATTGCCCAGAGGCTTGTCAGAAAGATATGCAAGGAATGCAAGCAATCCTATGTCCCATCAAAGGAGATCCTAGACAGATTAGGCGCCCAGGTCTCAAGGAACGCGAAATTTTACAGAGGAGAAGGATGCAAGGTCTGCAAGAACACCGGTTATAAGGGAAGGCTAGGGATATTCGAGATGCTCCTGCTCAATGACAAGATAAAGGACATGGTCCTTACAAAGGTCTCCAGCACACAGATAAAAGCCGCTGCGCAGGAAGCGGGAATGCAAACTCTCCGCGAGGACGGCATAGAAAAAGTTCTTGACGGCTCCACCACTATCGATGAAGTCATCCGCGTCACGCAAGATTAACAATATCCATCATGCCCAAATATTCTTATAAAGCGCGGGATGAATCCGGAAAACCCGTTTTCGGCACAATGGAAGCACCGAATACCGACTCCCTTGTCTCAAGGCTGCGGAAGCAGAAATTATTTATCACCTCCGTGACTGAAAAGACCTCCACCGCCGCCATCGATGATTTTTTCATGCGGTTCACAAAGGTCAGGCTCAACGATCTGATCATGTTCAATTTCCAGCTGTCCAATATGATAGGCGCCGGCATCCCGCTTCCGACCGCCCTGATGTCCCTTATTGAGCAGACAGAGAACGAGAAGCTCAGGAACGCGGTAATAAAGATCAATGACGACATTAAAGAAGGCCAGACTTTTTCCGATTCATTGAAAAAGCATCCGGACATATTCCCTCCGCTGTTCATCAATATGGTGCGCGCGGGCGAGGTGGCGGGCAACCTGGATGAAATATTGGTAAGGCTTTCGACTTTCATGGAACGCGAATCCGAACTGAAGGCAAAAATATCCACGGCGCTGTTCTATCCCGTGATACTGGCCGTTGTGGGGACTCTTGTTATTATTCTGATAATCGTTACCATACTTCCCTCATTCGCCAAGATATTCATTGAATCAAATGTGCCGCTCCCACTGCCCACGCTTATGCTGTATAAAGCCAACATATTAATAAGGGCATATTGGAGGCAGACCATAGTAGCAGTGATCGGCCTTGATCTATTGCTCAACTGGTATAAAAAGACCGACTCAGGTAAATATTACATTGACAGCGCCCTGCTCCTTCTCCCTGTCTGGGGGAAGGTCATAAGAGAGTCCACTATTTCCCGTCTTTCCAGGACGCTTGGCTCTCTTATCTCCACCGGCGTGCCCATGCTCCAGGCGCTGGAAGTGACGGAGCAGACCATAGATAATGCCATAATTTCCAGAGTGCTGAAAAAAGTGTATGCATCCGTAAGCAAAGGCGAAACTATTTCCGCGCCGCTCAGGGAAAGCGGACAATTCCCCGCGATGGCCATACACATGGTAGCTGTGGGCGAGGAAACAGGCGCTTTGGACACCATGTTGAACAAGGTCGCCGATTATTTTGATCTGGCCACCGAATACAGTGTAAAAAAGATCACGGCGCTTCTGGAGCCGATGTTCCTGGTCATAATCGGCGGAGCGGTCGGGTTCATATTCGCTTCAATACTGCTTCCGATATTCTCGATGGTCAAGACACTGCACAGATGAACAGAAAAGCAATCTTGTTGCTAATTTTTTTATCGGTTGTATAATGTTTTTCGCTGACAGAACTTATGGAAACGAATAGTTTACTTCAAAATGTTATTGAAAAAGGGGCTTCGGACCTTTTGATCATTGCCAATGCTCCGCCCGTCCTCAGGGTCAATGACGTGATATCCTATCTTGGTTCCGAGGTCCTCTCCGAGAGCGAATCGAAAGCTCTTATCTACGGCCTTCTCACTCCAAAACAGATAGAGACTTTCGAGAAGGAAAAAGAGCTTGATTGCAGTTATGAATTGAAGAATGCCGCCAGATTCAGGGTAAATGTTCATTATCAAAGAGGCACGGCCGCGGCGTCATTAAGGCTTATTCCTTCTGTCATTCCTTCAATGGAAGAACTAAAGCTGCCAAAAGTTGTCTCAGATTTCGCGAATATCGAACGGGGAATGGTCCTTGTCACTGGTCCCACCGGCGCCGGAAAAACCACTACCCAAGCCTGTATGGTGGATATGATAAACAAAGGCAGGAGTCGCCATGTCATAACGATCGAAGATCCTGTTGAATACACGCATAAGAACAATAAAAGCATTATTGAACAAAGGGAAGTCGGAATAGACACCGATTCTTTCAACTCGGCATTGAAAAGAGTGCTCAGGCAGAACCCCGATGTGATACTTATCGGGGAAATGCGCGACCTGGAAACCATACAAACCGCGATAACCGCCGCCGAGACCGGGCATCTGGTCATATCCACCCTGCACACGAATGATTCCGTTCAGTCCATTGACCGCATAATAGACGTTTTCCCCCCCCATCAACAGGCCCAGGTAAGGATGCAGGTCTCGCTTTCACTGCAGGGCATCATCGCCCAGCAGCTTGTTTCCAAAAAAGATAACAGCGGTCTTATAGTCGCGACCGAAGTGCTCATACCCACTTCCGCCGTGAGAAATCTAATAAGGAAAGGCTCCACCCAGGAAATTTATTCAATGCTTGATATCGGCGCGAAATACGGAATGATGTCAATGGACGCTTCCCTGAAGAACCTTTACAAGAACAAGTTGATAACTTACGAAGAAGCTCTTCTTCACGCGATGAACCAGGAGCATTTTGATAGGCTTTAGGAGGTTTGAATGAGAAAAAATAAAGATTTCACCCCGCAACGAAGCGTTCCGCGTGCCTCTGGGTTTACGGTCATTGAAATGGTCATTGTAATAGCGGTCATTGCAATATTGATCTCCATAGTGTTCTCTGTCAGGGGGTTTCAGGTAGAAGCAAAAAAAATAGCGGTGCAAAGCGATCTCAGGGTATTGAGGGTAGCCCTCGAATCATATTACAAAAATTACGGGTATAAATATCCAGCTGTCGGCACGAACTGGGAGGACACGCTTTCTTCCACTGCTCCCGCGATAATTGATTCAGTGCTTTATGATCCCTTTGCCGTCCCTTCCAATAGTCAATTTGGATATGCATTAAGCCCGAATTCCAGCTACTATGTAATCTATTCGGTAGGGCCAAGAGGGACCGGAAGCGCATCTATAGTTGATAACGGCAAAGTCACGGTCTCGAATGACTCAATATGGGATTCGAACGGTACTCTTTGATTTTGTTCGCCGGGTATGATATCATTCGTCCCGCGGCAAGGGGTTAACAAACTCTGGACTTGCCGGTAAAATATGATATGCTTGTTTTGAGGGGATATTCTGGACTCATCTGAAATTCATGAAAAAAGGGGGTGAATAAATGAAAAAAAGCAAAGGCTTTACGCTTATTGAACTCCTAATAGTCATGGCCGTTATAGCGATATTGATAGCTATAGCGATCCCGAGTTTCAGAGGCATGCAGCAGGAAGCGAGGAAGACGAAGGCGCAAGGGGACCTGAGGGTGTTGAAGATCGCCATTGAATCTTACTATAAGAACAACGGCAATGTGTACCCGCCCACAGGCGCCGCCTGGGAAGCTCTTCTGGCCGGCAATACCATTACGCCAAATATCATTAATTCTGAGCTGTATGATGCGTTCAATCCTACTGCCAACACTGATTATGGTTATGCCGTGAGCCCTTCCAAGACCTATTACGTGGTCTGGTCGGTAGGCCCACTATGTACTGCAGCTGCGAATGTTGGAAATTACGCGGCATCTGTGGCTGACACCGGAGTAGTCACACCTACTGATCCAACTGTTATTTGGGACTCGAACGGCCATTGATACGTTATTGTCTTTAAAGACATTTTCAAAGGGATGCCCGACTTAAGGTCGGGCTCCCTTTTTTTTCGACCTGTGCTATCATTTGCCTCATATGAATATCACGCTCCGGATGCGAAGATCGGGCAAAGCAGACGGGTTCAGTTTACTCGAGGTCTTGCTTGTAATGATAATCCTTATAATGGTTTTTATCCCTCTTCTCCAGATGCTTACGAACGGGATGAACGCCAGTGAGGAAGTGAAGAGCACGAACACTGCGGTTATGCTGGCACAAAAAAAGATCGAAGAGATAAAGAACAATTCTTCATGGTCTTCCATAACCGCCGAATCATTGATAACCCTTTCACCGACTTATCCGGCTTACTCCAGGCAGGTAAATGTCACGGATCTGGGCAACTTGAAAGATGTCCGGGTCATGGTGTTTTGGGGAACAGGCAGCCAAAAGGCGGACGGCATAACCATTGAAACATATATATCGAATTTCTAAGGACAGCGCAAAGGGTTACACCCTCATCGAAATGGTCATGGCACTGGCTGTGATGAGCATTGCGATAGTCCTGGTTTTTTACGGCTTCGCTTCTTCCATGCGGCTTTTTAATGATGAAATGTATGACGCGACTGTTTCCATTGAAGCTCAAAGAGCCATGGAACAGTTAACCGCTGATCTGCGCGGCTCACAAAGTATTGAAGCAGCAGGCGCCGAAGATATCACATTTTTGTCCCAGAACCTTTATCCAAGCGGAACTTCTGATGCAATTACATATAATTGGACAGGCCAATCCAGCAGGATGATATATAAAACCGTTAATTCGGCGCCATCCCAGGAGATCTCAACGAATATCAGCGACTTTTATTTGACATACAGCGGAAATCCCATAAATTCCGTCTATATCCGGATCACCGGACAAAAAGGCACAAGCATAAGCACGCTGGAGTCCAGTGTTAAATTAAGAAATAAGTGATATAATTTCACCATGCCGGAAAAAACAGTTATCGGGCTGGACATAGATGAAAGATCTGTCAAGCTTGCTAAGCTTAAGATATCCGGCGTTGATGTATCACTTCTAAAGTATTCTGTCCGCAATATCCCCTTATCGGACAATAAAATCTCAGCGATAGCCGGGGTCTTGAAAGAGCTTTTCAGGAATGAGAGGTCCGACACTGAGGTTTTCACCAGCGCGTCCGGCGCGAATGTAAGCATGAAACGCCTGACCATCCCCGTAATGCCTGACGAGGAAATAAGGAACGCGCTTATCTGGGAAGCAAAGAATCTGGTGCCTTTCCCCATTGAGAACGCATCCATGGATTTTTACAAAATGGGAAAGGTCACTGATGCCGTCGCCGAGAAATATGACATAATGTTCGCCGCGGCAGGAAAGGATGTGATGGACCTCCTTTCAGCTGTTTCTAAAGAATCCGGCGTGAAATTCACCGGTGTAACCCTTATCCCGCTTGCTTTGCGCGCGCTGATAAGCAGGAGCGGCAGATGCGAAAAGAACAAAGTTAACGCTGTCATAGATATCGGGGCCGATTCCGCCAGCATAAACCTCCTTAAGGGCGATACTCTTAATTTTACCAGGGAGATCACTGTCGCTGGAGATTCCATCACAAAAGCCATGACCGGCCTTCTGGTGTCCGACCGCTGGCAGATGAACCTGACCTATGAGCAGGCCGAGGACATAAAAATAAGATACGGTATACCTGTAAAAGATTCTACCGAAGTCACGGATACGGGCGTTCCTCTCGCTCATGTCTATGAAATGATGGCTCCTACTCTGCGAAGGCTGCAGAACGAGATCCTAAGATCTTTTGATTATTACAAGGAAGAATTTAGGGAAGAAAAGATAGACAATATATTCCTTACCGGGGGAAGCGCAGGCCTTATGCATCTGGATGAATTCCTTTCGAACGCGCTGGGGATAAAAGTTGGAAGGCTGGATCCCGTTGAAAATCTTAAGATAGACCCGTCGTCCGGGATCGATACGGCCGCCCTTAATAAGATATCTATCAGGCTGGCTCTTGCCGTGGGACTGGCGCTGGAGCAGAGCGAAAAAATAAATCTGCTTAAAATAAAGGTCAAAGTAACGGCCAGGGAAAGGTCCCCGCAGTCCAAAGGTCTTGGCGGCCTGGATGATAAATTAAAAAGGTTTAATATCCATTTACCCGCTGGAACTCACGTGAGTGCGGCTTCTTTTAACTTTATTCTGGCTCTGATCGTCGTCATTGCTATTGTTTACAACGTTTTCCTGGCGGGGAGCGGGACAAATACAAGAATGAACTTGTATCCAAGCAGGCTATCATGTCGGACGTGAACGCCTTAAATGAAAAAAGGGCGATCCTTCAGCAGATAATCAAAGAGCAAACCCATCTGCGGGAGACCCTTTCTCAAATAACCCGAGTACTTCCGGCAGGCGTCACTTTCACGCATTTATCCTATGATAATTCAAAACGCCAGATCACGCTTGCGGGTGAAGCCGGGAACGCGAGAATAGTCGGCATTTTCCTGAAAAGCCTTCAGGATTCCCCGGATTTCCAGAATGTAGTGCTGTCACAGGTGCGCAAAGCGACCGAAAATAAAACTGAAAAAGCGGTCTTTCAGATAACCTTTAATCTTACCTGATAGAGGGGAAAAAATGGAAGAGTTCATATCTAAATGGCGTGATGAGATCGTGGCTATCGCGGTAATGCTTGTTCTGCTTTATGGAATGAACCATTATTTGTATGCGCCTAAATATAAGGAAATAAACGACCTTAAAGCTTCCTTGAAATCGGTAGATGACGAGATAAGCAGGGTCACCGAGGGGCCTCTACCCGTAAAGGACCTTAATGTGGTCAAGGCAATGATAAAGAGCGAACTGGCAGATCTCTCGGCAAAGGTCCCGTCGGAAGGCGAAACTCCGTATCTTATCAATAACTTCATATCCGTTGTCGGAAAAGGATTGAACATAGACTATAATCTGATCCAGCCTTCGGACCTTGTGCAGGAACAAAAATATAAAAGGCTGCCCCTGCATGTCGAATTCACGGGTACTTACGCGGACACCAATTCCTATCTGGCCCAGCTAAAACTGCTGCCGGTCACGATAAGAGTGGATTCCATGGATATGAATAAAATTGTCAACCAGAATGTGCTGAATGTAAGCATGTCGCTTTCGGAATTTGTCCTGCCCGGACCGTCATCGAAGCCACCCGGAGAAGAAAAAGGATATTCATCAATGGCGGACCCATTTTATACCGAAACAGGCAATGAAGAATTGGCTCCCGCCGCAACGGCGCCGAAAGGTGTCAAACAGCTGAAATATCTGGGTTATGTAAAAGGATTGGTCGAAAGGGCCATAATAAATGACGAGGTCCTAAAGACCGGGGACAGGATACTTGGCTATAAACTGTTGAAAATACGCAGAGATAATGTTAGCCTTGTCAAGAATGGCACGCATTATGATATTCCGATCGGAAAAAAATAAATGAGATACATTATTTGTTTCTTTTTGATCTCAATATTATCTTTTGGCGGCTTCTCCGCACCAAAAAATATCCAGCCGGCATCTTCCGAAATATCATCTCCTGCCCCCCTACCAGCATCTGCCTCTGCTGAACCGGCATCCACCATAAAACAGAAAAAAATCGAAGAGCACTTTGAAACGGGCTATTCCCTTTTAAATAAGGGAAGCTACAAAAAAGCGCTGGCGAAATTCGTTGAAGTACTTTCATCCGAGCCTGATAGATCTGATAAGCTGAAAGCGCGATGCTGGATGGCTAAAACATATTATAGGATGGATCACTATAAATATGCGATAGATCAGTGTAATGCGGCTTTATTGATAAAACCAGGCGACAAGTTTTCGCTGTATTTAAGGTCGCTTGCCTGGAAAAAGTCGCTTGCCTGGAAAAAGTTCATAGCAAAAAGATCCACTCCGCAGCCAAAAGCGATCTCCAATGAAACATTGGCTGAAAATGAGCAAGAAATAACGGGATCCCCTTCTTCTCAAGAGGCAACAAACGCTTTAAGCTTAAGCACGGAAGAAGCCGCGACCTCACAGAAACTGCCTGTGATCAAAGCGAAAAATAAGGAACCTCAGCATCTGATCTCCTTGGACCTCCGCAACGTGGACATAAGTTCGGTGCTCCAGGTCTTTTCAAAGGAAACGGGCATCAGTGTCATCGCCGGCAATGACGTTTACGGAAAAGTTTCGGTGCTTTTGAACAATGTGACGCCGGACGACGCGCTGGACATCATCTTAAAATCGAACGGCTACACATACATTAGGGAGGGCGACCTTGTGCAGGTCTTTTCCTCCACGGAACCGGTCAGGGTAGAAGAGCTTCCGGACGGTACTTTTGTCAGGACATTCGTCATCAATTACGTGGACCCTGATGAGCTTTTGTCAACTTTGACCAAGCTTATGCCGGATGGGACGAACATTTACACTACCAAAGGGAACAAGACCATCATTATCAAAGGCACGGCTGATGACCTGAAGAGGGCCGAGATATTGATAAGGAACTTGGACATTCCGCCGAGGCAGGTGATGGTGGAATCAAGGATCATTGAGGTCGGGCTGGATGAAACAGGAGCTTTGGCAACATCCCATCAATGGACCAACCCGAACAACGCCCTTGAGTCAGCCGCGTCTTACACGGGGACGAAGACTGTCCCCGACCTTTCAACATTGACGTCTTCAAATACAACACCGACCATTCCCGCTCCCACTCCGGGGCTTTATTATCAGATCACGAACCAGAACATCACCTCCTACGTGAATGCCCTTGCTTCCCACACCAACGTGACCGAACTTTCAAGTCCAAGGGTCATGGCGGTGGACGGAAAAGAGGCGACAATAATCACCGGCGGACAGCTAGGCTATAACGCGCAAACCACGACATCGAGCAGCGGGACCACGACATCGGTTGCATTCATGGACTACGGAACTAAGCTGACCATAACGCCAAGCATTAAAAGCGACGGCCTCATAGCTATGGACATTCATCCGGAGATCAGCCTCGCCAATATAAACCAAGGATTGCCGGTTAAGACCACTACCGAAACGACGACGCATTTGATCGTTAAGGACGGACAAACCATCATTATCGGAGGATTAATAACGAACTCATCGGACAGAACGGTGTCCGGCGTGCCTTTCCTTATGGATATCCCGGTTGTCGGCCTCCTTTTCAAGGGTACGAGCATCACTAATTCCAAAAAGGAAATCATTGTTCTAATAACCCCCCATATCATGAACCAAAAATATTTAACTGAAATGGAATCATCCGGCGCCGATCTTGAACAGAGAAGGAAAGATAACTCATCCGTAATGCCGATGGACTTAATCAGGTAATTTTGGTATCGAATCAAGAAGAATTCTTGTGTAAGCGTCCTTTGGACCCTTGTATATTTCCTCGACAGCCCCGGTTTCAATTATCTTTCCGCTTTTCATCACCGCTATCCTGTCGCACATGAATCGGACAACTGACAGATCATGGGCGATGAGCATATAGGTCAATCCGAACTGAATTTTCAATTTCTTAAGGAGTTTCAATATTTCCAGCTGCACGGTCATATCCAGCGATGAAACAGGCTCGTCAAGGACGAGGAATTTGGGCCTTATGCTCAAAGCGCGGGCGATGCAAACCCTTTGCCGCTGCCCACCGGAGAGCTCGTGAGGATATCGGTCCGCGAAAGCGGGGTCAAGCTCGACCTCTTTCAGTATCTCGCCTGTATCCCTTGAGATGCCATGAATTGAAAGCGCCTCCTGGACCGCCTCGCCTATCTTCACGCGCGGGTTAAGGGATGTGTACGGATTCTGGAAAACGATCTGGAAATTTTTCCTTGAAAATCCGCCTGAGTATTCCACCTTACCTTTTGATGCGGATATCAATTTAAGGATTATCCTCGCGAGGGTCGTTTTTCCCGAGCCCGATTCCCCGACGACCCCGAAAGATCCCCCTTCATTTACCGAGAAGCTGACATCATCCAGCGCCATGGCCCTGCCGAAATTCTTGCTGACCTTATCTACTTCAATTATGCCCAACGCTCATCTCCTTGTATGAATTAACTAATTTTGACGTGTATGCGTTCTTTGGAGCTTTCACGATATCAGAAGAGCTGCCGCTCTCCACAATGCGGCCGTTCTGCATGACGTATATCCTGCCGCAGAAGGAAGAAACAAGTCCGATATTGTGTGAAATGAAAAGGATGGTCGTTTTTAATTCTTTCAACAGTTCGAGGATGCTTTTTTGGGTCGTAACGTCAAGCGCGGTGGTCGGCTCATCGGCAATAATGAGGTCGGGAGAAAGCGCGCAGGCCACCGCCACGGCAACTCTTTGTTTCATTCCCCCGCTGAACTGATGGGGATAATCATTCGCCCGTTTTTCCGGATCATCAATGTGGACTTTTTTCAGCATGTCCACGGCCATATCCCATGCTTCTTTTTTGGAATAATCCTGGTGTATCCTGTAAACCTCTGCTATCTGCTCCCCGATCTTCATGACCGGATTAAGGGAAGAGAAAGGGTCCTGAAAGACCATTGATATGTCCCCTCCCCTGATCTCTCGCATCGCCGAAGGAGAAAGTTTCATGATGTCGCCGCCCTTCCATATTATCTCGCCCGATATTTTTCCTGGCTGGTCGATCAATCTGAGGATGGCCAGCGCAAGCGACGATTTGCCGCAGCCGGATTCTCCTACCAGCCCGACCATTTCGCCTTTTTGTACGAAAAGGTCCGCGTCTTCCACGGCTTTCGTGATAATTCCTCTATTAAAATAACTGACGGAAAGTTTTCTGATATCCATCAGTTTGTCTTCGGTATAATCGTTCATTCTCTTGGATTAAGCCCCTCTCTCAAGCCTTCCCCGACAAAATAAAGCGAAAGCACGGCGATGATTATCACTAATCCCGGGATAACCGCCATCCAGGGGGCATCAAGCAAATAAGACTGCGAATCCATGAGCATATTGCCCCAGCTGGGCATGGGCGGCTGGACACCAAGCCCCAGGAAACTTAGCGCGGATTCGGTAAGTATGGCCCCGGCCATGCCTAGAGTTCCCGCGACGATCACAGGCGGCAAGGCATTTGGAAGGATATGCCTGAAAATGATCCTGATATCGCTGCAGCCGATAGCTCTTGCCGCTTCTACAAAGTCGCGCTCTTTCAACGCAAGGAATTCCCCCCTGACGAGCCGGGCTATACCCATCCACGATGTCGCTCCGATCACTATCATTACATTGAATATGCTCGGAGTTAACACCGATTGAACGGCTAATATCAAAAAGATCGTCGGAAAAGAAAGCATTATGTCAGTGAACCGCATTATGACCTCATCAAGGAACCCGCCGTAATAGCCGGACAAACACCCGAGCGTCACGCCGACGGTCAAAGAAACCGATACGGCAATCACCGCAACAGAAAGAGATATCCTGCCGCCGTACAGGAGCCGGCTGAAAATATCCCGGCCGAGGTCATCGGTACCGAAAATATGCCTGGCCGACGGAGCAGCTATGTGATCTTCCAATATCCTGTTCGGATCATAGGGCGCGATTATGGGAGCAAAAACGGACATTAAAAATAATGCGGACAATATTATCAATCCGAACAACGCGAGCTTATTTTTTTTCAGCATATCGTATCCTCGGATCCACCAGTGAGTAGCCTATATCGGCCAAGAGATTGCACAGGATTATCAGAACGGCCGTGAACATCGTTATCCCCATTATGAGCGGATAGTTGCGCGAGAATACGGCTGATACTCCAAGCCGTCCCATCCCCGGCCATGCGAATATGGTCTCGATGATGAACGCTCCGCCGAAAAGATCGGGCAGTGAAAGTCCTAGCAGGGTAACGATCGGGATCAATGCGTTCCTTAATGCATGCTTGAATATTACAACATTCTCCGGAAGCCCTTTAGCCCTGGCGACCTTGATATATTCCTGGCCCAGCACTTCAAGCATGCTCGCCCTCTGATACCTTGTGATCCCGGCAAGGCCGGAGATCGTCATGACAGCCGCTGGAAGGATAATGTTGCCGAAAGGCGGGACCCATTCCAGCTTCAGGGAAAATACAAGCATGAAGATCAGCGCCAGCCAGAACGTGGGGATCGACATGAAAAGAAAAGAAAGCACCGTAAAAGAATTATCAAAAAGAGAGCCTTTCCTGACCGCCGAGATCACTCCGGCAGGAATCGATATCAGGAGGATCAATATGTATGAAATGCTCATTAACAAGAGGGTCATGGGAAGGCGCTCAAATATTTCAGCTGTCACCGGCTTCCCGGAAATATACGAATATCCGAAATTTAACATGGCGGCGTTCTTGAGCCACATTATATACTGCGTCGCTATCGGCTTATCCAGCCCCCAGTTCGCGCGGATCCTTGCCAGCTCCGCGGGTTTGATGTTCGGGTCGGTAAAAAGTGCGGTTGGATCCCCCGGCGCCATGTGCATCACAAAGAAAGTGATAAGTGATATCCCTATCAATAATGGGATTAACTGCAGTAATCGCCTGATGATAAATTTATTCATTGATCACTTTTTCTTGATATATACTTTCTCGATATCCAGGAACAATCCCGCCGGTCCCGGCTCCGAAAGTCCTCCAACCCTGTCCCTAACGCCCGAAAGGACTTTCGGATACCAGAGGAAAATATACGGGGCATCATTTGTTATCTCCTTGTACATTTTGGCGTAGATCTTCTTTCTTCCTTCCCTGGACTGCTCTTTCCTTCCGGCATCCAACAGCCTGTCTACCTCCGGATTGTTGTAGCCGATGAAGTTAAGTCCCTTAGGATACTGGCTCGAATGCCATATTGAATATGAATCGGGGTCCACACCCGTCGCCCAACCGATAATGACAGCATCAAAATCTTTCGGGTCCTGTTTTGTGTTGATGATCTTAAGGAGAGCGCTCCATTCGAGGACTTTAATGTTCATTTTCACGCCCACGCGCTCGAACTGCTGTTGCAGTATCGTGGCCGCTTTTTCCCTTTCCTTGCTCCCATGATTTATCAGGACGGTGAATTCCAAATCCTTCACTCCCGCCTGCCTCAAAAGTGCCCTTGCTTTCTTCGGATCATATTCATATTTCTGCACTTCATCGCTGTAAGCCCATGAGATGGGAGCGCTGGGGGAATATGCCGGCAATGCCTGGCCTAAAAATATGAGCCCTATCAGCTGTTTCCTGTTAACCGCACAGGCCAGGGCTTTCCTCACCCTGACATCCTCGAATTTCGGCGACCTTAAATTGAATCCAAGATATGTGTAAACAAGGTCGTCATATTTATAAAGGTTGACGTGCTTCATCGGGTGGAAATCCTTCGGCGGAATTCCGGCTTCATCGATATCCCCAGATCTGAGCGCGACAAGGGAAGTGTTCTCGTCGGGGATGATCTTGAACAATATTTCGGCAAGTTTTGGAACGCCGCCGTAATAATTGGGGTTCCTTTTTACCAGGACATGGTCGCCTGCTTTGTATTCCACAAAAATAAAAGGCCCGGTCCCGACCGGATGCCTGTTAAAATCGGACATATCCAGAACTTTCCCTTCAAGCAAATGCTTCGGAAGTATTCCCATTGAAGCATTGGAAAGGAACGGCGAGAAAGGCTTTGGCAAAACCGCTTTAAATGTGTATTTGTCGACGACGAAGAATTTGATCGGCTTCCCGTCGATGATATAGTCCCCGCGCCTTACGGAATTGACCTTCGGGTTAAGGATGGTATCAAAAGTGAATTTGACGTCCTCTGCAGTAAAAGGCTCTCCATCATGCCATTTCACATCTTTTCTCAGATGAAAGGTCCATATAAGGCCGCTTCTAGATACTCTCCATGATCTTGCAAGGTCAGGAATGAAGTTAAGTTTCTTATCCACCTTAACAAGGCCTGTAAAAATAACACCTTCAATAGCAGATGATGTTGAATCGCTGGAAAGTATCGGATTCACTACCGATACCTCACCGCCCAATGACATTACTAGGCGGCCTTTCGGATCAAAGTCAGCGGCAAAGGAGAAATTAACAAGAAATAATAAGGAATAAAAGGGCTGTTGATATATATTTCACATGATAATTATAGCTGAAAAAGCAGGCATGCGCTATGCAAGGCTAAAAGCCTTGCCCACGTCTTTTCCCGCTTTACATATTACTTAATTCCAGAATTTCTGAATATCCGTTTCTCTTATATCCAATTAACTTGTATGCCGAAGTCTGATCGTCATAGACATATATTATCTTTCCGGCCGTGTCGGATTCCGTATATTCTTTTCCCGTGAAAGGATTCTTCGGAATAGTGGTGACATAACCGCCCTGGCTAAGATATTCGTCGATCAATTCCTTCAATGATATGTTATTCCCCATCGGATATGCTTCGTTCTCCATATTATATGCCTCTATCGCCATCTGGATCGAGTGCATGACCGCCTTGACCCCTGCTTCTCGCGCCCTGTCCTGAACGCCCACGAAGTTCGGCATCATGAACGCGGCAATGATGCTGATGATTGCTATGACCACAAGCAGTTCAATTAGAGTAAAAGCTTTGCTCATAAAAACCCCCTTAATTTAACTTCCTAATGCATTAATTAATTTGATTATCGGCATGAACATTGCGAAAACGATCAATCCCACGACGAGACCGGTTGCCAAAGTTGAAACCGGTTCCACTAAACTGGTAAATGTTTTCATGTCATTTTCGATCTCTTCGGAGTGCATTTCCGCCAGCTCGCCAAAGACCCGGTCAAGAGATGAAGAATGCTGCCCTGCTGATATCAGCGAAATGTCCGTGTCATCGAACAGGCCCGTTGTCTGCAGGCTGTCGCTCAGGCCGTTCCCATCATAAACGAGCTTTATGCATTCTTCAAGCTTTTCCTTGTACATTGGGCTGTTCACAAGGCCGGCTGAAAGCATAAGTGAATCCATTATGCTCATTCCCGACGATAATGCTTCGCCCATTGAACCGAAAAATGAGGCCGCGATCATCTTTGACCGCATCCTGCCGATGATAGGGAACCGGAATCCCCTATCGCTCATAACATATCTGAATGCGAAGTATGCAAGCGTTGCAATGATGATCATGAACAAAGGAAGAAATCTGCCGGAATCGAGAATGAACCTGCTTATTAACGGCAGCTCTATGCCGATGGAACGGAATATCCCGGCAAATGAAGGCAGCAGGACAGAAACCAATATGAACAGCGAGATAAAACAAAGGGTGAGGACAAAAGCCGGATAAACAAGCGCCCCAGCGATCTTTTTTTGAAGCTTTCGTTCTTTTCCATATACTGGCACGATTTCTTCAATCCCATGTATAGCGCGCCGCTTCTTTCCGATACGGAAATAATGCCAATTACCGAAGAAGGAAAAATAACGGGATCAAGTGCGGCAGAGAAAGACCCGCCGGATTTGACCTTTTCTGCGATCATTTTGAAATGATCAGTTATGGCGGCTGCATCAAGCGCGGCGGATAATGTCATGCCTGCTCCTGTCAAAAGTGCGAGTTTCTTGAGGAAGCCGACCTTTTCCTTATTGCTTATCTTAGATCTTAAAAAAAGTCTTAGCATTTTCTGTCGTGATCCTTCCGGTCTCATCGACGGTCAAACCTTTTATCTTTGCGAGGATCTCAGCGACATATTTCACATAAGACGGCTCGTTTCTTTTGCCGCGATACGGCTCCGGTGTGAGATACGGGCAGTCCGTTTCGATCAATATCCTGTCGATCGGAGCTATTCTCGCAATATCGATGATATTCTTTGCCTTCTTGAAAGTTACCATCCCATTGATGGAAACATAAAATCCGTTGTCCAGTATCCACTTCAGTTCGTCAAGCGTCCCGCCGAAGCTGTGAAAGACCCCTTTCACCTCGCCTTTGCCCTCCGAATGGATTATGTCGACCATGTCGGGATATGACTCCCTGCCATGGAAGATCACGGGTTTTTTCTCATCGCGCGCGGTCCACAGCAATTTTGAGAACATCCGTTTTTGTTCGTTCGGAGTGGACAGGTTATAATGATAATCGAGGCCAATCTCGCCAAGCGCAACAACTCGAGGTTTTTTAAGAAGATCGGTGATGGTCTTATAGCAAGTTTCATCAAAAGACTTGGCATCATGGGGATGGATGCCAACTGCAGTATAAATGAAATCGCTGTCAGCTGATAAAAGTGTCGATTTTTCCGACGATGGGATGTCGAAACCGACATCAATAATGAATTCGAGGCCGGCGGATTTGGCTCGGCTCAAAACCTCGTCAATGTCTTGATATTCGGGCATTGTAAGATGCGCATGCGTGTCTGTAAGCATAATTTTACTGTTTTATTTTTCTATTCGCGGGAACAGCGGACCGCCTTTATTGACCTTAGCAGCAATTTTCGAGCCAAATTTCACTGCTTCAGGGCCATCCAGTGATTCTTTCTCAAGCCCGAGCTGTCCGATCATGTTCAAGGCGGTAGACGGCATGAAAGGAGATATCATCGCGGCGGTAATTCTCAAGACTTCGGCAAGATTGTATATCACGGCCTTCAGCTCTTCGTTCTTGCCTTCCTTGGATAGCTTCCATGGCGCTTCCTTTTCGATGTAGTTATTGGCAAGATTTATAAGCTTCCATACCGCTGATAAAGCTTCGGAAAACTGAAGCTCATCCATATGCTTCGAATAAGCGCCGGGAGTTTCTTTGGCAAGCGCCATCAATTGGGAACTATGTTCGTCAAAGTTTGGTTTGGCCGGAACTGATACTTCACCATTGAAATATTTCTCTATCATTGTAAGCGATCTGTTCAGGAGATTGCCGATGTCGTTCGCAAGGTCAGAATTGAAGCGCGAAATGAGGGCATCCCTTGAAAAATCACCGTCCATCCCGAAAGGCACTTCCCTCAAAAGGAAATATCTGACCGCGTCAACGCCGAATTCTTTCGAAAGCGCGATGGGATCCACAACATTTCCTTTTGATTTTGACATTTTATGGCCTTCTGATGTCCACCAGCCGTGACCGAATATTGTCTTAGGCAGGGGAAGCCCCAGCGCCATGAGCATGCACGGCCAGATCACCGCGTGGAACCTGACTATTTCTTTCCCCATCAGATGCAGGTCCGCCGGCCATAATCTTTCGAATCGGGGACGGTTGATTTCATATCCCGGCGCGGAAATATAATTTATCAGCGCATCGAACCAGACATAGATAACATGCTTATTATCCTCGGCGACGGGAACTCCCCAGTCAAAAGCTGTGCGCGTGACGCTGAGGTCTTTCAGGCCGGAATTAATGAAACTCAAAACTTCATTTCTTCTTGATCCGGGCTTTATGAATTCCGGATGGGATTCAATGTGTTTCAAAAGCTCCCTTTCATATTTTGAGAGCTTGAAGAAATAGGTTTTTTCCTTTATCTTCTGGACAGGCCTTCCGCAATCAGGGCAGAAATTGCCGTGCGGTTCGTGCTCGCTGCCGGCGGTTTTCGCTTTCGGCGTATTTACTCTCGCTTCCTTCAATTGCATATCCGTCCAGAAGGTCTCGCACGGCGTGCAGTACCAGCCTTCGTATTCGCCTTTATAGATATCGCCTGATTTCAATAGTTTTGAGAATACGCTCTGAACTACCTTAACGTGCCGGTCTTCTGTTGTGCGAATGAAATCATTGTATGAGATATTCAAGGCTTCCCACGCGGACTTGAATCGCGTGACTATCTGATCGCAGAATGGTTTCGGCTCAAGGCCCTTTGCCTTTGCGGCTTCAGCTATCTTTTGCCCGTGCTCGTCGGTGCCGGTAAGAAAAAAAACATCGAATCCTTTTGACCTTTTATATCGCGCCATGACATCCGCAGCGATCGTCGTGTACGCATGGCCGATATGGGGGATATCGTTAATGTAATAGATAGGCGTAGTTATGTAGAATTTCGGTTTCATCAAAGGGAATTATAGCACACGATAAGATTACCCGAAGGTAAAAGTGAACAGCATGGCTCCTGGTTCCCGGATGATCAACTCTATCGTATGGCGACCGTAATCGGATCCTTCGATCAGCTTGTAGAGCCTGGCATCTTTAACCGTGACATAACCGTCAACTCCGACATCAGCCCCCGCGTCAGCGCCAAGAGGCTTTCCGTCCTTCAAAACCTTTATCTTGACGGGCTTATCCGACCTGGCTACCAGATATACGTTCTTTGAGTTATATATATATGTAACTAAAGCGCCGGGAGCCTTATTTTCGGCAAATTGGCCGCTGAAAGCCCATGAACCGCCCAAATAAAAAGTGTTTTCACTGAATGAACGCGGCAGCTGAAATTGCTGGATGCCGGCAAAGTGAGGAATTCCATTGCCTAGTAAGTCGTTCCTGGCAGAGCCGAAATAAGTTTCTGGACTTTTGACTTTTGATCCGTTCATCTCGATAGCTTTCGGCTTTGCTATGCCCGTAGGGATAATTTCTTTAATTCCCAGCCGCTGATTTCTCTCTGCCAAAAGTTCCTGAATTTTTTTCTCCATTTCCGGATATCCGCCTTCGCCGATCTGGTCGAACGCGATGAAGCCGTCGATGTCTATCAGATATTTCCTCGGCCAGTACTGGTTCCTGTAAGCGATCCACGTGGAATAGTTATTGTCCTGGACGACCGGATATTTAATGCCGAATTTCCTGACCGCCGAAGCTACATTGGCCTTGTTCTTTTCAAAGTCGAATTCCGGCGTGTGGATGCCGATAATTTCAAGGCCTTTGTCGTGATATTTATCGTACCAGGCGTTTATATACGGCGTCTCGCGCTGGCAGTTGATGCAGGAATATGTCCAGAACAAGACCATTATGACTTTTTTCCCGATAAGGCTTTCGATCGTGAAAGGTTCCGTGTTTATGAAACCTGAAGGGTTGACGATCTCCTTTGCCCTTTCATATTGATTCGCTTTTTGTTTGATGATCGGATTTTCTGACTTGATCGTTATGCCCGCGGTCGATCCGACGGATCTTTTTCAGGCCTGACGGATTCTAGCCGGTAGATAGCAGCAACTATCAGTATAACGGCAATTATCAGGCCTATTGTCCGCGCGTTCTTCATCTTCGCAGTATAAGATCATTGAGTATCTTAAAATTGGCTATGAGATTAAGCGACTGCGTGAAAATGAGTATTCCCACAAATATGAGGAAAATGCCGAACAGCACTTTGATATATAAAAGCCATTTATAATATTTTGTTATGAGCGTGTTCGCCTGCGCCGTAAAAGCTCCAACTATTAAAAACGGAATACCAAAACCTATTGAATAAGTAAACAGAAGGCTGAACGACATCCAGGGATGCGTGGCCGCGAGGCCGAGTATGCTCCCAAGCGCCGCGCCGACGCACGGTGACCAGCCTATGGCGAACGACGCGCCGAAAACAAAAGAGGTAAGCATCCTTGAATTGAACTTAACCCTGAACCTGTATTTCCTCTCAAGGAAAGGGATCTGGAGAAGACCGGTAAGAAAGAGTCCGAAAATTATTATAACAAGTCCGCCCAGGCGGGAAAGCCACATTTGGACGGAATAAGCGGTGTCTTTCAAAATAGTATTGAGCAAAACCCCCATAACGGCGAAAACGAGCGCGAATCCCAGCACCGAGAAAACACTGCTCATGAAAAGATCTATCTGCCTGGGTTTTTCTTCGGCGGTTGATGATCCTGCAAGATATGCCAAGTATCCGGGTATGAGCGGAAGGACGCACGGGGAAAGAAATGAGATAAGGCCGGCGATGAAAGCAAAAACAAGAGGAATATTAAGCATGTTCATACCTCCTTTTAAGGTTATTGAATTGAAGGCTCATTTTATTTTATTATGATCGTGCGTTTTCGGCATCATTTCGGGCATCATATTATTCAAGGTCTTTGTCGCACCCTGAAGCGTATACGTGGTATAAACCAGGATAAAGGTCAATATTACCAGAGCGATAGATATGACCATTTGCGTCATGTTAACGATTTGCTGCTTATTAAAGCGGTTTATAAGTATCTTTGTGTCGATGTCATATTTTACTTTATCATATTCCGGGATCCCTGATTCATTTTCCAATGAGATTAATTTCCTCCTTATATCTTCCAGGGAATCCTTGATCGGATCCTCCAGGAATACCCTGTCTTTCAAGTATTTAATTAAGCCCATCGGATCCTCTCTTTAAATTCAATGAATCAGCATTCTTTTTTCGAACAAGGAAATACTACTATAATGAAAAATAAAGTCAAACATGAATGGATTTGGATGTATTATGAAATACACTGTAAAGTTCCTTATTGATATGCAAAAATATTGATAGAGAGCGCCGTCCTGTTTATATCCGTTATCAAATGGGTCTTTCTTGCCACCATCATCGGGATATCTGTTGAACATACGCCGAGATATTAATAACTGATATCAAGGAACTGCCGATTATAATGATTATAGGACGTTATTAACTATGCTTTTTCAGGTCGAGCATATAATACATGGCCCCATATAAGTTCGTTTCATCAGAATATAATTTCCCTACAGTGACCATTGGGGTCTTTGCCCAGGAAGATATTTGATGGAAACGCCTCAGATTAGCCAGGTAGCTCCGCACATGGGGAATGATATACTTGCCAAAATTGCAGCCTATGCCGGCGGTCAACGCAAATGTGATCGGTTTTGAGTATTCATTGAACCCATCCTGAAGCTTCTGGAAAACATAGCCCAGTATGGTCCCTTCTTTAGCGAAAATAGTATCGCTGATAGGATCTATTCTCTTGCTTTCATTCAGGATGCGCGAAACTTCCTTGTTATCAATAGTGCGAGAGTTGAATATGTGCCAGAAAAATGGGCTCTTCTCCAGTTCATTGTAAGTCAACATCGGCGGGAAGCTGCGGAGCCTGTCGCGGAGCGGCTGGTCATCAAGCGCTTTCACGCCTGCGGCGCCGATAAATCTGTTGAACAGTTTTTGAAGCGCCGGCCCTTTGACCAATGTTTCATAACAAATATCGTTGCCGCTTACATTGTCACCGTCGATCGATATCTCGCTTTTAATTCCGCATCCGCATTTGATGGTTAACTTATTCTCGTCTGGCTTTCGCAATAAATCAAAGTAACCCAATTGCTTCACAAGATTTTTCGGGACAAGCCTGTGTCCCGGCTCAAAAGCGCCCGGGACAGGCACTATACTGTCACCATTCTTTACATAAAGCCTTCCGCCAACTCCGTTGCCGATTATAAATGCCATCCCCAGATCGCCGTCGCACAATTTAGCAAGGGCGCCCAACGGGCTGAATTCCGCGTATGCCCCAGCCTCTCCATCATTTATGACGACAACCCTGATCTTCCTCCTGAATGATCCTGAAAGCCTGCTCTCCAATTCATGGGCGAAAGGGATGTTTCTTTGCAGAATTCCATTCTGGTTGGGGAATTTAATGATGCTTTTGTGGTCTTTGTCGACGGGGCCGGCAATGGGAAATATTATAGTATCCTGGTCATCTGTTATTTTTTTCGCCTCTTCGAACGCAAGTCCGATCAATTGCCGACTGCTGCTGAATTTCAACTCCTTAACAGCCGGTCTGTCGATCATAGAAACTTTTCCTTTTCGATCCGTCCTGAAAGTACCTTTTCTTACCGTTCCTCCACCAAGATCAAAATGCGAAAATATTGCCATAACACTTCTGCCTTTCTGTATTAAAAATAAAATGAGAGATTGACCGATTCCATCTCCGCTTAATACAAAAGATTATCGACAGTTTTGCCCGGAAATTTCACTTTTTTTGAAGATTTTTTTGGCATTTGAGAGTGAGGGGCGGGGGAAATCAGAGGTATCTTTCTAACAACACCCGTATTTATCGATGAATTCCTGGCTGACCGGCTCCTTGCCCATTTTCTTCAATTCTTTGTTCACAATATCATAAAATACAGGAGTGCAGCAGTTGCCGATCGGATTCAATGAATAGCTTTCCCTTTTCAGCGAGAAAATACTACTATATTGAAAATAAAAGTTAAACCGAATATTAGATAGATCTTAGATGAAAATTTTCAAGTTGCTTTTGAAAATGGAAATATACTTTAAAGTTCTCATTTGATATGTTATAAATATTGACATGCAGAAAAGACTGATAGAAAGTTCCGTCATTTTCATTTCCGTGGTCAAATGGGTCTTCCTTGCAACTATAATCGGCGTGATAGTGGGCATATCCACAGCTATTTTCATAAAACTGCTTAACATAAGCATCACATATTCTTCAAATTATCCTTTGTATTATCTTCTGCTTCCCGTAGCTTTTTTCTTAAGCGCTTTGATGGTGGACATCCTGGCAAAAGATGCCGCAGGACACGGCACCGAAAAAGTGATAGAAGCCGTCCATAAACGTTCCGGAAAGATAAACGCGGCTGTAGTGCCAGTCAAGCTGCTTGCGACGATCATAACTCTTGCCTCGGGGGGTTCCGCCGGAAAAGAAGGCCCTTGCGCGCAGATAGGAGGAGGGCTGTCCTCGATCTTCGCTGATATGTTCAAATTCGGCGACAAAGACAGAAGGAAGCTGGTTATTTGCGGGATAAGCGCGGGGTTCGCTTCTGTTTTCGGCACGCCGATAGCGGGCGCTATTTTCGGCGTGGAAGTGCTGTTCGTCGGCTCAATATTATATGACGTTCTGCTCCCGTCGTTTATCGCCGGTGTAACGGCATATCACATATCAACTTCAATGGGGATAACATATTTCAACGCTCCTTTGAACTTTGTCCCTGTTTTTTCTGAATCATTTTTTATTATCGTGATACTTTCCGGGATCTTCTTCGGGCTGTGTTCCCTGCTCCTTATAGAGGCAATGAAGTATTTTGACCTCCTGGCGCGCAGAATAAAGGCCTGGGAACCGCTCAAAGGATTTATCGGCGGGTTTTTCCTGATAATCCTGACGCTTATATTCTCGAAACAATATCTCGGTCTTGGACTGGACTCAATACTTTCATGTCTTCACGGTTCGATAGTCCCATGGTATGCATTCTTGATCAAGATCGTTTTCACTTCCATAACGCTTGCATTTGGCGGAAGCGGAGGGATAGTAACGCCTATATTTTTCGTGGGAGCCACCGCAGGAAGCTTTTTTGCACATTTATTTCATTTGGATCCCGGGACTTTCGCGGCAATAGGTTTCCTTGCCTTGCTTGCCGGAGCGGCCAATACGCCTATCGCAGCCAGCATAATGGCGGCGGAACTTTTTGGTCCTCAGATAGCTTCATACGCCGCGGTCGCCTGTGTGATAAGTTTCCTTATGACCGGGCATAGGAGCGTTTATCCGTCCCAGATATTGTCCATGACAAAATCCGCGTCGCTGGACGCCGAGATCGGAAAAAATATTGAGGAAGCGCATTCTGTTTATAATAAACGGGAAAAAGGCTTGATAATGAGGATATGGCAGCTTATCAGGGTCATCATAAGATCAAATTCTCTTTCCAAAAAGAAAAAATAAGCTTAATATTATCGATCATCGAAGGAGGTGAAATATGAAGATAGATTCAATAAGGCTTGGCGTAGCATCCGCTATCACCTGGGCATTCGGCATATTGCTATTGGGCATTCTTGTTTCCTGCTTCCATTGGGGAACGGTATTAATGTTAAGCTTCTCGTCAGTATATATGGGATATGGCCCGGGCCTCGTGGGCGTGATCGTTAGGCACGCTTTGGGCGCTGGTTGACGGTTTCTGCGCCGGTTTCATTTTCGGCTTGATATTCAACATGCTCCCGAAAATGGGGGACATTTGAGATCGTTGTGAAAATAGGCCGAGCTGTTAATGGATCGATATCTCGGCTTATTCCATAAAATTCTGGACTTCGTGGATGCGTGGCATCTACCGATCTTGAATTGGTAAGGATTTTTCATTTAGAACTTGCTATACTTTTAACGTGAAGAGTATTATTATTTATTTTATTTCTGGCGGGGCATTTGTCACTCTGATTGTTCTTCTTGAACAAAGCGGTTTTCGTCTGTTGTCAGGGCTCGCCACCCTTGTCCCGGTCTTTACCCTTATCTCGTATATTTTCATAGGCGAAGCGGAAGGTGGCCTCGCAGTGAGCCAGCACTCGCAATTCGTCCTTTGGGGAACGATTGTTTCCTGGATACCGTATATGATCGCCATCGCCTACTTTTCTCCAAAGATAGGCCCGATCAATGCGATCATTGTCGGAATGACCGTCTTTTTTGTTCTGGCGATCGTTTTTCTTTTAATAACTTATCATTTTAAACTTTTTCAATAAGATCTAAAATAAGGAGGTGAAATATGAAAATAGATTCAATAAGGCTTGGAGCCGCAATCGGTATCGTATGGGCAGGCGGGATATTGGTGCTGGGGATACTTGTCGCGCTCTTCGGCTGGGGAACATTGTTCATGAAGACGCTTGCTTCGATCTATCATGGTTATGGATCGAGTTTGGGAGGGATAATAATCGGAACGGTATGGGCGCTGATCGACGGGTTTTGCGCCGGTTTCTTTGTAGGCTGGGTATTCAATTTGCTACCTAAAATGGGGGATATTTGAAGTTTGTATAATATAGGCCGAAGCATTAACAATGCTTTAATGCACCGGCCTATTATTTCATTACTTCTTCCCTTTTGTGGATATGCCGAACAACTGATAAAGAGGACAATAACCCATCAAGCTTGTTATGATAAATATGACTGCGATAACCCCAAGGATAATCGCGGCAATCCCGGATATCATCTTCAGAACATAAAGGAATATTACGACCAGCGCCAGCAGGACCCTGAGACATCTATCCAATGTGCTCATGTTGTTTATCATGTTTCACCTCCTATAAAGCGTAATTTTTTCAGCAACGATGAAATAATGATTTTTGCCAGATATTTTATTCTTAACTATATTGAATCCCGTATCTGCAAGAAGCTTTTGGAGCATATCAGAAGATATTCGCTCAATTAAGGGCGGCCCGTCTTCTGTTTGCGCCATCTGCCATTCAATGAGCGCAAGCTTCGCGCCTGGTTTCAGTATCCTCTGCACTTCATTAAGGAATGTTCTAGATTCGGATAATTCGTGGGCCACCAGTATCATGGTAGCCGCGTCAAAGCTGCTGTCCGGGGCTGGTATATTGCCCGGCGTATTCAGGATAAAAGAAATATTAGTGTCTTTTGAAGTCTTTTTATTATTGCAGAAATCTATGCTGGCCTGCTGGACATCGAAACCGGTCAATTTGCCGCGTGGTTTGATGTATTCCGCAAATGCGAAACTGAAATATCCGGAGCCGCATCCGATATCAGCAACTGACATACCGTCCTTAAGCTCAAGTTCTGACGCGATCTTTTTGACGGGGATCTGTGCTGTTCTGTGAGGATCATCCAGATGCTGCAGTCTGTCCGTATCGAATAAATGCATTATGATATCAATCCTTTTGAATAGGACCGGAGGGGCAAGATCTTGCGCGCTTTCATCCGAAATTACATCCGCCCATTTGTTTCTCCTTTATATATCGGAAACAATATCCTGATCTTAGCCACATTTTCCATCGCTGTATTCGCCCATCTCGGAAGCGGCTTGCTCAATGACATGTGATTTTCCGGCATCGGCTCCCAGGTATCCTTATCTTTATATTGCACCTCGACCAAGAATCTTTCAAGAAGCTTTTTTTGCCAGTCGGGAGATTCTATATCGTTTTCGTTATATCTCGGCTGAAGGAAATGCTTGAAAAATGGTGCTAATCCCTCGATCGACGGGTCGGTGGCATTGACCGGCCCGATCACCATCCACTGGGTAAGAGTGCGCGCAGTGATCATTTCCTTGCTCATGCCGTGGCCTGCCGGGATTATCTGGAATCCTCCTATCAGCCCGAGATGAGATGTCGCTATACAGATAACCCCCGCGTGGTTCGCTCTTATACGTCCTACATCAGCGTATTTGGTGCCGAGGAACCTGCCTACCCCTTCCACAGGCCGCAATACCTGTCCGATGACCCGATCTTCTCCGTCGATATATTTAATAGTTATCAGCCCGCCGAACCTGTTCTCAAAATCTATCTCTTTCGGATACCTCGCCGGCCGCTCAACATTGATAACGATCACATCGCCGTCTTTCGGGATATATCCGGTTTGCAAAGGAAGGAGCGCTCCGGCCGCGTCTGATGTGGAAACAGTATTGCCGACGAAAGGAGAATATCCTCCGCCGAATATCCCCTGCCCCGCGCTGATATCGGTGTATATGGTCGCTTCCAGGCTCGATCTCAATTTAGGATCAGCTGAATAATATTCTTTGGGGACCAGGTTGAAAATAACGCCTTTGTCATCCACTGAATTATAATTCGTTTTGATATGTATAGCATTAACGGCAATCGCCGCGACATCGCCGTCATTTATCCATTTTGAAGCCGTATATCCCTGGTCGCTGACCTGCTTCGCCGGAAGTATGACCTGCCCTACCGATGTCCAGGAATCGCCTTTATTTTCGCTGACTTCGATGCTTCCGTCGGCAGTATTATTTATCCTTATCCTGTACATCTCGACCATCATCGGCCTGTTTTCGGGGGCAATTGATTCTGATATGCCGATAGTAGTTAAGGAGGCGAATGAGGTTCCGTAAAGAATGATGAAACCCGCGACTAAAGTCGCGGTTAAAATCACAAATATCCGAGACTTTAGTCTCGAGGCTTCCCATTTATTTTGCATTAATTACAAATTTTGAAAGAAATCCGCAAGCAGCCTGACGCCATATCCTGTTGCGCCGGTTGAATGATATGAACTTCCCTTATCAAGATACGCGGTGCCAGCTATGTCGATGTGGGTCCACGGAGTATCGCCGACGAATTTCTGCAGGAATATCCCTCCCACGGATGCGCTTGCCTTTCCTCCGCTTTCCGTGCAGTTAAGGATATCTGCGTTATCGCTCTTGAGGTATTCCTTGTATTCTTCATAAAGCGGCAGCCGCCATACTTTTTCACCGGTTGTCTTGGATGAACTGATAATGCCTTTCATCGTTTCTTCGTCGGTACCCATAACTCCCGCCGCTACATCGCCAAGCGCCACCCGGCAGCCGCCTGTAAGCGTGGCAATGTCGATAAGCTTGTTAGCTCCCAGCTCTTTCGCGTATGCAAGCGCGTCAGCAAGTATCAATCTTCCTTCCGCGTCCGTGCTGATTATTTCGATCGTTTTGCCGGACAATGAACCGATGATATCCCCCGGTTTATAAGCATTTCCGCCGGGCATGTTCTCCGTTGCGGGGATGACGGCGATAACATTGACCTTAAGCTTCAGTTTAGCTATCAGCCTGATTGTCTCGATAGCAACAGCGCCGCCGGCCATATCTGTCTTCATTTCGGCAAGTTTCGATGGTGGCTTAAGCGATATCCCTCCGGAATCGAACGTTATGCCTTTCCCGACAAGTCCGTAAGTGTCCTTGCTGCCTCCGTTATATTTAAGGACTATGACCTTCGGCTCTTCCTTTGAACCGCGCGCGACGGAAGCAAGAGCGTCCATTCCCTTTTTTACGATCTCTTCCCTGCCGAGTATCTGGCATTCGACTTTGGCTTCTTTTGCCATTGTGGAAGCGTATTCCGCAAGATATGTGGGAGTAACAACATTTGAAGGGGAATTGCCAAGATCTTTCGCTTTATTCGCGCATTCTGCATAAGCTTTTGCTATTTCAATTTGAGGTTCAATCGCCTTTATCTTTTCAGGGTCATAATCGACGATGATGAACTCTTCGATCAAATCTTTGTCGTCATCATCTTCCGTTTTGAATCCCTTGAATTTGTATTCTCCGAGAAGAGCTCCCTCGACTATTGCCTGAGCTGCCTGTTTCGCGTCAAGCCCGCCTATTCCCGCGCCGTGGATTATTGTCGCGATTTTTTTTGCTTTGCAGACCTTGGCGGCTTTTACCGCCGCATCAGTCACTATCCTGACCTTATCAAGGTCAAAATCCTCGCTTTTGCCAAGCCCGACGCATATGACCTCGTTCGCTTTTATTTTCCCGCGGGTTTGCAAGGGGTATGTGCTTCCAAGTTTTCCCTTGATCGCGCCTGAAGCAAGCAATTTCGATATTTCCCCGTCGAGGGCCTTATCCACCGCTCCCGTCGCTCCTCCCGGATGCTTAACGCCTTCGAATTCATTGATGATAAGGACATCGCATTTGCAGTCTGTAACTGACGCGGATTCAAGTCTTATCTTCATAATCCCTCCTAGAACTTAACTTTGGGAACGGCTTTAGCGTTAGATGCGGCCTCAAAATACGGCTTTGCTTTTTCAAAACCGAACCAGTGGACAAATAAAGCGGTCGGAAATATTTTTGCCGCGGTATTATAAGATTGGACGGACTGGTTGTAGCGCATTCTTTCGGTGGCAATTCGATTTTCAGTCCCCGCCAGCTCATCCTGCAGCCTGATAAAGTTATCGCTCGCCTTCAGGTTCGGATAATTTTCCGCTATGGCAAGCAATCTGGACAGCGCTGAATTCATTTCGTTCGCGGCGACTATCTTGTCCGCCTGGGAACCCATTTTTATAGCGCCGGCCAATTTTGTCCTGGCCATCTGCGACTTGAATGAATATCGATTTTTCATGGCTGGCATAACCTTTTACTGTCTCCACAAGGTTCGGTATCAGGTCGTTCCTCCTCTGGAGCTGATTTTCAACTTGGGCCCAGGACTGTGTAACATCCTGATCCAGCGAAACTAATTTATTATACATTCCGATAGTTGATAATATCAAAATTACCAGGATCCCGACGATCCACACCCACGGCTTATTCCACTTTTCCATGATAATCCCTCCTTATCAGAAACTCCGCCCTGCTCCTCCGCCGCCGCTTCGCCCGCCTCCGAACCCTCCGAAGCCGCCGCCTTCACCGCCAAAACCTCCGAAACCGCCTCCCATGCCTCCGTAACCGCCGTAATAGCCGCCGGAGGATATCATCATTCCGATCAAGAAACCCATGAATATCCCGGCTATGCCGGCAAGAAAATAGCCGATGATCGCCCCAAAGATCCCGGAAATTATCGCGCCGATGACCGTCCTGCCGAGGAGCGCGAGAAGGAACACGACGATTATAACAGAAACCGCCAGGAAAACTGAGAACAAGTTCAGGTTTATCTGCTCCACTTTTGTCGGCGGCTGGTTGGAATATTCCTCCGTGATGCGGTCATAAAAGGCGAGCGCGGCCATGTATAAGCCCTTCCCGAAATCATTTTTCTTGAATTCCGGCATGGCGAACTTATCAAGCACCTGGCCCGCGAACCCGTCGGTGATTATTCCCTCCAGGCCGTAGCCGACCTCCACTTCCACTCTTCTTTCCTTTTGCACGAAAAGGATGAGAAGGCCGTTGTCTTTTCCTTTCTTGCCGATCCCCCACTTCTCGAATAATTGAGTTGCATAGGTCTTTGTATCAAGGGGATATGTCGTTTTTAATGTCACCACCGCCAGCTCAGCACCGGTATCGTCCTTTAATTTCTGCCCGAGTACGGTCAGTTTTTCGGCATTCTCCGCGTCGATGATCTTCGCGAAGTCATTGACGTAGCCGTAATATTGCGGGAACTTGGCCGTGACGCCGTAAGCGATAGACGCCAGGATAATGACGAACAATAAACTATTTAATGTCTTTTTCATTGAAGAATATGGCTATCTCCCTTTTCGCGGACTCAACTGAATCGGAACCGTGGCAGATGTTCATAATAGTGCCGTCCTCGGTGAAAAGCGGGTCGCCTATATTGTCGCCTCTGAAAGTCCCGGGACCGGCTTCTCTTGGATCGGTCTTACCCATCATTTCCCTGATGCGACTGATTGCGTTTTCGCCTTCGATGACAGTCATTATGCACGGGCCAGACGTGATGAAATTTATCAGTCCGTCATAGAAAGGTTTTCCCTTGTGAACGTTATAAAGTTTCTCGGCCTGCTCTCTTGTGACCATTGTCCTGCGCCTGACAAGTATTTTGAATCCGGATTCAGTGATCTTGCTAAGGATAAGGTTTGAGAGGTATCTTTTTACTCCGTCAGGCTTCACCATGAAGAAGGTTCTTTCAACAGCCATCCGTATTACGCTCTTTTCTTCGCGTTCGCTATTGCGCGCAGCACCTGCCTGGTAGCGGTGCCGCCGATAACATTTCGCGCCTCTATGCTTTTTTCGATGGTGATGGATGAATAAACGCTTTCATCAAAAATACCGGAGAATTTCCTAAAATCATGCAATAACAATTGATGGATCTCTTTGCCTGTTTTTTCACAGTATGCCACTATCTTTCCCGCTGTTTCATGCGCGGTCCTGAAAGGCATTCCCTTTTTTACCAGATAATCCGCGATATCCGTGGCGATAATGGTGTTCTTCACCGCGTTCTTCATGGCTTTCGCGTTGATCCTGATGCTTGCCAGCATTTCATTGAATATCACTAGCGAGGCAAGGAGGGTATCGATCGAATTGAAAAGCGGCTCTTTGTCCTCCTGAAGGTCCCTATTATATGTAAGGGACAGTCCCTTCATCACGGTAAGGATGTTTATGAGGTCGCCGTAAACCCTGCCCGTTTTTCCCCGCACAAGCTCGGCCACGTCCGGGTTCTTTTTCTGGGGCATCAGCGAGCTGCCGGTCGTGAAAGCGTCCGCTATTTCCATGAATTCATAATCCGACGACGACCACAGGATCAATTCGGAGCAGAAACGCGAAAGATGCATCATTGAAAGCGAGATGCAGAAAAGCGTTTCCGCGACAAAATCGCGGTCCGACACGGCATCCAGGCTGTTCTGCGAGACGCGGCTGAATCTCAATTCCTTAGCCAGTTTTTCCCTGTCAATGGGATACGCCGATCCCGCCAGCGCGCCGGAGCCCAGATGGCATTACGTCTATCCTTTTAAGCGCGTCAGCGAAGCGCTCTTTGTCGCGCTGAAGCATTTCAAAATAAGCCATTATGTAATGGGAGAAAAGGATCGGCTGGGCCTGCTGCATGTGCGTGTAGCCCGGCATGATGACCGCGATATTTTTTTCGGCGATACCTATCAGGCTTTTCTGGAGAACTGATATCTTTGATGATATTTCGGATGATCTCTTTTTTCAAGTACAAACGGAGGTCCGTCGCCACTTGATCGTTGCGGCTGCGGCCCGTGTGGAGTTTTTTTCCGGCCTCGCCGATCTTCTTGGTAAGAAGGCTTCGATGTTCATGTGGATATCTTCGAGCGCTTCTTTGAACTTGATCGTTCCTTTTTCGATCCCCGACAGAATGACGTTCAATCCTTTTACTATCTTCACTGCTTCCGCTGACGAGATGACATTCGCGCGCTTAAGCCGTTAGCCCACGCGATGCTTCCCGTCACGTCTTCCTTGAACAATCGCTTGTCGAAGTCGATGGATGACGTGAATTTTTCCGCCGCTTTGCTCATACCGCCCTTGAACCTGCCCGCCCAAAGTTTTTTCGCCATTTTATTTCTTGTTCTTCTTTCCCCAGACCTTTATCGGAAGCCCGAAAAGATTTATGAACCCCTCCGCGTCTTTTTGGTCGTAAACATTCTTCTTTTTCAAATGTGGCAAGGTTCAGCATCATATAGTGAATCAGATGATTTTCGCCCGACAACCGAGCAATTTCCTTTGTAAAGTTTAAGGCGGACAGTGCCGTTGACCGTTTTCTGGGTCTCATCGATGAATTTATCCAGCGATTCCCTAAGCGGCGAGAACCACTGGCCGTTGTATATCAGCTCGGCGAACTTTATGGCGGCTTTTTCCTTGTAATGCGCCGTATCGCGCTCGAGGGTTATTGATTCCAGGTCCTTGTGGGCCATCATCAATATCGTTCCGCCGGGGGTTTCGTAAACTCCGCGCGATTTAATGCCGACTAACCGGTTTTCAACGATATCGATGCGGCCGATCCCGTTCTTTCCGCCGATCTCATTGAGTTTCGAGACAAGCAATACTCCATCCATTCCCTTGCCATCAATTGCCTTTGGAACGCCCTTCTCGAACGTGATCTCTATATATGTAGGCTTATCCGGCGCTTTTTCTGGCGAAACGGAAAGTGTGAACATGTCTTCGGTCGGCTCGTTCCATATGTTTTCGAGTATCCCGCCTTCATAGCTTATGTGCCACAGGTTCCTGTCGGAGGAATACGGCTTTGCTTTTGTAACGGGGACAGGTATCCCTTTTTTCTTGGCGTATTCCATTTCTTCCTCGCGCGACTTAATGTCCCACTCGCGCCACGGAGCGATTATCTTCAGCTCCGGCGCAAGCGCTTTATAAGTTAGCTCAAAGCGCACTTGGTCGTTGCCTTTTCCGGTTGCGCCGTGTGCTACCGCGTCGGCCCCTTCTTTTTTAGCTATTTCAACTTGGCGTTTCGCGATAAGCGGGCGGGCGATCGATGTGCCAAGCAGATAACGGCCTTCATAAACAGCGCCGGCCTTTACCATCTTGAAAATATAATCCTCTACAAATTCTTTTTTCAGGTCTTCGATATAAACTTTTGAAGCGCCGGTCTTCATCCCTTTTTCCTGCAAACCTGACAGCTCTTCGGCCTGCCCCACGTCGGCGGCCATGGCAATGACTTCGCAGCCGTAATTGTCTTTCAGCCACGGGATCATCACGGAAGTATCAAGTCCTCCAGAATAAGCTAAAATAACCTTTTTAATTTTATTCATGATTTTTTCCTTTTTCTTTAACTATTAACTCTTAACTAATAACTTTTAACTTTTCCTAATCTTCCAGTAACAATGCCAATATCGCTTTTTGGACATGCAAACGATTTTCCGCCTGATCGAACACGACCGAATGCCTGCCGTCCAGGACATCGTCGGTTATTTCCTGTCCGCGGTGCGCCGGCAGGCAGTGCATTACGATAACATCCCTTTTAGCCTTATTAACAAGAGTGTTATTTACCTGGAAATTCCTGAAAGCGATCTTCCTTTTTAATTCTTCCCTTTCCTGCCCCATGGAGGTCCAGACATCGGTGTAAATCACGTCGGCGCCGACCACCGCGTCCTTCGCGCTGTTAACGATGCTGATCGTTGCCTTTGACCTTATTGCATCTTCTTTTGCGATATTCAATATGTTCTTGCTTGGCTCGTATCCCTTCGGGCAGGCGGCGATGAATTCCATCCCGGTCTTCGAGCACGCGGACATAAGGGTATTGCATACATTATTACCGTCGCCCTATATACGCCACTTTTACGCCCCTCAGCTTCCCTTTCTTTTCCCATATCGTGAAAAGGTCGGCCAGAGCCTGGCACGGATGGAGAAGGTTCGTCAGGCCGTTTATGACCGGCACGGAAGCGTTCTCCGCCAGGTGGACGACGTCATCGTGCGATGATGTCCTGATGACAATGCCGTCAACATAGCGGGATAAGGTGCGGGCGATATCGGATATCGTCTCGCCTTTGCCGAAACGCAGGCCGACAGCGTTCAATCCTATGGCAAGCCCGCCCAGCTGCCACATCCCCACTTCGAACGAGACACGGGTGCGGGTGGAGGGCTTATCGAATATCATGGCGACAACTTTGCCCTTCAGTAGCTTTGGAGTTTGCCTCTTTTTTGCCCTGCTTTTAAGGAATTTCGCAAGGTTGAAGATCATCTGTATCTCTTGCGGGGAGAGATCGTGGATGGTAATAAGGTCCTTATTTCGCAGTTTTGACATAAAAAATCCCCCTTAAGGCGAGCTTAAATATACCATAAGAAAAGAGGGTTTTCAAACAGGGGGATGCTAAACGGGCAAGGCCGATATTCTATTGTCTTTTAGAATCAGCAACGATCGTTTCGTGAGGCTTTATTGAATCGAGGCTGAAGTTCAATCATTTCGCCAATGATCTTCCTGAAATTTATCATAACGCGCGGCCGCTTTCGGCGAATTGCCGCCAAAAGCGCGAGGCAAGAAATAATTCGCGAGCGAAGAACGGGGCATAGGATTTTTTTTGGTATATTCACTGATATCAGTTATGGCCCTTTTTTTTAATTTTTCAAGTTCATCTTTTTTGGTATACCCTTCCAGGTTTACTAAATAGTTATTCCATTTTTTCATGCCGACCAGCCATTCCTTTAGCGAATCGCTTTTGTAACCATCAAATATGAAAAGTTCTGACTTGTAAGGTCAAAAATGTTAACGGCACCGTCTGGCTGTGATATATCCATGTACAATAATTCTCGCGCCCTATCTCAAATCGGCTTTCTTTTTCATTGAATGCTTCCGTCCAAACGCCCTTACTGCGATAACTCCCGTACAGAGTTGCGGCTTTCTTTAGATGATCATCCATAATAAAGCCGAGGTCCCTAAATTCCTTTATGGCTTCCTTGCCTGATTCACTGGGAAATGCAGCATCATTGAATGGGTAAGATATTCTTCTATTGAACCAGATCGAATTTCCCGCCTTTATATCCCTTCGCGCGGCTCTTACGGCTTTGAATCTATTTATATCGTGAATGTTTCCCAATCTATACAAGATATTTCCTCCTTATACACTCTGGTTACGTTGAGAATTCTTTAGAGCTTGTTCTTTGTCAAAAAGTGTTTTCGCTTTTAAGAGAAGGTCCTCTTCGTCAAACTTCAATGGAATTTGCTGATCAGATGCAGGGCTGAGTTTTTTCTCCGTCGGAGGCTGGCGTCTGACCATGACCGTTTCCTGATATCGAGCCAGGAGTTTAAGCCCGCGCTGTTTGATCAGATGCGGATTAAATTTAATACTGGCGGAAACTTTTTCTGCGCAAAATTCACAAGTAAATGTTGCCCTGACATTAGGCGTGTCCTTTTTTAGTTGTTCGAAATAAACATCGATCAGTTTTACTTTCACAAATTTTCCCTCAGTAAGATCTTTGTGAGCAAGTTCCATTTGAGCCGGCGATATAGATTCCGGCTCGGCTGGAGATTGAGGTTTTTGGTCAGTGCCATTATCAGATCCGAGGTAGACCTTCTGCAGCGAAAGAAGGAAATTACCCTCTTTCATAGAATGACTGACAATTTTTGCAAAAAAGATCGCATAACCTTTTTCATGGATTATTGCCGCGATTTCCTTGAATCTTGTTTCTCTAACTGCGGAATGAGGAAGGAAAGCTTGGCATTGGTCAGGTACGGCATCCATGATCCTGGCCTTAAATCCATCAGGATTTCGCCTTGATTCACCAATAACTTTAAATGCAATTACTTTAACAATATCGCCAATTTTAGGCTTGATAAGTTGCACTTGGCCAGGTATCGAAGCAACTTTCCTGAAAGGCGTGCCGCTAAACCTGTTGTTCGGCCCTATTCCGTTCCTATATTCCAAATGTCCTCTTGATATGTTTTCCATTTATTATTTTTCCTTCGATATTCAGTCTTATATTTATCGTCATTTTTCCCACTAAATTTCACTTTTTTGAGACTTATATTTAAATGCGACAATTTTCCCTCGGGAATGTTAAAATAACCATCATGTGCTACTCGATACCAGGAAAAGTAGTGGAAATATCGGGCCGTACGGCGATCGTCGATTACTTCGGCGAGAAACGAAAGGCTCTGAACGAGCTCGTTGATGTGAAGGTCGGAGATTACATATACGCCCAAGGGGGATTCATCATCAATGTCGTACCTGAAGCTGAGGCATTGGAAGTCCTGAAGGACTGGCATGACATCTTTTTCGCGCTCCAGAAGACCGATGTCCGGCTCTCTCGCTTGGACATGGACAAGACCGGCATCGATAATGAGATCTCAGCTATCCTTGACAAAGCCGCCGAAACCAAACCCTTGTCAAAAGGGGAATTGCTGAAGCTGATGAAGATAAAGGACAAGAAAGAGCTGAACCTCCTTTTCAAGGTCGCCAATTTCCTCCGCCAGAAATATCTTAAGAACGCCTGCTGCATTCACGGGATAATCGAATTTTCCAATTACTGCCGAAATGACTGCGAATACTGCGGGATAAGGAACAGCGCGGATATCGCAAGGTACAGGATGACAGATGAGGAGATATTTCGAGCAGTGGATGATGCGGTGGATAAATACGGGTTCAAGGCGCTTGTGCTTCAGTCCGGGGAAGATCCCGAATTCACTGTCGATCGATTAGCGAATATCATCAGGGAGATCAAGAAGAGGCACGCGGTCCTTTTGTTCATTTCGGTCGGCGAGATCGGAAAGGAAGGTCTTAAAAAGCTTTATGATGCCGGCGTAAGAGGGCTGCTAATGAGATTTGAGACCAGTAATCACAAGCTTTATTCCAAGCTCCATTGCGGCGATAAATTTGATGACCGTATCCGAGATATTAAAGATGCTTACGGTATCGGATATTTGGTATTAAGCGGAGGATTGATAGGTTTGCCCGGCCAGACCGAAGAAAGCCTTTTGAACGATATACTGCTGACGAAAGAACTTCACGCGGAGATGTTCTCGTTCGGCCCTGTACTTCCCGAAGGGCCGGAAACCGAAGTTGTCCTGAAAGTCCTGGCGGTATCAAGGATAGTGGATCCGAAGAACGCGAAGATCGTGGTCACTACTGGATTTGAGACGCTTGATAAGAACGCGAGGACGCTGGGATTGATGGCGGGCGCGAACTCGATGATGCTTAACGTTACGCCGGTGAAATTCAGGAAGCTGTATAATATTTATCCAGACCGCGCTCACGAAGAAGAATCGATCGAACAGCAGATAGATGAAGCGGTTTCCCTTTTGCAGAAGCTCGGCCGCGCCCCGACAGATATCGGTATCTCTTAATTAACTTGGGTTGACGGGTATATCCGGAGTTTTGAAAGTATCAACTATCTTAATGTTCTTTAACGGCAAACACATGTCAAGTTGGTCCATATTGGAGCCACGGAACAATCGAATACTGAAAAAAACAGACAAACAGCCCGGATCATATTCAAAATCATCCAGCCAGGCAAGAACTCCTCTTCCTTTGGCGACATGATCGCCAACTGCGAAATGCAAAGTGCCTGCGCCAAACTTTCCTCTTGCGCTTTTTTCGGTTAAAGAAAAACATTCATTCATTACATCTTGCAATTCGACAAATGTTGAAGGAATAACGCCCATATAATCATTCAGATTAAAAAGATGCACGGGATCATTTAGTTTAATCTGTTCCAGTCCGATCCTTAACAGGTAAGACGGGACTTTTACCGTTCCCGCAGCTTCTATCTTTTCCGCAAGCGCCCGATCCTTCCAGGGCATTAATTTGAATAAGGCCGGGGTCAGGCCGGTAAAGTGTTTCTGCAGATAACTGTGTTCCTTATCATTTGCAGGGATACAATGGCCTGAACGTATCACCTTTAAGCCTGCATAACAGCCTGCTTGCAACTTGATTTTGGGCCCGGTTGGATTAATACTCATTTTTGGCTCCTATTGTTCCTTTTATATTAATAACTATGGACTTATCGTCATAATTGTCTGGAAATTTCACTTTTTCTGGGGATATTGTTCATTGACAAAGAGTTCAGCGAAAACTAGAATACTTTGAGGTCGGGCACGCCTCAAAACCTATGAAGCAACACTTTATCAGCGTTTCGGACCTTCGTGAACTGGCGAGCAAACTGCTCAATGATTCCACTGTTATCGCGCCCGTAAAGACATTTGAGAACCGCTACCTGGAAGAAATAACCCCATCAAATCTGGACAAAATCGATATTTTCGGCTACAGGACAGTGGAATCTTTCAAGTCTTGCTTGTTCCAATTGATGGAGAAAGTATCTAAATATTTCACAAAATACGAACAGGCGAAAGGGAAAAACCTGACATTCCTTGGAATGCGCGGATGCGACCTGGAAGCGCTGGAAGTCCTGGACAGGGTCTTTACTGAAGGCGACTTTACGGACCCATTTTATGACGCCAATCGCAAGAACGTCCTGATCATCGGCGCGGACTGCACCGACTGCGGAAAAACCTGCTTTTGCACGATGGTGAAAGGCAAGCCCTACCCCGTCAAGCTTTTTGACATAAATCTTTCGCCGGTCGCTGACGGATATGTAGCCGAAGCAGGCTCAATAAAAGGAGAACAGCTTATCGCAGAAGATCCGCGGCTATTCCAGGATGCCTCGTCCGGGCAGATGGACCTGAAAAATAAGAACAGGGAAAAGGTCATTGCCCTGCTTGATGAAGCCAACAAGAATTACAAGCTGAAAAGGGATCTTTCCGAATCCCACAAAAGGAATCTGGAGAATAAGAAGTTATGGAGGGTTCTCACGAAAGATTGCGTTGAATGCAGCGCGTGCAACTTTATCTGCCCCACCTGCACCTGCTTCCTTCTTCTTGACCAAAAGAACGGCAAAGACAACGACAGATTTAAAGTCTGGGACGCCTGCCTTAAAGCGGGATATCAGAAGATAGCCGGCGGCTCCAACCCGCGCGGGAAACTTTACGAGCGCCTGCAGAACAGGTATCACTGCAAGTTCGATTATTCATTTGACCGGCTTAACAGGTACACCTGCGTCGGTTGCGGCCGGTGCATAGACGGCTGCGCGGGGAACATTGATATGAGGAAGATATTCGTCGAACTGGAAAAGCAGGCGCCGCTTACCGCAAAACTGGAGATGCTATGAGCGAGAATCCTTACAGGCCGGTAAAAGCAAGGATCGAAAAGGTCATTACCGAAACATCGAATATAAAGACCTTTATCCTTAAGCCGGAAGAAAAAGTTTCCTTCCTGTCAGGGCAATTCATGCAGGTGACGGTGCCGGGAATGGGAGAAGCCCCTTTCACGCCTTCTTCAGATCCTCACGTATCGGACTCTATAGAATTCACGATAATGAGAACGGGAAACGTAACAGAAAAACTGCACGGGATGAAAGAAGGGGAATTTATCGGCATACGCGGCCCTTACGGCAAGCCTTATCCTTTGCAAACATTCCATGGCAAAGACATATATATTGTCGGAGGAGGCGTTGGGCTTGCACCGTTGAGATCCTTCTTCTCGCGCTGTCCCATGAACTTGATCATCTTAATAAAATTGAAGTTCGGTTCGGCGCGCGCACGCCGAGCGACATTTCTTACAATCATGCGATCGAAGACTGGAAAAAATGGAAAAAGACGAATATCGTCATCACTGTGGACACATCTGAGCCCGGATGGACGGGAAATGTGGGACTGGTCACGACAATCCTCAAGGACAAGGACGTGAACACAAAGAACGCCGCAGTTATAGTGTGCGGCCCGCCCATAATGATGAAATTCGTGACAACTAGGCTTCTGGACATGGGTTTCGCGGACAGGGATATTTACCTTTCAATGGAGAAGAACATGAGCTGCGGGATAGGAAAATGCTTTCACTGCAATCTGGGAAAATATTTCGTCTGCAAGGACGGTCCCGTTTTCACGTGGGACCAGATAAAGGACATACCTGATCCATGGTAGAAAAAAGAAGAACAACATGCCTTTTCTGCTCGCTCGGATGCGGGGTGGCCTTCAGGACATCCGCCGGCCAGATAACGGCCATAGATTATGACAAGGAAAACCCGATAAACACCGGCTCTCTATGCCCAAGGGGATATTACAATCTTGAGCTTTTGAACCATCCCCAAAGACTGACAAAACCCTTTATCGGGAAAAAGGCAGCATCCTGGGATGAAGCGATAGACTTCACGAAAAAAGAACTGAAAAAATTCGATCATTCATCGATCAAGATGGCGCTGTCTTCGAATGCGAGCAATGAAGACGCGTATGTGGCAGGTCTCTTCGCGAAAACATTGGGCATAATCGATGTTTCCGCGTCCGGTGACCCGGCGGATCAGGATTCATGGAAAGGAAATAAGTGGGATGCTGAAGGCGCTTCGCTGGAAAATGTTGAAAGGCTGGGAGACTCGGAAGCGCTTTTGATCATCGGCGACATCCTTACCCGCTCACCCGTCCTGTCCAAACGGATCAACAAGGTTAAGTACGGGAAAAGAGGGAACAAGATCATAGTGATCGCGCCAAGCGTAACGCATACTTCCTGGTTCGCGACAACACACCTGAAGAATAAGCCGGGAACGGAAGCCGTTTTAATGGCTGTTATCGTAAAGATATTGGCTGAAATCAATAAAAGAGGAAGGATCGGCCTGGACATTAAAAAAGCCGCTCAGATAACAGGCGTCCCAGCAGAACTGATAATCCGAGCAGCAACAGCATTTGATGACGCGGAATCCGGGACCATTATTTTTTCTCCCGGGAACAACATCCAGAGGAACGATATTGTCCAATATTTGATGAAAGTTGCTTCAAGTTTCTCGGTTAACAAAAAACATATCACGTTCAATATGTACGGAAATACTATAGGCGTGAACAGGGTCCTTGACTCGATGATCGACCAAAAAGAAAGCAAAAAAGCCAAAGTATTCATAGCTTTTGGGGACGAGACATCCCTTCCGGGCGCTGAATTCACGGTCCGGTCCTGCTTTTTTGCTCCCGATCATGTAAAGGAGAACGAGGTCCTGCTTCCCCTGGCAAGCCACATGGAAAGAAAAGGAAATGTCATTTTAGCAGGTGCAAGAACCGAGAATATCAAGCCTATCGTCCATAAAATCGGCGGAAGGTCCCACATGGAGATAATTTCATCGCTTATGGATGCAAATATTGAATTTGACATGATACTTGAAGAGACCGAAAAGATACTGGCAAAAGGTATAAAAAAAGAAAAAGTCGACATGAATGAAAAGATCGCGGAAGCTCTTGAATCGGCGGAAAAACCGGCTATTTTGCCGGAGAACATAACTCATTTCGGTAATAATGAACTGGTAAAAAGATTTTTCTGGTACAGGGTGAACAATGGCTAAGCGCGTTTATTTGAATCTTGACCTTTGCTGCGGATGCAGGAGCTGCGCAGCGGGCTGCGCGTACGGCCATCACGTACAATCCCTGCTTATCCACGGAAAAATGGGTACGGACGCTGAGCTTCCGCTTCACTGCCTGCACTGCGACCAGCCGGCCTGCGCGGCGGCATGCCCGAACGAAGCGATGAAAAAAATGGACGACGGAACGGTACTTCGCAGCCTTTACAAATGCGTCGGATGCGGATCATGCGTCGTTTCATGCCCATTCGGGGTCATCCAGCCGGACCTGACAAGGCACATTGTGCCGAAATGCGATCTTTGCGTGGACCGCCTGGCGGAAGGCGAAATACCCAGATGCGTGCAGACCTGCACGTCCGGCGCGCTTTCATTCGAGGAAATAGATGAGCAGATAGTCGACGAAAAAAAGAACCTTGCTTCGGTAAGGATCTTGTCCAATTTTATAGGCAGGAGGCGGTAAACATGGGAAAAGCTGAAGAATTGATGGACAATGCTTGCGCGTGCCTGAGAGAGGGGAAATTCCGCGAAGCCATAAAGGAATACCAGGATGCGATCCGGATAGACCCGAAAAATTCCGTTGCCCATAAAAACCTGGGGAGCCTTTATTACCGCCAGACTATGCTGGACGAATCTATCGTTGAATTCAAAAAGGCGGTTGAATTGAACCCGAATTATTCGGATGCGCACTACGAGCTGGGCATTTCCCTTTACAGGAGAGGGAAATTGGAGGAAGGTATCCGGTCGTTCAATCAAGCGCTGGAGATCAATCCGAATTTCCACATTGCCAGATACTGGCTTGGCCTTTCATATTTTTATATAGGCAAGCTGAAGGAAGCTATCGAGGAATTCAAGGGTGTCATCGCAAAGGCCCCGCAAATAATGATAGCCCATTATCATCTCGGCGCCGCGTTCGCCCAGGAAGGGAAATTTGATGAAGCTATAATGCAGTTCGAAAAGTTCGTTAAAGAGGTCCCCGAAAGCGCGGCCGCGTACTATCATCTGGGAATAAATTATTACAACAAAGGCGATGTTGAAAAAGCGATATTGAATTTCAAGAAAGCCGTTGACATAGATCCATCCGACGAACGCGCGAAAAAGAATTTGGCGACGCTTGAAGACTTAAGGAGTAAATTCTTTTAAATGTTAAGGACCTTATTTTATTTGATAATAATGCCGGGATTCCTGTTCGCGGCCGTTGTCGGCCTTTTGTCTTCGTGGGTGGACAGGAAAATTACCGCAAGGCTCCAGTGGAGGAAAGGACCGCCGATCTACCAGCCGTTCGCGGATATCCTTAAGCTGCTGGGAAAGGAAACTTTCGTTCCTGATAATTCGAAGCTTGCATTCATTTCCGCGCCTTTGCTCGGCCCGATAGCTATCCCTATCATTTCCGCGATGCTCTGGAATGTGAACATTAATGCCAGCACAAGTTTCACTGGAGACCTGATAATTGTGATCTTATTGCTCATGGTTCCGTCTTTAGCATTGATCATTGGCGGATCGGTCTCGGGCAACACTCTTTCAATCCTGGGGGTAAAGCGTGAAAAAAGGTTATTCCTGGCATATGAAATTCCATTTTTTATCGCGGTATTGACAGCAGCGGTCAGGGCAGGCTCGATCTTGACGGGAAAGATCGCAAGCCACCAGTTAACGGGCGGCATGAACATCGGGAGTATTTCAGGAGCAGCTGCATTTCTTGTGGCCCTGTTGGCCGCGCAGGCGCAGCTCGGATTCGCTCCTTTCGACACCACCGAAGCCGAACAAGAGATCGAAAGCGGCCCGTTCCTCGAATATTCCGGCATGCTTCTTGCGGCTTTCAAGCTGACAAAAGCCATGATGCTCTACATCCTGCCCGTTCTGCTGATAACATTATTTTTAGGAGGCTTTGATATCAATTCTATGGCAGGAGTCCTGTGGTTCATAATAAAATATTTTATCGTTCTTTCCTTGATGATCCTGATCAAGGACACTAACCCGAGGATACGGATCGATCAGGCGGTCAGATTTTTCAGGTGGCCGATGACGATCCTTGCCGTGATCGGGCTGGTCCTTGCAATGATAGGATGGTAGTTGAATGGTAAATTTGTTTGAGTGGGGTTTTAAACGGTCTCCCTGGGTTTTCCACCTGGGGGCTTCGGCGTGCAACAACTGCGACATAGAGATACTGGACACGCTGACGCCGAAATTCGATATTGAAAGGTTCGGGATGGTCCTCGTGGGCTCTCCCCGCCACGCGGATATTCTCCTGGTTTCCGGGATTGTTAACAGGCAATCTATAGAAAAATTTAAGCATGTTTATGATGAGGTGCCAAAACCAAAGCTTGTGGTAGCGGTAGGTGTATGCGCCTGCTCCGCCGACATGTTCCGGGACAGCTATAATTTTGTGAAGCCGGTGGATGAGATAATCCCCGTGGACGTTTACGTTCCCGGATGCCCCCCGAAGCCGGAAGCGATAATATCAGGCATAATAAAAGCTCTGGAGAAAATAAAATGAACGTTCTCGAACAGATAAAGAATAAATTCAAGGATGATGTTGATATCCTTGAAAAGTCGAAGAAGAGGGCTTATGTAACCGTGGAAAAAGGCCGCGCAAAAGAAGTGGCGGGATATTTATTCAACGAATTGGGCGCCAGGTTTTCGATGGCGACCGGCATTGATACGCGCCTCGGAATCGAAATAATTTATCACATGACTTTTGACGGAAGCGGACTGGTCGTTTCGATAAGGACGCTTGTTGAAAAGCCGGAGCTTAAAACCAAAAGTTTTACGGACGTTGTTCCCGCGGTGGAATGGATAGAGCGCGAACTCCATGAAATGTTCGGCGTTGATTTTTTGGGGCATCCGGGACTGAAAAGGCTGCTGCTTCCGGATGATTGGCCGGAAGGCGAATATCCGTTCCGTAAAAAGACGTTCGAATCCGAGAATGAAGGGGTAAGCTGATAATGGCGGAAAAAAATAAATTTATACCCATTGGCCCTTTCCATCCGCTGCTGGAGGAGCCGGAATATTTCAAATTCTATGTGGAAGGCGAGAAAGTGGTGGATGCGGAAGTGCGCATCGGCTACAACCACAGAGGTATAGAGAAGCTCGCGGAAACAAAAACTTTTGAGCAGGATCTTTTCCTGGTGGAGAGGATCTGCGGAATATGCTCAACCTCCCATCCTTTCGCGGCCGTTCAGGCAGCGGAAGATATTTCCTGTCTGGAAGTCCCCGAAAGGGCGCAGTACATCCGATCGATAATCGGAGAGCTGGAAAGGATACACAGCCATCTCTTGTGGGTCGGGCTCGCCGGACATTTTATCGGATACAACACGGTATTCATGTGGGCGTGGAAATACCGCGAGCCGGTTCTGGACATATTCGAGGCGATCTCCGGCAACCGCAACCATTACGGGATGTTCAAGGTCGGCGGCGTGAGAAGGGACATACTGGAAAAAGATATCCCCGAGCTTCTCAAGGCGATAGATGAAGTGGAAAAATTCTGTTCGATGCTGACAAAAGCGGTTATGGACGATCCGGTCATCCACGCTCGGACAAAAGGCGTCGGCATACTTAAGAAGAGCGACGCTGTATCGATGAGCGTGGTCGGCCCGGTCGCGCGCGCGTCCGGGGTCGCTATCGACGTAAGAAAGGACCATCCTTACGCCGCTTATGACAGGGTGATATTCGACAAGATAGTGATGAAGGACGGAGATGTTTTTTCCAAGACGGCCGTCAGGCTCCTTGAAACCATAGAATCGGTCAAGATCATAAGGCAGTGCCTTAAGAATCTGCCCCGCGGCCCCATCGACGCGGACATAAGGGATATCGGGATCGGCGAGGGCATAGGCCAGCATGAGGCTCCTCGCGGAGAAGTGATGCATTACATAAGGAGCAATGGTTCTAATTATCCGGAGAGGCATAAGATCCGCGCACCTTCTTTCATGAACGTGCCTTCATTCAAGAAGACCGTGATAGGACAATCGATATCCGATGCGGCGCTGATAACCGCGGCCGTGGACCCGTGCTACTGCTGCACGGAAAGGATGGTGGTCGTTGACCGCGACACGAACAGGATATTGAAGACCGGCGAAGACCTTGTAAGGATGTGCCAGGAAAAAACTGAGAAAATAAAAGGAACGATGTGCAAATGAAACTGCCTAAATTAAGGGAACTGGGAGAAGCGGTAAGGTCCCTGTTATCAAGGCCTTACACGTCGAAATTCCCCCGACAGCAGCCCGTGATACCGGATGGTTTTCGCGGCAAGCCCCAATTTTACCAGGACGACTGCGTCGGCTGCCTTGCGTGCGAGGAGGTATGCCCCGCCAGAGCCATCGATCATGTGGACGACATCAAGCTAAAGCAAAGGACTCTGACGCATCATCAGGACATTTGCATATACTGCCAGCAATGCGAAAAAGCGTGCATCACCGAAAAAGGGATAATGCTCACGAAGGAATATGACCTTTCGACCTATGACAGGAGGTCGGCAGTGACCACATCCCAAAAGGAGCTGACAATATGCGAGCGTTGCGGTAAAATAGTGGCGCCGCTGGATCATTTGAAATTCCTTGCAAAGAAAGTGGGCCACCTTTTGTACGCGAACCCTACACTTCTTCTGGCAAGGCACGATGAATTGAAGCTGCTTGAAGATGACCGGCCGCTTAACAGCCCTCACAAGAGAGGCGACCACCTTAAAATGGTCTGTCCGCATTGCAGAGCTGAGATAATATTGAAGGAACAATGGTAATAATTTAATTTAGGAACCGCGACTTCAGTCGCAGGTTCCTAAAAGGAAATAATATGCACGAACTAGGTCTTGCTGAAGACATATTAAGGAAGATAAAAGAAGAGGCAAGGACAAGGAACTTATCCAAAATTTCCTTCGCCGGATTGCTGATCGGAGAAACCCTCGTGACCGACAGGCCGGAGCTGGAACAATTATTCTCCATGATCTCCACCGGATCGCTTGCTGACGGCGCCACGCTTGGCATAACCATCTCTCCGCTGAAAGCCGTTTGCGGATCATGTAAAAAAAATTCAACCCCACGGTGATCAGATTCGACTGCCCCAATTGCGGCTCCCGTGACATAAAAATAACTTCCGGGAACGAACTTAAGATAGAGGAATTGAAATAATGAACCCCCTGGCTCAAACAGACACGCTCGACTGGATAAAAGAACGGATAAAACCGGAAGAAAATCTCCGATATTGTGGCGAAGACCAGGACTTCATCAGCGAATACGAGATCTACAGGAACCTTGAAGCCAACAGAAATCCATCCAAACATCAGGTAAGAGATATTATTCAGAAAGCTTTGACAATAACAAGGCTTGAGCCGGAAGAAACAGCCGTGCTCCTGAACGTAACTTCAGAGGGAATGCTGGAGGAAATATTCGACGCCGCGGGAAGGATAAAAGTTTCCGTCTATGATAACCGGATAGTAACTTTCGCACCCCTTTATTGCGGCAGCGTTTGCGTAAATAACTGCGGCTACTGCGCGTTCAGGTCCGGGAACTCCGAAGAAAAAAGGCGGGTCCTGACGCAGGATGAGGTCAAGAAAGAAACTGAGGTTCTGGCCGGAGAGATCGGCCATAAAAGATTGATCACCGTGTTCGGCGAGCATCCGGCAACGGGGATCGATTATATTACTGAGACGCTTGGTACAATATATAATGTAAAGGTCCCCACAAGGACTGGTACCGCGAATATCAGGCGCGTGAACGTCAATTCGGCGCCGTTCTCCATCGAGGAATTAAAGCTCCTGAAACAGGCGAAGATAGGCACTTACCAGGTTTTTCAGGAAACATACCATCATCAGACATATTCCAGGGTCCACCCGAAGGGCACGATAAAATCCGATTATCAATGGCGTCTTTACGCTCTTCACCGGGCGCAGGAAGCCGGTATTGATGACGTGGCGATCGGCGCGCTTTTCGGGTTATATGATTGGAAGTTCGAAGTTATGGGGCTTCTTCATCACGCGATCGACCTTGAAAAGCATTTCGGAGTCGGGCCGCATACGATATCTTTCCCCCGCCTTGAGCCGGCGGCCGGTTCGAACCTGGGTGGGACTGAATTCAAGGTTTCGGACGATGATTTCAGGAAACTTGTAGCGATCATCAGGTTGTCTGTTCCCTACTCCGGCATGATATTGACAGCGCGGGAAACTCCCCAGATGCGAAGGTCTGTTATTCCTCTGGGAGTGACGCAAACTGATGCTTCCACAAAGATCGGCATCGGCGCTTATTCCGACAGATACAGTGACCAGGAATCCGAGCGCCAGCAGTTCATGCTCGGCGATACTCGAAATCTTGACGAAGTGATCCGCGAGCTCGCCGGCGACGGATACATCACCAGCTTTTGCACGGCGGGATACAGGTGTTCAAGGACCGGCAAGTGCATTCTTGATATGCTTAAGTCCGGGAAAGAAAGATGGTTCTGCAAACTGAATGCCGTGCTGACGTTCCAGGAATGGCTTAACGATTTCGCAAGCCCGGAAACAAAAGCGATCGGCGAAGCTTTGATCAAGAAAGAAGTCGAGGAGATCAAGCAGCAAGTGCCTAATATTTACCCGCAATTCGCCTCCATGTTCGACAGGATAATGACCGGAGAACGGGACCTGTACTTCTAAATTATGATAGCGATCATCGGCGGCGGGATAATCGGGACATCAATCGCATATTACTTATCAAAAGCCGGCATCAAAGATATCGTCTTATATGAAAAAGAGAACCTGCTTGGTACCGGCGCCACGCAATACTGCTCCGGCGGCGTAAGGTATCAGTTCACCACGCCTATCAATGTGAAATTCTCCATAGAAGCTTTCAAGGAGCTGGAAAAATTCGATATCGGTATGAAACGATATGGTTATTTAATACTTGATATGGAAGGCGATCCAAAAGCAAGGATAAAGATGCAGAACGAGCTCGGGGTCAAGAGCGAATATCTGGCCCCGGCTGATATTAAAGCTCGTTTCCCGTTCATCGATATCGAAGGCGTAAAAGGCGGTTCGTTCCACAGGCTCGATGGGATCGCGGAGCCCGCTAAGCTGCTCGAGATATATGCAAAAGAAGCAAAAAGAGATGGGGTTAAATTTGAGTTTGAGACTAAGGTTGAAAGCATCGTCAAAGATAATGGAAAAGTCGTGGGGATCAAAACTAACAAAGGAGATTTCAAGGCTGATACCGTGATACTTGCGGCCGGGCCGCAATCGATGGAGCTTGGCAAGACAATAGGCATTGATATTCCGATCGTCCACAGAAGAAAATATGTTGTGGTGATAAGCGGGTTTGATTTCGATTATCCAGTCACAATGGAGATACCGACCGGCTGGTACATAAAAAAAGAGGGCGAAGACGCGCTTGTCGGCATGTCGGGAAAGGACGAGAAGATCGATTTTGATTCCCAGCAAGCGTCCGTCGACGAAACAATAGAAGCATCCATAAAGAGGGTCCCGCAAACCGAGAATTCATCCATAAAAAAAGTGATGAGCACCATGAGCGACGAAACGCCGGACAAGCACGCGATAATAGACAACTCGATACCCGGGCTGATAATTTGCACCGGATTCTCCGGCCACGGCTTCATGCATTCTCCCGCGGTCGGCATGGTCGTAACGAACTTGATCAAGAAGGAAAAGCCTATATTAGATATCTCTGAACTGAAGCTGAAGAGAAGCCACATCAAAGAACCCATCGCGATTTAACCTCGTTATTTTCATTTTTCTCGTAAAATTGAGGTATAATTGGCAACATGACGGCGCCGGAAAATGTTAAACTAGAACTTCCCCTAGAGCTTGAGAAGAAGATCGATTTGTTTCGCAGGAACCTTGCCCAATATGAATCAAATTCTTACCCTGAAGAACAACTCCGTTTGGATTTCATCAATGTGTTATTTGAATCTCTTGGATGGGATATTGACAATAATGCTGGGAAAATCGAGGAATTCAGAGAAGTAAAGCTTGAGAACACACTGGAGTCTCAAGGAACCCAGAAGTTTCCTGATTATGACTTTAGAGTGGGTGGAGAAACATCAAATCCGTATTCTTTTTACGTTGAAGCAAAAAAGGTTAAAATAGAAATAAAGCCGAAAGATAAGCCCTCCGATGAAACCACAAAAGCTGTTTTTCAATTAAGAAGATACGGGCATTCGGCGCGCAGAAAGATTTCGATCCTGACAAATTTCAAGGAGTTCGCGATATACGATACCCGCGTGCCAATCAAACATAACGACAAACCAGATGTTGCAAGGATATTTTATTGCACATTTGAAGAATATGAGAAGTACTGGAAGTTTCTTTCAGACAATCTCAGCCAGGAAAACATACAAAAAGGGAGCATTAATAATCTTCTTAATATCAGCAGTAAAAAAGGCTCCCAGGAAATAGACAAGGGCTTGTTAATGCTGATTGAGGAATGGAGATGCGATCTTGCCAAGGACATAGCGCGAAACAACAAGAAAACCGACGTTCCCCAGATAAATACGGCGGTACAGAAAATAATCGATCGCATTATCTTCTTGAGGATATGCGAGGAAAAAGGGATAGAGACTTTTGACGCACTACTTAATATTGTTCAAAAAGAGAAAAATATTTACCCTAAATTAGTCGCGCATTTCGAACATGCCAACGGAAAGTATAACAGCGAGCTGTTCAAGCCCGAGCCATCAATCGACGGCCTGGTGATCGAAGACGAAATCCTTTGTCAGATCATAACCGAGCTTTATCCGCCAAAATGCAATTACGCATTCATATTGCTTCCAGTAGAGATCCTGGGGAACATATACGAACAATTTCTGGGCAGGACCATACATCTTACCGAAACGCATCAGGCCCGCATAGAAGAAAAGCCAGAAGTAAGGAAGGCTGGCGGAGTTTATTACACGCCAAAGTATATCGTCGATTACATCGTCAAGAATACCGTCGGCGAGAAAATCAATGGACTTACGCCGAAAGAGATAGAGAAGATAAAGATACTCGATCCGGCTTGCGGTTCTGGCTCGTTCCTGCTGGGGGCTTATGCGTATTTACTTTACTATCATCTGGCGTATTACGTGAAGAAGGACAATCTTATCAAGGCGATGAAGAATGAAAATGTTTATCAGGCGGGACCAAATTCTTACAAGCTGACCATTAAAGAAAAGCAGAACATTCTGGTAAATAACTTGTTTGGAGTGGATATAGACGCGCAAGCTGTGGAGGTAACCAAGCTTTCTTTGATGCTGAAGTTGCTAGAAGGAGAAAGTGATGAAAGCGCGGGGAAACTCTTTAAATATAGCGATACAAAGCTTCTCCCAACATTATCCAGTAACATCAAATGCGGTAACTCGCTGATAGGACCCGACTTTTATAAAGGCAATTTACAATTATTTGATGATAGAGAGCTAAAAGCGAAGGTTAATGATTTTGATTGGAGTGACAAAGTAAAAGGTTTTGGCGAAATCATGGCAGGCGGAGGTTTTGATTGTGTATTAGGCAACCCGCCGTACGGGGCATTATTTGCTGATGCCGAAAAACTATATCTTAATAATAAATATTCGACTTCAATCAAAAATAATAATTCATATGTCATGTTCTTTGAGCGAGGTATTGAGCTGTTGCGTAAAAATGGAATACTAAGTCTTTTGACTCCTACAACATATTTAACTGGAGACAATTTTATTTCATTGAGAAAAGCCTTTCTATTAAAGGATTTACTTGAAATTGTTAAACTGCCGTATAATGTTTTTGAAGATGCCTATATAGATACATGTATTTCAACAATTAAAAATGAAACCTTCAAAAAAGCTATTAACTTAGCCTTGATCCCTCCTAAGGAAAAATTAAATACAAGTGACGACATTTCAAGGTATGTTAAAGCTGGCAATAAAGCCATGTGGGCAAGCACATCTCCTTATAATTTCGTATTAAATACAGATTTGACAACAATTAATACGAAAATTCGCAGCAATCCACACGTTAAAATGGAAGATATTGCAAAAGTTGACAGAGGCTCTCTACCGCCAAAATTATTTTATAAAGGCGCGGTAGATAATAAGAAAGCTTTTAATTGGTTTGATGGACAAATATATAGATATCAATTTATTGAAAGCTATTCAGTGAAAATTAAATGTGACGATTTAAATGAATTTAAAACTGCAGATATGTTCATAGGTAAACGAATTTTATTGCGGCAACTCATAAGTAGGCAGTTTCGCCTTAATGCAATGGTTGTTGACCGCCCATTTGCGTTCAAAAAGAATATTTATTGTATTCATGGTATTGATAAGGGTTATGATGAGAGATATTTATTAGCGATAATCAACTCAAAATTGTTTTCATATTTTGTTTATAATTCAATTGCAGGGATGCAGAAAAATGATTTTCCTAGCTTAAGTTTAAATGATGCAAGAAATATGCCAATAAGGACAATTTCTACGCAAAACGAGAAAATGGAAGAAGGGGAAATAGTTCGGTTAGTTGATCAAATGCTCGAAACACAGAAAAAGGTGCATTCTGCTAAGTCCGAAAGCGACAAGAAGCACTATCAGCAGAAAATAGAGATGCTTGATAAGCAGATAGATGATCTTGTTTATAAGCTATATGGGTTAACACCGGAGGAGATCAAGGTGGTGGAGGAGAACAAGTGAGTGGCTTACCTGTAATAGACATAGAAAAAGAGATATTGAAGATATTAATGTCCCCTATGCTTTATGGGAAAGATCGAATATCAAATAATCAGCCTATTTCTATAGGTGAAACTGATGCAAGAAAATACTTAATCTTAACTATGCACCATGTTCTCGAGTATAGTATTGCGCGTTTATATATTGAGCATTATGTAAAACATTATAGTAAGCGCGAGAGTGACGAATTTACTTCCGAGATATTTGCTAAATTAAGTTTTCCAGCGAAACAGAAGTTCATATTAAACAGAGGGATGAAAACACACGTTGCGGCATACGAGAGAATCAACTCCATTAGAAATAAAATTGCTCATGGTTTAAAAATATCATCAGATATTCTTGACAACAAAAAGCTGTTGATTCTTATAAACGAGTGTATTTCGTTTCAAAAAAGTCTCCATTCTGCATATTTGAGAAGATATCAACGCAACAAAGCGATGTTTAGTGAATACCTAAAACATAAAGCACAAAAGAAGGTATATAGCTCTATTATAAAAAAAGGTTTGTTATCAAATCAAACAAAACAATCGCCTTCATAAGCTTATTTTGAAACTTTTATCTCGATCTTCCCCTTAGCAGGCAAGGATTTTATTTGATATAATGTCTTTTCCAATGTCCACGATCATCAAGAGTTTGAACCCGAAACAGCAGGAAGCGGCAACTCACACCGACGGCCCGTTATTGATAATCGCAGGTGCGGGAAGCGGAAAGACAAGGGTCTTGACGCATCGTATCGCCTACCTGATCAAAGAGCATAATGTCCCGCCGTCATCTATCCTTGCAGTCACATTCACAAACAAAGCCGCGAAAGAAATGGCCCACAGGCTTAACCGCCTCACCGGAATACTTTCGCGCCAGCTGTGGATAGGGACTTTCCATTCGGTCTGCGGCAGGATACTTCGTCGCGACATAGACAAGATCGGCTGGAGAAAAGATTTCCTGATATTCGACGAGTATGACCAGGAGTCCCTGATAAGGGAAATAATAAAGGAATTGGATCTGGACGACAGGTTCAAGCCCAGCGTCTTGCGCGAAAAGATAAGCAAGGCAAAGAACGAATTCAAGTCGCCGGAAGAATATGAGGACACGGCGCTTGATTTCTCCGCGGAAAAAGTCGCGGCCGCATACAAGCTTTATCAGAAAAAACTTTTCGAGAATAACGCGATGGATTTTGACGATATGCTCATCCTTGCCGTTAAGCTTTTCAGGGAATGCCCCGCGGTGCTCGCATCCTACCAGGACAGGTTCAGGTATATCAGCGTCGATGAATACCAGGACACGAACCTTGTCCAATACACCCTCACCAACATGCTCGCGAAAAAGCACCGCAATATCTGCGTGGTGGGCGACAACGACCAGTCCATTTACGGATGGCGGGGCGCGGACTTTCGTAACATCCTGAATTTCGAGCGCGACTACAGGGACGCGAAAGTGGTCCTGCTGGAGCAGAATTATCGATCAACCAAAACTATACTGGACGCCGCGAACAGCGTAATCGCCAACAACAGGCAGAGAAAGGACAAGAACCTGTGGACCGAAAATCCGGAAGGCGACCTAATAGAGCATTTCACCGCTCCTGATTCCCACGGCGAGGCAAGATATGTGACCGATGAACTGAAAAAGCTGGCGGATAGATATATGTACAATGACTTCGCGATATTTTACAGGACCAACGCGCAGTCCCGCGTGATGGAAGAGGTTTTGATGCAAGAGGGCATCCCGTACAGGATAGTGAGCGGCGTGAAATTCTACGAAAGGGCCGAGATAAAGGACATTCTTTCTTATCTGAGACTGATAGTGAATGCAAAGGACAACATGAGCGCATCGCGCCTGATAATGAACACGCTTGAAGGAGTTGGCAAAGGCACGCTGAAAAAGCTGGAGCTGGCGGGAGAAAAGGATAATAAGTCGATATTCGAGGTCATACAGGATGTTGATAAGCTGGAGCTTTCGCCAAAATTGAAAAAGCTTATCCAGAGGTTCGTAGATCTGATCAACGGCTTTAAATTCGACCTTCCTAATTTCACCGCCGCCGAGATGATAGAGAAAGTGATAAATGAATCGGGATACAGGCAAAAACTTGAGCTGGAAGCCACTCCCGAGGCTATCAGCAGAGTAGAAAATATCAAGGAATTGATATCGGTCGCTAAGGAATTCGAAAAGAATTCTGATGAGCAGAATTTATCCGCCTTCCTTATGCAGGTCTCGCTTATGACAGACCTGGATAAGTTGGATGAGAACACTCCCGCCGTGACTCTTATGACCATACACAGCGCTAAGGGCCTGGAATTCCCGGTGGTATTCATCATAGGGATGGAAGAAGGGATATTCCCCCACTATCGAAGTCTTACTGAACCATCGGAGCTGGAGGAGGAGCGTCGCCTCTGTTATGTGGGAATGACAAGAGCGAAGAAAAGATTATATCTGGTTTCGGCGGAAGAAAGGTTGATATTCGGCGAGAACTGGTTCAATGGCCCGTCAAGGTTCATAGAAGAAATACCGAAAGAACTGATAAAAGCTGACATGGCATCAAAAGATAAAGGCATTGAAAAGATCGATATCGGCGTGCCGGCCGAAGAGATCGAATATCATTATAATGTAGGGGATGCTATTGCCCATCCGAAATTCGGGCACGGGGAGATCACTGGCTTGTCGGGCAAAGGAAGTGAGCTGATGATCCAGGTGAGTTTCGAATCCGCGGGAGAAAAACTGCTGATGGCCAAGTACGCCCCTCTCAGCAAAATATAATGATTACGGTTCCGTTATAATTAATTCTTCAGTATTATATAACATACAATCAAAATATTCATTGCTGTTTATAACGTTCATCATATTCAATCCGGGGAAGTTAACATCTTTAACGGCTGTTATGTCAACATAATAACTTCCGGAAGGCATTATATTAAAAACAGAAGCGGGTATCTTGATACTTGTATCTGTTGTATATCCGATCCAAGAAAAACTGGAACTGACACCAGAAAGTTGAACATCGTAATAAGTAGCCCAGCCAACCGCTTGCCACTCAAATGAAGTAGTTGCCGTCAAAGTTTCTCCACTAGCAGGATGAGTTATGAATGACAAAGTCGGCAGGGAATATAAATTCATGTTTATATTTTGTGCCTCTGCAGAAGTATAAAAGAAGTTTTTTTTAAAATAATTATTCGCCGTCGGATGGTTGATTCCCAGATCATAACAATATGAATCTCCAGATATAAGCCCGGGTAATCGATCAATGATTATTGGATTTGCAGTGGAATCCACATACCCACCATATCCAACAAGTGTTTGATCGTGGTAAATATAAACGCAGGCATATTTATTGAAATAGCCCGAAGGAAGAGAAACGGTTGCGTCAATTGTCTTATTGGCATTTGCCGGCAGCACAACATAATTTATGCTTCCGCCGCCGCCTGTGTTGACAACATTGTATTGGTAAATGTCGGAGCCCGAGTAGTCTGCGCCTATACACACATAAGCTGTTTCATTCGCACCGGCTCCCGTTATTTCGAAAGTGCCAGTGTTCTTATCAAAGAACTCGGAAATATCAGAATAATATTTTCCTGATAAGTAATGGATGGATAAGTCGATGTCGCTTGGCGGCGATGCTAAACCCTCCATTATTCCTTCTATAGTGCAGGTTCCTGTCGGCGAAGTGCCGATCCTCCCTGGGCAAAGTTCACAGTGCTGTTGTTGCATACCAGGGTCTGTGTGTGAGTATATCCTTCTTTAGTCAGAGATAATGTTACCTCTCCGTGGGGCAGACCGGTGAAAGTATATTTGCCCTGAGAATCCACCTTCACGGTAACCTCAGCGGACATCGCCTCCGCTGTCACCGATACATAAGCATCTTGGGTTGGTATATATGTAGCTGTTGAATTATCATAAATATAAACAGTTCCGGACACAGTCCCCACATTTGGATTTGATCCTGAGCTTCCGCCGCTACCCCCCCCCGTCGGATTTCCGCAGCCGGAGATAAATATGAAAACACCGAAGATCAATAAAGAGATTAATGCGAAAAAAATCCTGTTTTTGAGGAACATTATGGTGTGATTATAATTCTGAATTCTTTGATATACAAGCAATACCACCTCTTACAAAAGCCCCGTGATTGTGGTAAAATCCGTCCAAATGAGAAAGATATTGCTTTCTTTTATTTTCTTCAGCATCCTGCTCATCACATTATCCTACTGCGCCGGCAACGCGGAACTGGACCGCGCCGTCACCCTTTACAAATGGAAATTCTACGATGATTCAATAGCCGAGCTGGATAAGCTCATTTCCGACAAAAAAGAGCCGTGGACAAGCAGGGCGTTTTTCCTTAAAGCGAACTGCCTGACGAAAAAAGGCGATTCCGCCGGGGCAGAATTGATCTTAAAAGGTCTCGCTGGTGACCCGAAGTTCGCGCTTTCCGATTATGCTGAATTTTATCTGGGCGACCTAAGCTTTGACAAAAAACATTTTGATGAGGCCATTGCCAGTTATGACAAGGTCACCCAGAGGAGTGCGCTTCGAGTGGACGCCGCTATAAGAAAAGCTGAATGCCTTTTTAAGCTGGGGAAATTCGATGACGCCATCGCGATATGCAATTCACTTATTTCCAAAGACCCGACTTCAACCTCAATGGATAAGGCAAGGCTTGTCCTGGGCCAATGCTACGAAAAGACCGGAAAATTGAAGGAAGCTGTAAAAGCCTATCATGAGATAGATACTTATACGCCACTTAGCCCGCTTGTGAAAGAAGCTGTTTCGAACATCAAGCACATATCTGGCATGTATAAAATATATCCTGAAGCAGCGACGGCGGAAGACATGTTCAACAAGGCCCAGGTGTATTACAATGCCGGGGACTTCCGCGCCGCCGGCGACACGTTCCAGAGGATAGTCGCGAATTACAGGGACAGCGATCTATGGGAAGAGTCGCTTTATAAGCTGGGGTTGTGCGATTACAGGAGAAGAAGACTGGCCTCATCCATCCAGAGGCTCAAGATGTGCGTAGCTCAGGGCGGGGATTTTGCCGCCGCCGCCCAGTTTTACATGGCGTTCGCGTACGGCAAGGCCGGTTATTTCTATCAGACGCTGGATTCGCTGGGAAAAGTGACGTCAAATTATCCTTCTTCCGACTACGCCGACCACGCCGCTTATTATCTGGGGTATTATTACGAGATAAATCATTATCAGGATACCGCTCTGGAATATTACGACCGCTTTGTCCAGCAGTTCCAGAAAAGCGAATTTTTGGATGATGCCTACTGGAGGATAGGGATGATCTATTATTTCAGAAGGGATTATGCGAAAGCACGCGAAGCTTTTTCAAAGGCTCTGATGTCCTGTCAAAACGGCGACTGGCTTGACGCGTGTTCGTACTGGAAGGCACTTGCGGAAGAAAAAATGGGGGATAAACTGGACGCGATATCCTCGTACAAGCTGGTCGTGTCGCGTTTTGATCATACATATTACAGCTATAGGGCAAGGGAAAGATTAGCTTCTCTTGGCGCTGATGTTCCTGACCTGAAAGAGGAGAAGGTGGACGAAAGCACGGCGAACATGTTAAGCGAAGGTCCTTTTGCTTACACTTCGTTCCCCGAGGACCAGACTTTCGTGGAGGAAGGACTTCCTCTGGACGAAGCGGATGAGGACCATATTACGACGGTGGAAGCATTGCCGGCCAAAGGGATGGATCCCGCGGAGCATTTCAAAAAATACACGGAGCTGATGGCCGTAGGCTTTTATGAGGAGGCGGCGAAGGAAGCGGCTGTCCTTGTCATTATTTCCCCCCCAGACAAGAAAATGTCTGCAAAGCTGGCGCTGGCGACGGCGAATCTCGGAGCCGGAGAGATAAAAGATTCCATCGTTTATGCGGAAGCCGTCTGCGATAACGCGATACTGTGCGGAACCTCCGGCGATCTCCCTGTTTCGCTCTGGCGGCTCGCGTACCCGAAGGGATATTATAAATACGTGAGCGAATACGCGAATGAATATGGGCTTGATGAAGCGCTCGTACTGGCGGTGATAAGGGAGGAGAGCCGGTTCAATCCGAAAACGCTTTCATCCGCCCATGCGCGCGGCCTTATGCAGATAATCCCGCCCACGGGCAGGAGCCTGGCAAGGCTGATAGGATTAAGGCCATACTACACGAACCAGCTGCACGATCCTGACATGAACATAAGGATGGGCTGCGCTTATCTGGCACAGCTTATGAAGAGGTTCAATAACGATATGTTCATGGTCGTTGCCGCATACAACGGCGGCCCCATAAGGGTGCAAAAGTGGAGGAACAAATGGCTGAAGGAAGCGGGTTCAGAGATCGACATCGACGAATTCGTGGAAAGCATCCCTCTCCTGGAAACAAGGCGGTACGTTCAGAAGGTCATGAAAAGCTATTATGAATATAAACGGCATTATTCCCAGGGGCTCCCGCCGGTCCCCGTAAAAGGATAGTCGATCATGGAAAAAATAATAACTGTTGACCGCAAGGAAGAAGACCTGGCTTTTGTCGGCCTGCGTCCCAAAAATCTTTCTAATTTCATCGGACAGGAGACGGTCAAGGGGAATCTCACCATCCACATGGACGCCGCGCGCAAAAGAAAAGAGGCGCTGGAACATATTTTATTATACGGGCCTCCGGGACTTGGAAAGACAACACTTGCTAATATCATTGCCAATGAAATGGGGGTTAATATTAAAATAACTTCCGGCCCCGCGATAGAAAGGCCGGGTGACCTGGCCGCTATTCTGACCAATCTCAAGGACTTCGATATTTTATTTATTGATGAAATTCATCGATTGAACCGGACCGTTGAAGAAGTTCTATATCCCGCGATGGAAGATTTTGGGCTGGATATAATCATCGGGAAAGGGCCGTCGGCCAGGTCAATACGCTTGGACCTGCCAAGATTCACATTGATAGGCGCTACGACCAGGGCAGGACAGCTTACGTCACCTCTCCGCGACAGGTTCGGAATGATAGCGCGGCTTGAATTCTATACTGTCGACGAACTGAAGATCATCATCAAGCATTCTTCGGAGGTCCTGGGAATAAAGATAAACGATGAAAGCGCGACGGAGATAGCGAAAAGGTCCCGCGGCACACCCAGGATAGCGAACAGGATCCTGCGCCGGATAAGGGACTATAGTCAGGTCAAGTCCCACGGCAGTATTGACCTGGAAGTCTCGACAGCCGCACTGAACAATCTGGATATTGATCCGCTCGGTCTTGATAATGTGGACAGGAAGCTGCTGAAGACCATTATCGAAAAATTCGGCGGCGGCCCTGTAGGAGTAGAAACACTGGCGGCATCGATATCAGAGGAAGCGGAAACGATAGAAGACGTTTACGAGCCGTATCTCATGCAGATCGGTTTCATGGAAAGGACGTCCCGCGGCAGGATGGCGACGGATGCCGCTTACAAACATTTAGGAATACAAAAAAAAGAAAAGCTGCAGGGGAAATTATTTTAACCAGTATTGAATGATATAGTCTCATCCAGGCCATGATCTTCACTCCTTAAACGCAAGGACACCCAGGCTTAAAAGGAGGAGGGTTTTGGAAGTCCGGATCAATTTTGAGAACAAACCGCTATTTTTCCGCGATCCTGAAATGATCGTTATCTGCAAGGATCCTTTATGTTTCAATTCCGCACTGAAAGAACTGGAGCATTTGTCTAAATCTGGATACTGGCTGGCAGGATTCATTTCATACGAAGCCGGTTATTGCCTTGAAGAAAAATTATTTGATCCGATACCTTATGATTTTCCACTTCTAATGTTCGGAGCGTATAAAAATGCCGAAGATCGTGCTTCGCTGCCAAAAAAAACAGGGAATTTCAAGATCAACAACCTGAAACCGAATATCTCATTTGATGATTACTCCCACAATATCGAACGGATCAGGCAATACATATCTATTGGTGATGTCTATCAGATAACATACTGCGTTAAATATAAATTCGAACTTGCCGGCGATCCGTACGCGCTGTATAAAGAGCTTTTCTGCCGGCAGCCGGTCCCCTATCCGGCTTATATCGATACGGGAGAATTTCAGATCCTTTCGCTTTCCCCGGAACGATTTATCAGGAAAAATAATGATCAAGTGTTGACGGAGCCGATGAAAGGCACGTGGCACAGAGGGCGCAATGTTATCGCCGATATCATCGAAAAGTACAGGTTCTTTAATGATAAAAAGAACAGGGCCGAGAACATTATGATAGCTGACCTTTTGCGCAATGACCTGGGAAGGATTGGAACTGGTATCGCATGGCGGGATCTCTTCAAGGTGACAGCTTATAAAACTTTGTTCCAGATGACGTCAACAGTTACCGCGAAAGTGGCGCCGAACAGGGCATTTTCAACTCTTTTGTCCACTCTTTTCCCTTCCGGCTCTGTCACGGGCGCGCCGAAGATACGCGCCATGGAGGTGATCAGGGAAATTGAAGATGAGGAAAGGAACGTTTACACTGGAGCGATAGGATACATATCTCCAGACGGCAACATGTATTTCAATGTTCCCATCAGGACAATACTTGTCCGCGGCGGGGGGTGCGAGATGGGGATTGGCGGCGGCATAATATGGGATTCCACTCCCGAAGGCGAATGGGCCGAGACCCGGCTGAAAGCGGAATTCCTCGGTCAACCTTGAATAATAACGGGAATGAACATATAATATGGACCGGCAGCCGAAAGGAGAAATTTTATGGCATTCAGAAGCTTGGTCATGTCCATTATCCTGGCAATGCTTCTTACATGGTTCGCGCTTTTGAACTCACAGGTAGTAAGCATTTCTCTTCTGGTCTGGTCCTTCAATACCTATCTTTCAATTGTAATATTCATCTCTATACTTGTCGGAATATTGTTCACCGGGCTTATCTCCGCGATGGAGCAGAGAAAATTCCTTTCCAGGATCAGCGAGCTTGAAGGCAAGTTGAAGGTGGAAGAAAAGCTCATAAAAGGCGAAAAAAAATAACCTCTATGGCAAAACGGACCTCTGCGATCAAAAGGAAGACCGGCGAAACGAATATTTCCATTTCCCTGAACATTGACGGCAAGGGGAAAAGCTCCATCAAGACCGGCATTCCATTTTTTGACCACATGCTAACGCTTTTCTCAAAGCATGGGCTTTTTGACATCAAACTGTCAGCAAAAGGCGATATCAACGTGGATTTTCACCATACCGTGGAGGATGTAGGCATCTGCCTGGGCCAGGCGTTCAAGGAAGCTCTCGGCGGCAAATATGGCATCGTCCGGTACGGTGAATCAAAGGTGCCCATGGATGAAGCGCTCGCGGAGGTCATCATCGACATAAGCGGCCGCCCCCACCTTACATATAATGTGCCGTTCGAGAAGACGAAATTCATCGATTTTGATGTGGAGGTGGTCCGTGAATTCTTTGAGGCATTCGTCCTGAATTCTGCGATCACAGTGCATGTCAATCTGATCCGCGGCAGGAACATGCATCACATAATAGAAGCGGTCTTCAAGGCTTTCGCTGTGACGCTTTCGAAAGCCTGCGCCATAGACCCGCGCAAAAAAGGCATCCCATCCACAAAAGGCGTCCTTTGAGGTATAATTGATCTCTATGAATTCTCAGGAATATAAATACAGGAAACTTATCAATGCGAAGGGCCTGGTACGCAGCGCCGTCATTGAAAAAGATTCCGACCTGCTGATATTTGCTGACAGAGCGCTCACTACACCGGCGCATGAAACCCTTATAAGAGAAAGAAAAGAGCTGTTCAACTTCATGGCGAAGAACCCGAAATTTGAAAAGACGCTCAAGCCTTATGCCGCCTCGTTATTTTCGCCGAAGATAATAAAGCTGATGTCATGGGCCGCGCACAGAGCAAATGTGGGACCCATGGCAGCCATGGGCGGCGCCATAGCCGAGCTTGTCGGCACCTGTCTCATGAAATATTCAAAGGAAGTGATAGTCGAGAACGGCGGAGACATTTTCGTGAAGTTGACCAAGCCGAGAAGGATAGGCATTTACGCGCAAAAATCTTCTTTTTCCGAAAAGATAGCCCTTGAGATCTCGCCGGCCGACACGCCGCTTGGCATCTGCACATCTATCGGTACAGCAGGCCATACAATTACTTTAGGATCAGCTGATGCGGTTATCGTGACCGCAAGGTCTTGCGCGCTAGCCGATGCCGCAGCCACTGCGATCGGGAACGTCGTGACCAGCGAAAAAACCATAGAAGAAGGGCTGAACATGGCAAAGAAGATAAAAGGCCTTCACGGCGCGCTCATCATCAAGAATGACGTTATGGGAGCATGGGGAACATTAAAGATAGTTTCACTTTAATGCCGGAAGCGTATTGTACGCGTTCGGCATGATGTAAGCCGGTTCATTTATCCCCGCAAGGTTCATCGCTTCCGCAAGATTTTCCGCGGGAATGATGCCGAATTTTTGAATCGTTCCTCTATCCAGTTTTGACATCCAGATGATGCGAAATCTTTCTGCTTTTTTTAAAGCCGAAAGTATCGTATGCCCCGGAATAGTGAACTTCTTTTTCAATTCCTCTTCGATCGCCTTTGCCGAGCCAAGATTTACGTATTTCATATATTCGCCGGATGGGAATCCTTCCCCGGATTCGCCCAGAAGGATCATTGTTCCGCCGTCTTCAAGCGCGTAGGAAGCGTTCTCCATTGCTTTGTGCGTCTGGACAAAATTGAGGTCTTTTGTTCCGCCGCCGGAGGATGCGATGACGAATTTCGCCTTCTTTTCGATGCCAACCTTAAAGTTATTATCAAGAGCTTCGCATCCGGCTTCGTGGCCCGCCTGAAGATCGCCCGCGAAGATCGAGGAGATCCTTCCGGAATCATCCATTATCACATTGAATATCATGTCGGGCTCCAGCATTTTCGCGGCTTCCAGCATATCCTCGTGGACAGGATTCCCTTCAAGGACGCCTGTTTTCGCTTTATCGCTTGTCAGGCAAAGTTTATGATTTGTCTGTATCGTTTGGAACGCTGATACCCCGGGAAGTACCGCTTTTCTTCCCCCGCCGTATCCCGCGAAATAGTGATATGTTATGGCGCCTGTCAGGATGATCCTGTCGGCTCCAGCAACTTTTTTATTGACCTCGACTTTTGTGCCTCTTGATGTGACACCCAGATCTATCAGATTATTCTGATCATTGCAATCGTGGTCGAGAAGTTCGATCCTTCCGGCTATCTCTTCCCCCACTATTTCAGCGTGTTCTTTCTTTGAATGAAGGCGGTGAGTTCCGCAGGAAAACATGATGAAAATGTCGCTATCAGGTATTCCGATCGAATTGAGCTCATTGATGATGACAGGCAGAAAAACCGATGCCGCGACATTCCTTGTCCTGTCGGAAACTATTATCGCGGTCGTGTCCCCGGGATTGAATATCTCGCGCAGGCCTTTGGATGAGATCGGATATGTAAGGACCCTTTTGATCTTTTCTTCGAAGTTCGTGAGCGGTGACAGTTTCTTTCCGCTAAGCACGGACAGGATATTTCCTTCGTCCAGTTTAAGGGTGATCTTCTTCTTGCCGTATCTCAGGTCAAGGGTTTTCAAGTTAAAAAGGCCGTTCTCAAATGTTCTTTAAGAAGACGGTATCTCCCTCTCTTGCGTGATCTTTGACCTTTATCCCTATATCGTCGCCTTTTTTCACTTTATCGACGTTTTGATGCTCTATCTGGATCGAATCCACCCTTTGCTCAAAATCGGTGGTGTGGCCTTTTATGTGGATAATGTCCCCAACTTTCATAGGGGCTTTCATTTTTACCGCCGCCACCATTATCTTTCCGAAATAATGCTCCACCTCACCCAGTTTTTTCTCTTTTTTTACTTTTGGCTTCGCAGCTTTCTTTACAATTTTCTTCGCGGTTTTCTTTGCTGATTTCTTTTTCGCAGGCTTTTTCATCGCTTTCATTTTTGCCACCATTAGAGCACCTCCTTGATTAAGCGTATTTTAAGCTTATGCAGGGGGTTTTTCAAATGGAAAATGCGATATCTGCGATCAAACAGGAAAAATCAAAACAGCCAAAAATGATGTTTAGGTGACGGGTCTTTTATTATATGATTGAATAGCTCGTCGTAAGTCTTCTTGACATAATCAATATCTTTTCCGGCCTTTTCTACGCCCTCTTGTTTTATTAGGTCATCTTTTTTCAGCACTATTAAGCGAAGCATCTGGTCCAGTGTTTTCAACGCCTCTTTTTCGATCTTATTGGGGACGATCTCCTCATGTTTCGCGTATTCCTTGTTCCTCAACGCAATGTCAAGAGGGGTTAGCCCGAGATCTACTATCCCTTGTTCGTTTGACAATACCGTCATCTTGCTGGACCGCTCCCCGTGCTTACTGATCGCATATTCCTCGCTGTATCCGCTGGGATCGGTGCCGCTGACTTTGATCCTATATTCGTCGTCACTTTGAGATAGATCATATTGTGTTCCATTGATACACGGCAATACCGTTATCGCTTTATGGACAGGATCCACATAACAAATTCCGCAATCGCCCATTTTTTTGTCTCCTTTATGATCAACAAACTTTATACCTTTATTTATCGTTACATTTCCACAAAAATTTCACTTTTTTCATCACCCCTTTCCCGCACTCCGCCAGAATGTTATAATCTGCCCATGCTCTGGCTCTTAATATTGATAGTATTCCTCCTTGTCCTTCTCTGTATTTATTACATAAACGAGATAGAGGTTGAAAAGATAATAGAGAACGACGCGGCCAGAAAAGGCCTGAAAATAGGCATCGTCTCGGACTGGCACAACACCGGTGTTCCCGTTCAGTCAAAATTCCTATCAAAATGCCTCAGTAAAAAGCATGAGGTCTTCATCTTTGCTTACAATAAATATTTCAACGACGGAGCTGATTGGGGCTTCAAAAAACTGGTTTTTACCAAGCAGATAAAACCGTGGAAGGTGATCGATTGGATCAAAAAAGAAGGCCTGGGCGTCGTCTTCTTCCCAGATCGCCTGGAAGATCCGGAAGTCCTGGACTGGTGCAAAAATAGCGGCGTGGACACGATAATGGTGATCAATTATGAGACCATCAAGAAGGAAGAATTCGATATTTACAAGAAATATACGATATTGATGTGCCCGGTAAAATGCACTTATGACCTGCTCAAAAAGCACGGATTAAGGAATATTCGTTTCATCCGCTGGGCCGTGGATGATGAAGTATTTCTTCCGGCAAAAGCCCTGTTCAAGTCCCTTGTCAGATTCATTCACAACGCCGGATACGGCGGGGCGGATTGGAGAAAGAATTCTCTCGCGGTGGTAGAAGCGTTCAATGCGGCCTGCAAGAAGGATAGGAACATCGTTCTGATCTTCAAATCGCAGCGTCCGATCAATGAGTATCCGCAAAAGATGATCGATCTTGTAAATGATAACGGCATGATAAGGGTCGTCGATAAAGATCTGCCCGCAAAAGAATTGATCGAACTTTACCGCTCCTGTCATGTTTCAATTTTGCCGAGCAAGTGGGAGGGAATAGGGATCCCATTTATCGAATCCCTTTGTCTGGGACTGCCGGTGATCACCGTTAATGCCCCGCCGATGAACGAATGGGTAAAAGACGGACATAACGGCCTTCTGGCCCGCGTGGAAAAATGGGAGGTCCGCAGGGACAGGCAGCTTCCGGTGAAGGGGGCGCTTGTGGACGTTAACGATCTGGCGCAAAAGATATTAAAGCTTTCGAACATTAAAACGATCCAAAGGATGGGAATGAGCGCCGCCAGGTCCTCAAAAGGAATGAAAAAACGCTTCATTAAAGAAGTTGAGGGGCTGATAGCGTCATTATGAAAAAAGCCGCGATAATCGCGCCGAATTCGCTTCCTGTTCCTCCTGTAAGAGGAGGCGGTATCCAGGCGGTCATCGCCGAAACAACTCCTCTTTTCAGGAAATTTAAACCGTATGTCTTCTCGAACTGCGAATACGGGATCGATAAGCTCCCTCTTAAGGAAACCATCGGCAATGTGGAGCACAGGCGTATTTGCCTGTCGGGATGGGATGAATTCAAGATCAATCTCATGCGGCTGTCCACGCTTAATTACCTCCCTTACGTTCTGAAAATAATAGAGCAGATAAAAGAGCTGCAGCCGGACGTAATAGAGGTCATGAACAGGCCGTGGTTCCTTCCGATCCTGCGAAAGCATCTCGGGCCGGACGTAAAGATAATCCTCCATCATTTTAATAATTATCTGATGGAGATGTCGGCAAAAAAGGCGAAAATGTACCTTGACCTTGTGGATGGGTTCATAGGATGCAGCGATTTCACTGTGGGCGTAGAAGTGCTTAAAAGGTTCCCTGAACTTGCGGAAAAAGTTTACACGGTCAGCAACGGCATGGACCCGTCCGTGTTCGATCCGGGAGCGTTGGACAGGCATGCAATGGAAAAACTGCGGGAAAAATACGGGATCAAAAGCGATGACATCATCATTTTATATGTGGGCAGGCTTTCAAAGCTCAAGGGCGCGGGCATTCTCCTTGAAGCCGTGAAAGTTCTCGTGTCCAACCTAAGGATGAGATCGGTGAAGCTTATGATAGTAGGTTCCAGCTTCTTCGGCGGCAAAACAAAGATCACGCCGTTCATTAAAGAGCTTCAAAAGGAGTCTCGGGACGTGAAGGATAATATAATCTTCACCGGATTCATAGGCCGTTCTGAGATGCCCAACATTTATGGGCTCGCGAACATTGCCGCGGTCCCGTCAATCGTGATGGACGCATCCCCTTCCGTGTGCTACGAAGCTTCATCCATGTCATTGCCGATAGTAGGGACAAAGAGAGGCGGCATCCCCGAAATAGTGCAGGACGGAAGGACCGGGCTGCTTGTGAACGATCCCGAAGATATCGATGATCTGGCCGAAAAACTGCTTTATTTCGTCAAAAACCCCGAAGATGCCAGGGACTTCGGGCGGCGCGGCAGGCTCTTGATGCAAAAGCAATATACTTGGGAGATAGTAGCTGGTAAAATAGAGGAAGTTTACAGGAAAGTTCTGGAAGGAAGGAAATAATGGCGAATTATCTGGTCACCGGCGGCTCGGGGTTCATAGGATCGCACCTGTGCAGGAAGCTGGAATCTTTTGGGAACAACGTGGTTTCGCTGGACAACATGATGCATCCATGTGAAAACCCTTTCGGGTCCAAGTTCGCCGATGTCCGCTACGCCCAGGACATAGCGCAGTACTTCAAGGGATGCGACGCTTGCTTCCATCTTGCAGCGCAGATATCGGTCGACAAATCCATCCATAACCCTCAGGAAACGGTCGATATCAATATCAACGGAACGCTTAATATCCTTGAACTTTGCAAGAAACACGATGTTAAGCTAGTTTTTGCTTCAACATCGGAGGTTTACGGGACCGCCCAAAAAGAAAAAATGGATGAAGATCATCCTCTTGACGCGCAGAGCCCGTACGGCGCGTCAAAACTGGCCGCCGACCGCCTTTGCAAATCGTATATCGATACTTACGGAATGAGCATTGTGATACTAAGGAACTTCAATACGTTCGGCCCATACCAGAACGATGACAGCTACGGCGGCGTTATCGCCAGGTTCACAAAAGCCGCGCTGGCAGGAGATGACATCAGGATCTTCGGGAGCGGCGAACAGGAACGTGATTATATGTGGGTGGATGACGCCGTGAACGCGTATATCAAACTTGTAAGCAAAAAAGGCGTCTACAACGCCGGCAGCGGAACAACGATAAAAATCAACAGGATAGCCGATCTGATAAAAGAGATCACGAAAAGCAAGAGCAAGATAGTTCATGTTGCGCCCCGCCCAGGAGAGGTCCAGCGGCTCTGCTGCGACGCGAGCAAGATAAAGGCCCTGGGCTGGAAGCCGAAGCTCTCCATTGAAGAGGGGATAAAACAGTATGTCGCCTTCTATAAGAATTCCTTTTTATAAACGCACCTGGACCGACGCCGAAATAGACGCCGTAACCTCATGCATAAGATCCGGACACCTTACTCAGGGAGTTCGGGTGGAAGAATTTGAGGACATATTCAGTGATTTTGTCGGCGCCAAGTATTCGGTAGCGGTAAATTCCTGCACATCCGCCTTATTTCTATGCCTTAAACTTTTAAGCCCTAAAAAAGTAAGCATCCCTTCGATGACCTTTGCTTCCGTGGCAAGCTCGATAATTCATGCCGGCGGAAAAATAAACTGGCTTGATGAATCCTGGTCCGGCTCCCGATATCCGTTAATAACCCATAACTCTAAACTTGGAACTATATATGATTCCGCACATGCCCTCCACAGAGGCGACTATACAAAAAAGCCGGATAATCTGGTATGTTACTCGTTCTATCCCACGAAAAATCTTTCAGGCGCGGAGGGCGGGATGATAGCAACGAACAATAAAAAATACGCTGAATGGCTCAGGAAGGCCCGCTGGCATGCGCGCGTCGGCAAAACCTGGGATTATATAATCGAGTTCCCGGGATGGAAAATGAACATGACGGACCTCCAGGCCGCTATCGGGATCGAATATCTTAAACGAATCGATAATGAAGCGGCTGATCGTAAAAAATTGCTCGATGTCTACAATCGGCTCCTCGGCACATCAATAAAATCCGATCATATTTTCCAGACGATCGTCGCGAACAGGCCGGGTTTCGTGAAATTCATGGAGGATAACGGTATTGAATGCAGCATGCACTTTAAACCGATCCACAAGCAGCCGGCATTCAAGAGCAGTTACAGAAAACTCCCGAAAACAGAGCATTTCGAGAAACTCGCCGTATCTCTTCCGCTCTTTCCGTCGATGAAAATATCGGAGGTCGAAGAGGTTTGCGCTCTCATGAACAAGTGGAATAAAGATAACCCCCTGCCCCGCCAGGAATACATCGATTTTAAGCGGTTTTTGAAGGCATAATATGGGCATATTCAACTGCATCCCCGCGATGATGTACCATCATGTCAGCGATGAGCCGGAGAATTCGATATCGATCACTCCGCGGAATTTCGAAACACATATCAAATATCTGGCTGATTCAGGATATAAGTCGCTTCATTTGCCTGAGTTCTTCGATATTCTCAAAGGATGGGATATCCCTGAAAAACTCGTCCTGATCACATTCGATGACGGATATGCGGATAACTACATCAACGCTTACCCGATACTGAAGAAATATAATATGAAGGCGACGATATTTCCTGTTACCGCATTCGTAAATGACCGCATTGATCAACGAGGGAAGCTTCTTCCATCTTTCGAACTTTTAATGAGAACGCCGTTCGCGAACGGCCCTCTTGATGATTTCTTAACCTGGGATGAAATGAAAGAGATGGTGTCGAGCGGATTGATAGATATTCAGGCGCACAGTCATGAACACGCCGCATATTTTGAGAGTGAAAATATCAGATCATTTTATGACGGGGGGATGGACACGAAACTAGCCTGGGCGACGAACGGTGACTTGAGGCTTGGGATACCTGTGTACGAGACAGGGCCGTCCCTTTGCGTAAGAAGATATTTTGACGATAAGGTATTAAGGAACGAATTGGCCGAATATGTCATATGTCACGGCGGCGGGGACTTTATTTTCACTAATAAGGACAATATCAAAGCCCTGAAAGATATCGTAAAAAAACACGGCAGATTAAAAGGAAAATTTGAAACTGAAGCTGAATCGGAAAGCAGGATAATGAACGAGCTGGCATCGATCAAGGAATTGATCAGCAAGAAGTTGAATAAGAAAGTTGATTATATATGTTGGCCGTTTGGAAGTGTTGACGGTAAGTTGATCGGACGGGCAAAGCGGGCAGGTTATACAGGCGGTATCGGGATGAAGGGCGGAGCTAATATGAAATTAACAAATGTGATGGATATCCATCGGTTCAATCCCTGCCGGAAAGACATTCCCTTGTTAAAAATGAAATTGTATAAACATTCGAATCTCTGGTTATCATTATATAATGACAAGCGCATCGACAAATTACTGATCAGAAGAGAGAAGTTTTTGTGAACGCTTTGACCTTGTTGATCATTGCGTTGTGTGTTTTTGTATTGGCATACAGGTATTATTCGGCGTTCCTGTCAGCGAAGGTTTTGACTCTGGATACTTCAAGAAAGACGCCCGCCCATACATTAAATGACCATCACGATTACCACCCGACGAACAAATGGGTCCTGTTCGGCCATCATTTTGCGGCGATAGCCGGAGCCGGGCCGCTTATCGGTCCTGTCCTTGCCGCGCAATTCGGATTCCTGCCCGGTGCGATCTGGATAATCATCGGCGCGGTTCTCGGTGGGGCCGTGCATGATTATGTCATTCTTTTCGCGTCGGTCAGACACAATGGGCTGTCACTTCACAAGATAGCGCGCGATTACATAGGAAGGACGACTGGGATAGCGACGGCCATAGCCGTGCTCTTTATAATCGTAACGGCGCTTGCCGGTTTATCGATAGTTGTCGTTAATGCGCTGGCTGAAAGCCCGTGGGGCACATTCGCGATAGCCGCTTCGATACCGGCTGCGATGATCGTCGGTTTTTACATGAACGTATTCCGTAAGAACGCGATCATCGAAGCGTCCGTCATCGGGACAACGCTTTTGCTTCTCGCAGTTGTTTTCGGGTTCAATGTCCAGCATTCCGCGTTCGCGTTCCTTTTCACATTTACAAGACATCAGCTTGTCATTCTTCTGGTGCTATACGGGTTCTTTGCTTCGGTCCTTCCTGTCTGGCTTCTTCTTGCCCCGCGCGATTATATAAGCTCGTATCTGAAGATCGGCGCGATCGGGCTTCTGGGCATCGGAATATTTCTCGTACATCCAATGCTCAAGATGCCGGCGGTAACACCGTTCATCCACGGCGGCGGCCCCATAATCCCCGGAAAAGTGTGGCCTTTCGTATGCATCACGATCGCCTGCGGCGCGATATCGGGTTTTCACGCGCTGATATCGTCCGGCACGACGCCGAAGATGGTATCCAATGAAAAAGAGATCCGGATGATCGGATACGGCGCGATGCTTGTGGAAGGATTCGTGGCGATAATGGCGCTTATCGCGGCGACCGCGCTTTTCCCTGGCGATTATTTCGCGATAAATACTGCGCCGGCGGTTTTCGCCAAATTGAAAATGAGCACGATAAATATAATCCCGCTGTCAAAGATGGTGCAGGAAAATATTATCGGCCGTCCGGGCGGAGCCGTCTCTCTGGCGGTCGGAATGGCACAGATATTTTCGGGATTGCCGGGAATGAAATCACTGATGGGTTACTGGTATCATTTCGCGATAATGTTCGAGGCGCTTTTTATTTTAACAACGATCGATGCAGGGACAAGGGTCGCGAGATATATTACACAGGAGATCTGGGGAAATTCTCAAAGCCTTTGGGAGACACGAAATGGATGCCGGGGATAATTTTGACGAGCGCGATGGTGGTTTTCGCCTGGGGATATCTTGTGTACAACGGTGATATTTCGACCATCTGGCCTATGTTTGGCGTGGCCAACCAGCTGTTAGCAACCGTCGCGCTTGTGATAGGGACTTCGGTGATATTGAAGAACAATAGGAAAAAAGTTTACGCGCTGATAACGTTCCTTCCAATGCTTTTCATGCTTGCGACAACCGTTACCGCCGGCGTCATGAACATATTCATCAATTATCTTCCTCAAAGATCGTTCAACGGGAATCTGAACGCATTCCTTTCCATTGTAATGCTTATGCTTGTCGTGATAATAGTCATTGATTCATCGATCAAGTGGGTGATCTATCTTAAATGGCACAGAATGATCTTCAAACGCGCTTATGGAAAAGATGAAGCGATGGAATTGGATATTTAGGAATCGCAATAAGAGCGTGCAACCGATGCACGCCTTATTTACATGTATGGATTTACATTCTCTACTTTGGGCTGCTTCTTAGGTTTCTTTTTGTTCAGCGACACTTTACGGTGTTTAGCGACTTTGGCCTTTTTCTTAGAGATCTTCTTTTTAACTTTAATAACCTTGCTTACTTTATGCGGCTTTTTCAAATTATGCGACGAACTTTTTGCGGAAACAAATGAAGGGGATAGAGAAAAAACAAAAAGGATCAGTAATATAAAAGCTAACATTTTTTTCATATTCTCACCGCCTTTTGAATTTGATCTATTTCTTCCTGATCTCTTCCTCCACCTCTTTGGCCCCTTTATCATAGAATTGCTGCTCATCCGGAGCCAGTTCCTTTAAGAGCCTTAGGAATTCCCCTGCATGCACCTTTTCTTCATCGGCAATGTCCTTAAGGACTTCTTGAGCCAGCTTATTATCGGTTGATTCCGCAAGTTGGATATACATCTGAATGGCCTCATATTCCGCGGCGACCATAAAACGGATGGCACGGATCAATTCCTCTTTATTGACTCTTCTGTCTTTTGCTAATCCTGAAAATGGATTTCCAAAATCTGGCATAATCCACCTCCTATTATTTGAATTATACGCCAGAGGGAGGATGTTTCAAGTAATACTGGCAGGTCTTTCAGGCAGGGCTAACTGGCAAGTTTGATGGAAAAAGAGTATAATATAGCTTGCGGGGTGGAAAATGGACCAAAAAAGAGAAAACCAAACAAATAGCGCCGCCAGCACCGCAGTAATCCAAATGTCTACTGACCGAAAGTGCGCGTGCGGCAGGGAAAAAATGCGGTCTTTTGAATGGTGCGAAAAATGCACGGCAAAAAAAGCAAAAGCTAATGCCCTATTGATAAAAAAATGGCGGGAATAGATAGGGGGCCCTTGATCCCTACACCCCAAACCCGATCCTTTTGCTTCGTTTCTCAGGCGGCTGAACTATCTCCCTTAAAGCATCAAATACTACTTTAAATTGCATATCGTACTTTTTTTCAAGTTCATCGATCTTATGTAACAGATCCTTATGTGAAGAGATCAGCTGCCGCAACCTTACAAAAGTCTGCATGATCTGAATGTTAACCTGAATAGCTCTTTTGCTTTTCAGGACGCTTGAAAGCATTGCCACGCCTTGTTCGGTAAAAGCATAAGGCAAACTGGAGGAATGTTTGAGTGGCACGAACCTATCACAATTTGTGATAAGTTCCTTTTTCTCTTTTTCTGTCAGTTTGAACATAAAACCCGCGGGAAAACGCTCCAGATTTCGTTTCACAGACTGATTTAAGACCATGGTCTTAACTTGATATAATTCTGCCAGATCACGATCAATTATGACCTTATATCCTTTAATATAAAATATGCGATTCTCAATAATTTCAATCGGGATCAATTTATTCATATCGGCATCCCTCAATTACGATATCTTTTCGTAACTGATGATCCTCTCCCTTAAATAAGCCCTGCTCAACCACGCTTTCAATTCCTCTTCGCTTATCACTATCTCTCGAATCTGATTCATTGGCAGCCGGTACATCACTTTATACATAATAATCACTTCCTATTTTCCACGGTCTAACGATCGATATTGTATCGCCTCAGCAATATGGCTAGCTTTAATGACTTCCGAATTTTCAAGGTCAGCGATCGTTCTCGATACCTTCAAAATCCTATCGTAACTTCGTCCGCTCATCTTCAGCTGGATTATCGCCGATTTGATAAGCGTCTCGGCTTCCCCCTCCAGCCGGCAAAATTCCTTAACATGCCTGGGAAGCATCCTCGCGTTGCACCGGACCTTTGACGCGGCAAATCTTTTTATCTGCATGTCCCGCGCTTTCGTAACTCTTTGCCTTATAGCTTCCGATGTTTCACCAGGCGAATATGAAACTAATTCCTCTTTTTTCAATCTGGGAACTTCAACGTGAATATCGATCCTGTCAAGCAGCGGCCCTGAAAGCTTGCTCCAGTACTTTTGCACTCTGAAAGAAGGACATGTGCATGTCTTGGTCGGATCCATGTAATTCCCGCACGGGCATGGGTTCATTGCCGCTACGAACATGAATTCCGCCGGATATGTGACGCAGCTCGCCGCTCTGGCGATGGTGACTACGCCATCCTCCAGCGGCTGGCGCAGGACTTCCAGAACATCTCTTTCAAATTCAGGGAATTCATCAAGAAAAAGTATCCCCATGTGAGCCAGGCTCACTTCTCCGGGACGCGGGATCCTTCCTCCGCCGATTATCCCGATATCCGATGTCGTGTGATGCGGCGATCTGAACGGCCTTTCGGTAACTAATGCTTTTTTGGAATTTAGTAAGCCTGTAATACTGTAAAGTTTCGTAACGTCAAGCGCTTCTTCGATAGTGAGCGGCGGAAGTATCGTCGGCAAACGCTTGGCAAGCATTGTTTTCCCTGAACCCGGCGGCCCGATCATTAAAATATTGTGCCCGCCGGCAGCGGCAACTTCCAGAGCTCTTTTTGCGTGCCCCTGCCCTTTCGTATCAGAGAAATCGATATCGAAAGCGATCATTGATGTGAAAAGAGCGGTAAGATCGATCGTGTGCGGCTTGATCGAAATGTCCCCATTCAAATATCCCGCGGCTTCCCGAAGATCGGCGCAGGAGATCACATCGATGCCGGAAACCAAAGCAGCTTCATCGGCATTATCTTTCGGGACTAAAACTCTTTTGATTTCAGTCCCTGCCATCGATATGATCATGGGTAGAACGCCGTTGACCGGCCGCAAACTCCCGTCAAGGGACAGCTCGCCGATGATAACTGTTCCAGCTAGTAGATCGGTTTTGATCTGGCTGGAAGACGCAAGCATCGCGATAGCTATCGGAAGATCGTAGAGTGGTCCTTCTTTTCTGATGTCAGCAGGCGCAAGATTGATCGTAAAATAGCCTGGTGGGAATTCAAAGCCGGAATTGTTTATCGCGAACTTGACCCTGTCTCGGCTTTCTTTCACCGCCGCATCCGGCAGCCCGACGATCGATTGGCCGGGAAGCCCGCGAGTTGAATCGACCTCAACTTCAACGACAAAACCGTCAAGGCCTGATATCGCGGCGCTATTGATCTTAACTAACATTGAAGGCGTCCTTAACGAGTTCAAAGTTCGGAAGCCCGTTCCAGCTTCTGTAGATGCCGAGCACGTCGAACCTGCAATTAACATCTTTGATGTTGTTCTTCATAAGATATGTTCTCGCAGCATGTATCATGCTCTTTTTCTTTGACGGACCGACGGCACCAAGCGGGAAGCCGAAACTGCTCATAGAATATGATTTAACTTCAACGAACACCAGAAATTCCCCATCTTTCGCGATAATATCAATTTCACCCTGCTGAGAATGATAATTTCTGTCGATGATCTTATAATCATGTTCAATGAGATATGTTATGGCTGTGTCTTCGCCTTCCTTTCCTAGTATCGTGCTTTCTTTGCCCATGTCAAAAGGAATAGCAATTATCTTGCCGCTGGTTAATATGTGAGATCGTGAATATTATAAAGGGGAAAAACCGGATGGAAGTGTCTGAATCAGCAACAATTGACGAAAATGGCTACAATAAAATCTCAACCTCTTCATCTCGTCATCTCATCGCCTCGTCATAGTCAACAAAAACCCTCTATGCTCTCATCTTCTGAACATAGAGGGTTCTGTTGTGATCCCGCATATCCCGCGTTTAAATGCGGGATATATCTGCCAACTAATTTATCGAGCTGAGCAATTCCTGGCCGGCTGAAAACTTGACAACGTTCCTGGCCGGGATGTTCAACGATTGCCCTGTTTTCGGGTTCCTGCCTATCCTTGCTTTCCTTCTTAATCTCTTCCAGCTCCCGAAATTCACCATCTGTACTTTTTCACCTCTCTTCAGGGCTCCGCCCATAAGAGTGAAAGTGGTTTCGATTATTTTGGAGCAGGTTGATTTGGATTGCATGGTTTTCGAGGCTACTTGAGCGATCAATTCCTGTTTATTCATTTATCTCACCTCCTTCATTCGAAAGATTATCAGAGGTTCAGGAAATTCTTGATCTGCGGGAAGTATAGCTCACTGCCCTCATGAATGTCAAGTGAATTCGAGGGTTTTAGAAAGAGCCTGTCAGCAAAGGTTTATGGGTCAAAGCATAATCAGTCCGCGTTTTATCAGGCAATTATATACCGGCTGATAGGAATATCGATGTATCGCAACAGGACCGAATTTTTTAAGGCATTTGATATGCGCTTTTGTTCCATATCCTTTATGGTTAGCAAACCCGTAATGAGGGTAAACCCGATCGTAATGGTCCATCAGCCGGTCTCGAACTACCTTGGCCACGATCGATGCTGTCGCGATGGCCGATGAAACGCTGTCCCCATGCTTGATGCTTGTCTGCGGGATATCGATGTTCGGGATCTTCCTGATGCCGTCCACCAATATGTGATCCGGCTTTTTTGATAGTGAAATGACAGCTTCTTCCATGGCTTTTAAAGAGGCCTGAAGGATATTGATGCTGTCTATCATCCAGCTGTCGACGATCCCTATTCCGATCGAAACAGAAGATCTGGCAATCACACTGAAAAGTTTTTCTCTGTCCCTTGGAGATAATTTTTTTGAATCATCAATGCCTTTGATCTTGTCATCCTCGCGAAGGATAACTGCGGCTGCTACGACCGGTCCGGCAAGAGGCCCTATCCCTACTTCATCAACGCCAGCAATAAGATCCGCACCTGATCTTCGTAATTTCAGTTCATGCCTCATGGACACTGCTGCCATTGCGGACTTCCTTGAAGGATCAAAAATTAGAAAACAGGGACTTTATTCTGCGGCTTTTTTCTCTTTTTGAACAGAAGCTTTTACTTCTGTTTCTGCTTCGGCGACTCTCAGCGCTTGTGAACCGATGCGCTTCCTTAAATAATAAAGTTTTGCTCTTCTGGCGCGCCCGGCTTTTATGACCTTTATTTTATCGACCCTTGGCGAATGAAGCGGAAAAGTTTTCTCCACTCCTATTCCCTGGACCATTTTTCTGACAGTAACGACTTCGCCTATGCCCCTGCCGCGCTTTTTTATCACAGTTCCTTCGAATGCCTGCAGACGCTCTTTGTCGCCTTCGATTATTTTGGAGAACACTCTTACGGTGTCGCCGACATTAAATACTGGGATCTCCTTTTTCATGAAACCTTTTTCTATGTCAGATATGATGCTCATTTCTTTCACTCCTTGTAATTAAATATCTATTTCCCGAAAAGCCTGTCCAGTATTATCGCCGCCGCGCTCCTAACCGAAAGATGATTGTATCCCGTTTCTCCGCATATCGGCGGGAGGACTATATCCGCCCCGTCGATCACTTCTTCGCAGAGTCCCCATCCTGTTCCGAATAGGATGAGATGCGGCCTCTTGGACCTCTTTATCTCTTCGCGCAGCTTTTCGTAAGGATAACTCCCTTTTTTCTTCGCGCTTGTCGCTATCACTATGGGAGTTCCGCCCTTACTTATTTCGTCAATGACTTCCTTTAATTCCTTTTTAACAGAAACTAAGTTAAGCGCTTCCACCCTTGTGGGATTAAAATCCTGGCTCTCGTCCTTTTTCCAGTGGTTCAGTATCCTTTCTGCGAACTGGCGCTGGCCGCTGACAGGGTTCACGACATAATATTTCTTAATTCCGTACGTGCAGCAGGTCCTGGCAATGTCAGAAAGGTCAAAGCCGGTGATACACGTGGTAACAACGTCTTTGTTCTTATTATATACCGGAAAGTGAAGCAGCGCAACGTATACGCTCACTTTTGCCCCTCTGTGAACAGGTTTTCCAGTGTTTCCATGCCATTTTTTGTGATGTCCGCTGATACCAAAAGGTCCGGCCTGTTGAAAAAGGTATTGATGACCGCCTTTTCTTTTCTCCATTTGGCGATATGCTTATGATTGCCGCTTAATAAAACTTCCGGAACGCTCTTTCCCTTATAGTTTGCCGGCTTTGTATACTGCGGATACTCTAATAATCCATGAGAAAATGATTCGTCTTCCGGTGATGATTCATTCCCCAATACTCCCGGTATAAGCCTTGAAACTGCATCGATTACCGCTATCGCGGCCGGCTCTCCTCCGGTAAGGACATAATCGCCGATCGATATTTCTTCGTCGATGATATCCTTGACCCTCTCATCCACGCCTTCATAATGCCCGCAGATAAGGACCAATCTATCGCACTTCGCTAATTGCTGGGCCATTTTCTGGTTGAACATCTTTCCTGCGGGCGAAAGAAGGATGATTTTTTCTTTTTGAGCTTTGGATCTCATGTTAACTGCTTCCAAAGCTTCAAGTATCAGATCGGCTTTCATGACCATCCCCGCTCCTCCGCCGTATGGAGTATCATCAGCAGTGTGATGCTTGTCTTTGGCAAAGTTCCTTATATCCGTTATGACAATATCAAGTATGCCTTTGCTTTTTGCTTTGCCGATAATGCTTTCCTCAAGCGAAGGGAACATCGAGGGGAAAAGAGTTAATATATCGATCCTCATTGAAATCTAAGGTGAAAGGTCTGCCGCTTTTTAGTAGCCGTTACTCGGCGTTCCTGATCTCCTGGATCACTCCGTCCTTTACCAGTATTTCCGCGGCGCCTATTTTTTTGTAAAGATTATCGCCCATTTTTACGGTGACCGGACCTTCCAGTGGCCCCTGAACGAACTCGGTATTGAGAGTTAATTTCTTTGCTTCTTCGATCTTCGCCTGAAGGTCGGCCTTTGCCGCAGCCTGCCGGCCTTTTTCTTCTTCAAGCTGATGTTTGAACGCCGTCATCTGCGAGATCATGCCTTTTTTCTTAAGATCTTCCATGTATGTTTTCGCCTGAAAATCCATCTGCTGGCCCTGCGTGTCCAGGTTCTTGATCGCCCTGTCCAGTTCTTTCATAAGATTGTCCTTGAATGCCTGCGTCACGATCGCTTTTACCATTACGACCCTTTTCAATTCTATTTCTTTTTCTGCCATAAGCTCATCTCCTTTGTTCTGTCATTATTTCAACTGACACTCTTTTGCCGCTTTTCGCCGCGGCTGCCTTGACTATAATCCTTATCGCGTTGGCTATTTTTCCTTCCTTGCCGATCACCTTTCCTGCATCGTCCGATGCCACTCTGATCTCTAATATTGTAACAGCTTCGCCTTCGGTTTGGGATACTTTCACTTCTTCAGGCTTGTCAACCAGGGAACGGACCAGAAATTCAACCAGTTCCTTCATAACTATTCCCTATTTCTTTTCTTCCGCTTTGGCTTCAACAGCTGCTGGAACAGCCTCTGGAGCAAGTTCGGCAGATTTCCTTGGAGATTTCTTCTTATAACCGGAAAAATCGATCGCTTTTAATACGCCGATCTTTCCGAGCATTTTACGCACAGTTTCAGTGGGGATCGCGCCTTTTGCTATCCATTCAAGCACCTTTTCTTTGTCAACAGTAAAAAGCGATGGCTCAACCAATGGATTGTAATGGCCTACTACTTCTATCACACGGCCGCATCTGGCTGTCCTCTCGTCAGCAATTACCACCCTGTATGACGGTTGGCCTTTGGACCCGGTTCTGGCTAATCTGATCTTTACGGACAAATTTTACCTCCTGTTAAACTACGGCAAACCGCGAAATCATATCACACCCTGAAGTGTTTGGCAATCTCTTCCATGCTGTCGCCGCCGTATTTCTCGAGCATCGCATCGGCAATTTCAATTGCTGTCGCAGCTTCCGCGATGACACCGGCAGCCGGAACATGGCAGACGTCGGCGCGTTCAACGTGGGATTTGACCGGCTCCTTTGTTACAAGATCCACGGAATCAAGCGGTTTTGCTATCGTGGCAACCGGCTTTACGGCGGCTCTTATTACGATAGGCTCGCCGTTCGTCATTCCGCCTTCCAGCCCTCCGGCATTATTGGAATGCCTGGTGAATTTATCCTCTTCATAATATATTTTGTCATGGACCTTTGACCCGGGAAGCGATGCAACTGTGAAACCAGCGCCTATTTCCACGCCTTTCACGGATTGAATTGACATTACGGCGGACGCAAGCTTTCCGGAAAGCCGCCTGTCAGGGTGCACATGGCTGCCAAGGCCTACCGGAGCGCCAAGAACTACAACTTCGAAAATGCCGCCTACGGAATCTCCGTTCTTCATTGCGTCATCGACTTCTTTCTTCATTTTTTCTGCAGAAGCTTCATCAAAGCACCGTATATCGGACTTTTCCGCCAATCGGTGAATTTCATCATATTTCTTTTTATTGTCAGCCGGAAGTTTTATTGAGCCGATCTGAACTACATGGCTGAATATCGATATTTTGAATTCCGCAAGGAATTTTTTTACTATCGCACCTATAGCAACAAGCGAAACAGTGCTCCTGGCGCTGGCGCGCTCCAGGATATTTCTTATGTCCTGCTGATCGTATTTAATGCAGCCAGCAAGGTCCGCATGGCCCGGACGCAGCTTTGTCATCGGCTCCTGGAATATGGTCTTGTCGTCTTCGACGGGCATTATTTTTTTCCAGTTCTCATAATCGAGGTTCTTTATCATCAGCGCGATCGGGCTGCCAAGAGTTTTTCCTAAGCGGATGCCTGAAAGTATTTCGGCCTTGTCGGTCTCAATGGCCATGCGCTGTCCCCTGCCGTATCCGGCCTGCCTTCTTTTCAGTTCATCATTGATGTATTCGGAAGAAATGCGCAAATTGGCAGGCATGCCTTCAAGGATGGCAATGATGGCCTTTCCGTGCGATTCCCCTGCAGTTAAATATCTGAGCATGGCAGGATTATATCATAAGCGGTTTGACTGTAAAAGAATATTGTGTTAGCATGCCGAAAACGGAGGAGGTATCTTGTACCTAAAAAACCTCTCGCTCAGGGGGTTTAAAACTTTTGCCGATAAGACGGTTATCGAGTTTAATCCTCCTGGCAGCATAACGGCGATCGTTGGACCCAATGGCTGCGGCAAGAGCAATCTGGTGGATGCCGTAAGATGGGTCCTTGGAGAGCAGAACCCGAAAGAACTCAGAAGTTCTGCCTTGGAGGAGGTCATTTTCGCCGGATCCACCGCCAGGAAATCGCTTTCCCTCGCTGAAGTTTCCATCGACCTTGATAACACCGACAATAAGATAAAGACCGAATTCGCCGAACTTTCGATCAAGAGAAGGACCTTCCGTTCGGGCGAAAGCGAATTTTTCATCAATAAGGCCAACTGCCGCCTAAAAGACATAAAGGACATATTCCTTGATACCGGACTCGGCGCGGGATCATATTCCATAATCACGCAGGGCCGCGTTGACGCGGTGCTTTCGTCAAAACCGGAAGATCGAAGGGAAATATTTGAAGAAGCCGCGAAAATAAATAAATATAAATTCAGGAAGACTGCCGCGGAAAGAAAATTGATATCCACGGAACAGAACATGCTCAGGATAGCGGACTTGAAAAGCGAAATATCCAACCAGCTTTCAGTACTTGAAGATCAGGCGAAAAAAGCGGCGCAGTTCAAGGAACTTAAGGACAGGCTGAAAATGCTGGATGTCGGGCTTTCAAAACGGCAGATCTCCGCGCTAAATGACAGAAAAAAGAATATTGATGAAAAAATAAACGCGCTCAGGTCGCAGCTTGAACTCGGCCTGGACATGACGCGCCAGCATGAAGCCGAAAGGGCCGCGAAAAAAGAATCGCTCAGGGCGCTTAACGGTGAGATAGAAGGCTTAAGCTTATCGATAAGCCAGTCGAAGCTCTCATACGAGGAGAATAAAAGTTCTATCCTTCTGGAGAACGAAAAGAAAAGGAACCTGGAAGAAAGGATAGAGGAGGCAAAGACCCGCCTCATTGAACAATCATCAAAACTCGCGTCGCTCAAGAACATGGAAAAAGACGCGGCGAAAGCTTTGAACGATTCGGAAAAAAGCCTTGAACTTTCCTCAAAAGAACTCGCGCAGGCTGAAGAGGCCGTTAACCGCGCGAAGAATGATCATGAAAACCTGGAAAAAGAACTGTTCGATCTCAAAGTTGCCATTCTGGACAAAGAAGGCGAGCTTTCGCTTGAACGGAACAAATTGATCGAACTGGACGGCAACCTCCGACTTGCAAAAGAGGAAGCCCGCCGGGATGAGGGATCGATAACCAAGCTAGCATCGGAGGAAAAAGGACTCTCTGAAAAACTGGAGCATTTAAGATCGCTTTCGACTTCTCTGGAAGGCCGTCTGCAAAACGATGTCGGCCACGCAGATGTGCTTACCTCTATAGAGACAGTGAAAATAGCTTTTGGCGGGATCCACGGCGCGGTTGCGGGTTTGATCAAGGATAACGCCGAAATTGAAGCTGAACTCGCATACGGCCCGGATATCAACGTTAATAAAGTGATGCTGAACGGCGATCTTATTTTTTCGAACGGATCTCTTACAGGCGGAAGCATTAAAGAAAAGATCAAGGCGGTCATGGAAAAAGAAAGAAAGATCGAGACCTTGATCGAACAGGCGAAAGTGAACCACGAATCTGAAGCAAAGGTGCTGGAACTAAAGAACACCGCAGAAGAGCTTGAACTGGCCAAAAGAAGCCTGGTGGCAAGGGAGAAAGAACTGGAAGATATCCATGCAAGAAAAGAAGAGCTTTCTACGAACATATCTTCTTTGGAAAAAGAGAACGGGGCCTTGAATGACAGCTTGGCCGCCCTTAATGTTAAACTTAGCGCTGTTGCAAAAGAAAAGGAAACGCTGTATTCCGGCTTCGCGGAGATAAAGGCTTCACATGCCGGAATTTCATCTGGGCATGAAAATCTTCAAAAAGAATTCATAAATGTCCGCTCCGATATCCAGTCAATAAATGATTTCGTCGCGTCATACAACAAAGAAGAGATGGAAGATAAGCTTTCCCAAACCATAGCGCGCATTAAAGAACTTGAAGTTTCGCTCCCGAAGATCGCGGAGAACGAGAAAATTTTCGAGAAAAACCTGGCATCAAGCATTCAGGCAAGATCAAAGCTTGAAACCGAGATAGAAGAAGTGGAAAAAATGCTTTCCGGCGGCACAAGCGATGACAGGTCAATAAGAGATTCGCTTTCCAAGGAAGAAGTGTCGCTGGCAAAGCTTGAAGGCGAATTGATGGCGATAAGCGAAAAAATGCTGAATGAATACGGAATGACGATTGAAAATATAATCGCAAGCGAGCTGACGATACCAGCCGCCACAAAAGCAAAAGAAGAGGCGGAAATGTTAAGGAAAGGCATTGCAGAGCTTGGTTTGGTAAATCTTCTGGCTTCCGAGGAATTCGAAAAAGCAAAAGAGAGGTTTGGGTTCATAGAGAGCCAGTTCAATGACCTGACGGTCGCAAGGGAGAACCTTTCCAATCTGATAAAAGAGCTGGACGCGAAAGCCAGGGAGGATTTCATTGAAACAATGAAAATCATAAATGCTAATTTCTCGGAAATATTCGCCACATTGTTCGAAGGCGGGGAAGCAAAATTGATTATTCCTGAAGGTGAAGATCTTCTTGAAGGCGGAATAGAAATAATCGCAAGACCCGGCGGAAAGAAATGGCTTAACCTTTCCGCAATGTCAGGCGGCGAGCGGTCGCTTACGGCGATCGCGCTCCTGTTCGCGCTGCTTAAGACACATCCGAGCCCGTTCTGCCTTTTTGATGAAGCGGATTCTGCGCTTGATGAAGCGAACATACTCAGGTTCACGAAACTTTTGAAGGAATTCTCAAAGCAAACCCAGGTAGTGCTTATCACCCACAATAAGCAGACCATGGAGATTGCGGATACAATGTACGGGATAACCATGGAAGAACCCGGGGTATCAAAAGTCATCTCCGTAAAGCTGGCAAAGGCCGCTTGATGCTTAGGCTCATCTTAATATTGATCCTTATCTCTTCTCCCATCTCTTCCTTTTCTCAAATAAAGAAAAATGAACCGATATCCGAAAAAACCTTATGGCAAAAGAACGGAATAGTCATAAATAACTCACTTGGAAGAACTGCTAGGCAGAATGCAAGGATAGTCAGCCTGGATGACGGCTCTTCGGTTTTGGCCTGGGAAGACGAAAGAAATGGAAAATATAATATTTACGCGCAGAGGCTGGATGCAAAAGGCGCCAAGCTCTGGGGAGAAGGCGGGATTGGAGTATGCACTGCGGGTGGCAATCAAATTTCGCCGCAGATGATCTCTGTTGGGACATCTGTCATTGTCACATGGCAGGATCACAGAGGAGATTACAGCAATATTTACACGCAAAAGATCGATTCGCATGGGAATATTGTCTGGGATAAGAACGGTGTCGCAGTATGTAAAGTGCCGGCAAACCAGATGGCCCCCGAACTTGCCAGCGATGGCAAAGGCGGCGCGATCATCACATGGTACGATTACAGGTCTAAATTAGGCGAAGATATTTACGCGCAAAATATAAATGCCGCCGGCTCACCGGAATGGCAGACAGACGGCGTGCCGGTCTGCACTGAGAACGGGACCCAGTGGTTCCCGAAGATACTCTCTGACGGCGCAGGCGGCGCGGTGATTTGCTGGAACGACAAGAGAGGTACTGATTACGATATATATATTCAAAGGCTTGATCCGAAAGGCAGCTCCCTGTGGCAGGTGAACGGAATCCCTGTCTGTAAATATAATGAGAACCAGGAATTATGCCAAATAGCTTCGTGCGATGCAGATTCTTTTGTGATCGTATGGCAGGATTACAGGAACATGGACGCGAACATATACGCGCAAAAAATGAACATGGACGGAAGATATCTCTGGAAAATGGATGGGGTAAAAGTCTGCGACACGCGCGGAAATCAGGAGAGGCCTCAGATCGCCGCGGGAAAAGATCCTGTGATATTCTGGACCGACTTCAGGAAAGGTTCCGGCAATTCCGACATTTTCTGCCAGAAAATGTCAGCGACCGGGACTCCCGAGTGGGATCCTCACGGTGTTCCAATATGTGAAGCTCCCGGAAATCAGGACAACATAAGAACAGTCCCTGATGGGACCGGCGGCGCAGTAATAGTTTGGGAAGATAACAGGAGCAGCGGGGCCGGGATCTTTGCAAGAAGAGTAAAAAATGACGGAAGTACCGCATGGGCAGCCGATGGCACGGTTGTGTGCACGGAAAAAAATGACGCGGAATTTCCGCAGATATCGACCTCAAACGGAAATATTGTGATCGCCTGGCAGGACAAAAGAAATGGCGGGACCGATGTATTAGCGCAAAGCTTGGATATGAACGGCAAAACAAATTGGAGAAATAACGGTCTTGAAATTGTGACAGGGTTAGGCTTTGTTTCTCATCAAAAACCTCGGATCAAAAGGATCGGCGAAGTAGAATATATTATAGTTTGGGAAGACGGCCGAAACGGCTATTCGAACATTTACGCTCAAAAGATCGATAATAACGGGAAGTCGCTTTGGAATGCGGAAGGTATAAGAATATGCGGCGCCGAAGGGGACCAGTACGATCCCGAGCTTATCGCCGATGGCAGCGGCGGAGCTATAATCGTCTGGGAAGACAGCAGGTCCGCTAACTCATCAATATACGCTCAAAGGCTGGATAAATCCGGCAAAAAACTTTGGAATGAAGACGGAATTCGCGTATGCCAGTATGAAGGAGCCGCTATGAGCCCGAAATTGGCATCGGATACAAAGAACGGAGTAATAATAGTCTGGCAGGGAATGAAAGAGAATGAAAACCATTACTCCGTCTATGCTCAAAGGATCGACGAGAACGGGATCGTGCTGTGGCGGCCGGACGGAGTATCCGTTAAGAACGCGCTTGGCTCCCAAATGGACCCTCAAGTCGCATCCGACGGCAAAGAAGGAGCATTTATAACATGGACGGAATACGGGCAAAATTCCGTTACTCCTGATATTATCGCCCAGAATATCGATTTGAACGGGAACATATTGTGGGCAAATGACGGAGTTGCGGTATCTAAATCGCCGGGCTCGCAAAAAAAGCCGGTCATAGGATCAAATGATGAAATAATCATCGCATGGGAAGACAATGGCAAGGGTAATTATGATATTTATGCGCAAAAACTGGGCAAAGATGGAATGGTATCATGGCAAACGGACGGGATGCCGGTTTGCTGTGCACCTATGAGCCAGGTGGACCCGAAGCTTGTCCTGAACGATGACGGAGGCGCGACTTTTGTTTGGGAAGATTACAGGAACAATAACTGGAACATTTATTCCCAACGACTTAACTTATCAGGAGCCCAAATGTGGGCCGAGAATGGCGTTGAAGTGTGTACGGTACCAGGCACACATTATGCTCCTCGGCTTGTCAAAAGCGGCGGATCATCCGCAATAATCGTTTGGGAAGATTACAGATCAAATAAAGAATATGATATCTTCACTCAAAAAATATCAGAATCAGGTGAAGCACTTTGGGAAAAAGACGGGATCCCTATTTGCATAACTGACGGGGGCTCCAGGAATCCCCAGCTTGCCGACGACGGAAAAGGCGGAGCAGTGGTAGTGTGGACCGATTTCAGGAACGGATCGCCGGATATTTACGCACAAAGGATAAATGATACTGAAAATAAATAATCTGACCGCCTCATTACTTATGGTTTTAGCTTTTATGTTTTTTCTTCCTTTTCCATGTTCGTGCGGACCGGATCAAAAGATTTCAACCGACAGTGAACAAATAATGCCCGGAATAAAATTCTCCTGCCTGATCAGGCCGTCATCAACAGGCTCTTTGCGCGTGAACATATTAAAGATAGATCTTAAGAATGAAAAAATAAACATGAGACCATGCCTGGCAAAGGGCGTCATCGGGAACCTGGAAAGAACGAGCAGCATCGCTGAAAGGAATAATGCCGTCGCTGCTGTAAATGGGTCATTTTTTGAGACGAGAAATAAGCTTCACCTGCCGGTGGGTTTTATGATAATAAACGGACAGATAGTCAACAGATCTATCCTGCAAAGAACGACCATCGGTATAACAAAAGACAAGCAGATAATATTCGGGATCCCGAAAATAAAAGGATATGTCATAAATCTGAGCAACAGGAAGAGCGTGAAGATATGGGGTATAAACAGGCCCAGAAAAAATAATGAGGCCGTGATATATACCAGGGAATACGGGGAAAACACCGGCACGGACCAGTCCGGGATTGAAATAGCCGTAAAATCCGACGGCACGATAAGGAAGATAAGCTTCGGTAATTCACGTATTCCGAGGGACGGGTTCGTCCTTTCCCTCCAGGGATGGCCGGCGGATTTCGCGCTTAAAACAAAGAACTCCGATAAGATAGGACTGGTCTATGATCTCTCGGAAAAATGGAAAGATGTTGAGCAGGCAATAACCGCAGGACCGCTTCTGGTTAAGGACGGGGAAATTCAAAAAGAAAGCATCGCGTCCGAGAATTTCAACAATAAAATGCTTGCGCCTACCTCCAGGACGGCGATCGGGGTTTCAAAGGATAATGAATTGATACTCGTGGTTGTTGACGGGAAACAATCATCAAAAGAGATCTCTGGAGCCACGTTCGACGAAATGGCCGGGATAATGAAAGATGCCGGGGCGGTCGGCGCTATCGGTCTTGATGGCGGACACACCAGCACTATGTATTTGAATGGAAAGATCGTCAATGCCCCTTTAATGAAAGACGAAGGCCGCGTAAGCAACGCGATAGTTATTACGTATGACGGATGGGAAACCCCGATTGCTTTACAACCAGGACCCTCCGGGTATGTTTATGCTCCACCGGATGAAGAAATGATAGAAGCGCTGAAGAACGATGCGAATATGGCGCCTTCATCTTATGTGCCCCGGCCGGAGGATTTCGGGATGTTCGGTATGGATGATACCTATAACAGAATGATAAGGCCTTTTATTCCGAGATAGTTTTCAGATAGAGCTTTGGCAATAGCGATTACAGTTGAAGGTTTCCTTAATTTATGCTATAAGTTTATTGCTCAAAAGTTCGTAAGGAGGCGTAAAAATGAAAAAATCAATGCTATTGGTCCTGGGTTGTGCTTTTATTTTTGCTTGCGGTTTCGCGGGGCCAGCTCCTTCGGCATCTTCCAGTAATCCATCAACCTTTTCAAGCAGCAATCCTTCTGCCGCTTCAAATGTTTATATGATCGAGGATTTCGAGTCAGGCAACTATACAGCAAATCCTGAATGGTGGAAGTTCGACAACATCATCGCTACGGTAGTTAACAACGCGCAATTTCAGGGAGGCGACCCGGCAGTTGTCGCAGCGGTCGGAAAATACTCGCTTAATGTAACCGGCAGTGCCACAGACTGGTACGCGGGCGGAATGGGAACATATCTCGCAAGAAAGAACAATGATCTGGGCAAATATACTGCCGTCCAGATGGACGTTTTCGGAAAAGGTCCCGGATCAGGAACAATAAAGATAGAGCTGGTTGATGATGATAAAGGCAACTGGCAGGTGGAGCAGGATTCAAAAGGCGTGCCGCTTTATGATGATCAGTTCGTTTATAACATAACAGTGGACTGGACAGGATGGAAAGGGGTTATCATTCCGTTCAGCGATTTCACTCTTGATAATCCAGGTAAAGGCGATGGCATACTGAATGTCGGTCAGAAGGATGGAAAGGGCGGGTTGCTACAAATGCAGCTCATTTTTATTGCTTCGAAGAAGACCGGCTCATTAAATTATAACGTTGATAACATTTCACTGGTAAAGCAATAAGTCAGATCCCGGCTTCTTTTTTCAGTATCGTTGCCTTGTCAGTTTTTTCCCAAGGAAGGTCAAGTTCCGGCCTTCCGAAATGTCCGTAAGCCGCAACCTGCTTGTAAAGCGGCTTTCTCAGCCCCAAGTGCTTGATTATCATCCCGGGCCTGAAGTCAAAATGCTTTTCGATCAATTTGTTGATCTGCTCATCCGGTATCTTCCCTGTTCCGAATGTGTCAACCATTACAGAGAGAGGCTTCGCCACGCCGATAGCATAGGCGACCTGGACTTCGCACCTGGACGCGATGCCGGCCGCAACTATATTTTTCGCGACATATCTCATGATGTAGCTTCCTGAACGGTCGACTTTTGTCGGATCCTTCCCTGAAAAACATCCGCCGCCGTGATGCGCGCTTCCGCCGTAGGTGTCGATGATTATCTTGCGGCCGGTCAGTCCAGTATCTCCCTGCGGCCCGCCGATGACGAATCTGCCGGTGGGATTTACGTAGAACTTTGTCTTGCTGTCCATGAAATCAGCGGGAATTGTTTTTTTAATTACCTGTTCAATTATGTCTTCTTTGATCTTTCCATATTTAACATCCGGTGAGTGCTGGGCCGCGATGAGAACGCTATCCACCCTTACCGGCTTATTGCCGTCATATTCCACTGTTACCTGTGATTTGCCATCCGGCCTCAAGTATTTCAGCGTGCCGTTCTTTCTGATCTCCGCAAGTTTTTGCGCGAGTCTCTGAGCAAGTGTGATCGGCATCGGCATCAGTTCCGGGGTTTCATTTGTCGCGTACCCGAACATAAGCCCCTGGTCCCCTGCCCCGAGCCCTTCCAGGTCTTCATGGATAACCTCTCCGCCTTTGGATTCAAAGCTTTTGTCAACTCCCATTGCAATATCCCGGGACTGTTCTTTGATCGAGATCATGACTCCGCAAGTTTCGTAGTCAAATCCTATGTCCCTGCTGACATATCCGATGTCGCGGATCGTATTTCGAATGATGGTCGGCATATCAACGTAGCAGCCGGTAGTGATCTCCCCGGCAACGAAGACCAACCCGTTAGTGGTAAGCGCTTCGCACGCGACCCTTGCCTGCGGATCTTTTTCGATTATCGCGTCCAGTATCGCGTCCGCTATCTGGTCGCACATCTTGTCCGGATGCCCTTCCGTCACTGATTCCGAAGTGAACAAATATCTGCTCAAACTGATCTACCTCCCGGATTTTTTTAATTATCAAAAAAACGAGAGGCAAGTATATCATCCGTGTGATAAAATGTCCACGTGGGCAATTTAAGCGAACATTTCAATCACCAGGATTTCTTCTGCAAATGCGCCGCGTGCAAGATGAACAAAGAATACAAGATCCATCTTGGTCTTGTAGGGTCACTGGAAATGCTTGCGGTGAAACTGAATAAGCCTGTCAAGGTCAAGACGGCTTACAGATGCGAGGCGGAAAATGAGCGGATAGGCGGCGGAAGGAAAAGCTTCCACGTATACGGCAAAGCAGCGCATATATATGTAGAGGGAATGCCCCCTCAGGAACTGTTCAAGCACGTCCGGGAAATAGAAGAAGTCAAAGGGATAGGCCTTAATCTGGATGACGGAACGGTACATGTGGACCTGCGGAACGAACCTGAAAGAGCGGAATGGGTAAAAGATAAAGGCAAGTATATCCCTCTGACTGCGGATAAGAAGCATCAGTTCGGCCTTGAATAAATGAAGCTGCTCATTGAGCCTTTCCATGCATATCTAAGAAATGAACTTAATCTATCGCCGCATACTATTCTTGCTTATGTTCGCGATGTTGGCCAGTTCATCGGATTCGTGAACAGCAAAGGAACTCTTTATGATGACCCGCACAGGATTGATCCCGCGTTCGCCAGGTCTTATCTGCGGTGGTTGGAGCTGAAGAATTTCTCAAAAAAGTCCGTCGCCAGAAAAATATCATCATGCAGGGCATTCTTCAGGTACTTGTTAAGGGAGGACAAGGTAAAGCTTAATCCTTTCGAGCATATATTGAGCCCGAAGCTCGGTAAAAGGCTTCCTTCTTTTCTTTATCCTGAAGAAGTTGTCAAGCTTCTGAACGCCGTCAATCTTAAGCATAAGGTCGGCCTTCGTGATCTGGCGATACTGGAGCTTATATACGCGTCTGGAATGAGGGTTGGCGAAGTAGCAAAGTTAATGGCTGATAATGTAGACCTTGTAAGCGGAGAAGTGCTGGTACAGGGAAAAGGCGCCAGGGAAAGAGTTGTCCTGATCGGTTCTCATGCAATTTCATCAGTAAGAGATTATCTTTCGTCCGCCAGTTACGCAGCTAAAGAGAAGCGACCGCTGTTCATGGGCAGGAGAGGAACAAGGCTGACAAGCAGGTCAATTGAAAGGATGATCAGGAAATACGCGCGGAAAGCCGGACTTAAGGGCCGCGTAACTCCGCACACGCTGAGGCATTCATTCGCTACGCATCTTTTAAGCGGCGGGGCGGACCTCAAGATCGTTCAGGAGCTTTTGGGCCACTCATCCCTTTCAACGACACAGGTCTACACTCATATTACAAAGGAAAGATTGAAATCCATCTATGATAAGGCGCATCCACGGGCTAAGTAGGCTTGCGGGCTTTATTCTCAATTGACATCCCCTTCCCACGCCTATATAATTGCTTTTTGTTTTTTGCCTGCCTGCCAGCAGGCAGGCCCGACGCCCTGGTATGATCGAAGGAGGAAAGTGCCGTGAAGATCGACGTCACCGACCTGCTGAAAAGCGTCGGAGCCGAGTTAAAGATAGATAGACGCGAATCTCTGGTTTTTGAAGATGCCATTGAATTGACGTCCCCGGTCCAGGTAAAGCTGAAATTGACGAATACGGGAGAGACGATTTTAGTCTCCGGAACCATAAAAACTGACTTGAAATTGTGCTGCTGCCGGTGTTTAAAAGATTTCAAGTATCCGGTGAACATCAAGATCGAAGAAGAGTATAGTAAAAAAAGTCCCGTTATCAGGTCGAAAAATAAAGAAATTGAATTGAAGGAAAAAGACTTCGTTTTTGAGATCGGCGGGAACAATATCATAGATCTGGATGAAGCAATAAGGCAGAATTTGATAGTTAACATTCCTATCAAGCCGATATGCAGCAAGACCTGTAAGATCGAAAGTATCTCGGTAGATAAAGGTAAAAGCATTGATCCGAGGCTGTTAAAGTTGAAAAATTTAAATATCTAGGAGGACTAAAAATGCCAGTACCGAAGAAAAGACACTCGAACACAAGGACCCGCACAAGAAGAGCGAACTGGAAGCTGACAGCGATGAACCTAGGTGAATGCCCGCAGTGCCACTCAAAAGTGATGTCCCACCACGCTTGCCCCGTTTGCGGAACTTATCAGGGGAGAACGGTGCTTAAAATAGAGACAGGAGATAAAAAGAAACACCACGGCAAACACGAGTCAGGCGGCGAGGAGAAGGCCAAGTCTTGATCCGAATAGCTCTTGACGCCATGGGCGGGGATTTTGCACCCGCCGAAACAATAAAGGGCGCGATACAGGCGCTGGCCGGATCGGATAATATAGATATCATCCTCGTAGGCCAGGAAGAACGGATAAAAAAAGAGCTGAGACGATACAAGCACATTTCTGGCATATCAATCGTTAATGCGACCGAAATCATCTCCACGAGCGAATCTCCCATTCAGGCCATAAAACAAAAGAAAGATTCTTCTATCAATATAGCTGTATCCCTCGTCAAAGAAGGGAAAGCTGAAGCCATTGTTTCCGCCGGGAACACCGGCGCGTTAATGGCTTCCGCGCTCTTCGGGCTTGGAAGGATACCGGGAATTGAACGACCTGCAATAGCATCGGTATTCCCGTCAAGAAAGGGTAATGTCGTCCTTCTGGACATGGGCGCGAACGTGGACTGCAAACCGAAGCATCTTGTTCAGTTCGCAAAAATGGGAAGCGAATACGCGGAACGCGTCCTGAAGATAAATAATCCTAAGATTGGCCTCCTGAATATCGGTGAAGAGCCTGAAAAGGGAAATGAGCTCACGACCTCCACATATCCCCTCCTGAAAGAGACCAGCCTGAATTTTGCCGGAATGGTAGAAAGCAAAGAGATCTTTTCCGGAAAAGTAGATGTTGTGGTCTGCGACGGATTCATAGGCAATCTGATATTGAAATTCGGGGAATCTACGGCAGGTTTCTTGTTTGACCTGATAAAAGAAGAGCTTTCAAAACATCCCATAATGAAACTTGGGGTTCTTTTCCTGATACCCGCACTTAAAAGGATAAGCAAAAAAGTGGATTACGACGAGTTCGGAGGCGCGCAGCTTCTGGGCCTTAACGGCGTTGCCATTAAAGCGCACGGAAGGGCGAAAGCAAAAGCGATCAAGAACGCGATCAGGGTAGCGGCGGAATCGGTCAGCGGCGAAGTTGTCTCTTATATTTCAAAAGCGGGGGAACTATAAGTGAAAAGGGCCTCGATCATAGGGACCGGTTCGTATCTCCCCGAAAAGATCCTCACTAATTTCGACCTTTCAAAAATGGTGGAAACTTCCGACGAATGGATACGGGAAAGGACCGGCATTAAGGAAAGAAGAATCTCCGCAAAGAATGAGGCTACTTCCGATCTGGGTGTTAAAGCGGCAAAAAAAGCGCTGTCCTCAGCCGGTATCAATCCGGACAAAATTGAACTTATTATAGTAGGCACATCCAGCCCTGACATGCTTTTCCCGTCCACCGCCTGCATCATACAGGACCAGCTTGGCGCCGTGAACTCGGCGGCTTTTGATGTTTCAGCCGCGTGCTCCGGATTCAACTATGCTCTAGCAGCTGCCGCAAGCTTTATTGAATCCGGCGCGTATAACAATGTATTGGTCGTAGGCGCTGACACGCTTACCAAGTACCTGGACTGGACAGACAGGAACACCTGCATCCTGTTCGGCGACGGCGCCGGAGCAGTGATGTTGAATGCTTCAACTGACGGCAGCGGAGTTCTTGCAAGCTACCTGGGAGCCGAAGGCTCCGGCGGAAAATACCTGATAATGCCTGGAGGCGGCTCCAGGGACCCGGAAGCAAAGAAAAGGTTCATCTGGATGGACGGCAAGGAAGTTTTCAAGTTCGCGGTGAAAGTCCTGCCTAAATGCGTGAAGAAAGTCCTGGAAAAAGCCTCGCTTACGGTAAATGACGTTTCCCTCCTGATCCCGCACCAGGCGAACATGAGGATAGTTGATTTTGCCGTTAAGAATCTTGGCTTGTCAAAAGATAAGGTTTATGTTAACCTCGACAAATACGGAAATACCTCGGCAGCCTCAATCCCCATAGCGCTTGATGAAGCGTCAAAAGAAGGAAAGATCAAGAAAGGGGACATTGTCACGCTGGCGGGGTTCGGAGCGGGCCTGACGTACGGCTCCAATATCATAAAGTGGTGATCGTTTTTTTACGGGAGGTCGGATAAAAAATGGATTACGGGATGAATGAAGAGCAAAAAATGATCCAGGACCTGGCGAAAAAGATCGCAGTGGAAAAGGCGCTCCCATTGAGAGAGGAGCTGGACATAAGCGGGGAATTCCCATGGCCTGTGGTGAAAGCCCTGGCAGAATCAAATCTCACCGGCATCGGCATTGAGGAAAAATACGAAGGCATAGGCAAGGGAGTATTTGAATACTGCATCGTTACGGAACAGCTTAGCATCATCTGCGGGGGCATCGCTCTGGCATTCGCGGCAACCGGGCTCGGGACCATGCCGATCATAATGTTCGGCAATGAAGAACAAAAACAAAAATACCTTCCTCCTATTGCAAGGGGCGAAAAGCTTGCCGCATTCGGGCTTACCGAAGCTAACGCCGGCTCTGACGCCGGAGGAATGCAGACAACCGCAAAGAAAGACGGGGACTATTTCATCCTTAACGGCACAAAACAATGGATAACGAACGGCGGAGAAGCTGAAACATATTCCGTGATCGCGATAACGGACAGGAAAAAAGGCGCCAGGGGGGCTTCAGCTTTCATACTGGAGAAAGATATGCCGGGATTCACCTTCGGGAAAAAAGAGAACAAGATGGGCATTCGCGCATCAGCAACAAGGGAGCTGGTCTTTCAGGATTGCAAAGTGCATAAAAGCCAGATGCTTGGAAAAGAAGGAATGGGATTCATTGTCGCAATGAAAACATTGGACAGGACAAGGCCGGGAATAGCTGCCCAGGCTGTTGGCATCGCTCAGGGCGCATTGAATGAAGCGCTCAAATATACAAGGCAGAGAGAGCAGTTCGGCGCGAAAATAAGCACTTTCCAGGCAGTTCAGCACATACTCGCGGATATGGCCACTCAGGTGGAAGCGGCCAGGGCGCTTGTTTATGCGACTGCAAGAACGATAGATTCCGGTTCAGGCGAGACCTCAAAGGTATCCGCAATGTGCAAGCTGATGGCATCGGACACCGCTATGAGGGTCACGACCGACGCGGTCCAGCTTTTCGGCGGATACGGCTACATGAAGGAATATCCGGTCGAGAAGATGATGAGGGACGCGAAGATAACCCAAATTTATGAAGGCACCAACCAGATCCAGCGCAATGTCATCGCGCTGGAACTCATCAAGGAGCTTGCCGCCAAGAAATAGAAATGAACATCATCGTCTGCATTAAACAGGTCCCCGGAACGACGCAGGTAAAAATAAACCCCGAAACGAACACGCTCATCAGAGAAGGCGTGGAAGCCATTATTAATCCCTTCGATGAAAATGCGGTGGAAGCCGCGCTGCAGCTCCGCGACAAGCACGGCGGAAAGGTAACGGTAATAACAATGGGTCCTCCTCAGGCTATCAGCGCCCTAAAAGACACTATAGCGCTCGGGGCGGATGAGGCGATACTCATCTCCGACAGGGCATTCGCCGGTTCTGACACATGGGCAACTGCATACACGCTTTCACAGACGATAAAAAAGATCGGCGCTTTTGACCTTGTGATATGCGGGAAACAGGCCATAGACGGCGATACCGCGCAGGTAGGGCCGGGCGTCGCGGAATTCCTTAATCTTCCTCAGGTGACTTTCGCCATAGGAGTTGAGATCAACGGTGATATGATGAAGGTCAACCGATTGCTTGAAGAAACAAATGAGATCGTGGAGGTCAAGCTTCCCGCCGTTATTACGGTAGTAAAACAGATGAATATTCCCCGCATGCCTTCGTTCAAGGGAAAGATCAAGGCGAAAAATGCAGTGATACCTGTTTGGGGCGCAAAAGACATCAATGGGCAGGACGGCTGCATGGGCCAGAAAGGCTCCCCGACATCTGTCATAAAGATATTCACTCCTCCGCCAAAAGGCGGCGGGGAGATCCTTCAGGGCTCCAGTGATGAAATGGTGGATACACTTGTAAAAAAACTCCGTGACAGGAAGGTCTGCTGATGGGAATCAGGATCATTAACGATAAGTGTATCGGCTGTAAATTGTGCGTGCCCGCCTGCCCGCTCGGCGCCATAAAAGTTGAGAACAAAAAGGCGATCATCGACCTTGATAAATGCAATCTCTGCGGCGCGTGCCCTTCCTCATGCAAATTCAACGCCATTGAGATCACAAAGGAAGATGTTAGTGTCGTTGATAAGAGCTTATATAAGAATATATGGGTCTTTGCGGAACAATGTGAAAATGACGTCCATCCTGTCGCATTGGAGCTGCTTGGCGAAGGAAGAAAACTGGCGGACGACCTCGGTGTTGAACTGTGCGCTCTGCTCCTTGGCAGCGCGGACATTGAAAAAGAAATAAAAAAATTGATTGAATGCGGGGCTGACAAAGTTTATATCGCAACGGCTCCGGAGTTAAAACATTACAGCACCCTCCCCTATTCTTCGATAATTTCCGGAATGATAAAACAGTACAGGCCGGAGATCGTGCTTTTCGGTGCAACAACCACGGGCCGCGATCTCGCATCCAGGATAGCCGCAAGGATAAACGCAGGTCTCACCGCTGACTGCACCGGTCTTGCAATAGACAAGGAAACTAAACTCCTTCTGCAAACCCGCCCGGCTTTCGGCGGTAACATAATGGCAACTATCATATGCAAGAACCACAGGCCGCAAATGGCGACCGTAAGGCCGAAGGTTTTCAAGAAAGCCGTGCCGGACAGTTCAAGAAAAGGACAAATTATTAAAGTTCCCGCAAAAATCGATCAGGGCGATCTGCTGGTCAAGCTGGTTGAAATCATAAAAGACTCGACGGTAAAAGTTAATCTGGCCGAAGCCGAAATAATCGTTTCCGGCGGAAGAGGGCTTCAGGCTCCCGAAAATTTCAAACTCGTTGAGGAACTTGCGAGCGTAATCGGCGGCGCGGTGGGAGCTTCGCGCGCGACAGTTGACGCAGGCTGGATATCTTCTCATCATCAGGTCGGGCAGACCGGGAAAACCGTATGCCCCAAGCTTTACATAGCTGTCGGCATTTCAGGCGCCATCCAGCATTTGGCCGGCATGGGTTCGTCTGAGATCATCGTCGCCATCAACAAGGACCCGGATGCGCCGATTTTCAAGGTCGCGACCTACGGCATCGTGGCGGATCTTTTCGAGATCGTTCCGAAATTGACAAGAAAATTGAAAGAAGTCAGGGGCTAAAAAAATACGGAACCTGCGACTGAAGTCGCGGTTCCCATCTAGAAAGGTTTTGTAAATGGCTAAAGTTGCTCTTGTATTCCCAGGTCAGGGCTCCCAATATGTCGGGATGGGCAAGGACCTAGCTGAAAAATTCAGCTACGCGAAAAAATTCTTTGATGAAGCCAATGATGCTCTCGGATTTAACCTTTCGAAGCTTTGCCTTGAAGGGCCGGAGGAAGAGCTGAGAAAGACCGAGATCACCCAGCCGGCGATATTGACCGTGTCTGCAATGTGCCTGGAAGCGATAAGGTCTTTCGGGAAAATAAACGCGGAAGCGGTGGCAGGGCACAGCTTGGGAGAGTATACCGCTTTATACGCGGCGGGTTCTTTGAATTTCAGGGAAGCGATCAAGCTTGTGCATCTGCGCGGGCAATTCATGCAAACCGCTGTGCCTCTCGGAGAAGGGACAATGGCTGCGATACTAGGGCTTGATCATAATACCGTAAAAGCTATATGCATTATGGCATCCGCCATGGGAACGGTTGAAGCGGCAAATATCAACAGCCCGGGCCAGATAATAATTTCGGGGAAAGTCGCGGGAGTGGCGGAAGCCGAGCGGCTCTGCAAGGAAGCCGGCGCAAAAAGGGTGATGGAGCTTCAAGTGAGCGCGCCTTTCCATTCCAGCCTGATGAAGCCGGCGGCTGACATGCTTGCAGAAGTTTTGGGGAAATTGAATTTCAAGGATCCGTCGGTGCCGGTGGTATCGAACGTGACAGCGGATTATGTGACAAGCGGAACCACAGCAAAGGAGCTTTTGATAAAACAGATGACGTCCCCCGTTCTTTGGGAAGATTCCATAAGAAAAATGGCGGCAGATGGATTTGATTCTTTTATCGAGGTCGGACCGGGAAAAGTCCTTGCTGGATTAATTAAGAAGATAGAACCGAAAGCAAAGATGTATAATGTGGCCGATGCGGCGACTCTCGGGACCTTTTTAGGAAGCTTTACATAGGAGGTTGACTATGAAACTTAAAGGAAAGGTTGCTCTTGTGACCGGCTCCGCACAGGGAATAGGCAAATCAATAGCGGAAGCACTTGCAAAAGAAGGCGCGGACATTATCGTTTCTGATATCAATATCGATACGGCGAATGTTACGGCTGGAGAGATCGCAAAGCTAGGAGTAAAAACCATCGCGACAAAAACCAATGTTGCGGACGCCGAAAGTGTAAAAGCCATGGTGGATGAATCGGTCAAGGCTTTCGGGAAGATAGATATTCTCATCAATAATGCCGGCATCACCAGGGACAACCTTCTTATCAGGATGAAGGATGAAGACTGGGACGCCGTGCTCAACGTGAACTTGCGGTCCATGTTCCTTTGCATTAAGGCAACGGCCCCCTTGATGATGAAAAGCAGGTGGGGTAGAATAGTTAATATAGCATCGATCGTAGGGGAGATGGGGAATTCCGGGCAGGTGAATTATTCGGCCGCAAAAGCCGGCGCTGTAGGGATGACAAAGACAGTCGCAAGGGAACTTGCATCCCGCGGCATCACATGTAATGCGGTCGCGCCCGGTTTCATTGATACTGCAATGACGCAAAAATTATCCGATGACGTTAAAAAACGGCTTAGCGAACAGATCCCGCTCACGCGCCTGGGAACACCGGACGATGTGGCAAAAGCCGTTTTATTTTTATGTACCGACGCGGATTATATTACCGGCCAGGTTATTAATGTAAATGGCGGCATGTACATGTAGTTTTTTGAAATTTGAATTTTGATTTTTTGATTTATTAAGGAGGGGGTGAGAACAAAAAAATGGATGAAGCAAAAGTTTTTGATCAGGTGAAAAAGGTAGTTGTGGATCAGCTTGGCGTTTCAGAGGATGAAGTAAAAAGAGAGGCTTCTTTCGTTGACGATCTTGGGGCTGATTCTCTGGATACGGTGGAGCTGGTAATGGCGCTTGAAGAAGCTTTCGGGATGGAGATCCCGGATGAAGAAGCGGAAAAGATCAAAACGGTCGGGGACACTGTGAATTACGTAATGTCCCACGGTAAAAAGTAAGTATTATTCGAAAGTTCAAATTTCTTGCCCGGAGTATCCTTGTGGGATCCTGGCAAGTTAAGATATATGGAGGGAATTTTGAAGCTTCCTGAGTTAAAGATCGGCGACATGGTCGCGAAGATACCCATCGTCCAAGGCGGCATGGCGGTAAAGATATCGACCGGCCTTCTGGCCGGCACGATCGCCGCTGCCGGAGCTATTGGCGTTATCGGCGCTTCCGGTATGGACCTTACTGAATTAAGGCAGGAAATACGAAAGGCCAGAGAGATTGCCAAGGGCGGGCTCGTGGGAATTAACATCATGTTCGCCGCCAGGGAATTCCTTGGCGCGGTAAATACAGCGATAAGCGAAAAAATAAGTTTTATCACCACCGGCGCCGGCTTCTCCAGGGATATCTTCAAGATCGGGAAAGAAACGAACACCCCCATTTTTCCGATAGTATCTTCCGCAAAGCTCGCGAAGACAGCGGATAAATGCGGAGCCGCAGCTATAGTTGTTGAAGGAACTGAAGCTGGCGGCCATCTTGGAACGGACAGGTCCATTGAACTGATACTGCCTGAAGTCAGGGCCGTCACAAAGCTGCCGGTGATCGCCGCAGGAGGGATAACCGACGGTTGCGACATCGTGAAAATGTTCCGCCTTGGCGCCAACGGGGTCCAGATAGCGACCAGATTCGTCCTGACAAATGAGTGCGCGGCTGCGCCTGAATACAAGAAAGTATATCAGAACGCTAAAAAAGAGGATGTGGTTCTGATATCCAGCCCGGTCGGGATGCCCGGCCGCGCGATAAAAACAAAATTTGTCGAGCAGATCCTGAGCAAGACGGCTCCAAAGCCCATCGGCTGCGACTATTGCCTTAAAAAATGCTCTCTTGAATACTGCATTGTCCAGGCCCTTATCAACGCCCAGCAGGGTAATGTCGAGGAAGGCATTGTTTTTTCGGGCGATCACGTCTGGAAAATAAAGGACAAGACGATCCGCCCTGCCGTGGAAGTGCTTAATATGCTTGTGAAAGAGGCTGAAGAATGCAAAAAATAAGGGTAGTTGTAACTGGGTTAGGATGCGTTACTCCTATAGGCACGGGAAAGGACGCCTTCTGGAGCAATTTGATAGCCGGAAAGTCCGGCGCGGGAAGGATAACCCATTTTGATCCTACGGATTTCGATTGCCAGATAGCGGCAGAAGTGAAGGATTTTGATCCTTCTCTTTACATGGACAAGAAAGATTCAAGGCGCATCGTGCGGTTCATTCAGTTCGCAATAGCTGCGGCAAAGATAGCTCTTGCGGATTCAAAACTTGAGATAAATCCCTCTAATGCCGACCGCGCCGGGACATTAATCGGATCCGGTATAGGAGGAATAGCTTTTTTGGAAGAGCAGGCTAAAGTTATTCTTGAAAAAGGCCCCTCCAAATGCTCTCCTTTCATGGTCCCATGGATGATCACGAACATGGCTGCTGGTATGGTCTCTATATTTTTAGGCTTAAAAGGCCCGAACAGCTGCACGGTGACTGCTTGTGCGTCAGGGACCAATAGCATCGGTGATGCAGCAAGGATAATAGAGCACGGCGATGCAGATATAATGATCTGCGGAGGAACCGAAGCTTCCATCACTCCGCTTGGCATCGCGGGTTTCTCTGCGGCAAAAGCGCTTACGACCAGGAACAACGAGCCGGAAAAAGCTTCAAGGCCATTCGACAGGGACAGGAATGGTTTTCTTATGGGAGAAGGCTCCGGAATTGTCGTACTTGAATCGCTCGACCACGCAATGAAAAGAGGCGCGCATATTTACGCGGAAGTCGCCGGCTATGGGATGTCAGGTGATGCGTACCACATGACTGCGCCAGCACCGGACGGAAATGGAGCGGTAAGAGCCATGGCTCTTGCTTTAAAAGATGCCGGGTTTAGGCCGGAAGATATTGATCATATCAATGCTCACGGAACATCGACGGACCTTAACGACAAGTTCGAAACAATGGCGATCAAGAAGCTCTTCGGCGATCATGCGAAAAAAATAGCTGTCTGTTCGAACAAATCCATGATCGGGCATATGCTTGGCGCGGCCGGAGCTGTGGAATTTATTTCGATGGTAATGTCGCTTGTTCACGATATTGTGCCGCCGACGATAAACCTGGATAACCCGGATCCCGAATGCGACCTGGATTATGTGCCTCACAAAGCTAGAAAAATGCCTGTTCGTGCTGCGATCTCGAATTCATTCGGATTTGGAGGGCACAACGCAGTAATTGCCGCCAAAAAATTTAAAATCTAAAGCTCTAGTTCGTGCGGGTATCACCGCAGCAGTATGCCTGTTTTTTGCGTTATTTTTTCGATCATCATCTTTCCCAGACAACACTACCTATCCTCAGATAAATATTTCCGGCTACAAAGATTATTCATACAACAGCCTGAATGTCGATGAAATGCAGAATTTGTTCACCGCGCAATCAATGCTGGGCGGGTATTACACCGGCGCTCCGTGGCAGGAAAAGCTTCAGCTGCGGATCATCGGGAAGCTTAATGAAAAGCTTTCGGTGTCATATGACCTTGAACAAATGCCGGACATGCCGGACAAATTTGACGTTAAAGTGGATTATGATAAGACCGAGCTGACGTTCGGTGATATTCAGGCGAATTTTTCTGAGAATGAATTTGTATCGGCTTCAAAAAGCCTGAACGGCGTCATGATCACATCAAAAGACAGCTGGTATAACCTGAATCTTGTCCCTTCTGCAAAAGAGCAAAGCCAAACTCAAAGCCTTGTATCCCAAAGTGGGAACAACACAAAAGGCCCGTATAATCTGGGCCATGGGTCCATAATTGAAGATTCTGAAAGGATCGAATTGAACAATGTCCTTCTTTCCAAAGGGGCCGATTACACCATAGACTATTTTGGGGGGAGTATAACTTTTTCAAAGATCCTCACAACGAGTGATGTGTTCAAATATTCCTTTGAATATACTAATCTGGTAAATCAGTTCTTCCCTTCGGTTTCACAGTTAAATTTCACAGGTTTGGAAGGGAATATTACCGTAAGCCCCGCGCTTTTTGGCGCACCAGGAATAAAAGCTGAAAGATCGATAAAGGAGGCTACTGATTATTTCCCGACTAATATAGATCTTTCTCTCCCTAAGCCGTCAAATGAAGCTCAAGCTGCTCCTAACGAGCTGGAAAGTACCGGCAATTACAGCCTGAAGAACACACCCGTTGTCCCATACAGCGAAAAACTGACACTTTCAGGCGTGCAGCTGAAAAAAGCAAAGGACTATACCATAAACTACGATGACGGGACCATAACATTGCTCTCCCCTTCTCTCCCTACGGCGGCCGAACCGTTGACAGTTGAATATGAATATGTTGAAGTTGCCAATGCATCCGACACTCTTCTTGGCAATGGAAAAGGCCCTTACGCGCTTTCTTTCGGCAACGTGGCTCAGGGAAGTGAATCTGTTCTTGTAAGCGGCACTCCTTATGTAAGGGACCTGGATTATAAAATTGATTATCAGAACGGAAAGCTCACGTTCTTTTCGTATATTCCCAGTACCGCGAATGTCGTCGTAAAATACAAACATCTTGTAATAACGGCCCCGCCCCCGCCTCCGGCCCCGGAAACCCAAACAGCCCTGAACATTGGAGTAAGTTATTTGAAAGAATCCGGCCAAAGCGGAGCGTCAGCGCCCAGTACCGCGGTAACCGATACTTTCTCCGGGTCAAGCATTTTAAATCAAAGTGGAATTACTGATGATGCTACGGCATATCTGTCTTTCAGGCCTTTGACCACATCGGATGAGGTTACGGTCATGAAGAACAATCAAACTCTGACACAAGGTGTTCAATACTTCCTTCCCACAGTTATAGTTTATCCATCAAGAGAAGTGAGCCCGCCGGCAAAGCTCGCATACATAACAGATCCGGCAGATGCTTCTGACGGGCTTAAGACCGGCACGATCTATTTCCCTCCTGGAATTATCTCTCCGACAGATGAGGTGACCGTAAGTTATAATCACATACAATGGTCCGCTAACCAGTTCTCCGGCAACGGAACAAGCAGTACAAGAACTTATTTCTTAAGTAACGTCCTGGGACTTGTTCCTGGCACCGAACAGGTACGAATATGGAGAAAGAGCGACACGAATCCGGTATTACAAACGCTAATAAGGAACAGCAGCATAGAAGTTTATGACGGGCAATATTCCATTAACTATACGGATCCGCCAAACATTACATTTAACAGTGATCCTCTGATCGTGAACGGCCAAACATATTCTCTTAATGATATTAATTTCACGGTGATCTACAGGTTCGTAGCGCAATCAAGTGCTTCGAGCCAGCCGATCACACATGATGTCGTTGGGACCGATCTTAACTTGAAGGTCGGAAATAATTTTAATATGGGATTGTCTGTCGCAAAATCAACAACTGACCAAGTTCTCACTTCTTCAAGCACAAATGAAACATTCTACGGGGATGGGTCTACCAAATCTTTCCCTTTGCACAGCCAAGGGTTGATAATCGACGGGAGCGATCAGGTCTTTATGAACGGCCAGAAACTTAACAGGGACAGCCAATATTCTTTTTTGTATACTCAACCAGGGACATTGACTTTCTTTCTTTTGACGCCGACAGCTTCGGACGAAATTTCTGTCAATTACAGCTATCAGAGCACTTCCGGCACTAATACTGCTGTGAATATAAAACAGGGCAACGCGTTTAAATTCAGTACAGATATCAGGCCTTTTTCCAATCTTGAGATAGGCGGGGACTACAGGAAAATCGATTCGGATTTTTCACCTATGGGCGGCACATCCATCCCCCTCGGCAGTGATTATAAGCACGCTGATGTAAGATATACTCCTTTTCCGACCCTGTTTTCCAGTTTCTGGCTGTCCGCGGATCAAATAGAAACGAATTCACCTCTTAACAATTCTACGAATAAATTCCTCCATACGGTTGACATGAATTTATCAACAGGGCTTAATCCTTATGGTTTGGCGCAGATCAACATGAACTACAGGGAATACACTACCCTGGACGATATCACCGCCGAAGGCGCGGCGCATAGTGACGACACCAGATTGCAGGCTTATTCTTTAAGTGTTGCTCCTGCACAGCTTCGCATCGGCGATTTCAGTTTAACCAATTCAGATAACGGCACAAAAACAATTTCTTCTACGGATATAGTGGATAAACTGCAGCCGGTCGACATTATTTCCGAGTACTATCACACCAATAACGCTTTTCAGTACACCAGCAGGGCCAAATGGGTCTTGGATTATCAGGAAAATCTGCCAAGCACGATCTCTTATGAACCGGGAAGCTTAACTAAAGGAAAAACCGTTGCAAGAGAAGAAATAGATGACCTTAGCTCCAATTTCAATCTGGACCTTACTTTTGGCGGACTTAAGAAATTAAGTGCTTATCTTAATCAGTCAGGCCACAACGATAACAATTTTACTCTCGGGACGGTCAGCTCCACGGTGAACGAAACTTATCACGTAGATTTTGTCCCGGTCGATCAGGTTGTTTCCAGCATAGACCATAACCGGCAGGAAACTCCGACCGTCACAACTGCTTATGGAAATCCGAAGACGGAGGTTTCGTCAGCCAATATCAGCATCACTCCGTACTCTTTTGCGAGTTTCGGCTGGTCGGGATCGATAAATGATTCTCTGCAGGAGGGTGGAGTGAGAACTTCCGGCAACGCAAATACATATACTATAAATTATACGCCGATCTCAACCCCAATTTATAAACTGGCAACGAATTACAATCTTAGCGCAAGCATAAGCAAGGCTCCTTCGGGAACCGTGGAGGTTTCTACAGATACCAGGTCTTTCAACCAGAATTATACCTTGACCATAACACCTACTCCCACTTGGTCGATAACCTCTGGATTCGGTCAGCAGGATTATACCAATAAGAACAGTCTTTTCACTGATGATGCTTCCACTTTGGAGGGCGGAGTGGACACAATAGCCCAGAGCCAGACCGTACAAATAGGTACCTCTTATAAGCCGTGGAACGAATTGACCCTTTCAGGAAATTGTGCTGTACAGTTAACAAAAACGCCCAGCCAGATCGGCAATAAAGCTGATGTTGATGCGCATGCCGTTTACTCCTTTTTTACGTATGGCACGGTCAATTATGACTGGTCGCAGGAAGATAACACCGGTGAAATCCTAGGCGGAGTATCTACTATCGGTGAGGATTATACAAAGATAATACAAAACTTCTCAACAAATATAGTTATCCCGCAGAAAGGCCAGTTCATCCTTTCGAGTATTGTTCTGAAAGCCGCGGTTAAATGGGCAAATTACATGGACAGGGTCACTCCCGCCAACAGTTTCCAGGCGACTACTCTCTCATTTGAAGGGACATTCAACTTCTAGTATAATCCAGTTATGATAAAAGACAGTCTTGAGTCCCGGGCAGCCAAAGTATTATCCCCTGCCCTTTCGCATTATACTTCTCTGGAGATCGAGAAAGGACGCGGGGTTTATCTCATCTCAAAGAGCGGACGGAAATATCTTGATTTTGCCTGTGGGATCGCCGTTACGAATTTGGGCCACTGCCATCCAAAAGTAGTGTCAGCCGCCGTCAAACAAACAAAAAAGCTGATCCACGCCTGTGCAGGAATAGTTTATTACGAACCGAACATTCTTCTTGCTGAAAAGCTCGCAAAAATATGCCCGGCGGGATTGAATATGAGCTTTTTCTGCCAGAGCGGCGCGGAAGCCGTAGAAGGCGCGATAAAGCTGGCAAAGTATGTGAAGAACAAGCCGGGGCTGATCGCTTTTGAAGGCAGCTTCCACGGCCGTACACTGGGAGCGCTTTCTATCACCTCGTCCAAACAGAAATATCGCGACCGTTACGAGCCTCTTCTGCCGAACGTATTTTTTGCGCCCTACTCGCAGAAGGATTCTCTTTCAAGGGTCGAAGATATTCTGAAGATCCGACAATATAGCCGGAGTGATCGTCGAGCCGGTGCAGGGTGAAGGCGGATATATCGTCCCTTCCAAAGATTTCCTTTCGGGGCTGCGGGAGCTTTGCGACAAGTATGATGCGCTGCTGATATTTGACGAGGTCCAGACCGGCCTGGGCCGCACCGGCAAAATGTTCGCATCGGAATATTTCGGGGTTTATCCGGACGTGATGGCCCTGGCAAAGGGTATTGCCTCGGGGTTCCCTTTGGGCGCCGTGATAGCAAAAGACCGCATAATGAAGCAATGGTCGCCCGGGGCACATGGCAGCACCATGACAGGCAACCCCGTTTCATGTGCGGCGGCACTTGCAACGCTGGATGTGATGGAAAAAGAAAAACTTCCTCAGGCAGCTGCCAAAATGGGCGCGTATCTTAAGTCCAAACTGGGAACATTAGCCGATAAATATCCGTTAATCGTTGACGTGCGCGGATTAGGCCTTATGATCGGGATCGAGTTCAAGGACAGCGCAGTCGTAAAGCAGGTAATGTCTTCTTGTTTGAAGGCAGGCCTCATCCTTATCTCCTGCGGAACGCGCGACCAGGTCATCCGCATGATCCCGCCGCTGATCGTTTCAAAAAATCAGGTCGACGCCGCACTGAAAATATTCGAAACGGCCCTTAAAGACCTGATCTAATGAAAAGATCCTCCATTATTATGCTGTCGTTTTTCCTTGCCGCAGCCGCGGTTTCATTTTCATATTGCGGCGAGATCACCGTAAAAGAATGGACACCCAATATGGGGATCACGGGATTTTCTGCGCAAAACAACGGTTTGTCACTTCGGGCCATTTCCTCAATGCCGGTATTAACAAGCAAAGGAGATCTTTATCTTGATGCCGAAAAGTTTAAGGTTCTGGAGATACAGATAAGGTCCGACATCAACTATGCAACGGGAAAGGTGTTTTTCAGGCGCATAGGCGATCCTGGTTTTATCAGATACAATTCCGTGGAATTCCATGCCGGTCAGGCGGGCACGCTAAAAAACTGCCTAATTGATCTCTCAAGGAATCCTAACTGGAATGGGACCATAATGCAGCTCGCGCTGGTCCCCGTTGATTCTGAAGGATCGGTCAAGATAGAAAGCATTAAATTCTTTGAACCGGACTTTCGTTTGAAATTTGCTGTTTTCTGGAAGGAATTCTTCGCATTTGAAAAACCTCTGCCCAGAACGATCAATTTCATTTACGGCCCGAGGATCAACGGGATCTCCGTGAACGCATACATATATTTATTGATAATTCTCATTTCCCTGTTACTGATAGTCGTTTACTGGGTCAAATTCAATGAACCCGGCAAATTATTGAATGTCATATCGTCAAAGATGATCATTGTTTGTTTTATTTTCTGGCTTTTGCTTGATGCGAGGACAGCATTGGATCAATTTAGGTCGGCTGTTGTCGATCATCAAACTTTTGGGGGCAAGAGCCTTGAAGAAAAACAGGCGCTTTCAACGAACGGCAGCTATTATGATTTCTATCATTATCTGAGATTCTGCGGTGAAAAGATACCTTCCGGTTCAAGTTATTCGATTATCGTTCCGCCAAACGCGGTTTATTTCACGGATAAGGCAAGGTATTATCTTTATCCGACATATGAAGACACCAAAGAAGCGGAGTATATGCTTGTATATGATCCGCAAAGAACGATAAAAACCGATGATATCCCTCGAAAAGAATTCAAAAGATATGCGGATTTCGGCAATGATCGATACATCTTGAAGAGGGCTGCGGGTTTATGATGATATTAAAGCTGATCTTCGCTCTTTTATTTCCGACCGCTCTGGGATATATGTTGATCGTTTCTATCTCTTCAAAAAATGACGGATTCATGCCTCTTGAAAAACTCGGATTATCTTACGGCATCGGAACAGGCATTTTAACCTTCATAATGTTCCTTATCGGCGCGTTCAAATGCCCGATAGATCTATCAAGCATCTTTGTTGCATGCGCGGTACTTTTCGCTTATCCGCTTTTTATAACTATAAGAAAGATCGATTTTCCTAAGTTATTCGCCGGTAGCATTAATATAAAAGATGTGAAATGGTACGAATGGGTCTTGATCTTCTTTGTCTCAGCAAGAGTGCTCTATTCATTTTTCAGCTCGGTGGTCAAACCTGTGGAGGATGTTGATGCTTTTGCGAATTGGAGCCTTAGGGCAAAAGTATTCTTCTTTCAACATTCCCTCTCGCTGGATAAGGTCCATGGTTATTTTCTTGGCGGCGGAGGCCACATTGACTATCCCATAAATATCCCGCTTTTGCAGGCCTGGATCTATAATGTGCTTGGAACATGGAATGATCTTCTGGCTAAAGCAATATTTCCGACCTTCCTTCTGGCCCTTGTCGCCGTGTTTTACTGTTCAATGAGAAAGGTTTCCGGAAGGGCATTCAGTCTTTTTTCAACTTATTTGCTTACCACCCTGCCGTTTTTGATCTATCACTCTTCTTCATCATATATGGATTTCCCGCTATGTTTTTATTTCTTCGCAAGTTTTGCCTGCCTATTGACATATATGAGGTCGGGCAGCAAGCCGCATCTTATCGTTTCCGCTTTGCTGGCGGGCATTTGCGCGTGGACAAAGAACGAAGGTTTGATCCTGGCTCTTGTCATCATCATATGCGCATTTGGATATCTTGCGTATATTGATAAAAACGATATTAAAAGAAAGGTCAAGTTGTCAGCTCTTTATGCCGCGATGCTGGCATTGATCCCGGTCGCCTGGCAAATATTTAAGGTCATATATAAAGTCCCGTCTCCGCCGGACCAGGTCCTATACTTTTCAAAAATGTTCGAATACGGGGGCAGGATCCCGGTGATAATTACTTCATGTTTTCAAAAAGCCTTTCTCTACGGGCACTGGAATATAGCATGGTTCATGTTCTTTGCCGTATTGGTCTTTTCATTGATAAAAAGGAAGGCGGCCGTTGAGGGCTTGTTCGTTATCGGGGCGATCTTCCTCTGCATTGGCGGATACGGGATCGAATATTACCTTTCAAAGAGCTATGAATTCATCTTGGAAGGCACTACACTTAACAGGAATTTCCTAACTTTCATGCCGCTGGTCATTTATTATATTTGCAGCAACATGCCTCATATCTCAGGAAAGATCGAGCGGAAGTGATATGACAGAACAAATAGAAGGAAGGAATCCCGTGCTTGAGGCTCTCCGCTCCGGAAGGCCTCTCAATAAGATACTGATCTCAAAAGATGTGGAGCGCCACACCGCGATAGCGGAAATACTTCATGCCGCAAAAACAAACAAAGTCCCGGTAGAATGGCTTTCTCCTGAAATATTAAAAACCAAAAGCCTGACCAAGTCCCCGCAGGGCGTTATAGCATATGTTTCCGCAAAAGGATATCTTGATGTTCACGACCTGATAGCGATATCAAGGGCAAAAAATGAGCCGGCATTTTACGTGATCCTGGACAGCCTGGAAGATCCTCATAACCTCGGTGCGATATTGAGGACGGCAGATTCCGCAGGCGTTCACGGGGTGATCATCCCGCAGAGGAGAGCTGTCGGCCTCACTGCCACTGTTGCAAAAGTTTCGGCAGGCGCGATGGAATATGTACCCGTCGCAAGAGAGGTGAATCTGAACAATGCGATCAAGATACTAAAAGAAAATGATATTTGGGTGATAGGTATCGACCGGGACGGGAGAAGATCTTTTACAGAGATCGATTTCAAGCTGCCGACAGCGATAGTTATCGGAAGTGAAGGCAAAGGCATCTCCCGCCTGGTAAAGGAAAATTGTGATGATGTGGCATCGATCCCGATGAAAGGGAAGATCTCTTCGTTGAATGCTTCCGTAGCTGCCGGGATAGTGATGTACGAAGCCGTAAGGCAAAGAGGCGGATGATGGGTATTTTCCTGTTCATTTTCCCGGGCCTATTATTGATGCTTTCATGGCGTTTCAACAGAAAACCTCTTTCTGATCTGTTGATCTATGTTGTCAGCGTATCGCTCTCATTTTTTATTATCCTGCCATGGTTCATCAAATACCTGCATATTCCTTTGACCGTTTTTGTTTACATGGTCTTCATTTGCTCGCTGTTACTGCTTTTTTACTGGCGCGAAATGATCAACTTGAAAAAGATAAAGATAGATCGCGCCGATATGTTGATCATAGGTATATTTTTACTCGTTGTTCTCTTGAGATGTTCGCCGATGTTGTTCCAGACAGCTCCGGCCGGCGCGGAAATGAGCATGCATGCTTTGTCCGCAAGGCTCATCTCCGATAACGATGGCATTCCGACATCTTACGAGCCGATCCTGCCCATATCGAATTTTGGCGTTTCCTCATCGGGATTTCCGACTTTAAGCGCGTTGATCTCTTTGCTCGGCAATATCCCTGTATATAGAAGCAGCCTTTTATTGGCATGCCTGACGCATGCCCTGATATGTTTCGGGTTATATGTCCTGCTTTTAATGTTCTTCGACAGGAATGCTTCTGCGGCAGTTTCGGTAGCCGCGACTTTCCTGACAAGGGATCCTCAGTTGATGATCCGTTGGGGAGGGGCCAATATCCTGCTGACCATTTTCTTCCTTCTTATGGCATTCTCGCTGGCTATTGAATTAAAAAGATCTTTCTCGCGGCTGTTCATCATGTTGATCGTAATGATGTTTGCGGCCGCCCTGCTTACCTGTCCCGCCGGCTTTCCCGTCAGCGGCATTCGCCTTGCGGTCTTGTATGATCTGGTTGCTGCCGTTCCGTTCTTGGTATTCCTGTTGATATTTTATGTTCCCGCTTTATCAAAAATATTTGAGGCTCAAAAGAAGCGCCTGTTAATCGCGCTCGCAATGATCGGCTTTATCTACTATTGCGCGTTCTATCTTTTCAATTCCGTCTCGCAATGCCCGGTAACGCGGTCCGATATGGATGCTTTCAGGTGGATGGGAGCGGTGCTGAACAAGCAGGCTGTTATCGAGAACAATTACGGCGACGCAGGCATCTGGATACCGGCGATAATCGGCATGGCCATCACTAATCCCCAACCCGAAGTGCCTCTTGCTAAGTTGAAGCCTTCTTACATATATGTAGGAAGCAAGGCAGTATTTCCTGTTGATATTAAGCATGAGGACCTGGAAAAACACCCAAGAAAGTACAGAAGGGTGTTTTCCAACGGTAAGGCTCAGGTCTGGAAGATATTGAAATAAAGTCGTATAATTTTTGGCGTGCGGCTTCCTGATATTCTGATAATCTGATATACTGATAATCTGCTATGGAGAGGTAGCAAAGCGGTCAAATGCAACTGACTGTAAATCAGTCGGCTTATGCCTTCGCTGGTTCGAATCCAGCCCTCTCCATTTCACCTTTAGGAGATCATTAATATGAAGATCCTTTATAAAACCAAAGCTATTTCAGCTGGCGGAAGGAACGGCGGCAAAGTCAGGATCGAGAACAGCCCTCTCGAATTTGAAATGGCGGTGCCCGCAGAAATGGGCGGCTCCGGGAAACCCGGAACTAATCCGGAGCAGCTTTTCGCCGCCGGTTATGCGGCCTGCTTTGAAAGCGCATTCAGGGGTGCGGCAAGAAGAAAAAAATTGGACCTGAAATCGGTTTCAGTCGCGGTAGAAATAGGGATTGGACCCACTGAAAAGAGAGGATACTCGTTATCGGCGAACATTGTTGCCACAGTTTCCGGGATCGATCAGGCTACGGCGGATACGCTGGTACAGGAAGCGCATCAAGTTTGCCCTTATTCAAACGCCACCAGAGGAAATATAGAGGTGACTGTTTCCGCCCGCGTTGAATAACTTCCGTCTTTATCTCTATCTTGCAATATCAGCAGGTTTAATGTAGAATTCTAAGGACTAAAGGCTAATTAATTAGAAGGATAACCAGTGTTTTCATTTTTTCCCAGGGACGAAAAATTCTTCGACATGTTCGAGCGGGCCTCGCTTAACCTTCACAATGCCGGCGAAGCGTTCAAGAACCTCCTGGAAGATTTTACCGAAGTAGAGCACAAGGTGAAGAACATAAAAGACATCGAACACGAAGGCGACATCATCACCCACGAAATATTCGACAAGCTTAACAGGACGTTCATTACCCCCATTGACAGGGAAGACATCCACCGGATAACCAGCGAAATGGACGATGTCCTTGATTTTATCCTTGCCACTGCCGACAGGTTCCAGCTTTACAAGATAAAGAAGCCGACGCCGGAAACGATGAAGCTGACGGAAGTCCTTCTCGCATCCATAGAGATAGTCGGAAAAGCCGTTTACAGCCTTAAGGACCTTAAGCGCACCCGCCGCACGCTGGACTATTGCGTTGAATTGAACCGGCTTGAAAATGAAGGCGATATGGTCCATAAAGCGGCCATCGGCGAGCTTTTCGCGGACGGCAAGGATGCCGTTGAGATAATAAAGTGGCGGGATATATATGACCATCTCGAATCCGCGATCGATAAGTGCGAGGACCTCGCCGATACAGTTGAAGGCATAGTTGTAAAGAATGCCTAGCTCTGTCTTGCCTGATAAAAAAATAATATGACCATCGCAATATTGATATTGATAGCGCTTGCCCTCTTTTTTGATTTTCTCAACGGTTTCCATGATTCAGCTAATTCGATCGCGACCGTAGTTTCCACGCGCGTCCTGTCCCCGAAATACGCCGTGGTTTGGGCGGCTTTCTTCAATTTCGTCGCTTTCATGTTCTTCGGGCTTCACGTTGCCGGCACGATAGGCAAAGGGATCGTGGACATCAATATCATCGACAAATATATAATTTTCGGCGCGCTTTTCGGCGCATGTGCATGGGACCTTATAACATGGTATTGGGGATTGCCTACCAGCTCTTCTCATGCTTTGATCGGCGGCTTGATAGGGGCGGCTTTAGTAAAGGCCGGAATGGCTCCGCTTATTTGGTCAGGAATAATAAAAACTGTTTCATTTATCTTTATTTCCCCGATCGTCGGCTTGATACTGGGATATTTGTTCGGGTCATTAGTTTATAATCTTGCAAGGAACAGCACCCCCAGTAAGGTCGACCATCTTTTCAGGAAAGGCCAGCTTTTAACAGCAGCTTTATACAGCATGGGACACGGAGGGAATGACGCGCAAAAGACAATGGGGGTGATCGCGAGCCTTCTTTTTAGCGCGGGGCTTTTAGGCAAGACTTTCTTTATTCCTTTTTGGGTGGTGATTTCCTGTTATACTGCCATAGCTCTCGGTACTATGCTTGGAGGATGGCGCATTGTGAAAACGATGGGCCAGAAAGTTGCAAAGCTTAAACCGGTGGATGGTTTCTGCGCGGAAGCCGGCGCCGCTGTTACGCTTTTCACGTCAACGGCTTTGGGAGTTCCCGTCAGCACAACGCATACTATAACTGCATCAATAATGGGAGTGGGTTCTATCCAGAGGAAAAACGCGGTTAAATGGGGTGTTGCCGGCTCAATTCTTTGGGCATGGGTACTGACCATCCCCTGTTCAGCGGTTATCTCCGCAATTTCCTATTACGTAGTCACACATTTAGGAAGGTAAAGTTCTGGAGGCGGTCACTTCAGGAAGAGCTTGATCCTCATCGGCGGCCAAATCATTAATTCTGCTTTACCGATTATGTAAGATCTGGGAACAGCGCCCCAAAACCTGCTGTCATAGCTGTCCGGCCTGTTATCCCCCAGGAAAAAATATGAATTGTCCGGGACCTTGAACGGCCCAAAGTTCGAGTTATCCCAGATGATGGGCCACTTGCTCTGGTCTATGGCTTTTCCGTCGATCATGACTATCCCGTTGCGTATCTTTACTGTCTCGCCCGGCAGCCCTATCAATCTCTTTATGAAATCCCTTTGCGGCGGGATGGTCGACTTGAAAAGAACGATGTCCCCTCTTTGCATCTTTCCGTAATATTTATAGACAAGCTTGTTCACGATAACGCGGTCCTTGACAAGGAGCGTGGGGATCATTGAACCGGAAAGCACTTCCGATGTCTGAAAAGCGAACTGGCGAATGATGAGCGCCAGGATTAGCGCGACGACTATCGATTCCACCCAGTCGACAACGTGGAACATCAGTCGATTGTTTTTTTTCAGGTCCTCTTTATACTGATTCCATTTTTTCAACATTAATAATTAAAAATACAAGCTTATCTTAAAAATGCCCTATATCCCAGCACAAGAACGCCCAGCAGGGTCAGCGCCGCGAATATCACATGAAGCTGGTATACCAATCCTTTGTTCTTGCCTGCTGATATTTCGAGCAGTGCGGATAAAATGCTTACGATAAGCAGAAAGGCCACTAGCATATGGTATTTTGTCATTTTTCACCTCCAGAAGCCGTCATTATACAATGCGAATTCATTATGTCAATTCATAGAAAAACTTTATAATAGTGCTATGCTAAGAAAACTGGTACTTTCTCTGGTGATCGCAGATAACTTTATAACTAATCTTGTCAAAAAGCCTTTCAGGACAAGATGGGTCCTGAACGGCAAATGCAGGAAATGCGGAAAATGCTGTGCGGACATAAAAATGGCGATAAATCCGAGGCTTCTTTCAAATGTTTTCACCCGAGAACTGGTGATACGATGGACGTCCTGGATAATGGATTTTTATCTTAAGAGGATCGAATATGGTCCCTGTTATCTGGTCTTCGGTTGTAAAAATCAGGATTCCGACGGTCTGTGCGGGGTTTACAAATGGCGGCCGAATGTCTGCAGGAATTATCCGCTCGTGGATTTCTTTGAAGAGCCGGCATTGTTCGATACCTGCGGATATAAAGCAAGAATGCAATAGCGGGACTTTACAGCATCATTCTTTTTACATATACTATTAATATCAAATAATAAAAGGAGTTTTATATGGCTGAAATGTTCAAGAAAATAAATGATGCCCTATCCGCCGCGATGAAGGCAAAAGACACTTTCCGGCTGGATGTCATCCGCATGATGAAATCCAAGATCCTTAACGTCAACGCGCGCGGCGATCTTCCGGAGGCCGAAATAATCAAGATACTTCAGAAATACGCGAAGAGCCTAAAGGACGCGATAGTGGAGACGAAAAAGGTGAACAGGCCGGATGCGGTGTCAAAACTGGAAGGCGAGCTGAAGATAGTAGAGGAATATCTGCCGAAGATGATGTCAGAAACTGAAACGCGGGAGCTGGTCGCGAAAACTATCGCTGAACTTGGAGTTTCCGGCCCGAAAGAAATGGGGAAAGTGATGAAAGCTATAACTTCCAAGGGTTTGAGCGTGGACAACTCCGTGATCAGCCATCTTGTATCCGAAGCCCTAAAACCACAACAACCATAATTAAATTTAGGAGGCGTTTGGTATATGATAAAGAAACTGTTGAAATGGCTCGGTATTCTGCTTGCCGTATTGGTCGTGGTCCTGATTATTGCCGCGCTCGCCCTGCCCCGCTTCCTCCCGCTTGAAAAGATAAAAGGAATGGCCGCTCAGAAAGCGTCCGAGGCCATCCACCGCAATGTCACGATAGGAAAAGTTTCGTTCAATATTTTCACGGGCGTCCAACTGAATGACCTTTCGATAAGCAACCGCCCGGGTTTTTCAAAAGAACCGTTCATTTCCGCCGGCAGGATAGACCTGAAATATGATCTCTGGAAGCTCTTGAGCGGAGCCATTGTCATTGATAAGGTCGTTCTTGTGAAGCCGCAGATACTTATCGAGACAAAAACCGACGGTTCATCCAATTACAGCGATCTCATCGCGGCCAAAAAACCAACCGCGTCAAAGCCGGCAGCACCGAAAAAAGGTTCGATATCGATAATGATCTCTAAATTCTCAATAGAGAATGGCCTGTTGACATTGAAACAGCCGGACAAGGTCATTCAACTTAAAGATCTGGGCCTCAATCTATCAGGCATATCGCTCGTTACAAAGAAGCCGATGAGCTTGAACACAAGCGGACTGATCCTTTATGAAGGCCGGCCGGCTTCGTTATCTCTAGGCGGGGGCATAAGTTTGGATATGAATAAGATGACAGCGAAACTCTCGGGTTTCAATTTGACCGTTGCGGGACAGAAGATCTCTTTTGATGCTGATATTTCAAATTTCGACAAAGCGCCAAAATTGATCCTGAAAGTTTCGTCAAGTAAACTGGATACGAACAAATTTTTGGCGATCACAACGTCACCAAATGCAAAACCCGCGCCGTATGGAGCGCAAACAGCAAATATCAACAAGACACTTACATATGTTCCGTTAAATCTGGACCTTAACGCGTCTGTTATCCTTCAAAATGTGCTTTATAAAGAAATGAAGATGGATTCGGTCTCCTTTAAGGCAGTAATGTCAAATAAGGTGGTCAAGACAAGCGGGCTTGAGGTCGGCGCTTACGGAGGCAAGATCACAGCCGGAGTTGTAGCTGACCTGAAAGTTTACGGGATCGGATATACTGTGGCTGATCTTTCCGCTAAAGGGATCAATGCAACACCCGGCTCTAATGATGTTATCGACTCATTCCTGACAAAGCTTCCTGATCACGGCGAGCTGAAGGATAAAATTAGCGGCACACTGGGATTTAATGTAACCCTTGCTGGCCGTGGTATAGAAAAGGAAGATATCATTGCCAATTCGAAAGGAAAAGGAAGCTTTTTGTTGGCTAATGGAAAGATATCAAAGCTTAATTCTCTTGTGGCGATCGGAGAAAAAATTGGCTTGAAAACCCTTCAGGAAGACATCCTGGTCAAAGAATTTAAATCGAATTTTTCAATTGCTAATAAGATCATAAATATCAGCAAACTTGACCTGAACAACGGCGACAAGGGCGATGTAAAGGTCGCGTTCGACGGGAGCGCGAACATGGAAACGCTTGCCTTTGTAAAAGGCAACAAGCTTTCATTGAAGCTGAACCCAACGACGAACAAGCTTTCGGCTGATTATGACGCGTTCAAGGATGAAAACGGCTGGTACTCGCTGGACTTTGAAATGACCGGTTCGTTAAAAAAGCCTATTCCTATTCCTCAGCTTGGAAAGCCGGTCCAAAACCTGATGAACGCAAAGAAGAAGGAAGTTGAAGATCAGGCCCAAAAAGAGATAGACAAGAAAAAGGCAGAGGCCGAACAGAAAGTGAAAGAAGAGCTCGAGCAAAAAGCAAAAGACCTTCTTAATCTTAAATAGCAGGCATGCTGCTGTAGCTCAGTTGGTAGAGCACTTCCTTGGTAAGGAAGAGGTCATCGGTTCGATCCCGATCAGCAGCTTTTTTAATGGGCACCCCGACGCGTCGGGGAGGTCATCGGTTCGATCCCCGATCAGCAGCTTTTTCCTCAAATTCACGGTTGACAAGCTAAAACCCGTCTGTATAATGTACAAGTCTTTATTGAACTGTAAGGAAACTTATAGGAGGTATTTTTATGGCAAGGGAAAAGTTCGTAAGGTCCAAGACTCACGTTAACGTAGGGACAATAGGCCACGTTGACCACGGAAAGACCACCCTGACATCGGCTATCACGAAGTGTCTGGCCGCAAAGGGAATGGCCAAGGCAAAGGCATTCGATGAGATCGACGCCGCTCCGGAAGAAAAAGCTAGAGGTATTACGATAGCCATTGCCCACGTGGAATATGAAACGGAAAAACGCCACTACGCGCACATAGACTGCCCCGGCCACGCGGATTACGTTAAGAACATGGTCATCGGAGCCGCGCAGATGGACGGAGCCATTCTCGTTGTTTCCGCCGCCGACGGCCCCATGCCCCAGACCAGAGAACACATCCTTCTTGCCCGCCAGGTCAACGTTCCTTACATTGTAGTTTACCTGAACAAGATCGATATGGTTGATGACAAGGAACTTATCGACCTTGTGGAAGTGGAAACAAGGGACCTGCTCAAGAAATATGAGTTCCCGGGCGACAAAACCCCGGTCATCAGGGGTTCTGCGCTTAAGGCGATGGAATGCGGATGCGGAAAGAAGGATTGCCAATGGTGCAAGTCGATATTCGAACTGACCGACGCGCTTGATTCTTACATTCCTGATCCGAAAAGGGACGTCGATAAGCCGTTCCTTATGCCGGTTGAAGACGTGTTCTCAATAACCGGCCGAGGAACAGTAGGCACCGGAAGGATTGAAAGAGGTAAGGTAAAAGTCGGGGATGAGATCGAAGTTGTCGGCCTCGGCGCCCATAAAAAGGCGACCGTGACCGGCGTTGAAATGTTCAGAAAGACCATGGATGAGGGCATTGCAGGTGACAACATCGGCGCGCTGCTGAGAGGAATAGAAAAGGAAGAGCTCAAGCGCGGAATGGTCCTCGCGAAGCCAGGCACGACAAAGCCGCACAAGAGATTCGAGGCCCAGGTATATGTTCTGACAAAAGAAGAAGGCGGAAGGCACACGCCGTTCTTCCCGGGCTACAAACCGCAGTTCTTCGTGAGAACAACAGACGTCACCGGAGAAATAAAGCTGCCCCAGGGAGTGGAGATGGTCATGCCGGGCGACAACATCAAGATGGAAGTCACCCTTGTTGAAGAAGTCGCCATTGAGGAAGGCATGAGGCTCGCTATCAGGGAAGGCGGACATACCGTAGGCGCGGGAGCGGTCGTAAAAGTTCTAGAGTAACTGACGCTCTTGCAGGGAAAATCTAAATACCTTGCTTTAGCTCTTTTCTTGGCTCTCACTTGTCTCGTTCTATGGGATTTTCATTTCTGGAGCGGACGCTTCCCTCCGAATTACTTCATTGAGAAGCTGGACGTCTCCGGCCTTTCCAATACAGAAGTTTATAATAAGCTAAGGACCGCGGATGTTGACAGTATATGCTCCGCCCCGATCTCGCTGACGCTGAACGGCAAGGTCCTTGTTTACAAGCCTTCAAGATTGGGTATCTATATTTCAACCCGCAAGACCATCCAAAATTTAAACTCGATATCATATAGAAGCAACTATCTGGTTGATATTTTTAAGAGAGTATCCGGAGCTTACAAAAATAATGTTTCCTTTTTCTCCATGGAAATGGACCGTGACACCTTCAAGGCCATTCTGGAAAGGATGGCAAGTACCACGGATGTCGCTTCAAAGGACGCTACGTTCACGCTCTTTGATGACGGAAGATACAGTATCACAAAGGAAAAGGTCGGCAGGCATCTGGATATCAAGCGGTCGATCGCCAATCTTGAAAAAGCTCTTGCCGAAAACAAAAGATCGGCAATTATAGAAGTTCATGAATCCCATCCAAAGACGTTCTCGCAACCTCTGGTCAAATATCCCCCGAAGTATCTTCTGTCCGAATATACCACATATTTCGGTTCTCATGATTCGGTGAACCGTGTGCATAACATAAAGGTCGAGGCGGTCAGGTTGAACAACAAAGTGATCTCGTCGAGTGAAACTTTTTCCCTGCTTGATAATCTGGGCGCTTTCACGGAAGAAAGAGGCTTCAGGGAAGCCTTCGTCATTTACAACGGGGAGCTTGAACCGCAATATGGCGGCGGATCCTGCCAGATTGCCACAACCCTGTACAATGCCGCGCTGCTGGCGGGCATGGATATTTTTGAGAGGCATTGCCATGATATTTATTTCACTATCTATCCGCTCGGGCGCGACGCGTCCATTTACGTGGGAACAAGGGACCTGAAAATCCGGAACAACACTGCTCATCCAATGCTGATAAAGGCCCTGGCAACGGACAGAAAGCTCACGATGAAGCTATATGGCACTCCATACGCGAAAAAAATAATATTTTCAAGGCCGATGATATTTTTTGACGGCGAAAAATTCGCACCGTACAACCTATCTTCGGACAACGCCAAGGCAAAGGTATTAAAAGCCTTGTCCTCTGGAAAGCCTTATTCCGCGTACGTTACAATAACCAAGGCGGAGGCCGGCATCCAGAGCGAAGCGACGGTCAGCAGTCATTATAAATTTACCGGCGACGCCGAAAATGTAAAGATCACGCGCCCCGAACCCAGGTAGTTATGGTATAATCTTCGCATGCCGAAAGAACCTGTCAGGCCAGGCATAGGAAACATAAAGCCGTATATCCCCGGCAAGCCAGCCGAAGAAGTTGAAAGGGAATTAAGGATCTCCGGGGTCATAAAGCTTGCCTCGAATGAGAACCCGCTCGGTCCGTCCCCAAAAGCTCTTGATGCGGTCCTGAAATATTCAAAAGACATTTCCCTTTACCCCGACCAGCAATGTTACGAACTTAACCGTCTCATCGCCGAAAAACTGAACATGCCGCCAGAAAATATAGCCATTGGCAACGGCTCGGACGAGCTGATGCTGCTTGCCGCCCTTGCCTATATTTCCGCCGGAGATGAGGTAATAATATCGTTAAATACTTTTTCGACCTATGAAATGGTCTCCATCCTCATGGATGCATCGATTGTCAGGGTCAACCTCAAGAATTTCACATTTGACCTGCCCGCCATGGCGAACGCCGCCGGCCCGAAAACCAAATTGATATTCGTCTGCAATCCGAATAATCCGACAGGCACAATGAACACGCGAAAAGAAATGGATGAATTTGTATCAAAAGCACCTAAAGGCACGATAATAGTCATTGATGAGGCCTACGCTGATTATGTTGAATCTCCTGATTTTCCTGATTCGCTCAAATATGTTAAAGAGAATAGGAATGTCATAGTCCTTAGGACGTTTTCAAAGATATACGGGATGGCGGGCTTAAGGGTCGGATATGCGGTCTCCAGGCCTGACATCATAAAGCTAATGAACATTGTGAGGCTGCCTTTTTCGGTGAACCGCCTCGGGCAGATAGCCGCCATTGCCGCCTTGTCAGATACCGGCCATATTGAAAAAAGCAGGAAAAATAATGTGGAAGGGAAAGCATATCTATACAAGGAGCTTGATAAGCTGGGGATTTCATATTTAAAGACCGAGGCGAATTTCATTTACATCGACCTGAAACGCGATGCTGACGAATTTTTCATGGACATGATGAGGCGCGGCGTCATAATAAGACCTCTCTCCTCGTTCGGAATGCCTGGTTCCATAAGGGTTACGATAGGGACCCCCGAGCAGAACAAAAAATTCATCTCTGCCCTGTCCGAGATAATGAATAGATGAAGCGTACACCTCTTTACGAAGATCATGTGAAGCTCGGCGCGAAGATGGTCCCGTTCGCCGGCTGGGAAATGCCGTTGTATTATTCCAGCATTATCGCCGAGCATAAATCGGTTCGCACATCCGCCGGCATTTTTGATATCGGACACATGGGCGCGGTCAAGGTTTCAGGCGGCAATGCGCTTCAATTCCTGCAGAAGATCTTATCCAATGACGCGTCAAAACTAGATGTCGGCTCGTCGCAATACTCGATAATCCTGAACACAACGGGCGGAGTGATCGATGATATTTTTGTTTACAGATTAGCCGATCACTATATGCTTATACTTAACGCGTCAAATACAGACAAGGATATTGCCTGGCTCAATAATAACAATTCCGAGCAGGTCAAGATAGATGATCTCAAAGATAAACTGACTCTTCTTGCGCTTCAAGGTCCGAAATCTCAGGCAATTCTCCAAAAAATCTGCGATGCTGATCTCAATAAACTTGGTCACCACAAGATCGTCTCATCTCTCATCCTTCACATCCCAGCTCTAATTTCCAGGACCGGCTATACCGGCGAAGACGGATTTGAGCTTTTTCTTGATGTGCCAAACGTTAAGACAGTTTGGGAAGAACTTCTTAGGCAGGGCGCGGCTCCTTGCGGGCTTGCGGCAAGAGATACGCTTCGTCTAGAAGCCGGCATGCCGCTATACGGGCATGAATACAACGAAGGGATAACTCCTCTTGAGACCGGCTTTTCATTCGCGGTCAAATTCGACAAGGGCGATTTCACGGGAAAGAGCTCCCTTGAGATGCACAGGGAAGAGGGCCTTTCAAAAAAACTGGTCGGGATAAAACTTAAGAAAATGGGCATCCCCAGGCAGGGGTGCAAGCTCTTTAAAGGCGGGAAATTGGTGGGATATATCACCAGCGGAACGATGTCCCCTACCCTGAAAATACCTATAGGTATGGGTTATGTAAAGATAGAGCATTCAGATATCGGCTCCGCTATGGATTTGGAAATAAGAGGGAAAATGGTCCCGGCTGAGGTCGTTAAGCTGCCGTTCTATAAACGCTAAACATTTGACTTGAACATTTTCCAAGTGTAAAATGCTTTTAATCAATTAACAGGAGGTATCTATATGTCATTTGAAAGGAATGAAACGAAAAAAGTATATTATTATGTTATCTGCGCCATAACGCTTTTTATTTTAATGTGGGGGCTTGTGGATATGACAAGCGCGGTCCTAAGTGTTACTGTTTTCAAACCGGCCGGTGCGAGCCTCGAAGCTCCCGGCACTCCGCAAGCAGGCCCGGATGCGAAAGCAGCCGGAGGCGATCAGCCTTACTTTGATGAATATTATCAGGGAAGAATGGCTATGGACCGCATAGGAGACAGTTTGGCCAGGGTAATTATTGCCGGAGCTATTTTTCTTTACTCCAGCATGAAGATCAAAGGCATGGAAGGAAAAGAGATATAGTTTGTACCCCGCGGACCTGAAATACAGCAAGGAACACGAATGGGTTAAGGCCGATGGTAACATCGCGACCATCGGCATAACGCATCACGCGCAGGACAGTCTAGGAGATATCGTTTATGTGGAGCTGCCAAAGGTCGGAACAAAATTTTCCGCAATGAAAGAATTTGGCGTAGTTGAATCAGTTAAGACAGTATCAACGCTTTATTGTCCCGTGTCCGGAGAAGTAACGGAAGTTAACTCCTCCCTTTCCACACTGCCGGAAGCCATTAATGCCGATCCTTACGGCAAAGGCTGGATGATAAAGGTAAAAATGTCCGATCCGTCTGAGCTTAATAAACTTCTTTCCGCTTCAGAATATGAAAAGATCCTGAAAAAGTAGTCCCCGATGCGCTATATACCGAACACAAAAGCCGATCGCGACCAGATGCTGTCCGATCTCGGAGCAAAGAATATCGATGAACTATTCAGGGTGATCCCTGCTAAAGTTAAAATCAATAATATCGGTGTTGTTCCACCAAAAGGCCTCTCTGAGATCGAGCTTAAAAGAACGCTTGAAGCTCTCGCCAATAAAAACACGAACACAAAAGAAAAGGTTTCCTTTCTCGGCGGCGGTTCTTACAACCACTTTATCCCGTCAACTGTTGGTCATATTATCGGAAGATCGGAATTTTACACTGCTTACACGCCGTATCAGCCGGAAATGAGCCAGGGGATGCTTCAGTCGATATTTGAATATCAGTCGCTGATATGCGACCTGACTGGAATGGACGCCTGCAACGCTTCGATGTATGACGGCGCGACCGCGATGGCGGAAGCTGCCTCGGCGGCCGCGCATTTCACCGGCAGAAAAGAAATTCTGGTTTCAAGGACAGTTAACCCCAATTATCGGCAAGTCCTGGCAACATACGCGGCTGGATCCGGCTTGAATATCATTGAATTTGGATATGAAAGCTCTCTTGGGGTATCTGATTTTAGCGATGCTGAAAAAAAACTTTCTGATAAAACAGCCTGTTTGATAATATCGAGCCCTAATTTCTTAGGATGCATTGAAGATGTTGCGAAATTCTCAGAATTAGCCAAATCAAATGAAGCCCTGTCGATCGTGTCGATCGATCCGATATCGCTCGGGATATTAAAGCGTCCGGGCGAACTTGGAGTTGATATTGTGATCGGCGAGGGGCAATCGTTCGGCCTGCCTCAAAACTTTGGCGGGCCGTATCTCGGGATCTTCGCAGTAAAAAAAGAATATCTGCGGCTGATGCCGGGCAGGATAGTCGGGGAAACCGTGGACGCGAAAGGACAGCGAGGTTATGTGCTGACGCTTCAGGCAAGGGAACAGCATATCCGGAGAGAAAAAGCTTTTTCCAACATCTGTTCGAATGAAGCCCTTTGCGCGCTTGCGGCAACAGTTTACCTGGCTTCAATGGGCAAGTCCGGCCTGAGAGAAGTTGCCGAGCAATGCCTTCAAAAAGCGAATTACGCGAAAAAAGAGCTTTCTAAACTGGTCGCTTTCAAAGTCCCGTCATTCAAGGAGTTCGTGATTAAGACGTTGAAACCTGTTGATCAGATCAATAAAAAACTGCTTGAGAATAATATCATCGGCGGGCTCGATCTTGGAAGATTTTATCCTGAACTGAAAGACCACATGCTTGTCGCCGTGACAGAACTCATCAGAAAAGAGGATATCGATGTTTTTTCGCGTCTGCTAGGGTGATCTTTTTGTCGCCTGCCTCAGCCTTAATATGCTCAAAAACGGCATTCCACGGAATAGACGTTCTTTTTGATGCCCCCCGACTTATGGTCTCGATTATTATTGGCCATCCTTTTTTTGTGGCAAGTGCCATATCAGAAATCGGTTCGTGCCGGCTCAGGTTTCTGAAAGAAGATGTCATGGAGCCCCCGCTTATCAGAAGAAGCAAAAAGTTCTTCAGAAGCGGTAATTGAGCCAGGACCCTGGAGCCGTTCCTGATCCTTCCTATTTGCCATTTGTCCGTATCAAGCACCAGGGACTCCGAGTCAAATATGCTTTTGATTTTAGATGTATCTCTGTCCACCGCGTCATCTAAAATGATCTTTGTGCCTTTCAAGTCGCTGGAACGGATCATGTGCCTGACAAATTTCAGCAATTTAGGGCTAGTATTTGCATCCCCTCCTGTCAGCGCGGCTGTTAATGGTCTATGTTGAGCACCCGTTTTTATGAGTTCTCCCGCGGCAGCGATCAGGGATTCTTTTGTAATGGAGCCGTCGATGTGGGTCATAAGCGCAGCTCTGTTTGCCTCATCCCAAAGCGCCAGGCCAAGGCATGGGCCCAGGCCGTAGGTCTGCAGATAATGTGGCCTCCCGTCTTTTACAATGGTATATTCACCCTGCAGGACCGATAAGCAGTTCTCGGGTCTGGTCATGAATTGACGTAAAGCTCCCGTGCCTGCCCTTGGTCTGCCTACAAAAGTTACTCTTCTTGCGGCGCGGACAGCGATATTGACAATATCATTTGAGCGCGTTAACCTAACCGGGTCGCAAACTGCGCTCGCTTCGGGATGACACGCGCTTTATTTTTTGGACGAAGTGTAGAGCGGAGCCGGATGTGTACCGCGGCGCACGGACTCCAAAACACATGACCTACAGAGCACATCCTCAACGCCCATAGAAATATTGCTTCTTGTCGGATGAGCGAATGCGCAGTTTGGGTGCCCACCTAAGGAAATGCGCGCGAATCAGGAGTTCGCGGCGCGAAAGGCCACCACGGCGTTGAGTCCGCCGAAAGCGAAGGAATTGGAGAGAGCGGCTTCGACTGGCGAGCGGCGCGCGGCTCATTGGGGATGTAGTCAAGATCGCATTCGGGATCGCGCTCGTTGTAATTCGCGGTGGGCGGAAGAATGCCGTGCTTCAGCGCCAGAATGGTGGCGATGGCTTCGAGAGCTCCGGCCGCGCCAAGCGCGTGGCCGTGGAGAGATTTGGTGGAGCTAACGGCGATTTTGTCAGCATGAGCGCCGAACACTTCGCGGATGGCGCGGGTTTCGGTGGGATCGTTCCCTGGCGTGCCGGTGCCGTGCGCGTTGATGTAGCCGATCTGTTCGGGCTGCAAACCCGCTTCGCGCAAAGCGGCGCGCATGGCGCGGGCCGGACCCTCCACAGTGGGCTGGGTGAGGTGATGCGCGTCGGAGGTCATGCCGGAGCCGCAAATTTCGGCGTAGATTTTCGCGCCGCGAGCTTTAGCGGCTTCGAATGGTTCGAGAATCATCATGGCGCCGCCCTCGCCAAGAATCATGCCGCGGCGATCCTTGCTGAAGGGGCGGCAAGTGTCGGGCGCGATCACGCGCATGGCCTCCCAAGCCTTCAGCAGACCGATGGTGAAAGGCGCTTCGCTGCCGCCGGTGACGGCCATTTCCGCATCGCCGTCGCGAACCAATCGAAAAGCCTGGCCGATGGCGTGATTCGAAGAAGAACAAGCGGTTGAGACAGTGTAAGTAGGACCGCTCAAACGCAGGTCCATGGAAATCTGGCTGGCCCCGGCGTTGGCCATGGTTTTGGGAATGGTGAGCGGATGAACGCGTCCGCGCCCTGCGACGTAGAGATCCTCGAATCCCGTTTCGAGAGCAGCCTGGCCGCCGACGGCCGAACCGCAGACGATGGCGCAAGCCTCGCGAAGTTCGGGAGTCAGCTCGATGTGCGAATCGCGCAGTGCCTCGCGCGCGGCGATAACGGAAAATTGGGCGAAGCGATCGATATAAGCGTCCTTGCCGCCTTCAAAGTGCTGCAAGGGATCGTAACCGCGAACCTGCGCGCCATTTTGAAAACGGAGGGTGGAGCAGTCCACACCTTCGATGGGTTTGATAGCGGGACGGCCTTCGCTCAACAATTTCCAGCTATCGGCCACGGTAAGGCCGAGCGGCGAAATCATGCCAATGCCGGTAACCGCGACGCGTCGCGGAGTCATCTAGCGGCAACCCACGAGAAAAAGCAACTCCGAGGCCGAAGTCCACCGATTAAATTTTTCTGCGTATGAGGTTGGATCATCGAGAGGGTTCAGTTTGCCGGAGTGGGCGAGCCGAGCGACGTATCGGGAGGCGCAGCCGCCTGAATTTTCTTGATGCCATCGACGATGTCCTTCACGGTTTTGATGGAGCGCACGTCATCGTCGGGAATGGAAATGTTGAAAGCGTTTTCCAGCTCGAAGAGCAGCGTGAACACATCCAGCGAGTCGATGCCGAGGTCCTGGAGATTGGTGTCAACGGTGATTTTGTCGGCTGAAATTTTCTTGACGGAAGCGAGAGTGGAAATCACTTTGTCGGCCACAACGTCGGACATCAAAACAACCCCTTTCGGGCAAGCGTTCTAACCGGTGCAAAAACATTCGGCGAATCACGCCATACCCCTCCCGTAGATTTCCAACTCGCGAGCCGGCCGAGTTTGTTGTCCCGATAAACAAATATTAGCAGGAGTACGGGCGAAGGGCGCGGCATTTTCCGGGCGCAACAGGACCGGCGAGTCCTGAGCCAAGGTACAGGCGCCAGTTGTAAGCCACCAGATTTCAATAGGATGTACAGGTAGGACACCTGTCCCACGTATGTACCGCCGTCCAGTAGTGCTGCACAAGCCCCACCGCCGACAATCGCACTGCACGACACCAAGAAAAGAAAGGTTTAAAGCATTTTCGCTATGCCCGGACAGAAACAAACCCTTGGAATACGCAGCGCGGCCATGGTGCTCGCGATGATGGCAACCCTTATCGTGGCTGGATGCGGTGGAACCATGAAGCCGTCCAGCGACAGCAGCACCGGTTCGACGAACCCCTTTGGATTACCCACCGCAGCCGTGCTTTCGGTCAGCAACCAGAGCCTGAGCTTTGGCAACGTGACGGTGGGAACGGCGACCTCTCAATTGCTGAGTGTGACGAACACCGGCACAGACAACGTGAAAATTTCCGCGGTGCAAGTTTCCGGGCAGGGCTACAGCGTGAGCGGCGGCTCGAACGTGACGCTCACTCCCAACCAATCGGTGACCATCTCGGTGAACTTCGGGCCTTCCACTTCCGGCTATGCCGGCGGAACGCTGGCGATCACCAGCAACGCAACAAACCCGGTGGTGCAAGTAGGAGTTTCGGGCACAGGCATTACTGCGCAGCAATCAGCTAACCATGGAGTGTCGCTCTCGTGGACGCCGTCGTCGTCCAATGTGATCGGATACTTCGTGTACCGGAGCGCCGTCTCGGGGGGTCCCTATACGAAGGTGAACGCGACGGTGGATAGCCAGCCGACTTTCGTGGATTCGGGGCTGGCCAGCGGCACCTACTATTACGTGGTTACCTCGGTGGATTCGAGCGGAACCGAGAGCGGTTTCTCGAACGAAGTACAAGTCGTGGTTCCGTAAGTTCCCGCAAAAAAATAGTTCCGGGATTGGAAACGCCTTCTGCATCGCAGAAGGCGTTTCGCTATACTGGCGGCATCGAGCGGAGAATTCCAATCCGGCTGCCGGGCGTGTTGCAATCGCAGATATCCACTAGAAAACTAAGCTGCGCAGTTGCGGCGGTGCTGCTGATTGTATTTCTGGCGGGATGGCGGGTGAGGGCGCAGGCACCGGCAACTTCGAGTTCTTCCACATCTTCGACATCATCTTCATCTTCGTCCTCATCCACATGGGCGGTGACAATCGTTTTGCCAGCGCGCGCAATTGCCGGACAACCGGCGATGTTGGCGGTGCTGGGAGCGGATGGACGGCTTGCATCGGGCGTGAACGTGGAGGTGGGGAAGCGGGCAGGTGACGACCGATGACACCGGCCGCGCCTTTTTTACGGTGCCGTCAACGGGGCAAATTCTGCTGGCGAAAGCTTCCGGGGCATCTGCCGTGGCGCTGATCGATGCGGCCGCAGCGGCGGGAGTTCCGCGGACACTATCAGCGCCGGAGGTTGCTTCGCTGCGCGAGCCATTTTCGATTTGCGGGCCCGGATTCGGGCACGATGCGGAAGCAGTGCACGTGAGAATCAACGAAGAACCGGCGCTGGTGATGGCCGCGTCGCCGGAGTGCCTTACCATTTTGCCGAGCCGAAAAACAACGGCGGGGCCGGCGAGGATTGCGATCATGTCCACGGTAACGCCGGGAGAGCAATGGAAAGCGAGCACAACGCTGGTGGCGCTCGATCCGGAAATGCCAGGAGGAAATCCAGCTCCAGGACAAAAGGCGATACTGAAGGTGCGCGTGAGCAGGATCGGAAAAGCGGCTACGCGTGGCAATCGAAAACGAAGTTCCCGGAGTGTTGCGGTTTCCGGGAGGAGGGATGTGCAGGAAGCGCTGACGTGCGGCGGACCGGAAAATATCGCGACGGTGGAAGCGCAAGCCATTCGCTCCGGAGATTTTTCGTTTGCGGCAAAGCTGCTGCCGGCGCCGAACGAGGATCTGGCGCGCGCGTATCTGCAAGCCGCGGTTCCGCTGGCGGAGCAGCCCGCGCAGAAGAACCTGAACCGGCTGGTGAAAGAGCTGGAGCGGCATCCTCAAAACCTAAATGGCGTGAGGCGCGGCGGGATCGACGGAATATTGAGCACACACGATGGCCGGCGATTTTCGCACGGTGCTGGCGGCGGCGCGAATGGCGCTGGCGTAGCGCCTGCGCGTTCAGGATTGGCTGACTACAAACTGTCTCATAGGTACTTCAACTTGCTGACCGGCAAGTTCCTTCACCTTTACGGCACCAGTGAAGCAGTGCCCTACCAGACATCAAAAGAGTAAGCAGATCCCTCGTCGCGAAGACCAACTCTTCGCTCACTCGGGATGACGCGTTCGTTCGGTTTGTGCCTAATTGCAGAGATTGCTGGATGACTTCTAGTTGGTGGCAGGCTCGAGAGCTTTCGGAGCGTTTTCCGGAAGAGCGCCCTGGGACATCTGTTCCAGGGAATTGCGCGTGCGCAGCAGCTGGGTGTCGGCTTCTTCGTAGCATTGCTGAGCGTGGCGGAGATGCGTCCCGATTTTTTCGTAGACCGCGGTGAAAGCCTCGAATTGTTTCTTCAGGCCTGCCATACCCGCAAGCAGGTGCCGGGTGTTTTCTTCAATCTTCTGGCCCTGGAGGCTGATGGCAACGGCGTTGAAACAGGCGTAAAACGTGTTCGGGGAAACCGGGAAAACACGCTTGTCGCGGCAATATTCGTCGAGCCGGCCGTATTTGGTGTCCTGGGTCATCAGAAGCTCGTAGTAAACCCCTTCCGAGGGCACGAACATGAGCGCGTAATCAAGGTATGTTCGTCCGGGAGGATGTATTTTTCCGCGATAGAGTCGGCATGGCGGCGCACGGCGAGCGAAAAATCGCGCCGAGCATCGTCGCCGAATTCGATGAGCCGCCGATATGCTTCCAGCGGAAATTTCGAGTCGATGGACAGGATGCGTTCCCCGCTCCGCACGATGGCATCGACGATAGCCCCGGTGGAAGCGAATCGATATTGCGTGGAGTACGCACCCTGTGGAAGGGCATCCAGGAGCAACTTCTCGAGCGTCACCTCGCCAAGGGTTCCGCGCGTCTTTGCGCCACCCAGGACGGATTGAAGCGTTTGCGTGGCTTTGGAGAGATCCTGGCTGGTTTGATGCACCTCGCCTATCTTCTGGCTCATCTGGAGCAGCACATCGGTGGAAGATTGCAGGCGCTGCGCCACGTCCCTCTGGGCGTCAGTGGCTAGCTGGCCGGTGGATGCAACTCCGCTCTGCAATTCCTGGCGCACCTGTCCCAATTGCTGCGTCATTGCCTGGACGAGATTGTTGATTTGCGCCGTCATGGACTGGCCTTGCGCGGCGAGCGAACTTTGCATTTCTTGCCGGACAGCCGACAGCTGCGCTTCCGAGCGCCGGCTGGCGGACCACGCAATCGCGCCCACAATCCCGGCTGCCAGAAGTCCTGCAACAAGCCATACAACAGGGTTCATCGAAACGAGGCCTCTCGGATCGCAAGTATTCCGCAGATTTCGTCAACGACTCTAACGCGAATGCAATGATGGGGGAAGAAATACGTTGCGAGCAAGCTAATCCCGCGAGGACCCGGTGAGTTGAACAGAGAGCCGGACGCGGGCGAAGATCCCGGAGTCGATGGTTTGCGGCGCGCGCCATGAATCCATCACCGAGATCTGGTGGACGCAGGAAACCGTGCAACGTGGCGCGCAGCCTTTTCTGGTGCGGAATTCGCGGCGGCGCTGCTCGGGCGTGTATTCCGCCGAGCGGAATTCCCGGGATAGCCGCGCTGCTGCGAGCAATAGTGGACCAGGCCGTCCTCGCAGATGTAGAGGTAGCGCGAGCCGGCGCGGCATCGCCAGTCGTTCTCGTGTCCGCGCGGCGATGTTGTGCTGGAAGCCGTTGACGCGCGTGAAGGAGCGCTTCCCCAGCGACATGATCTCCTCGAAAATTTCGTTTTCGCGCGGCGCCGAGCGGCTGCAGTTGGCCGTTGCCGTCGTGGATGATGCCGACGGTGGAGGTGAATCCCAGCTCGAGGGCGCGGTGGGCGACTGGTCAGCGCGTCTTCGGGATTGCTGACGCCGCTGCCGAGCACCGAGTTGATGTTGACCTGAAATTCCGCGTGCTCGGCGAGCAGCTCTCAGCTTCTGATCGAGCACCTTGAGGCTTTTCTTCGAGACGTCGTCGGGCTGCACGTTGTCGATGCTGATCTGCAGGTATTCGAGGCCGGCGCGATTGAGCCGCTCGATGCGGTCGGCCACGAGCAGGTAGCCGTTGGTGATGAGCCCGGCGATGATGCCGTGTCTTGCGAATGCGCGCGATGATCGGCGTCGAGGTCGGGATGCAGCAGCGGTTCGCCGCCGCTGATGGTGACGATGGCCGTGCCCATTTCGCCGAGGCGGTCGATGCGCCGGAACATTTCCTCGAGCGGCACCGGCTTGGAGAAATCGTCGAATTCGTTGCAGTAGGTGCAGGAGAGGTTGCAGCGGCGGATCGGGATGATGTGCGACCAGCAGCGGGTGCCGCGTGGACACCAGGCCCTTGGCGATCATTTTGAACTTGCGCAGCTTGCGGTGCGCGGCGAGGAGTTTTCGCCGAATTTTTTTCCGGGAGTTCACTAGAGCACAGGCCAAATCCAGCGAATTTGAGCGCAAGGAGCTACCATTATGCCATAGCAGCGCCAGGCTTTGGCGCGCGGAAGGGCGCTGGGTGAGGCCCCTCAGGCGGTGGCGGACTGAGGCGCGTCGAGCTTTTCGAGCGCGGCCATTTGCTGAAACACGGTCTCGACCACGAACTCATCGCCGAATTTGGTGTTGATCATCAAGTTGTAGAGGGAGCGGTTGGGCCACTCGGCGTTGAAATAGTGGCGGATGAAGGAGGCGCGCTCGCGGTCAATTTCACTGATGAGCTGCAGCGCTTCCTTTTCGGATTTGCCGATAGATTTGAGGCGGCGGATTTTTTCGTCAATCGGGGCGTAGGTGAAGAGGTGGAAGGCGTCGCGACGGCTGCGAAGAAAATAGGCGGAGCCGCGGCCCACGATGACGCACTTGCCGCGCGAAGCGACATCCTCGACGACGTCGTGAAGAGTGGCGACCATGCAATCGGTGTCGAAGGTGGTGCGCTCGGCGACGGGAAGCGAGCGTTCGTAACTGCCGCGGGCGTACACCTTGAACAGGCGATAGAGCAAATTGTCGACGCGCTCGTCACAGCGCTGCGCGGCGCGCTGGTCGACGCGGGCGACCGTGGCGATTTCGGCGGTGAGGTCGCGGTCCCAAAGCTTCCAACCGAGACGGTTGGCCAACAATTGCGCGATGGCCGCGCCGCCACTGCCATATTCGCGCTCGACGGTGATGATCCGGATGGACATGGTTGCCCTCGCGCCGCTGTTTTAGCGGACGAATTGGGCCCGTTTGCACGACCGAAGCTGGCGATCAGGCCCAAGCCTCAGTAGCCAAAAGATACTCCGGGAGCCGGGGATTTTTCAAGCGGAGATGAAATTT
>CAVYHE010000008.1:0-280951 GCA_963768305.1 uncultured bacterium
GTCCAAAGTATGTTTTTGATATTTTCCACAAAGTTTCAGTAAAAATCTTTCAAATTGCGATCTGTGCAACGCCTGCGTTGAAGCATGCGTCAAAAAAGGCTCAAACGGCTAAAAGTAAATGGTTCAGATGAAGATTTCATATTTGAAGTAGAAAGCTGGGGCCAAGCTTACCTGGAAGAAGATTTCTGAAAAGCTGTTTCAGCCTTGGGGAAAAAATTTGAAGGAACTTGCAAAGATATTAGAAAAGCTCTAAATTCTCCTCATAATAATAGTGACTCTCTCAAGGAGGGGGTGACACTAACTAGAGGAAAGGGTGACATGCCAGGGGAAACCTGGTGTTTCCCATACGTAAGCGGGGATGCCGGAGCGGTCAAACGGGATGGCTAAGGACTGAAAAATAATTTCAGAAAGAAACCATATGGCTTATAGGCTTTGAGGTTCGATTCCTGTGTTCTGCATAATCATAGGTTCAGATCAAAGACCCTGTTCAGGTTCAGCGTCGTTAAGGCTCAACATATAAACAAAAAATGACAATAAGCAAACAACATTGAAAAACAAAACTAAGGAGAAAATCAAATCCTAATATGATTCAGTTAGTCACATTTCTCAGAAAACAGTCTCCTTTTTGGTACAAGGTTTCAGAATATCTTGTAAAGCCAAAAAAAGAAAGGCAATTTCAGTCAATATAGAAAAGATAAATAAGGTTGCAAAGCCAAATTCAATAATCTTGGTTCCAGGAAAATCTTTTCAGAAGGAGAATTCACAAAAAGTATTATAATATCTGCATTTTCCTTTTGAAATAACTTGCAAAAAAGAAATTATCAAAGGCAAAAATCATAAGCATTGAGAATTTAGCAAAGAAAACAAAAAAGGAGATAATATCTCAATTATAATTTAAATGGCAGAAATAACAATTGATGCGACAGGAGCAGCATCTAAATATTAGCGACTTTTGCCGCAAAAAGCGCATTGCTTGGAAAGCAGGTTATAATAATCAATTGCAATGATGTCGTAATAACTGGAAAAAAGCATGCAATTGTTGAAGTTTACAAAGTAAAGATAAAGAAAGGGCAGGATATGCCCAAAAGGGACCTTATATTCCAAGGACTGTTGACAGATTAGTGAGAAGAACAATAAGAGGCATGCTTCCATGGAATATAACAAGAGGAAGAGATGCCTTCAAAAAGATAAAATGCTTTAGATGAGGCTCCGCAGGAATTTGCGAATCAGGAAAAATAATCCGGTTTCCGAAAGCAAAACGCCTTATATTTCAATGGCTGAATTTATCGAATCAATATACACGAAACCCAAAAAAGCAAAAATAACTGTAAAAAGCTCAATCTTTAATCGTTCCAGGAAAAAGAAAGACCGCGATAGCAAAAGCGACAATAAATGCCGGAACTGGAATAATCAAGGTAAATAAAAAGCCAGTTGAAATTTATCCTTATTTTCAGAAATTAACCCTGCTTGAGCCGATAAGAATCGCGCAGGAGATATTCAAAGAGCTTCCTTGTCACGGTAGCAGTTGTTGTCAGGGTGGTGGAGTAGAAGCACAGGCAGAAGCTGCAGCTGGATGTCTGCGAGCTCTGTCGCATTCACCAAAGTGAGCAGAATTAAACACTGATATCTTGCCTATGACAGGAACATGCTTGTTGCAGATGTAAGAAGAAGAGGTCTACAAGCCTGGAGACAGCAGAGCAAGGGCAGCAAGGCAGAGTCTGATTGTTAAAGATAAAGTTTAAAACACCAAAAAAACAAACAAAAACATGATAATACCAGTAAGATGTTTCACATGCGGAAAACCAATTGGTCACCTGTGGAAGAATTCAAGAAAAGAACAGCCGCAGGCGAGGAAGTAGGCAAGGTCCTGGATGTATTTGGGCTGAAGATATTGCTGGAGCTACAGTTTTCTTAGGTTTTTACTCATGAGATGTTTCAGTTCACCTGGTCGTCTTCCCGACTTGCGTCGGGATTCCTGTAGATTAATACAGGATGGTTTCCCAATTCGGAAATCCCCGGATCACAGCTAGTTTGACAGCTCCCCGAGGCATATCGTCGCCACTCACGTCCTTCATCGACTTGCAGTGCCAAGGTATTCCCCATGCGCCCTTATTATCTTTGATCCATTCCGCTAATTATACAAATATCTTTCGCTAAGACGCTTGTTCTTACTTTGACATGGTCATTCCATCCAGGCGGCTCGCCCGGTAAGAATGACCTATTCAGTTTTCAACGATCCCGGCCGTTCTTTGGCCCTTATTACAGACAAAAAAAACGCACATCAAGTGCGTTTTCAACTTTGATGCGTTAAAGGAAAAAACTAAGTTGTCGTTTCCTGCATATTGCGAGGGTAATTATACTGGTATGCCGAATATTGTCAAGAGGATTTTTAGTGGACCGGAGCGGATCCTCCCGATACCTTACAATATAATCAATGTGTTTCGGGATCCGACCAGAGGTCGGGAGAACCGCTGAACTTTTAATCAAATTTTCGATATACTTTCTGCTCTTTTGACTCTTAATATAATATTCTCGTTTTCTTGCAAGAGAAGCATTGTCATATTCTTCTTTATAAACAACTTCAAAGGGACTCCAATGCTTAATACTTTTTGTCCTGCCACTGTTATGCTGTCCCAACCTTCTTGTTAAATCATTAGTATAGCCAACATAATATCGGCCGTTTCTTAGACTCTTGAGGATGTAAACAAAATACTTCATATGTAAACTCGCCAATCGAAATTTTTTGGAGCTGACCGGAATCGAACCGGTGACCTCCTGCTTGCAAAGCAGGCGTTCTCCCAACTGAACTACAGCCCCATCACACAACTGACCTCCCCGATCTATCGGGGCGTTCTCCCAACTGAACTACAGCCCCATCACACAACTGACCTCCCCGATCTATCGGGGCGTTCTCCCAACTGAACTACAGCCCCATCACACAACTGACCTCCCCGATCTATCGGGGCGTTCTCCCAACTGAACTACAGCCCCATCACACAACTGACCTCCCCGATCTATCGGGGCGTTCTCCCAACTGAACTACAGCCCCATCACACAACTGACCTCCCCGATCTATCGGGGCGTTCTCCCAACTGAACTACAGCCCCATCACACAACTGACCTCCCCGATCTATCGGGGCGTTCTCCCAACTGAACTACAGCCCCATCACACAACTGACCTCCCCGATCTATCGGGGCGTTCTCCCAACTGAACTACCGGCCCAAAACCTTAATAACCTGATTTTACTTCATGCGTTTTGCTGTTGCAAGACAAAGCTGTCGATGTAATAATAAAGTCCACAAATGGACCGCATCAACAGATATTTGCCGGTGATTATTTTGCTCTTCGTGGTCATCTTCCACGCGGGCATGCTTCTCCCCGAACTGACGGGAGGTTCCCCCGACCTTAACGACGACACATTCCATTATTCCCTCTGCGTATCAATGCAGAACGAGATAGAGCACCACGGGAATCCCGCTGGACCACTGGGTCCCCTACTGGAGCATGGGTTTTCCGGTATTCCATCATTACCAGCACTTCCCCCATCTGGTCGTGGTCCTATTATATAATATACTGCTTAGGAAACTTTCGCTCTTCTTCGTCTACCATTTAGTCAGGTACATGCTCTTTGTCCTCTACCCCCTGATATTGTATTTCAGCCTGCGGAAAATGGGATTTTCACGGCTGTCCTCCTCCTGCGTCTCTCTTTTTTCTTTCGCGCCCGTAAATGTCAACGGATACGGATTTGAACTCCAGGCGTTCACCTGGCGCGGATCGGGCATGTTCAGCCAGTTATGGGCGATGTGCCTCCTGCCATTGACCTTTAGTTACACATATATAGCGATAAAAGAGAATCGCGGATATTTCATGTCGGTGATCCTGTTGTTCATGCTGACAAATTCGCAGGTGATGTTCGGGCTCTTCGCGGGGATAACCCTTCTTCTTTTCCTTTTCATGGACCTCCAGCCTGATAAAATTTTAGAAAGGGCTAAAAGATTGGCCGTCATCCTTGTCTGGTTCTGCCTGATAAGCGCGTATTTTTTGGTCCCGGCCAGGTCGACGGCGCGTATCAGGCGCACAGCTCTTATGATTTTCCCGAAAAATGGGACTCCTACGGCGCCAACTACGTTATCACGCAATTCGTAAGCGGGAATCTCCTGGATAACGCCCGCCTGCCCTGTCCTGACCGTGCTGTCAGTGTTCGGATTGCTTTTTTCCCTTTCGAGGAGATCGTTCAAATACAGATGGGCGGGCGCCAGCTTTATCCTGTGGTTCCTGCTGTATTTCGGGAGGCCGACATGGGGATTCCTTATCGATATCCTTCCGCTTAGCGACCAGCTTCACCTTCACCGCATCATCGCGCTGGTCCATTTTTTCAGCATTATCATGGCGGGGCTTGCTCTTGCCGCGGTATTCACCGCGATAAAGAACCGGTCAAATATCATCCTTGCTATTATATTTTTGCTTATAATGGCCGCCCCGGTTTACTGGTATGAATTCGATAACCTTCGGCTGAATAACAAATGGATATATGAGAACGCTAACGCATACAAAACGGAAAAAAAGTATTTTGAACCGATGCTGGAACGGATAAAAGAATTGCCTCCCGGCCGTGTCCATCCCGGAAGAAGGGCGAACTGGGGCAGCACCTTCAAGATAGGCCAGACCGCGGTCTTTTATTTCCTGTCGCCGGCCCAGATCCCCGCATTGAGCTATCTTCCATTTTCGTGGGCGTTGGACGGGGATTTTGAAGAGAATTTCCATGAAGGACCGGCTGTCGCATTACGATCTTTTCAATATAAAATATCTTCTGTCGGACGACAAGAAAACTTTTCCTTCGTTCGCGAAAGAAATAAAACGTTCCGGACGCTTCCGCCTCTACGCTGTCCCGACAACGGGATATTTCGACCTGGTGGAGTCCCCTATCGCGGTTTACGGCGATAAAAATTCGATCTGGGCGCTCATGCTTTTATGGGAGCGCAGCGACCTACCGGATAAAAAGCAGATGATGACCGTCTTTTTTGACAGAAAACCGCATCCGGGATACGAAGACTATCTCTTGATGAAGGACAGATGGGATTATTATCAGCTGTCCGCATCGGACATGGAAAACGCAAAGGTCACCGAGCCGCAGAGAGAACCCATCAATGTTTTCAACGTGGCGGATCCTTTGAAAGCCGCAAGATATCAGCCTGTTTCTCCTGGATCGATAATATCCGAAGTGGCCGGCAAGAACGAGTTTTCATGCAAAGCGGGAGCGGAGCAGAGATTGCTTCCTCATCTTTAAAATGACTGCTCACAAGGGCTGGCACGCGTATATTGACGGAAAAGAAGTTAAAAATGAGATACTTGCTCCCATGATGAACGGCGTGAGCATGACAAAAGGCGTCCATGACATTAAATTCATATATCGCGCGCAATGGTGGAAAAATTATCTTGTTCTGCTGGCGATAGCAAGCTTGATCGCGCTCTTTTTCTGGGATAGGAATAACCATGGATAAAAAACAGATATTGATCTTTGCGGCGGTTTTATTGGCCGCTTTCCTGCTGCGACTGTATTTCATCCCTTCACCCGGATATGAACGCGATGTCCAGCTCTTCAAGATATGGGGGCAGACGGCTGCACAGAACGGCGTACATAATATATATGATAAAACCTGGTGCGACTATCCCCCCGCTTACATATATATGCTCAAAGGGATAAGCTCGTTCTATTCCCTGTTCCATCCGGATTTCAAGGAACACACATATTTATATGATCTGCTGCTCAAGCTGCCGGCGATCTTCTCCGATCTTCTTCATTTCCTGCCTGATCTTTTTCATGATAAGCAATAAATTTACTTTCCGCTCCCGCATCATCTTTATGTCGGCCTTCGCCTTCAACCCGGTGATCGTTTTTGATTCCGTTTACTGGGGCCAGATCGATTCCGTAACAATGCTTGTGACATTATTGTCCGTCCTGGCGCTGACCAGGAACAGATATTATCTGTCGTGGGCGCTTATAGCGCTTGCGATATTGATCAAAAGCCAGATGATAATACTTTTGCCCATCATCATTTTGATCACATGGAAAAGATGCGGATTCAGGACATTAATGGGGGGATTCGCCGCTTTCTGGGCTTCTTTCCTTTTCATATTGTCCCCTTTCTTTTATTTCCATACGGTCGATCGGATCATCAACGTGTTCGCGAGCTCCGTAGGCAGATACCCGAACGTATCCATGAACGCGTTCAATTTCTGGTGGCTGATAAGCAAAGGTAACGGCAGGAATTTCTGGGATGGGGAAAGGTTCCTGAACCTTTTCGCTCTCAAAACCATCGGTTCGATCTTTTTGCTTGCGTTCATGGTCGTGCTTCTGAAATATCTTTTTGATGAAGAAAGAAACGAAAAGGCGGTCTTCCTTTCCTGCGCGCTGGCGCTTTTCTCGTTCTTCATGCTGCCCACGGAAATGCATGAGCGGTACATCCTGCCGGTATTCGCTTTCCTTTTGCTTGCCGCGGCCGACGATCTGCCCCTGCAAATATCATACGGCATACTTTCATTTACCGGATTTTTCAATCTCGCGATCGTGCTTTCCTGGGCGTATCCGAACAATGTTCCTCTGATCGGAAAATTATTCCCCGGCCATTTCATGGATATTTCGGCCAGCATCATAAATTTTGGCTTGCTGGCCTTATTTATATGCCTGATATCAAAAGAAACTTTTAAGAAAATTAAAATTGAATATTTTATTTATGCGCTTTTCGCGATAATCCTGATCCTGTCGGCCATTTATTCCTTTAAACTGTCCCGCACCGTCTATCTAAGCGACATGGAGATGAGAGAGAACAGGCAGGACTGGGGCTCCGTGCAAACAGATAAAAGTATCGACAAGAACCGGCTGTCGGTGGGCGGCTTCCTTTATTCAAAAGGAATAGGCACGCACGCGAATTCGACCATCAAATATATCCTTGACGGGAATTACGGATTTTTGGAGGGGTCCTGCGGGCTGGATGACGAACAGAACAAAGGCAACAAGATCGAATGTCTTATTTACGCCGATGAAAAAATGATCTATGACAGCGGGATATTCTGGGGATATTTGAACCCGCATTATTTTAAGGTCCCGGTAAAAGGGGTAAAAGAGATAAAGCTTGTGGTGAAGGACGGCGGTGACGGGATAAACTGCGATCACGCGGACTGGCTTGAAGTCAAAGCGATACCTTAAGTTCTTACCTTAAGTCCCAATAAAGCTTTAGAATTTCTCTCATCGCCCTCAATATGACCTTTATGTTCCCTCCGGTTGGCTTTCCGCCCGTTCTCGGGAAATGATGCACGCCGATCTCCTTGATCTTGAAGCCTTTCCTTTTGGCCCGAACAAGAAGTTCCGTGCTGATGATGGCCCCGTCGGACCTGAGTTCATTGCCCTTGATGACTTCTTTTTTCATCAGCTTAAAGGCGCAGTCAATGTCCTTCACCCAGACATTGAACAGGATGCCGACTGCAAGACGCAGCATTGAAGCGAAAAGGATCCGATGCCAGGGGTCGTTCCTTTTTAATCTGTATCCAATGACCAAATCCGCTTCATTAATGTGCGGTAAAAGCAGTTTTATCTCTGAAATATCGAACTGGCCGTCGCCGTCCGTGAAGAAGATCAGGCCTTTTTTTGCACTTGCGAATCCGGTCTTAAGGGCCGCGCCATAGCCCAGATTTTTCTGATGGTGGACAACCCTGACGTTTTTATTGTCTTTAGCAAGCTGGTCGCATATTTCCGGGGTCTTGTCTCTGCTGCCGTCATCGACAATAATGATCTCGTGGTCGCCGGCGACTTCCGGAATGACCGAAACCGCGCGGTCAACAGTGGCTTTTATGGTATTTTCCTCATTATATGCGGGAAAAAAGACCGAAAGACCGAAATAATTGTTTGACAAGATAATGATATTATAGTATAAAACACCATATACGGCAACGATAGAAGCCCAACTGAATGAAAAAAATTAAAAATATATCGCCGTGTAAAGTGGTGCGCAAAAATTTTCTTTCTGACAAGAAATTTTTGTGCAGGGGCTTGTTTACTTTTATATTATTTCCCTGCCTGATCCTCCTTATTATGTTCTTTGCCCTGCATGGAGCGTGTTATTCCGAATTATCCGACAAGCAATATTTTGATAAGGCAACTACCTCATACCTAATGGGGAATTTGGACACGGCGCTGGAAGAGCTTCAAGCCGCAATAAATATAAACCCAAAAAATACGGCAGCGCAGGAGCTGAAGAAGATAGTTCTTAAGGAAAAAGCCGCGCAGGCCCTGGAGTCCGTGCCTGCGCCCCTGCCTGCATACGTGCCCGCTCCTGCCCGGGCCGCAAAACCGATATGGGAACAAAATCCTTTGCTCGCGAAGATCAAAAATTTCAGGCAGGACGTTCTTGACGTGCCTATCCAGGTCTACCTTATTGCAAGTCTGACAACGTTCTTTGTGATCTTTTTGTTATTTCTGATCATGGCTAATATGAGAAGGATCCCGAAAAAAGGGCCTTTGATCTGTTTTAACTGCAAATCCGAGCTTTTGCCGAACGAAGAGGTCTGCCCGTACTGCGGCTCAAGGGCCGGTTTCAAGACCTGGCATACTATCTCCGAAGACCAAAAGAGCTGGTATTATAAGGTGGGCTGGAAAAAGAACCCGTTCACCATGGACATCCATCCCGAGCTTTTTGTCGGCTACAAGAACGAGGTCAAGCAAATACTGGAAAAGATAAGGAGCGGCAGCGGCCATATATTGATCACGGGACCTCTTGGGATAGGCAAGACCATTCTCTTGAGATGGCTGTCGCTTTCACTGCCCAATGAATTCCTCACTGTATACGTCGCGCGGCCTCCTCAGGAATTCCCTCATCTTATAAAATTTCTAATGGAGAGTCTGGGCATTCCGAAGTCCAAAAGCGAATCATATTATGACATTAATAATATAGATCAATTCCGGAAGAAGAGCAAGAAAAAGCTGGTCATTTGTCTGGATGAAGCCCATGAATTTTCTGTTGAAATAGAAAGGCCTCTCAGGACGCTTGGAGATATGGACGGGGTAAGCCTGGTCATGGCGGGCCTGCCGGAAACCGTGGATAAGCTGAAGTCCGAGATCAAGCCGCTCTATGAGCGTCTGGTGCTGCAGGTTCCGCTGAAAAGCATTCCTCTTGAAGACATGAAAGACCTGCTTAGAGCGAGAATAGCCGATGCCGGCGGGAAACAAATGCATCCTTTCACCTCTTCGGCGATCGAGAAGATACATGAAAGCTCAAAGGGCATCCCCAGGGTCGCGATAAAGCTTTGCGACGCGGCGGTGACGAAGGCCATTAACCAGAATGAAGATAAAATTGACGCCTCATTGATCGACTTGAGTTTCAGCTTCGGCACTTGATATCCCCTCACCTTCTGATAAAATATTATTGATTTTCTTGTCTTTGAGTTTATCGAAGGACTTGCCCTTCGCAACTCTGAGAGCAAAAAAGGGCCATTAGCTCAGATGGTAGAGCGTACCCCTGATAAGGGTAAGGTGGTTGGTTCGATCCCAACATGGCCCATGTAAATTTTGCGCAGCAAAATTTACCCCTAATTCCTCATTCTTATCCCTGCGCAAAATTAGGAATAAGAATGAGGGCGAGGAATGAGAAATACAGGAATAGGATAATTTTATTTTTGCGGGGCAAAATTTAAGAAGGAGGATGAAGAAGAAGAATTAGGAAAACAGTAAGTTCAATTATATCTCGGCAGCAGCAAAATTTACCCCTAATTCCTCATCCTAATTCCTATCCCTTTCTTATCCCTTTATAGAAAGGAGGCTGAAATATGTTTGATTTTGAAAAATTTGAAGTCTATAAGAAGGCGAAACAACTAACGAAAGAAATTTCCGACCTGATCGCCGGCATAAAAGGAGCCAATTCCCGCATTATTGATCAGCTGCTAAGGGCAAGCCTTTCGATCCCCTTAAATATTGCGGAGGGAGCTGGCCGTTATTCTAAAGCGGACAAGAAGAACTTTTATGTAATCGCCAGGGGATCTGTTTTTGAGTGCGTAGCGATAATAGATATTATTCATGAAATGGGTTTGGTCCCGCAAGCTACAAAGAAAGATCTATACGACAAGCTCGAAGAGCTCTCCAAAATGATTTCCGGATTGATCAATTCGCAGAGGTGAGGATTTTTTCTAATTCCTCATTCTTATCCCTGCGAAAAATAAAGACAAATAATAGCAATTTTAGCGGTCATAATAACAAATGACTTGCCATGACGTTATGTAATAATGTTATTATTACACTATATATATGCCGTTAAGGGTACGGCTGATCAAGCGCAAATATCTTGACATTTACTTACATTATATGTGATATAATAACGCGGTTCTTAAAATGAAAACAAACAAACTGGTGCTGGCATTTGTTGTTTTTGCTTTTCTGATCCTAATGGGATCCGGTGCCTCTTTTGCATCAGTCCCCACTAAAATTTCTTATGAAGGCATATTGACGGACACCAGCACCTTTGAAACACCTATAACTACCACCGTCACCCTCCATTTTAAGATATACGATGCATCTTCCGGCGGAAATGTCATTTGGAGCGGCGAAGATATTACTCTCACTCCGGATTCTAACGGCGTTTTCAGCGTTATTCTCGGCAATTCAAATCCGATCACGTTCGATGTTTTTAATGCTCCTAACAGATATCTGGGGATACGAGTCGGCAGCGACACGGAGATCAGCCCAAGGACTCAGATCGTAAGCGTGGGTTATGCTTTCAAGGCGGAGTATGCGGGAACAGCGGAATCAGTTGACTGGAACAATGTTTTCAATCAACCCAGCATACTGGGAACTACCGGGCCAACAGGACCAGCGGGGCCGACCGGCCCTGCCGGTGCGACAGGCGCAGGTTCAACAGGCGCGACGGGACCTGAAGGTCCTGCCGGAGCAACTGGTCCGGCCGGAGCAGGGGCAACCGGCGCAACTGGTCCGCAAGGTAATCCAGGAAATTCCGGCAACAAGGGTGACACCGGTTCAAAAGGTGATCAAGGTAATCAAGGAAATCAAGGTCCGCAGGGATTTACCGGCTCAACCGGTCCGCAAGGTGAAAGTGGAAATGCTGGTGCAACCGGTCCTCAAGGTAATCAGGGTAATCCAGGTGGACTAGGCAGTACCGGAAATACCGGAGCAACTGGTCCTCAGGGTGATCAAGGTACTCAGGGTAATCCGGGTGGACTGGGTAATACCGGAAATACCGGAGCGACAGGTCCGGCCGGTCCTCAAGGTACGACCGGTATTCATGGAAATACCGGAAACACCGGCGCTACTGGTCCCGGCGGTCCTCAAGGTGATTTAGGAAATACTGGAGCAACTGGTCCTCAAGGTATTCAAGGCGGCCAAGGTAATCCCGGTACTAACGGAAACACCGGTGCAACTGGTCCGCAAGGCAACTTAGGAAATACTGGAGCAACTGGTCCCCAAGGCACAGCTGGAACAAATGGAAATACCGGAAACACCGGTGCAACTGGTCCGATCGGTCCTCAAGGTAACACCGGCGCAACAGGCGCGGGAACAACTGGCGCGACTGGACCTGAAGGCACTCCGGGTGAGCAGGGTCTTCCGGGAGATACGGGAAATACAGGTCCTCAAGGCACACATGGAAATACCGGCGCAACCGGTCCTCAGGGTAATTTAGGTAACACTGGACCTCAAGGTAACTTAGGTAATACTGGTAACACAGGCCCGCAAGGTAACTTAGGTAACACTGGTCCTCAGGGTACACCGGGTACTAACGGAACTAATGGTGAAACTGGTAATACCGGTGCAACCGGTCCTCAGGGTACACCGGGTACTAACGGAACTAATGGTGAAACTGGTAATACCGGAGCAACTGGTCCTCAAGGCGGATTAGGTAATACTGGTAACACCGGACCCCAGGGTGGATTAGGCAACACCGGAAACACTGGTCCTCAGGGTACACCGGGTACTAACGGAACTAATGGTACTAATGGTGAAACTGGAAATACCGGACCCCAAGGTGGATTAGGCAATACTGGTAACACCGGACCTCAAGGCGGACTTGGTAACACTGGTAATACTGGGCCTCAAGGTAATCAGGGCGGTCAAGGTGATTCAGGAAATACCGGAGCGACTGGTCCTCAGGGTAATCTTGGTAATACTGGTAACACCGGACCTCAAGGTAACTTAGGTAACACTGGAAATACCGGACCCCAGGGTGGATTAGGCAACACTGGTAACACAGGGCCTCAAGGTACACCGGGTACTAACGGAACTAATGGTGAAACTGGTAATACCGGAGCAACTGGTCCTCAGGGTAATCTTGGTAATACTGGTAACACCGGACCTCAAGGTAACTTAGGTAACACTGGAAATACTGGACCCCAGGGTGGATTAGGCAACACCGGAAACACTGGTCCTCAGGGTACACCGGGTACTAACGGAACTAATGGTACTAATGGTGAAACTGGAAATACCGGACCCCAAGGTGGATTAGGCAATACTGGTAACACCGGACCTCAAGGCGGACTTGGTAACACTGGTAATACTGGGCCTCAAGGTAATCAGGGCGGTCAAGGTGATTCAGGAAATACCGGAGCGACTGGTCCTCAGGGTAATCTTGGTAATACTGGTAACACCGGACCTCAAGGTAACTTAGGTAACACTGGAAATACCGGACCCCAGGGTGGATTAGGCAACACCGGTAACACTGGTCCTCAGGGTACACTGGGTACTAACGGAACTAATGGTGAAACTGGTAATACCGGAGCAACTGGTCCTCAGGGCGGATTAGGTAATACTGGTAACACCGGACCCCAGGGTGGATTAGGCAACACCGGTAACACTGGTCCTCAGGGTACACCGGGTACTAACGGAACTAATGGTACTAATGGTGAAACTGGAAATACCGGACCCCAAGGTGGATTAGGCAATACTGGTAACACCGGACCTCAAGGCGGACTTGGTAACACTGGTAATACTGGGCCTCAAGGTAATCAGGGCGGTCAAGGTGATTCAGGAAATACCGGAGCGACTGGTCCTCAGGGTAATCTTGGTAATACTGGTAACACTGGAAATACCGGACCCCAGGGTGGATTAGGCAACACCGGTAACACAGGGCCTCAAGGTAATCTTGGTAATACTGGTAATACAGGGCCACAAGGTATTCAAGGTAACCAGGGCGGTCAAGGTGATTCAGGAAATACCGGAGCGACTGGTCCTCAGGGTAATCTTGGTAATACTGGTAACACAGGGCCTCAAGGTACACCGGGTACTAACGGAACTAATGGTGAAACTGGTAATACCGGAGCAACTGGTCCTCAGGGTAATCTTGGTAATACTGGTAACACTGGAAATACCGGACCCCAAGGTGGATTAGGCAATACTGGTAACACCGGACCTCAAGGCGGACTTGGTAACACTGGTAATACTGGGCCTCAAGGTAATCAGGGCGGTCAAGGTGATTCAGGAAATACCGGAGCGACTGGTCCTCAGGGTAATCTTGGTAATACTGGTAACACCGGACCTCAAGGTAACTTAGGTAACACTGGAAATACCGGACCCCAGGGTGGATTAGGCAACACCGGTAACACTGGTCCTCAGGGTACACTGGGTACTAACGGAACTAATGGTGAAACTGGTAATACCGGAGCAACTGGTCCTCAGGGCGGATTAGGTAATACTGGTAACACCGGACCCCAGGGTGGATTAGGCAACACCGGTAACACTGGTCCTCAGGGTACACCGGGTACTAACGGAACTAATGGTACTAATGGTGAAACTGGAAATACCGGACCCCAAGGTGGATTAGGCAATACTGGTAACACCGGACCTCAAGGCGGACTTGGTAACACTGGTAATACTGGGCCTCAAGGTAATCAGGGCGGTCAAGGTGATTCAGGAAATACCGGAGCGACTGGTCCTCAGGGTAATCTTGGTAATACTGGTAACACTGGAAATACCGGACCCCAGGGTGGATTAGGCAACACCGGTAACACAGGGCCTCAAGGTAATCTTGGTAATACTGGTAATACAGGGCCACAAGGTATTCAAGGTAACCAGGGCGGTCAAGGTGATTCAGGAAATACCGGAGCGACTGGTCCTCAGGGTAATCTTGGTAATACTGGTAACACCGGACCTCAAGGTAACTTAGGTAACACTGGAAATACCGGACCCCAGGGTGGATTAGGCAACACTGGTAACACCGGACCTCAAGGCGGACTTGGTAACACTGGTAACACAGGGCCTCAAGGTAATCAGGGCGGTCAAGGTGATTCAGGAAATACCGGAGCGACTGGTCCTCAAGGTACGCCGGGTACAAATGGAACCAACGGTACTAATGGAACTAATGGTGAAACTGGATCAACCGGACCCCAGGGTGGATTAGGCAACACCGGTAACACAGGGCCTCAAGGTAATCTTGGTAATACTGGTAATACAGGGCCACAAGGTATTCAAGGTAACCAGGGCGGTCAAGGTGATTCAGGAAATACCGGAGCGACTGGTCCTCAGGGTAATCTTGGTAATACTGGTAACACCGGACCTCAAGGTAACTTAGGTAACACTGGAAATACCGGACCCCAGGGTGGATTAGGCAACACTGGTAACACAGGGCCTCAAGGTACACCGGGTACTAACGGAACTAATGGTGAAACTGGTAATACCGGAGCAACTGGTCCTCAGGGTAATCTTGGTAATACTGGTAACACCGGACCTCAAGGTAACTTAGGTAACACTGGAAATACTGGACCCCAGGGTGGATTAGGCAACACCGGAAACACTGGTCCTCAGGGTACACCGGGTACTAACGGAACTAATGGTACTAATGGTGAAACTGGTAATACCGGAGCAACCGGTCCTCAGGGTAATCTTGGTAATACTGGTAACACCGGACCTCAAGGTAACTTAGGTAACACTGGAAATACTGGACCCCAGGGTGGATTAGGCAACACCGGAAACACTGGTCCTCAGGGTAATCAGGGCGGTCAAGGTGATTCAGGAAATACCGGAGCGACTGGCCCTCAGGGTAATCTTGGTAATACTGGTAACACCGGACCTCAAGGTAACTTAGGTAACACTGGAAATACTGGACCCCAGGGTGGATTAGGCAACACCGGAAACACTGGTCCTCAGGGTACACCGGGTACTAACGGAACTAATGGTACTAATGGTGAAACTGGTAATACCGGAGCGACTGGCCCTCAGGGTAATCTTGGTAATACTGGTAACACCGGACCTCAAGGTAACTTAGGTAACACTGGTAACACAGGACCACAAGGTGGACTTGGCAACACCGGAAATACCGGACCACAAGGTGGTTTGGGTAATACTGGAAATACCGGTCCTCAAGGTACGCCGGGTACAAATGGAACCAACGGTACTAATGGAACTAATGGTGAAACTGGATCAACCGGACCTCAAGGTGGACTTGGCAACACTGGTAATACAGGACCTCAAGGTGGATTAGGTAACACTGGTAACACAGGACCACAAGGTATTCAAGGTAATCAGGGCGGTCAAGGTGATTCAGGAAATACCGGAGCGACTGGCCCTCAGGGTAATCTTGGTAATACTGGTAACACCGGACCTCAAGGTAACTTAGGTAACACTGGTAACACAGGACCACAAGGTGGACTTGGCAACACCGGAAATACCGGACCACAAGGTGGTTTGGGTAATACTGGAAATACCGGTCCTCAAGGTACGCCGGGTACAAATGGAACCAACGGTACTAATGGAACTAATGGTGAAACCGGTAATACCGGAGCAACCGGACCGCAAGGTGGACTTGGCAACACTGGTAATACAGGACCTCAAGGTAACTTAGGTAACACTGGTAACACAGGACCGCAAGGTGGACTTGGCAACACTGGTAATACAGGACCTCAAGGTAACTTAGGTAACACTGGTAACACAGGACCACAAGGTATTCAAGGTAATCAGGGCGGTCAAGGTGATTCAGGAAATACCGGAGCTACTGGGCCGCAAGGTGGATTAGGCAATACTGGTAATACTGGACCCCAGGGTGGATTAGGCAACACCGGAAACACTGGTCCTCAAGGTAATCTTGGTAATACTGGAAATACCGGACCCCAGGGTGGATTAGGCAACACCGGAAACACTGGTCCTCAGGGTACACCGGGTACTAACGGAACTAATGGTACTAATGGTGATTCAGGAAATACCGGAGCTACTGGGCCGCAAGGTGGATTAGGCAATACTGGTAATACTGGACCTCAGGGTGGATTAGGCAACACCGGAAACACTGGTCCTCAAGGTAATCTTGGTAATACTGGAAATACCGGACCCCAGGGTGGATTAGGCAACACCGGAAACACTGGTCCTCAGGGTACACCGGGTACTAACGGAACTAATGGTACTAATGGTGAAACCGGTAATACCGGAGCAACCGGACCGCAAGGTGGACTTGGCAACACTGGTAATACAGGACCTCAAGGTAACTTAGGTAACACTGGTAACACAGGACCGCAAGGTGGACTTGGCAACACTGGTAATACAGGACCTCAAGGTAACTTAGGTAACACTGGTAACACAGGACCGCAAGGTGGACTTGGCAACACTGGTAATACAGGACCTCAAGGTAACTTAGGTAACACAGGACCACAAGGTATTCAAGGTAATCAGGGCGGTCAAGGTGATTCAGGAAATACCGGAGCGACTGGCCCGCAAGGTGGATTAGGCAATACTGGTAATACTGGACCCCAGGGTGGATTAGGCAACACTGGTAATACTGGACCGCAGGGTACAGCTGGGACAAATGGAAACACTGGTGCAACTGGACCTCAAGGTGAGACTGGAAATACTGGCGCGACAGGACCGCAGGGAGCAACAGGTCCGACCGGAGATACAAAATGGACGACTTCAGGAGATAACATTTACAACAATAATTCCGGTTATGTAGGGATCGGGACGCCGGAACCCACGGCGACACTTCAAGTCATCGGATCCGTGGAGTTCGGAAATCCCACTAATTCCGCGCAAGGCAAATATTCGGTCGTATTCGGGGGATGGAGTAATTATGCTACTGGAGACTTTTCAACGGCGTTCGGAGAATCGTCAGTTGCCCCTTCTCTGGATGAACTCGTCGTAGGACGGGGCAATTTATTGTCGGGGACTGAATCTAAAACAACTTGGGTCGACACTGATCCGTTGTTCGTTATCGGGAACGGCAACCCTTATCAGGCTTATGGCCAGGCAAACGCGCTGGTTGTGCTTAAGAACGCGAATACGTCAATTGCCGGCACTCTTACCGTTAACGGAACTATCGAATCAACAGCAATTTATCCTACTTTAGCGGGAGGATTTAAATTCCCCGATGGAACGACACAGACCACGGCGGCAGGTGTTTTGGGAAATACTGGCAACACCGGAGCTACTGGGCCCGCAGGTACTAACGGCACAAATGGTAATACTGGTGCAACAGGACCTGCGGGAACAAATGGTAACACCGGTAATACCGGACCTCAAGGTGGACTTGGCAACACTGGTAATACCGGTCCTCAAGGTACAAATGGTAACACCGGTGCAACCGGTCCTCAAGGTGGACTTGGCAACACTGGTAATACCGGTCCTCAAGGTACAAATGGTAACACCGGTGCAACCGGTCCTCAAGGTGGACTTGGCAATACTGGTAACACTGGACCACAAGGCGGACTTGGGAATACGGGTAACACTGGTCCCCAAGGTGGACTTGGCAACACTGGTAATACCGGACCTGCAGGTAGCGCTGGCGGACAAGGCAACACTGGAGCTACCGGTCCTGGAGGTAGTGCTGGCGGACAAGGTAATACTGGAGCTACCGGTCCTGGAGGTAGTGCTGGCGGACAAGGCAGCACCGGCCCGACCGGACCAATGCCGACAGGAGTAAGCGTAACCGCCGGAAAAACTTTATCGGTTACAAATACTTTAACTTTGTCGGGAACCGACAGCACAACGATCACTTTCCAGGGGACAGATACTTATGTCGGCAGAACGACGACTGACACGCTGACGAACAAAAGACTTACTCCGAGAGTTTATAATACCGCTTCCAATACTTCCCTGACTCCGGAAATATCCACTTACGATAATTTTGAAATTACCGCGCTGGCCGGGGCGATCACCATCAATAATCACGCCACCTCTACTCCGGCGGCCGGTGAAAAAATGATAATCAGGCTTAAAGATAATGGGACGGCCAGAGCCATTTCTTTTGGAACTGAATATCGGGCGCTGGGGAACGCCTTGCCAACCACGACCGTGATCTCTAAAACATTGTATATGGGCTTTATCTGGAACGCGGCGGATTCAAAATGGGATCTGGTTGCGGTCGCTCTGCAGGATTAATTGTTTAGGAGCACAAAAATTAGAAAATTGCTGCTTTTATTCACATTCATATCCCTGGCATCTTCCGCCGCTTATTGCGATCAAATATTCATAACGGATACATCAGCCACTGCAGTGGGACTGGCAGTCGCAACCAATGGAGGGAATATCACCGTAGAATGTATCGGCGCCGGAGGCGGCGGCACAGATTCAACAACTATAATATACGGCGGCGGTGGCGGCGAATATCGCAGCAGTAATGTTGCATATACTTCGAGTTCGACCGTCCCTATTCAGGTAGGAACAGGCGGGACCGGCGGAACAACAGGCGGAGATGGAACAGATACTAAATGGAATACCACTGCTATAGTTGCGATACATGGAAATGGCGCATCTAATGCAACAAACCCGGGGCGCGGAGGCCAGGGAGGCACAGGTACCACAGGGTATAATGGCGGTAATGCGGGAGCGGGTGGTCAATATGCCGGAGGGGCCGGCGGCGGCGGCGCGGGCGGACCCGGCGGTATAGGACAACCTACGTCATCGCGCGGCGGCGGCGGTAGCGCGAAGGGCGGCTGCGGCGGCGGCGGCGGCGGTAATAGCGACGTTACTAAAACGATCCAAACAACCACAACATCGGGTTCAGATGGCGGGTTTAATCCCGGAGGCACAGGCGCCGGTACCGGAGCTACATCAAACGTAGCTCCGGGAGCTGCATCGGGCGGTGGCGGAGGCGGAGGCAGCTTTTCCGCTGGTTCTTATGCAGGCGGCGATGGTAGTAATGGCACAGAATGGGATTCTTCTCACGGCTCAGGCGGAGGCGGAGGCGGAGGCGGTCAAAGCTGTAATGGCGGCAATGGCGGATTATATGGAGGCGGCGGTGCAGAGGCTGGATATCCAAATGTCGGCACCCCATCGGGAGGCAATGGCGCCCAGGGTATAATAGTTATAACATTTTGTTCCTGCTACGCCGACAGTTACGGCAATATCCCCATCAAGCGGGGAATCGCCCAATACAGGGATAACGATCACCGGAACTAATTTTAACAATATAACAGGGATAGTGATAGGTTCCACTCCAATAACAACATATACTGTCTCAAGCACTACATCAATAACCGGAGTCGTTATCCCAAGCGGGATAGCGACCGGAGCATCATATGACATAAGGGTGTCAAACTCCGGCGGTCAAAGCGCGACCGGCGCGGGAGATAAATATAATGTGACTACAAGTGACTTTTTTATGCTTTTTAAGCCTAAGTAAGGTTTAAAGATAAAGCGATGACAGGTATCCGTCCGGAAAATATTTATTATGCGAAAATTTTTTATTTTATTTGCAATAATGCTTTTTGCGGCGGCCGCCGCGTACGGCGCCGATTATAATATCCGCTTCGGGATCCTGGATTCCGGCGGCATACAGGGGGCAGTCGTCTTCCTATCAACCTGCTCGGAAAAGTGCGCGAACGCCAGGTGGACACAACATCCAGCGCAAACTTCACGATCAAAGAAGGCTTTTTAAAGGCCATCCGAATTTACCACCCGGCCCTTGGGCCAATTAGTGACAGGCATGGTACCGTCAAGCGCGAAACAACACAGGGACAATGGAAGTGACGGTCTACCGGCGCCAATTTCGCGTCAGGGTGCGGCAGTCAAATTAAGCCTCGCCGGGCAACCGGACATCATCGCGACAAATGTCACGTGTTGTCAATTCCGGCAAGATCACCTGCACTTTTAACTTGACCGGCGCGGCGCTGGGGCTTGGAGCTCACGGTGACGAACCGGATTCAAGGTCCGGTACACTGCCCTCCGCCTTCACCATAACAGCCCATTCGCCCGTTATAACGTCCATTACGCCGAATAAGGGCAACAACACCGGGATCGTCACCATAACAAACCTTGCCGGCAATTACTTCAAGGCCGGAGCAACAGTAAAGCTTTCAATGTCCGGCGAAAGCGACATTAATGCGGACAATGTGACCGTGGAATCCGACGTCCAAGATCACCTGCCGTTTCGATCTTACCGGCAAAGCTACCGGGCTCTGGAACGTTGTGGTCACAAATCCCGACAATCAATACGGAGACGCTACCCCAGGGATTCAAGATAGAGGAGCCGTCCCTGAAGATCATCGGGCGTGTCCTGAATTATCCGAATCCGTTCAATCCGCCCGGGCAGACGACTCTGATCAAATATACTTTAAGCAAGGATGCATTGATCACCCTTTATATTTATACTACTCAAGGGGAAAGGATATGGCAATATTCGGCTTCGCCCGGCTCTCAGGGCGGACAGGCGGGCCCGAACGAAGTGGTTTGGAACGGGATAACGGCATTCAGGGGGATAGCAAGCTCGGGAGTGTATCTGCTGCATGTAACCGCGCGCGAGAACGGGCAGTATGTCATCCTGGGCAAAGGAAAGATAGCGATATTGAAATGAAAAAATATTTATTGCTGTCAATGTTCGCTGTCCTGGCATTGTTGCTGAGCGGCATGCCCGCTGCGGCCGACGATGTGGTGGGTTCGACCAGCGATCCGTCTTCCATGGGCGGTGGCGCGCGGCCGATCGGCATGGGAAGGGCTTTTTCCGCCATCGCGGATGACGCGGACGCGATGTTCATAAATCCGGCCGGAGTCGCATCGCTAAAAGGCCCGCAGGCAATGTCCATGTTCTCCAACCTTCTGGAAGACGTTTATTATACCGAGTTCTGCGGAGAAATGCCTTCTCCTTACGGAACATTCGGTCTGGGATACTTCAACTCCGCCATAAGCAATATCCCTGTCACCATCAGCAGCACCGAAACTCTCCCTGCCGATTATAACGACAGCGTTCTGGTCTTTAATTACAGCTCCCCTCTCGGAAGGTTCTTTGAATACGGCCGCAATATCTTTGTCGGGCTCAATTACAAGATATTCAACCGCGGATGGTCGGGCGCGCTAAATGAGTCCGGCACGGGTTCGAACGCCGATTTCGGCGTAAAATACATCTATTCCCCTTATTTAAGTTTCGGCCTCGTTCGCCAGAATTTCATTCCATCCGCCATGGGAGCGCTTTTAACGTGGAACGGGAGCGCGGAAAGCGAGGAAGAATCCTTCATATGCCTGACCAAATTGGGAGTGGCCGTAAGGCCGCCCCTGCCATATGATCTGAATTTCACGCTGGATTACGATGTTGATCTTTCGTCGGTCAGCGACCAGCCAAATACCCAGCATGTCGGGCTTGAATGGAAAGTCGATAAATTCCTGGCTTTAAGAGGAGGATGTGAGGAAATGCCCGATTCCAATTCCCCCACCCTGACCACCTGGATCCCCAGCGCAGGGGTATCTCTAGGCTACGGCGGATTCAGGTTTGACTATGCTTATCGTCCCTTCTATAATAACACATCATTAGCGACGTATTATATCTCTTTGTCCTATATCGGCGAGCCGTGGTTCGCGTTGAAAGGAGAAACTCTTTAACGAAAAATGAAAAAATGCTGCCTGCTTGTTTTTTTGATCTTGATCATCGCTGCTTGCCCTTTAAGGGCTTTAGCAGCCCAGCAACAAGCTGGGAATTTCGGCATTTCTGAAGCAGGCACTCCCGCCAAAAAATATTTTCCCGGGGACATTATCCATCTTGTGGTACAGGCCCCCATAGACACCGATACTCTTTCCGCGCTAATGCCTGACAACAGGACGATCAAATTCACTTATGAACCACCCACAAATCTCTGGCACGGCTACTGGGAAGTGCCGCAGGGCTTTAAAAAAGGCAGTTATACCGCAAATCTTGTAGCAATGGATTTTGACGGAAATACTTTCGAAGGATTGACCAGCACTTTTTTTATCGGAGAACCGGTGGTTCAGACGGCGGGACTGTCCCCTTCGGAAGAAGCGAGCCTTAAAGAACAACAGGCCAAAAAATTAGCCGCCGAAGCCCTCCTTCTGGCGGAAGAATCCCAGCAAAAGCTCGGTCAGGCCCAGGCAATGCTCAAAGGACAGGAAAATGCTGCCGCCGTAACAAGAACGGCGCCGGTTGTTGCAGCGGTCCAGCCGGCGGTAAAACCGGTCAATGCGGCCATCCCCAAGTCTAAGCAGGTCGCCGCAAAGCCAAAGCGGGTCGCCGCCAGGCCAAAGCGGGTCGCCACAATGATAACGGAAAACGAAATTCGCCTTGCTTTGATCACCAAAGCGCGAACTTATATAATCAATCATGATTATGGAAAAGCCAAAGAACAATTGCTGGCCCTGCTAAAGCTTCAGCCGGATGACACCAATATCAAGCTGATGCTGAACAGGATCGAGGCGATAATAAAATCAGAACGCGAAACTCCATGAAAATCAGGGCCGCCATATGCATGCTCATTTTGTTCTTTGCCTTCCACAGCCTAAGCTTTGGCCAAACAACAACAGCGCAGGAATATTATGATCATGCCACGGACCTGTATCTGACGGGCAATCTGGACGGCGCATTGACGAATCTCGGCTTCGCCCTTAAGATCGACCCGAACTTTACCGCCGCAAAAAACCTTACAAAGACCATCATACAGGAAAAAGGGAGAACGCAGAAGCCGCCCGTCGTTTCCCCTCCCCCGGCCCCGCCTCCGGCAAGGACAGTGAACCAAATAAAACCGGCGGCTGTCATCGGTGGGTCGCTAACAGCAGATCCTTCGATCTTGTGGGGAATTATCGGGGGCTGCGCAGGACTTTTTATCTTGTTCATTTTCCTTCCAAAAGTTTTGAGCGGGTATCAAGCCCGCAAGTTGCCTGATCAAGACAGGCTTGACACATGTTTTATTTGCGGGACCAAGCTTGATCTTGGCGTGGAATACTGCCCGAACTGCGGCACCGATATAGGGCTGAGATTGATGCGGACCGTTTCTGAAGAGCATAAAAAGTGGCTCAGAAAAATGGGCTGGAAAGCGAATCCTTTCACTCTGGACATCCATCCCGAGCTCTTTGTCGGCCACAGAAAGGACGGAAAAGAGATCCTGGGAAAGATCCAGTCGAAAAGCGGCCATATACTGATCACCGGCGCCATAGGCACAGGTAAAACCACCTTTCTGCGCTGGTTGACCATACATTTAGGCAGGGAATCCATGGCGATTTTTATACCACGCCCTCCGCAGGACTTCAAAAGTCTGATCAAGTATATCATTGAGAAAGTGTATCCCAAAACTACCGGTTTTGACGATAAATTCGATATTTATAATTTCAATCAATTGCGGCAGAAGATAAATAAGGACGTGATCTTATTGCTGGATGAAGCCCATGAATACTCGGTCGATATTGAAAGGCCCTTAAGGACGCTGGGCGACCTGGACCGCGTCTTCCTGATCGCAGCAGGTCTGCCCGAAACCATGGAAAAGCTTAAGAAAGAATATCAGCCGCTGTACGACCGAATGGTATTGAAGATCGAATTCAAGAACCTGTCATTTGAAGAGACGCAGGACCTGATCAGGGCGCGAATAAAAAGCGTCAATGGAACGGATTTTCGGCCTTTTAACGTCGCCGCCATTGACAAGGTCTATGAGCTGTCACAAGGCAATCCCCGCTCCACCATAAAGATCTGCGATAAAGCGGTAGCTAAAGCTATCGATCATGATTTGAATCATATTTCCCCTGAATTGATAGAAGAAGCGTAAGTGTCATTGCGAGCTCCGAATGAGCGAAGCATCTCTTCAGGCCTCGCGATGACGCGATTATGATATAATCCTCTCATGCTTTCACGGTCTGAGCTGGAAGAAATACTTAACGCCGCCCTTTCCAAAGGCGGGAATTTCGCTGATATTTTCATGGAGGATACTTTTCAAACCTCTATAACTTTCGAAGATAACAGGATCGATAAGATAAGCTCCGGAGCCGACGCCGGAGGCGGCATAAGGGTCTTTGACGGGAGCGCCATATATTACGCCGCAACGGAGGACGCTTCGTTCGAGCGATTGATCGAAAATGCCAGGTTCCTTGCAAATTCAATAAATAAAGCCCCGAATAAAAAAGATGTGCGGCTGAAGCCGACGCTGTCGCCGCTGCATTTTGAGATAAAGAAAAGTCCCGCTTCCGTGACCATTGAAGAAAAGGTGGCCATCGTCAGGAAGGCGAATGAAACGGCAAGGTCTTACGGCGGAAAGATAAAGCAGGTGACCGTGAGGTACATTGACACGAACCAGGCAGTTACAATAGCGAATTCCCTGGGCAATTACGTGGAGGACAACCGGATAAGGACCCGGTTCGCCGTCAATGTCGTTGCCGCGAGAGATGGAATACTGCAAACCGGATATGAAGGCCCCGGAGGCACGGTCGGTTTCGAACTGTTCGAGACGCATGATCCGGAAAAGACGACCAGGATGGCAGCGGAGCGCGCGCTTTTAATGCTTGAAGCCAAACAAGCGCCGTCAGGAAAAATGACAGTGGTCATGTCCGCCGAAGCTGGCGGGACAATGGTCCACGAAGCATGCGGACACGCCCTGGAGGCGGATTTCATCCAGAAAGGCACTTCCGTTTTCACCCGCAAGATAGGGCAAAAAGTCGCATCAGAGCTTGTAACAGTTGTGGATGACGCTACCTTGCCCGGAAATTACGGCTCATTCGGGTTCGATGACGAAGGAACCCCGTCGCAAAAAAAAGTCCTCATAGAGAACGGTGTATTGAAATGCTACATGTCGGACAGGTTTAACGCTTCGCTTCTGGGATCCATATCTTCCGGGAACGGGAGAAGGGAAACATACAGGACAAAGCCTGTCCCCAGGATGACGAACACTTTCATTCAGGCGGGGTTGACGAACCCTTCTGATATTATCGCTTCCGTAAAGAACGGCCTCCTGATAAAGAAAATGGGCGGCGGCGAAGTTAATGTGACGAACGGGGATTTTGTTTTTGAAGTCACCGAAGCATATCTTATAGAGAACGGGAATATTAAGCATCCGGTAAGAGGTGCAATGCTGATAGGCAGCGGGCCGAAAGTGCTTAAGACGATCGACATGGTGGGATGGGACCTGGATTTCCAGCCCGGCACATGCGGAAAATACGACCACGCCCCGGTCTCGGACGGCCAGCCAACGATAAGGATACCGGAGATAACTATCGGAGGAAGAAGCTGATCTGTTTATTGAACTTTCGCCAGTATGTCCGGTATCACTTCAACATTGTTCAATGTCATGAAATGAACGCCATCAATGCAGCCTTTAAGCGAGTTGATGATCTCGGCTGAAATTTCGATTCCTTCCTTCACCGGATCCTTTGATCTTTCGATCCTCCTAATTATATTTTCCGGCAGATGAACGCCGGGAATGTTCGAGATATTCTTAGCCATGGCAAGTGAGCGTATAGGCAGGATGCCAAGAAGCAATTTGATCTTTACGTCCGCCGTTAGATCCCTGAATTTCCTGAAACCGTCAATATCATAAACTATCTGCGTCTGGATGAATTCCGCGCCGGCGTCTATCTTCTTTTTAAGTTTCACTACCTGCCCTTCTATCGGCTCGGCGCCGGGGTTCACGACACAGCCGATAGTATAATCCGGAAAACCCAAAAGTTTTTCGCCAGAATTATCGACGCCCTTGTTCATGTCACTTATTAATTTGATCAACTGAACGGAATCGATATCATAGACCGGCTTTACCACATGATGGAGCGACTTTTTCGGATAGTCGCCGGATACCGCCAGGACATTGCGGATGCCGAGAGCGTACGCGCCCAAAAGGTCCGCCTGCATGGCAAGAGCGTTCCTGTCCCTGCAGTTCATCTGAAGTATCGGCTCAAGGCCTTTTTGTTTTAATATGGCGCAGAAGGCGACTGAGCTTAAATGAAGGGCGGCCACCTGATTATCTGTCGCATTAACACCATCCACTTTCCCGATAAGCAGCTCCGCTTTTTTAAGCACGCCGTAAAGTTCCACACCTTTTGGCGGTGAAACCTCTGCGGTCACGATAAATTTCTTATTTTTTAATGCTTCCTTAAAGCTCATCTTAACTCCACTTTCCTCGGTCTTATGGACTTTGAGCGGTCCTTCGGCTTCTGGAATTTCCTAACTTTATCGAATTGGTTCAATTCCTTCAGCCTTTCAAATATCAGGTACCACGCGCAGTCCAGGCTTTGGTCCACTTCGCATTTTCCTTTATAAGAGCCGCCACACGGCCCGTTCATTAAATGCTTGGAACACCTTGCCACCGGGCATATTCCGCCAGTCTCGTCCAGGGCACAGTCTCCGCACATAACACAGAGTTCATAGAACCTGCCAAGCGATTTCGTCTTGCCGAGAAATATCGATTCCAGGGCCGGGAAGGTGGGAAGCTTTACGACATCGGATATGGTCTGAACTCCGGCGCCGCAGCCAAGAACGAGCAGAGCATCGGCTTTTTTTATTTTAGCTGCTTCCGCCCTGGAGAATTTCAGGACAAGCCGCTCGTCGCACGGCGCTTCTATCACATACGAGCCGGTGATCTTCTTGCCGTCTTTTTTGAGCGAAGCGGCGATATCCATGACCTGCTCTTCCCCGCCGGTGGAGCATGACGTGGCGCACCTTCCGCAGCCTACAACATATATGCTGTCCGTGCCTTTAAGGCTTTCAAGTATCTTCTTATATTCTTTTTTTTCTGTGATTATCATCCAGTATTTTCATCTCTTCCGGAGCAGCGTTCGTCTCCTTGATCTCCAAAGATCTCATATGAGGGAATAAGAGCACATCCCTGATGGATGTCTGACCAGTTAACAGCATAATGATCCTGTCCACCCCTATACCCAATCCCCCTGTTGGCGGCATGCCGTACTCAAGCGCGCGGAGGAAATCCTCATCCATGGATTCCGCTTCGTCGTCCCCCGCTTCCCTCGCCTTCACCTGCTCCTTGAACCGTTCTCTCTGGTCCACCGGATCATTGAGCTCTGAAAAAGAATTCGCCAGCTCCATTCCCGCGGCAATGACCTCGAAACGTTCAACGAGTTTCGGGTTCCCCCTTTTCCTTTTCGCAAGAGGCGAAGTTTCAACCGGGTAATCGATAACGAAAGTCGGCTGGATAAGCTTATCTTCGACAAAAGTATCATAGAGATGATTTATTATCTTTCCGACGGGAAGCTCGTCGTGGCCTTCTATGCCTTTCTGCTTTGCGATGGCCCTTAATCCTTTTTCATCCGTATTGATATCGATGTTCGCGTATTTCTTTAACGCGTCATGAAGCGTGATCCTCGGCCACGGCGGCTTAAAATCTATTTCATGGTCCTTGTACTTGAACTTGGTAGTGCCCAGGACTTTTTGAGCGATGGATGATATCAGATCTTCCGTAAGCTCCATCATGTCGTTGTAATCGGCGTAAGCTTCGTAAAGCTCCAGCATTGTATATTCCGGATTGTGCTTGAACGATATCCCCTCGTTCCTGAAAACCCTGCCTATCTCGAACACTTTTTCGAATCCTCCTACAATCAGGCGTTTTAAATGAAGTTCAAGCGCGATCCTCAGGTAAAGGTCCATGTCCAGCGCGTTATGGTAGGTCTCAAAAGGCCGCGCTGCGGCGCCGCCCGGCTGGACGTGAAGCACCGGAGTTTCAACCTCAAGATAGCCTCTGGAAATAAGAAAATTCCTGATCTCGGAGATTATTTTGCTTCTTTTTACAAATACGTCCTTAACTTCGTGATTAACTATAAGGTCAACATAGCGCTCCCTGTATCTTAATTCCTTGTCGGTCAATCCGTGCCATTTTTCAGGCAGCGGATGAAGTGATTTTGATAAAAGTTCGAGTTCTGATACTTTTACCGATATCTCCCCTGTCCTTGTCCTGAAGATAACTCCCTTTACGCCGATGAAGTCGCCGATATCAAGTTTTTCGAACAATCCATATTTATCTGCGCCGATATTATCAAGCTTCACGTATATCTGGATCTTTCCTGTTCCGTCCTGTATGTTCGCGAAAGACGCTTTTCCGTGACCGCGTTTTGTCATGATCCTTCCCGCAAGTATGATCTCTTCGGAGCTTGTTCCTTCAGCCTGCAGGTCCTTATATTTTTCAAGGACCGCAGCCGCGTTGGTGTTCCTCAGAAAGCGATAAGGATAAGGATCGATATTTTTCGCCCTTAACTCGTCGAGTTTCGCTCTCCTGACTTTTAATAATTCCGATAACTCTTCGCTCATTTTTCTCTTCTAGCCCCTCTATATATCATGTTCAATCCTTTAAGCGTAAGGTCCGGATCGACTATATCGATCATTTTTGTGCCTTTTGCGATCAGCGGCGAAAGCCCGCCGGTCGCTATGACCTTTGCTTTTCCCCCGAGTTCTTTCCTGAAACGCTTTATCATACCTTCTATCATTTCGATGTAACCCCAGTATAATCCAGATCTCATCGCTTCGATAGTGTTTTTACCTATGACATTTTTCGGCTTTTTTATCTTTATCAAAGGAAGTTTGGCTGTCCTCTCGTGCAGAACATCCCTGGATATCGCAAGCCCCGAAGTTATCGCTCCGCCCAGGTACCGCCCCGATCCGTCGATGGCGCAAAAAGTGGTCGCCGTGCCCAGGTCGATTATGACAGCGGGCGGACCATATAATTTTACTGCCGCGGCAGCATTCACTAGCCTGTCCACGCCGACCTGCCCTTTGTTCTTTAGCATGATCCTGATGGACTTGATGCCTTTCCAGGTCACCACCGCGGGATCTATCCCGTAACGCTTCCGGATATTTTCCGCGACTATTCTCGTTATCTTCGGAACGACACTGGAAATGACCGCCGCATCTATATTTCCCGCTGCCTTGACACTATTGGACGCGAGTGTTAGCATTCGATGCTTGCTGACAAGCCTGTTGCCTTTGAAAAGCCCGAAAACGATGTTCGTATTGCCTATGTCCACAGCAAGCAGCATAAATATCAAGAAAATTATAACACAAAAAAGTGAAATTTTCGGCCAAACTTGACGATATATATACGAGAGGTGCATCAGCAAATGAGCAAAGCCAAACTGAATAGGTCGAAGAGCCCGAAAGAAATGTACGTAAAGGTCATTAATGTTGCCTCCAGTAAGACATCTGACGGCAACCTCTCAAGAATAAAAGAAGAATATGACAGAGAAGGCCATTTAATGAGAAGCTGGAACGTTTTCTCGGCCGCAGGAATAGCCGCATCCGTCGCCCTCATCGCCAGCCTCGCCGCCTCAGTACTTGGAGTGCCCATTTCCCTTCCCGAAGTTTTCACCCTTGTCAGCGGTTCTTTGATGTTCGGCTTACTGGCCGGATTTATCCTCAGCTAACTGTTCAATTATCTGCTTCATGTCCCCGGGAATGTCCGACCTGAATTCAAGCGATCTTCCTGTTACAGGATGATGGAACGAAAGCATGACCGCGTGCAACAGCTGCCTGGCCGCATCGATCGAACATTTTTTCCTTGAATAAACGCTGTCACCGACTACGGGATGGCCGATATGTGACAGATGCACCCTTATCTGATGCGTGCGACCGGTCTTCAGGTCCAGTTCAACAAGAGTGTACTGCTCTTTGCCGGCTGACAATCTTTTAATGACCTTATAATATGTTAGGGCCTCGCGCTTTTTCACGTTCGCTGCCGTGAGGACGGCCATTTTTTTCCTGTGGACAGGATGCCTCCCGATCGGCGCGTCAATGACACCGGCTTGATCTTTCATTTTGCCGTGGACGAGCGCAACATAGATCTTCTTCACTTCCCGGTTCTTTATCTGCGCCGAAAGCCCTTTGTGCGACGCGTCATTCTTCGCGAAGACCATCAATCCCGAGGTGTCCTTATCGAGCCTGTGGACCACGCCCGGGCGGACGCAGCCGCCTATACCGGAAATATCCCTGCAATGGTGGAGAAGAGCATTGACAAGTGTCCCCCGCTCATTGCCCGCCGCCGGATGGACCACAATACCGGGCGGCTTGTTTATTACGATGATATCTTTGTCTTCATAAACTATATCAAGCGGTATGTCCTCCGGCTTTGCGGAGATCTCTTCGGCTTGCGGGATGCTGACGATTATCCTGTCGTTCTCCTTGATATTATAGCTCGGCTTGGTGAGGCCGTTATTCAATTTGATATGACCGGCTCTTATCAGCTTATCGGTCTGGGAGCGCGAAAGTCCTGTCTCGCGGGAAAGAAAAACATCTATCCGTTCTCTTGAAGAGCCCGGTCTAACGATTATGTCGAACTTTTTTTCCATAACGCATATGAGGAAACGAGGAACAACAAGAATGCTGCCAGCTGATTGGGAGTGAATATGCCGATATGGACCGGGCTGTATCTGATGAATTCCATAAAGAACCGGTATATCGAATACAAGAACAACGCATAAAGGAATATCTGGCCGTCATATTTCTTTTTATCATAATAATAGACAAGAATGAATAAAATGACCAGGCCCGCGAGCGAAGAATAAAGTTGTGTGGGTTGGTCGATCCCGAAAAGTGTTATGCCGTAGCAGCATCCGTTCAGATAGCAGCCGATACGGCCGATCGCGTAGCCCAAAGCCGCAGCAGGAGAAACGGCATCCAGCAGCTTCATTATATCGATCTTATGATATTTCGTATAAATATAAATGACGATGAGCGCGGCAAGAAGTCCGCCCGCAAATGCCATCCCTCCTTGATTCACATAAAGGATAGATATTGGATCTTTAATGAAGCTGGAAGGAAATGCCGCCACATATATCAATCTTGCGCCGACTATGACCGATATGACAACATAAATGAAAAGATCATAGAGATGGTCGTCCTTTATTCCCTCGCGTTCCGCATACCGCAAAGCCACGGCAAGCCCGGCAAGGAACCCTACGGCGGCCATCAAACCCCAGGAATAAATATTGAAAGGGCCTATTCTGCAGATCACCGGATGCATTATTTTCTCTCCAATATGAACGTCGCGATTATCAATAAAACCCCCGCGTTTATGGCCGCGTCGGCAAAATTGAAAACGGGAAAGACCCTGAAATCCACATAATCTATCACATAGCCGAAGAATATCCTGTCAAAAAGATTACCCAGGCTGCCCCCCAATATCAACGCAAGACAAAAACTGAGGAACAGATTTTGATTGCCTGATCTTGCCTGATAATAGACGACAAGAGCGCAAATGAGCACGCCGATAAGGATAAGTATGATCCTCTGCCCCGGAAAAAGCCCGAACGCGACCCCGGTATTGCGAACATAGGTCAGGTTAAAAAAACCTTTTATTAAAGGAATGGATCCTACAGGAGAAATACGCGCCGAAATGATGGATTTTAAGATGCGGTCAAAAAGGAAGACCAGAAGGGCGGATAAATAAAACAATCACATTCCCCCGGAATCAAGTTTTATCCTGGAACCCGCTCTCAGGTGCGTATTGACCGCTTCCACGAGCTGGGCTATCATCTGGCCGACGTACGGAAGAGTAATAAGATGCGATAATACCTTCGTCAGGATGATCATAACAACCGCAAAAATTATCGTGAGGCCTATGGCAAGGCCGAAACCGCGCATTATGCCCGCAAGAAGGTTCGTTAAGAGCACCTTCCACGGATTCCCCACGAATTTCAGGTAATCCTGGATCGTTGCTTTCTCAAAATGCGCAGCCAGCTTTTCGATATTCTTGTTCATTCTCTCCAACATATTTATTTCTTTCTCATCCATTTGATGTCACTCCTTAACTTTTGCCTTTTTACTTTTGCCTTTTGCGTTTGCTAAGTTCCCTCCTGCCACGAAGCCATGTAATGTTTCTGCTCTTCCGTCAGTTCGTCAATAGGCACGCCCATTGACCTTAATTTAAGCGCGGCGATGTTCATGTCTATTTCTTTCGGGACAGGGTACACTTTTTTCCCGAGGAATTTCCCTTGCTTCGCCAGATATTCCGCGGAGAGCGCCTGGTTGGCAAAGCTCATGTCCATGACCATTGACGGATGCCCTTCCGCTGCTGCGAGATTTATAAGCCTGCCTTCTCCCAAGATGTTGACTTTTTTTCCGCTTGGCATGATATATTCATCGACAAATTCCCTGATCTTTCTTTTGCCTTTCGCGATGCTTTCGATCCCCTTAAGGTCTATTTCAACATTGAAATGACCGGAATTGCAGACTATCGCGCCATCTTTCATTAATTCGAAATGCTTATTGGAAATGACATTTATATTGCCGGTGACCGTCACAAAAATATCTCCGACCTTCGCTGCTTCTGCCATAGGCATAACGGAATAGCCGTCCATCACGGCTTCGAGCGCCTTCAAAGGATCGATCTCCGTTACGATCACATTCGCGCCCATTCCTTTTGCTCTCATCGCGACCCCCCTGCCGCACCATCCGTATCCGCAAACCACGAATTTTGCGCCCGCCAGGAGAATGTTCGTCGCCCGCAATATTCCGTCGATCGTGCTCTGGCCCGTCCCATATCGATTATCGAACAAATGTTTTGTGTCGGCATCGTTCACAGAGATGATCGGATATCCCAGGACTCCGCTCTTTTCCATGCTCCTTAATCTTATGACGCCTGTCGTAGTCTCTTCTGTCCCGCCGATAAGCTCTTTTATCTGGTCCATGCGTTCCTTGTGAAGCGTCGAAACAAGGTCCGCTCCATCATCCATAGTTATGTTAGGCCTGTGGTCCAGAACAATATTGATATGTCTGTAATAGGTCTTTTCGTCCTCGCCTTTGATCGCGTAAGTGGGGATCCCTATATGCTCCGATATCGACGCTGCCGTGTCATCCTGCGTGGAAAGCGGGTTCGAAGCGCAGAGGACGATATTTGCGCCGCCCTCCTTCAAAGTCGCCATAAGGTTTGCCGTCTCCGTGGTCACATGAAGGCACGCGGTCACTTTCAATCCATGAAGCGGCTTTGTTTTCCTGAAATGCTCCCTCACCATGCGGAGTACCGGCATGTTCCTCGCCGCCCATTCGATCTTCATTTTTCCCTGTTCCGCCAATTTATGGTCTTTAATATCTGACATTTCGCACCTCTCTGGATTTGATTATAACATTTTACTGACAACAGAGACACATCGTTCACAAAGGCCGGAGTGCTCGGCATTCTTCCCGACTGAATCCAGGTGCATCCAGCATCTTTCGCACTTTTTGCCTTCTGCTTTTTTGACGATAATATTCCTGCTGCCTTTTTCGACAATGAACTCGGAAACAATGAATATGGATGGCAGCTGAGTTTCCATGCTCTTCATCAGTTGAAAGTCGTTGCCATCAAGGGAAATCTCAACCCTTGCTTCAAGCGGATGACTTATCGATTTTTCAGCCCTGGCATTTTCGATCGATCTATATACTTCGCTTCTTATCTCCAGCAGCTTATTCCATTTATCCTCAAGCTTTTTGTCAAGATATTTATCATCAACCTCCGGAAAATCTTCCTCGAAGATTGAATTCTGGGATTTGGGACTTGTTTCGGATCTCGGATCTCCGACCTCGGATCTGTTCATGTGTTTAAATATGTCTTCCGCCGTGAACGAGAGTATCGGCGCAAAAAGCTTGATCATTATTCGCAATATTTCACTCATTGCGGTCTGTGACGACCTGCGCAGACGCCCGTTCCTGCTCTCGCAATAAAGCCGGTCCTTAATGATATCAAAATACAGGGAGCTCAGGTCATTAACGCAGAATTGGTGGATCGAGTGAAAAACAAGATGGAACTCGAATTCATCATAAGCTTTTCGCGCCCGCTCAATGAGCCTGTGGGCCCGCAGCATCGCCCACTTATCTATCTCTTCCATATCATTGTATGCGACCGCATTTTTTGCCGGGTCAAGATCATTCAAATTGCTTATCAGGAATCTGCATGTATTGCGGATCTTGGAGAACGCATCGCTGACCTGCTTCAATATTTCCTTGGAAGCGCTCATATCGTTCCTGAAATCGGCCGAAGCGACCCATAACCGGAGAACATCCGCTCCGAATTCCTTCACGACGACCTGAGGATCAACGACATTTCCCACGGATTTGCTCATTTTTTTCCCCGTATCATCCACTGTGAACCCGTGGGTCAGCACGGCTTTATATGGCGCCTTTTCCTCCGCGCCGACAGCTGTTAAAAGCGAGGACTGGAACCAGCCCCTGTGCTGGTCGCTGCCTTCCAGGTACAGGTCAGCAGGCCATGAAAGTTCTTTCTTTTCTTTTAATACCGACCAATGTGAAGCTCCGGATTCGAACCAGACATCCAGTATGTCGGTCTCTTTTTCAAAATCTTTTCCGCCGCAGTCGCCGCACTTGAGGCCTTTCGCTATATCATTCGCTCCCATCTCGAACCACGCATTCGATCCTTTGGCCCTGAAAAGGTCAACGATCGCTTTGTTGAAATCGCCTTTATACTGCGGCTTCCCGCATTTCTTGCAGTAAAGAGCCGGTATCGGCACGCCCCAGTAGCGCTGACGTGAAATGCACCAGTCGGGGCGCTGGGTCACCATTCCCCTTATCCTGCTCTCTCCCCATGCCGGATACCATTTTGTTTCGCCGATAGCTTTCAGCGCCTTTGCCCTGAGCTCGTTCTTGTCGATCGAGATGAACCACTGCTCGGTGGCCCTGAATATGACGGGTTTCCTGCATCTCCAGCAGTGAGGATAGCTGTGTTTCACGGTTTCGGCTAAAAGAAGTGAACCGTCCCGCTGCATATCGGCAACTATCAGGTCGTTCGCTTCATCATACCGCTTGCCTTCATACCTGCCCGCTTCCTTCGTGAAATATCCTTTCCCGTCCACCGGCATTACGATCGGTAATTTATATTTGAGCCCGACCTGGTAGTCTTCCTCGCCGTGTCCGGGAGCGATGTGGACAAGCCCTGTCCCCTGCTCCAGCGTAACGTAATCATCCAGGACTATCGGCACATCCCTGTCCATGAACGGATGGCGGCAGATTATTCCTTCAAGTATTTTGCCTTTGAATTTTCCGGCCATCTGAAATTCCTTGATGCCGAGTTTCTTGACCAAACTTTCGAGCGATCCTTCAGCCACGACCAATATTTCATTTCCTACCGATATCGCGGCGTATTCGTGTTCCGGATGAGCAGCAATGGCAACGTTCGCGGGAAGCGTCCAAGGAGTCGTGGTCCATACTACAAAATATGAATCCCCCGTAAGGACATCCTGAAGCTGGCGGAATTCGGGGCTTTTTGATTCAATGGATTTAACTTTGAATTTCACATAGACCGAAACCGAATCATCATCCTGATACTCAATTTCGGCTTCCGCTAATGCAGTTTCATCCACCGGGCACCAGTGGATAGGCTTAAGGCCCCTGTAAACAAAGCCCTTTTCAGCGAGGATGCCAAAAAGCTTCGCTATCCCGCTTTCATAATCATATTTGATCGTCAGATAAGGATCGTTCCAGTCCCCGACGCAGCCCAGGCGCTTGAATTCCTCGCGCTGGACATCCACATATTTCAATGCGTATTCCTGGCATTTTTTCCTGAACTCAAGCGCGTCCATCGCTTTCCTTTTCAGTCCGAGTTCCTTTATCATCTGGGTCTCTATCGGAAGCCCGTGGCAGTCCCATCCGGGAATGAACGGAGAATAATATCCGGCCATTGACTTGTATTTAACGACAATGTCTTTCAGTATTTTGTTGAGGGCGTGCCCGAGGTGGATATCGCCGTTGGGATAAGGGGGGCCGTCATGAAGAATGAACTTCTTTTTGTCCCTGTGTTTTTCCTTCATTCGGCCGTAAACTTTTTCTTTGTCCCAAAAAGCCAACAGCTCAGGCTCGAGCTTCGCATGGTTGGCCTTTATAGGGAAATCCGTCTTCGGAAGATTTAAGGTGTTCTTATATTCCATAAGCTATGAAAGCATCGGTCCTTCTATTGAAGGCGGATACTTGGGCGGGGCGCTTTTTCTTTTTACAGGCTCGGGCTTCTTTGCCAATGCGACAGGAAAGACCTCGTCAATCTCTTTTACCAGATGGAATTTGATATCGAGCGGTATCTCCTGCTTTATCTCATCCAGATCTTTTTTGTTCTCTTCAGGCAGTATCACGTCAGTGATCCCCGCCCTTCTCGCGGCCAGGAGCTTCTCTTTTAATCCGCCGATCGGAAGCACCTTGCCGAGAAGTGTTATCTCACCTGTCATCGCAACATCATGCCTGATCGGTATCTGTGTTAGGGCTGATGCAAGTGCCGTAGCAATGGTTATCCCGGCGGAAGGGCCGTCCTTCGGCACAGCGCCTTCCGGCACGTGAATATGTATATCCGTCTTCCTGTAAAAGTCCTCATCAATTCCCAGAGCATCCGCGCGGGACCTTATACAGCTCAACGCCGCCTTCGCGGATTCCTGCATTACATCTCCAAGCTGCCCTGTCAATGTCAGGTTCCCGCGCCCTTTCATTATGGAGACTTCTATAGGAACAGTATCGCCGCCAACTTCGGTCCAAACCAGGCCGGTAGCCGCCCCGATCTGATCTTTTTCTTCGGCAACGCCGAACCTGTATTTTGGTGCGCCCAGGTATTCATGGAGGTCGCTGGCTTTCACGACCACTTTGCCTTCCTTTTTCTTCCTGACGAACACCGTCGCTATTTTGCGCATTATAGTCGCAATTGTGCGCTCCACCGATCTGACCCCGGCTTCCTTGGTGTATTCCCGTAATATCGATATTAGCGCGTCTTCCTTGAATTCGATCTGATCGCTCTTCAGGCCGTGGTTCTTCAGCTCTTTCGGAACAAGGAATCCTTTTACTATCCCCAGTTTTTCCTCTTCCGTATATCCGGACATTTCGATGATCTCCATCCTGTCCCTTAGCGGCCTTGGTATGGGATCCGCCGTGTTCGCGGTCGTGATGAAAAAAACATCCGAAAGATCGAATGCGGTCTCCAGATAATGGTCGCTGAAAGTCTTGTTCTGCTCGGGATCAAGCACTTCCAGCAGTGCGGCGCCGGGATCGCCCCGGAAGTCAGTACCGAGCTTGTCTATCTCATCTAAAAGAAAGACTGGGTTGGAAACACCGACCTTACTGATCGATTGTATGATCCTTCCGGGAAGTGAGCCGACATACGTTCTCCTGTGGCCGCGAATTTCCGCTTCATCCCTCATGCCGCCAAGAGATACCCTGGTGAATTTTCTTCCCATCGCCCTGGCGATGGATGAAGCGATAGATGTCTTGCCGACGCCAGGAGGTCCGATGAGACAGAGGATCGTCCCGCCTATCTTCCCGGTAAGCTGCAGGACAGCGAAATATTCAAGGATCCTTTCCTTCACTTTTTTGAGGCCGTAATGGTCTTCATTAAGGATCTTTTCCACTTCCGCCATGTCAAGCTTGCTCTTTGTCTTTTTATGCCAGGGAAGGTCTATCAGCCAGTCAAGATATGTGCGGATCACCGTCGCTTCCGCTGCCATTGACGGCATTTTTGAAAGCCTTTCCAGCTCTTTGTCCGCTTTTTCCTTGACTTCGGGAGGCAGTTTTGCCTTCAGTATTTTTTTCCTGTATTCTCCTATCTCGGGAGGCGCGCCTTCCTCCTCCTCACCAAGCTCATCCTGGATCGCGCGCAGCTTCTCCTTAAGATAATATTCTTTCTGGACCTTCTCTATCTGACGCCTCACCTTCCCCTGAAGCTTCTTTTCAACCTCCAGGACCTCTATTTCCTTGTCCAGGAAATGGGAAAGTTTTTTCAGCCTCTGCTGGACCGTTATGGCTTCAAGGATGGACTGTTTTTCATCCACCTTAAGCGTGAGATATGAGGCGATAAGGTCGGCAAGCCGGCCGGGATTATCTATGTTGATTATGGACATCAAAGTTTCCGGAGGGATCCTCTTGTTCAATTTAACGTATTTTTCGAACTGCTGGATCACCAATCTGATTGACGCTTCCACTTCCACGGTCATGTCGTCTATTTCGGGGATGCTGGATATTTTCACCTTGAAGAACGGCGATTCGGAAACAAAGCCCTCTATCTTAACGCGCGAGACCCCTTCAACAAGGATCTTCGTCGTTCCGTCGGGAAGCGCCTGTATCTGGACCACTTCGGAAAGCGTGCCGATACCGCAGATGTCGTCCGTATCCGGCTCTTCCACGTCCTCGCTCTTCTGGGAAGCGAAAACCACCATGCGCTCTTTGTTCAACACGCCTTCCAGCGCTTTCACGGACTTATTCCTCCCGATGAAAAGCGGTACGACCATCTGCGGGAACACGACTATGTTCCTGAGAGGGATGAGCGGAAGGACATCCTTCCATTCCGAGAATTTTTCAGGATGCTTCTTATCTATCTTTTCTTCAGCCATTTTTATGCCGCCTTGAGCTGCGTTATTTCGGACCTTCTCATAAGTTTCTTTATGATCGATTCAGTGATGGTCACCTTGCCCGACCCCGACTTGGACGGCGCCTCGAACATAACGTCCAGCATTATCTCTTCGATGATAGCGCGCAGGGCCCTGGCGCCTATCTTGCGCTTAAGAGCTGCCCTTGCTATAAGCTTAAGAGCGGGATCTGTGAATTCCAGTTTCACTCCGTCCATCGCCAGCAGCTTTCCTGTACTGCTTCACCAGGGCGTTCTTCGGCTCTTTTAATATCCTGATCAAAGCTTTTTCATCAAGCGGGTTAAGGACCGCCACCGCCGGAAGACGGCCGATTATTTCGGGGATAAATCCGTATTTAAGAAGATCATCCGGCAGGACATGCTCAAGCACATCAACTCGTATCCTTTCGTTAAGCGTGTCCTCGCCCTTGAACCCTATCCTTCCCTTTCCTATGCGCCGCTCGATAATGTTCTCAAGACCGTGGAAAGCGCCGCCTGCGATAAAAAGTATGTTCGTGGTGTCAAGCTGGATGAATTCCTGCTGAGGATGTTTTCTCCCGCCCTGCGGAGGGACATTTGCGACAGTACCTTCAAGCAGCTTAAGAAGCGCCTGTTGGACACCTTCTCCCGAAACATCCCTTGTGATGGAAGGATTCTCGGATTTTCTGGATATCTTATCGATCTCATCCAGATAAATAATGCCTCGCGAAGCTTTGACCGGATCATAATCGCTTACCTGAAGTAATCTGGTCAGCACGGATTCCACATCCTCGCCAACATATCCCGCTTCGGTCAAAGTAGTGGCATCTGCGATGGCGAACGGGACGTTCAATATTTTTGCGAGCGTTTGCGCAAGAAGCGTTTTTCCGGAGCCGCTCGGCCCGATCAAGAGGATGTTGCTCTTCTGTATCTCCGTATCATCTTCCCTGGAAGATTTGATCGCCTCTTTTATAATGATTGTAGACTGCGACCGAGAGGACTTTTTTCGCCTTATCCTGTCCGATAACATACTGGTTCAGCATCTCGAACATATCTTTCGGCTTTGGGACCTTTGATATGCCTCCTGTTTCGGGGCGCTCTTGCTTTTTTCCTCCGCGGCCATTTCCAGGCATATCTTCGCGCACTGGTCGCAAATGTGGGCGTTAGGCCCCGCTATGAGGCGCCTGTCCGGGCCCTTCCGGTTTCCCGCAAAAAGCGCAGATTATCTGATCGTCCATTAACTATCCTTTCGTTGACTTACCGGGCTTTATGATGCCTTTTTTGGTTTCAATGACCTCGTCGACGATCCCGTATTCCACTGCCTCCGCCGCGGACATATAAAAATCCCTGTCAGTGTCTTTCTCCACCTTGGAAAGCGGCTGGCCCGAATGCTTTGCAAGCATTTCATTGAGCAGTTTTTTCATCCTTAATATTTCTTTTGTCTGGATCTCTATGTCGGTGGCCTGGCCCTGCGCGCCTCCGAGCGGCTGGTGGATCATTATGCGCGCGTTCGGAAGGGCGAATCTCTTTCCTTTTGAACCGGCCGCCAGGAGCATTGCGCCCATGCTTGCCGCCTGGCCTATGCAAATGGTGGTGACCGGCGATTTCAGGTACTGCATCGTATCGTAGACGGCAAGCCCTGCCGTCACGACCCCTCCGGGGCTGTTGATATACATATTTATGTCCTTTTCATTGTCCTCCGATTCCAGGAACAGCATCTGGGCGATGATAAGGTTCGCTATCTCATCATCCATCGGGGTCCCGATAAAGATTATCCTTTCTTTCAGTAATCTTGAAAATATATCATAGGCCCTCTCTCCCCTGCCGGACTGTTCAATGACCATCGGTATCACGTTTTGCCCTGTTTCTCTCATAAAATTACCTCCTTATTCTCTCCCCAGATTTTCATGGATCATAATCTACTACAACACCAGCTTCGCTTCCCTCTCCTTACAAAGGAGAGGGGTTGGGGGTGAGATTACCCTTCCACTTTAGCTTTTGAAATCACAAAGTCAATCGCTTTTTCCCTTGATAGATATTCTTTGATCGAATTGAGCATATCTTCGGTCGCTTCCTTTTTGAAGTCTTCTGCCGTTCTTCCGTAATGCTGGGCAAGCAGTTCCATCTCTTTATCAATATCGTTTTGCTCCACTTCAAGTTTTTCTTTTTCAACGATATATTCAAGGGCCAGTTTTGCCTTCAACCGCACTTCCGCACTGGGCTTCATTTCATCCCTCAGTTTGCCCATATCCTTTTTTACCGCTGAAAGATAAGAGGCGACCGTCATCCTGTTCCTTTCAAGCGAAGCTTCCAGGTCGTGCATCATTGAGTCTATTTCGCGCTCGAACATTCCGCCGGGGATATCGCCTTCCACAAGCTCAGACAATTTTTTTGTGACACTATCCCTTTCAGCGATCTCCGCTTCTCTTTCTTTTCTTCATGCAGGTTCGCCATGATAAGATCTTTCAGCTCCTGCAGTGAGTTTGTTTGGCTCACTTTTTTCGCGAATTCATCATCCACGCACAAGCTCGCTTTCAGGAATATTCATTTGTTTTGAGTAGTTTTGTTTTATGTATCCTATGGTCTTATCTATGTCAGCGTCCGTGACTTCCGTGGAACGTTTTTCAAGCGCAAGTTTCTTGTAATTGCCAAGCTTGATCTCAGGATAAACGTCCACTTTAACGGTGAAAATAATAGGTGATGTTTTATCAAGCTTTTTCAGCTCTACTCCCGGATAATCTACCGGTTTGATGCCTGAAGCGTTTACGATGTCAGGATATATATCTGAGAAAAGGAATTGTACCGCCCTGTCAATGACGGCTTCCTCATGGATATACTTCTTTAACAGGCCGGCAGGGACTTTCCCCAGCCTGAACCCGGGGACATTAACTTCCCTGGAAGCTTCCGTGTAAGCTTTCTCTATCTTCGGCTCAAGCTTTGAATATTCCTCTTCAATTTCAAGCGTTACTTGATTCCCCAATTTTTCCTGTTTCAGTATTTTCAATTATTTGCCTTTCTTTCCGGCTTCTTAACCCTTACACCTAACCCTTAACCATTAAATCAAATATTCTTTCAAGTTTGGGCCCCTCCGAAACGGCTTTCCTCCCAAACTTGAAAGGGTGGACGATCGGACTTGAACCGACAACCACCAGATCCACAATCTGGTGCTCTAACCAATTGAGCTACGCCCACCATAAACTCGGGCCTGACAGGATTCGAACCTGCGACCGACGGATTAGAAATCCGTTGCTCTATCCAGCTGAGCTACAGGCCCAAACTTCAAAGCGGGAGACGGGATTCGAACCCGCGACCTCCTGCTTGGAAGGCAGGAGCTCTACCACTGAGCTACTCCCGCAAATTAATCAACTCATGCCGCGGAGAGGAGTCGAACCTCTATGCCTTTCGGCACAAGATCCTAAGTCTTGCGTGTCTGCCAATTTCACCACCGCGGCATTCGAATGATCCCTAAACTTAATACTGCCAACCTGCCCCGCGTGTATCGCGGGGTTTCGCCACCTCGGCCCGTCTTTTTGCACCGCAGAGGAATCGAACCTCTAACCTTGGCATTAAGAGTGCCCTGCTCTGCCAATTGAGCTAGCGGTGCAAAAAATCGAACAATCGGGGCGGCCGGATTTGAACCGACGACCTCCTGCGCCCAAGGCAGGCGCTCTAGCCAAGCTGAGCCACGCCCCGCAACAAATAACCGCGCCCGATAGGACTTGAACCTACAACCTTCTCCTTCGAAGGGAGCCGCTCTATCCAATTGAGCTACGGGCGCACGAAAAGGCAAAATTTAAAAGCGGGAGACGGGTCTCGAACCCGCGACCTTTTGCTTGGCAAGCAAATGCTCTACCAACTGAGCTACTCCCGCAAAATACCCGTGGGGATTATATCATTTTTGCCAGTATAACAGCAACTTTTCTAAGGGCTTTTCCTCGGTGGGAGATATTGTTCTTTAACTTTAACGGCATCTGGGCAAAAGTCATTGAATGACCTTGAGGGACAAAAACAGGATCATATCCGAACCCGTTGCCGCCCTTCATTTTATCGATTACTCTCCCGCGGCAGACGCCTTTTGCCAGCCTGATCTTCCTGCCGTCCGCGACAGCCATTACGCACACGAATTTCGCCTTTCTGTTCTTTTTTGACCTCATTTCTTTCAGCAATTTCCCGCAAAGCCTTTGAGTTGAAGGGTTTGGGCCGGCATATCTGGCCGATCTGACGCCAGGCCTGCCGTTCAAGGCGTCAACGCAAAGGCCGGAATCATCGGCAAGGACTGGAGCTTTAAGTCTTTTGGATATCGAAATTGCCTTCTTGATGGCGTTCTCTTCGAAAGTTCTGCCGGTTTCCTTGATATTGGGAGTTTTTGGCATGTTGAGTAGAGATAATATATGTAATTTGAGAGGTTTGAGAATGTGTTTGATCTCTCTGACTTTCCCGTTATTCTTTGTGGCAATGAGCAGAATTTTTTTCATGCGCATACCCTTAACTCATAACTCTTAACTCTTCTGTATCGCCTTTCTCCCGATATCGCTTCTGTAATGCTTGCCGTCAAAAGAGATCATGTGGACGACTTGATATGCGCGATCGATAGCTGATTTAATGGTGTCCGCCATAGCTGTGACACCGAGAACTCTTCCGCCGGATGTCACGATCTTGCCGTCCTTCATGGCCGTTCCCGCGTGAAAAACGACCGCATCGTCAACGAATTTCGATTCAAATAACCCCGATATTTCTTTTCCTTTTCCGTAAGCCCCGGGATAACCCTTTGATGCAAGAACAATGCAAACAGCCGCCCTCTCATCCCATTCGATCTTTATCTTATCAAGCTTGCCGTCAAGGATATGTTCAATGATATCGATGAGGTCAGTTTTTAACCTCATCATTATCGGCTGGGTCTCCGGATCGCCGAACCGGACATTGAATTCAAGGACTTTCGGCCCTTCCTTCGTTATCATTATCCCCGCGTATAAAACTCCGACAAAAGCGGCGCCCTCTTTTCTCATACCGTCGATCATTTTTTTAAAAACATTTTCCTTCACATAATTCAATATTTTATCGGTCACGACCGGCGCCGGGCTGTAAGCTCCCATCCCGCCAGTGTTCGGCCCCATGTCATTGTCAAAGATCCTTTTGTGGTCCTGCGCCGACTGCATGATAGAAAAATGCTTTCCGTCGGAAAAAGCCAGGATAGAAGCTTCCTCGCCGACCAGGCATTCTTCAATGATTATTTTTGATGACGCTTCCTTGAATTCATGCTCGCCAAGCATCCTGTGAACGGCTTCTTCCGCTTCTTCCAGTGTCTCTTCGCGACAACAACGCCTTTCCCTGCGGCAAGGCCGTCCGCTTTTACCACAACGGAAGAATTAAATGTACGCTAAGATATTCGATGGCGGCCTTTTCATCGGTGAATTCTGTCATAATCGCCGTCGGAACGCCGTATTTTTTCATGATCTCTTTCGCGTACGCTTTGCTGCCTTCCAGCTTTGCTGCTGCCTTGGACGGGCCGAATATTTTCAGGCCGTCCTGCTGGAATTCATCCACTATTCCCGCGGCAAGAGGGGCTTCCGGCCCGACGATGGTGAGATCGATCTTGTTATCGAGGACGAATTTTTTCAGGGCGGGGATATTATCATCTTTAATGTCGATGCACTCCGCCAGGGCGGCGATCCCGGCATTTCCCGGCGCGCAGAATATCTTATCGACTTTTTTGCTTTGCGACACCTTCCAAACAAGCGCGTGTTCTCTTCCGCCGCCACCGATGACAAGTACTTTCATTTTTTCTCCTCGTTCCTTATATCGACCAGGTTCAGCTGGGCCGACCCGTAGCCGTTGTACTCGTTTACCTCTAAATTATAAGCCAGATCGTAGCTTTCGCCCAGCCGTAATTTATCCGCAAGCTCGCCCATGGAAAACCCGATGGAATCAAGGACAACACTGCCATCCGTGAACCTTGTCTTTAAATGCGAGCCGTCCCCCACCCTTCTCATGTCGATAAGTTTCAGCCCGAGGCTCGCAAAAACAGGAGTCGGGTTTTCTTCGCCGTATGGGTTCAAAAGTTCAAGTTCTGACGCAAGTCCCATGTTGATCTGTTTCGGGTCGAGAACGGATTCGATCTCAAGCGCCGGAGTAAGATCTTCATCGGAGATCAGGTCGTCAAATATCTTTCTGAGCCGCCTTGTAAGTTCGGGTATTTTATCTTCTGATATCTCGAATCCCGCCGCTTTCTTGTGCCCGCCGAAATCCATGAAAAGATCCCGGCATTGGTCAAGGACGCTGAAAATATCGATCCCATCGATCGATCTTGCCGACCCTCTGCCGATGCCTTCAGCAATGCCTATCAGCACCGCGGGACGGTAATATTTATCAACGACCTGCGAAGCGGCTATCCCTATCACTCCCGGATTCCAGGAATCCCCGCTGAGGATCACCGCTTTTTCCGGAGAATCGCCGATACGCGCGAAAACTTCTTGCTGTATCTGGTTGCCGATGCTCTGCCTTTTTGAATTAAGCTTATTGAGTTCACCGGCTAATGTTTCGGCCCTTGCCGCGTCTTTTGTCGTGAGAAGCTCCACGCTCAAGGAAGCATGTTCAAGACGGCCGGCGGAATTAAGCCGGGGCGCGATGGTGTAATTCACGATGTTTGAAGTTATTCTTTTCTTGATGCCGGCTGATTCGATCAAACTTTTCAAGCCGACCCTGATATTGCTGTTCAAGCATTTCAATCCATAAACCGCCAGTATCCTGTTCTCTCCGATAAGAGGAACAATGTCCGCGATCGTCCCAAGCCCCGCAAGGTCGAACATGTCCATTAATTTTGAGCTGTCCGATATTCCGGCTGCCCTGTAGAGCCCCCACGCGAATTTGAACGCGACTCCGGCGCCTGACATTTCCCTGGTCTTGTGGCCGCCATCGATCAGCTTGGGATTCACGATCGCATAGGCCTTCGGCAATTTTGACGGCGGATTATGATGGTCGGTTATGATGACTTCCATCCCCAGCGAATTGGCATATTCCACTTCAATGAGGTTGCTGATGCCGCAATCAACGGTAATTATCAGCCGAACTCCTTCATCATATAATTTCTTTACGGCTTCATTGTTCATCCCGTACCCTTCGTTATACCTGTGAGGGATATAATATGTAGCGTCAATGCCGAGGTCTTTCAGCGCCAGAAGAAGGATGGATGTTCCGGTAACGCCGTCCACATCGTAATCGCCGTACACCGCGACCTTCTCTTTGTCGGCTTTTGCAAGAAGGATCCTGTTCGCGGCCTTTTCCAGGTCCGGGATGTCATACGGATTTGTAAGAAAATTAAGCTTCGGTGTGATGAACGCGTCCAGCTCCGATGTCGAAGAAACGCCTCTGTTGATCAAAACCTGGGCAAGTGTTGCGGAAATATTTGAAGCTCTGGAAAGTTCGCAGGCGGTATCTTTATCCTGGGGGGTTATCAGCCATTTCCTGCTTGTAAGGGTCATCACACCGAGCGGATAAGGAACAATTTCTGGCCGTATTCAACGGCCTGGCCGTTCTCAACGAGGATCTTTGTGACCTCTCCCTTTATTTCCGACTCGATCTCGTTGAAAAGTTTCATCGCTTCTATGATGCAGACCGTCTTTCCCGGCTCCACTTTGTCCCCTATTTCAAGGTATGGCGCGGAGTCCGGGGACGGCGACCTGTAAAATGTCCCGACCATGGGAGCGGTTATCGCCAGAACGCCTTCTTCTTCCTCGTTCTTTTTTGCAGGGGCGGCAGGTCCCTGATGGTGGGGCACCGGATGTGAAGGGACGGCGTGCCCGCCTTTTTCCCTTTTGACCTCCACCCTGAAGTCGCCCTGCTGGACGGCCAGGCCGGAGATGTCGGCATCTTCCGCTATCTTTATTACTTTTTTAACTAGATCAAAGTCCATAATGAAGTCCTGATTTTATACTATCCCGCAAAATTAATCAACATCAAACTCGCTCGATATATTTGCCTGACCTTGTGTCTACCTTTGACGGTATCGCCCTGATTTATGAACAGGGGGACCTGAACGGAAATTCCGGTCTCAAGCTTTGCCGGCTTCATCGCGCCGGAAACCGTATCGCCCTTATATCCGGGCTCAGTTTCGGTGATCTTAAGCTCGACGGAATTGGGGATGTTTATGCCGATTATCTGGTCCTTGTAATACATGAGCGTGACCATGGATTCTTCCTTTATATAACCCGCGGCTTCGCCGACTTTTTCTTTCGGCAAGGTGAGCTGTTCAAAAGTTTCCTGGTCCATGAAGGTGAAGTCATCCTGGACGCGGTATACGTATTGCATGTTCTTGTATTCAATGTGGGCTTTTTCCACTTTTTCGCTGACTCTGAAGGAACGCTCAACGATGGACCCCGTTATCATGTTCTTCATTTTGATCTTCACGACGGCCTGCTGGGCCATCTTTATGTGCTTGTAATCGATGACCTGGAACAGACCTCCGTCTGATTCAATTGATATCCCTGGTTTTGCTTCAGTAATTGAAATTGTGACCATAAAACCTGACAATCTTACAGGAAAAAAGCGGGGTATTCAAGCGCATGATTTTGAATACTCTTATAAAAAAGCTTATTTGGGAGCTTCCATCCCGGCTTCTTCAAATATTTTGCTTATCTCATTTTTATCCAATCCGACTTTATCCATTCCGGAATCTATCCTCTTAAGGGCTTCTGATTTATAAACCGGATCCCCGCTATCCCTGATCGTTCTCAAAGCTTCTTTTAACACTTTGATCGTCTCGTTCTTATCCTGACCGGCTTTATTCATCGCGAAAGCTATATTAATGATCGCCTCTGCTTTACAATCTATATCCGCAATTGTCCTGGCGGCTGCCAAAGCTGTTTGAAAAACCTTGTTCACTTTGTCTTTATCCGGCTCGGATTCGGACATCTTTAGAGCTATCTTCATAAATGCCCATGCTTTCCAATATGGATCTTGAACGAACTTGGCAGTTCCCAGCGCTTCGTTAAAAACTTTGTTTACCTCGTTCTTATCAAGCTTGGCTTCAGCCATATATGAAGCTATGTAACCAATGAGTGCCGCTTTCGATAGCGCATCCTCAGGGCCTAAAGTCCTGGCTGCGTCCAATGCTTTGTTGAATACTCTGCCCATTTCGTACTTATTCAGTTGGGTGTAAGTGGCCTCTGATGCCGCATCCAAAATAGCCCATGTTTTCCAGTACGGATCTTTAATGGCCACGGCTATGTCCAAAGCTTCCTTTAACGCACTGCCTATCTCGACATCATCAAGGCCAGCCTTAGCCATATTTGAAGCTATATAGTCAATGGCCTTTGCTTTACAATATAAATTTGAGATGGCCCTGGCAGTTTCAAGGGCTTCATTGAATAACTCGATCATCCTGCTCTTACCCAGCTTTGCCTTGATCATATCGGAAGTTATATCCTTGATCGCCTCAACTTCTTCATCAGGATCTTTTATGGTCGCGACTTTTTTAAATGCCTCTTGAAAACACCCGTAAAGGACATCCCGGTCCGCTTCCGTTAATGCGAGTGGATGCTTGTCCATCGGGCTGATGCTCTCCAAGTTTTGGATATAAAATTTTGCTTCAGCTTCCACAATATTCCCATCCTTATTTATATCGGCGGCTTCTATATAGCTTTCGTCAGAATACGGATCGGAAGTTTTTTTAATGGCCCCTTTATGATTCATAAGCTTATATAGTAGCGCCTGAGCGTTACTTGAAACATTCGAGACCTGTAAACTATCGGACATTTTCTGCCTCCAATGGGACTTTTTGTGCAATTTTCACTGTATATATTATTATCGACAAATCCATCCTGAAATCTCACGATTTAATGGAAATATTTGCGGTGATCCTGAGGCATTTCGAGGTTAGATCTTACGCCCTGCTTTCGTCTTCCACTTCGTATGTGGAATAATAATACGGGGTGAACGCCTCAAATTCGGCGCTGCAGGTGTCGACTAACTTGTAAACAGGCTTAAGCTTGCGGTCCTGCCTCATGTTATATACGGATATTTCGTCAAGCCCCAGGAGCCTGCCCAGATGAACATCCGAAAACCCCATCTGTTTCGCTTCGATAAGTAGTTTATCCGGGATATTCGCACCCCTGAACTTTAATATTTCATGTTCAAGCTCGATGATCTCTTGTATGTTCTTAAGGAACCACCTGTCGATAAACGTGAGCTTGAATATTTCATCTATAGAAAATCCCGCTTCGATCGCGTATTTTATGAAGAATATCCTCTCGGCGTTCGGCCTTTTCAATTTATCTACGATCTCCGTCCTGGTCAATTTATGCCCCTTCGGTACGGCGACTTCATCAAGCCCGAAACTTTTAATTTCAAGCGACCTCAATCCCTTGTTTAGCGCTTCTTTGAAAGTGCGCCCTATCGACATCGTTTCGCCTACGGATTTCATGGACGGACCCAGCGTCGGGTCGGCGCCAGGGAATTTCTCGAAAGTGAACCTCGGTATCTTTACGACGCAGTAGTCGATGGTCGGCTCAAAGCACGCCGGCGTCTGCTTGGTGATGTCATTCCGTATCTCAGGGAGCGTATAGCCGACAGCGAGTTTCGCCGCGATCTTAGCAATGGGGAATCCGGTGGCCTTGGACGCGAGAGCAGATGACCTGGAAACACGCGGGTTCATTTCTATTACGACCATCTTTCCGTCATCGGGATTCACCGCGAACTGGATATTGGAACCGCCGGTTTCAACGCCTATCTCCCTTATTATCGCTATGGACGCGTCCCTCATTTTCTGGTATTCCACGTCCGTCAGGGTTTGGATGGGCGCGACGGTTATGCTGTCGCCGGTATGGACTCCCATCGGGTCGAAATTTTCGATAGAACAGATTATGACGACGTTGTCAGCCTTATCCCTCATCACTTCAAGCTCGAATTCCTTCCAGCCGACAACGGATTCTTCAATAAGTATTTCGGATATTGGGCTTGATTCGATCCCGATAGCGGCGAATTTTTTGAATTCAGCCATTGAATGGGCAACTGCCTGTCCCGTGCCCCCCAGAGTGAAACTGGGCCTTATTATCACGGGGAATCCGATCCGTTTGACCGCGCTGACGGCATCCTTTAACGTACGTGCTATCCCGCTTTGCGGGACATCCAGTCCGATCTTTTCCATCGCTTTCCTGAAAAGTAACCTGTTTTCCCCTTTTTTGATGGCTTTCGCATCCGCGCCAATCATTTCCACATTGTATTTTTTCAGGATGCCGCTGTCGTGGACGGCAATAACAGTATTGAGAGCAGTTTGTCCGCCGAGTGTCGGTAATATCGCGTCGGGCCTTTCTTTCTTTATGACTTTTTCGATTATTTCCGGCGTGATCGGTTCAACATATGTCCTGTCAGCAAGCTGGGGATCGGTCATAATGGTGGCGGGATTGCTGTTGATAAGAATGACCCTGTATCCTTCGGCTTTCAGCGCCCTGCACGCCTGCGTGCCGGAGTAATCAAATTCGCACGCCTGGCTTATTATTATCGGCCCCGAGCCGATAATCAGGATCGATTTGATATCTTTTCGCTTCGGCATATTACTTGAAATCCTTTACTGACTTGATGAATTCGTCGAACAGTCCTGATGAATCATGCGGTCCCGGAGAAGCCTCCGGATGATACTGCACGGAGAACAACGGGAATTTTTATGGCGCATGCCTTCAATGGTGTTGTCATTGAGATTTATGTGCGTGACTTCGATCTTCTTTTTATCAAGGGTCTTAATGTCAACATTGAAGTTGTGGTTCTGGACGGTTATCGCGACTTTCTTTGTCCTGACATTCTGGACAGGATGGTTCGCCCCGTGGTGGCCAAACTTCAGTTTGTACGTCTTTCCGCCAAGAGCCAGACCTAATATCTGGTGCCCGAGGCATATCCCGAACAGCGGGACTTTACCGATCAATTTCTTGACAGTATTTATCACGTACGGCACGCCTTCGGGATCGCCGGGGCCGTTAGAAATAAGCATCCCGTCGGGTTTGAGGGCTAATATTTCTTCGGCAGTCGTCTTCGCAGGGACTACTTCAACTTTGCAATTCCTTTCCGCAAGCATCCTTAATGAGTTAAATTTTATCCCGCAGTCCAGGACGACTACTTTATATTTACCTTTTTTATTCCATGAATATTTTTTCCTGCAAGTCACTTCCTTGACCATGTCGATGCCGACGATGCCCGGGGAATTTTTGGCTTTTTTGACGAGCCTTTTCAGATCGTGATCTGATGGTGGACATGACCGCTTTTTTTGACCCGTGATCGCGCAGATGTTTTGTGAGCGCCCTGGTATCGATCCCCTCAATTGCGACAATGCCGTTATCTTTCAGGTATTGCCGAAGCGATGAACTGGCCCGCCAGTTGGATGTGACGCGGCTGCATTCTTTCATTATGAAACCCTCCACCCACGGGCGGCGTGATTCGACGTCAGCTTTATTCACGCCGTAATTGCCGATTAGAGGGTATGTCATTGTTACCATCTGGCCTTTATATGAGGGATCGGTAAGGACTTCCTGGTAGCCGGTCATTGAGGTATTGAAAACGACTTCGCCGAAGGATTCGCCGGGTGAACCGCAAGCCAAGCCTTCGAATATCAAACCGTCTTCAAGCGCGAGAATGCATTTTGTGGTTTTCAATGTCGATCAAAAAGTTATTATGTCACAGGAATGGGCAAGCTTCAAGGATATAAAATTTCTATTTTTGAGACTGCATTACGATATACGGCGTGTTCAGCCCGCTTTCAAGGCCTTCATAGCGGATGAAATCGTGTGGAGAAGCAACCCTGTACCAGAAATACGTCTTTGGAACGAAAGGCGCGAAAATGCCGAGAAATCCAAGGTCCGGTATCATCTGGATCTTGTAGCAGTCGATGGTTTTTCCGCCGACATCTACCGGTTCGACGCCCTTATTGACAAGGGTCATGTTGTAAAAAGCGGGTTCGTCCGTAAGCATGGGGAATACAAAGTCGGCTTTTCCTGTCGAACGGATAGCTCATCAGCGCCAGGCCCAAGCCGTTCTTGTCCAGTATGCCGTCCTTAAAGTCGAATTCCTTTTTATCGTTCAACAGCTTCGAATAGATCTTTCTTGCCGCCTGATCATAGGTGTTCTCCATCGAAAATGTAACAACGCCGTCCTTGTTTTTGAACTCAAGGATCGAATTTTGAGGAACAATCGTTTCATTGTCAAAAAGATATACCGTTTCCTCGTGCCAGGTAAGGTATTTCTTGTCATTGCCGTACTGCCCTTCCCCATCTTCGATTATTTTAAGATACTTATGACCATTTAAACTATAGGCGACATCTGAATTCTTGCTGTGCCAGACATATTTCCCGCTGTCCTTTTCGTAGGTCTTTATTTCAGCCGGCTTTTCGTTGATCGCAGTTATCCTGAATATTTCGGAATAAGCCGCGGATAAAAAGATCGAGCAGAAGAACAATATGAGGAATGTTTTTTTCATTTAATTCGTCGGTGCGTCAAAGTCCGGCGGGAACATTCCTTCAAGCTCTATGAAACTGTCGGCAAAATCTTCGGGAGAAAGCATGGGCTTTTCGGATATGTCGGGGACAAGCTTTATCGTCCTGTCATCGTTTACAAGTTCGAACAAGGTGTTGTCGGCGTCCTTTATCTTCTTTAGCTTGAGATAACTGAAGCTTCCGACATTGATGTATATGCGGCCGCCCAGGAACAAAGTGGGCTCCTCGGAATTAGAGCAAACCCTCATCACATAACCCTTTCCCTTGCTCTCAACTTTTCCGTTTACTATTTCGAAGTATGAGACTTTTCCGAGGTCGCGGACGAGCATAAGCATGTCTTTCTTATTGTAGACGATACCGTTATTGACGATGAACTGCATTTTCATCAATTTGTCTTTTCGCATAAGAAGATTATAACAAAGAGGCGGGGGTTTTCAACCGATTAATTCTTTGATCTTTTCTTTTATGTTCCCGCTCTTGAGGATAGCCTCGCCGATAAGGACTGCGTTCACGCCTGCGCTCTTGAAAAGGTCGATATCTTCCCTGGTCTTTATCCCGCTTTCCGAAACGATGATCTTATTCTTCAGGTCCGGAACTTCATTGATGATCTTGAGCGTTGTTTTTAGATCGACCTTAAGCGAGTCGAGGTCCCTGTTGTTTATCCCGATGATCTCTGCCCCCGCCTCGATTGCCAGCACAGCTTCTTTCGCCGAATGGACTTCGACAAGAGCATCCATCCCTAGGTTCCCCGTGATCCTTATAAGATCTTCAAGCTGTCCCCCGTCCAAAATCCTGACGATCAAAAGTACAGCGTCCGCTCCGGCTAGACGGGATTCGTATATCTGGGACGCGTCGATGATGAAATCTTTTCGCAATACCGGGAGTTTGACAGCAGCTTTGACATTTTCGATATCATTGATGCTGCCGTGAAAATATTTCGCGTCTGTCAGAACAGATACTGCCGATGCGCCGGCATTTTCGAAAGATCTAGCGTTCATTTTCGCCGAATATTTCCTGGATATGATTCCGGCTGACGGGGACGCCGCCTTTGTTTCAGCTATCAGTTTTATGTCCCGCCCGGTCAAAGCTTTTTTGAATCTGCGGACTTTCTCGAGCTTAAAGGGTTTAAGAGGGAGTTTGTAACTTTTCCTTCAACAGCTCGATCTCTTTTTGCTTCGTTATTATTATCTTATCAAGGATCATTTCTTATGCTCCCTTATGTTGGGCTTGTGCGAATACGTCGGCGCCAGCGCGATATGATCCTCAATTTCATTTTTTTTCAGTTTTCCCAATCCTATCCTCGCGACATTCACCGCCCACGGCACGACGTTTTTTTCTTCAGCAAAGAGGATATTATCATTTTTAATGATATTTTTAAGCTCTTTGTCGGCAGCAAGTATCATTTTCCCTTTGACTTTGGATATAACTTCAGCGATTTTATTCATCTTAACAGTGATGTCCGCCGTCATACGCTTAAGCTCCCCTTTTTTTGATCCCCACAATGAGAAATTATAGTCATCTTTGCAGGCATTCACTGCGACAGCTATTGTTCCATTAAAATCGATAAGATTAAAGGCTATCGCTTCCAGGGTTGAAACGGATATTATCGGGACCTTCAATGCTTCCACAAGGCCTTTCGCCGCGGCAAGCCCTCCGCGAAGCCCGGAATAAGAGCCAGGCCCGGTCGTTACTGCAATGGCATCGATATCTTTAATGGTTAATTTTACTTTTCCGAGGACTTCATGGATAAGGATTATCAATTTCTCTGACCGGACGGCCTTTGAAGAAAATGAGCATTCGGCAAGTATCCCGCCGTCCGACGCGATCCCCGCGCCGGAAATACCGGCCGCGCTGGTTATTCCCAGGACTATTTCGTCTCTCATCTCCCATCTCCCATCTCTAACCCTTTGATATCGATCTTCCGTTCATTCTCGGAAACTATGTCAATATTGATCTCAATCGTTCTTTCCGGAAGCAACGGCCTGATCTTCTCCGCCCATTCTATCACCGTGGCCCCGCCTTTTTCAAAATACTCCTCGATCTCAATTCAAGCGCTTCTTCCATCCTGTTTATGCGGTAAAGGTCTACATGATAAAGATTTATCTGTACCTTTGAATTCGTTGATGATGGTGAATGTGGGGCTTGTGACCCAGTCCTTTATTCCCAGACCTTTGGCGATGCCCTGAACCAATGTGGTCTTTCCCGCCCCGAGACTCCCGCTTAAGCGCGACTATGTCGCCGGGCTTGAGGCACCTTCCTATGCGCTCGCCCAGGCGGACAGTTTCAGCTCGGCTGTTCGAAGCGATCACCAGCGCTCGTAGTCGTCAGCAACGCCTTTCTTTATGTCCTTGAATCCCGGCAGATCATCGTCATATTTGTCGCCGACATCGTTCTTTCTTTCTTCGTATATTTCGATGATCTTTTTTTCCATGACCGGATGGACGGCATTCGGCGCTATCTCCGACAGCGGCTTAAGCACAAAAAGCCGTTCGTGAAGGAGCGGATGAGGGACCTGAAGCTTATCGTCGCTGATTATCTGGTCGTCGTAAAGGAGGATGTCCAGGTCTATTGTCCTGGGCCCCCAGTCCACGTCCCGCTCCCTGCCCAGCGCGTTCTCCGTTTCTTGAAGCACTGAGAGAAGCTTGTAGGGATCCAGCGTCGTCTTTATCTCCACCGCCGCATTCATGAACTGCGGCTGGTCGGTATTGCCCACGGGTTCCGTTTCATAATTCGAGGATTTCTTTGATGACCTTTATGCCTGGCGTTTTTGAAAGAAGGAATATCGCCTGTTCTATGTATTCTTCCCTGTCGCCGACATTCGAGCCGAGCCCGATGAACACTGTATGAGGGCCTTTCTTGAGCTTCAATTCTTTTTTTACCGGGGCCGGGACCGGTGCCGGAACAGCATTTACGACCGGTTTTTTTGCGGATATTTTAACGATCTTTTTTGCGATCTTCTTTTTTGCGGCTTTCCTCTTTTTCGCAGTGATCTTTTTCTTAGCGGGCTTCTTTGCTGCTTTTTTGGGCTGCGCCTGCCTCGACTTGCGCCCGGCAAGGCGGGCCTTTTTCGCCGGTCTTTTCTTTTTCATGGCTTTTCTCCTCCCCCTCAGCACCTTATCCGTCAATTTTCTGAATAAATTCACCATCATCATCATTTTTTTGCTCCCTGCTTTCTATATATCGCGTCCGCCATTTTTACGGTCCTTGAAATTTCCGCAACATCATGGACCCTTACCATATCGGCGCCGCTGGCTATTGCCGAAACCACCGTCGCGGCCGTTCCCTCTGCCCTTTTGTCGGGCGGAAGGTCCAGGATCTTGCCGATGGTCGACTTCCTGGAAGTCCCTATCAATATGGGACATCCCAGGACTTTTAACTCCTTAAGCCGGCGCAGGATCTCAAGATTATGCTCTACCGTCTTTCCAAAACCGAATCCGGGATCAACTATCATCCTGCCGGCCGGAACGCCATTGGTTATAGCAAGAGTTATGCTGTTTTGCAAGCAAGAAATTATGTCCGAAATAAGGTCGTCATATACGGGGTTTTCCTGCATTGTTCGGGGATTTCCGAGCATGTGCATGAGCACGACCGGCACTTTGCGGCGCGCCGCGACTTTCGCTATTTTTCTGTCGGACCTCAGCGCGGATACGTCATTTATCAATGATGCGCCGGCTTTTATCGCCGCTTCAGCGACAACTGATTTTATCGTGTCTATGGATATGACCGCGCCCTTGATCCCTGAAAGTCCTTTGATGACCGGTATAACCCTTTTGATCTCTTCCGCCGCGCTGACAGGTGCGGCTCCCGGTCTTGTAGACTCCCCGCCGACATCGATAATGTCCGCGCCGTCCTCGATCATCTTCCTGCCGTGAGCAATGGCATCATTAAAATTAACGAACTTTCCGCCGTCGGAAAATGAATCCGGCGTGACGTTCAATATGCCCATGATGTATGTGCGCTTGCCGAAGTCGAATCTTTTCCCGCCTATCATCATCGGCTTGGGCTGCCGGTCATTGTTCATAAGAGCCTCATCGATACGGACGGCCAATCCTTTCAACCCAAAATATTGTTTCTTGAGTTTTGAAATGAGATCTTTGAACTGCTGCAGCGTCCCGAAAACAAGGACATCGGTTGTCCTGATCGAATGGTTAATGGTGCCCATCGCCGTTGCCGCGTCCCCTCCGAAAGAAAGCATATCTTGCTTTATTATGTTCGCCTTGGTCACCGGAACATCTTTGATCTTAACTGTCCTGAATTCCCCTTTCGGCAGCATTATTGAAATGCCTTTTTCATGGACCTTCATCCTGCGCATTTCCGCTATCAGACCGTTCTTATCAAGATCAATGACCGATATTAAATTATTTTTATCCGATCGTTCTGGCACTTAACCTTACCACCTTTTTTGTATCTTTCGTGACCTTTGCATCCTCCGACATCCTGTAGCCAACGACCCATACTATCTTTTTGCCGTCGTCGATGACCGGAATGCTGTCCCTTTTATCTATGTCGACCTTTTCATCAACAAAAATATCCTGAAGCTTTTTCCGCCCTTTCAGGCCGAGGGGCGAGAATGAATCCCCTGCTCTTCTTCTTCTCACGGTCAAAGGCCCGGATATTTTATCATAATCCAGACAAGCGCGGTTCGGATTTTTCGCTTTCAGGTCTGATATCCCTCTCGAAGGCAGCAGATCGGCTTCTATCTCAAAGCCCCTTTCCATATCGCTAACAGTGCCCGGTATCGGAAGCGTGAAGGCAAAATCCCGGGATATCGATCTTGCCGGTTTAGATCTTGATATCAAGAGCTTTCCCTTTTTTATCAGAACATATGCGCCAGGCAGATCTAGCTCGGCTGTTTTTTTATCCTCATTGCCGATAATGCTCTGGATATGAACGAAAGAAATATCAGCAAGGTCTTTCCTGACATGTTCTATGGCCATTCTTAACACTTCGCCTTTCAAGGACGGGTCGATCACCGAGAATTTTTTTGCGTCCAGGCCGATGCTTTCACCGCTCTTGAGAACGATAATGCCGTCCAGAGCTTTCTTTGCCTGCTCTTCAATAAAACCATGGACCTTGTTGGCCGAAGCGATCATCTGAAGCAGAAGTTCTTTGATGTTTTTGTTGTTCTTTTCAAGGGCAGGTATGAGGTCTTTCCTGATCTTGTTCCTCAGATATTTTGTCTCGAAATTGCTCCTGTCGATCCTGGGAGTTATTTTTTCAGCTCTCAGATATTTTTCAATGTCAGCCCTGTACGATCCGATCAGCGGCCGGATGATCTTACTCCCTGACAGGCGGGATTCCTTCCATGCCTTTCATCCCTGTTCCTCTTACCATTCGCATCAGCAAAGTTTCGATATTATCGTCCGCGTTATGCGCCACGGCTATCTTATCCGCGCCGAATTTGACCGCCGCTCTTTCGAGGAACTCATATCTTATACGCCTTGCCGCGTCTTCCAGATTAAGCTTTTTTTGTTTCGCGAACGCCGGGACATCGAACTCCTCGACCGCGATGGGGATATTCAATTTTTTTGCGGTTTTCCGCGCGAACGCGGCATCAAGCGCGGCATCCTTTCCTCTTATCATATGATTCAAATGCGCAGCGCATAATTTGATGTTCAATCTGCTCTTTAGCGAATTCAATATGTAAAGAAGCGCCGTGGAATCCACGCCGCCTGAGAAAGCCACAAGGACTTTATCGCCTTTTTCAAGCATGTGATGATCTTGAATGGTTTGCAGGACTTTATCTTCGATCATAAGGAGTTGGGGATCAGAAGTTCTTCTTTGCCAATTCTGTGACATAAGGGATGTCAAAGTAATCGCCGTTATACGCCCTGAAGCCGCAGTAAAGGGCGTATATCCAGAGCGCGAAAATGAAAATGGATGAAAGCGAATCAAGCAGCGCGAAATATATCCCGACCGAATCCAGGAAATTAAGGAGTACCCTTACGCCTATCCACGCTACAAGTATCCCGATCCACATGAACATGGCCTGTGTGCCGTGGTAGCCCACGAACGCGTCCTTCCGTTTTTCGGATAATATAATGTATATGGCCGGGAACCCCGCCGCATAAGCGAATCCGGCAAGTATCCTGTCGTCATTTGTCATGTTCGAATACATTTAAATCTCTCCTTTTCCGGTTATTTCGCGGCGATGCCGTTGCCTTCGCTGTTAAGCAGGAGCACGGCGGCGGATATCACCGTTGTCCAGACGCCCCTCTGCCCTATCGCGCTTTGCGTTATGTTCGTCGTCTTGACTATCTTGTCGGACAATTTCCAGACTTCCTGCCTTTCGTCCCAGGAAGAATCCTCGTCAAAAGGAATGCCCTGCGTCGTCGCCAGCATTTGCGCGGCAAGATCTTCCGCGTAATCCCCGCATTCTTCGTCGGTCAATCCCAGGCCGTGGTGCTCGCTCAGGTATCCGTAAGCGCTGGGATCCGCAGGAAGCGCCATGCCTATCGACGCGGAGATCAGCCGATGCGGTTCATTCGTGTCGTTCCTGGACATGACCATGAACGTTATCTGCCCGGGAAGTATCATCTTCAGTCCGGCTTCTTTCGTGACCAATTTGCAGTTCGGCGGGAAAATGCTGGATACCTGAACAAAGTTCACAGCCTGGATGCCCGCGTCCCTTAAAGCCATCTCAAAACTTGAAAGCTTTTCTTTGTGGCGCCCGACGCCTTTTGTCAAAAATAACCTGTCAGGAACGAACAGACTCAATTATTGACTCTTCTCCTTTTTCCAATTCAAACTTATAATTTTACTGGCTGGGAGTGGACTCGAACCACCGACCGATCGGGTATGAGCCGATTGCTCTAACCAGCTGAGCTACCCAGCCATTGCATATGACCTAAGAATACAATATAAATAATGTCGCGATGCCTTCCCTGATGAACTTCACCGCGATGGCCGCGATTATTATCGCCATGACCTTCGCGAATATCATCGAACCGGTCTTTCCGATCTTGTCATATATGATATCAGCCCAATATAAGATAACGCCGCTGATGATGAAATTGATCAGGACCGCAAGCAATGTCAGGACCATGCCGTACATTCCGAGCAGTACAAGCGCGGTCGTTATCGCGCCCGGCCCCACAAGAAGCGGGCAGCCCAGAGGGACGGCCCCGATATCCTGATGTTTTTTCGCGACCTCGATGATATTGCCCTTTCGTTAAAAGGTTCAACGCGATCACAAGAAGCAATAACCCGCCGGCTATCTTGAAATCGGCCAGGCTTACCCTGAACAGGTCCAATATGCCGGCGCCGGCAATGGTGAACAAAAGCAACAGAAGGAACGCGATATAAAGCGCTTCCATGAAAGTATCGTGCCTTTGCCTGCGGCTCATGCCTTCGGTCAAGCCCACGAATACCGGAAGGTTCCCCAGAGGATCCACGATGATGAACAGCGCGACCACGGCCTGCAAAAGATCGAAAATAAAATTCCATAAGCGTTGGAAATTATACACAAAAGCTGGGCCATTATCAAATTTCCTGAACGCTCGAAATTATTTGAAAACATATTGCATGCATCCATTTCTTTGATACAATCCCGTTAAGTTTAAGGAGGATATTTATGGCTGAAAAAGCAAAAGTTCTCGTAGTGGACGACCACAACGGCGTGCTTGAATCGTTCAAGGAAATCTTGAAGATAAAAGATTACGACGTCGCCGGTTTCCAGTCCGGAAAAGAAGCCATAGAATCCATGAAGACCACGAAATATGATTTCGCTTTTGTCGACCTGAAGATGCCGGAAATGGACGGCATAGAGGTCCTGAAAAAGATAAAAGAGATAGATCCCTCGGTGGAGGTCATCATCGTCACCGCTTACGCTTCCGAAGAATCATTCGCCAACGCGATAACGCTGGGCGCGATGGAATATTTAAGGAAGCCGTTCTTGATGGGAGAGGTTTACGCCCTTGCTGAAAGGGCTCTCAGGAAAAGAAGAGAAAAAGCTCCGCAGAAATAATTAATCGATCCCCGCTCTTATTACGCTGTGAATATGCTTGACCACCGGAAGCTTTGCTATTATCTTTAAGCGCGTCTTGAACGTCTTTTTCCCTGTTCTCGTGAAGAATAATGACTATCTGCGCGTATCTGCCTTTTGATTCCCTCTGCACCACTTCCTGAATGCTTATTTTTTTCTTTGAGAAAACCCCCGATATGCGCGCGAGCACGCCGGGATTGTCCGGCGCTTCCAAGCGGATATAATACCTGCTGCGGATATCGCCGATATCCTTAATCTTTATTTTCTTTCGCCGGAGGATAATACGGCTCCGCAGCGCAGCATCCGCCCAAGCTTCCCGCTATCTCAATGACATCAGAAAGTACCGCGGAAGCCGTGGGCAGCCCGCCCGCGCCTTCGCCGTAGAACATCGATTTTCCTACCGCATCGCCTTTAACGAATACCGCGTTGTAATTATCCGAAACTTCCGCGAGCGGATGGCCCTTTTCCATCAGCGTGGGATGCACTCTAACTTCGATCTTGTCATTTTCAATCTTGATTATCGCCAGAAGCTTTATGACATATCCTATCTCTTTCGCATAATCGATATCTTCGGCGGAAATGCCGGATATCCCTTCTTTGTAAATGTCCGCGACATCCACAAAAGAACCGCTGGAGACATAAGCAAGTATCGCCGCTTTATACGCCGCGTCGCTTCCGTCGATGTCCATTTTCGGGTCCGCTTCCGCAAAGCCCATTTTCTGCGCCTGTTTCAGCGCGGTTTCAAAGCTGATGCCGTCTTTTGTCATTTTTGAGAGGATATAATTCGTGGTCCCGTTGACGATGCCGGATATCTCGTTGATCTCGTTCGCCGCGAAACTTTCCCTTATGGCACGAAGTATCGGTATGCCGCCGCAGACGGAAGCTTCGAAGAGGACCTGAACGCCCGTTTTTTTCGCGGCATCGATTATTTCTTTCCCGTGCTTGGCAATGAGTTCTTTATTGGAAGTGACAACGTGCTTGCCCGATCTGATGGCGGCAAGAACGAATTGCTTCGCGGGGTTCACTCCGCCGATGGTTTCGATGACGATCGATATCTCGGGATCGTTGATGACATCATAGGCGTTTTTTGTGAAAGCCGGTCCCGCAATGCTTCTTTTATCGCGGATATCGGATGCTTTTGCAATTTCAAGCTTTATGCCGGTCCTGCGGGCGATGAGGGCGGAGTTCTTCTTAAGCACCTTCACGACCGAGGAGCCGACAATTCCCAATCCGATAATGCCTATCTTAACTTTATTCATTGATCCTCACTCTTAACTTACAACTAATAACTGATACTAATCAAAAAGAGAGCTTATCGAAAGGTTTTCGTAACTTCTCTTTATCGCTTCACCGAACAGAGGCGCCACGGAGACGACTTTAGCCCGTTGATATTTTTCCCGGCCATCGGAAGCGTGTCGGTGACAGTGACCTCGGTGAATTTCGCCTTGTTCATTTTCTCCACGGCGCCTCCGGAAAATATCCCGTGCGTTGCGACAAAATATATTTCATTGTTGCAGCCCTGTTTCTTCAGAGCTTCCACGCCGCCGGTCGCGGTTCCGGCGGTATCCACCATGTCATCCACGATGATCGGGCTCTTGCCTTTAACATCGCCCACGACATGCATTATTTCCGCTTTCTGATGTTCCGGCCTTGTCTTATGCAATATTGCCAGCGGCGCATTAAGCCTGTCGCTGAGCTTTTTCGCGGTCTTCGCCCTGCCGGTATCAGGAGCCACGACGACCGGGTTCTTGATATTTTTCTCCTTTAGATAATTCGCCAGTATCGGCATCGCGGTAAGATGATCGACCGGAAGATTAAAATATCCCTGTATCTGGTCGGAGTGCAGGTCCATTGTTATTATCCTGTCTATTCCGGCCGTCGTCAGAAGGTCCGCTATCAGGCGCGCTGATATCGGCTCGCGGGAAGCGGATTTCTTGTCCTGCCTGGCATATCCGAAATGCGGAATGACCGCTGTAATGTTCTTCGCTGATGCCCTCTTAAGCGCGTCGATAATAATGAAAAGCTCCATCAGGTCCTCGTTGACCTTTGAGGTGCAGGTCTGGATGACATAAGCGCTCATCCCCCTCACGTTATCAAGGATCCTGGCGTATATTTCCCCGCCGGAAAATCTGGAGATATTGATGTTCGATAATCCGACGCCGAGGTATTTCGCGATGTTCTTTGAAAGTTCCGGGTGGGATGTGCCGGCGAATATCTTCATTTCATCATTTTTTGGCGTCATTGGGCCCTCCTTGAAAGAACTTGGGACATCAATGATTATATCAGCTAACCAATTCTCCCTCAAGAACAAATGGACCTGTGTCCGTTATGCGGACATCGACCAACTTGCCGATCGATCCTTTATTCCCCGCGAATTTGACAAGCTTGTTTCCTCTTGTGCGCCCGGAAAGTTTACCAAGTTTATCGCGTTCAACCAATACTTCCAGCGCCAGCCCTTTCAATTCCTGGTTTTTTTTCTCCGCCGTTCTCTCCACGATATCCATCAGGCGGTGAAGGCGGTCCGACTTGACTGCATCCGGCGCCTGTCCTTGCATTTTTTCTGCCGGCGTGCCGGGGCGCGGAGAATACGCGAAAGTATTTACAACATCAAGCTGTAATTCACTGATCAGATCAAGAGTGCGTTGAAATTGTTCCTCGGTTTCGCCGGGGAATCCGGCAATAGCGTCAGAGGTTATCGAAGCTTCGGGGATCCTGTCCCTGATCCTCCCGACCAGTCTGCGGTAATGATCGGCGGTATATCCTCTGTTCATCGCTTTCAATATTCCGTCGTCGCCTGATTGGAGCGGCAGATGGAAATATTCGCAGACCTTAGGCAAGCTTTTTACAGCATCGATGATCTCATCTGACATATCCCTGCGGATGCGAGGTGAGGAATCGGAATCCTTTCGATCCCGTCAATCTGATGGACCTTTTCCAATAACTCCCCTAACCCATAACTCTTAACTTTTAACTCTTTCGTTTTATAATTATTCACATTCTGCCCCAGCAATATCACTTCTTTAAATATCGACTTATCAAGCCCCTTTACTTCATCAATTATTTCCTTCATCGGCCGGCTCATTTCCCTGCCCCTCACATACGGAACGACGCAATACGAGCAGAAGTTGTCGCAGCCGGTCATTATGGTGATATAGGCCTGGACCGATGGTTTTCTTTTTGATGTTCCGTGAAGCGGATGGTCGCAGGTCCCGACAGAAACGATCCTGTTCCTTTTCTCGATAATTTCATTGATAAGCTGGACGATGCGGCCTTCCTGCGCCGGTCCGGCAATGATGTCAAAAAATGGAAGTTTTTTAAGGAGTTTTTCTTTGTCTTTTTCAGCGATGCAGCCTATGATGCCGAGTACTTTTTTAGGATCTCGCATTTTAAGCGAAATGGTTCCGAGCGCGTATCCGATAGCCTTATCTTCCGCCTGCTGCCTTACGCAGCAGGTATTTATCAGGACAATGTTCGCTGATTCAAGGTCGGCCGCCGGCTCATGCCCCGCGGCTTCCAGAAGCCCGGCGACGGCTTCCGAATCATTTACGTTCATCTGGCAGCCGTAGGTCTTAATGAAGTATTTCATCGATGTTGATTATACTATGTTTGACTATTCAGTGCCGCAAAGCTATAATTTTAAGAACAATGAAAAAGCTCATTATTATATGTATGGTCATCGGCATTGCTGCCGGCCTGGCGGCGGGCAAGTCGATCGGTCCCCGGTACAAACTCGAAACAATAAAGGTGGGGTGGAAAATGAACGGTCAAAATATGACGATAAAAAGCCCGGCTTTCGTGAACATGGGAAATTTCCCGGTAAGTTCGACCGCGAGGCAAGGGATAAATCCCGAACTCTTATTCGAAAATATTCCCGCTAATGCGAAAAGTCTTGTCCTGATAATGGATGATCCCGACGCTCCTTACGGGACATTCGATCACTGGATATTATTCAATATTTCCCCGAAAATAAAAGATATAAAAGAAGGCAGCATCCCCGCCGGCGCATTGAAAGGGAAGAATACTGCCGGAACATTAGCAGTATTTAAGCCCCTCTCCGCCTCCCGGAAAAGCGCACCGCTATGTTTTCAATCTTTACGCGCTGGATTCCCTGCTTTCGTTAAAAGACGGAGCTGACAAAGCGCAGATCGAAAAAGCAATGGCAGGACATATCATCTCGCAGGCAAGCCTGATCGGGCTGTATAAAAAATAGAATGGCGCAGGATTTTTCGTTCGATATTGTTTCAAAGATCAATCTCCAGGAACTGGACAATTCCATAAACATGTCCATGAAGGAGATCTCGCAAAGGTTCGATTTCAAGGGAAGCGTAAGCAGCATAAAGAACGAAGAGAATAAAAAGCTGATCGTCGTGTCCGACGATGAATTCAAGCTGAAGAACGTCATAGATATCCTCCAGAACAAGCTAGTGAAGCGCGGGATATCGCTTAAATTCCTGGAATACGGAAAGATCGAGTCCTCTCTCGGCGGCAGCGTGAAGCAGGAAATAACCCTTAAGCAGGGCATACCGCAGGAAAAAGCAAAACAGATAAACAACATGATAAGGGACCAGAAGCTGAAAGTTCAGACGCAGATACAGGGCGACCAGATAAGGGCCTCAAGCAAGAGCAAGGACGACCTTCAAGCCGTTATTCAGCTATTAAGGGCCGCAAACCTGGATATTGAGCTGCAATTCATTAATTATAGATAAAGCCCCCTAACTTCCTTATTGCCAAAAATACGGTTTTCGTGTATAATTGCCGACCTATGTACGCAATAATAGAAACAGGCGGAAAACAATACAAGGTGGAGAAAGGCCTGGAAATGGACGTGGAGCTTCTTGCCGATAAAAAAGCGGGCGACGCGGTAAAGTTCGATAAGGTCCTTATGCTCGGCAATAAAGGAAAGATAGAAGTAGGCGAGCCATACATAAAGGACGCCCATGTGGACGCCAAAGTCGTATCCATCGGCAAGGACAAGAAAGTCACCTCTTTCAAATTCAAGAGGAAAACGAATTATCACAGGACCATAGGCCACAGGCAGATATACACCAGAGTCAAGATCGAATCCATTAAAGGAGAAGCGTAATGGCGCATAAAAAAGGCGGCGGATCCACAAGGAACGGCCGCGATTCGAATTCGCAGAGGCTTGGAGTGAAGTCCTTCGGCGGACAGACCGTAACGGCCGGCAGCATCATAATCAGGCAGCGCGGGCTGAAATTCTCTCCAGGCAGGAACGTCGGGCTCGGCCGCGACGACACCCTTTTTGCCAAGGCTGACGGAAAGATACTGTTCCACGGCTCAAAAGTAAGCGTCATCCCCTAACCGGCAACTTCGGAACGATCAGATCATATGCCCTTCATAGACGAAGCCCTTATCACTATTAAAGCCGGAGACGGCGGGGACGGCTGCGTATCTTTTCGCAGAGAAAAATTCATCCCGAAAGGCGGACCTGACGGCGGAAACGGCGGGCGCGGCGGCGACATTATAATAACTTCTGATTCGCATCTTAGAACTCTCCTTGATTTCAGATATAAAAAGAATTACGAAGCTGGAAAAGGCGCGCCCGGAGAAGGCTACAGAAAAACCGGAAAAGACGGGCAGCCTTTAACGATAAAAGTCCCTTGCGGAACACAGATATTTGACGCGAACACCGGCGAACTTATTGTTGACCTGTTAAACGACGGGCAAAAGATATTGATCGCCCGCGGCGGCGACGGCGGATTCGGCAACGACCATTACAAATCTTCCACGAACCAGGCGCCGAGAAAAGCGCTATCCGGCTGGCCCGGCGAAGAAAAAATCTTAAAACTTGAGCTGAAACTGCTCGCCGATGTCGGGCTTGTCGGATGCCCGAACGCGGGAAAATCATCATTGATATCGATAATATCGGCGGCTCATCCGAAGATAGCGCCCTACCCTTTCACGACGAAAGAACCTAATCTCGGGATAGTGAAAGTTGACGAGTTCGAAAGCTTTGTCGCGGCGGATATTCCGGGATTTCTTGAAGGCGCGCACAAAGGAGTGGGCCTGGGCGATAAATTCCTGAAGCATATCGAGCGGACCCGAGTACTCATACATATAATAGACGCCGCGGGGGTGGACGGACGGCGTCCCATCGACGATTACGCCACTATTAACAAGGAGCTTGCCGAATACAGCCGGCATCTGATCGATCTGCCCCGGATCGTGGCTTTGAATAAGATTGACCTTCTGGAAGCTAAAAAGAACCTGAAAGAGTTCGACAAGCAAAAGATCGAATATATCCCGATATCCTGCGCGACAAAAGAAGGCGTTCAGCTTCTGGTTTACAAGGCGGCGGAGATGCTGAGGGCGAAATAGGGCTTCACTTTATCAGTTCCCGTACCATTTCTTCCATCCTCTTTGCGGCCATATTAACATCAATAAAACCGGGACTCGTGAACATCATGATGATCTTGCTTGTTTCGGCCATTCTTATTATTTTTTCTTTCATAATGTCCCATTCGCTCTTTGCCTTTCCAAAAGAATTATAGCCAAAAATATCCAGGTCCAAACTGATCACCCTTGAGTTCGCCCTGCCGGTTCTGTCAGCCCAGCGTGTCAATGGGGATATCCCGGAAAATCTCATTCCCCGCCAATCAACGGCTTTCTCCCCTTTTTTGAGATCATCGTGGAGGAACCTGAATGTCATGTTCGGATATAAACGCGCTACGGCGGTCATGAAATTCGCGACTGTGATCCCGTGCCGGAAAACCTTTGGCCATAATTCCCATTCAAGATACTTGCGAACAGTTTTAGTGCTTGAAGCGGGCGATAAATTTATCCGGCCGCCGAAAAAATTATTGTCCGGATGCACATTCCGGTCGATATGAAGCCATTCTTCGTTCCCTTTTAAATTGCCAAGATCTCTCTCCAGTAAAGAGAAGAACACGCTGGCATGATGATCCGTCCCAAGATAGATCGACTTGGAAGGCGTTGATATCTTAACAAAGATCTTGTTCGATATAACATAGGATCGCCCCAATATATTCAGGTTGCATTCTTCGCGTGAGACGCATTTCCTGTTCCTCTGCAAAGGGAAATTATATCTCGCGCTTTTGACATCTATTTTTATGCTCACGTATGTTTATCGTGAAAAAAACCGGTAAATTTCATTTTCCTCCTTGTTTCCCTTGCCTCAATTACTCCTTTCCTTTATAATCACCTCACGATGAGCAAGTTCAAAACCATAGTCGTCAAGATAGGCAGCTCCACCCTCACGAACAAAGCCGGCAACCTTGACACCGCCAATCTGAAGAGGATAGCGGCTGAAATATCGGAAATGACCGCGTCAAAGAAAAAGGTCATCATTGTCACATCCGGCGCCATAGTTTCCGGAAGAGAGCGGCTGAATTTAAAGAAAATAAACGGCTCCATCCCCGAAAAACAGGCCGCCGCGGCTGTCGGCCAGAGCATATTGATGAGAGAATACGCCAAAGCTTTTGACGAACACGGTATCACCGTCGCCCAAATATTATTAACAAGGGACGAGATATCCAACAAGGCAAGGTCATTGAATACCAGCAACGCGCTCACAAAACTCCTTGAACTTGGAGTGATCCCTATCGTCAATGAGAACGATACTGTTTCCGTGGAAGAAATAAAGATCGGTGATAACGACACATTATCCGCCCTGGTGGCAAGCCTTGTCGGCGCGGACCTTTTGATAATGTTGACCGATGTGGATGGTTTCATGATGGGATCCCGGGTTGTCCATGAAATAAAAGAGATCACAAAGGAAGTCATGGACGCGGCAGGCCATTCATCTTCCGATAAGGGTGTGGGCGGAATGGTGACAAAAATAAAGGCCGCCGAGATATGTTCCGGATCCGGCATCACCACCGCAATTGCGAACGGAAGGACCGCCGGTGTGATGGAGAAGATAATTTCAGGCGAGCAAGTCGGGACTGTTTTCTTAAAAGGATCGAAATGAGCGAAGTTATAGAAAAAGCTAAAAAAGCGAAAGAAGCGTCCTTCAAGCTTGCTAACATAAGCACTGCGATAAAGAACAAGGCGCTCATCAACATGGCGAAAGCCATCTCCTCCGGCGCAAAAGACATAATAGAAGCGAACAAGCTGGACCTGGAGATCGCATACAAAAAAAACACCGGTTCGACAATGGTTGACCGGCTCGCTCTTGACGGAGGAAGGATAGACGATATCATCGAAAGCCTTAACATCGTGCGCGATCTTCCCGACCCTATCGGAAGAATAATCGCAAAATGGAGAAGACCGAACGGCCTCACGATAATGAAGAGACGGGTCCCGCTCGGGGTGATCGGCATAGTTTATGAAGCGCGCCCGAATGTGACAGTTGATACCGCTTCGCTCTGCCTGAAAGCCGGCAACGCGGTAATTTTGAGAGGCGGATCTGATGCTATTAACTCGAATCTTATACTTGCGAAGCTGATATCTGAAGCCGCCGTCAGCGCCGGCGTTCCAGATGGAGCTATCAGCATCATCGAGAACACAGAAAGGGAATCCGTGACTGAGCTTCTTTCGTTGAATAAATTCATCGACGTGATAATCCCCCGGGGCGGAGCCGGACTGATAAAACATACCATAGAAAACTCGACGATCCCCGTGATAGAGACCGGCGAAGGAAACTGCCACGCCTACGTGGAAAAGACAGCCGACCTGAAAAAAGCGGTGGAGATAGTTTACAACGCGAAAGTGAGCAGGCCTTCGGTCTGCAACGCCATAGAGACCCTGCTTGTGGACGAAGCTATCGCGAAAGAATTCCTGCCGATGGTTTTTGAGCGCCTTAAAGAAGCCCATGTGGAGCTGAGAGGCGACGCGGCGGCAAAAGCGATAGACCCGACGATAAAATCGGCGACGGAAGAAGACTGGAGAACGGAATACCTTGCGCTTATCCTGGCGGTAAAGGTAGTATCGGGTGTAGATGAAGCCGTGAAACATATCAACACTTACGGGACAAAACATTCTGAAACGATAATCACGCGCGACAGGAAAGCGGCGAAGATATTTACGGATGAAGCGGATTCCGCCGCGGTTTACGTGAACGCGTCCACGCGGTTCACCGACGGCGGGGAATTCGGGTTCGGCGCCGAAATAGGCATATCCACGCAGAAACTCCACGCGAGAGGCCCCATGGGACTGAACGAATTAACATCATATAAATACATAGTGATCGGAAACGGTCAGGTCAGGAAATAACTTGCAGCGCATCGGAATAATGGGAGGCACTTTCAATCCCGTCCACAAGGGGCATATCGCCATAGCCGAAGCCGCGAAAAAGAATTTCTTCCTGGATAAAGTGATATTTGTCCCTTCCGGCCATCCCCCTCACAAGACGCAGGAATACATAGCTCCGAAAGAGGACCGGTTCAAAATGGTGAAGTTGGCGATCGCCGGCAGAAAAGATTTTTATATCTCCCGCGTTGAGATAGACAGGACAGGATATTCTTATGCCGTGGACACTTTCAAGGCTTTGAAAAAAGAGTACAAAGGGAAAGCCGTTCTCTACTATATAATGGGCATGGATTCCATAAACGAGATCCTCTCCTGGAAGAAGCCGCTGGAGCTGTTCAAGATATGCCAGTTCATAGTCGCGACAAGACAGGGCGCGAGGATAAGGACGATGAAGCGGATACTGAAATTCCCGCCGCTTAATTTGAACGCGAACAGCATTCACCTGATAGAGGTCAAAGCGGATGTTTCATCCACAAAGATAAGGGATTCCATCAAAAAAGGAATGATCCCCGCAAAGTTGATGGACAGCAAGGTCGCCAACTACATAAAGAAGAATAAACTGTATGAATATTCCGGAACATAAACAAACGGTCCTGAAGAACGGCATAACACTTCTAACGGAGACCATGGAAGATGTCCGCTCCGTCGCGATGGGCATTATAGTTGGCGCGGGGTCGGGCCTGGAGCAGGACCCCATAGCCGGCATCTCGCATTTCATAGAGCATATGGCGTTCAAGGGGACATTGAAAAGATCGGCATTTGATATAGCGTCCGAGCTTGACGCGGTGGGCGGTAAAATGAACGCGTACACAAGCAAAGAGCTTACCACGTATTATGCCGTGACATTGGACAAACATATCAATATCGCCGCTGACGTTCTATCCGATATTTTCCTTAACTCCGTTTATGACGCCAAGGAAATGGAGCTGGAAAAAGGCGTTATCGTAGAGGAAATAAAAATGTACGAGGACACCCCCGACGAGCTTATCCACGACTTTTTCATGGAAACTATCTTTCACGGGCATCCGCTGGGCAGGCCGACCATCGGGCATGAAGGAAGCGTCAGGTCCATCGATAGGAAACAAATGCTTGATTACATAAAAGAAAATTACACTCCTGATAATGTGATCGTCGCGCTTGCAGGCAATATAGATCATCAAGATGCGGTGAAACTTATCGAGCCGGCGTTCTCGGTGATGAAAGGCAAGTTCCCTGCCTCAAAAAGGGTCCCGCCGACGATAAAGAAAGCCGTGAAATTGAAATATAAAAAGACCGAGCAGGTCCACATGTGCCTGGGAACAAAAGGCCCCTCCCAGACAGACGAGGACAGGTACGCTTTCTCGATACTTGATACGGTGCTGGGAGGGAGCATGAGCTCCCGGCTGTTCCAGGAGATAAGGGAAAAAAGAGGGCTGGCATACGCGATATATTCGTACAACGGCGCGCTTAAAGACTGCGGGCTTTATGTTGTTTATGCCGGAACAAGCAAGGAAAATTTCCGCAAAGTCGTGGACCTGACCATCGAAGAGTTCAACAAGATAAAGAAGAGCGGGATAACAAAAGAGGAAATGGAAAGGTCAAAGGAACATCTTAAGGGCTCGCTTGTCCTGGGGCTTGAATCCACATCGAGCAGGATGAGCTACCTGGCAAAGTCGCAGTTCTATTTCGGAAGGATAATAACTGTCGATGAGATATTCCGGAAAGTCGACAGCCTGACGCTGGATGATATAATGGCCGCGGCAAATAAATATCTGAAGGACGAATATCTGACGCTCACCGCGATCGGAGATATTACGGAAAAGGAGATGCCGCAGGTATGAGCGCAAGACCAAAGGTGAAAATATTGAGACTTCCGCACGGAGAGGGCGTTCCCCTTCCCAAATACATGAGCCACGCTGCTTCCGGAATGGACATTTATGCCGCAGTTGAAGGCGAATTGTGATGAAGCCGGGAGAGAGAAAGCTGATACCGACAGGGTTCAAAATGGCTTTGCCTGAGGGTTACGAAGCTCAGGTCCGCCCGAGGTCAGGTTTGGCAATAAAGAACGGGATCTCAGTTCTTAATACGCCGGGAACTATCGATGAGGATTACCGCGGCGAGGTGGGAGTTATACTGGTCAATCTTGGAAGCGAAGCGTTCACCGTAAAGCGCGGCGACCGCATAGCGCAGATGGTGATAAAGAAAGTGGAACAGGCGGATATAGAGGAAGTTGAAAGCCTTTCCGAAACGCATCGAAGCTCTGGCGGATTCGGCCACACGGGGGTATAATTACATCATGATAAAAATATTGATAAGCGGCGCGGCGGGAAAAATGGGCAGCGAGGTCATAAAGGCGATCAAAAAAGAAAATGACATGAAGCTTGTCGCGGCCGTTGATATCGCGCAGGTCGGGATCGATGCGGGCGAGGACGCGGGAATAGGCCCGCTCGGAGTCGAGATATCAAAGGACCTGAAATCAGCGATAAGAGACTCAAAACCCGATATTGCCATAGATTTCACGCATCCGAACATCGCAATGGCGAACGCAAAGATCATCCTTGAATCCGGCGTCCACGCGGTGATCGGCACGACCGGATTGTCCGAGGATGACCTGGATGAGATAAAAAAACTATGCGCAAAGAACAAGGTAAACTGCATCGTGGCTCCCAATTTCGCGATCGGCGCAGTCCTTATGATGATGTTCTCGAAAACCGCCGCAAAATACATGCCGAACGTGGAAATAATCGAGATGCATCACGACAAAAAAGCGGATTCCCCTTCCGGAACGGCCATCAAGACGGCTGAGTTGATACTTCAATCCGAAGCAGCGAAAGGTCTGAATAAAGGCAAAGTTTCTGAGATAGAGAAACTTGACGGCGCGAGCGGCGGGAGCCTGGACGGCATCCACATCCACAGCGTGCGGCTGCCGGGTTTTGTCGCATCCCAGGAAGTGATATTCGGCGGCTTGGGCCAGACGTTAAAGATAAGGCACGACTCGATATCAAGGGAATCTTTCATGCCGGGCGTGATCATGGCCGTTAGAAAGATAAAGTCCCTGAACGGCCTTGTTTACGGACTCGAAAATCTGCTTTCATAGATGCCCCGCTATAAAAAGGTCCTATCTGAGAACCGCAAAGCTTTCTTCGATTACGCGATAATCGAAACTTATCAGGCAGGGATCTCTCTTAAAGGTACGGAAGTCAAATCGATAAGGATGGGAAAAGTTAATCTTAAGGACAGTTTTGCCCGCATCGACAAGGGCGAAATATGGCTTTACAACATGCACGTAAGCCCTTACGAACAGGGCGGGAGATACAACCTGAACCCCATAAGGGAGCGAAAGCTGCTCATGAACCGCAACGAAATGAACAAGCTTATCGGCCGCGTGCAAGAAAAAGGTTTAACTTTGATACCCCTTAAGCTATACTTGATGGACAACTGGGTGAAAGTGGACTTGCCCTCGCAAAGTCAAAAAAGCAGTTCGAAAAACGGGAGAAGATCAAGAAAAAAGAGACGGCAAGGGAGATGGAGAGGGCTTTATCGGCCCGCTTAAAGAAAAAATGAACGGAATAAATAAAACTTCAACTGCACAGTCCGGGAAGCAATACACGATCAAGGACCTTGTGGATGCGACTAAAAACCATGCTGAATGACAATAATATTGTGCAAAAATTCCCCCAAGGAAAAACGGAATAAAGCCGTGAACGACCTTGCAATGATACTTGTCCGAAGCGCATTGGACAAAAAGAACATTTAGTTCCAAGTCTTGCCTTCGCTCATATTATTATATATAATTCCCCCGAGGTAAAAAACAATGGTGAACCAGATCCCGCCTTCAAAATTTACGCCGCCTGTCCCGCCGGTGCCGCCCAAAAAAGAGGGAAAGACCGAGGCTGAGGCAGTTCGTCCCGGCATGTCTCTTCCAAAAGGCGCCGAAAAAGGGATTTTAGCGCTTGATTCGCACGCGATGGCCGTGCGCTTTGCCGCTCTTGCCGCGGAAGCGAAAGAAAAAGAGCTTTCGATGGCGCAAATAATCGAGCGCGTGATCGAAGAAACGGGGATGACAAATCCCCAGGCCGCCATGGAAGAAGTGAACAAAAGGCTGCAGAAAGAGATAGACGCGGTTTTGGATGAAATAAAGAGCAATAAAGAGCTGATGGAAGAAGCGGAAGCCTGGGAAGCATTGGGCGACCTTCTGGAAAGCAACCTGTCGCCCGAACAGGCGCAAGCCTTCGTTGCCCTCGTTGAAGATCACATTAAAGAGATGAAGTAAACTCAAGTTTCGAAGCTATGGGGGTGTAAGGGTTTTGACGGGAAAGCGGATGCGGGGAACGCGAGCCAAGGATGACAATGACCTTGTAAAAATGTTGTCAAAACACAAACGCAAATCAATTTGAATTTGCATTTGCTGCCTAATAAATAACGGCGGCATCGCCTCTTAAGTCCGTTCCGGTCGGGTTTGAGAAGGTGTTATAATACCGGATACTTTTCTGCCCTGTTTGCGGGACAGATAGGGAATTTTTTCACAGACTAACTTGAGATCCGCCCCGCCTAGGGCGAAGGCTCGGGTGAAAATCAATATTTAGGATACGCTCGTAGTGGTCTCTGCCGAAACTTTTTCGGACGTGGGTTCGAATCCCACCACCTCCATTTATAATTCTAATTTTTGTTGTTCCAGTTAATATGGCGTAACATAAAGTCCCACGTCCGGGGAAAAAGTGGGAGGCTCCGCCGAGCTTATCGAGGCGGAGGGAGAAAAAACGGGAGTTTTTTCTCCGGGGGAGCAGCCCCGAGCGAAGTCGAGGGGCGTTGAAGGGGGCGAAGCCCCCTCAAAGAGGACGGGGGTTCGACTCCGGTCACCTCCACCAAACTATAGTTGCGCGCCCTGTTTTCGCTATAAGCCGGTTGCAAATCGCCTTCATGGGGGCATAATTCCGCCAAATGTTCATGCAACACCTGACCATTTCTTTTATCTTGCTGGAGCTGCTGGACTATATCACATCAGTTGCGTTCTTCTTTTTAGCGCTTTACATTTTACTGAGAAATCCGCGTTCCCCCCTCAACCGCGCCTATTTCTGGCTGATGGGCAGCTTTTTTGTCTGGAGCTTTCCGCTTTTCATCGTTCATAACCCTTATTCAACAGAAGGAACCACCACCCTGTTTTACAATATCAGCTCCATCGGCTGGGCCGCCTTTGCCGGCCTGTCGCTTTATGCCACCGTGATCTTTAGCGGGAATAAAGCTCTCAACCGCTTTAAACCCTTAGTCCTTATCCCCATCCCCTTCTTTATCTTACTTCACTGGGCCGGTTACTTGTCCGGAAAACATGTTCTTCAATCCTGGGGCTGGTCATATAGTTGGGATTATTCGTTCTGGCCAGTCTTATTTTATCTTTATTTCCTGGTTTTCATGGCGGCAACTTTTTATCTGTTGTACGTCCTCTGGCAGAAAGGCGAAACCAAGCTTATCAGGAACCAGGCTTCCATCATATTACTTACCGGCATCATCTCCTTTGTCCCGGCATCACTAATTGATATAGTACTGCCCCTGTCCCGTATTTACTTTATACCTAATATCGGCCCTTCCTTCGTATTGATCTTTGCCCTTGGCATAATCTACGCCATGACCCGGTTCCATTTTGCTATATCCGAGGAGGAGATCAAGGTCGAGGTGGAAAAGGCAACACAAAAGGAGCGGGAATTTTCTGATATTCTGGTCAAAACCGCCCAAGTTATCATTCTTGTTCTGGATCCCATGGGGAGGATAGTCAGCTTCAACCCGTACATGGAAAAGCTGAGCGGGTACAAGCTTGAAGAAGTAAAGGGCAAGGACTGGTTCTCGATATTCTTAAAAAAATACGATTACGACAAGCTCCGCGATCTTTTTAAAAAAGCCATCAGCAGTATCGAGACAAAAGGGAATGTAAATGTTATTTTGGCGAAGGACGGCCGGGAAGATCTATACCGAATGGTATGATAAGACATTGAAGGATGGCGAAGGGAACGTGGTCGGCCTTATCTGCATCGGCCAGGATGTCACCGAGCGCAGGAAAACGGAGGATGAGCTGAAAGAGAGCGAGGCTAAATATCGCGCCATTGTGGACCAGTCTTTTGTAGGGATAGGGATCGCCAAAGGCAATCATGTCATATTTGCGAACAATGCTTTGTTGAAGATCTTCAATTACGATAACATGGGAGAGTTTCTAAAATTCCTTTACTTGACCATGTTGCGCCGTCTTCACGTAAAACGATCGAAGATAAGATGAAGATGGCCGCCGAAGGAAAAACCATTGGCTCAGAATTTGATTATCAGATAATAGCCAAAGGGGGACAGGTCAAGACATTGCACATTGCCATCGCTCATGTGTCAATTGGAGGGGAGGTTTTCGCATATTCTTCTTTCCTGGACATCACCGAGCGAAAACAAGCGGAAGATGCATTGCGACAAACCAGTGAGAAGTTCGCCAAGATCTTTAATACCAGCCCGGATTCCATTACCATCACCCGGCTTTCCGACGGCAAATATCTGGAAGTGAACAAGAGCTTCACGGACACTACCGGCTTTACGCCTGAAGAAGTCCTGGGGCGATCGTCTCTGCCAGGCGGCGCAGCGCTTTGGACCAATAAGGAAGACCGTGATCGGATGGTGGCCGGTTTAACCTCGCGCGGTGAAGTTATCGGCATGGAAGCGCCGTTACACATGAAGAACGGCACAATCATTACCGCGCTGTTGTCCGCACGCGTTCTGGAGATCGACGGCAAAAAATGTATCCTGACGATAGCGCGGAACATCACCGAGCGCAAGAAGCTGGATGAGCAATTAAGGGAAAACGAGGAGAAATATCGCACTCTGATCGAGAACGCAGGCGAAACGATCCTGGTGGCGCAGGATGAGAAATTTAAATTCATTAACAGCAAGTCGCTCGATCTTATCGGATATAAACCCGAAGAATTGATCGGCAAACCATTCATCAACTATATATACCCGGAAGACAGGAAGATGGTGGCGGAACGCTATGTCCAGCGCTTGAAGGGCGAAGAGCCGCCGAACAATTATTCTTTCCGCGTTATAAATAAAGCCGGCCAGAACAGATGGGTGCAGATGAGCTCGGTGTGGATCGATTGGCAGGGGAAACCGGCAACGCTTAACTTTCTTACCGATATAACGGAAAGCAAGTTGAGCGAGATCGCGCTGAAAGAGTCCGAAGCCAGGTATAGACTGCTTTTCGATTCTTCGAACGATATTCTGGTGCAGATCGACAAGTCCATGAGGCTTACTGATATTAATTATAAGGCGGAAGAGATCAGCGGTTATAAAAATGAGGAGCTGGTCGGCAAGAGCATTAGCACCCTGGCGGATAAATTCACGCCGCAAAGTATAGCCGCGATGCTCGCCAACTTCGCTAAAAGAAAACTGGGTATCCCTGTCGGGCCCTACGAGGTTGAAGCATTCGACACCCACAGGAACAAATTATCTTTTGAGATCAATGCGGTTCCGCTCAAAGATAGCGCGGGCAAGGACATTGGCGAAATGGCTATCCTGCATGACATAACCGAACGGAAAAAGGCGGAGGAGCTGCTAGTAGAGAACGAAGAGAAATTCAGGAGCATTATTGAAAGCTCAAGCGACCAGATATTCATGCTGGATAAGGACAACAGGTTTTTGTTGATAAATAAGGCCTCTGCTTCTATTTCCGGAAAGGCTCCTCAAGAGATGATCGGCAAGTCGATATTTGATATATTCCCGGAAAGTACCGCCGCCCAATTCTCAGAAAACACCAAGAAAGTGTTCGAGACAGGCAAGAGCTTTTCTTTGGATGAAACGATAACCATCCGGGGCCAAAAGTTTTACAGCAGCACCAAATTAAATCCTATCAGGGATGACAGGGGAAAAGTGACAGCGGTAACGGGGATAGTAAGGGATATCACCGATCACATAAAGGCCGAGGAAGAAAAACAAAAAGTAGCCGCGGCTGAAGTAGAGAAGAAGAGGATAAAAGAACTGCTTTCCATAATATCCCATGAGCTGCGCACCCCCTTGACCCCCATCATGGTCTACGCTTCCATGTTCTTGAAGGAAAAATACGGCAAACTGGCCCCGAAATACCTGGAGACGGCCGATATCATCAAAAAAGAGAGCGAACACCTGCAGGGTGTAATACAGGATTTTCTGGATGCGGCGCATGTCGTGGGAAATGTCGCGATAAGGTTGAGCGAAAAACGGGTCTCCGTCAAGCCGATACTTGATGAATTGCTTTCCGTCATAGGGGACCAGTTCGAAGCAAAAGGGGATCGGCGTTGAAGTTTCACTGCCGAAAGATCTTCCGCCTGTTTTCATCGATGCGGATAAAATAAGGACGGTATTTTCCAACCTTCTGCTGAACGCCCTGAAATTCACCCCTAAAGGAGGCAAAGTGAAAGTGACCGGAGAAGTGCAGGGCAAGGATGTCCTTTTCCGCGTCATTGACAACGGGATAGGCGTTGCCCCCGAGAACCTGGAGAGGATATTTGATAAGTTCTTCCAGGTGGATTCATCCATGACGCGAACAGAGGGGGGCATGGGATTGGGACTGGCTATTGCCGACGAATTTGTTAAAATGCACGGAGGGATGATTTGGGCCGAGTCTGAGGGCCTGGGCAAAGGCACGCAGATCTGCTTTACCCTGCCGATTAAGGAGGAAAAATGAAAAAAAATAACGCCCTTTTCCTCAGCCCTCTTCTTATTGCCGCCGTGAACGCAAGCTCTCCGGAAGTGATATGTTTAAAGCTTGAATATAATAAGCCCTTTTTTGCCAGGACAGTCCCCCTGGTCATCTCCAGCGCATTATTCGCGCTTTTACTTGTGGCCGTTGCCTGGACCTATTATCTGTGGAGGCGGTCAAAATATGTCCATTGTCCGGATTGTAACGCCCTCAATTCCAAATATTATAAGGTGTGCGTAAAGTGCGGAGCCAGGTTAAAACAACCGCCGCTGACCGGAGAGCAGAAAAAGTGGTTCGGGACATTCGGCTGGACGAAAAATCCTTTTATTCTGAACACTATCCCGGACACGCATGTGGACCGTAACGCGGAAGTCCTGCTTATCATAGAGAAACTCAATACTTTAAGCGGACATATCCTCATCATAGGGGGGATCGGCAGCGGAAAGACCATTCTCCTGCGCTGGCTGGAGAAGCGTTTAAAGGACAATTTCGAGACCATTTATGTCCATCGGCCGCCCGAAGATCCGGACGAATTGATCGATCTGGTCCTGCCGCTCATTACAAAAAGAACGTTGCGCGGCGGCAAGAACATGGACGCTTATAAATTTTACGAGCTGTGCAAAAATTCCCAAAAGAAGATATTGATCCTGCTGGACAAGGTGCATGAATCGCGGGAAATATTCAAGCGGTTCCTGTCCACGCTGGCGAACCTTCCCAATGTTTTCCTGATCATGGCGGGGGATCCCGAGGCGCGCGAAATGATAAAGCGCAATCTGCCGGACTTTTTTGACCGCATCGCGGAGACCGTCTTCCTAGGCGCGCTCACCCTCAGCGGGATCGAAGAGCTGATCATAAAAAGAATAAATGACGCGGGCGGAAAGGGACCGGAGCCTTTCACCGCTCAAGCGATCGAAGAGATCCATTCTTTGAGCTATGGCATCCCTCTCAGGGCCCTGAAGATCTGCGATTGGGCCGTAGCCAACGCGGTGCGCGACAGGAAAGGCTCCATCGAGAAGAGTGATATCCAGGCTTACATGCCGGTAAAGCAAGGAGGTTGAACATGGCGTATCAAATTTTGATAGTGGAAGATCACAAACCGACATTAGACGCGGTCAAGGCCATCATTGAAGCGGAGGGTTACAAGGCTGACACCGCGGAAACAGGAGAAACGGCCATCGAAAAGATAACTTCCAAAGAATATGACCTGGTCATTCTGGATATTATGCTGCCCAGGGTGGACGGGTTCGAGGTATGCCGGCGGGTGAGATCGTCCTTTAAGAACAGCAAGACCCCCGTGATAATGCTTACCGCCCTGGATATCCCTGAGATCGGCAAAAGGAGCATCGAAGCAGGCGCGAACGATGTGGTCTTAAAACCTTTCAGGCCGGATGATCTGACCGCAAAGGTAAAAAAGTTCATTGTTACCGTAAAGAAAGAATAGTTGCAAATTATGCGCCATTAAGACATAATTCCACCTGATGTTCCTTTATCACGTGACAGGTTTTTTTTGCGACTTCAGCTGCTGGACTGTTTCACATATGCCCGGCAGCTTTTTTATATGAAGCTTTTCGTTTTTCAGTCCCATGACCCTTGCCGGTAAAGCAGCTAGGAGGATGAACATGGCAGACCCTATCTTGATCCTGATCGTGGATGACAACAAGCCCTCATTGGAAGCGGTGAAGGAAATTTTCAAGATGCAGGGTTACGAGGTTGAGACCGCGGATTGCGGAGAAATAGCCATTGAGATGATCGCTTCCAAAAAATATGCCGCAGTCATTCTGGATATCATGCTGCCCAGGGTGGACGGGTTCGAGGTCTGCAGGCGGGTAAGAGCGGACGCCAAGAACAGCAAAACCCCCGTGATATTGATCACAGCGCTGGATATTCCGGAGATAAGCAAAATGAGCGCTGAAGTGCGCGCGAACGACTTTATATTTAAACCTTTCAAGGCGGAAGACTTGGTCGCAAAGGTAAAAAAGTATATTCCAAATACATAAATAGGGAGGTTAGCTAAATGGTTGAATTAGTGATTTTAGTTATCTTAGTGATCATTCTCATAAAGGTCATAAAGTAAAGATCCCCGATGCAGCTTGAGATCCGCGGCCTTACAAAGGTCTATGACAAGAAAAGCGGCCTGTTCCCTACCAGCTTCAGTGTTGATAAAGGGGAGTTTATTGCCGTCGTGGGCCATAACGGCGCGGGAAAATCCACACTTCTAAAAATGCTTGGCAGCTGGATCCTCCCCGACAGCGGGCAGGCTTTTGTCGACGGCATAGATCTCAGGAACAGGTCCGCGTTCGTAAAGCTGGTGGGATTCGTCCCGGAAACCTCAGATCTTTTTGAACTTTTCTCCGTCGATTACAACCTCAAATTATTCGCCGGATTTTTTCAGGTCCCTTCTTCGCGTATAGAGGAAATACTTAATGAATTCGGGCTTCTGCCATTCCGTAAAAAAAGAATTGAAGTTTTGTCAAAAGGGCTCAAGCAAAGGGTAAGCATAGGCCGTTCTCTTCTGGCGGACCCGCCGGTGATGCTTTTTGACGAGCCAACGGCGGGGCTGGACTTTGAGATGACGAAAGAGGTCTACAGGCTTTTGAAAAGCATACACGCGCGGGGAAAGACGATCATATTCACCTCGCACCGGCCGGAGGAGATAAGGACGCTGGCGGCGCGGATACTTGTCCTGCATCAGGGAAAGATCGTCTTTGACGGGCCGACCGAAGAATATTTCAATTCAAAAGAATACAAGGACCTTTACTTATGATAAAAAATATTCTAGTTCTTATCAAAAATGACATTGCCATATCTTTCAAGAACAGGTCAATATACCTGATACTTTTTATCCCGCTGTTCGCGGTGATGTCCCTGAAAATGGTAGACCCGTCCAACTATGCGTCCCGCGCGGTAAGGATCGGGATAGTTCAAAATGAATACTATCCGTCCGTCATCATGAAAAGCATAAGGTCGGCCGGAAGATTATTCACCGTTACAACTGTCAGCGATGAAAAAGAGGGCGTGAAAAAGCTGAAAGACAGGGAGCTGGACGGGATTTTGACAAGGGCGAAGAACGGGACGCTTGGTCTTATAGTCGTGAAGAAAGAATCATTCCAGGCGCTGGCGATATTATCAAATGTCGCCGTCCTGCAAAGGTCGGCTGAGGGCAGGAGTTCAAGCTGGATATCGGAAATAAGGTCGTTGCAGGAAGGCGGGATCCAGAAGCAGGCATTGCCCACCTGGGTTTTGATGTCGGTGCTTCTGGTGGGATTTATCATAATGCCCGCGCAGGTGGCCGAGGAAAAAGAAAAGAAACTATTATTGGGGCTTTTGCAGACGCCGATGCAGGAGCTGGAGTGGGTGTTTGCCAAGCTTTTCGCGGGGATGATAATGACTTTCGCGGCGGTCATTCTGCTTCATTTGATGGGAGGGTTCGGTTTTGGGGATATCTCGAGTTATTTCCTGTTCCTTTTGGCGGGGAGTTTTTGTTTTTGCGCTTTCGGGATATTCCTGGGATTTTTGTGCGGGAGCCAGGCGAGCGCGAGGACTTTGGGGGTATTATTTTATCTGCCGTTCATGTTCCCTTCGGCGTTATCCGATTTTTCGCAAAAATTAAGCGCGGTGGCTCCCCTATTGCCTTCGTATCAATTCTACGGGCCGGTCAAGGTCAATCCTCCTGGAAGGCGGCAGGATAACGGGTTTTCCGCTGGAGTGGATATATTTATGTATAATAGGCGCGCTTGGATGCGGGATATCTGTCAAATTAATTAAGATCAGATGGTTGATGTAAGAAAAATGATAAAATATATTCGTGATGGCAGGTCTCCCATCCCCAAAAAAAGACTAACTTCCAAAATAATGAGCCGAATAAGAGCAAAGAATACTACTCCTGAGCGCTCACTGAGAAAAGCATTACGAAAAATCGGTCTGAAACATTTTAAATTACATGACCAAAGACTTCCTGGTCGTCCAGATATTTCCTTTCCGAAGCATAAATTAGCTGTTTTCGTGAACGGCTGTTATTGGCATCGATGCCCATTTTGCAAGCCGAGTCTTCCTAAAAGTCATCTTAAGTTTTGGAGGGAAAAGTTCCGAAAGAACAAAGCCAGGGATAAGAAAAAGCTTTCGTTGTTGAAGAAACTTGGCTGGAAGAGTATTGTTGTATGGGAATGCAAGATCAGGAAAGAGGCTATCAACATTGCATTAAAAATAGCGGAACGGGTGAGGTTAACATGAAGCTACCATATAATGAAAAGGACCTGAGGTCCATTGAGAAATATGCGAAGATACTTGAGGATCATAAGCTAAACGACTTATATCCAATAGATTGGAATAGGGACCCTCATTACGATAAAGGGCAGTTTGGCAAATTGATCGAAGAGCTACATTTCAAAAGAACCCCTAATAACAGTCCTCTACCCGACTTTCCGGAGGCAGGTGTTGAATTAAAAACAACGGGCCTTATAAAGGTCAAGGATAGATTGCACGCGAAAGAACGATTAAAACTAAATTCACTTAATTATTGTGATATGGATAAAGAAATATGGAAAAAGAGTCATTTTCTATCAAAGAACCTTAAAACATTATTAATCGCTTATCTTTATAATCGAAATGAACATCCCATGGAACTTATCATTAAACTTTGCGGCTTATGGGAAATACCAGAGAAAGACCTGCTCATCATTAGATCAGATTGGGAAAAGATAAGAGCAAAAATAAATAATAATGTCCCTTGGCTTATATCAGAGGGGGATACATTATATCTTGGTGCCTGTACAAGCGGAAGTGATAGCAGAGAAACTGTCGTTATTCCAAGGTCTAAAAGGAAGGTTAAAGCACGCTCCCTCTGCTTTAAGAAACCCTATCTTGATGCGATATTGTGGGAACTCTCAATGGGAAAACTCGGGCAAAAGTTCGGAGAAGAAAAGATAATAAAAGACGACCATGAACTTATCAAACTCGGATTTGAAGGATATTTGATCAATAAATTCAAGCCATTCATTGGGAAAACAATAAAACAAATAGCAAAGGATAAGAAGATCAAGGTCTCTATTAAAGCCAAGAATTACAACGATATCATCTCGAAGGCGATCCTTGGTCTAAAAGAAAGTCCGGAAAAATCAGAGGAATTCATTAAAGCAGGTATTGCTTTAAAGAGCATTGCGTTTGAAAGAAATGGGAACCTGATAGAAAGCATTTCTTTCCCATATTTTAAATATGACGAATTAGTAGCAGAAAACGATTGGGACAGCTCAACAACAAGAGAAATGTTCGAACGAAAATTCTTTTTCGTTGTTTACCAAAAAGACAATAAGAACAACAAGGTCCTTAAAGGGGTCGTATTTTGGAATATTCCGCTTGATGACCTAGATAAACAAGTTAAGTCAGTGTGGATAGAAACAATAAAAAGATTGAGGATTAATCCAAAAAGTAAGCTTCCGGGGATGAAAGAAAATCCAATTTCTCATATAAGACCTCATGGAAGAGACGCAAAAGATACATATACAACTATTTCAGGAATCAAGCTCAAAAAGTATTGCTTCTGGTTCAATGCTAAATATATCGAAACCGAGATCAAGAAATCACTCTCGAATTTAAGAACTTGATCCTAATTATGATTTACGCTATAATACAATCCAAATGAGAAAGAAAAGCAATAAAACATTTACTGTTTGTGAATTATTTGCTGGTGTCGGAGGCTTCCGTTTAGGCCTTGAAGAAAGCGATTGGCAAGTCATTTGGTCAAACCAATGGGAGCCTTTCAAAAAAGAACAATTCGCCTCCGATTGTTATGTCGCTCATTTCGGTAAAGAGGGTCACTCGAACGAAGATATCGCTGTTGCCAAATATAAAGTTCCAAAGCATACTTTATTGGTCGGTGGTTTTCCGTGCCAGGATTATTCCGTAGCTACTACGTTGGCAAAAGGAATACATGGAAAGAAAGGTGTCCTTTGGTGGGAAATCAGGGATATCATAAAGAAAACAAAGCCCCCCTATGTTCTTCTTGAAAATGTCGATAGAATATTACGCTCACCTTCAAAACAAAGAGGCCGCGATTTTGGAATCATTTTATCCTGCTTAAATAAGCTTGGATATACTGTCGAATGGCGGATGATCAATGCCGCAGATTATGGATTCCCTCAGAAACGCAGAAGAACATTCATATTTGCTACTAGAGATAAACAACTGATAAAAAAGCTTTATTCGAAGAAGAAACTTGAAGATATTGTCGAAAACAACGGTTTCTTCGCACAGGAATTTCCTGTCAAGATAGATCAGGCGTTACGACCAGATGCCGAATGTATAAATATTAGTTCGAGTCTTATAGATATTACTAATACTTTTCAACATCATTTCTTTAATAGTGGATTTATGAGAAAAGGAGTCGTTTATACCGTAAAAACCATTCCTATATTTGAAAAAATAACACCCCTTCGATATATCATTAGTTTTGATCCTGTTGAGAAAAAATACTTCATCACAAAGAATGAATATAAAAAGTGGAAATATTGCAAAGGCGCAAAGGATGAACCAAGAACAAGTAAAACAGGCTTTGTTTATAGATATACTGAAGGAGCTATTCCTTTTCCTGATAAACTAGATTCTCCTTCAAGGACAATGCTAACAAATGAAGGAGCGTCACGTCCGAATAGGATATCCCATATTATAAAGGACCCCATAAATGGCAGATTGAGGAGGTTGACACCTGAAGAAACAGAAAGATTGAATGGCTTCCCTCCCGGTTGGACCAATACAGATATGCCAGAACGATGGAGATATTTCTGTATGGGAAATGCTCTTGTTGTTGGATTAATAACAAGAATGGGCAAAAGATTACGCAAAGTGATTGAAAAAACCGACCAAATCAAAAAATCAGAGACAAAAATAACTTTTAAGAGAAGGGGTTCGTTCAATAATAAAGAATTTGAAAATGTAGTGAATATTTAGTTTTATAAAATATTTTATTATGGAAAATAAAGGGTACAATACAAATCTTGCCTCAGAATATTATGTGCTATCTATGCTTTATCGAGTTGGCGTAAACGCATCTATTACCATAGGCAACAAAAAGTCTGTAGATATTATGGTGGAAAAGGGCGATAAATTGTTAACTATTGACGTGAAAGGACTTCGGGATACATCATGCTTTCCGATTGATAACTTGAAGAATAAAAAACCCAACCATTATCTGGCATTTGTATCATATCGAAACAGCATTAACAATCCAGCCGTTATTCCGACGGTTTATATTGTTCCTGCAAATGAGTTAGAGAAAAAACATGCCAAATTAGGCGGGAAATCAATAGTTTATGTTAATCCAAAGGGAAACAGGAGGGTTGTCGAATATCATCGCCTGAAAAAACTCGGTAAGAAATATCTTAGCAGGTGGAAATACTTTATTTAAATCCCAAACGGTGCTCCTCTCGCTTCACTTGTTCCACTATCCTTATCGTCGGAAAAGTAAAGCAGGGGATAAGGGGTAAGGGGTAAGGGATGGGGGACAAGGGTTAAGGGGAAAAGGGGCAAGAGGTAAGGGACAAGGGTTAAGGGGTAAGGGACAAGGGTTAAGGGGTAAGGGACAAGGGTTAAGGGGCACGGGAGGCGGCAAGGCGGCGAAGTGAATTGATCAGGCCATTTATCATCATTTCAATTTCGCTCAATTCGTTGATCATCATATGCGCGTCGGCTTCGCCTACATATTTCAAGTCTTTAGAGAGAGAAACATGACTCTTGCTTTCCCCCGCGGAACCGCGAGCATTGAGATAGAACTTTATTTTGTCATTTGAATGATAACGGTTAAAGCCTTCGGCAATATTAGCTGAGATCGATGAGGCCGCCCGCCTCATCTGATCAGTAAGGCTGAACCTTTCATCCCGGGGGAACTTATTCGTTATCTGATAAATCTTGACAGTGAAAGCATTAGCCTGCTTCCAAACTTTGAGATCATAAAATGTTGTTACCTTTTCTTTCACTGTTTTTGCCTTATCCCTGTTCCTTTATCCCTTATCGCTGATCCCTTATCCCTTTATCGCTGACCCCTTTTACCTGAACCCTATTCCCTTGCTTTCTTTCGCCGGCGGCGGCTCAATTAATTTATGTATCGCCTGGAATATCAACTGAATGTCTTCGCTGTTCTTGCCGACTATTTGTTCAAGTTGTTCAAGCTTGTGAGCTAAATCTTTATGGGCAGACACCATCTGCTTGAACCGCACGAAAACACGCATTATCGCTATATTGACCTGTATCGCTCTTTCACTATGCAAAACGGACGAAAGCATAGCTATACCTTGTTCGGTAAAAGCATAAGGTCGGAATCTTCTCCCACCCCAACTTGATATCACAATTTGTGATTTCAAGTTTTCAGCTTCCCGCCAGGTAATTTTGAACATAAAATCCTCAGGAAACCTTGCAATATTTCTTTTGACCGCCTGATTTAGGACAAAAGTTTTCACGCCATAAAGAACTGCCAAATCCATATCTAACATGACTTTTTGGCCGCGGATTAGATAGATCTTGTTCTCAATAATTTCCTGTGGGACCAATGCTTCACTCATAATAAGCAAGAAGCAGCAATTATATTGCCGCTATATTTGAACATAAAAATGATAAATTATTGTAGATATTAATGACAGTTGTAGCGAATTTCGACAATAGTATGAATCAGTCGCAATCTGCGACCAGTTCAAATCTCTGGTCTCAAATCTCTGATCTCAAGTCTCAGATATCATTCTACAACTCGAATAGTCCAGAAGTCATCGGACAAATTTTCATCCACCAGGTAATCATAAGGCAAAGTGAAATAACCCTTCATCCCCCACCCCGTGCCCCACGAATTCCTGACAATGAACCATTTATTCGCATCATCATATCCTACAGCCATTACAGCATGCCCGCCTTCCAGTTTATCTTTCGCTCCCGGCATCTTCGCGTGCCCCGTCTTTGCCACGGCCGCGGTCATGAAACTGTCATATACCGAAAATCCGAACACGAACGGATATCCCGACGCGAGACACCCTTTCATCTGGTTCGCAATCCGGCTCACGCGCTGATATAACACCGCCTTGTGCTTGACCGCATTCGTGTAGCACGAAACAGGCGGCTTCTGCGAGAACTTGGCAATATCATACGGCCATAACTTTTCGGGACAATCACCTTGCTTCCCCACGCTCTTTATCCCGTCCCTGATCTGCGCGCCGCTGTCACTATCAATAGTGTGCTCCATCACGCGCTCATTATAATAAATGAACAAACGCGACGGCATGAAATATTTTCCCTTCTGCTTTATCTGCTCGAATTCCATCGCCGCCGCGATCGCATTCGCTGTGCAGCTTCCTAATTGGCCCTGGTCATATACCAGAGGGCATTGGGCGCGGAGATCGACTTTTGCCGGAAGTTTGGCTATCCATTCCAGAGGAGCGGCATATATGTGATCGCGGTGGTCTGGGATATCAGGAATCCAACCGAAAGAATTCTTAAGTTTAGGTTTAGTGCTCATTGGATTTTCGGGCCAAGATTATAGCATAATTTTTCAAAAACCGAATACAAAAGTCTTTTCTCTTCGTACTTTCTTTGTCTTGATACAAAGAAAGTAACCCCCTAAAGGGGGCAGGCATAGAAAAATCAAGCGTTTCAAACGAGCTTTGTGGTCTGCCCGAATATTGTCTTAGCCCTTGAAACGCATTTTGGGCTGGTCGATTGGCCTTGCCTGCTTTAAATGAGATCAATATGCGCTGAATAGTATCCATTTCTGTAGCTATTAAAGGCAGGAAAAGGGCGAGCCTATTTTTTAAATTAGCCCTTCGGGCCCACTCACCAATATTAACTTATCTTTTAAGAAATGGGGATCTGGAGATCCGACTTGATGCCTTGTTAACACTTGACAATCGGGTTAACCTATGTTAACCTATGCCATACAAGTTAACAATATCACAGGAGGACATTATTATGGCTGGAACAAGGAAAAATAAGGAATATTTGAGCATACCTGAAGCGGCCAGGATGCTGGGGATCAGCAGGATAGCGCTTTACAGGAAGGTCAAATCCGGCATTATCAAGGCCGAAAAGATCGGCAGGAACTACGCGATTCCGAAGAAAAATATCAAAGATACCATAGGCTCGGAGTTGAGCGAAGCCAGCAAAACAGAAATAGACAAGGCTGTGCACAGGACCGTGAAAGAATACGGCGAAGTCCTTAAACTGCTCGGGAGGGAAGATTGGAAATCTTAACCGTAAAAGAGGTTGAACATCTTTCTTTCCGGCTGGCCCGGGAACTGATGCATTATAACGAACCGATACCTGATTTTTCCACTCGATATCCGCATAAACTGGAAAGCTGCATCGCAACGCCTTTCCAAAGCTTCGGAGGAAAAGACCTGTATCCCACGCTTGTGTCGAAAGGGAGCGTTCTCTTTTATTTAATGATCAAGAACCATCCGTTCCAGAACGGCAATAAAAGGATCGCAATGACCACGCTTTTTGTGTTCCTGCACATGAACAAGAAATGGATGAAAGTGGATACTCAGGAACTTTATAATTTTACCGTATGGATAGCCAGCAGCCCGCCGCAATTCAAGGACGAGGCGTTAAAAACTATCGAGAAATTCATTAAGGAACATCTGATCGAGATTTGATCCTCCAAAATACGACTTTGATGGTATCCCAATTTGGGATACCAGGCATCCAACCTCTTCATGGGTCAGAATGAACATGAAATCCGGCGGAAACCTTTTTTGATTTCTTCTGACCGCTCGTTTCAATATCCTGGTCTCGATCCCATATAATATTGCCAGATCGCGGTCCAGCATCACTTTTTGGCAGCGGATAAGGTAAATTCTGTTCTCAATGACTTCCTGCGGGACCAATGCTTCATTCATAATAAACTGGAAGCAGCAATTATCTGGCCAGTATATTTGAGCACAAATTAGACCAGTGATTGTAGTTTATTACGACAGTTGTAGGTATTTTCAACAGTAGTGTGAACCGGTTGCATTTTGCAACCAGTTCCCTATAAGACATTTAAAAGGCTTTACAATACACTTGACGATTACTTGACAATACTATATAGTATAAAGATATGTATAAGCCTGTTTACAAGATAACTCCTTACTTCGTCAAGCTCATTGATGAAGCCAGCGCGCTGCGCGAATGGGTGAACAGCTCCACTTTAAAGGTCGCATGGCTTCCTTCTCTCCAAAATGAGGCCAGAATTAAAGCTACGCATTCATCCACATCCATCGAAGGCAATCCTTTGGGCATTGCACAGGTCGGAAAATTAATAGGCGCGGGGAAACAAGTTGCAGCCAGGGATCCCGAAAAAGAAGTGCTCAATTATATTAAAGCTATGCGATGGATAGAAGCGCATTCGCATTCGCCGATAAGTGAAAGATCTATTTTACATCTTCATTCGATCCTTATGGATGGACTTCTCCAAAAAGAAAAACTCGGAAAATATAAGGAAAAACAAAATTATGTGCTCGATGAGAACGGCATAAAAATATACACGCCGCCTTCTCCGAAGATCACCCCCGCATTAATGAAAGAATTGGTCAAGTGGCTTAATTCCGGGGAAGCAAATGACCTGCACAGCATAATGGTTTGCGCGATCCTGCATCACCGCCTCGTTTCCATCCATCCCTTTTCTGACGGCAACGGCAGGATAGCAAGGCTTCTGGGGACATGGCTGCTTTATAAGAGGGAATTCGATTTAAGGCATATTTTTAGTTTGGATGATTTTTTTGCCGGCGACAGGAAGCGCTATTATGAAAAGATACAGCAGGCAAGGGAATTGGACAATAACCTGACATTCTGGATAGAATACACGGCTGAAGGAATTGTGAGAACACTTAAAGATGTAAGGAAAAGGATCGAATCCTTTCAAATTAAAGCGACATCAGAAATAAGCTTGTCAGCGCGCCAGGAAGTGTTATTAAGTTTATTGCGGGATAAGGGACGGCTTTCCGCGCCGGAGATAATTGGTCATCTGAAAGTTACCCGCGCGAGAGTGAACCAGATCATTCAGCCTTTGATCAAAAGCAAGATCATAAAGGCGGAAGGCAAGGCACGGGCAACAAGTTACTTAATAATGGGTAAGAGTTGAGGGATCTTTATGCCGGATGAAAATATAAAGCAAAGACTTGATGACATAAACGCGATTTCCATCGCGATAGATACTTATGACGACATATTCTCGGACTTTGATCCCCGCGATATCCTGGACCGCGACCTCTCCGAGGACCTTATCAACGAGCTCCGCCACCGCCACAGACAGAACCCGAAAGGAAAATACGACATCGTCCTGGTGGCGCCAAAGTCTATCGAGGACCAGAACGTGGAAAAAAAGATAGTCTCCCGCCTCAACAAATACTTTCATCAGAAATATCTGAGATATCAGAAGAGCATAGACGAGATCAGGATAAGAGGCATCGTGTATGTCGCCGTCGGCATGGTCCTCCTCACATCCCTCTCCCTCCTCGCGTATAACCTGAAACTGGACCGCCTCACCCTTGACCTGGTCGGCATTATCTTCATGCCGCTTGGCTGGTTCGGCATCTGGGAGGGCTTTTCAAAGATAATCGATATCCCGTTCAAGCTGAATGACGACACCCAGGCGTATAAGCGGCTGGCGAAAGCAGCGTATAAATTCGAGCATATTAGTTAAGAGTTATAAGTTAAAAGTTAACAGTTACGAGTTATGAGTTAAAAGTAGTGTGGCGAATACTTCGGATTAAGCCGTTCAGCATCATTTTTACCTGGATCATTTCACCAAGCAGTTCGTTGATCACATCTTCTTTCAGATAACCTAGCCCTTTTGCTAAATATAAGTGGTTCATGCACTCGTTTATCGATCCCCGGGAATTGTAAAAGAACCTTATCTTGTCGTTCGAGCGATACCGGCCGAAACCTTCGGCTATGTTCGCCCCAATGGAAGACGCCGCTCTTCTTATTTGGTCCGTCAATCCGAACCTTTCATCTTTTGGGAACCCTTTCGTGATCGTGTATATGCGCGTCGCGAAAGAATGCGCCCTTTTCCACACTTCCAAATCGTTAAAGTTCTGTATTTTACTCATAACTCTTTACTAATAACTAATAACTCATAACGCATAACTAATAACTTTACTTCAAAAACCTATCCTCGCTTTCCCACTCTTTGTTAAGGTTAACCTTCGAATATCGCGGACGAGCTCGCGTATATCGCCGTCGTGCTTAAGTACTCGTTTTTCGAGAATATCGATCTTGGTGGCAAGTTCTTTATTGCCAGCTATCATCCTCCTTAGATGGACAAAGGCTCGCATGATCTGAATGTTGACATGAACAGCTCGTTTACTTTTTAACACTGATGAAAGCATTAAAATTCCATGCTCTGTAAACGCGGAGGGGGATTTTCGAAATCCTCCCCAGTTTAATCTTGATATGCCAAATTGGCATATCAAGTTGTCAAATTCCTGCTTTGACAGCTGGAACATAAAATCCTGCGGGAACCGGTCGTAATTTCTTTTAACTTGTCGATTCAGGTTCCCAGTCGGCACACCATATAGTTTTGCAAGATCATGATCAAGCATCACTTTTTGCCCGCGGATCAGGTAAATTTTGTTCTCAATAACTTCCTGCGGAACCAATGCTTCGCTCATAATAAGCTAGAAGCAGCAATTATCTTGCCGACATTATTGAACATAAAGTTGACAAATGATTGTAGTTATTTACGACAGTTGTAGTGGATTTCAACAGCTTAACTCTTAATTGATAACTCTTAACTATTAACTATTAACTCATAACTCTTAACTTATTACCTCTTATACTTTCTCCCCTCCCCTTTACATATATACCCCTCTCCTGTAAACTTTCATCAAATGATCAACAATAAATATTTCTCCGCCGACCTGATAAAGATAATAAAAACAATTAAGAAAGCGGGTTTTAAGTGCTACATCGTCGGCGGCGGGATAAGGGACCTTCTGCTCGGGTTAAAGCCGGACGTCTGGGACCTTGCGACCGACGCCAGGCCGGAGCAGATCAGCAAACTATTCAAAAAAGTCGTCCCCACCGGGCATCAAATTCGGCACGGTAACCGTCATAGTCAACGAGATCCCTTACGAAATAACCACTTTTCGCTCGGACGAACGATATTTTGACGGACAGACACCCGAGCAAGGTCACATTCTCAAAAGATATCGAACAGGACCTTTCCAGGCGCGATTTCACGATGAATGCCATCGCCTATGACCCTACGACAAAAGAGCTTATCGATATCTTCGGCGGGCGCGAAGACCTGAAGAACAGGATAATCACGGGCCGTCGGCGACCCGGTAAAAAGATTTAAGGAAGACGGCCTGCGCCCCATCAGGGCCTGCCGATTCGCCGCCAAACTGAATTTCAAGATAGCAAAAAAGACATTCGACGCCATTTCAAAATGCCTCAACGTTTCGAAAAAAGTATCCGTCGAACGCGTCCATGACGAGCTGATGCGGATGCTCGGGTCAGAGAAGCCGTCGATAGGCATAGACCTGATGAGAAGATCGGGCCTGCTTAAAATTATATATCCCCGAACTTTTGCAGGGCATGGGCGTTAAACAGCCAAAGCCGTTCCATAAGGATGATGTTTACTGGCATTCGCTTTATTGCTGCGACGAAACTTCAAGAAACAAGCCCGTCCTCCGCCTTGCCGCCCTCCTCCACGATATCGCGAAACCGAAATGCAAGGTCAAGTTCACTTTCTATGGCCACGACATTAAAGGCGCCGAAATGGCATATAAAATAATGAAAAGATTAAATTCAGCAATGACAATATCGAATATGTGACGAATCTGATACAAAAATCACATGTTCAACTACACATCGATATGGACGGACGCCGGCATAAGGAGATTCATCAGAAGGGCCGGACTGGAAAATCTTTACGACCTGTTCGAGCTTCGCGCTGCGGATATCAGGTCAATGGGACGCCCTGTCGAAAAAGACCATCCAAAAGAGCTAAGGAAAAGGATCGCAAAGATATTGAAAGCCCAGAATGCCCTGCATATCGGCGACTTGAAAGTGAACGGAAATGACGTTATGAAAGCGCTTGGCATACCGCCGGGACCGAAGGTCGGCGAAATACTTAATAAATTGCTGGATAAAGTCTTGGATGACCCGAAGTTGAACACAAAACAAAAGCTTTTGAGCCTGATAAAAAAGTCTAAATGACAAATTCCCAATTAGCCAATATCAAATTAATGACCAGGTCCCAATTCCCAATTTGGGCATTGGTCATTGGGATTTCATTTGTCATTTGTAATTTGTCATTTGTCATTCCTTGCTATGCCGCTAACAAGGCCGACATCATCAAGGTAGAGACCCATATAATGGGCGGCTATAACGAGGTCTCCGTTCTCGCTTCCGAAAATATAAAGCCTGAGATCATCACGCTGGAATCGCCGAACAGGGTCGCTTTAGCTTTCCATAATGCGAGGATACAGGCGCCGATAACGCTTAGCGGCCCCTCTTCTCTTATCAGGATGATCCAGGCGGCCCAGTTCGACGAAAATACCGTTTATGTCATCGTGGAGCCCAGCGAAGCCCTGACCTACGACTACACGAGCATTATCGGAAAAAATAAATTCATCCTGGAATTCACCAAAGCAAGGCCCGGAAGCAGAAAGATAGTCGCGCCAAGCGCCCCCACCCCGGAAGTTTGCCCCCTATCCACTCCTGAAACCATCGTTCCGGAGGAGATAGAAGAAGCGCAGCCGACCCCGGAAACGATCGAAAAAGAAGAGAACGTTCCTCCCGAAGCCGTTAAGCCCGAAAAGATCGCCCCGGAAATAAGACCGGTTAAACCGGTAAAAGAGGCAAAAGCGATGCATCCTCTGAAAGGGAAACTGATCGTTGTGGATCCCGGACACGGCGGCCGCGACCCCGGATACGTGGGGCCATCAGGCATTTTTGAAAAAGCGCTGACGCTGAAGATCGCTTTGAAATTAAGGGGATTCCTTGAAAATGCGGGAGCGAAAGTGCTGATGACCCGGACCAGGGACGTGGATATAAAGAACAGGGACATAGTCAGGATCGCGAATTGCAGCAAAGCAGATATGTTCGTAGCCGTTCATCTTAACGCGTTCACTCAACCGAAAATAAGGGGATGCGAAACATTTTATTACACGCCCCAGAGCAGGAAATTCGCGCAGATAATGCAAAAATATCTTTATGGAACGATAAGAACAAAGAATAAAGGCGTCCGGAAAGAGAAATATTATGCCGTGCATCGCACAAAAATACCCTCTGTCCTCGTGGAATCCGCCTATCTCACGAATCCGAAAGAAGAAAAGCTGATACTAAGCCCGAAATTCCAGGACCTTGTCGCGCAGGGAATGTGTAAAGGCATAACAGAATATGTTAAAATAAGTTCATGGCGGAGATCTCACAAGTAAGGAATATCATATCCGGAAGGGTACTGCAGAAAATATCCCCTGTCGCGGAAAAATATGAGCCCCCGGAATCAGCCCCGATCGGAATGTTCGACTCAGGCGTCGGCGGACTCACTGTTTTCGAAAAAACAGCCAGGCTTCTTCCCCGGGAAAGCATAATTTATCTGGCTGATACTGCCCGTGTCCCTTACGGCGGAAGGTCTGCCAGCGAAATAATCAAGATCAACAAGGAAATAATCGAGCTTTTCACGGGATTCGGCGTTAAACTTCTGATCATCGCCTGCGGAACATCATCCGCGCTGGCTTATCCCGTCCTCAAGAATATTTACAGGCTCCCGATGGTGGAAATGATAGAAGGCGGCGCGGAACTTGCCGCAAAAGCGACAAAGAACAACAAGATCGGCGTTATCGCGACCGTCGGCACGATCAATTCGCTGGCATATCAGAACGCCATAAAAAAGATCAACAAGGAAGCGGAGGTCATCGGCATAGCCTGCCCACTGCTGGTTCCCCTGATAGAAGGCGGTTTCGCGGCCTCCGAAGAGACCGAGAAGGTTTTGAAGGAATATCTGAAACCTCTCAGGTCGGCAAAGATAGATACTCTGGTGCTTGGCTGCACTCACTACCCTCATCTTGAACAGGACGATCAAGAGCATTATGGGCGCGGGTGTCACATTGATAGACCCGTCCGATGAAGCGGCAGAAAAGGCAAGGGACATCCTGATAAGGGGAAAAATGAGCAATATGTCCGGCGACCCGCCGAAATACAGGTTCCTCGTGACCGGATCAGGCGCTAATTTCAGGGACCTGGGTTCAAGGCTTTTAGGCAAACCTCTCGCTAATGTGGAAGAGATATCTATTGTAAAAGGCGCCCGGGGAAGGTAATATTTAAGCATGTACGAATTGATGGTGGAAGGAACATTTGACGCCGCGCATCAGCTGATCGGCTACGACGGCCCGTGCGAAAAGCTCCACGGCCACACGTGGAAAGCGCGGGTCTTCATAAAAGGCGAAAAGCTGAACAAGCTGGGAATGGTAAGGGATTTCAAGGAATTGAAGCTCATGCTTCAGTTCGCGCTGTCAAAGCTGGACCATACCAATCTGAACGTTCTTCCGTATTTTAAAAAGATCAATCCGACATCGGAGAACGTGGCAAAGTACATATTCGACCAGATCGCCAAAAAAGCCGATGTGACAAAGGTGACCGTTTTTGAATCGGCAACGACGTCGGCAAGCTATATGAAGTGAGGCGGCATGAAATTCGTTAAAATGCACGGTCTTGGAAATGATTTCATAATAATAGACTCGCGTACGGAGCCGCTGGACGGCATCGACCTTTCGCAGCTCGCGATAAAACTTTGCGACAGGCATTACGGGATCGGCGCGGACGGCGTTCTCATTGCCGGCCCGTCCGATAAAGCCGACGTGAACATGAGAGTGCTGAATCCGGACGGAAGCGAAGCCGAAATGTGCGGGAACGGCATACGATGCTTCGCAAAATACATTTACGAGAACGCTTAAAGTAAAAAAAGAATTGATCTCCGTGGAAACACTGGCCGGGATAATTCTCCCGTCGATACTGGAGCATAAAGGAAAGACCGCGATAGTTGAGGTGGACATGGGAACGCCTTCGGAAATTCAAAGCTCAAAGGTCAAGATCCAAAATGAAACATTTAATGCTACATTGGTTTCGATGGGAAATCCTCATTGCGTGATATTTGTGAATGACCTCGGCAAGATCGCGATCGATGAGATCGGCCCGAAGATAGAATCGAACAAGATGTTCCCGGACAGGACGAACGTTGAATTCGTCCAGGTAATAAGCCCGAGAGAGGCCATAGTCAAGGTCTGGGAAAGAGGCGCGGGAGAAACTCTGGCATGCGGAACAGGCGCTTGCGCTTCGGCTGTCGCCGGCAACACGCTCGGGAAGCTTGAAAAAGACGTCCTTATAAGGCTTCCCGGAGGCAACCTGGACATCGAGTGGCAGGAAGACAAGCATGTGATACTGCGCGGCCCGGCCGAGACCGTTTATGAAGGGACGATACAATGAAAAAAGCGAACAGGATATTGAACGTTCCGCCTTATTTGTTCGCGGAGATCGAAAAGAAAAGGAATGACCTGATCTCGCGGGGAGTGAAGCTGATAGACCTCAGCATCGGCGATCCCGATATGCCCACGCCAAAAAGGATACTTAAGGCGGTTCCATAAGGCCGTGGACGACCCGAAAAACCACAATTATCCTCCTTATGAAGGCACAAAAGAATTCAGGGCCGCGGTCGCGCCAATGGTACAAGAAAAGGTTCAATGTCGACCTTGATCCCGAAAAAGAAGTGCTTTCCCTTATCGGTTCCAAGGAAGGGATAGCGCATGCCTTTTTCGCCTTTATCGATCCTGGCGATTACGCGCTTGGTCCCGGACCCCGGATATCCCGTATATAATGTAGCGACGATCTTGGCCGGCGGCATCCCTTACCCGGTGCCCCTTCTAAAATCAAACGGATTTCTTCCCGACCTGGATTCGATAGACAAGAATATCGTCAAAAAGTCAAAGCTTTTGTTCATCAATTATCCGAACAATCCCACTTCTGCCGTGGCCGGAAAGGATTTCCTTAAGGATGCCGTGACTTTCTGCAAAAAGAACGATCTTCTTCTCTGCTCCGACCTCGCTTATTCCGAGGTTTCTTTTGACGGTTACAGGGCAATGAGCGTCCTGGAGATCCCGGGCGCGAAGGATAGTGGCCATTGAATTCCATTCTCTTTCAAAAACATACAACATGACCGGCTGGAGGATAGGAATGGCGGTAGGTTCCAGCTACGCTATTTCCGCGCTGTCCTTGATCAAAACTAATATTGATTCCGGCATTTTCAAGGCCATACAGGCCGCCGGGATAGAAGCTCTGAAAGGTCCGCAAAAAGAGATCGATGAAATGAACAGGATATATGCCGAACGAAGGAACATCCTTATTGACGGGCTTAATTCCCTGGGATGGGACATTGAATATCCGAAGGCGACGTTCTATGTCTGGGCGCCTGTTCCGCCGTCATTTACTTCCGAGAAATTCACCGCTCATCTTCTTGAAAAGGCGGGCGTGCTGGTGGTCCCGGGTTCGGGCTACGGAAAATTCGGCGAAGGATATTTCAGGGTCTCCATCACCGTCCGACAAGAATAAGATAAAGGAAGCTGTCTCCCGCATGAAAAAAGAAGGCATCTTCTATAAATGAAGCTTTTGACCGCCAAATTCCTCGGGTTTTGCACCGGAGTGAACCGCGCGTACAACCTGGCGATAAAGACCGCTAGATCCGGAGAACCCGTTTACATTCTCGGTTATCTCGTCCATAACCAGAAAGTGATCGATGAACTGAGATCAAAAGGCGTACAGACCATAAAAGACTTGAAAGAACTCCCGAAAGGCGCAACAGGATATCTGATAATCAGCGCGCACGGTCTGCCTCCGGCCATGTATGAAAAAGCAGCAAAGACCGGACTGAAATTGATCGATACGACCTGCGTATGGGTAAAGAAACCTCAATCCCTCGCGAAACAGCTTGTCGAAGAAGGATATCATTTGATAATCGTCGGCGACAAAAATCATGCTGAAGTTGCGGGAATAAAAGGATTTTCGAACGATAAGGCGCAGGTATTAGAGAATATCAAAGACGTAAAAAAGGTCGGATTCCACGAAAAAATGGCAGTGATAGCACAAACGACCCAGTCGAGCAGGAATTTTGACGAGGTCGTGAACGCGCTCGCTTCCAAGACCAATGAGCTTAAAGTCTTCAATACCATCTGCGAAGCTACCGTTAAAATGCAGAGAGCTGCGGTGGATGTGGCCAAAAGATCGGAAATAATGCTCGTCATAGGCGACAAGAAGAGCGCGAATACCAGAAGATTGAAGGAGCTCTGCGAAGGAACGGGCGCGAAAACATATCCAAATAGAATCCGCCGCGGACCTGGACCTGAACTTGCTCAAAGGTTTTGATATCATAGGGCTTACTGCAGGCGCTTCCACGCCCGCGCAGGTCATAGAAGAAGTTAAAAGAAAACTGGAGGGAAAATGAAAAGATCTCTTGTTGTTGTAATAATATCGCTGTTCCTTCTGGCCTCCGCTTCCTATGCGTCCACGCTTAACAGGATCACGCGCGAAGAAACAAAGGACAGGCTGCAGCTTATCCTTGACATCAGCGGGGAAGCTAAATATGTAGTAAGCAGAGGGAATTCTTATGCCGTGATCTCTATCCCGGGCCTCAACCCCCTGCCGTCCATCCCTAAAAGAATAAAAAGCAAAATACTGGAAAGCATCAAGATCGGGAAGAATAACGGCATCTGCGGGATAACGGCGCACTTCAAATACCTCACATCCCTCAACGTTTCCACTATAAAAAACCCTCACGTGATGATAATTGAATTCCGCAAGCTTTCGAAAATGAAGGTTCCACAGATCAATGCACCCGAGATCGAGATTACCGCAACGGCGGAACCGGTTTCAACCACGGAAATCGTCGTGACATCTGATGAAGTAACGGGTCTTAGGTATGCAAAGATGTCCAAAGACACCGAAGAAGGCCCCGTGACGGTAAACGCGCTCATAGCTGACCAGAAACTTCTGAATGTTTATCCTTTTCTCGCCCATAAAAAAGCCGAGCCGCCGAGCTTGCTCGGGATATTTGGTTCGCTTTTTACTTTCTGGGGCCAGGAAGAACAGACAAAATACATAAAGGACAGGGTAAGCGACATGGCAGCATGAAACAAAAGCGATGGCCGGTAGTGAACGGCACATTCTTCGGCTGCGCAGGAGAGCCTCTCGGCATCCTTATGATCAACGGAGAGCTGGTTTCATATTCCATACTTGACAGGACCGCGCTTATCATCGACAGCAATAACCGTTGTTATATAGACAATGTTTCCCTGTCGGGCGAATCCCAGATAGAAGGAAGGACCATTCAGATCTCCGGGGTGAACAGGAAGCGGGGCACGGGAGAAGCCATAGTGTACACGCCAAAATACGGCATCCAGACGGATGAAGATACGCCCGGCATCGTCCTTTCCGTGTCAAATGACGAGGTGAAGGACATTTGCAGGGCGCACGCAAGGATACCTGAAGACGGATATGTGCTGTCCCTTGATCCCGAATTACTGGGATGATCTGGGAGACAAGATACATATCGGTAGCAGGATCACCACAAAAATGAAATTGATCCCATTGTCCGGCCTCTCAAATTTGGATATAAAGCATGTGATAGGCGGTGGGCCTAGGCTGCTTAAATCAGGAGAGATCTACATATCAAAGAACAGCGAACAGTTCAAGACCGATATAGCGAAAAGCAGGGCGGCAAGGACCGCGGTGGGGATAAACAGCGAAGGCGATCTTGTTTTTGCAGCGGTTGATAAATGCTCTGAAAGCCCCTCCCACGCAAAAAGTGCCGGCGTAACACTGGAAGAACTGGCTGTGATAATGAAGGGCCTTGGATGCGTGGATGCAATGAACCTGGACGGCGGCAGCTCCTCCACTATGGTCCTTAATGACGCAGTGATAAATGTCCCCTCCAGGAGGAGCAGAAATACCCGTGAGCAACGGGATATTAATTGGAAAGTAGCTGCTCGAAATGAGGCTTAAACTCCTCTGAAACCGGGACTTTCCCGTCCCATCTCGCGATGACATGGCCGTCTTTTTCAATGATGGAAGTGGGTATCTTCCCGACGCTCAGGAAAGCCCCTTCGGCAAGCCCGTCCACTGTCTCCATGTCATAGAAAGACAGCTCCACTTTGTCCGTTATCTTCCACAGGTTCAGGAAGATCTCGAACTTCTTCATCGTGGTCTTGCAGAACTCGCATCCCGGTTTGCCGAAAACCTTGACCTTCATTTTCATTCCCCGCTTTCCTTGTTGAAATATTCCCGGTTCTTATACCTGTCCGCCAGCTCTCCGAGCTTTCCCTTGTTCCAGCCGGATATCTTTGAAAAATATCCGGTTATCCTGGTCATGCATTCTATCTCTTCACTGCCGCAGTAAGAGCACTTTTCCTTTATTCCCCTGACCGTTTTCCCGCAGGAATTGCAGGTTGTGAACTCGGGAGAAAAAGCTATCTGGCTGTTGGACGAATTCCTGAACGTCTTGACCACGAAACTTCGAGATGGACTGCGCCGAGGGCCTGGCCTCGCCCAGCCACACGTGAGTGAGCGCGCCGGCATCGATCAGCGGATGGAAAAGCCCTTCTTTTACCACTCTATCGATGGGATTCATCGCCTGCGAAACATTAAAATAAGTGGAATTGGTATAATAAATATTGTTAAGTTCCGCGTTGCCTTTTACAACTTTCGCGGCCGCTTCCGGATAATGCTTCATGTCCAGCTTCGCGAACCTGTAGGCGGTGGATTCCGCCGGCGTCTGCTCCAGGACGAAATGCATGTTATGTGCTTTGGAAAATTCTTCGCATTTCAGCTTCATGAACGCGATCACCTTCATGCCGAACTTCACGCTCTCATCGGTTTCATGCAGCTCCTGCCCCGTATGGAACTGCACAAGCTCGTTAAGCCCCAGCATTCCTATGAGGTGCGTCACCCTTTTCAGCCTGAGATACGGCTCCCCGTCTTTTTTCATGGCCAGAAGCGAAAGAGGCCCGTCGTTGCCAAGGCTTAAAAGCTCTTCGACAAAAGCCCTTTTCTGCTTATGGGCAAGAACGGCAAGTTCCATCTGCTTTGTCAACTGCTCGAAAAGTTTTTCATCGGACTTATCCGATCGATACGCGGCCCGCGGAAGGTTAAGAGTAACGTTCTGGATGGCTGAGTAACGCATTTTCCACGGTTCTTTTGCGTCATCCAGGTCGGACTGCTCCAGTTTGAACGACAGCCTGCAGCATTCGGATATCTTTGCCGTCTCTCCCCTGTCAAAAACGAAATATGTATTCCCCTTTTCAGCGGCCACATCGGATATAAGGTCCAGGAATTTTTCATGGCCCTCCGTCTTGAAGAATTTTTCCGTGATATGGACCAGCGGTTTCGGGAAAAAATACGGCCTGCCCGCCCCGTCCCCTTCCAGATAGACCTCGAACAGCGCCTCCGAGAATGACTGCGCTTCTTTTTCATAATCCTTGTACTTCTTTCCGGTATATTGCCCGCCGCGGCCTATGGCCGGAACATCTTCAAAATGCTTCGGTATCTCATAATATATGTTAAGATCGGAGAACACGCCCTGCCCTCCGCGGGCAACGGCAATGTGCGAGAATTCCTCTATCAGCATCTTGGCAAGCTTCTTTACGTGCCCTCTGCCCAGCCCTTCCAGGTACGGAGCGATGAAAACATTCACTGCATCCCAGCCGATGGCGCCGGCGAAATTCCCGTGGAGCGCGAATGAGAATTTCACGATCTGGGCTATGAGCGTATCCGCTTCTTCCGCCGGCGGAGCGATGAAATTCGCTTCAGGAAGCGAAAGCCCGAATTTCTTTATGAATTCTATCGACTGTCCGCTGCAGTACGGCCTGTCTATGAACCCGAGATCATGGATATGTATGTCGCCGACCATGTGCGCGTCCGCCACCGGCCCCGAAAAAACGCTCAGAAGCGCGAATTCCTTCTTGATGTTCTCGGAGAGGGTAAGGTTCGTCGCTTCGGGATTGTGGGGAGTGTTCGCGTTCTCCCTGTTCTTGTGGAAAATGATCTGCCTTACATCATATATAGGAACACCCAGTCGGGTATGCTTCTTCCGGGTCTCCTCCAGGCTGTATTCCAGAAGCTTCACGTCCACAAGCTCCCTGACAAGCGGCGCGGTGATGAAATCTATCGAGAGCTTCTTTACCTGCTTTTCCACTTCCAGCCCGATTATCTCCGCGAGCTCGCGCTTCACTCCGGTCTCTTTTATGAGGGCGTCCACTATCCTGCCCCTGTTCCACGCGACTATTTCATCTGCGGATGTGCGGACGAACATGGAAAGATCGGTAGATTCTTTTTCCGCGGCGGCCGGATCCGCAAGGGCGATCCCGGCAGAGGCGCTCCTCATGTCCACCAGTTCATTTCTAAGCATTTTCGATCGGTTCCAGTGTAACTCTGTGCCTGTCCTTCAGTTCGCCGAGTTTCCCCTTGTTCCAGCCCGATATCTTCGAGAAATATCCCGTTATCCTGGTTATGCCTTCCACGTATGTTGAATTGCAGTACGGGCAGGTCTCTCTCAGTCCCCTCACTATCTTTCCGCAGTCGTTGCAGGAAGTGAATTCGGGCGAGAACGCTATCTGGCCGTTCTGGGAATTCTGGAAAGTTTTCACGACGAAATTCGCTATAGATGCGGGCGATGGCTTTGACTCCCCGAGCCAGACATGCGTCAGCGCTCCCGCGTCGATGAGCGGATGGAAAAGCCCTTCCTGCACCACTCTGTCCACCGGGTTCATGGTATTCGACACGTTAAAGTAAGTTGAATTTGTGTAATAAACTTCTCCCAGCGCCTGATTTCCTTTCACTACCTTCGCCGCCTCGTCGCCGAAATGCTTAAGGTCAAGCTTCGCGAACCTGTACGCCGTCGATTCCGCGGGCGTCTGCTCCAGGACAAAATGCATGCCGTATTTCTTTGATAATTCCTCTGATTTTAATCTCATATGCGAGATTATCGTCAGCCCGAGCTTCAGCATGTCCTTGTTCTCGTGAAGTTCTTTGCCTTTTAATATCTGGACGACCTCGTTCAAGCCGATTATGCCCACAAGGTAGCTTACCCTTTGCATTCTCAGGTACGGCGATCCGTCCCGTTTCATGGCAAGCAGTGAGAGCGGGCCGCTGTTACCCAGCGCCAGCAGCTCTTCAATGAAGGTTTTCTTTTCTTTATGCGCCCTGGCCACTATCTCCAGCTTTTCATCCAGAAGCCTGAAAAAGGCCTCTGTATCGCCTTTCGCGCGGAACGCTATCCTCGGCAGGTTGATCGTGACGTTCTGCAGGGCCGAATACCTCATTCTCCACGGCTCTTTCGCGTCATCCAGGTCCGTCTGCTCCAGCTTGAACGACAATCTGCAGCATTCGGATATCTTCGCCGTCTCTCCCCTGTCGAACACGTAATACGTGTTGCCCATCAGGGTGGAAACTTCCGCGATGTGCTCCAGGAACCTCTCGTGGCCTTCGGTCTTGAAGAACTTTTCTGTCATGTGAACAAGCGGCTTCGGGAAGAAGAACGGCCTGCCTGAGCCGTCGCCTTCCTTGTAAACATCGAAAAGCGCCCACGCGAACTGCTGGGATTCTTTCAGATAGTCCGAATATTTCTTTCCCGTGTACTGCCCTCCGGGGCCGATAGCGGGAACATTTTCAAAGTGTTTCGGCATCTCCCAGTAAATATTTATGTCGGAGAATATCGCCTGCCCGCCGCGCGCCACGGCCTGCTGCGAGTATTCATATATCATCATCTGAGCGATCTGCTTGATATCTTTTTCTGACATGCCGACAAGGAACGGCGCGAAGAAAATATTTACCGCGTCCCATCCTATGGCTCCGGCGAACTGTCCCTGCAGCGCGGCTGAAAATTTCACCACCTGCGCCAGCAGGACATCCGCATGCTTCGCGGGCCTTGCGTTGGATAATGAATTCGGAAGATCAAGCCCGAATTTTTTTACGTATTCGATCGACTGTCCGCTGCAATACGGCCTGTCGACAAAACCGAGGTCATGAAGGTGGATATCGCCTATCATGTGCGCGTCCGCGATGTCCTGGGAGAAAACATGGAGAAGCGCGAATTCTTTCTTTATGTTCTCCGCAAGAGTAAGGTTGGTCGCTTCAGGCCCGTGGGGACGTTGGCGTTCTCTCTGTTGCGGTTGAAAATAATATTTTTGACATCATATAGCGGTGCGCCCAATCGCTGTGTGTTTTCTTCTGGCGTCTTCCAGTCCGTATTCCAGAAGCTTCACGTCCACAAGTTCTCTGATAAGCGGGGAGGTTATTATTTCAATGCTGAGGGATTTTATCTGTTTTTCAACTTCCACTCCGATTATGTTCGCCATTTCCGGCGCGACACCCGTTTCTTTTATCAGTGCCTCCACTATTTTTGATCTGTCCCATCTTCACATGTCATCGGAAGAAGTCCTTACAAAAAGGGCCAGGTCGGTTGAATCTATTTTTTCCACCGTTTTTCCGCGGTCGCTTGAGGGTTCATTTTTTTCTCCTTTCTTTTACTATTTACGAAACCGGCATTGACTTCACTTCATCGACAAAATCCTTCACATCCTCGAACTGCCTGTAAACGGAAGCGAACCTTACATATCCACTTTATCTATTGAGTGCAAACGATCTATGACAAGTTCGCCGATATCTTTTGTCGGCACTTCTCCCTGATAATGCGAATGCAAATGCTTTTCTATTTCATCGACAATGCTCATCCACTATCTTCATCGATACAGGTCTTTTTTCCAGCGCCTTCACGATCCCCGAAACTATTTTTTCGCGGTTGTACTGTTCGCGCCTTCCGTCCCTTTTTACCACCATCAAGTTCCACGCCTTCCACTCTTTCATAAGATGTATATCTTTTTCCGCACTTGAGGCATTCTCTTCTTCTTCTTATGGCGGTATCGTCAAGCGTGGCGCGCGACTCAATGACTTTATCTTCCATAAATCCGCAGAACGGGCATTTCATAACGAAACTCCTTATAGACCCTTACACTCCATATCTAGAGGTAAGGGGGAGTGTAGCACGCTATATATAGCTGTCAAGCGGAATTTTTAAGAAAATTCTAGGCTTTTTTGCTGATGGCGGAAACGGGGCAGACAGCGACGCATTTTTCGCAGTCGGTGCATTTTGCCGGATCGATATTATATTTCGTGTCGCCCTGGCTGATGGCAGAGACCGGACATTCCGGCTCGCACGCGCCGCAGGAAATACAATCATCGGAAATAACATGGGTCACAGTAACACACTCCTTTCCAAACAATTAAAACAGGGATTATTTTATCAGGAAAAAATAATTAAGACGGTCAACTGGGCAGGATTTCCCCCGCTTTTATATTGCGCCCCAAAGCGAACTGGTACGCGGACATCGCTTTCCCGGATTCCGGCTGGACCCTTTTCACCAGCAGTTCGCCGTCGCAAGAGCCGACAATAAAGCCTTCGTTCTTGACGATAGTGCTGATCTGTCCCGCAGGGCATTTGTTCCCGCCCATGTCGAATTCCTCAGCTTCAATGATCTTCAGTGTTTTCCCTTTATGATATGTAAACGCTCCCGGCCAGGGATTAAGCGCGCGGACCTTATCAAGGATCTCATTAGCCGGCTTTTTCCAGTCGATAATTCCGTCCTCTTTTTTCAGGATGGCGGCGTAAGTCGCCTGCTTTTCATCCTGCTTTATGAATTGGGCTCTCCCCTTTTCTATCAGATCCACCGCCTCGACTAATAAGCTCCGAGCCGGCATCAAATAATTTGATGGTCAGGGAATGAGCGTTATCATCCGGATGGATCTGAACTTTTTTCTGGAGAATGATGTCGCCGGTGTCGAGAGCTTCGAAAACTTTCTGGATAGTTATCCCGGTTTCTTTCTCCCCGTTCAATATCGCCCATTGTATCGGCGCGGCACCGCGGTATTTCGGGCAGAAGCGACGCGTGGACGTTTATCGAGCCGTATTTCGGGAAGTCGATGATCTCCTTCGGAAGTATCTTCCCGTACGCGGCAACAACTATCAGGTCCGGGCGATATCTTTCTGACAAGGTCGATCGCTGCCTTATCTTTTATCTTTTCACGGCTGATGAACGGGAATATTATTTTTTTGCGCCAGCTCTTTCACCGGCGACGCGGTGATGCTCAATCCTCTCCCTTTCGGGCGGTCAGGCTGTGTTACAACTGCAATGACTTGGTGGCTGGAGTTGATCAAAGCTTCCAAGCATTTCGCCGCCGGCTCCGGCGTCCCCATGAATAATATTTTCAAATTGCCTCGTCTTTCGGCGTCGTCGAGTTGCCGTGGCTGTCTTTCGGAAGATAAATTATCTGGTTCGGGTCTTTTACCCTGTCAACGAACAACTTGCCGTCCAGGTGATCGATTTCATGCTGAAATACTGTCGCAAGAAGACCCTGTGCCTGTATCTCTATCTGCTTCCCTTTCAGGTCCATACCTTTCACAACAACGGATTCCGCTCTTTCGACAGGCGCTTCCAGCCCCGGCAAACTGAGGCACCCCTCAACAAATGATTGCTTTCCGCTTTTCTTGATGATTTTCGGATTGATGATCACATGCAGGCCGTCCCCGATGTCGGCAATGATCAGGCGGATAAGCTCGCCTACCTGCGGCGCGGCAAGCCCCACGCCTGGAGCAGCCCGCAGGGTTTCTTCCATGTTCTCCACAAGTTCACTGATCTCTTTGGTGATCTTGGCGACCGGCTTCGATGTCTTGCGAAGGATCGGGTTTTGATTTGTTAATATCTCGAGAATTGCCATTTTATCTCCTACTAACATGTTGTACGGGTCTATATCCACGCTTACCCTGACCCCGCCCAATTTTACAATATTTCCGGCGCTTTCAACAACCGCTTTCCTCATTTCATCCAGGCCGGGGCCTTTTACAATGAGGTGATAGCGGTAATTATTTTTAAGTTTTTCTATGGGCGCTTTTGCCGGGCCGAGAACTTCGTTGGCGCCTGACAATCTTTTTCTTATCATTTTTGCCGTCTCGCCGGCGACCTGCTCGGCTTTCTTTTCATTTTCGCCTGACACAACTACGGCAATAAGGCTTCCGAACGGCGGATACCCCAGCTCTTTCCTTGATTGGATCTCTTTTTCATAGAAGCCGTCATAATCATGCTTTGACGAGAACCTGATGGCGTAATTTTCGGGATCGTAAGTTTGGACCATTACTTCACCGGCAAGTTTGTGCCTCCCCGTCCTTCCCGCCACCTGCATTATCAGCTGGAAAGTGTGCTCCGCCGCCCTGAAGTCGGGAATGTTAAGCCCGATGTCCGCCGCGACCACTCCCACAAGCGTGACGCTCCCGATATCCAGCCCTTTCGTCACCATCTGGGTCCCGATAAGGACGTCGCGCGCTGCCCGAGATGAACGACCTGATTATGTTCTCATAAGAGCCTTTTTTTGTTACGGTGTCGCTGTCCAGCCGCAGTATCCGCGCGGAAGGATAAATACGGGCGACTTCCTGCTCTATCCTCTGGGTTCCCCCGCCGAAAAATTTGATCTGAGTGCTCTGGCATTTGGGGCATATCACGGGCGCTTCGGAAGAGAAGCCGCAGCGGTTGCATATCAGCTTCCTGTCGGTCATATAATATGTAAGCGAAACGGAGCACTTGGGGCATTGGATGGATGCGCCGCACGACCTGCACATGACGAAAGAGAAATATCCCCGGCGATTAATGAAAAGTATCGCCTGTTCTTTTTTCTGGAGCGTTGCTTTCAGCTTTTCGCTCAGCTTTCTGCTTAATACATTATAATTGCCGGCTTTCATCTCGGCCCTCATGTCCACTACCTCCACCGGCGGAAGCGGCCTGTCATCTATCCTTTTTGGCAGGGTCAAAAGTTTGTAATCCCCGTTTTTCGCGTGATAATAAGTTTCTATCGAGGGGGATGCGCTTCCCAGGACAACGACCGCGTTGGTGCTTTTCGCCAATGTGAACGCGACTTCTCTCGCGTGATATCTGGGATTCTGTTCCTGCTTGTAAGTATTCTCGTATTCTTCATCGATAACGATGAGCTTCAGGTCCTTGACCGGCATGAAAACCGCTGATCTGGTTCCCAAGACTATCTGTTTTTCTCCGCTCGCGACCTGTGTCCACGCAAGTTCGCGGTCTTTTTCGCGCATATCGCTGTAATAAACGGCTAGTTTGTCGCCGAAATGTTCTTGGAATCTTTCGATTATCTGCGGAGTCAAGCCGACTTCCGGAACAAGAATGATGGCTCCGCCGCCGGCATTGGCCACATGGTCCGCGGCTCTCAAATAAACCTCGGTCTTCCCCGATCCCGTGATCCCGTATAATAATGAAACGCTGAATTTTTTCTGGTCAATGTCGGTGGCGATCGACCTCATTGCTTCCTTTTGCTCCGGCGTTAACGAGAATTTGTACGATTTTGATGTTGGGATTTGTGATTTACTTATAACTTTTAACTTTGAACTCTGAACTTCTTTGTAAAGCGGTTTATTTAGTTTCGCTTTCAAAGCCCTGGCTTCGATCTTGATCATCCCTGGCGGCATAACAGTTCGGAGAGCCGTCATGAAGAACGAGTTATAGTATTCCGCCATCCATTTCGCCAGCTTGACGGTATCGCGAGAGAACAAAGGATACGGGCTCAAGACGCTTTCGATGTCTTTAATGCCTTTAACGTCCGATGTTTCCACGAACCCGACGATGTACCCCACCCTCTTTGCTTTGCCGAAAGGCGCAAGGACCTGCGAGCCGACCTGGGCAATATCTGACAGCTCGGCCGGTATCGAGTAATGGTATATCTTGTCCAGCCCCGGGGTTACTTTGGCGAGAACTGATCTCTGCGAACATATCGGTTGATTTTAGCATATTTAATGAAATTTCCCCGTCTATTTGCCGATAATGTAATGATCATGTATTAGAAGATAATAAAAGGAGAAAAAATGCTGCGGACAGAGAGGCTCATGCTCACGCCCCTTTCGCGCTATGCCGGGCCGAAGGAAATGATCATGCCGAAAATAACGGTAAATCACCCGGTGATAATAGCAAGGATCCCCTCCAAGGTTTTTTTCGCGAGCCGAACGGAGGACAGGATATATGTTACATCGGAAACTCCTGAATTGCTCGGAGGCTCTCTTTTTAAGTTCCTGAACCGGGAAGATGTGAATTACGCGCCAAGCTATATCCCGCTACATCATAAAGCATCCTATTTTCAAACTGTAATTGACCGCTTTTTACAAAGAATAGAAGAACAGGACATTGAAAAACCTATCCCCTCCGGAAAAAATCCGAAGACCCCTTTAAATTGTTTTTCCTTGAACCTGTCCAACTCGATCCTCCTGCAATTCTTGGTACGGCCGGAAGAAATACCGGGCGGCCTTCATTTTATTTCAAAAGCATGGGCGGTTTTTCACGGAGAAATATCGTTTCTGGATAAACTGGAAAAAGACCTGCGGAATTTTGTTTTTACGATGGGATCGTATAATGCTTGAAAGAACGATGCTGGATCAGAAATTCAAAGAAATAGATTTCGAAGCTGATGATATCCTATGCGCCATCTTAAAGTTTGAAGCTTGATCCTTTTCAACTGATAACTTAGCCTTTACAAGATCAAGTATCCTGTTCGCCGAATTGAGTTTGCTGACCTTTCCCAAATTCTCTGTTTTTCCATCGCGATATATAAAATGCACCTTGCTTGAATCCCCGTCAAATGCTTCCGGCCCGTTCGCGACGATCAGGTCGAGATTTTTATTTATCAATTTCTTCTTAGAGTTCTTTATCAGGTTTTCAGTTTCAAGCGAGAATCCGATCAAAATTTTGTTGCCTTTATTCTTCCCCAATGTTTCGAGAATATCATCCGTTCTTTGCAGTTCAACTTTAACTTTTCCCTTTAACTTTTTACTCTTAACTCTTAACTTATAACTTGGTCTGTAATCCGCCACTGCCGCCGCCATCACCACTGCATCCGCCCTCTTTGCCTCGATCATCACCGCCTCTTTCATCTGCGCGGCTGTCTCGACTTCTATGACCCTGCAGCCGGAAGGTTTTTCCAGTTGCGACGCCGCGGTCACCAGTATTACTCGCGCTCCCCTGTCGACTGCCGCCCTTGCGACGGCGTATCCCATTTTTCCGGAAGACCTGATTGCCGATGAACCTAACTGGATCGATAGCTTCTCTTGTTCCGCCGGCTGTGATCAATATGCTCACGCCGTTAAGGTCCTTCGAAGCCATCAATATTTCCTCTGCTTTGGCAATGATAGCGGTAACTTCGGACATCCGGCCCTTTCCCAAACTCTCGCAGGCAAGCCAGCCGGTTTCCGGTCCGATCATTTGATATCCCAGGCTTACGAGTTTAGCGACATTTTCTTTGACGATCGGGTTTTCCCACATATTTTTGTTCATTGCTGGCGCGATCAACTTCGGCGCCTTTGATGCCACTATCATCGTCGACAGCGGATCATCAGCTATTCCTTGCGCGATCTTGCCGATGATGTTCGCGGTCGCCGGAGCGATAATGATAAGGTCGGCCTTCTCGGTGATCGAAATATGCGGGACCCGGATATTTGAAAGTTCATCTGAAAACAAGTCTGTGATAACGGGGTTGTCCGATAAAGTCCTGAAAGTGAGAGGAGTGACAAGTTTTGCGGCTTCCGGCGTCATTGCCACCCATACATCCGCTCCCAATTGGGTCAGCTTGCTGACAAGGTCCGCGGATTTGTATGCCGCGATACCGCCGGTCACTCCGACAATTATGGTTTTATCTTTGAATGGCATAAGTTAAGTTATTAGTTATAAGTTATAAGTGAAGAGTTATGAGCCGTCTGTTACCAAGTATTAATAATTAATAACTTATAACTCTTAACATTTAACTCTTAACTATTTCTTTTTTTTAGGTGCCTTCGTCTTCTTCTTCTCTTCTTTTGCAAGGGACGGTCGTTTTCTTGTTTCCGTTTCAACGGGCTCCTGCGGCTTTATTATTTCCTTGCCGACCTTTATCTTTATCTTATCCGCGGAGATCTCCTTCAATGCCGTGGTTATGGCATCGGTGGGATCAAAATCATCCACATACGGGAGCGAACCGGCAAGTATTTGCTTTGCCCTTGTTATGGTGGCGTTCACCAGAAGGAACTTGTTCCTTATTTTATCCATAATGTCATCTATCCTTAGATCTTTCAATTTAACATCATCCTTTCTCTTTCCACATTGATTATAGCTTTTATTTTTTCGGCGGCGGATTCCACGTCGTCATTAACAACAATGTAATCGTATTTTTCCATGACCTGCAGTTCCGCTATGGCGCTCCTGAGCCTGAAATTCTGCTCTTCCGCTTTTTCGGTCTTTCTCTTTTTAAGCCTGAAAGCAAGTATGTCCACCGACGGAGGGACAAGAAAAACAAAAACTTCCGATGCCGAGCCTAATTTTTTCTTCGAAACCAGGTCCTTTATGCTGGCCGCGCCCTGCACGTCCACTTCCAAAATGATGGTCTTCCCCTTATCAAGGGACTTTTCTATGGGCGCTCGCGGCGTGCCGTAATAGTAGCCGTGGACCTTTGCCCATTCCAGAAATTCGCCTTTTTTTTCAAGTTCAAAGAATTTGTCCTCGGAATAAAAGAAATAATCTTCTTTATCCTTTTCAAAAGGCCTTTTCGGCCTGGTTGTTGCGGAAGTTGAAACCAAAATTTCAGGGCTGATCTTGAGCAGTTTGGCCATTACCGTGCTTTTCCCCACCCCGGACGGTCCGGAAATGACCACAAGCAGGCCCCGTCCGCCGGTTCCCGCAGGGATTTTATTCTTCCTTTTCACAACCCGTGAAGTATAGCAGATTTTCCTTTACTTCACAACTTCTGTGTGTTAAGATTTTTTTTGGTTTTTAATGAAATATAGGGGGTAATTTTATGAAAAAGTCCTTGTTTTTATCAGTTGTCCTGTGTGCAGCATTAGTTTCCGGCTGTTTTGCTATAGGGGCGGGCGTCGGAACAAGATCAATGGGAATGGGAGGAACCGGCATAGCCACGGCAACTGACATAACATCCGCGTATTTTAACCCGGCAGGCCTCCAGTTCGGAGCTGATAATGTTCAGATCCAGGCTTTCGCGGGGGGAGATACCCAGGGCTTATCGGACCTGGTCGATGCCGTATCGAACGGGGAAGATTTCATCACGAATAATTTTGACAAGGATTTCAATATTTCAGCTAATATCTCAGGCGGGTTCGGCTTTGCTTTCAAAAAGATCGGTTTGAGCGTGCTGGCGGACGGAGTGGCAAATTTCCAAAAAGCGGATTTTTCAAAATCGCTTAAATTCAATGTCAACGGGAATGTAAACGGATATATTCCTCTCACTCTCGGCTCCTCATTTTCAACCCCCGGTCTTCCTATAGCTATGCTGGCGGTAGGCGTGAACCTTAAATCGATAACAGTCGGATCCATGTACACCAATGTCATCCAAACCGGTCCAACAACCGGCGAAGGCACAATGAGTTCCACCATGGGCACCGGTTTCGGTTTTGATGTGGGCGTCGCCGCAAAAGTAACCCCGCTCGTGACCGTCGGCGCTGTAGTAAGGAATCTTTCGGCATCGACCGCTATCAAGATAAAATCAACGGATATCACGGTAGAACCGGACGGCACTATAAATGATGGGGCTGAAACCGATAAAACGACAACTTATACCCCGCCTGTCGAGACAGGGATCGGCGTAAGCGTTTCTTGAACCGATAACTAACATTCTTATAGCTTGCGACGTGGACAATTACAGCATGGCTGACAATGGGAACATTAACAAAACGACAAGTTATTCCGATACCCATTTAGGTATTGAGAAAGGCTTTTTCCTGAACACTTTAATGCTCAGGGCTGGCTATTACACCTATGGGCCGACTTCGGATACTTTCTACACATACGGGCTTGGACTGAATGTGGGGCCTGCCAGTATAGGAGTAGCCGCGGCTAACAGCGTAAAAGACTCCGTGAACAGCATAGCATCCGCTCAAATCGGAGTGGCTTTCTAAGGCTTGGCTCTGCCCAGGTAGTTTGAATTAGCGTAGCTGATACGCTATAATTTCTTCGTGCCGCTGTTTTATCAAAAGATCCTCATCGCGATCCTTCTTGCCGTTCTTTGCGGAGAGGTCGCGGTTTTTTATCTCGAAAGATATTTTGTCGACCCGAAACTCGAATATTCCCCTGATATTTCGGGGGTGATTGAGCGGCCGGCCCTTGTGGTCGCGATCATCCTCGGCGGATATTTCTTGCTATTTATTCCATTTATAATAATCATCAGGATGCTTTTCCTTGCGGGAGGGAACGGGATGAAAGGCCTTTCCGAACTGATCAAAAGGGATGAACCCGCCGTGGAGTTCCAGAAGATACGGCTGAAAAGCAAGATCGCTGTATCCTTGGTCGCAAGCCCCGCGATCGGGATAATATTCGGGTTGATCGCGGCCTTCCTGTAATGCGTAAATTAAAGAAATTATCTTTCCTGCTATTGCTCATTCTCCTGGCATCAGGCTGGTCCCCCGTTCAAATGCTTCCTGCGTTTAAGAACCTGCAAACGGACATCACGACCCAATTGAGCGCCCTGTTCGACAGGGAGATCTCCGTCGGAAGCGTTTCCGGCACGCTTATAAATCAGGTCGAGCTGAACGATGTCTGCATAGCGAAAGGAAAAAAAGCTTTTCGAGGGATCCATAATCAAGGCAAAAAAGATCGTCATTGATTATCAACCCCTTCATTCTTGCGGCAAATAAGGGGAATATTTCCACCGCCATCTCCAAAATAGTCATAATTGAGCCGGAGGTCCTTGTGGAGCGCAGCATTCACGACGAATGGAACATGGCGAAACTTATTCCCATGTCAAAGCCGTCGGGTAAAAATGGTAAGGCAAAACCGGTCATGTTCTCGGGAAAAATATTGATCAAGGACGGCTTTGGCCTGTATGTGGACCATCTGGGCTGGGGAGAAGACCTTAAAGGGAAGGCTTTCGTTTCACAGATAAAGGATTTTAACGCGGAGATAAAGCTATCCGGGAACAAGATCGACCTCTCGGGAACAGCGACTTCGGTGATAGGCAAAGCCGTGGCATACACGAGGACCGTGGGAAATCTGAACATAAGAACGGGCAAATATCGTTTTGTGGTCAATGCGAAGAACGTTGACCTGGAAAAATGGGGATATTACACCATGAATATCCCTCACTTTAAGCCGATCTCCGGGATATCGGACATGAAACTGACAATGACAAATCCTCCTCCCAGGAAAAAAGGGCTGCCGATATTCTTTGACGGCCAGTTCAATGTCAAGAACGGCAAGGCGATCATATTTAACAGGCCTTTCGAAGGGTTAAATGGTTTTGTGTGGATACATGATGAGGATGCCAGGTTCAATAACGTCGCTGGATTCACCGGCGGAGTTCCCGTAATTGCGAACGGAAGGATATATGATTTTACCGTGGCGAATTATGACCTTAAACTTGAGCTCCCGCGGACGGATATCGGGAAATTGCGCGGCGCTTTTCCCGGAATCGGAAATATCGATCTTTCCGGGAAAGCCGCGGCCAGCGTGAACATAGGGGGTGATTTCGCGCATCCTTTATTCAACGGCACCGCGGAAGCTGACGGAAGATTATTCGGCCAGAACATGAGCGGCGCTTTCAAATTTAAGTCGGACGGCCCGGTATTAAAGGTCTCTTCCGACAGGCTCTCGGCATACGGAGGGGACCTGTCCGCGGAAAGCATTTTTGATTTCACGTCATCCGACCCGTCCTTTATCATAAATGTTTACGGCGTTAGCCTTGACCCCGAGAAAGCCGTGCCGGCCTTATCATCAAATAAAGGCAAAGCCGCAATGACCGTCCTTGTAAAGGGATCTGCGCAAAAATTCACCGTGGACGGCCAGGCCAAAATATCCGGCAGCGGAGAAGCGTCTGTCTTCGGCACTATTGAGGCGAATAATATCGACATGAACCTTGCGTGCAAGGACCTGAGCATTTCTTACGGCCGGTTCAAGGGGGAACTGGACAGCTTGAACGGAAAAATATCCGGGAATGTCAGGGATAATCCTGCAAAAAACCTGGTTTTCGAGGGAAATGCCGTCTTGAGCGACGCCTTCCTTGATTCTCAGCCAATATCGGAAGCCGATATAGCTTTCAAATATTACGATCGTCAGGCCGAGATCCCGTCCCTTATCCTGAGATCCGGCAGTTCCACTTTTTCCGTGAAAGGGAGAACAGGGCTGAACTGCGCGACGGACCTTTCAATAGAAGCCGTCAGCGCCGAGGTATCCGACCTTAAGGTTCTGGATCCTTTCATTCCGAAAGAATGGGCGCCTATTACCGGAAAGACAGATCTTTCCATTTCCGCAACGGGGGAAATTAAGGATATTAATAAGATCGATCCTTCCGCATTTTCTGTTAAAGGGAAATTCAACCTCACGGACGGCTCCATCTCCTATCAGGACATTAAGGAAGCGAATATTAATTTCTTATGGAACGATTCCCGCCTCACTCTTCAAAACTGCAGGATAACGACCGAAGCATCCGACATCCTGGTAAATGGATTCCTTGAGCCGGCCGGTTCCGTGAACATGGATATATCAGGGACACTTTCACTGGCGGACCTGAGGCCTTTCACGCAGAAATACGGGCGGTTGTTCGGCGAATCAAAGATCACCTGCCATCTTGAGGGAAAAACCAAGAACCCCGCAATAAAGATGGATCTTGGTGTGCACGGCCTTAGGTTCAATGAGATCATGCTGAGCAGTGTCTCGGGCAATATTTATTATGACGGGAAAAAGCTGTACTTCTTAAAGCCTTTGGATATAGATCAGGGCAACGACGAATACGTCATTTCCGGCGATTTTTCCTTCGAAAAAAAGCCCCTCCTGTCATTAAGGCTGGATGTTCTTAAAGGCGAGCTTGGCACGGCTTCCGTGCTCATCGATGGAATAAACTCAGAAATAGGCGCCAAGCAATTTTTCGGGGTCTCACAGCAGAAAACCCTTGTCATTTATCCGGAAAAATTCCAGCTCCCACAAAGGGATCTCTCTCAGATCTATAACAGCGAAGATAAAACCTCCATTATTAAAGATGTGACCAGAGCCGAGAACGATTCTTATTCATACGGCAAAGCCCTGAAAGAAAGGTCCGGAAGGAATATAAACGGCAAATTTACGGGTTTCCTGGAAGTTAACGGCAGAACTGATGATCTCTCGGGCGCGCTTTCTTTTGATGTAAAAGGAGGAACATGGGAAGGCTATTCATTTGATGAGATCAGCGCAAATGCCACAATGAAGAGCGGGACATTTGAGATCTCTTCAGCTTACATTAAAAAAGGAAATGGAATATTAAGCGCCGCCGGATCGTTCAACTTTTTGACATCCGCGTCGCTTGAAATAAAAGCAACGGACATGCCCATAGATTTCCTCTCTTTTTTCACCGGAAATGAGAAATCTTTCAAGGGAGATGTCGATCTTGATGCTCACGTCCAAGGCCCTGTCAGATCGTTGACGGGAGATGCCGGCATTAACGCGAGCAATATTACCGTAGGCGGGGTCAATTTCGATAAAGTAGCTTCGCATATCGATTTTAGAAATAACGCTTTCTACTTCCAGAACACCGAACTCTCTACCGGCGGAAAAAAATCAGCCATAAGCGGGCACATTCCCCTTACGGGGGAGGGATTGTCCCTTAGCATATCATTGGAAGGCGAAAGCATAGGCCTTCTTTCCCTTGCTTCGCCGAATATTCAATGGACAAGCGGTACAGGAGAAGGTTTTGTCAGCATTACCGGAAGCATTGACCATCCGAAGTTGAACGGCGCATTAAGCATAAAGAACTCCGAGATCGAATTAATGTCCCTTGGATCAAGCCTGTCATCCATTAATTCCGAAATAAAGATCAACAATAATGTGATCTCCACTGAAAGCCTTTCGGCAAAATGGAATGGTAAATGGACCCATAACATCATCAATAAGATCAATCTGTACGGCAGTCTCGATCTTAACCCTCTTTTTTCAAAGGACCCGTCCGTCGGATTGAATTTAAAATTATCGGATAATGATCTTACCGTTGACATCCCGGATATTTATAAAGGCGATCTGGACGTTAAAGGAATTTCATTGGCGGGCCCATCAACAGGGCCGCGCCTTTCCGGCACTATAAATTTGAGCAACGGAGCTTTGACGCTGCCGGATATGTCCCGAAAAAGCGCTGCGTTCCCGTTAGGGATGAACCTGACAGTGAATATACAAAAGAATTCATATGTAACTGCCGGGGATGTTAATAATTTGATAAGCACCGACCTGAGCAATCTGATATTGAATCTGGAACTTGAAGGCAACAACATCTCCGTTAACGGCAGCCTTGCGGACCCAAAGGTGCTCGGCAAGGTGACCTTCAAAAGCGGCACGGTCAATATATTGAACCGCGAATTTTCGCTCATGTCCGAGGACAGGCAAAAGGATGTCTTTACTTCCAATCAGATGGATATCCAGGCGAATACTGCGGATTTTCGCGGCACAACCCTGCCTTATCTGACCTTATCCGCTGAAATAAACATCAATTCAACAGAAAATAGTTTAGCTAGCCTTCCTTCAAAAAACCAGACGTACACGACATCGAATTTTCTTGTCATTTCCAGGATCACCGGAGTGCCTTTTTCGCAGGAAAAGGAAGAGGGCCTGAATCTTATGTTCTACGCCTTTAAAGAAGACGCCACCAAGCAGCCTCCCGAGCTTGTTCCCGCCGGTTATGATGAAGAGCAGATAAAGGTCCTTTTACTGCCGGATTTCATCAAAGGATCTTTAGGGATAACCGACAAAGGCGTATCCAATGTAGACGCCAATGAAGTGCTCGCCGATTACCTGAACAGCAGGCTGAACGCTTATCTTCTGAGAGATGTGGAAAGGAACCTTGCTAAATCATTCGAATTGGAAAGCCTGACACTGGAGTACAACTTCGGTAAAGATCTCAGGAACATGTTCACGACGACCAATCCCTCGGAACTCGGGCCTCAGGAATTGCCGGAAACAATGTACGGCATCGGAGCGGTCAAGAGCTTTTTCGGCAGGTTATTCATTGACGTGAAATATTCACAGGCGGTGGAGCAGCCGGCGCTTATAAACAAAGAATGGCTCAATTACCAGCTCACTTACAAGCTGAACTCCGTACTTTCGGTCGTTTATTACAGAGAGCCTTTCAGCTTCCTTCAGGATAGCGATTATTATAAGGTCACGCTTAAAGCCGGTTATGAGTTTTAATTAATTTATAATGTGTTCTAAAAAAAACTATTGAACTGTGCGGATTTAATCGGTACACTATATAAAAAGAAGGAGTCATTTATCAAAAAATATCTCTTTATTTTGATTGTTCTGGCGGCATTATTCATCGTGAACGGCTCCCTGTCCGCCTTTGCCGTCATCATAGGCCCGCCGATCCCGCCTTCAAAATCTATCGTGCCGCCGGCGATAATGAAAGTAGGTCCGGTCGTAACAGCGATCGAAATAAAAGGAAACAAGACCGTTCCTGAAAGCGAAATATTGGACTGCGGTATTCAGCCGCATCGGGGATATTTTGATCGAGGAAAAGGTCTCGAGTGATATTAAAGCCATCTACGCCTTGGGCTATTTTCAGGATGTAACCGCTTCATTCGAGCCGTTCGCGAAAGGAACAAAGATAACTTTCAAAATTATCGAGAATCCCGTCCTTAACGCGATATCATTCGAGGGCAATACTGTTTATTCATCCGATGACCTTTTGTCTGTCATGAAGACAAAAACCGGGAAGATACTTAATTACAAGATCCTGCGCGACGATATTCAGGCAATAAACGATTATTATCACAAGAACGGCTATTCCATAGCCAAGATAGCCGACGTGTCGACCGACCCGAAGACCAGTGTCCTGAAGATAAAGATCGTTGAAGGGATGATAGAATCCATCGCTCTGGACGGCAACGAGGCAACAAGGGATTATGTCATCTTAAGGGAAATGGACACAAAGGCCGGCCAGATACTGAACGAAAAATCGCTTTCGAAGGACTTAAGAAGGATATTCAATCTTGGTTTCTTTTCGGAATTGACGCCGGATTTCGAACCCGGAAGCTCCCCCGATAAAATAATCCTGGTATTGAAAATAAAAGAAGCAAAAACAAATACCATAAACTTCGGCGGAGGATACGGCGAGCAGGAAGGATGGTTCGGCTTTCTGGACACCAGCATGAACAACCTGCTCGGCACAGGACACGGCGCAATGGTCAAGGCGCAGTGGGGTTCCACTCTTACGACATACCAGTTAAAATACTATTATCCATGGTTCATGACGGATTATCTTGGCTCGAGGACATCGCTTACATACAGGGTTTGGAACACCGCCGGTCCTGACGTATATGGCACTGACATAATAGACGCGAACAGGGTCGGCTGGGACATGACCCTGACAAGGCCTATCAACGACTATTTCTCACATTCTCTAACGTTCGGCGGTGAGACCGTGGCATCCAGGGAAGATGATTCTGTCACCGATGCAGTGCCTTTCGATGATTATCAAACAACGACCATAGGCTATTCGATTTCCTATGATACGAGGGATATTTTCATGAATCCTACAAAGGGTGAGCTTTACACCCTGTCGGTGACCAGAGGATGGAAAACAGGGGCGAACACCATTACAACGCCAGAAACAGGCACTATAACTACCAATTACACGTTGCTTGGAATTGATCTTAATGAATTTGTTAATTTAGGAAAGAACCAGGTACTCGCTATGCATATGGGAACCGGCATTGGATTCGGCAATGTTCCTCTCGGCAGTTATTATTATTGCGGCGGCGCGAATACGGTAAGAGGTTATTCGCCGGTTGAAGCCGATACCGGCGTCAGAAAACTTATTATGAATGTTGAATACAGGTATACTTTCAATGAAACTGTTCAAGGAGTTGCTTTCTATGATCTTGGTGACGCGTGGGGTGCTGTAGTGGACGGCCAAGCCAGCGGTGATGCTCCGGACATGTCCAAGTTCTTGAGCGGCAGAGGCGTGGGCGTAAGATTGAACACTCCTCTCGGCCCCATAAGGCTTGATTACGGCATAGGAGATTCAAGGTCATTCGGCGAAGGCATAGTGCATTTCTCAATTGGACAAGCGTTCTAGCTATATCAACGAAATAGTCGAATGGAACAAAAAGTTCAACCTCACGGGATTGAAACCCTCAGAAGATATCAGGCTTAAGCTTTACGATGACTCCCTGAACATATCCAAGGCTGTTGATCTCTCAAAAAACATCAAAATAGTGGATATCGGGTGCGGCGCTGGTTTTCCGGGGATCCCGCTAAAGATCGAATATCCGAATATCGATCTGACTCTCATTGACTCCGTTGGCAAAAAGATCGATTTCGTCAAACATATTATCGAACTTCTTGAGCTTGAAAATACAAGGGCAATTTGCAGCCGCGCTGAAGAAGCGGCAAAAGATCTTCGCGAAAGATTTGATGTGGCGGTTTCGAGGGCGGTAGCAAAGCTTAATGTCCTTTCAGAATATTGCCTGCCTTTTGTGAAAGTTGGAGGCATATTTATCGCGCAAAAGGGGCCGGACTTAGAAGCAGAGCTCTCTTTAGCGAAACACGCGATCGAAATTTTGGGCGGCCGCCTGAAAGAAAAGATACGGGTCCCATCCGGCTATGTTGTCGTGATCGAAAAAATAAGGCCCACTCCGAAAGAGTACCCAAGAAAAACTGGAGTTCCTGCGAAGAATCCTTTATAAAGCCTGACAGCCAAAAACGGTCGAACCTTCGCTTGACCAAAGCAACCTTTTAAGAACTTCTTGTTTCATTCCCTGCTTAAAGATAATTGAGGATATTTCCTCGATCATACTTGCATCAACCTCGCCTTCATACTTATTTGGAAGACAAACCTTCCTCACAAATTGACGTATTTTATCCTCTCTTTCCAGCGAAATAAAAGGCCGAAACAAGCTGAAATCACGATAGGGAACACAATGGTGCTTAAGTACTGCCCGATGTCTAAGTTCATGCACGATGACATTGATCCGCTTTTCATGGGACATTTCGATCATCGATGTTGAAAGCAAGATGCGATCGATGTCAGGATAATATTTGGCGTCTGCTTCGATCTCACCTTTTTCATTTTTTAATAAATGCATAGGTTCTATAGTTAAAGTAACATGATCTTCAAAAACAGAAGCAGCCAGATTTTGCGCTTCTTTAACTATTTCATGCATCAAGGTAGGCATGGGTTCGCTTAATTTTGCATTTAGTCTAAATAATACTGATAGTTCTAATAACACTGAGACATTCCTTTGCTTTTCGTCATATGACCTCCAAGTTATTGGGAAAATCGGTACCTCATCAGGTTTGTAGGATGTGATCTTGATAGGCGATGCAAAAGTAATTGAATTAAGAAAATCATCTGAACGTTTTGCATTACCGAAGGCGTCTCTTCTAATTACAAATGAATGTGCTTTCGCGTGTGGTATTGACCCGCGGCAAGCCGAAGTTTTATGCCCTGATACCAATGGAAAATCCATTTATTTGCCTCCTATGATCCCCTCAAATGGCCCAATTATCCCCTCTATATATATATCGTCAAAATTCAATGAATATTTCATCAATATGATATAATTTACTTAATGTCCACGATATTCGCTACAGTTAACCAAAAAGGCGGCGTTGGGAAAACCACCACAGCGGTCAACCTGGCTTCATACCTTGCCACTTTCGGCAAAAAAATACTTCTGGTGGATTCCGATCCGCAGGGGAACGCTTCGTCGGGGCTCGGGATAGACAGGAACGAATCGGAACCCTGCATGTATGACGTGATCATCAACGGAACGGACATCAAGACGATAATAAAACCGTCAGCTATCTCGGGCCTTGACGTAGCGCCTGCCACAGCCAATCTCGCGGGAGCCGAAGTGGAACTGACCGAGATAGAATTCAGGGAGTCAAAATTAAAGAACGCCCTGATGCCGGTGAGGGACAGCTACGATTACATACTCATTGATTGCCCCCCTTCCCTTTCTCTTATAACGGTCAACGCTTTGACCGCCGCCGACCAGGTGATAATCCCCATCCAGTGCGAATACTTCGCGCTGGAAGGCCTGAGCCAGCTGATAAAAACGATAGACATGATAAGGAAAAGCATCAATCCCGACTTGCGAATATGCGGCATTTTGCTTACAATGTTCGACTCAAGGACGCTTTTGTCGGAGCAGGTGGCCGAAGAGACCAGGCAGCATTTCGGCGGAAAAGTGTTCAAGACGGTGATACCGAGGAATATCCGGCTTGCAGAAGCGCCGTCCTTCGGGCAGCCGATAGTTTTTTACGATCCATCATCGAGCGGTGCCGTCGCTTACGAGAACCTGTCCAGGGAAATATTGGACGGACAGTTATAAAAGTCAAAAGGCAAAAGGAAAAAGGTAAAAATATATGCTGAAGAGAGGTTTGGGAAAAGGGTTATCCGCACTGATACCGGACAGCAGCATCCTGACGGGCGGAAGAACGATACTTAATATTGATATCAACAGGATCGTGCCCAACCCCCGCCAGCCAAGGGCGGATTTTCCTCCTGAAGCTCTTACTGAACTCGCGGATTCCATAAAATCACAGGGAATAATAGAGCCGATACTCGCGCGCCCTAAAAATGGAAAATATGAGATAGTTGCAGGGGAGAGGCGCTTCAGAGCCGCAAAAAAAGCCGGACTAAACCTTATACCGGCAATAGTCAAGGAATTCACCGACGAAGAATCCCTGGAACTTGCGCTTGTCGAGAATCTGCAGAGGGAAGACCTGAATCCAATGGAAGAAGCGGAAGCTTACGCGAAACTCACCGGTGAATTCAAGATGACCCAGGCTGATATTGCGAAAAAAGTGGGCAAGGACAGGTCCACCGTTTCGAACATGATCAGGCTGATGGAACTGCCCAGGGAGATCCAGGCTAGCATAAGGAGAAAGCAGATAAGCGTGGGGCACGCAAGGCCGATACTGGCGCTTTCAACGGATTCGGAAAGGCTTTCGCTCTGGCGGGAAATATTAAAGAATAATTTTACCGTAAGGGATATCGAACAGCTGGTGCGCGGCGGCCCGGGAACATCCAAAAAATTCACAAAAAGAAAGCTGACAAAGAACGAGGAGCTGGTGGACTTAACCGAGCTTCTCACCACCCATCTGGGAACAAAGGTAAGGATCCACGGGTCCACAAAAAAAGGCAAGATCGAGATAGATTATTTTTCGCAGGAGGACCTGGAGAGGATCATAGAAGCTCTTACTGGGAACATCACTTAAATCTGTCCTTCTTCTTACTCGCCGCCAATCTTTATCAACTTTTTCGTTTCCAGTAACAGGTTCAACGCAACTGCAAATACAGCCGCAGAAATAAAATAATTTATCCCGATCGCGCTTAAATTGAATCTTTCACTCAAGAAAGGCAGGTAAACGCTCAGAATGAGGAATGATATCGCGGTAACGGCCCAGAGATTTATTATCGGGTTCATGAATATCCCTTGCTTTAATAAAGGCTCCCTGTCAGAACGCGATACGAACGCCAGCGCGATATGCCCGAATATCCAGGCAGTGAAAGCCAGGCTTTGCAGCTGCCTTAGAGGAAGTCCCAGATGCCTGCCGTAAAAATAAACGCCCGTTACAGCAAGGAACAGAACGGCTCCCTTCAGGAAAATGTCGGCGAGGGCAGGCGCATTCAATATGCGCTTTTTCCTGGAATAAGGCGCGCGGGTATAAATATTCTTCTCTTCGGGCTCGCTCACAAATCCCGCAGAAGCCGCCAGGTCCATGAAAAGCTCAAGGACTATTATCTGGATCGGCGCAAGAGGCATGGGCAAGCCTGCCAGGACCGGCAGAAGAAAAATGAATATCAAAGCGGATTTGACGGACAGATAATATTTTATCCCTTTCTTGAGGTTATCGTAAAATTTCCTGCCTTCGAATATTCCCCGGGTTATCGTGATGTAATTATCATCGGCCAGAACGACTTCCGCCGCTTCTTTTGCCACGTCCGTCCCGCGTATTCCCATCGCGATCCCGATATCGGCGGCTTTAAGCGCAAGCGCGTCATTCACTCCGTCTCCCGTCACCGCCACCGTTTCCCCGTTCTCCTGCAATGCTTTTACAATGCGGTATTTATGCTCGGGCGTCGTTCTAGCAAAAACGAACGCCTCTTTAACAAGTTTGCGCAGATCGATATCTGAAACCTTATCAAGCTCCTCGCCGGTAACTACTCTCCCCTTGCTCGGCATTATCCCGACTTCTTTTGCAATATATTCTGCAGTTTCAGGGTGATCGCCCGTCACCATGATAGTTCTAACTCCCGCTGATTTCGCGCCCGCGATAGTCTCCGTTACACCCGCTCTCGGGCCATCCTCAAAGCTGATAAGTCCGCATAGGTCCATTTCACGCTCCAGTTTTTCCCATTCGGCGTGAACATCACTTTCTGAAATTTCTTTTTTGCATACCGCTATCAGTCTTCGCCCGAAAGAAGCCTGTTTATTTATTTCCGCCAGAACTGCGCTTTTATCGATATTCTTGCAGCGGCCGATCAACCTTTCAGGCGCGCCTTTCATATAAAGCTCGAATTTCCCGTTCTGCTTTCTTATCACGGAATTAGTTTTTGATTCATTCGTAAAATTGTGCTGTCTCACTATCTCGGAATTTGACGCCTCCGAACCGCCTTTTTCCATCAGCGCCTCATCAAGCGGGTTGGTCGAAAGCGGCGTTGCCGCCAAGGCGGCGTATTCAATAATGTCTTTGCTCTTATCCGCAGGATAAGTTTCTTTTATCCGCATCTTCCCCTCTGTAATAGTTCCGGTTTTATCCGTAACTATGACAGTAGCATTGCCCAGTGTTTCAGCAGCCTTTATTCTTTTGACCAGAAAATTATTCTGCGATAATTTGTAAGCCCCGAGGCCAAGGACCATTGTTATTACTATCGGGAGTTCTTCAGGTATCGTTGCAAACGAAAGCGATAAACCAGTCAGGACCATGGTCTTGAAATCCTGGCCTCTTAACAAACCGATAACAGGTATCAGAATAGAAAAGAATCCTGCAACGTAAACGAGCTTTCCTGCCAGAGACCTCATTTCAAGTTGGAGCGGCGTACGCGGCGGCCTGGCTTGTTTCATGGTTGCCGCTATCTTGCCAAGCCTTGTCTCGTGTCCCGTCACAAATACTTTTGCCGTGCCCTCTCCTGATGTGACAACGGTTCCCGCGTAAATCTCGTTACCGTCCAATTTTTCTTTTGGGAACGATTCACCGGTAAGCGAGGATTCATCTATCTGGATATCTATGCCTTTTGAAATTTTCGCATCGGCGGAAATCCTTGTGCCAGGTGAAAGGACAAGCACGTCGCCGGGAACGATATTTTCCGAATCCACAAGGGCGATCGATCCGTCGCGCAGTACTTTTGTTTTTGGCGCGGCTATCTTTTCCAGCGATGATATGGCTTTTTTGGCCCTGTACTCAGTGTTGACCTCGGCAAGAACAAGAAGAAATATGACGATAAAGATCGTCACCGCGTCATCCAGTTTTCCCCAGATGCTGTAAACAATACCCACAAAAATAAGCAGAAGTATCATCGGCTCGGTCACTTCATGCTTTGCGATATCAAGAAAATTGGCTTCTTGCGGCTTAAAAATCTCGTTAAGGCCGGATTCTTTCAGCTTTAATGCGGCTTCGCTGTTAGACAGACCCATTTCAAATGATTTTTTCATGAGCACTCCCTCCGTTTGAGTTTATATTTTTAGCGCCTTCTTTATTTCCATATAAACCAACGGCGCGCTTGATAACGCGAAAAGATAGAAAAGCTCCTTTCCGCTGAGCGATACCGTATCGAATATCTTTTGGAAAACAGGATTATAAATTACAAGTAGCTGCAAAACAACCGTCAAAATGACGGACAGGACAAGATACATGTTCGAAAATATGCCCGCCGAAAATACCGAAGCTTTTTCGGATTTGCAGTTGAATACGTGGTACATTTCCAGGATCGCGAGAGCGGAGAAAGCCAGCGTCCTTCCTTTTGCGAGGCTGTCTCTCATCCCCATACTGAAAAGGAACAGCGTCACCACGGTCATAATTATCCCGATGACCATCATTGAAATTAACATATCCTTGTTCATTATTCCCTCATCTCGTTTTCTGGGCGGTTTTTTCATGATATCTTTTTCAATGGGCTCGGCTGACAGCGCAAGCGCCGGGAAGTCCGTCCGTCACAAGGTTGACCCAAAGGATCTGTATGGGCAGCAAGGGCAGCGGGAAATTAAGCAGGATCGCGAAGAACATGGTGAATATCTCGCCGGTGTTCGCCGAAAGCAGGTACCAGATGAACTTCCTGATATTCTCGAATATTCCTCTTCCTTCCCTGACAGCCGCAACTATCGTCGCGAAATTGTCATCTGAAAGCACCATATCGGAAGCTTCTTTCGCCACGTCAGTTCCCGTGATCCCCATGGCTACGCCGATATCAGCACGCTTCAAGGCGGGCGCGTCATTGACGCCGTCGCCGGTGACGGCAACAACCTTGCCCGATGATTGATATTCTTCGACGATGCTCAATTTTTGCTCCGGCGAAACTCTCGCGAAAATTTCTTCGATGCCAAGCTCTTTCGCGACGGCCAGCGCGGTCAACCTGTGGTCCCCCGTGATCATGACGGGCTCTATCCCCGCCTGTTTGCAAAGTGCGACCGCTTCTTTTGCTTCCGGCCTCGGCGGGTCGATCATTCCGATGAGCCCGATGAATGTGAGATCTTTTTCGGCTTCAGCAAGATCGATCTTTCCCTTGATGAGTTTTGTAGGCTATTCCCAAGAGTCCTTAGCCCGCCGGAAGCCAGTTTTTCGTTCTCTTTCAAGATTCCCGCTCTGTCGGCGCCATGGCATAATTTCAAAAGTTCATCCGGAGCGCCTTTTACATATACTATATGTTCATTATCAGCTGATCGATGGATAGTGGTCATTAATTTTCTTTTGGGATCGAACGGGATCTCGTCTGTCCTCGGGAATTTGCTTTCAAGCTCTTGCCTTGTCAGTCCTGCTTTCCCGGCAAGGACGATCAATGCTCCTTCGGTGGGATCGCCTATCACTTCAAATGTATCCGTTTCCTTGAAATGCTCAAGATAAGCGTCATTGCAAAGCGCCGCGCCGTACAGCAGCCGCATGATATGTTCGTTTTCAGCAGGCGAAATTTCAGTTTTGCCGTCAAAGAATTTTCCTCGAGGTTCATATCCGATGCCTGTGATCGACAGCAATTTTTTATCCAGATATATCTGATTAACGGTCATTCGATTTTGAGTTAAAGTCCCTGTCTTGTCAGAACAGATGACCGAAACGCTTCCAAGCGTTTCCACTGCCGGAAGCTTTCTGATAATGGCCCCTTTTTTCGCCATCCTGTAAGCGCCAAGCGCGAGAGCGATCGTTGTGACGGCCGGAAGTCCTTCAGGTATTGCCGCTACGGCAAGAGCAACAGCAGTTAGAAATGCATCAAAAATAGCGCCGCCGCGTATGACGGAAGCGATAAAAACAAGAAAACAAACGCCTAAACATAATATTCCCAGCCATTTGCCGAAAACATTCAGCTTTTTTTGAAGAGGGGTTTTAACTTCCATGTCTTCCTGTACCATTTCAGCGATCTTGCCGATCTGCGTATTCATTCCCGTTGCAACTACAAGAGCCTCTCCCCTTCCATAAACGACCGATGTACCCATAAAAACCATGTTCTTCATGTCGGCAACAGGAAGAGTCCGGGATATTAATCGGATCAGTTGATTTGTCCACCGGAACTGATTCTCCGGTGAGCGACGATTCATTCATCCTCAGATTGGCGGATTCGATGATACGCGCATCCGCTCCGGCCAGGCCGCCCGATTCAAGAAAAATAATATCTCCGGGAACAAGCTCCGATGAAGATATCTTTCGAACAAGCCCGTCCCTTTTTACCATTACTTTCGGGACTGTTAATTTTCTGAGCGCCGCGATCGCGCGCCCCGCCCTTTCCTCCTGCACAACGCCAAGTACGGCATTCATTGAAACGATCGCGATAATGACAATGGCGTCTTTTGCTTCACCAAGAAATAAAGCAACTAGCGCGGCTATGATAAGGATCATCACCATGAAGTCGCCAAATTGGGAGAGGAACATGGAAAGGATGCCGCGCCTTCTTTTCTCCTTCAGTTCATTGCGGCCGTATTTCAGCATCCTTAAGGCGGATTCGTTCTCATTCAATCCATTAACAATATCCGTCCCGAGTTCTTTTGATGTTTCGATCGCTGTTAAAAGGTGCCAGGTTGACATTTACATCCTCCGGTCTCGAGTGTATTATAAAAGCGTTATGAAGAAATTACTAGCAACAACTGTGTTCGCGGTATTGATGTGCGCAGGCTCGTTCGCGGGATCGCTGGACATCGGCACGCACGCGTCATTTTATACTCCTCTTGAAGGCGGCGGCAATACGCTGATGGCCGGAATTGACGCCACATACACATTGAATTCGTATTTCAGCGCAAGAGGCGACGTGGACGCCTCCAATTATCAAACGAACGACCATAAGTATTCCCTGAATTCCCTGACGATCACATTGATGGGCCATGCTTCTGGGAAGTTACGATGATAGATCCTTATCTTGGCGCGGGCGTCGGGATTATATGACAAGAAAATAGATAATGCGACCGATCGATTCCACCGGATTGAACGGCCTTGCAGGCATCGCCTTCCATTTTCCGACATTCAACATAGGAACTGAGATAACATATGTCCTCCCCGACACTAGATACCCTGAAACCGGATTTTACGCCGCGGGCGCTAATTTTACAGGAGGCATGCATATAGGCCTGTAGGACCGGGGAGTTATTTTCTGTTGGGTTCGATGTGGATTATTACTTCTTTTACGCCCGGGATTTCCTTTTTGATCTTTTCTTCTATCTCATGTGCCAGTTGATGCGATTTATCAATGTGCATCGACGGCTTGACCCAGATGTGAAGGTCCACGCAAATATTATCCTGCCTGCCTCTTGTCCTGATATGATGGCAATTCATCACATCCTCAAAATTTGAAACGATGAATCTGATGGATTCGGGCGAAATGACGGCGGCGTCCGAAAGCGTCCTGGACGTGTTCCAGATTATTTCAAAAGCCGAAAATCCGATGAATACCGCTATGATCCCGCAACAATAGTATCCAGGATCGGAAGCCCAAGCCTGACCGCTAGAAGAGTTATGATAACGGAACATGAAACAAATATGTCGCTTCTGGTATGAAATGAATCCGCTACCAGAAAATCGCTTTTCAGCCTTTTGCCTTCGCGGTTCTCATATAGTCATAACGAAAATATTAACGGCTAAAGTAACTGAACATCACCAGAAAACTGCCGTAATTCACTTCCACTGCGACCGGCCTGCCGAACCTCATTATCGCCCCTTTGGCGACATCAAAAGCCACAAAGAACAGAAGAGCTCCGCAGCCTAATGCCGTCAGAGTTTCGTATTTTTCATGGCCGTAGGGATGCGATCTTGTCTACCGGTTTTGCGGCGATATAAAATCCGACCAGCCCGACAATGTTGCTCTGTTCCGTCAGCAAAAGAATGGAACCCGTCGGCTGTCATACTGGCGCTTCTTGTCAGGATGCCGTAAACCACCTTTGCGCAGGCCACCAGCAAATTAAGGATCAATGTGTAAATCAGTACTTTTCTTGCCTGTTTATATTCCATTTTGCGCCTTTTTCATGTTAGCCACAGCTTCTTCGAACGAAAACCCCTCTTTTGCGGCCTTGATAAGCTCAAGATAGATCTTTTTATCGTTATAGCCCTTATCGCGGAATTCTTTCTCAAGTTCAGCTATAAAATACACTTTCTCTTCCCCCGAGAGCCCGTTAAAGGCGTCAAAGAATGCTCGTATTTTTTCCTCGATTTTTGGCGTGTTTATCATAAAAAGTTTATATAGTTAAACTGTATTTTAACATATAACGGTAAAAGACAACACTTGTTTTTGCTTCTCCGAAAGCGTGATACGTGCTATAATAGCAAAACTTATGGCTAAGATATTTCCCTTCAACGGGCTCATATATAATAAGGAAAAGGTCGGGAAATTCTCAAAAGTGCTCATTCCTCCTTATGACGTCATATCAAAAGAAGATCAGGAAAAATATTACAAGTCCCACCCGTATAACTGCATAAGGCTGACGCTCGGAAAAGAATTCCCGGAGGACACCGAATATAATAATAAGTACTCCCGCGCCAGCAGCTTTTTCAATGCGTGGATTAAGAACGATATCCTGAAAAAGGATGATGAAGAATCTGTCTATGCTTACGAGCAAAGGTTCTCTTATAAAGGGAAAAAATACGTCCGTCTGGGATTTATAAGCCTTTTCAAGCTGGAAGACATGGATACCGGAAAGATCTTCCCGCATGAGAACACTCTTCCAAAGCCGAAGGCGGACAGGCTGTCATTGATGGAAGCGACCGCGGCCAACTTTGAACCCATTTTCGCATTGTACGTTGATGAAGATGAAAAGATCCCCGGATTGATAAAAAAGAAGATAAAAAGAAAGCCGCTCGTTGAAGCAAGGGACATGTTCGGCATCCATAACAAGCTCTGGAAGATATCCGCAAAGGCCGTTATCAATAAAATAATGAAGGAAATGGCTGCCAAACAGGTCTTTATCGCCGACGGACACCACAGGTATGAATCTTCCCTCAAATACAGGAATGAAATGAGGACAAAATCGCAAAAATCCATCGGGGACGAGCCTTACAATTTTATAATGACCTATTTTACGAACACCTTTGACAAAGGGCTGATAATTATGCCGATACACAGGCTCATTTTGAACCTGAACCTGAAACAAAAGATAAATCTGGAGAACCGGCTTCTGGACTGTTTCGAAATAAAGGATATAAAATTCTCCAAAAAGACCGAAGCTGCCGCGAGGAAAAAACTCCTGAAAGCCATGTCAAAGGCCGGCGAAGACGATCATTTTTTCGGGATGTACGTTCACGGCGAGAACAAATATTCTCTTTTGAAGCTGAAATATGAAAAGCTGGTAGATAAATACACCGGCGCCGACAAGCTGAAGGAATGGAAAAAACTGGACATAACCATCCTCCATTCGCTCATCATAAAAGATATTTTATGCATAACCGAACAGGACATAGAGGGGGAGAACGCGGTCAAATACGTTCATAATGATGATCAGGCGTTCGATCTGGTAAAGGAAGGGAAATATCAGATAGCTTTTTTCCTGAACCCCACAAAGATAGAACAGGTCACCGCACTGGCTTCCAAATACGAAAAAATGCCGCAGAAGTCCACGTTCTTCTATCCGAAGCTGCTGACCGGGCTGGTAATGTACAAGATGATGCCGCCGGAAAAGTATTCGTTCTAAGGATCCGGAGAAAGAAGCTAGAATTGCTTCCCTATATTAAGGTCCCATTCCGCGATTGTTCCGCCGTCCTTGATATTGTTGATGGCGAATTTCGGGGTTAAAAAATAGTCCCAGATCATGAAATTCGGAGCGAACGCAATATAAGTGGCAGTTGCATGAGTATCATCATCGAAATATTGTTTTTTACCGTAACTATCCGTATAATTTATCGCATTTGTGATATACAAAGACGCCTACTCCCAAGTGGAACGTAAAATAGAGGTCTTTGGAAAAGATATATCTTAGCACGAGGCCGTATTTTAAAATATTCAGATTCTGCTCAAGCTTGAAATTCGTGATCTGCTGCTCCACTTCTCCGCCCAAGCTGAAAATCCCCGTCGGGTAAAACATTTCTCCTCCTATGCTCACTCCAGTCCCCAGAGCCGCTCACAAGCCCCAGATGGAAAGACGAATCAAAAGGGAGATTGCCGCCCGAGAAAGTGGTGGCGGAAGCAAAGTTAAAAGGAAAAAATAAAAACGCAAAAATATATACGAAAATTAAAAATTTTGAATTTTGAATTGCAATTTTGCCTTTTGACTTTTACTTTTTGCCTTTGTTTTTTCATGATTCGAACTTTTTGCCTGTCAGCTTCTCATAAGCTTCCAGATATTTTTCCCTGGTCTTGCTGACGACTTCATCGGGCAGCGGCGGCGCCGGCGGGTTCTTGTCCCATTTTATCGAGAGCAAATAATCCCTGACGAACTGTTTATCATAACTTTTTTGCGGCCCGCCTGCTTTGTAAATGTCCATCGGCCAGAATCGGGAGGAATCAGGCGTGAGCATCTCATCGATCAATATGATCTTCCCGCCGATCTCGCCGAATTCGAATTTCGTGTCCGCGATGATTATGCCTTTTGATTCAGCGTGCTTGCACGCGGCCTTATATACCTCCAGTGTCTTGGTCTTCAAAATATCAGCTGTTTTCTCGCCGACTATCTTTCTCATGTCGGATTCCGTGATGTTTATGTCGTGGCCCGACGCTTCTTTCGTGGACGGCGTGAATATCGGCTGCGGCAGCTTGGATGATTCCTTGAGCCCGGCAGGAAGTTTTATGCCTGAAACAGAACCTTTCTGCTGATATTCCGCCCAGGCGGAGCCGGAAAGATATCCCCGCACGACGCATTCTATCTCGATAAGTTTCGCTTTCCTGCCGATAACGGACCTTTTATCGAGCATTTCGGAATATTTCTGAAGCTCTTTCGGATATTTTTTCACGTCGGCAGTGACAACGTGGTTATCGATGATGTTCTTCGTGTGATTGAACCAGAAAAGCGAGAGCATGTTCAATATTTTCCCTTTGTCGGGGATGGGGGTCGGGATAACGGAATCGAAAGCGGAGATGCGGTCGGTTGCAACTATCAGAAGTTTGTCGCCAAGGTCGAAAACATCGCGCACTTTCCCTTTTTTGAACAGAGGGATGCCGGGAAGTTTTACATTGAGTGACCGCTTCGGAATTCATTTCAAAGAGATATTATAGGATTTTTAAATGCAATTCAAGTAATACGTAAATTAATGCCGCAAGATCTATCCTTTCGCTTTTATCGCGAACAGAGTATCGTCAACCTTAAAAATACTTTTAAAGCGATTTGAACTATAAATATTATTTAAAATGACGATCCTTGGCCCCATAAAACCGATATCATGGATAGCTATTGTGCCGCCGATCGATAAAAATGGCTCCCATAGGTCAAAATCTTTTTTAACATGTTCATATTCATGCCTTCCGTCTATCCACAGCATCCTTATTTTAGAGCTCCATTTTTCAGCGGCTTTAAATGAAGTCGTCGGCAAAAGCTTAACATTCTCATTTAAGCCCGCATTTTTTATATTCCTTGAAAATATTTTCCTGCTGCCCGCCGATCTGAACAGAAACCTCGGCCTATCGGGAGTGCTGGTCCAGAAGTTCCTGTAAGGATCTATCGTGAACACTTTGCCGGCTCCGCGGTCCTTCACGCCCTGAGCCAGGCAAACGGTCGCCCTTCCTCGATAAGTACCTATTTCCACGATATCTCCCTTGCCCGCGCCGTATCTTGCGGCTAAATACAGAAAGCTCGCCTCTCTAGGCAAAAGAAAGCCGTCTATATTGGAAATGAGCCCGCTGATCTTCAGGGTTTCATGATCTGAGGGGATTATTTTATTGTTGAATATGCGCTTCATTTTTGTATGATAACAAAACTGAACATTTATTCAAAGAAGATATGTTTTTTTTCATCCAAATATTTCTCAATGGCTTTGACCGCCCCGGTTTTCTTCATATACAACACCGCGAAGAAATACGCCGCTTCTTTTATGAGGAATTGTTTCAATTCGCACAATAAAGGATCCGGTTTCAAGGATCCTCTTTGATAGGTTTCAAATAAACACTCTCCTCCGCAGAGCTTTTTCGCCCAGCATTTTCCGCATTTTTCCAGAAAACCGTTCTTCTCCCCGGCTTTTTCAAGATAACCTGGCTTGAATCCTTTATGTACGCTGCCCAAAGCGGTCTCCTTGGAACCGCCGAAAGAAGGACAAAGGAATATGGTTCCCTTATGGTCCACAAAGAATGACAGGTGTCCTGCCTCGCACCGCCTCATTTGTCCGGAATGCTTGAAAACCCTGAGCAAATATCTGCCAAAAAGATCTCCAGGATTTAGGATGGCGAACAGATAGTCGTAATTATCCTTATAAATGATGGCTCCGAGAAGGATGTCCGTGAGATCGTGATATTCCTTTTTGACCTTTGCCAGCCTTGATCTTGTGATCTTATATCTCTTATCCATCCCGCGGTAAGGCTTCATTATTACTTCCTTAAAACCTGAATGATACAGATATTCCAACCGTGGAACTAAAAAGGGACTATCGAATGTGTAAGTCACATTCACGTTATCAAGCAACTTAATGGCATTTTCACGCCGTAAATTGGCCAGGCATTCACGCACGGCATAACTTGACCCTTTGCCCTGTTTATCATGCCTTATCCGGTCGTTGATGATCGGAGGGCCGTCATAACTCAATGAGAAGCGCAAAATTCGATGGCATTTTCTATATAGATCTTTTATTTTGCGTATGACTTTTCTGTTGAACAAAGTGCAGTTGGATGTGAACCGCAGATAAATTCTCTTCCGCTTTTTATGGGTCAAGACATAGTTAGCAACCTGTTCTATCAGTTTGAAATTAAGCAGCGGCTCTCCTGTGCCGGTAAAGTCTATGTAAAGCTCTTTTACGTCGATAAATCGCTTTTTATAATGGTCAAAAAATAGATCGATGGCTTTTTTTGCGGTCTTGAACGACATCCTGCCGGGATGCAAATGCGTTCTTGCGGCAAAACAATAGCTGCAGGCAAGGTTGCAGCCGCTATAATTCTCAAGATTTATCGTTGCCACAAGATTTTTAGGCCCGGCTTTCGCGTTTGCCGGCTCAATGAGGGGAGTTTTGTTCTTTAAAATATCGGCTTTAACCGCGGATAACGAATCCGGCCCTTGAGGAATGAAATAGAAAGCGAGGTTATCCTGGTCAAAAAGGAATTGAAGGCCGCGATGTTTTATTTGATCAAGCATAATAAAATAACATGGCCAACCTCTGATCCAGCTGGCCATGTTTTAATAGATCTACTAGCAATAAATTCTGGAAATCCCTTTTCCTTCTGTTGAGCCAAGAATTACAAATGAATGATTTGGACTTTGATCGAGCTGTCTCTTGACTATTTTAAGATCTCTTCCGCTTTCCGGATCAATAATATTGTAATTCCCTCTTCCTGCATGAGTTTCGTCCCTATATTGGATCAATGCCACAGCTTTTTTCCCAATAGCATCTCTTGAACCATCCTTTAGGGTGTATCCGCAAAGAATAGAAGAAATATAGTCGCTCAAATTAATACGGGATTTCTCCGAGAGCTTGCCTAATATTGCCTTCTGTTCAGGAGCGGACATATTCACGAAATCATATGCCTGATTCCCTATATAACCATCTCCCTTTTCTGCTTTAATGAATGCTGCTACGAATTTATCCGCCTTTGTCGAAATTTTAGTCTTCGTAGTGTCAGAAGATACTTTAGACATTTTCATTTTATATCACCTCCCGGTAAGTTTTATTGTTTCCGGGCTTCTTAGCAGAATATTCGCGGGGATTTTTCCCCATAATATGATCCCAATAAAACATAGGAAAATCCCTCTGTTTGATGCGTATAATATTCATTTTTCTTGCCTTGATGCCGATATACATCCTCCACTGTAAAATTCTTGAATTGAGGCTCTTCTCTATATTGGATCAATTGTTTTGCCTTGTCAGAAAGAGGCGTTTCCCTTAAGCGCGCCACCCGGGCCAAAGCATCGCTCAAAGCAAAACGATCGCAATCCGGATCGTTTAATACCGCCTTTTGCGCGGCATCGGACAACTTCAAAAAATCTTCAGCAAATTGATATGGGTTTATCCTGGTCGTTCGATTTTGATCGAACTGAATGTATGATTTTACGAATTTCTTTGCATCTGAAGCGGGGCTTACATCACCTGGCATATTGTTCACCTCCTGTTAAATTTTATTATTTCAAGGCTCCTTAGCAGAATACCCGCAAAACAGGCCCACCGTCTGTCCCCGATCCTAATATGATATGAGACATCCCGTATGTATGATATGGAAAATGCACAACCTTGCCATTTACCACTTTTTCCTGTTCTATTGTAAATCCTTTGAATTGAGGTTCTTCTTTATATTTGATCAATTGCTTCGCTTTGTCAGAACTGGGGCCCGTACCGCTATAGCAAAGCCAGCTTAATGAACTACTCAACACAATGCGGGATTCTAGTGGAAGTTTGTCTAATACTGTTAATTGAACAACACTGGGTAAATTCACAAACGCTCTAGCATCGTCAACGCTCGGTTCACTATGGATCTTGTGCATCTTTACAAATTTCTGTGCTTCTGAGTTGATTTGTACGGGTGTAAGTGCCATTTTGTTCGCCTCCCGGTGGGTTTCATTGTTTCAAGAAACGCGTAATTCTACCATATTTCAAGGCTTTTGTCAATTGCTTGCCGCCAAAGTCAAGCGCATCAAGCGCTTTCTTTTGGGGCTGTTAAAATGTTTTGGAGGATACAGTTGTCGCCGAAGCATTATGTCTGGGCCTATTTGCCGCCTTCCCCGTTCATGAAGAACAAAGAGAACCATATCCAGTTCTGGCCGTAATAATCACCGGGATCATTGCCCCAATATCCTTCTGTATGATATTCGCTTTGGATCTTGCTATATAATGCCTTTGCTCCTTCTTTATATCCTGACGCCCAAAAATAAGTCATGTAAACGCTAAGGGTTTGGAGAGTTTCGCTTCTCCAGTGCACTCTGCCGTCAATATTGTAGCCGGAGAATATCGTACCGTTCTTATTCAGCTCGCTCATGAAAAACTGGCACGGCGAGAGATCGGGATTAGCGCTTTTGCAGTCGCAGTAAGAATCCGCCGCCGCATCCGACGGGTCCAATTTATGCTGCAGCGCCATGAAGAAATGCGTGCGGAAAGCGTCGCCGCCCTGAAAATAGTCGTTCGGAGACCAGTTATGATCGTGGACTTTTTCCTGCGCGTCCACTGTTATCCAGTCCGGAACAAGATTTACCGATCCTTTTACGGCCTCATTTGATTCATTGTGCATTACTGCGGTTTCGGCTTTCCTTATGACCTCATAAGCCGGAGCGACCATGGATCTCCAGTCGTGATCGGTATCCGCTTCCGCGAACAGTTTTTCGTAATATGAAGGGCGAAAATAGGAAACGTTTATCCCGTTCGTCGGAACTTTCGTTTTAGGATCTTGCGTATACATCTGGACATCGCTTCCGAGAAGGATCCTTTTCCCGTTGATGATCTTTGTTTCCTTGTTCCAGATATCATCAAGTAATGCGAGAGCTTCTTCTTTATAATTGATAACTCCGCCGCTTCCCCATTTCTTGTCCGCCCATAGCAATGCAGCTGCGATATCCTGATCGGCATCGGTCGCAGGATTAAGATGATCGCATGACAGCACGCCGCCTTTTTTACCGCCAACTGTCGGAAGGAATTGCCATGCAAAAAGATTATCTTTCTTTGAAGGTTCAACCGGCTGCCATTTTTTTGAGTCGGCATTGTAGATGCCGGTGATATTCTTTCTCTGCATGTTCACTGAAGTCCAAGACCATATCTTGTCGAACGTGACTTTGTCGCCCATTAAAGCTGAGGCGCTCAATCTGTATGAAACTGCTTCGGAGAATGTGACTTTTTCAGTCGTGTCTCCGTCTTTATCAAGGTCGCTCTTATCTGGATCAGCTAAAGGCCTGCCGTCCTGAGCGATCATATTCCTGTTGTAATGATCGTAAGATCGCTTTAATATCGCGCTTATTGCCGGATCTTTTTGGACTCCAGTAACACCCACCGCTATTATCCCTCCTTGAATTTTGCCGTTCTCTACCCTTCTATATATATATATCGTCAAATTTGAGATGAAATTTCACTTAACAACAGACAGTATTATTGCTATAATTTCTTTCCTTATGAAATTGAAATGCAGCATATGCGAAAATGAGATCGACATTAAAGAGGGCACAAAGCCCGGGACCAGGATAACCTGCCCGAACTGCTTCGCGCAGCTCGCGGTTATATAAGCACAAGGGCAGGCTGATCATCGGCTGCGCCATGTGCAAAGAATCCGTCTTTGATCCGACAAATTGCGAAAGATGCGAACGAAGGCGTGAACTGAAGGAACTGATAACGGAAGGGAGGCTGTAATATCATGGAAGACCTTAAAGGATCACTTGGATACCGCTCTGGAAATGGAGCGGTCCGGATATGACCTCTACATGAAAGCCGCGAAGAAAACATCCAATCCGCTGGGAAGGTCCACGCTGGAAGCCATTGCCGCGAAGGAATTGGACCATATAAAAGCCATCAAGGATTTCGCGAAGAAGAATCTGGATAAGGCGATCGTAGACATCAACCCGGCGGACAAAAAGGGCTACATTAAGCCGATCATGGAAAAGCTGGAAAAATCCCTGGATGAGAATGTGAAGCCGGATTCCGACCTCAATGAGGCATACAAAGCCGCGCTTCAGCTTGAGAAAAGATCATATGACCTCTACAAGAGCCTGAAGCAGAAAAGCTCCGGCGACAAGGAAAAGAGATTCTTTGATTTTCTCATGCAAGAGGAGAACATGCATTACGAGCTCCTGAATGAGACCCTGGAATACCTGGATAATCCGGCTAACTGGTACAGGGAAAAAGAACAGTGGCTGGTGGAATACTAGGGATCGGTCGCTAGGCTTTTCTTATTGAATCCACGAACCCAGCGACTTTTAAAGTATAATTACCGCTTTTCAGTTCCGCTTCTTTTATGGCCAATGTAGCTACCGGTGACCTGCCGATGATCTCTTCCATGCTTTTGAAAGCATTGTCGCTGCCTTTTCCGCCTTCAGAGCAGAAAAAGGACGCGCTGTTCATCTGGTCAATGTTCTGCATGAGGAATGTCCTTACCGGAGAGCATAAATTCCAGGCCCATATGGGCCCGCCGACAATGATGTGGTCATATGCTCTGATGTCTTTCGATAAATCCTTTATCTTCGTCAACAATTTTTTCGACCCGTCCCGGCCGGCGGAGAACCAGCCCAATATTCCAGCCCTGTTCTTTGTGTCGATTATCTCCTCGATGTCGCATTTCAGTGCATTAGCTATCGCAATGGCGACCCTTTTTGTGTTGCCCGACCTGGAATAATAGACGACCAGGAGTTTTCATGATGGAATATATTATACAATATTTTACAATACGCGCATCATCCATTATAATTGCCTCCGGAGGCGATAAATATGACAGAAAATGCTGCAAGGGCCCTTTCGATCCTTCGCGACTATTCTCGATTCCAGTGGTACGTCATCCCTCTACTTCTGATCGTCCTTTACATATACTCCGTTGAAGTGGAAAGAAGGAATTGGAACGTTCTTTTCGGCGGGCTCGCCTTATGGGGAATGGACTGGTTCAATGAGATATGGAACGCGCTCCTCTTCCATTTCAATAAGTTCGCGCCGGCATGGGCAACTCCCGGAGCAACGGCATACAATATATTGATAGGCCTGAACATAGAGATAACCCTCATGTTCGCCATAATGGGCATTTATGCCTGCAAAATGCTTCCTCCCGGCAAAAAAATGAAGATATTCGGTTTGAACAACCGCATATTTTTCGCGGTCCTGAATTCTCTGCTTGCGGTGGGGATAGAGATCATCCTTAACCATATAGGGGCGCTCACATGGGACCTTCCGTGGTGGAACCTGAAGGCGCCGTGGCTCATATTCCTTATCGGCTACCTGCCTTTCTTCCTCGTCGCTTTCTGGGTGCATGACATGAAAAAGGTGAGCGACAAGGCAAAGACCGTCGGGGCGATCCTGGGCTTTGATCTTTTATGCCTCATCGCATTCATTTCTATGAGATGGATCTGATACGTAAGTAAGGATCATTCTTATAATGAAAATTCTCGCTATCGAAATCATTCGGCAGGCTCAGGGCATGATTTGTGAGTTTAAAGAAGTACTGTAATTCGTTTGACTATGAAATTTACGGTACTATAATAACCCCACGTTAATCCATTAAGAAGGTATTTAAAATGAAGACAAAAGTTTTTATCGTTTTAATGATCGCTCTTATTAACAGTTTCAACCAGCATCATAATGCTTGCCGGGTGCGGAAATGCTACCGGGGGGGGGTAGCAGCGGCGGAGGAGGATCAAACGGGAGGAACAGGGATCCTTTATATTGCTGGTTATACTAATAACTGTATCCTTGTTTATGATAACGCCAATACAAGGGAAGGCTCTACTTCGCCGGACAGATTGATATCAGGAGAGTTTACTCAAATCAATCACCCAAATTCAAATAGTCTTTTTATTGATGCACAAAATGATAAATTGTATGTTTGCAACGATGGAAATCACTCCGTTTTGGTATTTGATAATGCAAGCACTTTGGAGGGTAACGTTACTCCTGAACAGATGATAACCTATGCGGGCATGAAGTACCCAGAAGGGATCTCTGTAAGAACGAACAGGATATACGTGGCTGATGTCTTCCATTCAAAACTTTTTGTGTTTAGTTCCGAGGCAACTGGACCAACGTTGCCGCTTGCTACTATAGAGGCAACGAGCGTAGGTCTTGCAGCGCTGGGTGTTTATGTCGATTCAAATAATAATATGTATTTAGCCGGTACATCAAACACCCCTCAGGTTATTTATGTTTTCAAAAACGTGAATACATACTCTTCAGGGAATAACGACCTTGTACCTGATAGAATAATTTCTTGCGAAGCATTGTATAATTATCCTTTCGCCGTTTGGGTGGATGAGAATAAGAACATTTTATATGCGGACAATTGTAGCGCCAGTGATATTTTGACTTTCAATAATGCCTCGACCTTGAGTGGTGAATGCAATTACTCATCCAGCGCTGAAATATCAGGGAATCCTTATCCTTTAGCCGTTGATACTAACAAGAACATTCTTTATGTGAGCAACGCGATCTAATATACAAGTTTGGACTAATTCAAATACTCTCTCGGGAACAGCAGAGCGGACAATAACCATACCGGGAGCTTATGGCGGAAATTATAATGGTATTGCCATAGATACAACCAGAAATTGAAGCGTAATTAATCAATAGAATATTTTCTGATAAATACAAGCCCGTATTAATAAACGATGCGGGCTTTTTGTTTGCCTGAATTACTGATAAAATGCTCATCTGTGAAAATCCTTGCCATCGAAACCTCATGCGACGAAACTTCAGCTGCCGTTATTGAGAACGGCAGGAAGATATTGTCGAATGTTGTCGCGTCGCAGGTGGAGATACATAAAAAATACGGCGGGATAGTACCGGAAGTCGCTTCCAGAAAGCATATCGAATCCATCGCCGCTGTGGTCAAACAAGCCCTGGACGACGCAAAAACTTCCTTAAAAAAGATCGACGCGGTCGCGGCGACCTACGGCCCTGGCTTGGTGGGCTCGCTTATAGTCGGACTGAACTATGCGAAAGCTATCGCTTATGCAGCAGGCAAGCCGTTCATTCCGGTGAACCATATCGAAGGACATATATACGCCAACTTCATAAAAGAGATGGGAGATAAGAGATCAGAGATAAGAAAAAACAAATCCCATCTCCGATCTCCAATCTCTAGTCTCTCCTTCCCTTTTATTTGCTTGGTGGTTTCCGGCGGCCACACTCAGCTGGTGCTGGTCAAATCTCACGGGAAATATCAAACTTTGGGCAGGACAAGGGACGATGCCGCGGGCGAGGCATTTGACAAGGTCGCCAGATTCCTGGGCATCGGATATCCCGGCGGGCCGTTGATAGACAAAATGGCAAAACAGGGCGATCCGGAAGCCATCGATTTTCCGCGCGCGATGATGAACGACGGCTATGACTTCAGCTTCAGCGGCATCAAAACAGCTGTGGTTAATTACGTAAGGCATCATGAAAAGGCTCAAACTCTCAACTCTAAATTCATAACTGATATTGTCGCTTCTTTTCAGGAAGCCGTCGTCGATATCCTTGTCGAAAAAACGATCAGGGCGGCGAAAAAAAGAAAAGTGAAATGGATAGCTCTTGCCGGCGGGGTTTCGGCGAATTCGAGATTGAGATCCAAGCTCTCGGCAAGAGCGGGAAAAGAAGGCCTGAAAATATCGATCCCGCCCATGTATCTTTGCACGGACAACGCGGCAATGATCGGGAGCGCGGCGTATTACCTGAAAAAGAACGCCAAAAAGAGAAACCTGGACATTGAGGCAGTATCAACTCTGAGGATATGACAAAAAACTATTTCATGTTGTCGAGAAGGATAGCCATTGAAGCGACCACGTCCTTCGTTTCCGGCTGCATGAACTCCTCGTACGTGAATATTTTTTTGCCTTTATCGAACGCGGACATAACCTTCGCAGAATAATAACTATCCAGGGTGCTCTTTATCGCGCCCGATAACTGCTTTTTTACCGTATCCTTCGCCGATTCCATGCTATATGTGTTGAAACAAAGCGCGTAAGTGATGTACTCGTCCGAGGAAGCGTCGATCTTTGAAAGGTGCTTGTCCGCCTGCTCCTCCATGGCCCCGCGGTTACCGCCGATATCGGCGTAATCGATATCAAAAGCTTTAAGCGCCAGCCCGAGATCGCCCATGCTCTTGTCCACCATAGCGATGGTATCCGCCGGCGTGTATATGATGTATCTTTTCCACGCGCTCCCGTTAAGCAAAGCGTACGCCCAGCCCAGCCGGTTGTATGCTTTCGCGTAATAAAGCGGGTAGTATTGCCCGGGGGAAATGCTCATGCTTTTCTCGGTGGTAAGGTTCGATATTGACGTAAGTACCTCGTTTATACAGTTATCCGCATCCTCGTACATTTCAAGCTGCTTGTAAAGCTTTACCACCGAACCTTCTATCGTCCTGTGCGTGAGGATGCCTTTTCTGTAAGCGGAAGCTATCGCGTACGGCAGAACATCGGCAGCAAGTTTTGGCGAAGTTTCCTTTGAATTTGAGGATCTCCGCCGCTTTTGAGTTGACCAATGAAAGAGCGCCCAGCGCGTTATCGTATGCTCCAAGCCTTTCCCTGACAAGTGCTCTCTTGTAAAGCTCCGCGAGATATTTCACGGTGTTATCAGTATTGGTGCCGACCACGAAATCCGTCGCGTTCGAGCCCAAGGACTTTGAATCCGATTGCGACATGTTCTCGAACGTGGTCGTCAGCTGCTGGCCATAACTCGCCGTTGATAGGAGCAATAATAATATTAAAATGTAAACCTTAAGCATAGTGAACCTGACAAGTTTAGCACAAGAAGATATTGATGGCAATTGAGGGGAAAACAGGGTCCCGGAGGTTAATCGCTGGGCATGCGAAGAAATTCCGCATATCTTTTCATGTTTTCCCCCAATTCCGGCATTCTGGCGTTCTTGTTTATCCTGGCGATCTCCTCAGCTTTGAATTTCAAAGCTTTTGACATTATAGAAGTTTCGGCATCTGATCTTCCAAATTTATCGCAGGAATAAAACCTGTCCACCCAAAAAGTGTAAGTGCTTGCCAATGCCTGCGCGATCCGGGAACTTTCATTTGCCAATAAAGGGAAAAGCCTCTTGATCTTTTCATGATTTTCATGAGGGCTTTTATCCTCGCCGATAAGCTTCCAGATTTTGACGGCCGTCACCCCTTTTATGCGTTTTTCCGATATTAGATCGTTTATCGACCTTAATTGTTCTTTTGCATAAAAGCCTATGCACACGGCTTGTTTCCAGAACGGGCGTTCCAAGAATCCTTTTCTGAGATCAGAAGTGACCAGCGGATCCTTTGTCAGCATCGCTTTGCGCATCGTCGACATAAAACCCGGTTTTATACTGATTTTTTTAACCGCCATTGGATCTCCTTGATTTTTTTAGGCAACATTGGTCTTTTTCTAATATATTATCGATATATTTTCGAGAAAATTTCAGTTTTTAATAAAAATCCCTGACTCTAAGATTCGATATTATTCACGGACAAATTCAAACAGATATTCGCTGAGCTGCGGCGTTAACATCTTCCCGTAATTATTCGCGTCGTTATTGTCCAGGTTAAATCCCTTTGATGTAATATCTGAAGCACATACCGCTTTACTCTTTATCTCTGTTTGGCCCGCTGCTTCTCTCTTCAACAGGACCAGCCTTACCAGGTACTTATTCAACACTACGATCTTGATCTTTTTGTCCTTCATCGCAACCGGGATATTGCCGACCCCTACCCATCCCGCATGTTTACCGTCCGCTATGACAAAAACATGGTCCACCTCTTTGTTCGCTATTTTTGATTGCATTTCGAGTTCATTCTTTTTTTGAAAATACATCACTGCGCCGATATCGATCATAAAAGAAAGGTAAGCCCCTTCATACTTTTTCCCGACCACCACGGCATCCTGATCCGCGGTCAATTTTTCTTTTTCTGAAGCGGCATTTTCCGCTTTCTTTGGACTCGATACCTGGGAAAACCGGTTTATCGTCATTAACGAATCTATTGATGACATCTTTATTTTTATCCTCTTTTTATTGGGCTTGTTTTCGCTTACCAATATGTATCGTCACATTTATCTTATAATTTCACTTTTTTTTGAAATCTCGATGGGTAAATATGGGCGAATTATTGTATAATCACCCCATGAAAGTTACGGTCAAAGACGTGGAACACGTCGCCAAGCTCGCAAGGCTGGGCCTGACGGAAGAAGAGAAAAAGCGCTTCACCGAACAGCTCTCGAACATACTGGAATATGCGGAAACCATCAACAAGCTTGACACGAAAAATGCCGTGCCCACCTCGCACGCCATCCCGATGAAGAACATTTTCAGGGATGATAAAGCGATACCCTGTAGGAACACGGATGATATCCTTGCGAACGCCCCGGAAAAAGAAAATAACATGTTCGCCGTGCCGAAGATAATGGAGTAAAAATGGAGCTTTTTGAACTTACCGCGCATGAACTTCACGAAAAACTTAAGAAAAAGGAAACTTCCGCGCAGGAGATCGTGAAGTCCATTCTCGGAAGAATAAGCAAGGTGGAGAACAGCGTTTCCGCCTTCATGACCATCAATATTGATGAAGCCATAAAAAAAGCGAAAGAGATCGACGACCAGATTGCCGGCGGCAAACAGCTTACGGCTTTGACAGGGATACCCATTGCCGTAAAGGATAACCTGTGCACAAAAGGGATACTTACGACAGCATCATCAAAGATACTTCAAAATTATATCCCGCCTTACAACGCGACCGTTGTCGAAAAGATAACGGAAGCCGGCGCCATTCCCATCGGAAAGACGAACCTGGATGAATTCGCGATGGGCTCGTCCACCGAAAATTCGGCGTACAAGACGACCAAGAATCCGTGGAACCTCAAGACCGTTCCCGGAGGATCGTCCGGCGGCTCCGCCGCGAGCGTCGCTGCGGGAGAAGCTGTCCTTGCTTTCGGCTCCGATACCGGCGGCTCCATAAGGCAGCCGGCGTCGTTCTGCGGCGTCGTGGGATTGAAACCGACTTACGGCCGCGTTTCCAGGTACGGCCTCATCGCATTCGCTTCGTCGCTGGACCAGATCGGTCCGCTCACGAAGGACGTGACTGACGCGGCGATATTCCTTAATTTCATCGCCGGGCATGATCTTAAAGATTCGACGTCGGTCGATCTTCCGGTCCCGGACTACAGGAAGTCGCTTGTCGATGATGTCAAAAATCTTAAAGTCGGGCTGATAAAAGAGCTTCTGGGAAAAGGGATAGACGAAGGCGTTAAAAAAGCCATCCTCAATGCCGCGGAAACGATGAAAAAGCTGGGCGCAAAGGTTGAAGAGGTCTCATTGCCGGCGCTTGAATACGGAGTACCCGCTTATTATCTTCTCGCGACTGCTGAGGCGAGCTCGAATCTGGAAAGATACGACGGCGTGAAATACGGATTGAGGTCAAAGGACTCGGACGATCTTTTATCGATGTACTACAACACAAGGAGCGAAGGGTTCGGCCCGGAAGTTAAACGAAGGATAATGCTGGGGACTTACGCGCTTTCCGCCGGATATTATGATGCGTATTATTTGAAGGCGCAGAAGGTCAGGACATTGATAAAGAATGATTTCGACAGGGCTTTTTCGAAATTCGATATCTTGATCTCCCCTACCGCGCCGACCGCCGCGTTCAATATCGGCGAAAAAGTTAACGATCCGCTTTCCATGTATCTCTCTGACATCGCTACAATTCCAATCAATCTCGCTGGAATTCCGGCGATATCCATTCCGTGCGGATTCATCAATGACCTTCCGGTCGGTTTGCAGATAATGGGAAAAGCGTTCTCGGAAGAAACTCTTTTCAAAGCCGCTTATACATTTGAACAGCATACAGACTGGCACAAGAGAAGGCCAAAAATATGAAATATGAAACAGTAATAGGGCTTGAAGTTCACGCTCAGTTATTAACTGAGTCGAAGATCTTCTGCACTTGCTCCACCAAATTCGGGGCAAAGCCGAACACGAACATCTGCCCGGTCTGCACGGGCCAGCCTGGAGTGCTTCCCGTCCTGAACAAGAAGGTCGTGGAGTTCGCTATCAAGACGGGGCTCGCGCTGAAGTCGAAGATAGCGCATCACTCGATCTTCGCCAGAAAGAATTATTTTTACCCGGACCTGCCGAAGAATTACCAGGTCTCGCAATATGAACTGCCGATAGCGACGGAAGGAAAGCTTGAGATAACAGTTGACGGAAAACCACGAACTATTGGCATTACACGAGTTCACCTTGAAGAAGACGCGGGAAAGCTGGTCCACGTGGGCGCCGCGGGATTGAAGGGTTCCAAATCAAGCCTTGTTGATTTTAACAGAACGGGAGTTCCTCTTATGGAAATAGTGAGCGAGCCGGACATCCGGTCGCCGGAAGAAGCGAAAATTTACATGCAGGAGCTGAGGAGCCTTCTGGTGGCGCTGGGCGTCTGCGACGGGAACATGGAGGAAGGAAGTTTAAGATGCGACGCGAATATTTCACTAAGGCCGGCCGGACAGAAGGAATTCGGCGTGAAAACGGAAGTCAAGAATATGAACTCTTTCAAGGCGGTGCAAAAAGCGCTGGCCGCGGAAGTCAAAAGGCAAACCCAGCTACTTGAAGAAGGCGGAAAGATAACCCAAGAAACAAGATTATATGATGACACGACCGACGCGACCGTCCCGATGAGAAGCAAGGAAGAGGCGCATGATTACCGTTATTTTCCGGAGCCGGACCTTGTTCCCATCGAGATCGACAAAAAATGGATCGATGTGATAAGCATGACCATCGGCGAGGTCCCGCGGGACAAAAAAGCCAGGTTCATGAAAGATTTCGGTTTGCCTGAAATGGATGCCGATATTTTGACAACTGATATTAATTTTTCAAAGTTATTCGAAGAAAGCGTTAAGCTTTTTGACCAGCCGAAAGAAATAAGTAAATGGCTTATCGGCGATGTTTCGGCATATCTTAATGACAAGAAAAAGAGTTTGGCTGAGATCGATCTTAAGCCGTCGAGCCTTATTGAATTGATAAAACTTGTGAGCGCCGGAACTATCAGCAGAGCAACTGGAAAAGACGCGTTCATCAAGGCTCTTGATACGGGAAAGAACATCGCTGATATCGTCAAAGATTCAGGCGCGACCCAGATATCCGATAAAGATGAAATATCGAAGATGATCGTCGATGTCATTCAGAAAAATCCTAAGCCGGTTGCTGATTACAAGGCCGGCAAGGAAAATTCGCTTTTCTTTCTGATGGGTCAGGTAATGAAGGCTTCTCAGGGCCGCGCGAACCCCGAGGTTGTGAAGAAAATATTGATCGAGGAACTGAAGAAATAAAATCCATGAGCTCCATCACTTACCAGATAGGACGATCGCTTTACCTTAACATCACGAACAGATGCACCAGCAAATGCCAATTTTGCATACGGTACAAAACAAAGCTGTTCAACAGCAAACATGAGCTCTGGATAAAAAAAGAGCCCACGGCGCAGGAAGTGATAAAAGAGATCGGCGACCCGTCAAAATATCTGGAAATTGTTTTTTGCGGATACGGGGAACCTCTTGTCAGGCTGGACGCGGTGATCGAAATAAGCAAGTGGCTCAAGGAGAAAAAAGCGAAAGTGAGGATCGATACCAACGGCCACGGGAATTTGATCCATAAAAGGAATATCGTCCCGGAGCTGAAAGGATTGGTCGATTCCATCTCGATAAGCCTGAACGCCCACGACAGCAAGACATACGATCAATTATGCCGTTCTGATTTCGGGGAGGCGGCGTTCGATGGTATAATCGAGTTCGCCCGTGAATGCAAAAAATACATCCCGAAAGTCGAGATGACCGTCGTGGACCTTCCCGAAGTAAATAAAAAAGAAGCGAAAAAGATCGCCGATGATATCGGCGCAACGTTCCGCGTAAGGCCGTATTACGAACAGGATTATGTAAAATGAAATATGATATTGCAGTTATTGGCGCAGGCCCCGGCGGATACACCGCCGCGATACGAGCCGCCCAGCTCGGCAAAAAAGTCGTCCTCATCGAAAAGGACCTTGTCGGCGGCAGCTGCCTTAATTACGGATGCATCCCGACGAAAGCGCTCCACGCCAGCACAAAATTATTCACAAAGATAAAAAAAGCGGGCCAGCTGGGAATAAGCGTCGAGAACCCGGCGATCGACCTCTCAAAGATCGTCGACAGGAAAGACCGGGTGATAGGCCAGCTCAGAAAAGGCCTTGAATACCTTTTCCGTGAGAACAAGATCGACCTTGTAAGGGGCGAGGCAAAGCTCATCAGCCCGAAAGAGATCAAGGTCAACGATCAGGTGATCGAAGCTTCTAATTTGATACTTGCCACCGGCTCCACGATCCCGGACAGGACGCCTTTCCCCATTGACGAAAAAAAAGTTTTCTCTACTACCGGCATTTTGAACCTGAGGACCATCCCGCGAACGATGGCGATAATCGGGGCTGGGGCGGGCGGAGTGGAAATGGCCTGCGTGTTCAACGCTCTCGGGTCTAAGGTCTCCCTTTTCGAAATGCTGCCGATCGATCCTTCCCGCGGGTGATGCGGAGACAGCCAAAGCGCTGGAGCAATATCTTGTAAAGAAAGGGATAGATATCAAATCGAACACGAAACTGGAGGATATTTCAGGGTACGATGCCGTCCTTGTAAGCGTGGGAAGAAAGCTTGTCACGGACGGATTTGAAAAGATCGGGGTCAAGATGGAAAAAGGGAAAGTCCTGGTGAACGAGAAAATGCAGACGAATATTTCGAACGTTTACGCGATAGGCGACATCACCGGAAAATATATGCTTGCGCACGCGGCTGCGCGAGAAGGAATAGTCGCGGCTGAGAACGCCTGCGGAAAAAGCGCGAAAATGGACTACCGTTTCATCCCCCAATGCGTTTATTCCGAGCCTGAGGTCGCGTCCGTAGGCTTAACGGAGGAAGAATCCAGAGCTAAATACAAAGACATTAAGATCGGCAAAGTTCCTTTAACCGCGTCTTCAAAGTCATTGATCGAGGATGAAAGGGATGGCTTCGTAAAAGTGATCGCCGACAGTTCAGGCAGGATATTGGGCGCGCACATATTAAGCAGCGAGGCCACGGAAATGATAGGCGAAGCCGTCCTTGCCATGAACAAAGGCATGAAAATGGACGATATTATTTCCACGATCCACGCCCATCCGACAATGTATGAATCCATGGGAGAAGCGGCGGCAAACGCGCTTAAACAAGCTATCACCATACTAAATCGATGAGCCCCCTCCCCCATTGGCTGATAAAAAGAACTCCCAAATCTGAGAACATTAAACTGATCAGAGGTCTTATCGGCGATCAAATTAATACGGTTTGCGAATCGGCGAAATGCCCGAATATCGGCGAGTGCTACAGCAGAAAGACCGTCACTTTCATGATCTTGGGGAATATCTGCACAAGAGGTTGCAGGTTCTGTGCTGTCGATGCGGGATCACCAACCCAGCCCGATCCGATGGAGCCGAAAAATGTCGCGGAGGCGTCAAAGAAGCTCGGATTAAAATATGTTGTTGTGACTTCGGTGACAAGGGACGATCTTCCGGACGGCGGAGCAAGCTATTTCGCCAAGACCATCATTGAACTTAAAAAAACCAGCCCCGGAACAAAAGTGGAAGTGCTTATTCCAGATCTCAACGGAAAAGAAGAATCCTTGAAAACAGTTATCGATGCGAGACCGGATGTGCTTAACCACAATATTGAGATGGCGCCAAGATTGTACGGCAGCCACAGGCCGAGATCGAATTATTACACGTCGATAAATGTCCTTAGAACGGCAAAGAGGATAAACGGCAAAACAGTGATAAAGTCGGGATTTATGCTCGGGCTTGGCGAAAAAGACGATGAGATCCGCAGTTTGATGATGGAATTGAAATCAGCCGGCTGCGATATTGTAACCATCGGCCAGTACATCGCCCCTTCACAAGACAGGGCAAAAGTTGTAGAATACATACGGCCTGAAAAATTCGACGAATACAGGGATTTTGGAGCGTCGATCGGCATAAAAAAAGTGATCTCCGGGCCTTTTGTCCGCAGCTCATATCTTGCCGATAAAATTTAATAAAGGATTAACTAAATGGAAGAGGCAGAGAGACTACAGAAACTACCCACCTACATATTCGCCAAACAGGACAAGCTAAAGCGGAGATGAGGAAAAAGGGAGCGGACCTTATCGACCTCGGGCTCGGAAGCCCGGACATCCCTCCGCCGAAAGAAGTCATTGATGAAATGATCTCCGCCCTGAAAGACCCCGCCAATCACAGATATCCGCCTTTTGACGGCTCGCATGAATTCATACAGGCGATAATCAACTGGGTTAAACGCCAGTACAATGTCCATGTTAATGATGAAGAGGTTGTCCTCTCATCGGCTCAAAAGAAGGCCTGGTACATCTTCAGTTCGCTTATTTGAACCCGGGAGACACAACGCTTGTCCCGATGCCCGCTTATCCCGCTCATTTCAGGGGCGCGATCCTGGCGGGAGCTGAGCCGGTGGTGCTTCCGACCACTGAAAGGACGGGTTTCCTTCCGAACCTGAAAATAATCGACGAATCCATCGCGAAGCGCGCAAAGATGCTTTTCCTGTCCTATCCGACAAACCCGACCGGCGCCTGCGTGCCTATAGAATTTTTCGAGGAAGCGGTCCATTTCGCGAAGAAATACGATCTCATTCTTGTCCACGATTTCGCTTACGCGGAGATATATTTTGACGGAAAGAAGCCGCCAAGCATCATGACCGTTCCCGGGCGCAAAGGACGTCGCGATAGAATTCCACACCATGTCAAAGACTTTCGGCATGGCGGGATGGAGATGCGGATTCGCCGTCGGCAATAGGAATTTTATCGAATCGCTGAGAAAGATAAAGACAAACCTCGATTACGGGATGTTCAATGCGATACAGAAAGCCGCGATAAAAGCGTTAACAATGGAGAACGGATATATAGATAACGTGAGGGCGACATATCAGAGAAGAAGGGACCTGGTCATAGACCGCCTGAAAGAGCTGGGCTGGAACGTCCCGAAGCCAAAAGGCGCCATGTACGTGTGGTTGCCCATCCCGAAAGGCTTCAATTCATACGACTGGATGATGTATCTTATGGAAAAAGCCGGCGTCGTCGTCACCCCGGGGATCGCTTTCGGCGAGCTTGGGGAAGGATATGCCAGGATATCATTGATAGATTCCGAAGAGAACCTGAATAAGGCTTTCGATCGCATGAAGAAAGCGGGAGTGAGATATGGATAGGCCTGTTGTCGCGGTAACAATGGGAGACGCTTCCGGGATAGGCCCGGAAATAATAGTAAAGGCGTTCCAGAACGCGGAAATACAGAACATTTCGCGCACCATAGTGATCGGCGACGCCCGCATAATGAAGTCAGCCCTTAAATTCGCGAAAGACCACTCCATAGATATTAACCCGATAAAGGACGTGCAGGAAGCGCGCTTTGCAAGGGGCGTCATAGACGTGCTTGATCTTGCGAACCTTGAGCCGTCCAAAGTGAAGATCGGCCAGATCTGCGCGCCATGCGGAAAAGCGGCGATCGAATATCTGGAAAAAGCCATTAAGCTTGCAATGGGAAAAGATATTGACGCTATTGCCACGGCTCCCATAAACAAGGAGGCCATCCGCAAAGCAGGGTACAGGTTCGCGGGCCACACGGAGCTGCTCGCAAAAAGGACAAAGACAAAGAATTACGCGATGATGTTCGTCTCCGATCCGTTCTGGGTCATGCTTGTCACGACGCACCTGCCGCTCAATAAAGTGAGCAAGGCGATCAATAAAAAGAAAGTCCTCCAGACGATCAAACTTGCCAATGAATTCCTTTACAATATCAGGGGAAAGAAACCGAAGATCGGCGTGGCAGGCTTAAATCCGCACGCGGGCGAAGGCGGGATATTCGGCAACGAAGAGAAAAAAGCGATAAAACCTGCGGTCGAGGAAGCAAAGAAGATGGGGATAAATGTCCGGGGACCTATATCTCCGGACGGGATATTTTACCTGGCGAAAAGCGGCTTGTTCGATATAGTGATAGCAATGTACCACGATCAGGGATTGATCCCTCTTAAGCTTCTCTCTTTCAATAAGTCGGTCAATGTGACAGTGGGCCTTCCGATAATAAGGACATCCGTGGACCACGGCACGGGATTCGACATAGCGGGCAAAGGATGGGCAAATCCGGCCAGTCTTATTGAAGCCGTGAAGGTCGCCGCGCATTTCGCGAAATCCCGCAACAATAAGTGATCCGGGAAACTCTACGCAAGTTCAACATCAGGCTTAATAAGGACCTCGGCCAGAATTTCCTTCCTGACAAGGACGCCTTGGATCGTATCGTTAAAGCCGCTGAAGTTTCGAAGGACGATTTGATACTTGAGATCGGCACAGGCATAGGCACTCTCACAAAACCTCTTGCACAAAAAGCCGGCTTCGTTGTGTCTGTCGAAATAGATGACAAGCTTATCCCCGCCGCGAAAGAATATCTTGCAGGGATCGATAACATTGAATTGATCAATGAGGATGTGATGAAGCTTGATATTCCGTCAGTTATCAAAAAACATCCGAAATTCAAGACGGCAAAAGTCGTATCCAACCTCCCCTACTGCATAACGACGCCGCTTATTTCTAAATTGCTGAAACGCGAAAACAAATTCAGGCTGATGGTCATAACCATTCAAAAGGAAGTTGCGAAACGGATAGTCAGCCCGCCGGGAGGCAAGGAATACGGGGCTTTTACGGTCTTCGTTAATTATTATGCGAAGCCTAAAATAATTTCATACCTTTCGAAAACATCTTTCATACCGCAGCCGGAAGTCGACTCGGCAATATTAAAGCTGGAAGTCCTGGCCAAGCCGTCGGTTGATGTTAAAGATGAGAAATTGTTTTTCAGGGTCTATCGCGCGGCTTTCAACCAGAGGCGGAAAATGTTGAAGAACGCCCTCCAGGCCGCTCACATAGAATGGCCGGCTGACACGGATATTGACGGAAGGCGCCGTGGAGAGACGCTGTCGATCGAAGAATTTGCTAAGCTTTCGAATCTGATCTCTGCCTGATCCTCTCTTAAAATAACCCTAAAAAAAAGTGAAATTTTCGGACGAATGTCTCGATATATATTTGTAGGGAAATTTTATGTTAGAACTTTACAAAATACCATGTATCACGGGAAAGAACTTTCGAAAAACCGAATTCGTCGGATTTAACAGCGTTCAGGTTGATAAGCTTGCTCTATTAGCAAAGAAAGGCGTCTTTTTCACAAGATCTGTGCTTTTGGCTTTACGCAACCATCCTAATGCATCTCAAGGGCTAACTGGGTTCCTAAATAAGGCGGTTGAGTGGCCCACGTTCAGATCAGATGATCTGAATTATGCAGCTAAAAAAACTTTCGGCTCATTCCCATTCCGTTTATCCCAGATACCGGCTTATTGTTTGGATGAAGGGTTCTTATGCGCCCACAAAAAAGTTAAAACGCTTATTGCTTCTTGGGATGACAGCACGGTACCATATCCAAAGGAGTTGGAAATAAAGCTCACAGGAGAAATCGGTAACACTGAGCTCGCCGAAAAGATCCTGCCATTATTAAGGATACATGTTCAAGTATGGAGACAAAAATGGGATGATTATCCGGAAACTTCAAGCTTATATGGGGAGTTTGCAAAAATCTATGTTCATGAAACAATCAATAAAGCTTTAAAGGAAGCTTTGCCAAACTTATCCGCTTATACTCCTCATCATGAAGGGCCATCAATATTTCAGATCAGTGATACATATACAATAATAGCTGTTGTCAAAAAAGCTCCGTCAACTCCCCATTCAATTTGGTGATCTTTTTAATATAGCACCCAAATATTCTTATATAAGTTTATCCTGATCTTATCAAATTGACCTCTATCTAATGTAAAGCTATAATGAACCTCACGAGGTGAAAATTTGAAGCATAAGGTATCGGTTTTCGGCGCGGGCAACGTAGGAGCGGAAACGGCAAGGCGGATAGCGGAAAAGGATCTTGCCGATGTCGTTCTGGTGGACATAATCGACGGCATCCCCCAGGGAAAAGCGCTTGATATCCTCCAATCAGGCCCCGTACAGGGCTTCGACGGCAAGATCGAAGGCACGAACGATCCTTCGATGATCGAAAACTCTGATATCGTGGTCGTTACTGCCGGCCTCGCAAGAAAGCCGGGAATGAGCAGGGATGACCTTCAGGCGGTCAATGCCAACATCGTCAAGGGCATTACCGAAAATATCAAGAAGTTCGCTCCAAATTCGATAATAATAATGGTGACGAACCCTCTGGACGTGATGACATATTTGGCGTGGAAAGTCAGCGGTTTTGAGAGCCGAAAAGTTTTCGGAATGGCGGGTCTTCTTGACACGGCAAGGATGATAACTTTTATATCGATGGAAACCGGCATCCCCTCTTCAAAAATACAGGCGATGGTCCTGGGCGGCCACGGGGACTTGATGGTTCCGATCATCAGCCAGGTTAAGGCTGACGGAAAGCCGCTTGAAAAATTGATCTCTAAGCAAAAGATCGATGAGATAGTCAAAAGGACCGCGAATGGCGGAGCGGAGATAGTCAATCTGCTTAAAACCGGTAGCGCGTATTACGCGCCTTCCGCTTCTGCCGCGGCGATGGCGGAAGCGATCATAAAGAACAGCGGAAAGGTAATTCCCAGCGCTGTCATCATGAACGGGGAATACGGATTGAACAATATTTGTTTCGGCGTTCCTGCGAAGATAGGAAAGAACGGCATCGAAAAAGTGATCGAACTTAAACTGACAAATCAGGAGCATGAAATGCTGTTGAAGTCCGCCAATTCTGTTAAAGAAAATATTGCGAAACTAAATATATGAAACAGATCGAAGCAAAAAAAATAACTGAAACTGTCCGCGACCTCTGCATACAGGCGAACTATGAACTCTCCGATGAAATGGTTGCTCTTCTGAATAAGGCTTTAAAAAATGAAAAGTCCGGCAACGGCAGGGAAGTTATCAGGGAACTGATAAGCAATGCCGATATCGCGAAGAAGGCAAGATATCCTGTCTGTCAGGACACAGGGCTTGCGCTGGTATTCCTTGAGATCGGCCAGGATGTGATGATAACCGGCGGAAATCTGACCGAAGCCGTCAATGAGGGGGTCAGCCGCGGTTATAAAGAAGGCTATTTAAGGACTTCTGTTGTTCACGATCCTTTTCAGAGAAAGAACACAAATGACAATACTCCTGCGATCATACACACTGATATTGTCCCGGGTGAAAAGATCAAAATAACTTTCATGGCAAAGGGCGGCGGATGCGAGAATGTGGGCGCGTATAAAATGTTCAAGCCCGGAGCCGGCAGGGAAGAGGTTGAACAATTCGTCGTTGAAACTGTTAAAAATGCGGGCGCGAACCCCTGCCCTCCTATAATTGTCGGGGTTGGGATCGGCGGAAACCAGGAGCGCTCTGCTTTCCTTGCCAAAAAAGCGCTTCTCCGGGAGATAGGAAAACAGAGCTCAAACAAAGAAACCCATCAGATGGAAAAAGATCTTTTTGAAAAGATAAACAAGCTGGGGATCGGCCCAGAAGGCCTGGGCGGAACGACCACCGCGCTTGCCGTCCACATTGAAACAGCGCCCTGCCACATTGCCAGCCTGCCGGTCACTGTCAGTATTGATTGCCATGCGCATCGCGTTAAAGAGGCGGTCATATAATGATAAAGAAGATAACAACGCCGCTGACGGCCAAAGAGATCAAGTCATTAAAGACCGGAGACAATGTCCTGATAACCGGCACTATTTATACGGCGAGGGACGCGGCTCACAAAAGACTGCTTTTTGACATAAAAAAGCCTCCGATAAATCTGAGAGACACGATCATCTACTACTGCGGCCCGACTCCCGCGATGCCCGGGCGTCCTGTCGGATCCGCAGGTCCCACGACAAGCGGAAGGATGGACGGATTTATCGAGCCGCTCCTGAAAGTAGGGCTTAAAGGAATGATCGGAAAAGGCCAGCGTTCAAAAGAAGCAAGAGCCCTAATGAAAAAATACAAGGCGATTTACTTTGTTGCGACCGGCGGAGCGGGCGCCCTGCTCGCGAAGCATATCAAGTCATCAAAAATAGCGGCATATTCCGACCTGGGACCGGAGGCAATATATGAATTCCAGGTAGTTGACTTTCCTGCTATAGTAGCCGATGATATTAAAGGCAAGGATATCTTTGATGAAGGAATAAAAAAATACAGGAGGAGAACATAATGACAAAATCCAAAAACCAAAATCAATCAATTTCAAAATGTTTAATTATTTGTATTTTGATCTTCATTTGTAATTTGTCATTGAACATTTGTCATTACTCCTTCGCTGCCGCGAAGGAGTACGATGGTGTCTGGTTCCTCGGTTTTAACTTGAATACCGCCCTTTTCGGCGATGAGAACGGCAAGCCTGTCAGGCAGGCCGTTGCCATGGCGATCAACAGGAATAAGATCGCAAATAAGATCGTCGGAGATGAAGTCGTCCCGATCGGCATAATCCCTCCAGGAATGGAAGGCTATGACCCCACGCTTTTGCCTTATCCCCATGATATCGCCCAGGCAAAAACACTGATGAAGGCATCCGGATATCCCTTATATGACAAGCGATTGAAAAATATTACCTTGCTTATGACCGACGGGGAAAAGACGAAAGCTATTGTTAATGAGATAAAGATCAATCTGATAAATCTCGGTTTTAACATAACCACCACAACCATTAAATACTCAAACACAAAACTCTGGGAAAAAGAGCTGATGTCCGGCAGGTATGATCTGTTCGTGATGGGATACAAGGCCGGGAGCGTTGGGGAGATATTCATAGGCGACAAAGCATCAAAGATCTTTCACACGTTCAACTGCTTCAAGAACACGACGGTCGAAGCTGACATTCAATATTTTGATAATTACAACGATGCTGTCGCCGCAGGCTTCACCCCTGATACTGTCTGCAATCCTCAACCGGAAAAACAAACCACGACGCTGGAGCTTGTGCTCCCGCTTTTCTACAAGACCGGCGAGGCGAACGCGACGCATTTTCATAATATGATATCGGACGCCCTGGCGGATCAGATCAAATTAACAGATGAAAAACATGCCGCATTAAGAAAAGATGATTTTGAAGAGATAGGCCACATTATCTGGGAAGAGATCCCCGTTGTTCCTCTCTTTTACATCTCGAAAATATGAACCAGCTTGATTATTATTACAAAGTGAACAAGAGCGATGTTTCATTCATCTGCTCATATCTGGAGGCATTCGAGGGTATGGCCGCCATACGGACGCCGAACCCGAAACCCGGCGAGGAGGCGATCCTTCACATGATGGTAACGCCGGATTTTAATGACCAGTTCGAAGAGCTGATCGGAAAACTGAGCAAAGAAACGCTGATGGAAAAGACCGAGCCTTGAAAATATTCCACCCTAAGCTCCGCGTCAAGGAAGTTCAGTCGATTGATCTGGCAGGATTGAAAGCAATGGGGATAGACAGCTTGATCATCGATCTGGATGAAACGCTCAGAAAAAGGAATTCTCACGATATTCCCGAAAAATCAATAAGATGGATCCAAGATGTTAAGGCACGGGGTTTCAAGGTCTGCATCACCTCAAATAATCCGTTCGGCTGGAGAACAGAAAATGTCCAGGAAAAGCTTAAGGTCCCGGTTTCTTTTCTGTCGTTCAAGCCTTTCCCGTTCGCTTTCTGGCAGGCCATGCAACAGCTAGGTTCCACGCCTGCGACCACAGCTTTAGTCGGTGATCAATTATTCACGGACATTCTCGGCGCGAACATTTTGGGGATACATACCATTCTTGTCGATCCGATAACCGGGATTGAAATGGGTTTTTTCAGAAAGCAGATGCGTAAGCTGGAAAACATGATACTGGGGTCAGGTTAAAGCCCGCAGCGACTGCTTGATAATATCTTCCGCTCCCTTGACCTTTGACAGGTCGATCCCCGACTTCATTATCGCTTCCCTGGCTTCTTTTGGTGTGTAGCCGAGCGTCATAAGCGCGGCTATCGCGTCGGCAACAACGGGCTCTTCAGATTGGATCTGCAGGGAGCCCGCGGTAGACACGGCGTAAGCTTTTGCGACTTTCTCTTTCAACTCGATCACAAGCTTTTGAGCGGTCTTCAATCCTATGCCGGGTACCATTGTGATAAGGTCAACGCTCCCTTTCGCGATAGCAACGACAAGGTCTTCCATCTTTATCTTGGACAGGAGTGCAAGTGCGCTCTTCGGCCCGATGCCGGAAACGGAAAGAAGCATACCGAACAGACCTCTTTCCTCTTTTCTTAAAAATCCGTAAAGGTCCAGAACGTCTTCCCGCACCACCTGATAAGTGAAAATTTTGATCTTTTGGCCGGCGGGAGGAAGTTTATCCATTGTGATCGCAGGAACGAAGACCTTGTAACCCACACCTTGAACGTCAATCACTATGCTGTTCTGTTCTATGCTGTCCAATATCCCCGTAAGCTGATATATCATTTTATTTTCCTCGTTTTGGAATTAAATCCGTCGGAATTCATGTGGCACAGAGCCACGGCAAGCGCGTCGGCCGCGTCGTCCGGAGTCGGAAGTATTTTCATTTTCAAAAGCCGCATGACCATCTGCTGCATCTGTTTTTTATCGGCCCTGCCGTACCCTGTGAGCGCCATTTTAACTTCCAGCGGCGTGTATTCCGCTATCTCCAGTCCAGCCTGCGACGCCGCCAGTATCACTACTCCCCTCGCCTGCCCAACGGACATGGCGGTCTTTGTGTTCTGCCCGAAGAATAATTTTTCGACCGCGATGCATTTCGGTTTATGTTTTGAGATGATCTTCTTGATGCTTGAATATATCTTTTTGAGGCGGTCGCTAGAAGATTCCGTGCTGCTGGTCTTTATGCAGCCGTATTCCACCACCTGAACATCATCGCCGTTATTTTCCAGTATCCCGTAGCCTGTGGTGGCAGTGCCCGGATCAATGCCTAGGGCTTTCATGGCAGGAATTATAGCATATGAGATCAGAAAGAAATCTTGAATTCCTGTATCCGGTGATTGTTCGTGTCCGCGACAAAAAGTCGGCCGGGCTGCCCGATAGCTATTCCCGTGGGATTATTGAACTGGCCGTCACCCATTCCGGTGGACCCGAATTTCATTAGGAATTTTCCGTTCTTGTCGAATATTTGCACCCTGTTGTTCCCTGTATCGCTAACATATATATAGCGGTCATCAACATTTATCCCCGCTGGAGAATTGAATTCGCCGTCGCCGCCGCCTGTCTTCCCGAAAGAAAGCAGGGACATTCCGTTCTCATTCAGTTTCTGGACGCGGTCATTTTTGGTGTCAGCGACATAGATATTCATTTGGCCGTCAATAGCCACGTCCGAAGCAGAATTGAAATTCCCGTCGCTATAGCCAAAAGACCCGAATGAATTTATGAAAGTGCCGCCGTCATCGAATTTATCTATCCTGTTGTTGCCTGAGTCGGCAACAAGTACTGTTCCGGATGAGACCGCAATACCCAGAGGCCCTATCATGCTTCCCTGGTTCATCCCGAAAAATCCGAATCCGTTCAGATAATTGCCGTTGATGTCGAATTTCTGAACTCTGTTATTATCTTTGTCAGCGACATATATCCTCTGGCTCATATCCATCGCAACGCCTGCGGGAGAGTTGAATTTTCCGTTCGCATTACCCCAGCCGCCAAACTGGAGAAGGAACTGGCCGTCGCTGTTCAAAACCTGGATACGGTTATTTCCTGAATCAGAAACGATCATGTTATTAACCGCGGATGATGACGGCCCCGTGCTGATGTACATCGGATACAGGAATTGCCCGTTGCCTGATCCGGGACCGCCGATGACACTGACAAAAGTGACCGCCGGCACGGTGACCTCTATAGCGGGAACGGGCTGAGGAGCCTCAGCCATAGCGAAACAGGTGCAGCTTAATATCGAAGAGATAAACACTGCCAGGAAAAACCTTTTCATGATGCGGGCATTATATCATGCTGAAACTCACGCTCAAGTATGCTAAAATCCCGGCATGCCTTCAGTATTCGACTGGCTTAAAACAAAGAAAAACAGGCTGAAGAGAAAAGGCATTAAATTCTCTCCTTCCGCTAAGTCGGCGGTTATCGTCGCCATTCTCCTGCTTGTTTATTTCATTCTTAGATATTCAGGGCAGATAATACATCCGCTTATCTGGGCGCTGATCACCGCCTACCTTTTTGCGCCCCTTATCTATTCTCTTGAAAAAAAGACACGCATACCGCGCGTATTTTGGATAATCGCGGTTTACATAATAATTGGTTTCGCCATCTACTGGGCTGTTTCTTACGCCATCCCCATCGCAAAAAATGAAATATCTGAAATTTCCGGAAAAGGAAATGTTAACGGGGAATCTTTCATAGGGCACATCCAGAAGATCGGCACGGGAAATATCCTGGGTTTTGATGTCGATTACAAGGATCTTGTGTCTAAAACAACCGATTGGATAAGCGACCAGATTACGGCTTTTGCCTTGCCCGTCTTTTTCGGGTTCATGGAACGTATCATAATGATCTCCGCATATTTCATCATCACTTTCTATCTTCTTCTGGACGGCGAGAAATATATCCGGTTCTTTCTTCTTCTTTTTCCGGCAAAATACAGAAGAGAAATAACTGATGTCGCAGCGGAAATAAACGAAACCCTCGGCACATATATCAGAGGGCAGGTTATTTTGATACTGATAATGAGCGCTGCAAGCTGGATGATCCTGACCGCATTAAGGGTCCATTATTCGCTGGTCCTGTGCTCTATTACGGGTATCCTGGAAGTTGTCCCGATAATCGGGCCGATAATAGCTACGATACTGGCGGCTTTCGTGGCTTTTTATCAGCCTGTTGCAACATGGGGAATGACAAATGCTGCGCTGGCAATGATTGTTGTCGCGGCTTATTTCGCGCTGAGGCAAATAGAAGACCTGATAGTCATACCGATTGTCGTCGGAAAATTCGTCCATGTCCATCCTGTTGTGGTCCTCGTGGCGTTATTTATCGGGGCGCGGGTCGGCGGGGTGCTTGGAGTTTTTCTTGCCCTGCCGGTCTCGGCCATGTTGAAGGTACTGTTCAATTATTTTTATCCGAAATTATCCAGCTAAGGCCTCAGGAACATCCCATCAATTTGTGGCCGTCTTCTATCTTAAGCTTCGTCTTCGACGCGCTCTTCTCATTGAAACCGTCGCAGCCATTGACCGATTTCCTTTGAGGAATAGATAGCGAACGGGACCGGTTCCGCGGAATGCGTCTTTATCGATATGGGAGTGGAGTGGTCTGGCAGGACCATGATTTTATAGTTATCGAAGTTTTTGGCCATGCCTTTCAGGACAGGGCCGACCACATATTTATCAAAATCCCGTATCGCTTTTATCTTATTTTTTATGTTGCCTTCATGCCCCGATTCGTCCGGAGATTCCACGTGAACAAAAACAAAATCATTTTTTTTCAGGGAAGCCAGAGCGTATCTGGCTTTTCCGGCGTAATTCGTATCAAGGTAGCCCGTCACTCCGGGAACATTTATCGCTTTAAGCCCTATCGCTTTCCCGATACCTTTTATCAGGTCCACGGCGGTGATAACGGATCCTTTCAGGCGGGAACTTTTTCATGTTCGGCTTCTTCCCCTGCCCCCAGAGCCATATCATGTTCGCTTTTCCGCCTTTTGCGGACAGGATGTCTCTGTTCGAATCGCTCATCAGCAATTGAGGATGTCGGCGCCGTGGTCCTTTCGGAAGATATCCTTTGATCGGCTTGCCGGTGATATCGTGGGGAGGCGTGTATTTAATATCCGCTGGGCCCGCCGTTTATAATGACAAGGTGCCTGTAGCTTATGCCGGGATAGAACTTGATCTTCTTGTTCCCTAATTCCCTGTTCAAAAGTGTTATGACCTTTTTTGCTTCCGCCGTGGTTATATGCCCCGCGCTGTAGTCCGCCATTTTCCCGTTCCGTATCTTCACCAGATTGCACCTGAACACAACATCATCCTTTTTAAGCTTTATCCCCCTGCTTAATGCTTCCAGGGGACCTCTGCCGGTATAAGATTCGCCGGGGGTCGTAGCCGAAGATACTGATGTTCCCCACATCCGAGCCGGGTTTCATGCCTTTCGGGATGGTCCTTACCAGTCCGCAGGTGCCGTTGCGCGCGATCCAGTCCATGTTGGGTATTTTCGCAGTATTCAAGCGGGGTTTTTCCGCCAAGCTGCGGGAGCGGCCAATCCGCCATCCCGTCGCCGACCAGAACAACGTATTTATATTTTCGAGACATATTTATTCCCCTTGATATAAAATCTTAACAATTTATTTGACGCTTTTGATATGCCGATCCTTTTAGCCGCGGCAATATTATACCTTTCCGTTTTCCCTTTTGCTATGATCAAGTCTCCCTTTGTCAGGTCGGCCCTGTTGAGCTTTTTGTCTATCTTAAGCGCTTTCGTCAATTTTCCCGGGCCGTTCGTCTGCAGTTTGATGCCGCTTACCGGTTCGATAGCGCGGATAAGGACCGCTCCGGCTTTTCCCGCTTTCTCGGTCACGGCGTTCAGGCAATAATGATTGCCGTAGATGAAATATATGTAAGCGCGGCCCGGCTTCTTCGAACATTGGAGCGTTGCGTTCTGTTTTACCTCGATATGCGTGGCTGGCGGGATCATCCTGAAAATAAGCTTCCGTTTCAACTATCTTTCCGATCAATTTGAGGGGCCCGATCTTCCTTATGATATATTTGCCAAGCAAAGCTCTTGCGACAACACGGGTGTTCCTGCCGTAAAAAGAGCGGCGAAGCGGGAGCATTTACAGCGCTGGCGGTTTTGGTTTTGGCGGTACTTTTAACGCAGGCGGAATATTTTCTTTTGTTGGAATGGCCGGAACTACCTGCTCCTGTATCCTCTGGAGGTTCTGCTGGATGAAATCTATCTTCGGGAACATCCCGAAAATAGAAAGATATGATCTTGAAACCGTTGGGATGGCTACCTTCTTGGAGATCGAATGCCGAAAAAATATCCTTTGTGCCGGCTGAGAGCGGGAGCATAAGGCATATCTGGATGGCTATCCCCGCGACAAGAACTCCCTGAAGAAGCCCGAGAAGGAGCCCGCCCAGCGATTCCACCGCGCCGATAAAAGAAATTTTGACCAGCTTCATGATATACCCAACAAATAGCTCCAGCACCATGAACGCTATTATCCAGAAAATGGTGAAAGTTATCGCGTATATCGTGGGATCCTGGGCCTTAAGGAAAGGCATTATGGTGTTCGTGAGCGACCTGTAAAGCTGGCCGGAAAAGAATATGGCGATAAGAACGGCGAGAATATCCAGAAAGGTCTTCATTATCCCGCGCTGTATCCCGGAGAAGATAAAACCCGCGACGATGATCACGGCTATGACATCCACCCAGTTCGCCATTATATCTTCACTCCCTTCTCCATTTTGACCTTCAGGGCTTTCAATAGTATCCTTAATTTGGGATATTTCAAGCTTAATATCTGCGCGGCAAGGATGGCCGCGTTCTTCGCCCCGCCGATAGCCACTGTCGCCACCGGGATGCCCGAGGGCATCTGGACTATCGAATATAATGAATCAAAGCCGGAAAGCGACTTTGTCTCTATGGGCACGCCTATTACCGGAAGGACCGTATTGGCGGCGACAACTCCGGGAAGATGCGCCGCTCCTCCCGCCGCCGCAATGATAAGATCATATTTTGAAGCGGCTGATGATGCGATCTTTGAGACTTTTTTGGGGTTCCTGTGGGCCGATGCCACGACAAGGTCAAAAGGTATCTTGAATTGGGAAAGAAGCTTTTTCGTCCCCTTTATTTGAGGGATGTCGGATGCGCTTCCAAGTATGATCAGTACTCGCATTATGGCGTTACCGTCATTATTTTTCTTGCCTGCTCCGGATATTTCGCGACGAACAGAAGCTCTCTCCTTGTGAGCGGCTTTTGAGTGTGAACGTTCGCGTACCTGACAAGCTCCAGCACTTTTTCGGCCTCTTTATCGTCCTTGAATTCAACTTCAAGCTTTCCGAAAACATTCCGGAACCCTTTTATTCCGCTGTATTCGCCTACCGTTATCATGCGGCCGGTCTCCACATATTCCGGCTGGCCCCTTCCGAGTTCTTCATATTCATACAGTTCGTAATTCCTTCTGTCCTTGAGCGCGCCGTCGGCGTGGATCCCCGATTCGTGCGCGAAAGCGTTCGCTCCCACGCCCACCTGGTTGATGGGGAGCGGGATCCTGAAAGCGTAAGAAGCGTAATTGGCGATTTCCCAGGACTTGGAAAGGTCCACTCCTTCCGGGAAATAACCCTTTCCCGTCAAGCCGCTGGAATATTTAAGGGCAAGCAGGACGGCCAGCATGTCAGCATTCCCCGCTCTCTCCCCCATTCCGTTCACGGTTGAATTTATATACGCGTCCTGTCCGGCGTCAACTGCGCCTCTGGCGCCTTCCACTGAGCACGCAACGCCCATTCCGATGTCATTATGGCAATGGAGCTCTATGGCCATTTTTGTTTTGCTTGCCAGCTCGTAAATCCTGTCGTAGATGGTTTTTGGGTCGTCCGCGCCGAGCGTATCGCAATATCGCAGGCGCTTAGCTCCCGCGGCTTTTCCGGCAAGGCCGTATTCAACTAGAAAGTCCATGTCGGACCTGGAAGCGTCTTCGGCGTTAATGCCCACCGTTTCCGCTCCGTAAGCATAAGCCGTTTTCACTGCTTCCACCATATTTGAGATGACTTCGCTTTTGCTCATCTTCCCCAGGAATTTGTTTTCAAGCATCATATTCGAAGTTGAGATCGAGAGGTTGAGATGTTTTATCTTCGGGGTCAGTTTATAGGAAAGGTCCACGTCTTTCTTTATCGCCCTGCACCATCCTTCAAGCCTGATTGGCTTCAAAGCTCCCATTTCGGCCAGTTCCAGGTTCGCATTAAGGTAATTTTGTTCATGCATCGTGAAAGGGAACCCGAATTCAGACTGGAATATCCCCATTTCATTAAGCATCATGTTTATGATGGTTTTTTCCAGCTTTGCCAGCCCCAGCCTCGAAGTCTGCACTCCATCCCTGTTCGTAACATCGATAATACGCACTTTTGCCATTAATATTCGCTCCTTCTAATCTCAGATCTGAGAAATAAAATTATAGCTGATGAGAAGACAAAAATCAAATTGGTAGTTAGCGGTATTCTTCGGAGGATTTGTAATACCTGAACCAGATATTCACGATGCCGATCATGACGATAAGCAGCAGGACAGATGTCGCGGCTCCTGTCCCGAAATCCCATCTCTGGAAGGAATTCCTGAAAATGTCGGTCATCATCAGGTCGCCCCATTGGCCGGGGAACCCGGCGCCGAACCCGAACATCATAATGACGATATTAAAAGAATAAACATTATATATAAGGCCGAACAATATCAGGATCGCCCAGACGGGTTTCAGGAGCGGAAAAGTTATCATCCAGAATTTTCTCCACGGGGATGCGCCGTCTATGTCCGCGGCTTCATACAGCTCATCAGGGATCGTCTGGAGCCCGGCAAGAAGCATGAGCATTGAAAGAGGCCAGAACCTCCATATCGTCGGGATTATTATGGCCCATAACGTATTAGGCCCCAGCAGCCAGAACGGCTTTGACGGAAGGATATGCAAAATATCAACTAGCAGAATATTTATTATCCCTATGTTCTTCTGCCACATGAAACCCCACAAAAGTCCGGTCACGTAAGTGGGCACTATCCACGGGAAAAGAAAAAGCGTCCTTACAAGCGAGCGGCCCCTGAATTTCCTGTTGACCATAAGCGCAACGATAAGCCCGACCCATAGCGTCCCGAGAGTTACGGCGATCGTGTAAATGACGGTATTCCTGACGGCCTCGAAAAGCCCGAGCCTGATGGGACTTTGCGCATTAATGAGGACATTGTAATAATTCTGGAACCCGACAAAAGGGGCAAGGAGATACCTGCTGAGAGTGAATTGGTCAAGCTTAAGGAATGACATCATGACGCCTTGGACAATGGGAAGGAAATGCAGAAAGAACATCGCTGTCATGGTGGGAAGAAGGAACATATACGCGAATTTATTTTTTTTAATCTGTTTCCACATCAGGTCAGAAATTATACCTTTTGAGGCGAAAATTTCAAGCTGCAAAAATTAAGCTTACAGGTTCTGTTTCATTTCATAGGGGTGATCATATGCCGATTCTTTTCCGAAGTGGCACCAAAAAAGTGAAATTTTTACTTATTTTTGACGAAGTAAATATGTAATGAGCGACTGATCGGCATATAAGTGATTGAATAATCAAAAGGAGGACATTGTGACAATAATAACAAAATATCCTGCGGCGTCTTAATAAGTTAATTGACCATGTTTCCCAAAAGTTCAATAAACCTTTTAAAATCATCGCCACGAGGATCTTAGGCGACTCCGAAGCAGGGTTATCTTTAGTGGAACGTCATAAAAAATATGATGTTATTCCCATATATTTGTCTCAAGTTCCAAATTATGTGAACAACAATAACGATCTTACTCCTTTAGGCGAGCATCTCGCCGCGCATGAAATAGGCCATTTCATGGTTTATAACGAAGGCTATGGAAAAATGAACATAAATATGCTTGGAATGGATCCAGACGCGTTAAATAATCTCGGAAAAGATCTTGCTAATATTGTTCCTTTATTGTTGCCTGGATATTTTAGCGGGATATTCAATTTTGCTTCTCATTTGATCGTAAACAACAGGCTTGCGGCGTATGGTTATGACGCATCAGGAGAAATGTATAATGTTTTATATGACAAAAACATCAATAGCCTCCGGGAAACACTGTCTGAACAACAAATGGACGCCTTTGGAGCACGTTATGAGATAAATCTGCGTGACAATCCGGATGCAGCAAGGATACTGTTCTTTGAAGGGACCAGGATGTTGTCCGAAATGTATCTTTTTCTGCCTCAACCTTATAAGGGTGAACTGTTGGAAAGTGTAGGCGAGTTCTGGAAGAATCAGGTAATAAGCTTGCTTAAGGAAACTGAAACCGATTTAGATCGATCCAGGTTATATAGCCCCGAATTTAATAAATATTATTCACCAGAAAGATATCAGCAAACAATTATAAAAATGTTCCTATGGATCGGGGGCAAGGCAGAATACGTTTTTCCGGTAGCCAAACCTCATGACGAATATGAAAAGGGATTGATCCGTGAGAGCAAGCAATGTTATGAAAATGGCGATATTATTTCAGCGTACTATAAATTGTGCCAGGTAAACGATATTGACGTGTCAAAAGAATTTGAAATAGTGGAGGATGCATTGTGGGCGGAAGCATTCAAAAATATTGGCCAGCGTAACACGCAAGCGGCCGCCTCATTAATCCTGGAAACATTGGTTGGGAATGGCATGGCTGATGCGGCAATGATATTAAGAGAAAGATTGGAACAACTGCAAAAAAGCAAATAATTAGTGTTACTGTCAGCTATGATATTTGATCCTCCAATTCCTTGGATGTACCCCTTCTTGTTTCTTCAATTGCCCGAATCTTGAATTTTTTGCTATAATCACTAGGTTTTCTTAGAGTAATAGAAGGAGGAACATCGTGAAGAAGATATTGCTTCTTGTTCTGATAGTCTTATTGACGACCTGCCTCGTGGGATGCGGAAAAACAAAAGAGGAAAAAGGCGTGGCCACTGTTCAGATGTGGGTCATGCCAAATTCTCTGGAACCTATCGGGGACATAGAAAATCTCCTTAAAGATTTTGAAGCCGCCAATCCCGGAATAAAAGTTAAAGTGACCTCCGTTGACTGGGGCGCCGCGTGGACAAAGATAACAACAGCAGCTACTTCCGGCGACGTGCCGGACCTTGTTCAGTTGGGTTCGACATGGGTCGGCTCCATATCAAGCATGGGATCGATGCTGGATATGAAGGACAGGGTCGCGGAGCTGGGCGGAAAGGACATATTCGTTCCCGCAGCCTGGAAGTCCACCGGGATAGAAGGCTCCGGCCAGGTCACGGCCATCCCGTGGTTCATGGATGCGCGGGCGATGTTTTACAGGACGGATGTTCTGAGGGAGGCACATGTTTCCCCGAAAGAGCTGGATAACTGGGCATCGTTCAAGCACGCTCTCAGCAAGATCAAGGCCGCGAATATCGCGATAGACGGCGTGGAGATCGCGCCTCTGGGTATTTCCGGAAAGAACGACTGGAACGTGGTGCACAATCTCGCTCCGTGGATATGGGAAGCAGGCGGGGATTTTATCGGGCCCGACAGGAAAAGCGCAGTTATCAATTCGAAAGAATCATTGGCAGGGATAATGTATTACATAGATCTGGTCAAGAACGGATATGTGCCTATTGAATATCTGGAATTGAACACCGCGCAAGTATCATCTAATTTCAACAACGGCTCCTGCGCGATATATTTCGACGGGCCTTACGAAGTTAAAACTTTGACCACGCCTCCCGGACAGGGCGGCGCGGAAGGCTCCCTCACCTCCAGGAATTTCGCAGTCGCCCTGTATCCGAAAGGTCCCAACGGCAGGGTCGCCTTCATAGGAGGCTCCAACCTCGGCATTTTCAAGCAGGCCAAGCACAAGGAAGAAGCATTCAAGGTCATTCAATACTTGACATCGAAACAGGCACAGGTAAATTATGCAAAGACCACTGGATTCCTTCCTGCAAGGCGTGATGCGTTCGATGATCCTTTCTTCTCAAATGACCCGAACAGGCGCGTTTTCAAGGATACGGTTCTCTTCGGAAAAACTTATCCCTGCATCCCGGCATGGGGTCTCTTGGAGCCCGTGCTCACAAGAAGATTCGGGATAATGTGGGAATATGTGACGAATACTTATGAGGACGGCTTCAAGCAATCGGAAATAAAGAACCAGCTTGATCTGGCAAAGTCTGAAATTGACGGAGTACTTAAACAATAACTTTGGTAATTTAACTTATGTGCGGCATTTTCGGATATATCGGCAATAAAGAATGCATCTCCCTTTTGATGGAAGGGCTGAAGAAGCTTGAGTACAGGGGATATGATTCCGCGGGCATTTCGGTCATCGACAACGATAAACTGATAACCGAAAAATGCGCCGGAAAAATATCCGAACTCGAAAAGCAACTTGACGGGAACTCCATCAAAAGCCATATCGGCATCGCGCATACCAGATGGGCGACACACGGAAGGCCATCCGACGAAAACAGCCACCCCCACACCGACTGCAAAGATGAAATCGCGGTTGTCCATAACGGGATCATAGAAAATTATCTGCAGTTAAGGCGCGAGCTTTCCGCTGACGGGCATGTTTTCAAGTCGACCACTGATACTGAAGTCATAGCGCATCTGATCGAAAAGTATTTTAAAGGGAACCTGGAAGAAGCTGTCAGGAAAGCAATAGCAGAGCTTGTCGGCTCTTTTGCTATTGCTGTCATCTCAAGCCGCGAACCCGAAAAGATAATAGCCGCAAAGCAGGGAAGCCCGCTTAAGATAGGGCTCGGTGACGGCGAAGTTTTCATCGCTTCCGACATCCCCGCGCTCATCAAATATACCGGGAAGGTCATTTTCATGGGCGAGCAGGAAATGGCCGTGGTAACAAAGAACGATGTGAAGGTGACCGATTTCGCCGGCAACCCCATCAAAAAGGAAGTGACCCTTGTTTCCTGGGACCCGGTATCGGCGGAAAAAGGCGGATATTCCCACTTCATGCTGAAGGAGATACACGAACAGCCCAGGGCTATCAAGGACACGATAGCCGACAGAATAAAGGACGGAAAGATCCACTTTGATGAGCTTGATATGGATGATAAGGAACTGAGCAGGATAAACCGGGTGGTTTTCACTGCCTGCGGGACAAGCTGGCACGCCGGGCTTGATAGGCGAATATCTGATAGAACAGTTCGTGAAAATCCCGTGCGAGGTGGAATACGCCGCGGAGTTCAGGTACAGGCATCCTGTTGTGGATGAAAAGACACTTGTCATCGCCATAAGCCAGTCGGGAGAAACTGCGGATACCATGGGCGCCGTATGGGAAGCAAAATCAAGGGGTGCAAAGGTAATATCCATATGTAACGTTGAAGGAAGCTCGATCGCCAGGGAAAGCGACGGAGTAATGTATACCTATGCGGGGCCTGAAATAGGCGTCGCTTCCACAAAAGCGTTCACCACCCAGATAGTCGTGCTTTATCTGTTCTCGCTTATGCTCGGCGTCATAAAGGGCAGCATCTCGCAGGCGGAAGCCGAAAAGATGATCAATGACCTGTACGAGCTGCCGCTGAAGGTGGAAATGATACTTTCCGCTGAGGACAAGGTCGAAAAATTGAGTGAAAAGCTCTACAAGAACACGAACGCTCTTTATCTTGGCCGCGGCAAAGGCTTTCCGATAGCTCTTGAAGGCGCGTTGAAGATGAAGGAAGTATCATATATCCACGCGGAAGGATATCCCGCGGCGGAAATGAAGCACGGCCCTATCGCGCTGATAGACAAGAACATGCTTGTTGTCGTGCTTGCCCTGAGAGGCCGCAGGTATGAAAAAATACTCGGCAACATAGAAGAGGTAAAGGCGAGGGGCGGGTACGTGGTAGCGATCGCGGTGGACGGCGACGAGGAAATAAAGGAAAAAGCCGACGACATACTATATATACCGCATACGACCGAATCACTATCCCCTATCCTGGCGGTCATCCCTCTTCAATTGCTGGCGTATTACATTGCGATAAAAAGAGGCTGCCACGTGGACCAGCCTAGGAACCTCGCGAAGAGCGTGACCGTGGAGTGATTCGAACCGGATTTCTCCCCCGCATAAGTTATCCTGTTAGCCAGATCGATAAAATTTTCCCTGCACTTTTTTGCGAAATCCTCGGGATAATGGCCCACTATCCAGCGATCCTGTTTTTCACACCATCCGGCGGGACTGGACGGTACAACAGGTAAAAAGCTGTAGAGCATCTTTTGTCCTGTCCCTTTCGCGCCGAACCTTCCTGATATTTCATATGCAGTGATCATTGAGGCGCCGACCTTTTCCAGTATCTTTAGTGCCGAAAGTATCGCTTTATCCAGCAGTTCCCGCGTTTCTGCATCCGCCTCAAGGATGTTCCCTGCATTGTTCACCAGTATCTGAAGCTCCCACGGGGACCTTTGGGCTTTTGGCACGAACAATGTCACGCCGTTCCTGTCGTAAATGAACAGATTGTTGGATCTTTCCGCAACTCCGTCCAGCCTTTTATTCGCTCTTAAAGCGCTGACATAGTCATCAAAGAAATTATGGCCCGTTTCCTGCCTGTATTCGAGGCAAAATTTCGCGACATCATCGCCTTGCACATGGGTCGGCAGTTTATCTAACGGCTCTTCATTTTTCCCGTCCTGGAAGACCGTAACTGAGGACGGAATTAACGCATACTGCTGGTGAACCTGCTGGTGGGATGCATGGAGTTTATGTCCCGAAAGTGAATAATCATAACCGAAGTTCTGTCCCCATATCGACGCGTTGAAATTGAGGGTGCTGAGGTCCCTTTTAAGTATCTCGGTCCTGAGAAATTCGAGCTCTTTGGTCGTGAGCTGCCTTTTAGCCGGAACATCCGGGATCTCAAGTTTTTGCGCGAGCTGCACATATATTCTCTGATAATACAAATGTCGCAATCCCTTGATATCTGAAAGTGTCAGATCGCCAGCCTTGTAACGGATGGAATTATGCGCCATATTCGCTGCATAGTGCCCCCAGGGAATGTAGCTGTTGCCTCTTAAATATTCAAAAATATTTGTTTCTCCTTCGGTATAGTCACCCATTATCTCACTGGGCCCCTGGGCGCCGGGATCAAGGACCATTATTCTTTTAAACTCATCGGGAAGAAAAGAATTATTGGCAAGAACTTCGAAAAGATCCTTCTGGATTATATCCCTGACCGGTTCGCCTTTTTTTTCTATATATGCTATCCCAACCGGACTTCCGGCTGCGTCATTCTCAAAAACACAGGACAGGTTTGCGAGCTCGGCAAGCGCGGCAGGATCACGGGAGGCTTGACCAAAAGCCAGCGTTATCGGATCTGATAGGCTCTTGATATCGATTTGAGCAGCATCTTGACTTATTGGTTTTTGTTTAAATTTCGGATCATCCGCATTCGATTTTAGTATGAACGTGCTACCCATGAACGGAAAAGCGTTCGGCACCTCGAACACCCATCCTTTTGACTTGGAAACTTCGTCTTCGGGAAAATTATTGAAATATTTATCGTCATGATTGGTGATTTCTATGTCGCCGAAATGTCCAAGCACTTTTTCATGTTTTTTTGCCCTTAGGTTAACCACTTTATAGTCAGGCTTGTGGATCCCGTATCTGAAATTCCCGGACTCAGAAACACATGTTCGTAAATTCACGAAATACTCCTTCCTTTATATCTTCAAAATATCAATATAGCTTCACCGCGTCCGGAATCTTGCATCCTTCGATCAACTTTTCAATGTCTATTACCGCCATCCTTACCCCTTCTTCGCTGTCGTGTAATTCTCCTCCGCCGGGGTTGATGGAAATTGTGCCTGACGGCATCCTTGCATAAGCCCTGCTAAAATCATATATTTTCTTATCCTTCACAAATGGGACCGAATGGACATGCCCCGTCACATGGACAATTGGATTTAAAGCTTGAATAAAACTGAACATCGAATGTGTTCCATGGTTTCTTCCGCCCACGGCATCCACAAATCCATACGCCGGCTGATGCGTAAGCAATATGATCTTTTTCCTCTGCTCATCTATCCAATCGCTGGTCTCATCAAGTAAACCGGAAAGGATTTCCGATTGTTCCTCGCTGGAAATGACTCCCTTATACCATGGATTAAAATTCAGGATATTCCCTCTGTCTCGATTATCCGGCTGGATCGAACCAACGCCAATGAAAGAATAACCGGAATGATGGAATATTTCGCCTGATTTTAACGCGAACAGCCCCGGGAATTTTTCTTTGTTTTGCCTTAAATATTCAAAAGAGATAACATCCGCATTCCCGTTGATCGTTATCACGGGTTTCCTGCCGGCCGCGTCCAATATCTTCGGCATGCCTTCTTCTGCCGACCTTCTGCTAAAGTCCGTTCTTTCATATATCTCAGCCGGTGTAGCCCGACCTTTGATCAATGCGTCCCAATGTGTCCTTTCAAGCCCAAAAGTATCCCCGCCGAACGCGAACGCGTTCACTTGGCCTCTTACTGCCTTCATTTTTAATGTAAGGCTCTTTAACCTTTCTGCATGGGGCAAGTGAATATCCGTCACATACGCTAGCCTGAACATTATTTTCTCCTTTTCAATTCCAATCTTTCAATCTTGCCAACTCAAAAAGGCGGACGCCGCTATTGAAAAGCCGCGAAGAAGAACTTTGATAATCCGTTATATTGCTGAAAAGATTTTGACGGGCGCAACAGTTCCCCTTATCTCCCGATTCAATTTCCGCCAATTCAAAAAGATCGAGCGTTTCTATCTTCCCGCTGGCCCGGATCTGCTTAAGCATGTTCAATTTTGGAACAAATATATTCCTGCCTGTTTCGCCGCTCATCCATGACGAATATCGCCTCGCATCATAAATGGTCAAGCAGGGCATGCTCTTATCCAGGTTTGCTGTGTCATGCATGAAAGCCTTAATTCTGTTTTCTAAATCGCCAAGCTCCCGCATTACGGATCTGGTATCGTTCAAAAACCGCAGGAATTGCCTTACGGTGATCGGCCTTTTCATCGCCGATAAAGGCATATGCATAGTATTTACAAATTCCGGGAATTGGACCCTGCTTGCCGTAAAGTCAAAATTTTTGGCCCTTTTATGTGTTCTTTCATGAACCAGCATATTTACTACATCGGTAGCCCGCATGATCTCCCCTGATTTTTCAGATCTACATTCAACCCCTAATTGGTGGTATCTGGTATGTGGATCTCTTAAAAGTTGCTCATGTACGGACAATCTTGATCTTAACCTGTTTATATTCATTATTATTTCTCCATTTATTGTTCGGACAAATATATATCGTCAAATTTGCCCTGGAAATTTCACTGAAATCGAATTCCGGGAATTGAGAGGTTTGAAAATCCAATGACCTCCGAACCAGATCCCCCGCCGGTTGTACCTGCTTTTTTCCCGGCTGCCACCCGATAAATATATGACTTTTGCTTATCCTCAACCTCACGCGGATCAGTAGCAATATTTTGAGGTTTTCTTTGCCCTTGAGCCAAAAACGCATTGCAATTCATCCGGGTTCCATTCATTCTCACTTTTATGTTCCTCCGATAAATTTGTTCAACTATTTATTTATCGTTATATCCTGGCTGAAATTTCATTTCTATTCACCTTCACTTGACTCATGATTTAAGGTATAATCATTCTGTTTTATGAACAAGCCGAAGTATTACATATCAAAAAATGATGAATTTGTGATAGAAAATTACAATTCATCTTCCACGTTCTCCAGCTTTTTCCCAGGAATAGCGGGGGTTTTCGGCGTCCCCATGTGGGTCTTTTACGCTAACAGGGGCCAGTGCATAACTTCCTTCGGCGTCCAGGACAAGGACGGCGCCATTATGGAATTCCAGCCCGCGAACAAGGCTTACAGGAGCGCCGCGCTTAACGGATTCAGGACTTTCCTGAAAGTTGACGGGAAATTCTACGAGCCTTTCAGCGAAACGGACAAGAGCGGCGCAAAAATGATGATAACACCGCATGACCTCACGATATCGGCGGAGAACAAAGCGCTCAAGATAATCGTCGAAGTCAATTACTTTACTTTGCCTAATGAAAAATTTCCGGCCCTTGTCAGGACGCTGAAGGTCAAGAATTTGTCCAGAAAGAAAATGGACCTGGAAGTCCTGGACGGCCTGCCCGCTATGATACCCTGCGGATTCAACAACTCGCTCTTAAAGAACATGAGCCAGACGATAGAGGCGTGGAGCATCGTGGAGAACCTGGAAAAAAGCGCCCCATTTGTACGGTTGAAAGTTGTCCCCTCAGACGCGCCCGAGACCCAGCTTTCGCAAAGAGGTAATTTTTATTTCTCATTTTCCAACCTTGATGGTAAGAAAAGGTCGCCCGATATCATAGTCAGGCGCAGAACGATATTCGGCGAAGTAAGCGGCCTGGGATATCCCGAAGTCTTCGCGGAAGGGGATTTCAAAGTTCCAGCATCGCAAATGAAGGAGAATTTCATCCCCTGCGCGTTCTCCCACTCAAAAACTGAATTTCCGCCGGCAGAAGAATTTGAGCTTTTCTCACTCATCGGCAATATCGATAGCATAAAAACACTTAACGAAACCAGGAAAAAGATCTCAAGTAAAGTATATATCGATAAAAAAGCCGCGGAGAACAAAGACCTGATCGATGACATCGCATCGCGGGCCTCAACCTCAAGCGGTTCAAAGAATTTCGACCTTTATACGAAGCAATCCTTCATCGATAATGTAATGCGCGGCGGACTGCCCATAAATCTGGACAGTAAAGCTTTCTATGTCTATTACAGGAAGCACGGCGACATGGAAAGGGATTACAACGACTTCCGGCTCCTTCCGACCTATTTTTCGCAGGGAAGCGGGAATTACAGGGACATAAACCAGAACCGGCGTAATGACGTGTTCTTCAATCCGGACGTCGGCGAAAGCAATATCCTGAGATTTTACAACCTGATCCAGCTGGACGGGTTCAATCCTCTGGTGGTTTTGCCGAGCAAGTATGTAGTCGGATCAAAAGAAGCCGCATCAAAACTTGCAAAAAAACATATCAAGGAGAACAGCGAAGCTATCGCCGGCGTCATACAGAAACCATATCTGCTGGGGCCGCTCCTGAACGCCATGGAAGACAACGGAGTCCGGCTGAACTGTTTAAGGGAGGACTTCATCGCGGACCTGATGACCAACTCGGCAAAGGTGGAGGAAGCTCAGCACGGGGAAGGCTACTGGACCGACCATTTCTCTTACAATCTGGACCTACTTGAGAGCTATGAGAACATATTCCCTGACAAGATCAAGAACCTTATCTTCAACAAAAAGGCTTTCACCTTTTTTGACAATGACCACGTTGTGGCGGACAGGAAAAGCAAATACATATTAAAAGGATCCGATGTAAGGCAGTTCGGAAGCGTGAAGGTAGACCATGAAAAACACGCTCTAATGAACGGCAGAATCCTGGACAAACACATAATGAGGATGAAATTCGGGACCGGCGAAATATACAGGACATGCCTGATAACCAAGCTTCTATGCATATCTGCGAATAAGGCCGCCTCATTTGATGCTGAAGGAGTCGGACTGGAGATGGAGGCCGACAAGCCGGACTGGTACGACGCGCTGAACGGCCTTCCGGGATTGATGGGTTCTTCGCTCTCCGAGACATTTGAGCTTAAAAGAATGTGCGTTTATATACTGGAGCATCTGGATAATGACATCACTGCACGGATCCCAGTTGAGATAAAGGAATTCATCGACGGGGTCAATTCAGCCATGTCGGAGTTCTTCTCGGACGGCGATAGCTTCAAATATTGGGATACCGCAACTTCTATCAAGGAAAATTACCGCGGCAGGACGCGGCTTGGAATAAGCGGAGACGAAGTCAGCGTGCAAAGCGAATATATCCGGGCTTTCCTGGGCAATGTGGTAAAAAAATGCGACCTCGGCATCCAGAAAACCATGCAAAAGCACAAGACCTATCATACGTATTTCATTAATGAAGCGATCGAACATGAAATGGAGGGCGGCACGGTCAGTGTGAAAAGATTCAAGCAGAAGCCGCTTCCGCTCTTCCTGGAAGGGTTCGTCCACGCGCTGAAAGTCGAGGGAGACAAAAAGATCTATCAGATGGTAAAAAAGAGCCCTCTTTACGACAGGAAGTTGAAGATGTATAAAGTCAACGCGCCTCTCACCGGCACGCCCATCGAGATTGGGCGGGCGAAAGTTTTTTCGCCGGGCTGGCTGGAAAATGAATCCATCTGGCTTCACATGGAATATAAATATATGCTGGAACTTTTGAAAGCGGGCATGCATAAGGAATTTTTCAATGATCTTAAGAATGTCCTTGTCCCATTCATGGACCCGAAGGTCTATAAAAGAAGCGTTCTTGAGAACTCGTCATTTATTTCAAGCAGCGCTTATCCCGATAATGACTGCCACGGAAGGGGCTTTATCGCGCGGCTTTCCGGCGCAACGGCTGAGTTCCTGGATATGTGGCTGCGAATGACAACGGGCAGGAATATCTTTTCGGTGGACAAGAATGGACGGCTGTTGTTCAAGCTTTCTCCCATCTTGCCGAAATGGCTGTTCAAGAACGGGCGTTTCTCGTTCACTCTTTTGGGATCGATCAAAGTCGAATATGTCGGCAGCGGCTCGCATCCTGCATCATACAAGGTTTTTTTGGAGAAAAAAGAGATAGAACTGAAAGGCCCAGCCGTCGCGGAGCCCTATTCAACTATGATAAGGGACAGGGTCATTAAGAAGATCATTGTAAGCCTCTCTCAAAAGTAATATAATTCCGCCTGTTATGCTTCAAATGGGAGTTACCTTCTACCCCGACCAATGGCCGAAAGACTACTGGAATAAGGCTTTTTCGGACATCGCAGCGTCCGGGTTCAAGATAGTCCGCTTCGGGGAAATGGCATGGAACTGGATGGAACCCTCCGATGGAAAGTTCTCATTTGAAGATCTGGACGAAGCCATGGGCCTGGCGGCAAAATTCGGACTCAAAGTGCTCCTCGGCATTCCCACTTCCCAGGCGCCGACCTGGCTGATAAAAAAACATCCCGAAATACGCCCCGTCGCGGACGACGGGACCATCTATCCGGAATACGGCCCAAGGCCGAACCTGTGCAGGGATTCAGCGATCTATCAAAGATACGCCAAAAGGTTGATAGAGAACCTTGTTAAAAGATTTTCAAAACATCCGGCGCTGTACATGTGGCAGCTGGATAATGAGCCGACCTACGCGCCGCTTGATTCGACGACACAGAAAGATTTCTGCCACTGCAAAGCCACCGCAACGGAATTCAGTAAATGGGCGAAAGAAGAATATGAAACTCTTGAGAAACTTAATGAAAAGTGGGGAACAAAATTCTGGACGGTGGAATTCTTCTCTTTCCGCGATATTACCCCGCCGAGATGCGGCATGTGGGACGCGGGAAACCCGCATATTTTCCTTGACTGGTTCAGGTTCAAGAGCGAAAAGCTCCAGCAATTCCTTTCCTGGGGATCGTCGATAGTGAAAAAGACCGATACCGAACATAAAGTTGGGACGAACGGATTCATCGGCATATGTTCCAGGGTCCCCGACCACGATGTCCTTGCAGCTGATATGGACTGGTACGGGTTGGATATTTATCCGCGGGGCAACAGAGCTTCATCTATGGATGTGGCAAGGATACTTGATTTGTGGAGAGGCTTTGTCAGCGAGAGGAACTGCGAGTTCCACGTGACGGAACTGCAGGGCGGGCAGAATGTGCGCTGGGGCTACCCCGGCCCGGTGGAGGGAAGAGACATACGCCTTTGGACGCACCAGACCATCGCGCACGGCGCGAAGACCGTTCTTTATCATGCGTGGAGAACCCCCCTTTTCGGCTCTGAAACCGGCGGATTTGGCATCCTCAAATTGAACGGCGAAAGATCAGAGCGGCTGGAGAAGATCGAAGAAGCGATAAAAGAAGTGGATAAGATCTCGTACGCGGTCGACAAATGCAAGCCGATCTCAAAGGTCGCCATAGCATTCCTGAAAAGCAGTGAGATCGAAACTTATGAGGAACAGGGCCCGACAAGGAGCATTTCCGGCCAGTGGATGGATGTCAGGTCCGATATAGGGCTGACCCACGGGCTGATGTCCATTGAAGGAGCCCACAGGTCACTGTGGAACTATCATAATCCAGTTTCTTTCATATTTGAAAGGCAGCTTGAATCCGGAAAGACGCTCCCGCATGAAGCCATACTTCTGCCGAATCCTTATATATTGCAAGAGAATTCGGAAAAACTATTAAGAAAATTCATTTTTGACGGCGGGATACTGATCACGGAAGCCAGGTTCGGCCTCAAGAACGGGAACGGCCATCTTTACGAACGGCCGCTAATGGAAGACCTTGTCGGAGTCAAATATGATCACACTGAGGTCATCGATAAAGAAGTTAATATCCCCGTTTTGAATGCCGTTGCCGTAGGGTTCCGGGACATGATCGATGCCGAGGACAACACGGTCATGGCAAAGTTTGAGGACGGACATCCGGCATTGATAGAAAAAAAGATAGGAAAAGGCAGGGTTTATTACGCCACTTTCAGCCTTTTCATGTCGATACTTAAGGACGGGAACAAAAAGCTTGTCGATCTTATCAGAGAACGGATCCCCGAGCCGGAATTCAGGATCATCAACGCGGATCAGGTGGAAATGTCCGTCCTGGACGGCGAAAAATCCGTGCTGTACCTCATCAATCATTCGAATGTCATTCAGGCGCCAACGATCAAATTGCCTAAAAAATTCAAAAGCGCTAAAGATATTTTGAACGGCGGAAGTTATTCTTTCGACGGCTCCATTTCCCTGGAAATGAAAGGTTCGGAAGTAAAGGTCCTGGCATTGGATTAGAAAGGGGAATTTAGTGAAATACGGATATTTTGACAACAAGGAAAAGGAGTACGTGATAACCCGCCCCGATACCCCGCTTCCGTGGATAAATTACCTCGGCTGCGAGGATTACTGCGCCCTGATGTCGAACACGGCCGGGGGATACAGTTTTTACAGGGACGCGAAAGAGAGGCGCATCACCCGCTACAGGTATAACAATATACCCATGGACAGGGGCGGAAGATACCTATACGTCAGGGACAATAAGTCAAAGGATTATTGGTCCGTTTCCTGGCAGCCTGTCCTGAAAGACACATCAAAATATAAATATGAATGCCGGCACGGCCTCGGCTACACTCAGATCACTTCTGTTTATTCGGGGATAAGGACAAAGACGACATATTTTGTTCCGCTGGGAGAAGACCTGGAAGTCTGGATGACGGAAATAAAGAACGAAACAAAGAAGGCAAGGAACATAACGGTGACATCGTTCGTGGAATTCTGCCTGTGGGACGCGCTTAACGACATGACCGATTATCAGTACAACCTGAACATAGGCGAGACCGTATTCAAGGATAACATCGTTTACCATCTATCGCGCTACAGGGTTGAGAAAAAATATTTCGCCTATCACGCATGCACGAACGCGAAAGCCGACAGCTTTGACAGCGACAGGACGGCCTTCCTTGGAAATTACGGCTCCCTCGCCTGCCCTGCCGCTGTTATAAGAGGCAAAGGTTCGAATTCTATAGCCAGCGGATGGGCGCCGATCGGAAGCGAATTCATCAATGTAAAGCTGAAGCCCGGGGAATCAAAGACGCTTATTTTTATTCTTGGCTACAGCGAAAAAAAAGATGATATTCCCCGCATCATGAAAAAGTTCAAGAATGAATCTTCCATATTGGCCGAGTTGACCTCGCTTAAGAAATACTGGAACGAAAACCTGAGCAAATTCACAGCTGATACGGAAGATCCCGATGTCAACTCGATGGTGAACATCTGGAACCAGTATCAGGCGCGCACCACTTTCAATTGGTCGCGCTCCGCGTCGTATTATGAATCGGGCATCGGCAGAGGCATGGGATTCCGTGATTCAAATCAGGACACTCTGGGCTTTGTCCATCAAATACCGGAAAAAGTAAAATCAAGGATCGTGGACCTGGCAAGCACGCAGTTCGATGAAGGGAACGCCCTGCATCAATATTCCCCGCTGACAAAGAAAGCGATAAGCAACGAGAAGAATTACAGCGACGACCACCTGTGGTTGATATTTTCCGTCGCGAGCTATATCAAGGAAACCGGCGAGATCGATTTTCTCGATAAGCAGGTGCCGTTCGCAAGCGGGAAGGAAGCGCCGTTATACGAGCACCTGGCAAAAGCAATGGATTACACGATGAACAACCTGGGCCCTCACGGGCTTCCATTGATGTTCTTCGCGGACTGGAACGACTGCCTTAATCTGGGCGGGAGCAAGAACAAGGCGGAATCCGTAATGGTGGCGCAAATGCTGGTAGCCGCAGCGGCTGAGATGTCTCGGCTTGCCAAAATATCAGGCAGAAAAGAGGACATTGCGAAATATTCCGCCATCGCTGAAAAGATGAAAGCATCGATCAACCAGCGGGCATGGGACGGCAGCTGGTACCTGAGGGGTTTCACCGATGACATGGAACCGGTGGGCTCTTCCAAGAACAAGGAAGGCCAGATATACCTGGAAACGCAGCCGTGGGCGGTAATATCCGGCTCTGCCGATATGGAGCGGGCGAAAAAATGCATGGATTCGGTGAAGAAATATCTTGCGACGGATTACGGGATAATGATATTGACGCCGCCGTATTCGCAGTTCCATCACGAGCTTGGCTCCATTTCCATATATCCTCCGGGGCTGAAAGAGAACGGCGCGATATTCTGCCATCCGAACCCATGGGCGATGATAGCGGAGTGCATCCTTGGGCGCGGGAACCAGGCGTTCGAATATTACAAGGCGATACTTCCGGCAACAAAGAACAACATTCCCGATATTCACAAGGTGGAACCGTACATTTACTGCCAGATGATAGCGGGAAGCGACCACAAGAATTTTGGCGAAGGAAAGAACAGCTGGCTGACGGGGACAGCTGCGTGGAATTTTGTCGCCGTATCTCAGTGGATCCTCGGCATCCGCCCTGATCACGACGGGCTGATATTGGATCCCTGCATTCCTTCAAAATGGAAAGGATTTTCGGTAAGGCGATACTTCAGGGGAAGCCATTATTTCATAACCGTGAGGAACCCAAAGCATGTTTCAAAAGGCGTCGCGAAAATGACGATCGACGGAAAACCGCATCAGGGGAACCTTATTCCTGACTTCAAGGATAAAAAGGACCACAACGTGGAAATAGAGCTTGGGTGATTAAACCCTAAGTTATCAGTTATGAGTTAAGAGTTGTGAGTTCTATGCCCCTAATTTCGTTGTTATCGCTGCCCCGAAACCGATGGTCAGCACAAGCATTTTAACTATCGGACCTACGATAGGAATAATGTCGATAAGGAAGAGGATGAATATCCCCCAAATGGCTTCAATAAGCATAGGCTGATTGGGCTTCTTCAGCGCCTTGGTTACCTTCTTTCCGATCAGCTGGGCAACGGCGATATATCCGAGTGTCATGGCTATTGAGATAAGCAGCATTTCAATGAATATGAGCGGTATGCCGATCAATGTTATCGCCAGAAGAAGCGCGACCGGAAGAATGAGGATCAGGCCGAGTATCCCCCATAAAAGCGCATTGAGCCAATTCCTCTCCACGCAGGATGAAATATTCCCGACCCGTGCGGTAAAGAAAGCGATCGTGAGCATCGCCAGTCCGATGAAGCCGATCGTTATGATCACCTTGAAGAAAAGGATCCCCGAAAAACACATCCACAAATACGAGCCGACCAGATTATCCATTTCGCCTGCCTCCTTCGTCATATTACCTTCTTTACTTACAAGCGCGATCATGTTCGTTCTGCCGGCTATTACCGCGCCCCTGTCCTTTATTATCCTGCCGCCGATGGCAGCAACATTGCCGCCGACTTTCGCGGTCGGGAAAAGATGGACATCCCCGAGGACGGCCACGACATCGCCGTTCACGTTCCCCTTTACGTTGACATTGCCTCTTATCGCGACAAGGTCATTTAGGGTCATGCCCTGCCCCATGTTTATGTTCTCGTTGACCTTTACGACGGACGACTCTTTTGCGATGACTTTCGCATGTACAGCCGAAGCAGTGGAGATGAAAATGAACGCGGCAAGCACCAGAACAAAGAATTTCTTCATCTGTTTTCCCCCTCTTTCTTTCCCCTCAAAAAAACAAGAAGATTATATGCCTGACAAGGATTATTTCAAGCGGATTTTATCTTCTTTTACGCCTTGACCTGCCAAGCCAGTGCCTTGTGATGCTTATTTCCGTCTCTTCAGAAGACTTGAAGACCGCCGTCAGCATGAGTTCCAGCCCGATTATGATGACAAAGATAGGCCAGATATATTTCCACGAGGAGCCGGATATTATTTCGAGCGACTGAAGCATTAGGACCACGCCCGCCAATAGAACGGTGATCCCCCAGACGAACCTGCGTATTGATGTCGGCGTCATTACAGCACCCCCCTCTTAGGCCACATATGATAACACAAAAATCTTAAAAGAAAATGTGAAATTTTCGCTGAAAAGTATCGATAAATAGGTAGCTAGAAACAGATGATCGACCCGCGAGCACCCGGGGTTGGTTCAATGTTCTAGTCTTTTATAAGCCCGTTGGAGACTCAAGCGCTCCCCTCTATTTCCTCAATGCTTGATATCCTCGGGCTTATTTTTTTGGGGGGGAGTAAAGGCAAAGGTTCTAAATCAAGGATTTACAGATATCTTCTTTATTTGGCGAGCGGATCCAATTTATCTTTGTTCATTCGGGCCTTGGTCAATTGCGTACCGACGCTGACATTGTCAAAAGTGGTTTTTTTGAACATGAAATTGATCAATTCATCCGACACCTCGATATTATCCGGGTTCTTTTCATCTGCCTTCAAGCTTGCGAATGCCTTATAGCCCTCTCCAAAAGAGCCGTCTTTTTCATGCCTGTTCTTCACGATATACTGGATGTACCTGAAATTCTCGACCCCTTGCGCTTTTATCCATTTTATCAGGAACTCCTTGAAGTTTTTCTTGAGATCCGGAGTGAACTGGTCTGCCGCAGGCCGCGGATTTAATCCTTTCTCATTTCCAAGTAAATAGGGATCTATTGCCAATGCCGTCCCGAACAAGCCGCGTCCGAGTTCCTCAAAGACCGTATTCTCCATCTTTTCGTCATCTTGCATCACTTGATCTATGTATTTACCCGGGACCATGGCATCCATGAACGGGGACACAAGGGCATCCGAAACTACAAGCCCGTATTTGGCGGCGCCGTTGGTCTTGACCGCTTCTTTCCACTCTTCCTTTGCTCTTGCTATGACAGATCTCATGTATGGGTCCAAGATCGCAGCTTCTGCCCCGCCAAGAGTGAGTTCGGAACCAAAAGCCGCCCACCCGACAAAAGGTATTGCCTTGCTCCCGACCTTTCCTATCGCCTTACTGCCGAGTTCCGCGGCCAATTTGGAGAATACCTTGACCCCAAGCCGCTTTAAAATGATCTTATTGCAGCCCACGGCAATATCTGGCGCCATGAACGCGGCAAACTCGCCCCAGTTCCTAAGCTTTTCATTCTTCACTCCCAGCACATCCATGAGGACTCTCCAGCCGGAAGCCGTAAGTTTCCCGTAGCCGAAACCGCGCGTGGTTTCGACAAGATCATAACCTACTTTCGGGATCGTTCTCAAGGCTTTCAAGGCCGTCATCCCTTCCTTCAAGGTTTTCAGGGATTGGAGCCCGCCTTTAATGCCCTGGCTCTTGAGGAGCATGTATGAGCGAATAACTCCGCTATTTACATATCGAGAACCAAGGATCGTAATTGAGAAATTTAATGACGGGTTCATGTCCGGCCATATGTAATTAAGCAGGGCGCTTATTCCCACCATCGAGATCATTCCGCCGGCAAACTGAGTGAAACTGACCCCGCCGCCCTTAACAATATACTTGTCTAATTTCGCTTTTATTTCGGTTGCTTTTCCGACAGGCTCCCCTATCAGTTTCGCGAATTCCCTGTTAGACATTTTCTTTATTCCTGTCTGAAGTTTTGTGCCGATCTCGTTGAACTTTTCCGTATCCAGGCCCTGCATATCCTTGAATATCTCGTTCCCGAGCTTCTCGCCGTATTCCTGAACAAGCAGCGGCCTTAATTCTTCGGAGATCCTCATCCTTTCATTTGTTTCGAGCTCTTTTTTCAATAATGCAGGATCCTCATTTGCCTGATGAATATTTATTCCGCCGAGCAGGGTGGTCGGATATATGCGTTTCTCCAGCAACATGACTTCATGGGAATTTGGCTTATATTTTTTCAGTCCAGCCAGGACGTTCCGGGCGCTTCCATCCAATCCGCCTGCGAATTCGATCAACCTTGCGGGCTCCCTGTCGAGGACATTCTCGGCAAGGTCTAACAGGAACCGGTCTTTCTGCCCGTTCAGGTGTAACCCGTTTATTTCATTAAGTATCTTGGCAATGTCTTCTCCCTGTAAAATACGCGCCATATAAGCGGAAATATCCGGCGTTGCCGCAAGTTTAGCAATCTTAGCTTTTACGTCGGCTTTACTTATCTTTCCCAGCAGGCCGCGGTTGTCCCTCGCTTTCCGGGCCAAAATTCCCAGGAAGCGGAAACAAACCTGGTATCGGGATTTTTCTATGTTCAATATTCCAGATGTTTTTACTTTGGTCTCTTCTGATACACCCATTTTGGCGGCAGTAAAGGCGCCCGGAAAGACCTCGTTCCCTATAACGATCTCTCTGACAGCCCTATGCTCCATCCCCTGAAAAACATTGATCCTCTCAACCAATAGGTCGAGGAGCTCATCCTTGGTTATTGTGCGTCCAATATCCTGAGGGACCTTGAATCCGCACTTGATCCCGAATAAATTGCAAAGTTTCCCGACCCTGTTATTTATCTCCCCTTTGGAATTAAGCAAAGATATTTCATAGTCCATGTTGGCGAATACTATTTCAAAAAGCGCGCGGTTGACCCCTTTTTGCCACTTAATATATTCCGCTTTGCTGGTCCGTGCCTGATCATTATCAGTGGCTGACAAAACTTGTATTTTCTGATAGGTGTCTGCGCCGGCCCCATTTCCCGATCTTTGAACATTTTCAGCATAACGGGCCGCCGCGCCGTCACCCCCTGTCCTCTCGCTCTTTTTAAAACTCTTTTGGGTATCTTTGTCAAAATTACCGGCGATCTCTTTCAATAGTGCGACCTTGTCATTGAAATTGCGCCTAGCAGCCCTTCCGATGATCGGCACTCGTTCGTCAAACTGTGCATTCCAGAGATGAAATTTTTGCAGTATAGGCGACTGCATGAACCCGAGGCCCACGATGTTTTTCCAGCAGAAATGATACGCCGTATCAACAAATATGAATCTGGCGCATCTTTTTAAGGTCTTTTCCGATGTATCGTACTTTTTTAAAGACTCTAGCCATCTTGCTGACCCTGCTGCCTTTATCTCTTCAGCTGAAAGAGGCTCTTTCCCCCATTTCGGATCCCAATCTCCGCCCAGGACCTCGAGCCCTTTTTGAGCTTTTTCTAGAGTGAAATCATAAATATTAAGTATGGTATCAACTAAACGATGCTCTTCCACCCATGCGGCTCTATCTTCAGATGATTTCCAAGCATTTATTGCCGGTTTTACTGCTTTGAAGGGGCTGAAAAGCACGCGGAATGGAGTGTTAAAGAACGGGTCCAATAATTGTCCCGGTTGTTTAGGCGTCATGCGGGGCTGGTTCCTGAACCAGCGGCTCCCTTCCCTCATCGATTGAACGGTGGTTCTAAGCTGTTGTATAGTAAAAGCTAGGGACACTATAAACATAGAGACGGCTTCGGGTTTTTTCCCGGGAGTATTCCATTTTGCTTTGATATCATGCCAGACAAGCAATAAAGGACAGATCCTCCAGTCAGCAACGTTAGCGCTCAACTGGATCCATTCGTCCATCACCTTTTCTATGCGGTCAAATTCCAAATTCTTGATCGATTCTGATAATTCCGCTACATCCTTGATAAGCGTTCCGACGAAAGAAACGTTCATGACCACGAAATCCTCATCCTGATCCACGGTCGCTTTTAGCCCGTCCACAATGCCATTGGAACCGCCCGGCCCCTGGACCTGATGACCGGATTTTTCCCAGTCTATCGAACCCCAAACGTCGGTTTTCGACGGCTCCCCGACAGGTTTAAAAGAAGCTGTAGTAAGCGATGAGGAAGCGTTGTTCGTTTTCTGCGGCTGAAATTCGGCCAACACGCTTTCGGCGATCGTCATCAGCCTAATGATATTTGATATTTTCTTGCCCAGGTCCGTTTTTGTGGTAAGCGTTACATTTCCCTCTCCTTTACCCAGGCCAAGCATGAAATTATCTTTGCCGGAAACCTCCTCCCAGAAACCTGAAAGCCCTTCATTCTTTAGTAATTTGTAAAAACGGGCCTTAAACGCATCGTTTTCCAGGATCAATTCCTCTACATGCCCTCCTATTCCCTCGAAGATCATTTCAAAATCCCTGAGATCGGTCTTTGTGACCGTTTCAAGAGGATGTCCGCCTTCCCCTTCATTTATCAATGGAGCAATGGCCTTGAATGGATCTTCCGAATGCGAGGCGTTTATCATGATGACCTGCGAAGAAACATTCATTATAGAAGTCTCTGAGGTTTGAGAACCCGCAAAGTCCTTATCTATCTTTTCCAGGATCTTTCCCAGGAAAGGAGTGTTCATCAGCGGAGAAAGCTGAGCGTGATCTGACTGCTTGCTCTCCGTTATATTAAAATTATCAAGGGAAAATCTTCCTGCGGCTCCCAGCAATATGGCTATTAAGGAAAAGGAACGTCCGGGAAGGAACAAGGACTGCATAAAAAGAAGTGTCCCATAGCCGGCTTCCGCCTTCGGGTCGGCCGCCAGCGCATTAAAAGTGGCGGTCATTAAAGCGTATTGCAATATCCTTTTGGCTGCGCTGGCCTTGGCCGTCTCGCCGGGAGAAATTTCCGCCAGGGAGGCGAGTTCGGACTCCTCGTCAGGAAAGAGCGCCGATCTGGCGAAACCGGCGAATTTATCATAATCTGCAAAATCGCCGGGATTGAGGTCGGCATAAGAATAATCTTGTTCGGGGAGTATGGTCAACATGGGCATGAGGTCCTTATTTTTCAATTCGTCCGTTATTAATTTTTTTATCTCCGGGTCGCTTAAGATCTGGTTGATCTGCGCGAGAGCGATCCCTCCGCTTAACCCGTACTTTTTAAGAGTGTCCACCAGCATTTTCTTTTGGGCGTCCTGTTTGTCCTGAGAGGCTGTTTTATCCTGGGCGATCTTGTTATATGCATCATAAGCATTTTTGATCTCCGCATGTTCCGCCTGACCTAATTTCTTCCACACAAAAGAGAACCAGATCGGATCGCTGATGCCTACGCCCTTAAGCTGTTCGGCCATCGTTTTTGACGGGTTAAATCCGCCCAAAAACCCTTCGGAGTATGCTTTCTTTCGCTTCTCCAGGAAGCCTGATGGTTCTTCCATGTCCACTTTTAACTTCAGCTCAAAGGATATCCCGCGAAGAATACCATACACCGTCTGGCCTTCCGCATCTTCGGGAAGGTTGTTTATTAAAGAATCAATGCGTTTAGGATGTTTTTCCGCGTAGTCAAGCAATCTCTTACTGTCCATCGGAGAAAGGCCATCCTGTATGAGCATGACATAGTCATCATTAAAACCTTTATCCGTAAAGATCAGTCCGGAAAGTTTTGAATAGTACGCGTTCACATTTGAAAGTGATCCTTTTATACTTTTTAATTCACCGTCCGTAAAGCTGACAGTCTGCCCGCGGAGGGCTTTTCCGAGGCGCACCAGCAGTTCATCGTTTTTTTTGCCCAAAGCTTGAAGAATGGAATGGCGTTCGCTGACATTCAATTGTTTTTCATCGGAAGGCATTGTTATGCTATATCGGGGTGAAAAAGCTTTGGCCGCTGTTATAAGATCGTTCTGGTTAAGAGAACCCCCTCCGCTTACGTCATGACCCAGAGCACGCATGCCGCTTTTTAACAGGGCCACCGGATTCTCCACTATCTTCAAACTTGACGCCTTGCCATCCATCAATGTTTTAGAGATTTTGCCCACGCTTTTAACCGTGGCCTCGTCAATAACGCCATAAATAATGCTGTCTTTTAGATCCAGCCCGGTTCCGGAAAGCGCGAATTTATCCGCTTCTAATTTTTGGACTTTTTCTCTTAACTTGATGATATCGACCCCGCATTTTGTAGCAGCTCTCTCGATCAGCAAAAGGTCGCCGATCAGGCCGTTTTTGATTTCGTCCTTAAGACCTTGCAGGCAGTATTTGTCGGTAATATTTTTATTTCGGTTCTCGGCTTCAGCGACCGAAGATCTATAATCGTTCAAATGTCCTTGCGCTACTATTTGTTCGTCGTCGCTAAGATTTTGCTTTTCAGCCTTTTTAACAGCCTTACTCACCGCTTCAGCATGCGCGTTCGCGCCGCCATACAATTTTTGCAGGTCCGACTGGTCCTTTTCAAGCTCTCCGCTGTCCTGTAATTTTATAAGGTGGCTTGATCCAAAACCATGGAGGACGTAAACATAAGCAAGATAATCTTCCAGCTGTTTTCTGTCGGCATAAAACTGCAATCTGGCATCTGACCGGCCCTCAAGCAATAATGCCTTTTTTTCCTTATCAGTTTTCCCGTCCAGGCTTTTATCTTTTTCATCTATCTTTATGGAAAAAGCATCGTCAAATGACGGCAAATAGGCCTCGAATGGCGTGGGATCCTTTAAGTCTTCAACCACGCCCCCCTTAGAGATCTTTTTATAGATATACCCCTCTTTTTCGGGATCCTTTAAAACGATCACAAGCTGCTGCCCACTGCGGATGCCAGCGATATCTTTTGGATCCGCTCCCGTATGTTTTATCGGTCTTTCGATAAAACCGCAGGCATGATGGAACGGCGAAGATATCTTTTTCCCTTCATCAAAAATATAGCGGCTCGACAGGACATCTTCCTGCCTGTACAGCTTCAGGAACGCCACGAATTTTTTCCAGGCACCGTCGTCCTTTATGCCGAAAAGTTCTTTGTACTTATTTGGGTCTATCTTATCGATGTCGGTTTCAGGCAAAAGCAGTTCAGGAGCCAGCGAGGAAAGCCCCGATCTGAATTTCCCCGAAAGGGTTCTCCATTCCGCCAGCGCCTGGTTCAGGTCTTTCATCTTAATGAGCTTGTCCTTGTTCTTGTACAACTCTTCCGCATAGTCCGCAAAAGCTTTATACTGCGTTTCGCTTCTTATCCCCAAATGATAGAGAACTTTCTTGAAATTCTTGAGAGTTTTCTCTTCATTGACGACCTGCTGTTCATCTTCCACAAATATTTTTTCCCCAAAGATCGCTTCAAGTTTATCGATCAGGGCGGTATCGAGGGTTTTAATGAAAGGAATATCCTCGCTCCGGGCGGAGTTTGTTTGACTCAGGAAGCGCACGGTCAGAACAAAATCCTGTATATTGCTTTCGAATTTCCCGCGAAGCCCTTCAAGCAGCTGCGTTCCTTTTACGGGATCGGACAGGAAAAGGTCAAGATCAGCGGCGGACGATATCCCCAGTAAAGCCACGAGATTCTTAAGGTTCCGGTTAGAGCTTGGTTCGTCAACCACGCCGTTAGCAAGATCTGAATATTCGTACAGGTCTATCTGGTATTGTGCGGACAATTTATCAAGGAACTTGAATAAACTTTGCTGCTGATAAGCGGAAAAAGACCCTTCCGGCTCTATCCCGCCGAACAAAAACTTGGCCGCCAGGACCGTTTGTATCCCGGCCCCCGGAACGCTTTTCGCATCCGGCGGATTTGCCTTTCTACTTACGATCTTTGTAGTTGTTTGATCAACTACTCCAATTCCAGGGACCATAGGATCCTCCTAAATTAAGCTGAGATTTTGTCTTTTAAAGCCTTACCCAAAGCATCATATGTAACAGACTTTATCGCGATATCCTTATTATCTTTGCTAACGCTTAGAACAGGATATGATCTTCCCTTATCTTTAACATAAATCATAATTGTTTTATCGTCTTTCGGGCTGACCGCTATTTCGTAGGCAACTCCGGCAACTGTATAAGTAGAATTGGTTTTAGTAAGTCCCAGTTTTGCCTTGATCTTACTTACTGCATCTGTTTTCACCGCATCCGTTTTCACCGACGGAGTACTTGCCGGTTTTTTGGCCTTTGCTTGATCCTCTGCGGGCGTTACTTTAGCCGGGAGCGTCCCTTTAGCTGCGGGGGAAAAGAATTTCCTGACAAAGCGTGTTCAACGTTTTTGTAATGGTCTTTACGGCCTCTTTTTCAACCCCTTCAGCCGGGGATTGGGCTGCGCTGGCAAACTTACCGTTAGTGGCCGATTTCAATTGGTTAAATATGTATATTGAAACAGCTTCTTCATTTGACAGGGAAGTTTTGCTCGCTATTTCGATAAGTTTAGACTTTCTGCTCGTTTTAATGACATGTTCTCCGCTTTCATCTTTTTCATACTTATCAAAAGCTCCTTCCACGCTCCACCCGGCTGCCATGATCCCAATTTCTTTGCTTATATCAATGCCCTTTGCAACTTCGAATTTTTTGCCCTCCACTTTGGGGTTGAGGAATAACTTTACCTTAACTTCTGCGATTTGAATTGCCAGCTGGGCTTTCATCGCTTTAAGCACCGGGGTATTTTGCCAGGCTGGCATACTCCAGGCAGTTTCTGGAATGTTCTCGTCAATAAATTTCTGAATTTCGACGGCACTATCGTCTTTTTGCTTTCTCAGCTCGGCAACAAATAACACTACCAATATCTTCTTTGCTGCCAGTTCAGGCTTGGTTGCCGCCGGATAAAGTTCCGGTATTTGCAGGGCCGATCCTAATTCCGTTACCAAGGAACTGATCTTTTCCTTGACGTCGGAACGTGTCAAGAAGTTTCCTTTGATAGAGATCAATTGTTCAACGATTTTCTTGTATGCGCTGTCCCAGGAAATAGGTGATTTGTCCGCCCCGACTGAAGTTAAATCTTTCGGCTTTGTTTCTCTAAATATTTTAAGAGCTTTAACGCTATTTTCGATCCATGTATCATAACTTCCATCTTCGGCAGGATTTTTTGATATCTCCGCAAGCAGTTTGGGTAGATCTCCTGTTTGCTCGGGCATATCTTTCTTCCCCGCATCTCCCGCCGGCGCATCCGCAGGCTTTCTTCCCAGCACATAATTGAAGATATTCTCGGGGGTTATCGGCAGATTGAATCTCGGCAGGCCTTTTGCTCCAAGGATCCGTTGCTGAGAATCTTCGTCCATTTGAGCGATCAGAATTATAGACACTGAACGAAGAGCAATTTTGTCAAATAGCCCCTGATCGATGATTGTTGCGTCTGCGATATGAAGGCTGTTTGTGCAGAAGTTGACCATTATCTCTTTCATCGGCGAATTAAATTTATTGAAGCACGTTAACAAGTCCTTCCCTGTCATCCCGACTTTTACACCAACCTCTTCCGCGACTGATGAGCGTGAATCATATACAGCACGGAGGTCGCTCATTTCAAAAGATTTCGCATTTTCATAATCTTTAATAGCTAAAGCTATGCCGGTCACCTCATCAGAAGCGGGATATGTCAACTTTGCATACAACTTAATCGCCTCATAAACATCGGATAATTCACTTAATGACGCATTTTCGGTGCTCTTGCCGCCAACAATGCCGCCCCTTTCAATAAGATCGAACAATGCCTCGGGTATCCCTAATTTTGTCGCTTCATCCCTGTTGATCATTTTATCGGATAACATGGTTTCCACATCAGAACGGGAAATGGTCGTTTTACCTTGATCTTTAGAGATCTGCCAGAGCATTGACGCCAATGTAGCTCGATCGGTTATCTCGCCCGTCCCGCCCGGAACATCGTTTCCTTTAGTCCCTCCGGAAGCATAGGAAGGAACGTTAATGTCTAACGCGGGATGCGCCTTGCCGCTTCCAAGAAAGACCGGTTTTTCAACAACGCTGAATCCGCCGTTTTCTTCCTTGACCTTGTCGATCTTGAATCCGACATTTTCGGCGCCGTCCAACACCCATTTATTATCTTTTTTTTCGATCAACCCGACATATGTTTTACCTTTAACGCCCGTAAAACCGATTAATTTCTGATCGGGCGTCAAGATCAAATACGGTTTCAAAACATTAAAACGGTCGCCGCAAGCAGCATATGTCTCAGGATCATTTTTAATTATTTCCAGGACCTTCTCGCCGAACAGCTTTTTGATATCTGCATCCTGAAAAAGTGATGTTATTTCTGCCGCAGAAAATGACATGCTGGATTGAGTTTTGGGATCATAAACTCTCACTTCATTTTTCGCTTCCGCGATCTCCAGCAGAGTGCTGGGCTGAAGTCCGGATATCGATCCTCGGAAGAACTGCGCTTTTTCTTCGATAGCTTTTAAATAATCTTTGCCCGCCTTGGATAATGACAACACGTCTTTTATCAACTTGTCGCCTGTTTCGCCTTCAAATTTCCTGATGTCATTAAGAACTATCCCTTTTTGTAAAATGCTCAGTATTTCCGGGGAATTTGAAGCATTATCAAGCGCTTTTAAGATGTCAGTGAGTGCTTTATTTTTTGCGGGTCCTATGGTCTTTAACGCAGCGCAAACGTCATTGATAGTTCTTCTATGCCCGGTTGTGTCAAAGATGCCTCTGCTCGTTACAGTATAAGATCCGACCGTCACCGGGATCCCGTTCTGTTCAAGGTTGATCACCTGGAGCATTAGATCTCTTGTTTCTTGAGCATACTGCGAAGAAATGTTCCCGTTATACTGACTTTTTGTCGCCTCAATTCCTATCATTTTTCTCTCCTCCTTGTCCGCCTGTTATTGTTTAACTAAGCGATGCAACTAAATTGATCGTACTATCCGCCTTTACCGAATCATGCCAGATCCACCCTTCTTTCATTTCACTGCCGTCTTTCACGGCAACCTTTAACCACAGCTTGTTATTGGAAACATCCTTAACTATCAATTTTTCCCCGGGCTTTACGTCCGCGATATTTCGCGTATTGGTAAAACTCGGATAATTCTTCATGTTCGCGATATGATATTTATTGTCCTTCACGACAACGCATGACCCTATGCCGGCCGTTGTCACAGCCGCCTTCGGGGTGCTTGTTAGCGTCCCTATCGCGCCTTCTTTATTTGAACCGTTCACTGCCATTTCCTGTATCCCCCTATATATAATATGTAAGGCCAAAGTGCCCAGAGTTCTATACATATTATATTCGTATCAACAAAGCCAAAACTTGCATGCAATTTGGCTTGCGCTTAACCTCTTTTAAGCCCTATCAGGCCTTATTCTTCGTCTTTAAATACCTCGTCTTTCAGGAATTCGTAATCATTAAGCCAGGAATGATCACCGCTCTCAGCGGATCTTTGCGCCAGGTCGCGGAATTCGTCGTTTTTGTCCACATACCACTGGTACGCCCACGCGAACTTCTCCAGCGGGTTCTCGTCCCAGGGCTGTTTTTTCGACTTACCGTCATCCATTATTATCTCGCCGAACACGTCCTCGTTCCTGGCAAGCGATTTCATGCTGAACCTGTCGAACAGGTCTTTCCACCTGTCCTTCGGTATCTTTACCAGCTTTGTCGCTATCTGGTACATGCTGTTCCCGGGCGCGAAATACTTCCTGAATTCGGTCATGTTATATCCGCTTTCCGCTATGAATTTCATGAATTTCGCGAATTCCAGGTTGAAATGGTTCACGGCGTGGCCTATCTCATGGGTCAGGACCTCCGGTATCTCCTTTGTCGCCAGGTTATCGAACAGGTAGATCCTCTTGTTGTCGCTGTCATAAGCCCCGCCTGCATGGATAAGAGTTTTCATTAATCTGACCCTTGTTTCCTTGTTCTTCACAATCTGCTTGACCCCTATCAGGTGATGCCTGTGTTTCCTCTTCTTGAACCTTTTCAATATCTCCTCTACAACGAGAAGCTCCGGCGCGGTGAATTTGCAGTCCGTGTCAAGTATTTCTATGCCGAATTCCGCGGACACCCTTTTGCGGATCGGTATGCCGTCGGGAACGGGCACAGCGTCCGGCACGGTCTTCGGTGCTATCCTCGGCATGAGGAGCGTGAAGTTCACCGGCGTAGTAAGCGCGCTGTTTATCCGTGAAATTTCCATAGTTCACCTATATATTTATCGAGATAAATAGGAGAAAACTTGCGGTCTTTAAATTGAAGGCCCTATTTCATTAACCAGGGATTTGGATATGACTGGGTCACCTTCTCGGGACTTTTCCCGCTTGTTTCCGATTTTCCCGGGGTCGGCGTCAATTGGCTGCCGTATTTCATGGCCCAAGGTATCGCATATGGCAAGGTGATCTTTTTAAGATGTTTTTTTGCCGCTCCCGGCTCCCCCTGAAGCAATGCTATTTGCCACAATCTGCTATAAACCTCTAAAAGCCTTTCGGATGCGGGAAAATCATGAACGATAGATTCCAGCTTTGCTTTAGCCGCGTTATAATTTTCCTGCCCGATCAATATATCCGCCTGATGAAGCTTTGCCGTATCCGCCCACCGCGCTCGGGGAAATTTGTCGATAGCTTCCTGGTACACGGAATAAGATTCTCCGTTCGCAGCATGGCTAAAACGATTGTAATGCTCGTCGTCAAAGGCTTCCAGATTGCCTCCAAATTCGCCGCCTCCTTTATCCCATGTCATATCGATCGGGATAAGGGTAATTCCATCTCCTGCAACATCGAACAATACATTCCAAATATGGACGCTATTGGACATCGTTCCGGAATAAACATTTTTGAGGTTTGGATTCACATCCCTTATGCATTCGAACAGGGCGCTGAATACAGGAGTAAAATTACGGCAAACTCCGACCCTATTCATGATCTTTTCTTCAATGGAAATATGGGGGAGGTCCGCCTTGGCGGTATCATCCTCGTAATTCATGATATATTCGGTCAACCTCGCAGCGAATAAGATCGCTTCTTTCGCGGATAATCTAGACAGATCTTCGCGGTAATGCCCCTGGACCCATCTTCGCAGATTATTTCTATCTGCAATATAATAAGAATCCTTATGGTCCAGAAGGATCTTAAGTTCAGGTCCGGTTTTGATCTTAACAGAAGGAACGGAAGGTTCATATTCAGAAAAGGTCGACGGGCAAACGGGCTTGCCGTCGATACTGGCATCGCGCCCGCCTTCGATATCCGCGTATAAATTCATTTGAAGCAGCTGTTTCTTGTAAATTGCGCCGTCGCTCTCACTGGGAGGGATCTCCTTTATTATCTTTTGCAGGCATTCCCGGGATTTTTCATAGTTTTCCTCATATACAAATACGTCCAGGGAAGCCTTTAAGCTTTCCATGCTGTAGGGAAAAACGTTTTGCATGATATTCAGGTTATTCTTGTATTCATCCCAGATCTGCCTGATCTGGGACGCAAGATCATCTTTTTCGTGAAGCATCAATAAATTGGAATAGCAATTATTAAGGATCAGCATGGCGTCCAGGCTGGATGGCCTGCGTTCAAGGATCTTTTTGGAAACAAGGACGGCATTGTCATAATCGCTTATTGAAGTTGATGGATGAGATGGATGATATGAATATGCTGTTGCCAGCGATATCATCGCATCCACTGTAAGAGGTTTTATCTGTTCCGCGTTTTTTAGATCATCTATGGCAGCAAGATATTTCCCGCCTGCCAGATCTATGGTTCCCCGTAAAATATAATATTCAGATCTTTCGTCAAGCGTGGAATGGTCATCGATAGAAGAAGCATGTTTCAATTCGTTATATATTTTAAGCGCCTTGGGATAATTTTCTTTTTCACCTGAATCGTAATAGGACTGGGCAAGCGCCGTCAAAAGGGCGCTGTTTTTCGGATCAATGGTCTTTAGCCCATTATTGAAAGTATTTATAGCTTCTTTGTAATTGCCGATCTCGCGGTAAATTCTTCCCAATGCCAGAACGGCGTCGATATTATCCGGGTCCGACTGGCGCGCGCTCTTATAATTATTGATAGCCGATCCAATATCACCTTCTTTTTCGAAGATCTGCCCAAGGGTGTAATGCGATTCGGGGTCTTCCGATCCGCCGGCCAGATCTTTTAACGCTATTTCTTTCGCTTTTGCAAAAACCGCATTCGCATTTTCATATTCACCCATATCATAAAGCACGTTACCTTTCATAAAAATGGCATTCAGGTCCTCCGGATAATTTTTTAAGACGCCGTTATATATTTCCAGCGCTTTTTCCAGGTTACCTTTAAGATATTCTATGTTCCCCAGACCAAGATCCCCTGTGATATTACCGGAAAACACCGATTTGATCCTGTTAAATACCTCTTCAGCTTTTTCATACTGCCGGGCATCCAAGTATGATTCGGCGAGCTGAAAAAGATGAACATTTTCCTTGCCGGCATTCAATTTATTAAGCAATATCCCCGCTTCCGCGGTCTTTCCCAGTCTTATTAGTTCCTGCAACCTGGAAATATTACCCGGGATGTCATTTGTCCGGACAATGGTCGAAGGATCAACGGGAGGAGAAATATAAACTGAGCCTGTGGCAGGCGGAATTTTTGCGGCTTTTTTTTGCAGACTTGCAATCATCTCAACCGGTTTTGTTTTAACTGAAACTCTTGATGTCGTTGTTCCCTCAGGCTTCATTTATGCTCCTTTAAATAAAAAAATACTATTCAGCGAACACAAGAATTCCCCTACATATATATATATCGAAGGAAAGAGATGAAAACTTGCGGGGCTACTTTACAAGCATTGTCCCGATACCGCGGGTGGTGAATATCTCCAGTAGCAGTGCATGGGGAAGTTTCCCGTCGATTATATGGACCCGCCCGACGCCTGAGGAAATGGCATCCAGGCCGTAGCTTACCTTAGGTATCATCCCGCCGGATATTACGCCTTTTTTTATCATGGACCTGGCGCTCTCGGAATTGATCTCGGGAATAAGCTTCCCGTCCTTGTTCAATACTCCCGCCACGTCGGTCATCAATATGAATTTATCGGCTCCGAGCATCTTCGCGATGGCGGAAGCAGCCGTATCGGCGTTGATATTGTAAAGCTTATTATCTGGACCCACGCCTATCGAAGAAATAACGGGAATCTTGCCTTTTTTAAGGGTTTTCAATATCTTCGACTTTTTGATCCTGTCCACCTCGCCGACATAACCGATGTCCACTTTGCCGTTCACGAGAAGCTTTTTCGCCTTTATAAGCGCTCCCCTTCTGCCGGAAAATTGTACCGGAAAGCCGCCGTGGCTTTTTATGAGTTTCGTTATCTCGGAATTGACCCGCGAAAGCGAGCGGTCGACTATCTTCATTGTTTCCGGCCCGGTCTTCCTGAAACCCATGACGAATTCGACCTTGATCTTCTTCTTTTCCAGCATCTTATTTATCTCTTTGCCGCCGCCGTGGACAAGGATCACTTTTATGCCGACAAGGTTCAGAAGGACTATGTCCTGGATCACCTTGTCCTTTAATTCCGGATTAGTCATCGCGGCTCCGCCGTATTTCACCACAAAAAGCTTGCCGTGGAACTTCCTCAAATAAGGAAGCGCCTCGATCACGGTCTCAGCCCTTTTTATCAGAAATTTATACATTTATACTCCTTGCTTACAGCTTACGGCAAACGGCTTACAGCTGTTAGCCGTGAGCTGTGTGCCGTTAGCTAGGTGGTGTACTCCGCGTTTATCTTCACATAATCATACGTCAGGTCGCAGCCCCAGGCCGTTGCGCTGCTTTTGCCCCTTCCGAGATTAATGTTGATAACGACTTCATTGCCCTTCAACTGTTTAGCGGCTTCGGTCTTGCTGCTGAGCACTGCCCTGCCATGGTTAACCACGTGCGTGTGGCCGATAAAAACATCCACTTTATCCTGCCTGATATCCGCGCCGGAATATCCTATCGCCGCCATTATGCGGCCGAAATTCGGGTCCTCGCCGAATATCGCCGATTTGACCAGGTCGGAACCCGCGACGGCTTTCGCGGCAAGCCTCGCATCATTCATTGATTTCGCTCCGGCGACACGAACCTCGATCAATTTGGTCGCCCCTTCTCCGTCCCTGGCTATCTCCTTGGCCAGATAAGTACAGACAAAAAGCAGCGCGTGCTTAAAATCATTCTCGTCTTTCCATATCAGCGGCCTGTTCTTTGCCATTCCGTTAGCCAGGATAAAAACGCAGTCATTCGTGGACATGTCCCTGTCCACGACGGCCATGTTGAACGTCTTGCTCACTGCTTCCTTAAGATATAATTTCAGGATGATCGCTGGAATAGCCGCGTCGGTCGTGATGAACGCGAGCATTGTCGCCATGTTCGGCGCTATCATGCCCGAGCCCTTAGCGATCCCGCCGATAGTTATCACTTTTCCGCCGGCCTTTATCTGGACCGCTATTTCTTTTCGGCGTGTGTCGGTGGTCAATATAGCATCGGCCGCATCTCCTCCGCCGTCCTTGGATAGCTGTCTAGAAAGCGTCCTTATGCCTGTAAGCACATTTGTCACCGGCAACCTGTAGCCGATCGATCCCGTGGACGCCAGCATGACATCGCCGTAATGGATATTGAGAGCGCTGGCGACAGCTTTTCCCGTCAGCCGCGCGTCATCGATCCCATCATTACCGGTGCATGCGTTCGCGCAGCCGGAATTCGCCAGTATCGCGCGCGCCTTTAAGTTCCAGATATTCTCCATGGTAACAAGAACGGGAGCCGCTTTAACCTTATTTGTTGTGAATACAGCTGCCGCATTCGAGAGGACTTCGGAACATATCAGGGCAAGGTCCTTTTTACCGGATCTTTTTATCCCGCAGTGCATGCCCGCCGCCTTAAAGCCCTTCGGGGCCGTTATCCCGCCTCTGACTTTTTTCATTACGGATATACCGGCAGGAGCATCAGCCCGGCCGTTTCCTCCAGTCCGTACATTATGTTCATGTTCTGGACAGCCTGGCCGGATGCGCCCTTGATAAGGTTGTCTATCGCTGACAGGACTATGATGTTGTTCGCGCGCTTGTCGTATTTGACCGCTATGTCGCAATAATTTGACCCGTAAACGTATTTCGTGGACGGTTCTTTATCGGTTATGCGGATGAAGGGCTTTCCCTTATAGATATTCCGATAAATTTCGTAAAGCTTTTTTTCATCGACCGGCCTTTTTGCCTTGGCATAAATGGTAGCGAATATTCCCCTCGTCATGGGAATATAATGAGGAGTGAAAGTGATCTTGATCCCGCCGCCGACCGCGTTCTCGATCTCAGGAGTGTGACGGTGCAATGCAATCTTATACGCGGAAACCCCTTCATTGCAATTAGGAAAATGAGTGGCATCGGTAAGCGCCTTTCCAGCTCCTGATATCCCTGATTTGGCGTCTATTACCACACTGTTGGGCTCAATCAATCCTTCCTTAATGAGCGGGTAAAGCGCCAGCGAAGAGGCTGTCGCATAACAGCCGGGGTTCGCGACCAGCCTTGCGCCCTTAACGTTATTGATCTCAGGAAGCCCGTAAGCAGCACTGCTTAAAAGGTTCTTGCTTGTATGGTCCATCTTGTACCATTCCTTGAAAATGGAAGCGTCCTTAAAGCGGAAATCCGCGCTGAGGTCTATCACTTTCGCTCCGGCATCAAGAATTTTCGGAGCAAGGTTCATCGCCATTCCGTTCGGAAGAGCGAGGAACAAGACATCCGCTTTTGAAGCGAGCTTATCGATGTCCGGCGCCAGGTAGGGAATGTCCAGGATACTTTTCAAGTGAGGATAAACATCGGAGATCTTCTCGCCCTTGTGAGACTCGGAAGTGACAAAAACAAGCTCCACATCAGGATGCTGCTGAAGCAGTCCCGCAAGGATGATGCCGGTGTAACCGGAGCCGCCAACTATGCCTGCTTTTACCATATTATTCTCCTTAATGATAACGTTTCACGCAAAACTTTTCGATGCTTACGGGTTCATTTTCCCGGATGCCCGCTTTTTGCCTGCAGATATTTATCTGCTGCTCCGCGGTATCCACGCCTTCCAGGTCGGGAAGCAAAAGCCCGCGCTTCATCCCGCAACTTACTATTATACCGTACTTTTTCGGATCGAGCTCACTGATATTTGCCGGCTCCGGCAAGGTAAGCACGTCCACCGATATCTCGAGTCTCGGTATTTCTTCCGCCTCTACCGGCGGGAATCTCGGATCATCGGTTGCCGCATGAATGGCATTAGCGATGATCTCCCCGGCAATGTTTTGTTTCGTAGGAAGGAAAGTGCCTATGCAGCCCCGGAGCATGCCGTTCTTGTGTAGCGAAACAAAAACCCCTGCGCGGTCTTTTAATTCAGTAGGCAGGTCCGAAGGAATGTCGATCTTTTTCCCTTTATTGATAAAAGCCTCAATGGCTTTTTTGGCTAATTCAACCTGCGGGCTTGACATCAAAAGCAGCCACCATGTATCCCACGCCGAACGGCCCCTCATATGAAAGGACCTCGGACACGACATCCAGGCCGTTGAGCGCGCCCATGAGCATGATTATGGACCTTAACCCGCATTCGCCCGCGGCTTCTATCATGTTCGGGTCCATTTTCAGTATGCCTTCGGCGTTATTCTCCCCTACCAGCCTGACTATCTCTCCGTCGAATTTTTTGCCTTCAGCGTTGAAGCCTGCCGGGGCATCGGGAGTTAATCTGTGGGACATGTCTCCGCTGGCTATCACCGCCACTTTCCTGCCGAGATTATCCGATGCTATCCTTATCGTCTCGCCGAAATTGAAAAGGACGTCGTAAGGGAGCATTGCCAAAGCGATCGGTACTATCGGCTTTTTAAAACCCGCCACGGTCGGATAATACAGCGGAACAATTACGCCGTGGTCAAGCAGTGTTTCAGCGATATGCGATACTTCGATATTCTTATTTCTTGCGGTCTTGATTATCTCATTTCCAAGGAGTGGATCTCCCTTAAACGAGAACACCGGCTTGTCGGCGCCGAAATAGCTGAGATTGCCCTCGAACACATGGTTCACATAGACCGGGACGGAGACCTGGGAAACATTCCCGTGGGGAGTTATGATGACGACAGAGTCGATATCTTTCGCTTTAAGCCTTCTACCGATCTCTTCCATGGCTTTTTTTGTTTTGCTGACCTCGGCTACCCGGTTTCCGCCGACCGCGGGGACAATAACGGGAGGATGGGGCATGATGGACCCGAAAACTATCGGCAAATAACGCACCCGCCTTTCACGGCTATGATATAATATTCCAAGTTCAACTTCAATAGTTAGGGGTTTTATGACATTAAAAATAAGCATTTCCGGGATCCGCGGGATAAGCGGGGATTCTCTGACGGACGAGGTCGTTTCCGATTTTTCAAAAGCGTTCGCATCCTTCATTAAAAAAGGGATCATCGTGATCGGCCGCGATCCCAGGCCTTCCGGCGAAAAGATAAAGGACATATTCATTTTAGATCTGAATTCCCTCGGCTTGGACGTTATCTACCTAGGCATCTGCCCCACGCCCACCGTCCAGTTCATGGTGAAGCATCTTAAAGCCGACGGCGGAGTGGTGATCACCGCCAGCCACAATCCAGCGCAATGGAACGGCCTTAAATTCGTGAGAAAAGATGGCATCTTTTTGAACGCGGATGAGGCTGGAAGACTTGTCAGGTCATATGAGGAAAAGAAATTCATATCTTCTGAAAAACGGGGCAGCGTGAAGATACAAGAATCACCTTTAGAGCCGCATATCAATAAAGTTCTTCAATGCGTGGATGTTCAGTCGATAATCAAAAAGAAATTCAAGGTGGCCATCGACAGCTGCAACGGCGCAGGCTCGACGATTACGGTCAAGCTTTTGAAAAAACTGGGCTGCGATGTCGTCGAATTGAACACAAAAGAGAACGGGGCTTTCCCCCATAATCCGGAGCCTATCCCTGAAAATTTGACGGGTCTGTGCAGCAAGGTCAGGGAAAGCCAAGCTGATATTGGGTTTGCCCAGGATGCTGACGCGGACCGGTTGGCTATCGTAACCGAAAAAGGAGAAGCCCCCGGAGAAGAATATACTTTAGCAATTGCTGCCAACCACATATTGGAAAAACTACAAACTCAAAGCTCAAAGTCCAAAGCTCAAAATAAGCTCAAAATCCCAAATCCAAAAATTGTCACTAATTTATCTACTAGTATGATGGTTGACGATATTGCAAAAAAATACGGGGCTAAAGTCATCAGGACAAAGGTCGGCGAGGTGAATGTCGCGGAGGAAATGGTGGAACAAAAGGCCGTGATCGGCGGGGAAGGCAATGGCGGCGTGATGTATCCCATCATCGGATACGACCGCGACAGCTTGATCGGTATAGCGCTTATCCTTGAAGCACTTGCGGCATCGGACAAGACCATTTCCGATATCATTGATTCGCTGCCGAAATATTCGATCGTAAAAAAGAAGGTCGATTGTTCATCAAAGGCTGAAGTTGATTCATTGTTAAGACAAGGTTGGGACGAAATTCGCGGGAGAAAAGCTTGATCTCACGGAAGGGATAAAAGTGATATTCAAGAACGCCTGGGTCCACGTGAGGGCCTCGAATACCGAGCCGGTGGTCAGGATAATCGCCGAAGCTGAGACAAAAGAAAAAGCGATGGAATTGATAAAAAAGGCTATCGATTAACCTATTTCTTCAAGCTCTCCATTATCCTCGATTTCGGAAGATCCAGCAAGTTCGCGGTCATATCCTCGGAGCCGGTCTTTTTGAAATAGATGCCCGACAGAGTTTTTTCCACGCTGTTCTTGAAATCCAGAAGGTCTTCGGGACGGGATGCCTGAAGGCCGTCGAAAACCATTTTGGAGCTCACCTGGATATCCTTAAGCGTTATCACGCCGCCTTCGCAAACAAGCACGGCATTTTCAAGAACGTTCTCAAGCTCCCTGTAATTTCCCGGCCAGCTGTAGTCGCACAGCATCCCCAGGGCATCCAGCGAAATGCTTTTAACGCTCTTTCCGTATTTATCGGAGTAGTCGGCTATATACGCTGCCAGCATATCCGGCATGTCCTCAACGCGCTCCTTGAGCGTGGGAACGGCTATTTTCTCCCAATCGGCAAAAATAGGATTTTCCACGTGATCGTGAACGCCCGCCGTAATCGTAAGGTTCCCCTTAAGCGCCTTTCCTCTTATGTAATCCAGTATGCTGGCCTGATGTTTTTCATCCACGGCGTTGAACCTGTCGAAATAAATGATATCTGACGATGCTATCGCTTCCTGCAGGACCATCCAGAATATGCTTTCCAGGCTTTCTTTGCGAAATACAAGCATGTCCAGCGAGGTCAGCTTCCTTTTTATCCCGGAATGATCGCGTATGACCTTCGCTAGGCTTAGAGTGTCAATGCCGGATTCGGAGATAAAAAGGATGTTCCTGCGCTCTTTTATGGCATATTCAAGGTTTTTGACCAGCGCTCTTATCCTGCCTCCGCCGCCGACCAGCCATTTTTCATGGCCAAAGACCAGCCGTATGCCGGCGCCCTCCCCCCGCGAAAGGTTCGCTTTTACCGACCCAACTATCCTTTCGCTTAATGCCGGCTTTTTTATGAAATCCGCCACGCCGAGCCTGGAAGCCTCCACCGCTTCCGGTATGGTGACGTTAGAAGAGAGCATTATGACAGGCGAGAAAGGCGAGAGCCTTTTTATTTCTTTGTAAAGTGCTATGCCTTTCGCACCCTTCATATCGTCGTCGATGATGACAAAAATGCCGGGATGTTCTTCAGCCTTTTTTAGGACATCCGATCTGCTGACGGCGGATTCAATATTGTAAGATTCCCTGAGCGGGGAGATGACCGCGGGGTCGTCGCTAAAAACCAGGATATCGTGCTTCTTCATTATTATCCTTCCTTGCCTCGATTATATCACCGGCCGGGAAGTGGGTAAAGTTATGACCAAGGCAAGGATGACATGGTCCGTATTATGAAGCATTTTTAAAAAGACCTTCAATGTTCTTGATCTCATCGATCGTGTTGACCCCGAGCGTTTCATTCGGGTCCTCAGCCTTATAAGCAATGACCGTTAAATCTTTTCTTTTTAAGATCCCTATGACATCGGTAAGATAATATTCCTTTTGCGCGTTGTCCGGTTTGACCTCGTTCAAGGCGGCGAACAGGGCGCGAGAACTGAAACAGTATGTTCCGGTATTTATTTCCTTTATCAGCAATTCTTCGGCTGTCGCGTCTTTTTTTTCAACTATCTTGACCACCCGGCCCGAATTGTCCCTGACTATCCTGCCATAAGAACCCGGGTCCGGCAAGACAGCTGTCATGACAGTTGCGGATACTGAAGGATCTTTTTGATGAAAATCGATCAATGCTTTCAGAGTATCGGAAGTGATGAGCGGCATATCCCCATTCAATACCAGGACGACCATGTCCCCTTTCATGAGCGGGGCGGCCTGAGAGACCGCATGGCCTGTGCCCAATTGTTGTTTTTGTTCAACGAAAGTCACGTCAAAGCCTTCACACTCTTCTTTTACAAGTTCGGCTTTGTAGCCGACAACGACAAAAACCCTGTCAAGCTTCAACTCATTTACCGCATGCAGGACGCGGACGATCATCGGTTCGCCCATGACAAGATGTGAAACTTTCGGGAGGTCGGATTTCATCCTGACGCCTTTTCCTGCGGCAAGGATGATCGCTGCGGTTTTCATATGAAGTGATTATAGTTTTAAAAGTCCGTCTTGACAAGAAAATATGTAAAATGATAGTGTATCTATGTTAAATAAATATGGGGTGGGGGTGAAAAGTGTCAAAGACCTTATATGTGGGAAATCTCTCTTGGCAGACGACCGAAGCCGAATTGACGGGCGCTTTTGAGGCTCACGGGCAAGTGATATCCTCCAGGATAGTGACGGAAAAAGAGACCGGAAGATCCCGCGGTTTCGGGTTCGTGGAAGTGGAGGACGATGATGCGGGTAAAATGATAAAAGCGATGAATGGCTACGATCTGGGAGGAAGGGCGATAATAGTCAATGAAGCCCGCCCTAAATCACCGCGAGGAGAATAACCATCCAGATCAAAATGGGTGAAAAAAATATCATCAGCAGGCTAAAGAGCCTTCTTGGCCCGTCCCGGTTCAGGCATTCCTTAAGGGTCATGGAGAAGGCTGTTTCCCTCTCAAATATACATAAGGTCGACCAAAAAAAAGCCGCGATCGCAGGTCTTCTCCATGATGTTTCAAGGTACATGGACCGCCCCGGACTTTTAAGGTTCGCTGAAAAAATAAAACTCAAGATCGATCCCATCTCAAGGCTGGAACCAAAGCTCCTTCACGCCCCCATCTCCGCGTATATCGCAAAGAAAAGGTTCGGGATAAACGACAGACAGATATTAAAAGCTATAAGTTCCCACACGCTTGGCCGCAAGTCCATGACGGCGCTGGAAAAGATCGTCTATATCGCGGACCACACGGAAGAAGGAAGGATGCATTCAGGCGCGGCAAAAGCAAGGCGGCTTGCGGAAAAGGACCTTGATATGGCCGTTGTTGCCGTATCAACTTCTATGATAAAATACCTTACAGATAAAGATTTGCCTGTTCATCCGATGACATTTGAGGTCAGGAATTATTATCTCCTAAAACATGGACAATAAAAGGAACTTAAATAAGCTTCATAAGAGACTTATAAAATTACTGGCTTCCCCGCCAAAAGAATTATCCAATGCGGGCCGGAGCGCCCCAAAAAATCCGAAAAAACCGAAGAAAAAGTATCATAATGGCCATACTGATAGTTCTGGTCATCTGCATATCGTTGTTCTTAGGCGCAGCAACGGTCATGGTCGCCAGGTTCACTCTGCTGGAAGCGTTCCTTTCCATGATGTCCACCTCTTCCCTTATAGGAGAAACGAACGTGCTCGTGGTAGGTCTGGACAATGTGGAAGGGTCCCACAGGACGGATACCATTCTTGTTGTGCACGTTTCATCAAAATATAAAAAGATAAGCGTCGTATCCGTCCCGCGTGACACTATCGTGAATATCCCTGCGATCGGCCTTACCAAGGTGAATCATGCATACGCATACGGCGGAATAGACCTGACGCGCGAGACTTTGGAGAATTTCTTCAGGATCAAGATACCTTTTACTGTCGCCATAAACTTCGACGGGCTCGCGAAAGTCATTGATACTCTGGGCGGGCTTACGATAAATGTGGAAAAAAGGATGTATTACGTGGACTACGCCGGCGGGCTTTATGTGGACCTGTACCCGGGCGAGCAGCTTTTGAACGGCAGGCAGGCCGTGGCATATGTAAGGTTCAGGCACGATGCTGAAGGCGACATAGGGAGGATACTGCGCCAGCAGAAATTCATCCAGGCGCTCGCACGCAAGATAGTCTCCAAAAAGGACGTCCTGAGCGCGCCAAAGGTCATACTGTCTCTCCTTTCCAACGTCAGTACGAACATGAATGTAAGGCAGATACTGGGGCTTTCCATGGCGATGAGGCAGTCCTTTGATATCGGCAATATAGAAATGACATCTGTTCCCGGCGAATCGGTAATGATCGACAAGATCTATTATATGAAGCCGAATCCCGCGGAAGTGGACCGCATAGCCCGCCAGTATTTAAAATCAAATATTGCTCGAAAATAATACTGATACGGAGGAATTGAGATAGCTAAGAAAAAAATAGATTTTACCGAGGTTATCTGCGAAATACTGGAAGACAAAAAGGCGGAAGATATCAGCATTGTTGATGTTTCAAAGTTCTCTTCGATAGCGGATCATTTCATCATTGCCACCAGCACATCCGCTCCGCATACAAGAGCCTTAATGCAGGCGATCGACGACGGGATGGCCGAGCTTGGGTATAACGCTCCGAAGTGGCAGGGAAAGATAGAATCCAACTGGGTGGTGCTTGACCTGGGAGACATAATCGTTCATATTATGGGAGCGGAAGCGCGCAAGCATTACAGCATCGAGGAGATATGGGAAAAAGCCGCGATAACGTATCATCTGTAGTTAGTTATGGGGCCGTAGTTCAGCTGGGAGAACGCTTGACTGGCAGTCAAGAGGTCGGGAGTTCGATCCTCCCCGGCTCCACTTTTTATTAATTAGGAAGATTTATTGTTCAAACCATCCAAAATAATCGCCATCGGCCTTAATTATCACGATCATGCCAAGGAAATGAACTTGCCGATCCCCGATCAGCCCGTGATGTTCATGAAGCCGCCGACATCAGTGATAGGATAACGGCGATAACATCATCTACCCGCCGCAGACAAAGAATCTGCATTACGAAGGCGAACTTGCAGTGATAATAAAGGACAAGATCAGGAATATTTCAAAAGAAGAAGCCGCAAACCACATCAAGGGTTATACTTGCTGCAATGATGTGACGGCAAGGGACCTGCAAAAACTGGACGGCCAGTGGACAAGGGCGAAATCTTTTGATACCTTCTGCCCTCTCGGCCCGAAGATGGTCAAAAACATCGATCCGCTGAATTTAAAGATAACGACCAGGGTCAATGGCATCATCAAGCAGGATTCGAACACAAAGAACATGATATTTAATGTATACGAAATCGTTTCTTTTGTTTCCTCTGTCATGACGCTCCTGCCGGATGATATAATAATAACAGGCACTCCGGCCGGGATCGGGCCGATGGAAGTCGGAGATACCGTCGAGGTCGAGATCGAAGGCATCGGGATATTGAAGAATATGATCAGCAAGGAGAGATGAATGGAAAATATTACATTTGATCATTTTAAGGCGATGGAGCTAAAAGTGGCGCAGATCAAAGCTTGCGAGGATATTGAAGGCGCGGATAAGCTTTACAAGCTGACTATCGATATCGGCGAAGAGCGGACGATAGTCGCGGGGATCAAGCAGTTCTATTCAAAAGAAGAATTGATCGGGAAAAAGATCAGCGGTCGTTTCCAATCTTGAACCGAGAACACTGAGAGGCGTTACTTCTCACGGAATGCTCCTTGCAGCATCAACGGAAGACCGAACTTCTTTAACGCTTTTGACCGTCGATAAAGATATTCCCAATGGCAGCAAGATCACCTAAACCAATAACAACATTTCTCTTTGAGAACCTTACGCATAAAAAAGGTATCGTTCACTTCATTTCAACAAGGAACGGCGGCGTAAGCAAAAAGCCATTTGATACATTTAATATCAGCTTTAATGTTTCGGATGATCCAAAAGATGTTCTGAAGAACAGAAAGCTTCTTGCAGAAGCCGTCGGGATCGATATTGGAAGTATTGTGACCGCAAAGCAGGTCCATGATAATAAAGTCGCTTTTGTGACTAAAGATATGAGAGGAAAAGGAGCGCTCGATTTTGCATCCGCCCTTGACGGGATAGACGCGATGTTAACGAACGTTCCTAAAATATGCCTGATGGTCCAGATCGCGGACTGCGTCCCTATCTTATTATATGACCCCGTTAAAAAAGTCATCGGCGCGGTCCATGCCGGATACAAAGGCACGATATTGAAGATAGCCGAAAATACCGTTAAAAGCATGATAAAACAATACCGGTCCGATCCAAATGACATATATGTAGGAATAGGGCCATCGATCGGCCCGTGCTGTTACCATTTCGACCTTTGGAAAGCGAACAGGTCACAGATAAAAGAGTGTGGGGTCCCGGATCTGAACATCGAGACAGCCGGGATCTGCACGAACGACAGGACCGACACGTTCTTTTCTTTCCGCGCGGGCAAGGGAACTACGGGCAGGTTCGCCGCAGGTATAATGATATTATAACCACCTCAGTATAAGCCTTTCATATTACTATTGAACAAAGTATAATATATTTAATTAGAATTAGCATAAAGGATTGAAAATGCAAAATGCAACCCTTGTAAAGCAAAATATTAAGGATTATTCTGCGCCAGAATATTTATTTGATGATTTAATTGATTTTGAACAACCATTTTTCAATGACCAAATTATTACTTATATCGGAAATAAAAGAGCTTTGTTACAATTTATTAATGAAGGCATTGTCACTGTAAAGAATCGTTTATCAAAAAAATCGTTGATTATTTTTGATGGTTTCTCAGGGAGTGGGGTAGTCTCTAGACTGTTGAAGTATCACGCAAAAGAACTCCACGTAAACGACTTAGAAGATTATTGCGAGATCCTAAATAAATGCTATTTAAGCAATAAATCAGAAGTCGATTTTGATTTCATTAAGTCCAATATTGATTGGCTTAATAAGAACAAACTAATCTCACACAAAAAAGCCCCTTGTTTTATCCAGTCAAATTATGCGCCGGCAAATGATAATAACATCAAAAAAGGTGAGAGGGTTTTTTACACAAATAGAAATGCAAAAATAATCGACAATCTAAAATATTTGATCAATAAACATATTGATAGACAGAAAAGACATTTTTTCCTCGCCCCATTAATAGTAAAAGCATCAATAAACACCAATACTTCTGGGGTTTTTAAGGGGTTTCATAAGAAAGATGGCATAGGATGGTTTGGTGGGCGAGGCGAAAATGCTTTAACAAGAATAAAAAGAGAAATACATTTAGATGTGCCCGTTTTTTCGGAAAAAGAATGCAAAGTAATTATCACAAAAGAAGACGTTAATAAACTTGTTAAGTCCAATAAAATACCAAAAGAATATGACCTGGCATATTTTGATCCCCCTTACAATCAACACCCTTATGGCTCCAACTATTTTATGCTTAATATTATTGCCAATGAAAAAAAAGCGATTGAAATACAGGATGGGGTTAGCGGTATAGCAAAAGACTGGAATAGATCTGCCTACAATAAGAAGCAGCAAGCCGAAGTTGCATTTGAAGAATTAATTCAGAATACCAGGGCAAAATATATTTTAATATCATATAACAATGAAGGAATAATCGACCAATGCAAATTAAAAATGATTTTAGAGAAATATGGGAAGGTTGATGTTATTGAAAAGGAATATAATACATATAGAGGCTCGAGAAATCTAAATAATAGAAATATTAAAGTTAGGGAGATGTTGTGGATTTTGGAGAAAAATAAATAAAGGATGGATTATGTCACATAAAAACCAATTAAGAAAACAAAGAGCTGGAACCATTATTAATGTTACCTCAAAGAAACAAGAAAGCGATATTATTAAAGCACTTAGAGTTGTTGAGGATAAAATCAAAAAAGAGTTTCCGAAAATACAATTAGACTTTAAGAAGAATTGGTTATTAGATGAAATCATTAAAAGGCTTCATATCTTTTTTCCTGAAATTGAATTTCATTGTTATTCAAATAAAAGCAACATGAGGCCTGATGGTGGCATATTGTTTATAAAGAAAAGTGCGGATGGGGAACTCTTCCCAATTTTAATAACGGAGGCAAAAAATCAAGGGACAAATGACATTAGAAAGGCTGAGGGGAAAAGTAAGCAAGCTCTTGGAAATGCTATAGAAAGACTTGGAAAAAATGTTATTGGATTTAGAACCGCACTTTTAAATGAATCGATTTTTCCGTTTATTTGTTTTGGCTATGGATGTGATTTCTCAGAAAATGAAACAATTGTAGACAGAGTTGGGACAATCGCAATGTTTGGCAAACTGAACAAAACATACCTTCACAATGAAGGGGAAAACAGGTTTAATCGTGGGAGTTTTTATTTTCGAGAAAAGAGATGGTCGCCTGAAGAAATGTCAAAATTAATGTATGAAATAGCAAAAGGCAGTATCTATTATTATTTTTCTAAGTATGGCCAAAAATCTTTCGAGAAGCTTTAAATGATAAATGTGTGTTGTACAAGCTAACCATTTGAATTTTATTTAATTATTTTCCTTTCATTCTTCCCCAATACAAATTTTATCTGATTAATATTATGTCATTTGACTAACTTTTCCCGTTAACATAAAATAACTTCAAGAGGTGGCCAATGAGCGAATATAAATTTATCCGCTGGTTCGAAGAATTAGGTTCAAAGGACGTACCCGTTGTGGGAGGAAAGAACGCGAACCTCGGGGAAATGATAACGACGCTTAAGGATAAAGGAATACCGGTTCCCGACGGATTTGCCACCACTTCCGACGCCTACTGGAAATTCCTGGAATTCAACAAGATCGGCGACAAGATGAAGCCTCTCATAGGACAATACAAGAAAAACCCGAAGATGCTGGAAAAGACCGGAAAGGCCGTCCGAAATCTGTTCCTGGATTCAAAATTCCCGCCTGAAGTCAGTGAAGAAATATCGAAAGCCTATCGGGAACTCTGCGGACGCTACAAATCGAAGGTCATTGATGTTGCAGTGCGAAGCAGCGCGACGGCCGAAGACCTTCCGGAAGCGAGTTTCGCGGGGCAGCAGGAAACCTTCCTGAACATTTCCGGAGAAAAAGAGCTGATCGACGCCTGCGTAAAATGCTACGCCTCTTTATTCACCGACAGGGCCATATCTTACCGCGAAGAAAAGAATTTTGACCATCTCAAGGTCGCGTTGTCTATCGGCGTGCAAAAGATGGTCCGTTCGGACCTTGCGGGATCGGGCGTCATGTTCTCGCTGGACACGGACACCGGATTCAGGAAAGTCGTTATCATAAACGCATCGTGGGGGCTCGGGGAAAATATCGTGCAGGGGACCGTCAACCCGGACGAATACATAGTCTTTAAGCCGCTCCTTGATAAAAAAGAATTCAAGCCTGTAATTGAAAAGAACCTGGGAGAAAAAGAACAAAAGATGGTCTATGTGAAGAGCGGCGGCAAAAAAACGCTTAACATAAAGACCACGGAAAAGGAAAGGCTTTCCTACGTCCTCAATGAAGATGAAATTCTTCAACTGGCAAGATGGGCGGTGATCATCGAGGACCATTACGGCCATCCGATGGACATGGAATGGGCAAAGGACGGCAAGACCGGCGATATTTTCATGGTCCAGGCAAGGGCCGAAACAGTTGAATCCAGGAAAGAAGCGTCCATATTCAAGGAATACCGCCTTCTGGGAACGGGAAAGAAACTGCTAGAGGGAATGGCGGTAGGCGAAGCCATCGTTGCCGGAAAAGCGCAGGTCCTTATGGACCCGAAGCAGATCGACAAGTTCGAGGACGGCTCCATACTTGTGACAACGATGACCGATCCAGACTGGGTCCCGATAATGAAAAAAGCTTCCGGGATTATCACTGACCACGGCGGAAGGACCTCGCACGCGGCCATCGTAAGCAGGGAGCTCGGAATACCTGCCATAGTCGGAACGGGGAACGCCACAAAGATCCTGAAGCACGGTCAGGAGATCACTCTTTCATGCGAGGGCGAAAAAGGATTCGTCTATGACGGATATGTCAAATATGAAGCCATCGACCTGGACCTGAAGGGCCTGCCGGAGACAAAAACGCAGATAATGATGAACATAGGCGATCCCGCTGCGGGCTTCAGGTGGTGGAAGCTACCAGCCAAGGGCATAGGACTTGCGAGGATGGAATTCATAATCACCAACCACATAAAGATACATCCGATGGCGCTCGTAAAATTCCGCCAGCTGAAGGATCTTAAAGCCAAGAAGCTCATACTCGAGCTCACCCGCGGGTTCAAGGACAAATCGGAATATTTCGTTGACCACCTCGCCAGGGGCATGGCGATGATAGGAGCTTCGCAATACCCCTACCCCGTTATAGTAAGGATGAGCGACTTCAAGACCAATGAATATGCCGGCCTCATCGGCGGAGCGCAATTCGAAGCCCATGAAGAGAACCCGATGATAGGTTTCCGGGGAGCTTCCCGATATTATGACGATAAATACAGGGAAGGATTCGCTCTTGAATGCAGGGCGATCAAGAGAGTGCGCGAGCAGATGGGCATAACTAATGTGATAGTGATGATCCCTTTTTGCAGGACCGTGGAAGAAGCCGACAAATGCCTTGCAGGAAATGGAGAAGAACGGATTAAAACGCGGCGAGAACGGCCTGCAAGTTTACGTGATGGCGGAGATACCTTCAAATATAATTCTGGCCGACCAGTTCTCGCAGAGGTTCGACGGTTTTTCCATCGGCTCGAACGACCTGACACAGCTTACCCTGGGCATTGACAGGGATTCCGCGCAGCTGGCGAAGCTGTTCGATGAAAGGAACGAAGCGATAAAAAGATCGATAAGCAGTTTGATAAAAACAGCTCATGAAAATAAAGTTAAGGTCGGGATCTGCGGGCAGGCTCCGAGCGATTATCCCGATTTCGCCGCGTTCCTGGTGGAAAAAGGCATCGATTCCATATCGCTTAATCCCGACAGCGTGATCGAGATCATCAAGACAGTGGCGGAAGCCGAAAAGAGGATCGGCCGGAACTGAATCCCCCGTTCAAAATTCCCTCAAACTGGTATATAATGTACGGGTTTCTTGTAAAAATTTAGAAAGGCGGAAATAAAATGGCAAAGGCAAGAAAAGGCTCAGGCTCATCAAAGGGAGGAAAAAAATACGTTTATTACTTCGGCGACGGAAAGGCCGAAGGCAACGGGCAGATGAAGGACCTTCTAGGGGGGAAAGGCGCGGGTCTCGCCGAAATGACGAACACCGGCGTGCCGGTGCCGTCTGGTTTCACCATCACGACAGAGGTCTGCAACATATTCTATAAGGTGGGGAGCAAGGTCCCTGCGGAAGTCACAAAACAGCAGGCAAAATACGTCGAGACCCTTGAGGGTTCCATGGGGGCCAAGCTCGGCGACCTGCGAAATCCCCTTCTGGTTTCGGTAAGATCGGGTTCGAAATTCTCAATGCCGGGCATGATGGACACCATCCTTAACCTTGGACTTAATGACGAGACTGTCCACGGCCTGATAACGAAAACAAAGAACGAAAGGTTCGCTTATGATTGCTACAGGCGCTTCATCCAGATGTTCGGCAATGTCGTCCTGGAGATGGAAAAGAACGAATTCGAGCACATATTGCAGGGCAAAAAGGAAGAGCTCGGCGTGATACTTGACACGGACCTCAAGGCGGATGACCTGAAGGACCTGATATTAAGATACAAAAAGACCGTGAAAGAATCGACTGGAAGCGATTTTCCCCAAGACGCAAGAGTGCAGCTTGATATGGCGCGCGACGCCGTCTTCAAGTCTTGGATGAACCCCAGGGCAATCACTTACCGGAAGCTGAATGATATTCCGAACAACCTCGGCACCGCCGTCAACGTCCAGGCCATGGTCTTCGGGAACATGGGCGATGATTCGGCCACCGGCGTGGGATTTACAAGGAACCCCGCGACCGGGGAGAATAAATTCTACGGCGAATACCTTACGAACGCCCAGGGCGAGGACGTGGTCGCCGGCATAAGAACGCCTCAGCCGATAACAAAGCTTGAAAAGGAGATGCCGTCGGTTTACAAACAGCTTAGGGCGATAACCTCAAAGCTTGAAAAACACTACCGCGATATACAGGATTTCGAATTCACCATACAGAAAGGCAAGTTATACATGCTGCAGACCAGGACCGGCAAGAGGACCGCTCCGGCGGCCGTAAGGATAGCCGTTGAGATGGTGGATGAAGGCCTTATAACAAAAGAGGAAGCGATACTCAGGATAGATCCGGCGAGCCTCGATCAGCTTCTCCATCCGGTCATCGATCCTAAAGCCAAGGTGAAGGTTATAGCAAAAGGCCTTCCCGCTTCGCCGGGAGCCGCCACCGGGATTGTGGTGTTCACCGCCGATGAAGCCGTGAAAAGAGCAGCGGAAAAGACGATACTTGTCCGCAATGAGACCTCTCCCGATGATATCCACGGCATGGACGCTGCGCAGGGGATCCTGACCGCAAGGGGCGGCATGACATCCCACGCCGCCGTGGTCGCGCGCGGAATGGGGAAATGCTGCGTTGCCGGCTGCGAGGAAATAAAAGTAGACGAAAAAGGAAAAAAGTTCAGCGTAAAAGATTGCGTTGTCAAAGAAGGCGACTGGATCACGCTTAACGGGACCACGGGCGAGGTCATACTTGGCCGCGTTCCTACGATCGAGCCTTCCCTGTCAGGAGAATTCGGCGAAGCTGATGAAGTGGGCTGATTCATTCAGGAAAATAGGCGTCCGCGCGAACGCGGATATCCCTCATGACGCGCATGTAGCGAGAGGTTTCGGGGCGGAGGGAATAGGACTTTGCCGCACGGAACACATGTTCTTCGCCGAAGACAGACTGCCTCACATGCAGGCAATGATCATGGCAAAGACCGAGCCGGACAGGCGAAAAGCGCTTGCAAAACTTTTGCCGATGCAGCGAAGCGACTTCATGGGCCTGTTCAAGGAAATGAAGGGATATCCCGTCACGATAAGGCTGCTCGATCCGCCTCTACATGAATTCCTGCCAAAGAGGGAGGATTTGATGGTGGAGATCGCTGTCCTTAAGGCGACCGGGGGCGACAAAGAAAAGATAGCCCAAAAAGAAAAAATACTGGAAAGAGTGGAAGATCTGCATGAACTGAATCCCATGCTTGGGCATCGCGGCTGCCGCCTTGGCATCGCTTATCCGGAAATAACCGAGATGCAGGCTCAGGCCATCATAGAAGCCGCATGCGAGCTTAAAAAAGAAGGGATGAAGATCATCCCCGAGATAATGATACCTCTCGTCGGGCACATTAACGAGCTGAAGAACCAGAAAACGATAATAAAGAAGATCGCGGAAGAAACGATAAAGAAATACGGAAGCAAGGTGGAATATAAGATCGGCACAATGATAGAGCTTCCCAGGGCGGCTGTCACCGCCGATGAGATCGCCACGGAAGCGGAATTCTTCTCGTTCGGAACAAATGACCTAACGCAGACCACCTTCGGGTTCAGCAGGGATGATGTCGTCAAGTTCCTTAACAGCTATATTGACAAGGGCATACTGGAAAAAGACCCGTTCGCGACGCTCGACCAGGGCGGGGTGGGCAAACTTGTGAAGATGGGGGTCGCGGGAGGCAGGTCGGTTAACAAGCACTTGAAGATCGGTATCTGCGGAGAGCATGGCGGAGATCCGGCATCGGTGGAATTTTGCCACAGGACCGGTCTTAATTATGTAAGCTGCTCTCCATATCGAGTTCCGATCGCGCGCCTTGCGGCAGCGCACGCGGCAATAAAAGAAAAGTCAAAGGTCCATTATACGACAAAGTAGATATTTGAACTTGCTGCCCGCCCAGGCATTAATGCCTAAGGCGGGCAGACCAAGTTTTCCCTTCGGCAGTTTTCTTGATAAAGATGCAAATTTGATTGACATGTTTTTCGCGTCATATCAACAATTTCTATTACAAGCAACAAGAACCACTTGACAAGATCAGGGAACATCTGTAAAATATCTGGTTCGCGACATCATTTTATCCGCTGCCAGGGGGCTTAATGCAGATCCGCAAAGAGATCGAAGAACGAGAAGATATTTTCCTTTCACCATACGCGGTCAGATCAAAGAACTCCAAAGGCCGGGACAAAAAAGAAAAAGAAGACAGCATAAGAACGTGCTTTCAAAGGGACAGGGACAGGATACTTCATTCCAAAGCTTTCAGAAGATTAAAACACAAGACCCAGGTTTTCATTTCACCCGTAGAGGACCATTACAGGACAAGGATGACCCATACGCTGGAAGTATCCCAGATAGCAAGGACAATCGCGCGCGCGCTTTGCTTGAACGAGGACCTGACGGAAGCGATAGCGCTTGGACATGACCTTGGGCACACTCCTTTCGGCCACGCCGGGGAAGATGTGCTTAATGATATTCTGAAAACGCTCGATGTCGCGCCAAAAAGGTATTTTATGCATAACGAGCAGAGCGTCAGGGTGGTGGAAGTGCTTGAAAATCACGGCAAGGGCTTGAACCTTACCTGGGAAGTACGCGACGGGATAATGCATCATCCGCAGAAAGACAAGCAGCTTCCTGCAACACTCGAGGGACAGATAGTTCGCTATGCCGACCATATCGCATATATCAGGCATGATATCGAGGACAGCATCCTGGCGGGCGTCATAAAAAAGAAAGATCTGCCGAAAAAACACACGAAAGTGCTCGGGGAAAACATTTTGGATACCATCATCCCGAATATCATCGAAAAAAGCAGAGGCAAGAACAGGATACAGATGGACAAGCATATTGAAGATGCGATGAACGGATTATATGATTTTCTTTATGAGAAGGTTTACATCAGCCCCACGGCAAAAGGAGAGGAAAAAAAGATCCCGGCCATGATAACCCAGCTGTTCAAGTATTATCACGAAAACCCGGAAAAGCTTCCCTATTACAAGAAAAAATGGACAGAGAAAGAGATAGTACAGAACATAGTTGATTTTATCGCAGGGATGACCGACAGGTACGCCACGAACAAATTCACGGAGATCTTCGTGCCCAATGAATGGCGCGCTAATACGGACATAAAATGATACCCAGCTCCACGATCGATGAAATAAGGAATAAAACCGATATCCTTCAGATTGTCGGCGAGTACGTACCGCTTAAAAAAAGAGGCAAGAACTATCTTGGGCTGTGCCCTTTTCATTCCGAAAAAACGCCTTCATTCACGGTAAGCCCCGATAAGCAGATATTCCATTGTTTCGGGTGCAACGAGGGAGGGAATGTCTTTTCATTCCTGATGAAGATGGAGAACATAAGCTTTGCGGAAGCCGTGGAACTTCTCGGAAGCAAGATCGGGATAACGGTCCAAAAGACCTCAACGCCTTCAATGACAAAGAATGACAAGGACAAGCTGATAGAAATAATGGAGCTCGCGCAAAGGTTCTACCGGGAGAATCTGGACAGCGAGGAAGGCGCCGTCGCCCGCGATTACCTGGAAAAAAGAGGGATCTCTGATGGATCCGCCAAAGCTTTCAAGCTCGGTTATTCTTCCAACAAATGGGACAGTCTACTGAACTATCTTTATAAAAGAGGCGTGGACCGGAAAGATATGGAAAAACTGGGACTGATAATTGAAAGGGCGGACAAGAGCGGGCATTACGACAGGTTCAGGGGCAGGCTCATGTTCCCGATATCCGATCTTAAGGGGCGTGTGATCGGATTCGGCGGCAGGGTGATCCCTTCCGGTACTCCTTCCGAGGAGGAAGCGAAATACATAAATTCGCCGGACTCTCCCATTTACAATAAAGGTTATTCGCTTTACGGAATCGATGTCACAAAAGAAGAGATCAGGAGATCGAGGACCGCGATCCTGGTGGAAGGCAATGTCGATCTTGTTTCCTGCTGGCAGTACGGGATAAAGAACGTTGTCTGTCCTCTGGGCACAGGTTTCACGCCGAATCAGGCAAAGATAATGCGCAGGTTCGCCGATAATGTGATAATCGCTTTTGACCGCGACAACGCCGGCAATGCCGCCACCGCCAGGAGCGTGGATATTTTGAAAGACGAAGGCTTGAACGTGAAAGTTGCCAGATACGAGGGCGGCAAAGATCCCGATGAGGCACTTAAGGCAAAGGGCGCCGAAGCTTTCCAAAAGTCGCTGAATGAAGCGGTCTCATGGATGGAATTCATGGTAATGAATGCTATATCAAAATACAACATAAAAGAGATCGAAGGGCGCGCAAAAGCGGCGAAAGAAGCCGCCCTGATAATAGCGCAAGAAAAGGACGACTTGATACGAGGAGAATACATCAAGCTTGCCGCGAAAAAGCTGGGATTCGGCACAGAAGATATCGAGTCTGAGGTCAAACGGCTCGGGTTCTATACTGAAAAAGGCGGCACGATATCCCTTAGAAGAAGCGTGGAAAAGCCGTCATCCAAGACGGAAATAGCGGAAGAATGTCTTATCAAACTTTCGGTAAGCAATAAGGAGATCATGGACCTGTTTAAAAAGTCATTAACCTGGCAGGAATTCACCGGGAAAAACACGAGAACGATCGCGGAGTTCCTTCAGGCAGCTGAAATTGATGCGGGGGATCCGTCACATTTCATCCTTGAAAATCTTCCGGACGAAGATTCAAAAAAATTATTTTCAAGGATAATGGTTAGCGATATTCCCGCGGACAATGTGCAAAAAACAGCGCGGGACTGCATTAACACGATAAAGATATTCCACCTGAAATCAAGGATGGATGGCATAAGGAAAGAGATGGCGGTCGCTGAAAAAGAGGGCAAATTGCAGGATGTTTCCAGCCTGCACAGGGAATTCGCGAATTTGAACGAAAATTACAGGTCTCTGCAAAATTAAGTGAAATTTCGAGCGATTTATCACGATAATACATAAGTAAAGGAGATAAAAATGAAAGAAGGAACGAATTTAAAGACGTTGAAGAATGCCGGCGAGAAGAAGGGATATCTTACTCCGGAAGAGATAATGTCCATTTATCCGGAGCCGGAGAAGAACATTGCCGAGATAGAGGAGCTTCTGACGCACGGCATAGAAATATCCGAGAACAAAGATAAGAAGATAGCGCCTTCTCCGGAAGAAACGAATCTTGACGTCACCGAAACAGAAGTAAAGAGCGCCGGCATAGACGATACCGTCAGGATGTACCTGAGGGAGATAGGGAAATACAAGCTTCTTTCCCCCACGGACGAGATAGACTGCGCAAGGAAAGTTCGCGCTGGAAGCCTGAAGGACAAGCACAGGCTTACGAATTCGAACCTGAGGCTGGTCGTTTCAATCGCGAAAAAATATACGGGCCGCGGGATGCTTTTCCTTGACCTGATACAGGAAGGCAACCTGGGATTGATAAGGGCTGTGGAAAAATTCGACCACAGGAAAGGGTATAAATTCAGTACTTACGCCACGTGGTGGGTAAGACAAGCAATAACGCGTTCTATAGCCGACCAGGCGCGAACCATCAGGATCCCCGTTCACATGGTGGAAACCATGAACCGCCTGAGGAAGGTTTCGCGAACGCTCCTGCAGCAGCTGGGAAGGCGTCCCACCGAGGAAGAAATAGCGAAAAGGTCCAGGATGTCGGTGGACAAAGTACGGGAGATAATAAAGATCTCGCAGATACCGCTTTCGCTTGAAATGCCTGTCGGTGACGAGGATTCTTCGCGCCTTGGCGATTTTGTGAAAGACACCGCCGTTCAGGCGCCGGATGAAGTGGTCCTTCATGGGCTATTAAGGGAAGACCTTGAGGAAGTAATGTCATCGCTTTCTGACAGGGAAAAGACCGTGCTTAAGCTAAGGTTTGGCCTTGATGACGGCCAGCCGAGGACCTTGAAGAAGTTGGAAAAGTTTTCAATGTCACCCGCGAGAGGATACGTCAGATAGAAGCGAAAGCCTTGAGGAAATTAAGGCATCCTACCCGCAGCAAAAAACTTAAGGAATATCTTAGATAAAGAGTTCTATTTTCTCTTGATGAGCATTACCTGATACGTAAGGTATTTCCTGAAAACATCCTTCTTTAGCGGAACCAGATTATTCACGATGATCTGCCTTATCGGTTTGCCTTTTACCCTGAACTTGAGGAACAGGTTAATTAGCCAGTAAACCGGCGGAAGATGCACCTGCATGGTCGTCAAAATACAGCTAAGTACCGGCCTGATATAATTAAGATAAACATTGCTGCCGTATTCAAGTGTCGGAAGGATGCCCTCGGTTATATCCTGTTTGCTTATGATCTTGAAGCCGGCCTTGTCAATTTCCTTGAGATAATCTTTCAGGCTGCCCGAAGGTAAATTTGGCACACCTTTCGCGGTTTCTTTCTTGAAATAATCAGATATCAGGAGGCGGCCAGCTGGCCGCAGAAGCGACGAGATCTTTTTCAGCCCTTCAGCGAACGGGATGTATTGCACGGATTCGCTCATTAATATGAGATCAAACCTCTGGTCGGTGTCGAATTTTTCCAGCGTGGTCAGCTTGAATCCGGCCTTGCCTTTCGTATTCTTCCGGAAAAGCTGGCCCTGATAAGGGTCCGGGCATATGCCTGTTACTTGGTAGCCGAGGCTTGATAATTTCGCCGCATTCCCCCCTACTCCGCAGCCAACGTCAAGTATGGTATTTACGCCTCTTGGTATCGTCTTTATCAGATTTTTAAGATATCTTTCCTGAGCGGCCTGGAAATTTTCAAGCGTCAGCTTATCGCCCTTTTTCCACAGGCCGAAATGGAGATAATTTGTTTTTGAAAGATCAAGATAAAGCTTGAGTACCGGCTGAATTCTGACCTTTGTTTTTTCGATCTCCTGCATTATCGGGTAATTTTATCAAATTTGGCATGCATTCGCAATGAACCTGCCGCCGATACCTTGAAATATCTTGATTTTCTGATAAACTGATATTTAGAAATGGCCCCATCGTCTAACGGTTAGGACATCAGCTTTTCAAGCTGACGATCGGGGTTCGATTCCCCGTGGGGCTATTTAATTTAGGGGAGCTTCTTGGAATGAGGCTGAGAACTTCGATTTAATCGGAGGACCCGACAACTTGATCAGGATAATGCCTGCGAAAGGAGACAAAAGTGAAAAAAGAAAACCTGCCCGAACTTGGAAAGATACCTCCCGAATTTTTCGACCGCGTCATTTATCCACGGTTAGGCGCAAAAAATAAGAACATCATGATCGGTCCGAGACATGGGGTCGATTACGGAGTATTAAAGGTCGGCTCAAAGTACATGGCGATGTCCACCGATCCATTCTTCATAGTCCCGCAATTAGGCTTTATGAAAGCCGCGTGGTTCGCTTTTCATATTATATGCAGCGATGTCGCCGTATCGGGGCTGAAACCTGAATATCTGGCGATCGATCTTAATCTGCCGCCCGAAATGACAGAAGCTCAGCTGGAAGAGATGTGGGAGACCGTGCACGAAGAATCAAAAAAGTACGACATTAGCATAATCACCGGTCATACCGCGCGATATACCGGATGTAATTATCCGATGGTCGGAGGAGCGACGGCGATAGCTATCGGCACAAAGAAAGAATTGCGCGGCCCTTTCAGGGTAAGGACCGGCGACCGGATAGTCATTACAAAAGGGCCGGCAATAGAAACGACCGGACTTTTAGCCGTCTTATTTCCCGACAGGTTCATCAGGGCAGGCGGAAAAGCTTTTCAGAAAGAAGCCGCTGGCGTTTTTGATCAGATGTCAGTGATGGATGATTGCGCGATAGCACGTGGATTGGAAGGGGTTCGAGTGATGCACGACGCGACCGAATGCGGCATATGGGGCGGGCTTTATGAAATGGCAAGAGCCGGAAATTACGGTCTGATGATAGAAGAAGAGCTGATCCCTATTCAGCCGGTGATCAAGAAAACAGCTGAACTGTTCGATTTTGACCCGTTCTGCGCAATAAGCGAGGGGACTTTACTGGCTATAGTTGATAAAAAAGAAACGGACAAGTTAATCTCAGCGTTCAGGAAAAATAGAATCTTAAGCGCGGTCGTCGGCGAAGTTGTCGAAAGTAAAAAAGGGATAAAGATCAAGAACTGACAATGGAGAAAGAACGCTGGAACATCCTAAAACGGACCCTTACTGGAAATTGGCGGCGGAATTCTCGAAGTAATATCTACAGTTTCGGTTGAGCGGGTTTCTTTAAATTTTTGTCTATCTTAAGCTTCATCCCTATTTTCAGGCTGTAATCGGTAAGCCCGTTCATTTCAGCGATCTCCTTGTAATAGGAAGCCGAACCGTTAAAATATTTCCTTGAAATGCTCATAAGCGTGTCTCCGGCCGCCACAGTGTGATAGACAATGGCGCTTTCTTTGGGCGTTTCAGCTGATGCAACCGCCGGCATTCCGCTTTTCTTTATGCTCAAGTCGATCTTCAATCTTGTCCCCTGCGGAACATAGCCGACGTTCTTTATATTGTTCAGTTTCGCTATTTCCATGTAATAGTCGGGGCTTCCATAATACTTGGTTGAAATGCTGGCCAGCGTATCTCCCATCTCCACATCATGATAAACGATGTTGGATTCCGCCGTCGCTTGCGGGCTTGACGGCTGAAGATCCGGGTATTTCTCTCTGATATCCGCGATCTTTTTCAGCACCGCATTTTCCTGGGCGGATGCCCCGCCCTCCAACGTTTTTAATTGCGAAGCCTTTTTCCCGTCCCTTGCCGCTTTTGCCTTCATGATCTTTTTGTTCAAATATTCGAGATAGTTATCCAGCTTTTCGCGCTCGTTTTCAAGTGAATTGAGCTCTGTCTGGGCTTTTTCAAGATCCGCAGCCGCTGTTTCTTGCGAAGACAAGGCATTGGGCATAACTTCGACTGAAGACGCATGGGGAATGACTTCAACTTCGGGAGTGGCAACTGTTGGCTGCGGCTCTTCCTCTATCGCGGGACCGCCCATCGCGAACGCAGCGGGTGAAACCAAAACAACCGATAGCAGTATTAGGGCAAATATGGCGCTTTGTTTCATATCGGTGCGGATTCTAGCACACTATATTTATCAAGTAAACATAGTCAATGAGAAAACTCGGGACGAGAGAAAATGAGAAAACTCGGGGCGAGAGGATTTGAACCTCCGACCTCTTGGTCCCGAACCAAGCGCTCTACCAAGCTGAGCCACGCCCCGGCCACATGAATTAACTGGGCGCCGTTGGGATCGAACCAACGACCTCCTCGGTGTAAGCGAGGCATTCTACCACTGAACTAGGCGCCCACTGGGCGCGAGAGGGATTGAACCTCTGACTTCTTGCGTGTGAAGCAAGCGTTCTACCACTGAACTACGCGCCCGCAGCTTTCTATTTTACTCCGCCGACGGCAGGACAGGCAAGGTCTTTTCAAGAAGAATGGATTCTGGTATAATCCGCATCTGAATGATTATGACAAATATCATGCCCTATATTAACAACTTGCTTTTCATTTTTAATGGTTTTATTGATAAATTGCTCTATATAAGCAATAACTCCGATAAGGTCATTGTCGCGATAATTTTTGCGGCGATCGTCGTTCTTGCATTGATATTTTATGTCATCATTTTCATGATAAATGATTATTCTTCCACAAAAAAATCGGAAAAGAAAGCGCCGAGCACTCACCAGCTGCTGGTGGACCTTCAACATGAGATGCTTAAGGAATTGAAAGGCACCTCCAGGCAGAACGCGATAATGATAGAGCTGACCGTCCTGTTCATATTGGTCTCGATCTTTGGTATCATAATCGGAATAGAAGGGCCGCAGAAAAGCATGGCAATGCTAAGGCAGGCCGGCTCTTACCTTAGCTTATTGATCAGTAATGTCATGCACGGATACAGATAAGGGGGTTTTTATGGGTGAAAAAAAAGAAACGTTCGAAGAGCTCATGAACAAGGTGGAGGAATTCGAGAAAACGGTCTCGGGGCTTCTGGAGAATATCAGGAAATTCAAGTCCAAGCTCTTAGACAATAAAAAGCGTTACGGGCCTGACACTTCTAAGTGGCCAGTCAACGAAGAGATCCAAAAATAACTGATCCGGATCCGGGATTTCGGGCCCATAGCTCAGCGGTAGAGCGGTCGGCTCATAACCGATTGGTCGTAGGTTCGATCCCTACTGGGCCCATGATTAAAAATGAAACAAAAGCTCTATAAACTGGTCGTCTATGTCCCCCAAACCCACATTGAACAGGTAAGGATAGCCGTATCGAATTCCGGCGGAGGGATCATCGGAAAATACGACAGCTGCTCTTTTATGACAAGCGGGATCGGTACCTACAGGCCGCTTAATGGTGCCAAGCCGTTCAAGGGAGAGATAGGAAAACTGGAAAGGGTCGGCGAAGCAAGGCTGGAGATCACCATCGCGAAAAACAAATTGAAGAAAGCCATATCAGCGATGAAAAAGGTGCACCCTTATGAGGAACCGGCTTATGATGTTTACGAACTAGCCGGTGAAAACCCTTAATTTCCCCGTCTTCGGGTTCTTCCTTACCTCAAGATTCATCTTAAAGACATGCTTCAGGTTCTCGGCCGTAAGGACGGCATCCGGCTTTCCGAAAGCCACGACCTCGCCTTTATTGATAAGCATAAGCTTTCTGGAGAACCTGGCCGCAAGATTAAGATCGTGGAATGTCGCTATCAGCAGTTTGTCCACTCTTAAGTGCCTCAGCATCCTCAATACCTTCACCTGGAAACGGAAATCCAGATGCGATGTGGGTTCGTCCAGGAGCAGTATCTTCGGCTCCTGCGCCAGCGCTCTTGCAATGGCCACCCTCTGGAATTCGCCGCCCGAAAGGCTCGTTACCGGAGTGTTGATGAGATTCTCCACCTTAAGGTCAATTGCGGCCTGACCCGCGACCTTGAAATCTTTCTCTGACTCAAAAGAGAACCTGCCGATGTACGGCGTCCTGCCCAGAAGCACCGTTTCTTCCACGGTGAAACCGGATGCCGGGACCATAAGCTGGGGAACAAAAGCTATGCGTTTTGCTATCTCGTTCCTGTCTATCTTGCGTATGTCCTTCCCTCGCAGCTTGACCTGCCCGTTGCTTATAATGATAAGTCCGGCAATCGCCCTTAATAAGGTTGTTTTTCCGCAGCCGTTGGGACCGATGATGCCGATGAAGTCCCCTATGTCCGCGTCGAAATTGATGTTCTTCACGACAACATTGTTCTCATAACCTGCGTCCAGAGCCTCCACTTTCAGCATTTCCATTATAATCCCAACCTCCTTCTATGGAGCGCATTAACGAAGAACGGCAAGCTCAAGGCAACCATCATTATCCCCAGGGGGAACTCGGTCGTGAATATTATCCTTGAGAAAATATCCATCAGAATGACCAGCGATGCGGTGGCAAGCATTGAGACAGGTATCATGTATTTGTAATTGACGCCGGCGACAAGGCGGATGAAATACGGGAATATGAGCCCGGCCAGGCACATAAGCCCGCACGTGTAAGCTGCCGCCACCGAAATGAGGACTGTAATAATGAGGAGGAATGCGCGGACCTTACTTACTTCTATACCCAGCGTTCTTGCGGTGTAGACGCCGAAAGAAAGTGCGTTCATATCTTTGTAATAGAATACATATACTATAAGCCCCAGAATAGTGAAAATGGACGCGACCAAAACCTTATCCCACGTCGTTCCCGCAAGCGTTCCCAGGAACCAGGGATAGAACGAATGGACGTTCATCCCGATGATTATCATAATCGTGAATATGACCGCGGCCACAAAATCGATCATGTAAAGGGTTTTAACGGTGAACCTGTCGATGACCCTGGTCCCGAAAATTCCCAACAATATCGAACCTGCGAGCGCAAGCAATCCACCGGACAGGATCTCCAGTATCAAACGGGGCATCCTTTCCTGCCAGATGACGTTTGATATGTCAGGGTTTGCCGCCGGGGAGAACACGGATAAGAAGACTTTTGAAGCAGGTATCCTGGGAAGCCCCATTAAAAGGGAAAGAAAGCCAATCATCGCGATGACAATAAGAAGAAAAATAATGAACGGGACCCTGTGCTTAAGTCGGTTCAATTGCCCTCCTGTTTCACGCTCCCTGATTCGGGAGTCACCGGCCAGTCGTAAGCGTACGCGGCTATTTGCTCCAGCGCGTCCACAACTCTCGGTCCGGGTCTTGAAAAAACTTCTTTATCCAGAGACATGCCCTTGGGAGTATTATATATGTCTTTGGCGCTGCCCGCAACATTTTTGCCTGTGATTATGATATCCGGTGAAAGCTTTTTCAATTCATCCTTTTTCATGGTCGGGAACATGCCTTTTCCCTTCGGGGAAATATCCGAAAAACCCGCGATCCTTAAAATATCATGTAAGTATGTCCCCTCTCCTGCCGCCGTGAGCGGTCTTTTTTTGACAACAGCGAGCGCTTTCAGTCTTCTTTCCTTTTGCCCTCGCGCTTCCACCCAATCCACGCGCCTTTTCATCCTTTGGAGCAGGCTGTATGCCGAATGCTCCTTGTTCGTCATGGTTCCGATGACCGATATAGTATCGTATATATCTCGGAGGCTGTGAGGATCCACAGTGAACACATTGACCGGGGCAGGTCTTGCTTCATCAGTCGCTTCATTTGTCGCCGGAATGACCATTATCTGCCGAAGTTTGGAAATATCATCCTTCTGCCCTTCCAGATTGGCAAGGATAAGGTCGGGCTTAAGCTCAATGACCTTTTTGATGTCCACCCTCTCGTCGCCGACGCTTTGGATATTTTTCGCATCAGCGGGATAGTCGCAATTCCTGGTAACGCCGACGATCTTATCTTTCAGGTTGAACGCAAAAAGGATCTCGGTGATGGCGGGATCTATCGAGATTATTCTGGACGGTGCCTGTTCCTGTTTAATAAGGTCGCCGGACGCGTCCTTTATTTTAACGGGGTAGATTATCCTGTTAAAGCTGATGCCGTAAGCGATCCCGGAAGTTATGGATATCGCCAACAGCAAGGTCAATTAAGCGTTTCCTGATATTAATCGCCCCTTTCGGAGGTAATAATCATATAATCTATTTCGGAAAGAATCAACCTTTCCTTATAATTCATAATGGCAAAAAATGTCTGAGCATGGAGGCAATTTAAATGAAATTTCCCGGCAAATGCGTCGATAATATGATTGAGGTGGCGCATGAGCGGTTCATCCCATATAGAATTATCCGGTATGACCGAAAGGAGAAGCTGATCCCATGGAAGATATAACGCCTGTAATTGGGGGAAAGGTGCCCAGGCGCTGGGCGCACGATCAGTTCCAAGAAAAAATAAGAGTGCGGCTGAGCGGTCCCCTGCATTCCGTCCTGTTACGCGGTATCCCTGTCATCATCTCATTCAGGGCGTACGCACAGGACGTTCCAAATGATATCCGCAATATCAATGAACTTTCAGAGGGCTGTACAGGAAACAGTGGCATAAGAACGAGGATATATTTCGGATCTTTGAAAAAGCGCTGACGCTGCTCTCCGCTGCAAAGATCGACCAGGAGCAACATTACAATTATGAGTTGGACCTGGGAAAACTTGCGAACGCGTATCTTGCGGTGAATGCACTTTATAAAAAAGATGAGCCCGAGCTCCATAAAAAAGCCGTCGAATTCCTCAAGAAACCGATGAGGAGCGGGTCATTCCACTTGCTCAGGGAGACAGGCGCGGCAAGGAGGGTTTACGAATCGCCCGTTTTCATGCGTTTCAAGCGCCAATCCTGCACATTGTCCGAATTAAATGTAATGACCGGGGAATGGTTCGGGAAGCTGATCAGGGAGCTGCATGGTTCAGGCGTTCTGCTCAAGCCCGCGCTTAAAAAAGAGCTCATGGACCAGTTTACAAGCTATGAGCAGATCTTATATATGTTCTCGGAGCATCTTTTCTGCAATTACCTTGCGACTGACGGGCGATCGATGAGGCTCCTGAAAAGGTCAATGGAAGCCGCCGCCTCGGCGGCGCGGGACCCTTTGCCGAAAAAAAAGACATCATGCTGGACCTGTCCATTCTCATGCCGGAAAAATTGAAGAAGCTTAAGATAAATGAAACGAAGATCGAGGATATCATTGAATGCACGGATAACAGATCGGTGACGCAGTTCCTGGTCGAGGCCCGCGCGCTGGGAAATCGGACACTGCAATAATATAACTTTTTTCTGCTCTTGCTGAAATTTTCGCCCTATTTTAACGATAATATTATAAAGGGGGAATTATGAACAAAATTGGGCATGCCTATTAAAGAGAAGTCTGGAAGGCTGCGTGAGAGACCAGAAGAATCCTGAGACTAATCAAAACATACATGGTCCGAAACCCATCGAGTGCTTCAAAGAGCTCATAGACCAATTTAACAATGTTAAGGCAAAATATCAATTCTGGTTGACATTTAATAAAGAGCAGGATCAGATGAAAATGGATTGGCCAAGATAATAATAAATCACCCTTACAAAAGAAGAAATTGCAGGAACTATTTAAAGGGCCATAAAGGTCAACAACCATATCGCGGTCAGAAAACTGGAGACTGTTAAATCCGCTTATTGCCTTAACCTTGAATATGACTACGAATTGGACCTCGAAAACACTCACAGAAAGATCATACCCTTATAATTCAAGAAAAAATGAGCTTGGATCAAACGCCGATAGTTTCCTGATGTCGTAAACACAGACGAAATAACAGGTATTTATGATGAGCCGCTGGGAACATTAAGGACAATGGGTGTCATGAAAAGAAAATATGATCCGCCGATATTTCCTTTCATCCCTAAATCTTGTTTCGTTGCGACCCTTACAGAAATTAAAAACATGTGCGGCGCGTGGTTTGGTTTCCATTTTGAGTTCGCCGAAAAATCAAATGTCCAATTGAATTTCCTCGGACAGGAAACATCCAACATTGAAGATCTTGCCATAAAAATTAAAAAGCATCATCTTTCAGAGGACGGCAGGACGCTTCTGCTTTTTCAAAAAGCTGTTCGAGCGGCGATCTCGTATAACTCAGGAAGATTGACCAAGATAACCCTTGATCTTTGGCAGGTGACGCCGAAAAAGCTTGAGGAAAAAAACATCAGCGAAAAAGATGTTGAGGATTTGATTGACAATAAGGATAACGGCGCCATTATCAGATTTTTAAGGGAAAAGATCGGCGCGCTAATAATTTAACATGCCTAAATACATGAATGTTAGAAGTGCACATGTCAAGTTGGTATACACCCGTCGACGCTATCAAACTGTTGCGATGACCGGAATATTGCCCAAGTGCCCCGAAGATATGTCCCAAAAAATAAACCGCAAATTCGAACCGCATCTCTTTAACGCCCTGCAAAGCAAAACCTCGATATTTTTCGGGGAAACCTGCGTATCATCCTCCAGGGCCCTTGCAATGATCATACACGGATATGAAACAAGGTGCCCAAAAACCAGGATCGTTTTTTCAGATGACAAATTGAACATGCTGCTGAAAGCGATAAAGATCGCCGGCAAAGCCAACAGGAAAATTCTCGGTTCGCGCGATAAGGACTACTTATACCACGTGCAGCTTGGAAAACTGCTTCCGACTCTGAACAAAATGGCGTCCTTTCAGCGAAAACTGAATGCTTTCAAGGGTCAGGAAAATGAAAAAGCCGCATTGACAATATTAGAGGAGATGGGCGCCATTGATTTGAAGTATTCGCCGCAAGCACCTGATTTCATATAATTCCCGCCTCCTCAACCCTTATTTTCCGCTTTCCACTGAAATTCCCTCTTTATTTTGACGATATATATATAGAGGGAAAATATATGGTTATTGAACAAGCGGGCAGGGTTTTTGGCCTCGTGAGAATGAACTACATGAGCGCCAGGATCAAAACCAGAATATCCGGAAGGTTCGAAGGTCTTCTGAAAGAAGCTTCAACCCTAAAAACGTCCGTTAGTTTTTACGGCATTATGATACATAATGCCGGGGAATGTCCAGGGTAATCGCCGGCCGCAGATCGGACATCAATGAGGATACCCTGCATATTTTTGAGAAAGCCATTAAAACTAACAACGCTTCATTCGCTGCGGATTATGTGTCTGAATTGGAGCTGGAAAACCTGCTTCCTCATCACCTTTCAACATATATACAGCAAAATAAATTAAATGACTTCCTGAAAAGCGAAGATCCGGCCTTATCGCTCGCCATTCTCAGAGAGTTCGGCGCGGCAAGAAGATTATATTATTCACCGATGAAATTATTCCGCGAGTCAGGATGGATCAATAATTCAAAAGATGTTTATGACCTTACGGAACACCATTTCGGCGGGCTCGTACAGAAAGCGATGGAATCGGGCATCGTAGTAAAGATCAACTTTGGCACTGTCAAGGGAATCGAAGACCTGTCAAAGGCGATCTGGGTTAATCATCTTGCCGAGGACGGGCAAACTTTCCTAATGTTAAAAAAGGCGCTCGAAAACACTATTTCAGATGCGAAAAGGAATCAGCAAATGTTATATACTCTTGACCTTGGCTATTTGGTCCCAAGCCATGCTAAAGTAAATGGCGGCTTGAATGACGCCATGATAGACAACATCATCGATGAAAAAGATCCCAGTATAGTGTATGGATTTCTTGTCCAATATCGGGTGCTCGATCTAAGATACCGCAGTTGAACGCGCCCGTCGGCGTCCTACTTTATCCCCAGCGATTTTAAAGTTTCAGCGGAAGCTATTATTTTTCGGGGTTTATTGTCATTCTCAAGCGCCGAGACCACACCCGCGGCCTCCATCTCATCCATCAGCCGCGCGGCGCGGTTGTAGCCGATCCTCATCCTTCTCTGCAGGTGCGAAGTGGATGCCTGACCGCCCGTGACTATTATCTTAACCGCTTCGGCGAACAGGTCGTCATGCCCGCCCTCAGTCGATACGCTCCCTGATTCCCCCGCTCCGTACTCGATGTCGATGATCTCCTGAGAATACTGCGGCTGGGCCTGTTTCTTTATAAAATTCGTTATTTTTTCCACTTCATTATCGGAAACGAACGCGCCTTGCAGCCTGAACGGCTTCATCGCGCCTACCGGATGATAAAGCATATCTCCCCGCCCCAAAAGCTTTTCGGCGCCCGACATATCTAGTATTACGCGGGAATCCACCTGAGTCGCCACAGCAAAAGATATTCTTGACGGGATATTTGCCTTTATCAATCCCGTGATGACATCTACGGACGGCCTCTGCGTCGCAATGACAAGGTGAATGCCTGTCGCGCGCGCCATTTGGGCAATGCGGCATATCGTCGTTTCAACTTCCGTGGCGGCCACCATCATCATGTCCGCGAGTTCATCCACGATTATGACGATATAAGGCAGTCTTTCCATTTCCTTTGGCGACCTGTCGGCTTTCGCGTTAAAAGCTTCCAGGTTCCTGACTCCGGCCGAGTAAAATGATTTATAGCGACGGTCCATTTCGCGAAGGACCCATTCCTTTAACGTCCTCGATGCTTTTTTCGGGTCGGTCACGACAGGGGCAAGAAGGTGCGGGATATCATTATAATGCGTGAATTCAACCATCTTGGGATCTATCATCACGAATTTCACTTCATCGGGCCTCGCCCTTAAAAGGATGCTTGTGATCAGCGTGTTTATGCAAACGCTTTTCCCCGATCCGGTCGTTCCGGCGATCAGCAGGTGTGGCATTCTTGTCAGGTCGCCGTAGATAGGCGTCCCGGAAAGGTCTTTGCCGATGCCGATAAGGAGTTTTGAATGATGGTTCTGGAATTCTTCGGTCTTCGCTATTTCTCTAAGTCTTACCGGAGTTATCGATGGATTAGGCACTTCTATGCCCACTGCCGCTTTTCCGGGAATGGGTGCTTCTATCCTTACGCCCTGAGAGGCAAGGTTCAGCGATATGTCGTCGGCAAGGTTCGCGATCCTGCTTACCTTAACTCCCGGCTCAGGCTGGACCTCGTATCTTGTAACAGCAGGCCCCTGATGAACAGCGATGACAGAAGCTTCTATCCCGAACGATCTCAAGGTTTCTTCAAGTGCTCTCTTGCGGATCTCAATTGTCTCCTTCATCTTTTCTTCCCTCTGGCGGTCCCTGTCCGTGGGGCTGTCCAGAAGTTCCAAAGGAGGAAGCTCGTACCTGCCAAGTTTCTTCGGGGTGATGACGGACGGTCTTGACGCAGGTCTCTCGACCGGCTTTTTTTCTTCATGCGTCTCAAGCTCGAACGCCGCGTTGTTCAATTCTTTTATTACGGGGATCATCGATGGTATTGACCTTTTCTCCTCCGCCTCTTCCATCCTTTGCTTCGGCCTTTGCCTTCTTTTGAATATCATGTCCCACAGTCTTGAAATTGAGTGGGTCAGAGTGATGTTGAATATCAGTATCAGTGAAATGAGGAAGATCGATGACAGTACGACATACGCTCCTGTGGTCCCGAATATCCCATTCAGTCCGCCTTTGATAACGGCACCCAGGTACCCGCCATCGCCGTAGGAGATGAGCGTTGAAAAGAGAAGGATAATGCCCAGGAACTGGGCTGTAATGATTATGAACTGCTTCCTGAGCATGAGGAGCACGCCGAAAAGTCCCAGGAAATACGGCAGCATATAAACGCCTATGCCGATCAATGGCTTCAGGAATTTGCGGATGACGTAAAGCCCCATCAGTCCTGTGGATGATCCGGATCCGGAGCTGGTGGATATGAATATGAAAAGAGCCAGGGCGATAAGCAGTATCCCTATTATGTCCTGACTTAAGTGAGAGGGTTTTCTATATTTCTCGAATTTCCGCTTTCTGGCCAATCCTTGTACCTCGCGGAAATTATAGCACAAAAGGAATTAGGGCTAAAGCATCCTCATTTCTGTCAATTCCTAGTTTTAAAATAATCCTGAAAAAGCGGGAGTTTGAAATAGATCAGGAATGATCAATCGATATAAGAATTCCAATAAGCTTGATTCCACTTGCCAAAAGCGATACATATATTTTTCAATGTTCGGGAAAGATCCGATATCGGAGAGCGGGCCCGGAGCAGATCCGGGTGTTCCTCTAAATATTGCGTTACATCACTTTCATCTAACGAACTTCAACGGTTCAAGTCCGGGAGTGATCTTTATCCAGGAATCCTTATCCCGAGGACCTGTCAACATAGCCGTACTAAGCAAATGATTGTGGAAAAGAGAAAATGTTTTTATAAAATATTTATATGGATCTGGTTCGTGAATTGAGGTTGATTTTGCTTTTAAGTATTCGAGATCGGATATCCAGACAACTCTTTGAAGTTTATTGCAAATATCAAGAATTTTCGCGCTTCGATCTTCTACGGTAAATTTCTTTACCTTCCTGATATTATCAAAAGGGACCCCGGCAGATATAAATGCTTTGCGCACGAGGCTTGCGCGCTCCAAGAACTCGATCGAATGCTTTCTGGGCAGAACTCCCAAAGCTTTTGCGGTTTTCCGATTTACCCTGATGAATTGACAACCGCTATCACCGCCACTTATGTGAACAAAGGGAATATCTCTGCGGCAGTTGATCCTAAGAAAATCTTCCGGCATATCTTTCCTCCTCAAATTTTGACACCTTTAACTGTTTATTTATCGACAAATCATGCCGAAAATTCAATTTTTCTAATCTTTTTCCCCGTGTCTTTTCAAAACATCAAGAATATGAGCTGTAAAAGCCCTTTCGCTTTCCCTTTCTGCATTAAAAGTTGAGATCGCAAATGAATCTTCATCATAGGGAGAGCTTATAACACGGGAATCCCCTTTCGTTTCACTTGCAAAGGTCCTTTCCTCTAACCGCATTGCAGAGCTTAAAAGTTTGAGGGCTTCTTGATGAGCACTGAGACCGGATTTAAGCAGAGTATCGATATTGCCGTCAATCCTCTCTTTAACAAAAATGTGGCTAAGATCATTGGCCGCGATCTGGAATTTTTAAGTTTATTAACATTGCGTGGTGCTTCCAGGGACTTTTTGTAAGTAATGCGCAATTTTTCTATCCTTCCAGCGAGCATTGTTACATTAACCCCGCTATTTGAAATTTGAGGAGCAAGCCGGCTTCTAACCGCAAATAAAGGTTCCCTGACGATTTTCCTTAGCATATTTAGCCCTTTCGGGAGGTGAAGAGCCCCTATGTTCATTTTTATCATCAAAATCCCTCCTTAATCATCACTGAACTGTTCTCCTTATATATCGTTAGCATTCTTTAAAAATTTCACTTTTTTGGCAATGATTATTAGGCGAAAATCCGATAAAAGCTTTTTTATTACCGGATCTGATGGCGCCAAAATGTTTATTGATAACGCTCAGTTGCTACCCGGTCTTATTGATAAGCCAGTATGTAAGTCTTTAATTCCTGCCATCAGAGTTCTTTCTGATGTTTTATTAAATAATCCTTTACGGCATTTTTGCCTACAAAACTTAATGGTTCAAGGCCGGGAGTGATCTGGATCCAACAATCCCTGTCAGATGGTATCGTTAATGCGGATCTGTTGAGTAAACGCATTTCAAATATGGAAAATGCTTCCTTAAGATATTGATGAAGATCTATGCTGAGATTATTGTGAATATCAATACGTAAAAAGGCGAAGTCCCGTTCATTAAAGATGTTCGTGAATTTATCGCACACTTTGAAGACTTGGTTGCCGAGAGCTATTGAGGCGCGTAATTGCTCCACCCCGTTCATTTTGGAAAGATCTAATTGTGCATCATTGATAAAAGGATTTGATCCCGAGGAAGATATGAATGTTTTGATCAGGAGGGACTGGATCTCCAAATGCGCGAGCGGATAACTGCGCGGGGCGAGCCCGAGAACTTTTGCAGCCCCAGCATCAATTCTTATTTCTTTCCTGCCGGATAGTCCCCTGCTTATGCGGCCAAAGGGAATATTTACGTTCAAACTAGCCGCCCTGAGAACTTTTGATATACTCATATAACTGCCTTCTTCCTTGATAATTTGACCTGTTCACTCTCTAATACGTTATTTTATCGGCAATATTTGCGAAAAATTTCACTTTTTGCGCGAAGATCTTTTAGGGAATTGAGACTTAAAAAAGCGCGAAATGCGAGGTGTTTAAATGCGGAAAATTCTATTGATCTGCTATCTTGATCTTTCCCACTTATCGAACATGACAATAAGCGGGCTGGCGACGAAAATGGAAGAATATGCTCCGCAGGTGAACCCGATGAACAGCGTCAGCGCGAAATCCTTTATCGTGGCGCCGCCAAAAATGAGCAGCGAAAGGTTCATGAAAAGCACGGTCAGCACAGTGTTTATGGATCTCGCCATCGTCTGATTGACCGCTTCGTTCACAACGTCCCCGAACGGCTTTTTGGAATAGCCCGGCTTGTTCAGGTCTTCTCTCACACGGTCGAATATGACTATTGTATCGCAAATGGAATAACCAAGTATCGTAAGTATCGCCGCGATGAACCAAGTATCAATATTCCTCCACAATAAGGCCATAATTCCGACAGTTATTGTAGCATCGTGAAGAAGAGCTATGACCGCCGCGACTGAATACTTGAATTCGAACCGGAAAGCTACATATATCAGTATGCACACTGTCGCCAGGAGAAGCGACCAGAACGCCTGACGTCTCAATTCGCTGCCCACAACGGGACCGATGGTATCCGCTTCCAAAAGCTCCATTGTGGGATACTTTTCCCTTATCCCGTCCACCATCTTCGTCCTGTCCTCCGTGGATAAAGGATCTGTGCTGATGATGATATTATTGCCTTCGGACCTCTGGATAACGCTTTCCTGCCTTCCGAATTTGCTTAATATCACGCGGATATCGCTTATGGAAACCGCGCCGTCGAATTTAATGTTAAGGACCGTTCCGCCGGTAAAATCTATACCAAAGTTCATGACCTTCCCTTTCATTATCCCGTTCGATAATAGGGCGAAGATCCCGAGGGCTATGAAAAAGCCAGAGAGCATGAACCACGATCTTGTTTTTCCTATGACGTTCAATGTCATTTTTTGAATCCCCTGTACAATAATTTGCTGTCCGGCTTTGATATGATCTTACCGTCAACGGACATTTCCAGCATCATGTGCGTGATGGTGAGCGCCGTGAAAAGAGACGCAACGATACCGACGGATAACGTGACGGCGAATCCTTTGATGGTCCCCGTCCCGAGCCAGAATAGCGTCGCCGCGGCTACCAAGGTCGTGACGTGAGAATCAAATATCGCCGTGAACGCTCTCTTGAAACTGACCTCTATGGCCAGCGCAAGCGTTTTCCCCGTGTTTAACTCTTCCTTCAATCTTTCAAATATGATGATGTTCGTGTCCACGGCCATGCCGATGGTGAGCAGGAATCCTGCGATGCCAGGAAGCGTGAGCGTGGTCCTCAATAAGGAAAGGATGGCGATATTTATCAAGCAATATATCACAAGCGCTATGTCCGCGATAAAGCCGGGATACCTGTAGTAACTGATCATGAATACGATAATGAAAGCTATGCCGATCATGCCGGCGAATTTGCTCTTGTCAATGGAATCGCGGCCGAGCGTGGGCCCGATGACACGGTTCTCTATCGCGCGGACGGGGACAGGTAAAGCGCCTGCCTTTAATTTCACGACAAGGTCCTGGACTTCATCTATGGTGAAGTTGCCGGATATCTGTGCCCTCCCGCCTGATATGGGTTCCCTGACATTCGGCGCGGAGATTATCTTTTTATCCAGAAGTATGGCGAGAGGCTTTCCGACGCTTCTTGTTGTTACATCGGAGAACAACTGGGAGCCTTTTCCGTTGAATTCTATATCAACAACAGGATTGCCGTAGCTGTCTATCCCGGGCCACGCGCCTTTAAGGTCGGAACCTGTAAGAGCGGTGTTCTTCAATATTATGGGCCGCTCGGAAACGACCTCGCTTCCCCTGTACTCTTTTACCTTATCCAGCCGCGCGCCCTTGCCGTAAAATTCTTCGATCCTTTTGGGAGTGAGCGTTTTCTCATCGCCGGGCGCCCATTCCGCCTCGACAAATTCAAGCTGAGCGGTGTCTCCTATAACTTTTATCGCCCTGTCGGGATCCTTTATCCCGGGGAGTTCCACGATTACCTGCGATTTGCCTTTGCGCTGGATGGTGGGCTCCGTCACTCCAAGGGCGTCTATCCTGTTGCGGATGACCGCAACAACGCCCGCAACGGAATCATCGGTGACTTTAGCCGACGAAGTTTCGTAGGCTTCCAGTACTAATCTTGTGCCGCCCTGAAGATCAAGTCCCAGCGTGAGCGGCATATACATTATTGCCGCAATGGAAGCAATGACTATTGCAAGGATGAAAAGGAAACGTAATTGGTTTAAGTTCTTCATGTCCCTCCAAAAAACATGGTGATTATATCATGGGAGGGGGAGAATTTCAAAAACCGGTCAAATGGTTCGCGGAGGCTTGTGGCGTAAGTCGATGATCATCGTATTATCGGGTTCGACAGGAATTATGTCATCCCCCTCTTCGTGAAGCACATCATCTTTATGAAACACATGGTCATTATTGGTATCAGCGAATTTTACTGCCTTTTTTCTGCCTCCGTGAAAGCCTCGGTGAAGCTTGGTGATCTTTAGATGCGAGAGTTTCCCTGCGTAAGAGCTCATCATCCTTTCAACCTCCACTGAACCGGCGCACAAAAACCGTTGATTGGATAAAGCTCTGACAAAAACTTTTAAGACCTTGTCCATTGTTTTTTGGGTAGCTTTTCCGCTGACCCGGACCACCAGAGTGAAATCCTTGAAGGGATCGATCCCCGGCACGGACCGCAAACCTTTATTAAAATTCAAGTTGAAAAGGTTTGAGGGGTCTCCCTTGAACGGCTGCCATAATATCTTCACTTCAAATCCGTTAGGCACCGCATCCATGATCTCTCCAATGTTAGTAAAAAAGTTGTGTTTGTTCAGGCTGCTTATCACTTTGCCGGGCAATTCAACCCGCTTTTCAATGCATTCTCTGAGAGGCCGTCTCGGCATTTGGAAACCTTTGCTTTGGAAACTGCCTGCGAGGCCGTTTTCCTCGATAACCTCAGCCAATCTGGGCAAAAGATCTTTCCTGACATGCTTCATGAAAGCTTCGGGATTTTGCTCGAGAGGGTTTTTTCCGCTTGGAACGATCTCATTGCTTACCGATCCCGAAGCTATGTACCCCTTTTTAGCGCTCTCAAGATGCTTCTGAAAGGGGCTGAACCTTACAGCTTCGGCATGAGACGCGTGTTTCCCGAAATTCCCGATTTTTCTTGTTGATATCAATATAGTTCCACCTTTATTATATCGGCTTTTTGGCGTGAAAATTTCAGTTTTTCTGCGGAAAACTGGAGATAGGAGAACTGCCTTACATCCCCTTTATGACGCTGGATTCCATGAAAGCCGAGACCGCGAGGATGGGAACGCAAACTAGGAAATAAGCATGCACACGCAATGCCATCATTGCGGCTATATAGACCGATATCTTTTCCACCGCCGCCGGGCTGGAATTGCTAACCGCCGAAACCGCCAGGGCAATGGACATTCCCATTCCCAGCGCAACAGAAAAAACCAGGATCTCAAGCACGATAACAAGCGTCGAAAAAAGCATCATCAGGAACATATTGTTAACTATCCGGATCTCCCCCATATCAAAACCCATGCCTGCCGAGTTTGGCGGAATGAACACAGTCAATCCTATGTTCATCCCCGTCAAGAAAGTTATAATGAACGGCAGTATCACAAAAAGCCCGGAGAGCATGTACAGCATTATCGAGATCGAATTAAAAAAGAAAATTATAAGGAATATCCTGGCAAAGCTTGCTTTTGGATTTATGAATTTTGCCATTATCGCCATGAACTTGCGCGGGAACCACAGCAATATTTTTATTTTGAAAAGATCCACCGGATAAGAAAAACAGAAGCCGGCGAAGAAAATGATCAGCGCCAGCCAGGCAAAATAGATGTTTTCCTTAATGATCAAAACAGCTTCGGCCATCAGAGTTTACCTTCCTTGATCTTATATCTGATATTTTCCATCAATTTCATGAAATGTTTGATATTGTGGAGCGTCATCAAGGTCAGCGGAAGTATTTCCTTTGCGATGAATAAATGCCTGATGTAAGCCCTGCTGAAATTTTTGCATGCATAACAATCACAGGTACCGCTCAAAGGGCTAAAATCTTTTTCGAATTTCGCGTTCTTTATGATCTCTTTGCCGTTATCCGTGAAGAACGCGCCGTGGCGCGCCAGCCTGGTAGGTATCACGCAGTCAAAAAGATCGATCCCATACTTGACGGCTTCTTCAATATCTTCGGGGAATCCAACTCCCATCAAATGTTTTGGTTTTTCATATTCGAGGTTTGATGCCGATATTTCGAGCATCTCCAGCATCAATTCTTTCGGCTCGCCCACCGACAATCCGCCGATGCCGTATCCCGGGAAGCCGATTGACTGAATTTCTTCAGCTGACCGTTTTCGAAGATCTTTGAACATGCCGCCCTGGACTACGCCGAATAACTCTTGCTTTGAATTATTTAATTTGCTGAAAGCTTTCTTGCTTCTATTGGCCCATAGTTTTGTCTTTTCAACTGCAGACAACGCCTCAGACTTTGTACAGGGATAATGAACGCATTCATCCAGAGGCATTATTATATCCGAGCCAAAAATCGATTGGATCTCGATGATTTTTTCAGGAGTTAGAAGATGCTCGGAGCCGTCGATGTGAGAATTGAAAGTTACGCCTTCATCCGTGATCTTCCGCAGCCTGCTAAGGCTGAAGACCTGAAATCCGCCGCTGTCCGTCAATATAGGGCCGCTCCAGCCAATGAACTTATGCAGACCTCCCGCCGCCTTAATGACCTCCGTCCCCGGCCTGAGATACAGATGATATGTGTTGCAAAGGATGATCTGCGCGCCGGTGTCCTTCACCTGTTGAGGAGTAACAGCTTTCACTGAGCCTTGAGTGCCAACGGGCATGAACGCTGGAGTATCGATCACTCCGTGAGCTGTAAGCAGCTTGCCTGTTCTTGCTTTTGATCTTGAGCTTTTATGGGTTATGTCGAACATCACGTATGATTATAGTATAAGCATGGCGTCACCGAAACTGAAGAATCTGTACTCCTGTTTTATGGCTTCCCTGTACGCCGTTTTTATGAGCTCTATCCCCGAAGCCCCCGATCTGTCCGCTTCGGCCGCAAAAGCAGAGACCAGCATCATCAGCGTCGATCTCGGGAGATGGAAATTGGTTATCATCGCGTCCACGACCTTGAATTTGTATCCGGGATAAATGAAAATATCCGTCGTTCCTTTTCCCGGAGCGCTCGCCGATTCCAAAAGCCTGGTCGATGTCGTACCGACAGCAATTACGCGGCCGCCTTTGCTTTTTGTTGAATCGATCTTATCCAGAACATCCTGCGATATTTCATATTCCTCGCTGTGCATCTTGTGGTCGGCGACATTGTCAACTCTTACCGGAGCAAAAGTGCCGTAGCCGGTATGGAGAGTAACATACGCCTTATCCGCTTCGATCTTATCAAGAAGATCTTCCGTGAAATGCAGCCCTGCCGTGGGTGCCGCCGTCGCACCGGGGTTCTGGGCATATACTGTTTGATACCTGTCTCCGTAAGCCGTAAGCTGTGAGCTGTCAGCATTTATGTAAGGGGGCAGAGGGACATTGCCATATTTTTCCAGATCGCTGTTAAAACCTTCAACGCTGGCAAAATAAAGGATGGCACTGCCATCCTCGAGCTTCCCCTTAACTTCCGCGTAAAAACCTTTGCCGAATTCTATGATGTCGCCGATATCAAGCCGTTTCGCCGGCTTTATAAGCGCTTCCCATATATTATCATCCATCCTCTTATCAAGAAGGACTTCTATCTTTGCCCCGCCGCCGTATTTTTTCCCGTGAATGCGCGCGGGGATCACTTTCGTATCGTTAAGGACGAGGAGATCGTTGGGATTTATATATCCGGCAATGTCGCTGAATTTTTTATGATCGACCTTCCCGGTTTTTCTATTGACTACCATAAGTCGGGAGCCGTCGCGCTTATTCGCGGGCCGCTGCGCGATCAATCTTTCCGGAAGCTCATAATCAAAGTCGGAGGTGCTGAACATCAATAATTATCTGCGCCCGATCACATTGAATATTATCGTCAGCAGGAGGGACAGGAGCAGCATTGTCACGATCGGGAAATAGATCGTCATCCCCTCTTTTTTAATTATGATATCGCCGGGCAGGCGCCCGAACCACGGGACTTTCCCGAAAAGCACAAGGACAGAGCCGGTAACTATGAGGATCACGCCGAAAAGAATCAGCGATCGTCCGATACTCTCGATTGACATCATACGATGATTTTAGTCTTTGAGGGTTGCCCTGTAAAGCAGGTTTTTGGGGACTTTCAGCCGTTTCGCCACTATTTTTACCGCGTTGCTCTTCGGAATGCCAGCTTCAATAAGATCGTCCACCAGCATCTCGGGGTCTATGCCTGCCTTCTCCGGCGCTTTCTCGCCTTCGATCACAAGAACAAATTCTCCTTTGGGTTTGACCTTTGAGAATTTATCGATCATCTGAGAAGCCGTGCCCCTCGCGATCTCCTCGAATTTTTTCGTCAATTCCCTCGCAACACACATTTTCCTGTCCCTGAAACCGCTTTTAATATCTTCAAGGGTTTCCAGGAGGCGATGAGGTGCTTCATATAATATGATCGTCCTCTCTTCACGTGACAGCTTCTCGAAAATTCTTTTCTTGCGGAAGGCTTCACGGGAGGAAAACCCTCAAAAGCAAAGCTTTCGGTCTTAAGCCCTGAAACGGAAAGCGCGGCGATCAAAGCGGACGCACCAGGGATCACTTCGATCTTAATCCCTTCGCCTGCCGCTGCTTTAACCAGCTCCTGTCCGGGATCGGATATCCCTGGCATTCCCGCGTCAGAAACAAGAGCGACTTTTTTACCCTCTTTTAATTTATTGATGATGAAAGCCGTCTTTGTCTTCATGTTGAATTTATGGTATGAGGTCGTCGGCGTTTTTATATGATATTTATCAAGAAGTATTTTCGTATGGCGCGTGTCTTCGCAGGCGATAATATCCGCTGATCTGAGCGTTTCAACCGCACGGAAAGTGATGTCCTGAATATTGCCTATGGGGGTACCTACTATGTAGAGATATCCGGCCATTTATCTATCTTTATACGGGGCTACGCAACACTGTGTGATGAGGATGATTCCAGCATCACTTTTCCCTTGAATATGGCGCCTTCATTCACCATCAATTTATCACTGATAATGTCCCCGTAAACTTTGCCTTTTTTCGTTATCTCCAGCCCGCCGCTGGCGGTAATGTTCCCGTTAACATTCCCTGATACGATTATCCTTTCGCCGGAGATCGTGCCTACGACTTTACTGCCTTCGCTCACAAGGATGTCGCCATGAGCCTGTATCTTGCCCTCGAATTCTCCGCCCATCCTTATGGAGCCTTTCGTGATTATTTCCCCTTTTATCTGCGTGTCATCGCCTATAATTGAGTTGATCCCGACATAATCCGATGTTTTCTTTCCGCTCCCGAACACTGCCATAATTCCTCCTCCTGTTCAAATAATAATTTCTTGATCTTTTATTGTGTCAATTGGGAATTGATGATCAAACCCCTACCATACTCTGTTCGCAGTAAAGACGTCAAGGTTCAAATATTTCATTGGGCTTATCGCAAAGCCGTTTTTCCTTATTTCATAATGGCAATGCGGCCCTGTTGCAAACCCCGTAGCCCCGACTTCCGATATTATCTGGCCTTTGATTACCCTCTGTCCCACGGAAACCAGAAGCTTCGAATTGTGTCCGTAAAGCGTCTGGATGCCGTAGCCGTGGTCCACCATAACCGTCTTTCCGAAGCCGCCTTTCCAGCCGGCAAAGCTGACGACACCGTTCGCGGTTACCCTTACCGGATTCCCGTACCACGCGGTGATATCGATCCCCGTATGCATGCCTCTCCACGGAAAATATCTGTAGCCAAAGCCGGAAACTATCCTTCCATATATAGGCCAGATGGACGGGGTTACCGCGAACCTGGTTTTCAATGAAGCCGCCGTTTCTCGAAGATTCGCAAGATTTTCGTCGGATTGCCTCACGCTTTCCTTAAGGTAGGATAATTCATTTGTTATTTTATCTATTTTATACGCCATTGTGTTGTCCAGAAGCGAAAGCTGGGCAGGTTCTTTTGTGGCCGCGAGCATCTGGTTTATGTTGTTGTTGTCCTTAAGTTTCAATCCCAGCAGTCTTCTCAGCTCCGAATCGCGGTCAACAAGTTCCTTTAAAGCTTTTTTCAACTGATTGACCTGACCGGAGAAGAAATCTATCCTGTCTTTCTGCTCTTCGTTCACCTGAAGCATTATGCGATAGTGGATCAATTTCCTGGTCATGACGGAAGAATAAACTATGGAAGAGCCGATCATCATCAAAGAAACAAAAAATATGCCGATGAGAGTGTAGACGACCCACTCTTTCATCTTGAAGTTCACAACCCCCTTGTCGGAGTTGTGAGGCACTATCATAAACGTTATTTCTTTCGCCATTATGGCAATATCCTAGCAAAGTATAATTGAAAGTCAATGGAAAATGACAAGTTCCATTTATCGGGGCGGCGGGATTTGAACCCTGCTCGCGATTCTTGTCTGACTTCGCACAATATAAAAATCAAGGAAAGACAAAAATCGCTCGGACCTCCACACCCCAAAGGACAATTAATTAAGGTTCCATTCATCGGGGCGGCGGGATTTGAACCCACGACCTCCACTACCCCAAAGTGGCGCCTTAGACCAAGCTGGGCCACGCCCCGATGAATGGATGGAGATTATAGTGATTTAAACTAATTCACGACCTCTACACCCCAAAGGCGAGAGAATTGTGTTTTACATTATACTTTTTATAATGCGATAGCAAACACAATTCTCGAGAAAGCGCCTTAGACCAAGCTGGGCCACGCCCCGATAAAAGATATTAATGGCTGAAATACTTTTTGACCGAACTGAACGCCTTGTTCCCCCGGCCGCTGAATATTTTAACAATATCCGCGCGATGTGTAAACAATCCTACCAGAAAATATAAAAAGCCGAATAAAACATAAGTGTTCGACATCCTAAAGCAATACATCAAGATGGGAAGGATCAGCATGCAGATAAGCGAGCTAATAATGAAATAATCCGTAACGATCGTAAAAAATATCCACCCCAATATTATGATCAGCGTTATGTAAGCGTTTATCCCGAACATCGCGCCTGTTGTAGTGGCCACGCCTTTGCCGCCGGAAAACCCCAGAAATACTGGAAAATCGTGGCCCAGGATAGCGGCAAGCCCCGCAAACCCCATCGAAATGTCAGTTCCTAATATTTTTTTTGCCAGAAGCACCGGTATCAGGCCTTTAAAAAGATCAAACGCGTACACAAGCGCTGCCAGGACAGGGCCTATAACGATAAGGACATTCGTCGCGCCCATATTGCCCGTGCCTTTTTGCCTTATGTCGATCCCGGAATTTATTTTCCCCGCAAGATAAGCGGATGGTATTGAGCCGAAAAGGTATGAAAAGAAAGTCAAGGCAGCCAATATGATCACATGATTATTGATCAAGATTAAATTCTTTATGAAGCAGCTCCATCGCTTTCTTGGCCTGGTCCGCCTTTACGACGCAGGAGATCTTTATTTCCGAAGTGCTGATCATTTCCAGGTTTATTCCGTTCCTTCCAAGGACATCGAACATTGTTCCCGCGACCCCGGGCTTGGATATCATCCCAACGCCGACTATGGAAACTTTCGCGACCTTGTCATCGGAAATGACGCCTTCGGCGCCAAGCTCTGCTGCGACCACTTTTGTTACTTCGACCGCTTTTTTCATATCGGGCTTTGAGACCGTGAACGCCATGTCCGCCATGGATCCGGATGAATGTATGCTCTGAATGATCATGTCGATATTTATTTTTTCGTTGCCCAGCGCTCTTGAATATCTTTGCGGCAATGCCGGGTTTGTCAGGTATCTTCAGTATGCCCGACTTTCGCTATATTCGCGTCGATAGCCACTCCCGATACCACATCTTTTTTTTCCATTTCAGATACCTCCTTGATATAAGTTCCTTCAACGTCAGACAAGCTGGAGCGAAGATGGATAACAAGCCCGTAATTCTTCGCGCATTCCACAGCCCTCGGATGCAGAACTTGAGCGCCCAGGCTCGCCAGCTCCAGCATTTCGTCATAAGATATGTATTTCAATTTCCTCGCATTCGTAACGATTCTCGGATCGGCGGTGTAAATACCGTCAACATCGGTGTATATCTCGCAGACGTCCGCCTTTAAAGCCGATGCGATGACCACTGCTGATGTGTCAGACCCGCCCCTGCCAATTGTCGTAATGTCGCCGTGGCTGTCTATCCCTTGAAAACCGGTGACTACGACAATTTTCCCCTGGCTCAATTCGTGCTGTATTCTGTCCAGTTTAATATGAGTGATGCGGGCTTTGGACGGAATGTCCTCTGTGTGAACGCCTGCCTGCCATCCAGTTAATGATACCGCTTTAAAGCCAAGCGCATGTATCGCCATAGTAAGAAGTGCGGCAGAAACCTGCTCGCCCGTGGAAAGCAGCATGTCATATTCCCTTGGATCCGGGCTATCGGTTATCTGATTAAGAAGGCCGATAAGCTCGTCAGTTGTATCCCCCATGGCGGAAACGACCACGACTACATTATTACCTGCGGCTTTCGCTGCAGTCACTCTGGCAGCGACACTTTTTATGCGCTCAACAGAGCCGACCGATGACCCGCCGTATTTTTGGACGATCAATGCCATAGTTCATGAATTATACCATAGCGCCTATTTTGTTGTTATAATGAATTCAATGTTCATTATAACCCAGCGGCAGTACGATATTATAATGCACCAGGCGCAGGCATGTTACCCGCAGGAATCAGGCGGAATCCTGGGAGGAAGGGAAGATGTTATCCTGGGCGTACTCCCTGTTTTTAATCAATATCTTTATGACAGGACCGGCTCATTTGGCATGACAGCCGATGACATCGACCGCGGTTACAGGTTCCTTGAAAAGAATAAGCTTGATTACTACGGGGTTTATCACAGCCATCCCAAAGGAATTCCGTATCCTTCAAAACAGGACCTTTCGCACGGGCAAAAGTACCATTTCATAATCGGGCTGGCCGACAGGTATAATCCCGAATTATTTGCCTGGCAGGTGGAAAAAGGGGAAATTACGCAGGTGCCTATCAGGATAGTTGATGAAAATTCGTGGAGCAGATGTATTTAAGCCCCGAAAAACCGAACCTCGCGGAAGCGGCTCCCGACGAAGCGGCCAAGCTTGCCGGAATGATCCAGGGCATCCTTGACGGGACTATCGAATATAAGAAAGACGCCGCCACAATATGGGATTCTTCAACGTTCAGCACTAAAGCATAATCTCCCTCCTTCTCCCTTTGATAAAGGGGGTTAGGAGGATTTAAGTGGCTGCGAGTGGAACGAGCGGGGGATTAACCAATCTGCTATAATCATTCCGTTATGTCTGAATATGATCACAAACTAATCGAAAAGAAGTGGCAGGATTTCTGGGACAAAAATAAAACATATCGATGTTCCGAAGATGCCGCTTTTACAAAGAAAAATCGGTTCTATTGCCTGGACATGTTCCCCTATCCCTCCGGCGCCGGCCTCCACGTGGGACATCCGGAAGGATACACCGCATCCGATATTCTCTGCCGGTATAAAAGGATGAACGGGTTCAATGTTCTCCATCCCATGGGATGGGACGCTTTCGGCCTGCCGGCTGAAAATTACGCGATAAAGACAGGCACGCATCCGCAGAGATCCACGGAAAAGAACATCGAAATATTCAAGCGCCAGATCAAAAGTTTCGGATTTTCCTATGACTGGGACAGGGAAATAAACACGACGGATCCGGATTATTTCAAATGGACGCAATGGATATTCCTCAAGCTTTTTGAAAAAGGCCTGGCTTATGAAGCGACCGTCCCCATCAACTGGTGCCCGTCCTGCAAGACGGGGCTCGCGAATGAGGAGGTCATCGACGGCGCCTGCGCCAGATGCGGAACAACGGTCACAAAAAAAGACATGCGCCAGTGGATGCTGAAAATCACCGCTTATGCCGATCGCCTCCTGGAAGGACTAAATGATCTTGAATGGCCGGAACCCATCAAGCTTATGCAGAGGAACTGGATCGGAAAAAGCGTCGGAGCTGAAGTTGATTTTAAGATCGACGGCTCAAAAGAATCACTGAGAGTTTTCACGACAAGACCGGACACTCTTTTCGGCGCCACTTACATGGTCCTTGCGCCGGAACACCCGCTTGTACTTGAGATAACTACGGAAGAACACTCGGCTGAAGTTCAGGATTACATAGAAAGAACGCGCCAAAAAAGCGACCTTGAAAGAGAGCATCTTTTAAAATCCAAGACCGGCGTTTTTACCGGCGCTTACGCCGTCAATCCCGTCAATAATGAGAAGATCCCCATCTGGATATCCGATTACGTGCTGATAACATACGGCACCGGCGCGATAATGGCGGTGCCCGCACACGATGAAAGGGATTTTGAATTCGCGACAAAATTCGGATTGAAGATAATTCAGGTGGTTTCGAAAGATGGCGATACTCAAGAGCTCGCCGAAGCTTTTGTTGATGAAGGAATTGCGGTCAATTCGGGACAATACAACGGTTTGAAGACAGCCGATTTCAAAGAGAAGATCTCAAAAGACCTGGAAAAAAAAGGCGTCGGAAAGAAAACCATCAATTACAAATTGCGCGACTGGGTGTTCTCCCGCCAGAGATACTGGGGCGAGCCCATCCCCGTGGTCCATTGCGAAAAATGCGGCGTAGTCGCGATACCAGAAAGCGAGCTCCCGCTAAAGCTTCCGGAAGTGAAAAAATATGAGCCGACGGGAACCGGCGAATCCCCTCTCGCGGGTATTAAAGAATGGGTGAATACCAAATGCCCAAAATGCAAAGGTCCCGCGAAAAGGGAAACGAACACCATGCCGCAGTGGGCAGGAAGCAACTGGTATTTCCTGCGCTATATTGATCCGAAAAACATTAAAGCTCTGGCTGATAAGGAGAAGATCAAGTACTGGATGCCTGTCGATCATTACATCGGCGGAGCTGAGCATGCGGTGCTTCATCTTCTCTATTCAAGGTTCTGGTATAAATTCCTTTTTGATATCGGAGTTGTACAGAGCGATGAACCGTTCAAGAAACTGACGAACCAGGGTTTGATACTTGCCGAGGACGGCCAGAAGATGAGCAAGTCCCTGGGCAATGTGGTGAATCCGGATATCGTTGTTTCTGAGTTCGGCGCTGACGCTTTCAGGATGTACGAGATGTTCATGGGCCCGCTTGAGATGGTGAAGCCGTGGTCAACGAACGGAATAATCGGTCTCCGCCGCTTCCTGGAAAAGGTCTGGCGGCTTTATGACAATAAGGTCGACTATGGACCTCTTCCAAAGAATATCGAAATTCTCCTGCATAAAACCATTAAAAAAGTCGGGGAAGATGTGGAGAACCTGAGGTTCAACACCGCAATATCGGCAATGATGATCCTTATTAATGAAATTTCGAATCTCAAAACTCTTAACTCACAACTTTCCCGTGACTTTCTCTTGATCCTCGCTCCTTTCGCGCCGCACATGACGGAGGAATTATGGGAAAAGATCGGTGAGATGCCGTCGATACATAAACAGCAATGGCCGAAATTCAACCACACGCTTATCAAAGATGAAAAAATTACGATAGTTATCCAGGTTAATGGAAAACTTCGGGATAATATCCAGGTCGCAGCCGATGCGGGAGAAGAGGAAATTAAAAAGCTGGCGGCTTCCAGCGCAAAGGTTAAGGTTTTTATTGAAGGGAAGAAGATCGCTAAAACGATCTATGTCCCGAAGAAACTTGTTAACATCGTTATATCTTGATCTTCCTGTCCCCAAAATAACACTTGCTTTATTAAACGGACCGTGCTATACTCTCTCCTGTAAGTCGAAGTTAGTGGTGTACTCGTTAGATATTTTTTAATATTTTGTAGCGCGTAGGGATCCAAGGCCATTTCGTCTTGGGTCTTTTTTTTTGAGAGTCATTAACTAAAGAACGTAGAATACGAGCGAGGTGAAAAACAGAATGACAAAGAGTTTATTTGTAGGCAATCTTCCGTGGTCGGTGACCGAGGACGAGCTTAAGAGCAAGTTCGAGGAGCACGTAAAAGTTACCGCGGTAAGGCTGATAACCGACAAGATGACCGGCAGAGCCAAAGGATTCGGCTTTGTGGAAGTCGAGGATTCAGAGATGGACAAAGCCATCTCCTCAATGAACGGCCAGAAGATCGGCGATCGCGAGATCGTTGTGAACGAAGCCAGGCCGAGAGCTGAGAGGTCGGACAGAAGGTTCTAAGAACTTTCAGTTATAAATCAAAGGCCCGTTATGCTTGATTGCATGCGGGCCTTTTTTTGTTCGCACTTCCTGATATCTAATCGTTCTTATTCGATTGAACAAGATAATGAAGGAAATTATTTACCGATCTTTTAACTGAGAAATACCCGTATAAAGTTAACGCGGAGATGGCAGGCCCAATAGCCATGAAGATCTCATTCTGAAACAAATATGCCGCGCCGCCGATGAACAGTCCGGTCCCTATTAAGGTCTTATCTGCAGTATCGAGTTTGTTAGCTTTCACTTTATATTCACTTAGTTCATATTTAGGTTCGTTAAATAACTGGTATTTCTGCGCCGCATTCAGCGCCAGCTCCATTCTGGTTGTTTTTGTAGAAGACCTTGTAGTGCTTTCAAAATGAAGTAAAAACTTTGCCATAAGGCTTGTCTTCACTGTTCTCCCCTCTTCACCTTGCTGAACTTTTAAACCCTTTGTTCGCAATAAAAGCAACATATGCGCTGTAAGTTTCGGTGTCCCGACTTTTTTTATTCCAAATAATCTCATAAACATCCTCTCTCAGGTATTTCGCACGAATTATTATCGTCATATTTCCACGAAAATTTCATTTTTTCTGATGAGTATTTGGAAGTATGTCAGGACATAACAAGCGGTAATAAGTTATAATGATCATATGAAAGTCGGCGTAATATCTCTAGGATGCCCAAAAAATCTCACCGATACCGAAGCCGTCCTCGGGCTTCTGGTCGATTCAGGCTACGAATTAACGAACAATAAGAACGAAGCCGAAATAATGATAATAAATACCTGCGCTTTCATCGGCGACGCAAGGGATGAAGCTTACAAGATCATAAAAGAGATATCAAAGCTTAAGTCAAAAGGAAAACTGAAATTCCTGGTCGTCGCGGGATGCCTGCCGAAAAGATACAAGAACGAGCTTTTTGATAAATTCGAGGAGATCGACGCTATTGTCGGGCCGGGGCAGATCGACAAGATCATTTACATCCTCAGGAATTTGGGCCACAAAAAAAAGATATCGCTCCTTGAAGGAACCCACTGCCTTTTCACCCATAAGACGCCGAGGATCAAGGCAACTCCGAATTATTATGCCTATATCAAGATCGCTGACGGATGTAATAATCGATGCTCATACTGCATTGTTCCAAGCTTGAGAGGCAAATATCAAAGCCGGCCGATGGCCTCGATAGTCAGCGAAGTAAAAGATCTGGTTCGAAAAGGTCTGAAAGAAGCCATTCTGGTCGCGCAGGACACGACCATGTACGGAACAGACCTGTATGGAAAGCCCTCTTTACATATTCTATGCAAAAAACTTGCCCGAATAAGCGGATTGAAATGGATCCGTATAATGTACGCGCATCCCAAACATGTTACGTATGAACTTATCGAAGTGATGGCAAAAGAGCCAAAAATTTGCAAGTATCTTGACTTGCCTATACAGCATTCCTGTGATAAGATTTTAAAGTCCATGAGGCGGAGGATATCCGCTGAAAAGCTCAGGAATTTGATCGAAAAGTTAAGGAGGAAAATACCCGGGATAGCGATAAGGACATCCGTCATCGTCGGTTATCCCGGAGAGACAGTTCCCGATTTTAACAAATTGATTTCGTTCATTAAGGAAGAGAGGTTTGAGAGACTGGGAGTATTCAAGTACAGCAGGGAATCAGGCACTCCCGCGGCCAAATTGGGGGATCAAGTTGGCGGGCGGATAAAAGACCAGAGGTTTCATAAGTTAATGCGCTTGCAGCGCGAGATTTCCAGAAAGTCTCTGAAAAATATGATAGGAAAAGTGATAGAAGTCATATCGGAAGGAAGGCTAGGGCGGTCCTACATGGACGCCCCGGAGATCGACGGCGTTGTCAAGATGGATAAATATGTCCCGAACGGGAAGATCGTGTCTGTGAAAATTACGGGGTCAGGCCCGTATGATCTTTCCGGCGCCGTTTTTACTTGAACCTGCCTAATTCCGTAACTTTTTTAAGAATACTTTTAATCCCCCTGCTGGTCTACTTTTTGCTCTCGCCTCATATTCCTAATGGCAATATCATTGCTGTAGTTATTTTCGGCATTGTAGCTGCTTCCGACGCCCTGGACGGGTATCTTGCCAGGAAGCTGAAGCAGGAAACGGTCATCGGGAAGATATTCGATCCCGTTGCAGACAAGATACTTGTGTTATCCGCTTTGCTTTGTTTGGTTGAACTTGGAAGAGTTTCGTCTATACCTGTGATGTTGATAATCGCGAGAGATTTTGCGGTGACAGGACTCCGGATAGCGGCCGGCTCCTCCGGCAAGATAATTGCTGCTGATAAAATGGGCAAATACAAGGCAGCCTTGCTTGATGTAGCAGCCGGCATATTGATCCTGAACTGGCCCTACGGGAACCTGATCTTATGGATGGGCGTCATACTGGCGGTAATATCGGGGATCGATTATTTTATTAAAAATAGGGGTATCTTTAATGGGTGAGTCGGAAGTCAAGCTTGAGGACTTTTTTACCCGCGTCCTTTCCGTCATTGGAAAGACAACCGAGGTGGAAGTCGCGGAGCTTTTGAAAAAGGCGAAAAAGACCGTCGCTGTGGCGGAATCGCTCACCGGGGGATCCATCTCAAGCAAGCTTACAAGCCAGCCTGGAAGCTCGGAATTCTTTGTGGGCGGGATCATTGCCTACAATAACAGAATAAAAGTAATGGAGTTGGGCGTTCCGGCGAATATCATTGCGCATGAAAGCCCGGTCAGCAAAGAGGTGGCTATCGTGATGGCCGAGGGGATAAGAAAAAGATACCGGGCTGATATCGGACTTTCGGCAACGGGAGTAGCGGGTCCAACCGGCACTACGCCGCCAAAGCCGATCGGTCTTGTTTACATAGGCCTTGCGTCTGACCAGGGAACGGTTTTCAAGGAGCTACAGCTTTCGGGCGGACGCAGCGAAATACGGGAAAAAGCCGCCGCTGCCGCACTTGGCTTGCTCTGGCTGCATTTAGGCGGAGAAGAGGCATTGAATAAAGTTTAATGAATATTGGGGAGTAGACCCGAAGGGTCGTTGAGGGGCTTGCCCCTCAAGTAACGAGAGTTAGAGCAAAGTAACAACAAAGGAGGAGTAATAATATGGCAGACGAAAAAAAGAAAGCATTGGAAATGGCGATAACGCAGATAGAAAAGAACTGCGGCAAGGGTTCCATAATGAGAATGGACAAGGCGTCAAAGATGGACGTGGAGGTGATCCCGTCCGGGGTGTTCGCTCTTGATGCCGCTCTGGGAGTGGGCGGATTCCCGAAAGGAAGGATAATCGAGATATACGGGCCCGAAGGCGGCGGAAAAACCACCGTTTCGCTCCAGGCAATAGCCGAAGCGCAGAAACGGGGAGGCATTGCGGCGTTCATCGATGCCGAGCATGCACTTTCTCCGGTATATGCAAAAAAACTCGGCGTTGATATTAACAATCTTCTCATATCTCAACCTGACTACGGTGAGCAGGCACTGGAGATAGCTGAAACTTTGATCAGGTCTGGAGCCGTCGATATCATAGTTGTCGATTCGGTCGCCGCCTTAGTTCCGAAAGCGGAGATCGAGGGAGAGATGGGAGATTTCCAGGTAGGCCTTCAGGCAAGGTTGATGTCAAAGGCGCTAAGAAAATTGACCGCGGTCATCAGCAAGGGGAAGACCGTAATGATCTTCATCAACCAGCTGAGGGAAAAGATCGGGATAATGTTCGGCAATCCCGAAGTCACGCCGGGCGGCAGAGCGCTGAAATTCTATTCTTCGGTCCGGCTGGAAGTAAGGGCAAGTGAAAAGATAAAGGATGCGGACAGGATAATAGGGACAAAGGTGAAAGTGAAGGTAGTGAAGAATAAGGTGGCACCTCCTTTCAGGGAAGCTTTCTTCACACTGATACACGGGGAAGGCATTTCAAAGGGCGCGGACATCCTTGACAGTTCCATTGCCGCAGGGATAGCGGAAAAGAGCGGCGCATGGTTCACTTATAAAGGGGAGAAGATAGGACAGGGATGGGAGAACAGCGTGAAAATACTGGAAGAGAACAGGGAGCTTGCGAAAAAAATGGAAAGCGACCTTAGGAAATACGTTTTGAACCCGGGAAAACCAGCGGTAGTGGCGGAAACGAAGAAGAAATAACGGACACTGGCGCGTAATAGAAGGAGGATGAGTTAAATGAATTTAGCGAGCTTTATCTACAGCACGGTGCTCGCTGTCATCGTATTCGCGATGTTCGTCGCGTATATCATGATCAGAAGGAGCATGGCGGAGCAGAAGATCCGCGTGGCACAGGAAACGGCGAAGCGGATCCTGGAGGACGCAAAGCGCGACGCCGAGACAAAAAGACGGGAAGCGATACTGGAGGCAAAAGATGAGTCACTGAAATTAAGGCAGGAATTCGATAAGGAGACGAAGGAAAGAAAAGCGGAGCTTTTCAACCTGGAAAAAAGGCTTCTACAGCGCGAAGAGAGCATGGACGCGCGTGAGAAAAATGTCGAAGAGGCCAAGAAAAAATTGGTCTCCGCGGAAGCCGACATCGCAAAAATGCGGGTGCTTCTGGAAGAATTGAGAGTTCAGCATGTTAAAGAGCTGGAAAAAGTTTCCGGCTTGACCAGGGAGGAAGGTATCAAGACCCTTTTAAAGAACCTGGAAAAGGACATGGACAGGGAAGCAGCTCTTCTGATAAAGGCGAAGGAAGAACAGATGAAAAAGGACGCGGACAAGATGGCGAAAGAGATATTATCCACCGCCATCCAGCGCTGCGCCGTGGACCATGTCGTGGAATCCACAATTACCGTGGTCGAGCTTCCGAACGATGAAATGAAAGGGCGCATTATCGGGCGTGAAGGAAGGAATATCCGCGCGTTCGAAACATTGACAGGTGTTGATCTGATAGTGGATGACACGCCGGGAGCAGTTATCATATCGGGTTTTGATCCGGTAAGAAGGGAAACCGCCAGATTGACTTTGACAAAACTTATCGCCGACGGAAGGATCCATCCGGCGAGAGTCGAAGAAATGTATAATAAGTCGAAGGAAGAACTGAAAGCTGCCATGTGGGAGCATGGTGAAAAGGCCACATTTGAAGCGGATGTCCACGGCCTGCCTCCGGTCTTGATCCAGATGCTCGGGAGATTGAGGTACAGGACCAGCTACGGACAGAATGTTCTTCAGCATTCAGTAGAGGTCGCGAAGATCTCCGGAATGATCGCGGCAGAACTTGGCGTTAATGTGAAGCTGGCAAAAAGGGCCGGACTTCTCCATGACATAGGAAAGGCCATTGATCAGGAATCCGAAGGGACACATACAAAACTTGGCGTTACGTTCGCCCAGAAAGCGGGCGAATCGCCGGAAGTCCTTCACGCCATAGCCGCACATCACGGCGACGAACCGGCGCGCACCGCCGAAGCGGTCATAGTGGCCGTGGCTGACGCCATATCGGCTTCAAGGCCGGGCGCGAGGCGCGACACTCTGGAAGCTTACATAAAGAGGCTGGAAAACCTGGAGAAAGTCGCCTGCTCGTTTGAGGGAGTTGAAAAATGCTTCGCCATTCAGGCCGGAAGAGAAGTAAGGATAATGGTCCAGCCGGACAAGCTTGACGACCTTATGTCGACAAAACTCGCGCACGATGTCGCAAGGAAGATCGAAGCTGAGCTGGATTACCCGGGCGAAGTAAAAGTGACGGTCATAAGGGAGACCAGGGCGACGGATACCGCAAAATGAAGATACTATTCATAGGGGACATAATCGGGCGGCCGGGGCGCACGATCACCGCGAGCCTACTGCCGGAGCTGAAAAAGGAGTTCTCGCCTGACGTCGTGATAGCGAATGGGGAGAATTCTGCAGCGGGAGTAGGCATCACTAAAAAGGTTTATGACGAGCTGATGGACATGGGCATTGACGTCATAACCATGGGGAACCACATCTGGGACAGGAAAGAATTCCTGCCGGACATCGCGTCCTGCCCCAACCTTGTGAGGCCCGCGAATTATCCCGAAGGCGTCCCTGGAAAAGGCTATGATGTTTATTCATCGAAAGGGATAAAGTACGGGGTAGTTAATCTGGTCGGGCGCGTTTTCATGTCCTGCATAAACGATCCGTTCCAGACGGCGAATGATATTGTTCAAAAAATTAAGCATGAAACCCATATCATATTCATTGATTTTCACGGAGAGGCGACATCGGAGAAGAACGCGCTCGCGTGGTATCTGGACGGAAAAGTTTCCGCCGTGATAGGGACGCACACCCATATCCAGACCGCTGATGAAAGGATACTCCCGAAAGGAACGGCGTTCATCACGGACGCCGGAATGGTGGGCGCTTATGATTCGATCATAGGCGTGCAAAAGGAGCAGATAATCAAGAGATTTCTACTTTCCATGCCCGAGCGTTTCGAGCCGGAAGACAAAGGCCCCGGCATCTTCAACGGGCTTGTCATTGATATTGACGAAAGCGGAAAGGCCAGAGAGATAAAGAGGATTTACAAGGTCATACCGGACATGGGGAACATAGCGAAGCAAGAGAGTTAGGTTTTCGAAAAACATCTCCCATCCCTTTCAAAATATTTTCACCAAAAAGTGAAATTCCCGCACAAAACTGCCGATAATGGCACAGGAGGAACTATATGTCCGTATTTAAGATATTTAGAGGATTAATTCCATTTAAGAAAGTGTCCGGCGGTCTTGATGCTGGGAAACACCAGCTGCATTCTCAACATACGCTAAGATATCTAAATACTTTGTCCGGTACCATACTAGGCCTCAGTATCAAGGATAATTCAGAAAATGCGAAGACGGATATTTTAAGTAAATTTACAAAACTTCGATCCTTGACCATTTCTTGCCGTTTTGTTCATTATATTAATATTTTGAAAAAATTAGAGTATTTGGAGAATGTATGCATATATGATACTCCATTAAAAAGCCTGGAAATGTTAAGGAATCACGAAAAGATCAGGAACTTAACATTAAAAAATACTTATGTGGCAGATCTTGAACCTTTAAAGAATTGTCCAAATTTAATGTCATTACGGTTAGAAGGTAATCGTTATCTTACTAAACAGCAAATTGAATCGCTAAGAAAAATGCTCCCGAAATGTGAAATAAAGACCTTTTGATGTTCATGTGGCGAGGGCCTGATAGGGGATCGATCATTATTTAAATCTGGCAGGTGAAAAAATAATATGACAACATCAGACACTACTTCGATCGGCAATAAAGTCAACGCCTACGGCGCTAAATCCGCGACTGCCGGAATAGCGACTCAGCTGGATAAAGCCTTCAAAGTTTGCGGGGATTTTCCGTTTTCCCGCGAATATGTCCGGGGTCTCCTGGCTAACGGCCAAGTTTCCTTAAAAGAAATGGAACAGCTCCAAAATAAACATCTCGGCCCTGACGGATTATATGCGCTTTTAGTTTACTCTTTGGCCAGAAAGACCATTAAAAAGGGGTTAATTTCCGCCCATTATCTTCCTTATCTTAAGACAATGGCCAATCAAATACTGAATGGCCGCCTTCATTGTAAAAGATCCAACGCCTCATTTGCCGGAGCCAGTGTTGATGCAATATTCGATATTCAGAATAATTCATTGCTGTTTGACCCGGAACAGATAAAGATAATTAACAATGAAACCCTGTTCGAATCAACCATTATCCATGAGCTTTGGCATTCCTGGCAGATCTTTAACAAGCGCTCTTTGCCATACAGCTTGTTTGAGGTAGAAGCCCATTTTGTCCAGGCAGATTACCTAAATCACACAAAACCGGGTATCTTACAGGAAAAATACTGGCTTAAGGCGGACATCGATCGTCAGCAAGGTATTCTAAAATTTACGTTCATGCCTCCGAAAGAAACCGTAATTAAAGCGGCCTCCCTTCCGATTGAAAGCCCCGAGTATAAAGCTATTATGAACGGGGCGAGGAACGATTATTTGCTGGCCAGGGCCGTAGTGGACGCGAAAAGCATGACAATAATACAAAGACTTGTAAGTCAGATCCCCGATGGGGCACCAATTGAAGCCGTGTGCAGAGGATTAATGAGCTTAATCGAAAGAACCGAAATTAAATTATTGCAATATCCGATCACCACCCACTTACATTGTAATAAACCAAAAGTCGCCTCCGGAACCTATTTTGGAAGTTGTTCGCCTGATCAGGACCTGATCGATTACTGCAGCGGGGTCTGGGCTCTCTCAATATATCTTTCCCAGAATAATAAGATAGATGATATGACTAAATACGCAAACGGTTATTTTATAACGGCTTTTAAAGGCCAGGATCTGACCGGAAATCCGGACTTGGATTTTGAAGTAACCGCTCCGCTGAATAAATAAATATTTTTAGCTGCCCAGCGGTCAATAAAAACAGTGTATTTTTTTAATGAAATTGCTGATATGTGTTAGGAAGAATTAATATGGCTTTAACTGGAGTACATGAACATGGATTTATAAGGGTTAGAGGATACGAACATCTACCCAGGGAGGCTTATGCCGGATTGACTCAGGGCTTGATTCGTAATGTTACCTGTTTGCCGGCTAAAATCAGCAATAAAATAGAGGTGCTTGAGTCAAAAGTTCACGTGCCCGCTAAACCATTAGAAGACGCATTGCAAAAAATAAATATTTATACGTACACAAAATACGGGGTCCTTGGTTGTGGAGGCAGTTATAAGTATTACAGCCTTTTTGGACAAGCAATGAGTCTATTTAGAGACCACCTTGAGCGGGAAAAAGCATTTATCGGAGTAACGATTGGTGTTGAAACTGATCTTCTTGGTGAAACACGTCCGGGAGCCCCTGTTCAGCTGAATTTCGAGATGTTTGAAAAGACAGGCGGCCAACCGAAAAGATTTGGGCAGATAATTCGCATTGATCTAGAAGGGATGATTACGGAATAATAAGCCGGTTCGTTGTTTTATGAACTTAAAGACTTAATCTGTGTCTGAATTGTCACTTTCTGTTTACTGAATTCTTCTACCCTGCCCTTCCATTCAGCCAATACATCGTCAGGAATGTTCTTGTTCGCGGAAATTCTTTGCTGCATTTTTTCTATTTCGATATCTAATCCAATAAGCTTTTCCTTAAGCCGTGCAATTTCTTTATCGAGATCAATTATCCCCTTGAGCGGGACATATATGCTGATCCCCGGAAGGACAGCTGCCGCGGAACCTTCCGTTTTGTCAGCTAATTTCGACCTGATATCGAGTTTTTCAAGCCGCGCGAGCGCTTTTATATATGTCTTTTGTTGGTCGCCGATCACTTTAGAAGTAACGACATACGCCGTAAGTTCCTTTGAATGCGGAATATTAAGCGACGCCCTAATATTTCTGATAGCTTTGACAACACTTTTTATTGTGTCGACTTCTTCCTCGATCTTCTCGTTCATCAAAGACTTATCGGCTTCCGGCCATTTCGCCAGCATTATCGTTTTATGTTTTTCCTCTCTCATCTCCGATCTCTCATCTCTAATTTTTTGCCATATCTCCTCGGTTATGAACGGCATGAACGGATGCAAAAGCTTCATCGTCCCCTCGAAAACATCGATCATGACCTTTTGCGAAGCCTCGATCTTCGACATTTCCACGTACCAGTCGCAGTATTCGCTCCAGATAAAATCATAAAGCCGCCTCGCTGATTCCCCGAGATCAAAATCTTCAAGGTTTGCCGTGATATCGCCGATGGTTTTGTTATATCTGCTCAAGATCCATTTGTCAGCTAATGACAGCTTTGAACTTTTAACTCTTAACTCATAACTCAGAACAAACCTCGCCGCATTCCATATCTTGTTGCTGAAATTCCTTGCTTCAGTTATCTTTTCTTCCGATAATTTAATATCTTGGCCCTGTCCCGAGATCAAGGACACAAGGGCAAAACGCAAAGCGTCAGCCCCTACCCTGTCGATCACATTGACCGGGTCGATCACATTGCCGAGCGACTTGCTCATTTTCTTGCCCGTTACGTCCCTTATAAGCCCGTGGATGAATATTTTCGAGAACGGCTCCTTTTTCATGAACTTAAGGCCCATCACTATCATCTTCGATACCCAGAAAGTGATGATGTCATATCCCGTAACGAGGACCGAAGTGGGATAATATTTTTTCAGGTCGGCCGTATCGTCCGGCCATCCTAAAGTTGAGAAAGGCCAGAGTGAGGATGAGAACCAGGTATCCAGAACGTCCGGATCTTGTGTTAAATTTGAGCCTCCGCACTTGGGGCATTTAGTTGGAGTTTCCTCTGATACGATGATCTCTCCGCATTTGCAAGTCCAGGCAGGAATGCGGTGTCCCCACCATATCTGTCGTGAAATACACCAGTCGCGGTGGTTCTCCATCCAGTTAAGGTAAACCTTTGTCCAGCGGTCGGGAATATACTCGATCTTCCTGTCCTCAACGGCCTGAATGGCCGGACGGACAAGCTCTTTCATCCTTATGAACCATTGGTCTGAAAGATACGGCTCGATGATCGTCTTGCATCTGTAGCATCTGCCGATCTTGTTCTTGTAATCCTCGATCTTTTCAAGGTAACCTTCTTTTTCAAGGTCAGATACGATGATCTCTCTCAGCTTGACGCGGTCAACGCCTTCGTAAGAAGCGATATTCTTCTGCTCATCTTTCGGAAAATGATTGACCCACACTTTTCCGTCGGGATGCATCATGATGATCTGCGGAAGGTTGTGGCGCAATCCTATTTCATAGTCGTTCGGATCGTGCGCGGGAGTGACCTTCACGGCGCCTGTCCCGAATTTAGGATCGACAAAATCATCTTTTATGACAGGTATCCTTCGCCCGACAAGCGGAAGCATCAGCATTTTGCCTATGAGATGTTTATATCTTTCATCCGACGGATTAACGGCGACAGCCACATCTCCCAGCATCGTCTCCGGCCTGGTCGTGGCGACGGTCACGAATTCATTTGACCCTTCGACCGGATATTTCAGATACCAGAGTTTTCCATTCTCTTCCGTATACTCGACTTCGATATCAGAAATAGCCGTTTTGCATCTGGGGCACCAGTTGATTATCCTTTTTCCGCGGTAGATAAGCCCGTCATTGTACAAGGAAACAAAAGCTTTCCTGACGGCGCGGGAAAGCCCTTCATCCATAGTGAACCGCTCCCTGCTCCAGTCGCAGGACGCTCCCAGGCGTCGGAGCTGAGTTGTAATGCGCCCGCCGTAAGTTTCTTTCCATTTCCATACCATCTCGACGAATTTTTCCCTGCCGACATCCTCTTTCCGTTTTTTCTCCTTGCCGAGTTCTTTTTCGACAACATTTTGCGTGGCGATCCCTGCGTGGTCCGTTCCCGGCACCCAGAGAGTCTCGATGCCTTTCATGCGGTTGAACCTGGAAAGTATGTCCTGTATCGAATTGTCCAGCGCGTGTCCCATGTGGAGGGATCCTGTGACATTCGGTGGCGGGATAACTATCACGAACGGCTTTCCTGACGACGGCCGTGGCTTGAAGTATCCGCTCTCCTCCCAGACCTTGTACCATTTCTGTTCGACAGTTGCCGCATCGTAAACTTTATTCAGTTCTTCCGCCAAGTTATCTCCTTATCACAAATAAGTTTCGAGTATTTTTCCCTCGTCAAAATCATCGAGCATCAGGTATTCTTTCATCCCAGGGAAAGTCGCGTCCTTCGGGACCAGGCCGACGATCTCGGAATTAAGGATCGATATGTTCTTTGCCGCGCACTCTTTCTTTACCCTGTCCATCAAAGTTTTGAGCGATGTTTTCTTGTAATGCGTCACGTTGATCGTGACTTGGACTTTCTTTTTTGAATGCAGCGGAACACCCAGAGCTCTTATCCCGGGAAGGCCACCGTCCTTTTCCCTTATCCTTTTCGCTATGTCCTTCGCCGCCGAAAGATCATCGGTATCAAGATTGACATTGAAAGCGATCAGAAAGTCCCTCGCGCCTATCGCCACTGCCCCCGCGGTTGGATGTATCTTTGGTTCGCCGAAGTCCGGCCTGAAATCTTTGGTAGATATCGCCGACCGCAAATGTTCCAATCCGCCGTGCCTGATATTGCTCAAATGCTTAAAATTGCCGTTCCTTGCCGCTTCACCGTAGAGGTAGACGGGGATATTCAATTTTTCTGCGACCTGCTTCCCAAGTTTTTTTGCAAGATCTTTACAATCGTTCATGTTCGCGCCCTGCAAAGGAATGAACGGTACCACGTCCACAACACCGATGAACGGATGGACGCCGACCTGTTTATTGACGTCTATCAGTTTCGCAGCCGTTTCGATCGAGCTATAAGCGGCAAAGATGACATTTTCGTGCGTCCCGATAAAGGTCACTACAAGCCGGTTATGGTCCTCATCATAAGACTGGTCTATTACGTCCACGGAATAGGCTTTTATGGAATCGACTATCTTGTGGATGACCGTACTGTCATGGCCGACGCTGAAGTTCGGGACGCATTCGATAAGCTTTACCTTTATCCCCTGTTTTTCTTCAGTCCGATCTTGATCTTTTTTCTTCGGTCCCGTTCTTTGCTTTAAGCCCCAGATCATTGAATACTTTCTCCAGTTCATCGCCCTCAAGCGTTTCCACTTCCTTCATCTTTTTCGCGATGATCTCCAGCTTGCTCCTGTTCGCCATCAATACTTTCTTTGCCCTTTTTTGGCAGGTCTCGATTATGAATTCTATCTCCTTGTCGATGGCGTCGGCGGTCATGTCTCCGTAATCTTTCTGCTCGCCCAGGTCGCGGCCCAGGAACACCTGCCGGTCGCGCTTTCCGAAAGTGCGCGGCCCCAGCCTGCTCATGCCGAATTCGCAGACCATCCTTTTCGCGACTTCTGTGGCGTGCTCCAGGTCGTTGTGGGCGCCGGAAGTAAGTTCATTGAAGATCATTTCCTCTGAGACCCTTCCGCCCAGCATCACCGTCACCTGGTCCATCGCCTGGCTTTTTGTTATCAAATATTTGTCTTCAATGGGCAATTGTAATGTGTAACCGAGCGCAAGCCCTCTGGGAAGGATGGATATTTTGTGGACGGGATCGGCATTGGGCAAAAGCCTGGCCAGCATCGCGTGCCCGACTTCGTGGTATGAAACGATGTCTTTTTCCCGGTCGTTGATGACCTTGCTCTTTTTTTCCGGTCCGGCAATGACCCTGTCCGTCGCTTCCCCGACTTCCCTCATTGATATGTCTTTCCTGTTAGCGCGGGCCGCCAATATCGCGGCTTCATTCAAAAGATTTTCCAGGTCAGCTCCGGTGAATCCCGGTGTGCGCCTTGCCACAATGGAGAGATCAACTTCTTTCGCGAAAGGTTTTCCTTTTGCGTGGATCTTAAGTATGCCTAGCCTTCCGTTAAGGTCCGGCTTATCCAGAACTATCTGCCTGTCAAACCTTCCGGGCCTGAGCAGCGCCGGGTCAAGTATGTCGGGCCTGTTCGTCGCGGCAACAACAATGATATTCGTGTTCGGGTCAAATCCGTCCATTTCGACTAGCAGCTGATTCAATGTTTGTTCTCTTTCATCGTGTCCGCCGCCGAGCCCCGCGCCGCGGTGCCTTCCGACCGCGTCAATTTCATCCATGAAAATTATGCACGGCGTCTGCTTTTTCGCCTGCAGGAAAAGATCGCGGACCCTTGACGCGCCCACCCCGACGAACATTTCCACAAAATCTGATCCGGATATGGAAAAGAACGGAACTCCGGCTTCTCCCGCTATCGCCCGCGCCAGAAGAGTCTTTCCAGTTCCCGGAGCTCCCATTAATAAAAGGCCTTTCGGTATCTTCGCGCCGAGTTTCTGGAATTTCTGCGGGGTTTTCAGGAATTCGACTATCTCCTTCAGCTCTTCTTTTGCCTCATCGACTCCGGCGACATCGGCAAAGGTTATTTTTGTATTATCCTTAAGCGGTTTTGCCCTGGACTTTCCGAAAGAAAGCGCCTGGCCCGAAGAGCTGGACGCCTGCCTCATGAGCAGCCACCAGAGCCCGGCGAAGAACATGAGCGGAAGAACAAGCTGGACCAGGAGGTTCCAGAACCATCCGGAATCGGACGGCGGTTCCACTTTGATATTGATGCCCTTGTTCCTCAGCGTGGGAATAAGGTCGGGATAATTAAGGGCGCGCGTTTTGAATGCCATCCCCGTCGCCAGCTTTCCGGTAAAAACATCCCCGCCGACGGACACTTCCCTGACCTTGCCCTGGTCCACCTGGTTCATGAACTCGGTGAAAGAAAGCTCCTGGACCTTCGGCTGATTGCCGAAAAGCGGCGCCAGAAGCGACACGATTATCAGCAGGAACAAAAGGTAAAAGAATAGATTTTTCCAGGCGTCTTTCATAAGGGTTGAATTATATCATAATGAGGAAGGGGACGCGAGAGCCGACCGCTAAAACCCGTCGCGGTATTGTTTCAGGTTTTCCCGCAAATTTTTCCTAATTCTCTTTTCAAGTTGGCGAACATCTTCGCTGCTAACGTGCAAGATTTCACCCAATTGTCTATAGCTTAGACGAGGCTTACCGTCCAGCTCAAAACGGTACTCAATGATCGTCCTGTCTCGCTTGGGCAGCCGTCTTAAACATTTGTTCACATTTTCTTCCAATATTTTTTGGAAAGTTTCTTTATCCGGAAGCGAGGTCTTATGGTCAGGCACAAGATCGCCCAGCGCGCAATTGTTTTCATCTCTATGTTTTACGCTTTTCTGCGGCGGAGCATCCAGGGAAAGCAGCCAGCGGGACATTTGAATATATTCTTTGATTTCCTTTACGGGACGCTTGGACCTTTCCGCGATCCTTTCCACGGAAGGTTCTCCTTCTAATTCCTTGTGAAGGTCATCCTCATGTTTGCTTATCTTGTTCCATTCGTTCAAACGATTGATCGGAATAGAGATCTGGTACTGGCTGACAAACGAGGAAGTTATTGCCTGCCTGATCCAAAAGATAGCGTAGCTTGGGAAAGTAGCGCCTTGGCCGAGCATGAATTTTCTTATTGCCGGGAGAAAGCCTTGATTCCCCAAGTCAATAAGCTCAGAAAGAGGTTTACCCTTATTTACATATCTTTGGGCAACAGAGATCACAAGGCCGATATTGAACTTGATCAGCTTATCTCTGGCCTTAAGATTGCCATTTTGAGCTAGTATCGCCAGCTTGGCCTGCACTTTAGTGCTAAGGATCTTATGTCTAAAGCTACCCTTTGAATTCAATGATTCCAGATAAGCCCTGTCCTCTTCATTCAAGGGGATCTTATTAATATTAAACCAGGACATTTTTCCGAAGGCATGAAGTGTTTGCCTCCCCTGGTTGGATCTGATCTTATTGACCACGAAAATTCTCCTTATAGAATAAAGGTCATGCTGCGCCCCGCGCATGCCATAGCGAACGCCTCTTGGTATATATCGAGAAAAATCGGGGGGAATTTCAGTCTTTCAGCGCTTTTTGTTCTCTCTTGCCTTGACTTCCGCCCAAACCGCGTCCATCTCCGGCAAAGTAAGTTTATTGACGTGCCTTCCGCTTTTTTTCGCGTGAAGCTCTATCTCCTTGAACCGCCTCATGAATTTTGACGTGGCGTTCTGCAGTGCTTCCTCCGGATCGATATCAAGTTTCCTTGAAACATTCACTACCGCAAATAACAGATCTCCTATTTCCTCGCCAAGCATATGTTTTTGTTTGGGATTTGGGGTTTTGAATTATTTTGATCTTTGAGCTTTGAACTTTGGATTTTGAAGCTACGCATAAGCTCAAGTATTTCTCTCTTCTCTTCTTCAACTTTATGCCATGCGCCGGCTACGCTGTTCCAATCGAATCCCACCCTTGCCGCCCTTCTTTGAACTTTATCCGCTCGGTACAGCGCCGGGAGAGCATGGGGGATGCTTTCAATATGCCGATATGCTTGTCGCCTTTTTCAGCGTTCTCCTTGCCTTTTATCTCCTCCCATTTTTTCCAAACCTCCTCCACGCTTTTCACTTTGCTTTTTGAGAACACATGGGGATGGCGCCTTACCATTTTCGCGGAGATCGAATCAATGACATCGTCGATCGTGAATTTTTTTCTTCCCTTCCCATCTCCGCCTGCATGACGATGTGAAGGAGCATGTCGCCCAGCTCTTCCGCGAGCTTCGTGTAATCCTTGGAGTCTATGGCTTCCAGCGCTTCATAAACTTCTTCCACCATGTAAGGTTTCAATGTTTTATGAGTCTGGACTCGGTCCCACGGGCATCCGTTCTTCGCGCGCAGTCGGCGGACTATCTGGACAAGTTTATTGAATTTTTCATGGGGCTTTGGCATGAGAAAGCAATATTACCATAAAAAAAAGACCCTAAAAAAGACCCCTGGGAAATCTCCAGGGGCCTATTTTTTTAAACCAATAGCAGATTACAGGGTAAAATCGTACTGCAAGGAAAGCTGGACAGTTGATAACATTTGGTTGAAGCTCTTTATATCGTCTCCCAGGTATTGTCCACCAACGGAAGCATACAAGAAGCACATCCATCTCTCAGGTCCAAGATGCCAACAAGCGGGGTCTTCGCTGAAAAAAGCAGATCAAGCGAAGTCTCTTGTATTATCAGATGCCTTGTCTCCTGGATATGCTGCGCATTGCTATTCCCTGTGAAATATATACGGCTGTTAATCCATAATTGATCGGACCATTCATGCCCATCCACCATGTTCCGCCGAAAAGCATACCGATATTTGCGTCAATATCTTCTCCCATGCCAACGCTGGAATATCCCACTAAAATATCATAATCGATATTTTTCAGGTTCCCGGGAGTGATGACGAGGATCGGCTGTGAATCCCATGACCGGTGCCGATTAACCGGCAACACCCAATTTCATCGCCGCAAAGGACATAGATGATAAGCCGATCATTAATATCAAAGCCAAGAAAAATATTTTCTTCATGTATTTTTCACCTCCTTGTTTTCTTGTTTATTTCTCTCACTTGCGGTAATTTTAATATCTATTTTAATAAAGTGCAAGGGGTTTTTTTGTTGACAATGACCGCAAATATTCTATTATATATAAGAAATTGGATTTAATATTATCAAGGAGGGAAAATCGTGAAAAAAATATTCTTTGCTATCATTGCCGTCAGTTTATTGGCCGGCGCCTGTTCCGCGGAAAATCTCATGACCGCGCTTCCCATAGGAAAAGATAATCTCGCGATCCAGGGATTCTACAGTTCTACCGATATAAACGTCGCCGAGTTCCAGCATCACGCAGTTCGGGCCCAGGATCATATACGGGCTGACCGATGATCTGGACATCAGCGGCAAGCTTGCCATGGGTTCTCTCGCCGGGGTCGGCGCGTCCACCGTGGGAATAGGCGCAAAATACACTTTATTGAGGGTCATGAACGGTGACCCGTTCGACCTGGCCGGCGTGGTGAACCTTGATTCCTATTCGTCAAATGGTTATGCCGCGGGCTCCATCGGAGCCGGCTTGGAAATAAGCAAATATATAAGGAACAATTTTACAGCTTACGGGCTGATGAATATCCTCCAGTATTCGACAAAATACACGGGAACATCGTTGTCATCGGATACGGCGCTTCAGTGGGGCGGCGGCGTGAAATATTTTGTCAACAGGAAGTTCAGCTTGTTCGGCGAGGTATCCATGTTCTACGCCGGCAGCGAAGGTTACACGACTTTCGCGGTCGCAATGCAGTATATTTTATAATGTAGCGCGGGGCGGCTATTCCAGCTCGTTAAGTTCCTTTATCAGCTCGTCCGGATCCAGGCCGTGGACTTCCGCCGCCTGATCCAGCGTTTCCCCTTCGGCTATCACGCATCCCAGGCACTGCATGCCTTTGGACATGAGGAATCCCGCTATTTGCGGCTTAAGCTTCAATGCCTGCGCGATGCTCATGTCCTTTGTCAGGTTGATTTTATTTTCCAAAATACCCTCCGATAATACTCTGATAATGATGACATGAGAGCGATAAAAAGGCAATAACTCAAGAGGGGAACATTTACTTAATTCTGATTTCTGATAATATTAGCGGATTATGTTCGTCGGATACATCGATCCCGGAACTGGAATGACCATAGTCAACACAGGCAGTTTTATTATCGCCGGCATATTCGCCTTCTTCGGCATACTCGCCATATACTTCAGGAAACTATGGAGCTTTTTGGGAAATCACAAAAGACCTGTTATAATCATCATTATCGTCCTGGTGATCTTATGCGCCGTATTAATAGGGATGTTCATGAACACTGCAGCTCCAAAATTCAATAATAAGGTAGTGATACTCGGATTCGACGGCTTGAGCCCCGACATCATCGAGCCGATGATGAAGGCAGGGCAGGCTGCCGAATTTCGAGCGCCTTAAGAACGAGGGTGCCTACCGGCGCCTTAGGACCACAAATCCGTCGCAGTCACCCATCGCGTGGACCGGTTTTGCGACAGGCCAGAACCCGGGAAAATCCGGGCTTTATGATTTCATTGTAAGGGACCCGAAGGATTATTCATTAAGCCTTTCGATAACCAAGATACATTCCGGCGTTCCCATACGGCCGATAAAGACCAAATGCTTCTGGCAGTATTCGTCTGAAAAAGACATTCCGACAATAGTGCTCAGCTGCGCTTCCACTTTTCCGCCTGACAAGCTTAAAGGGAAGATGATTTCCGGAATGGGCATGCCGGACATTACTCGGCACGGAGGGAACTTTTTCTTTTTATTCCAGCGAGAAGATCGCCCGGCGAAATATACAGCGGCGGAAATGTTTATCATGTTAACAGGTCGCATCTGATGGTGGCGAACCTTATCGGCCCGCGTGTAGCGCCGCTTTTCGGGAAACCCGACAATGTTAAAGTGCCGTTCAAGATCACATTGAATGAAAAAAGCGATTCAGTGGAAATAGAATTCCAGAACAACAAATTTGACCTGAAAAAGGGCGATTGGAGCGCCTGGAAGGATGTTTCTTTCAATGCCGGGCCGCTCAAAACGATCAGGGGAATAGTTAAATTCTATTTGATCGAAACTTCGCCTGAACTCAAACTTTACGCCAGCCCGATAAACATCGATCCCCGCAACCCGCTGTTCGATATTTCTTTTCCGAAAAGCTACAGCAATGATCTGGTCGGTAAAATAGGCCTTTATTACACCCAGGGCATGCCGATGGACACATGGGCGGTGAATGAAAAAGTGCTTTCGGAAGAGCCGATACTCCAGGAGATAAACCAGGTCTTCCGCGAAAAAAAAGAGATAATGGACATCGAGCTGGCGCAGATGAAGAACGGGGTGCTCTTCAGCTATTTTGAGCCGTCCGACATAATACAGCACATGTTCTGGCGCTACAGGGATCCGCGCCATCCTTTATACGAAAAGGACGCTCCCGAAAAATACAAGCATATGATCGAGACCTGGTACCAGAAAATGGACCAGGTGCTCGGGCGAGGTGATGGACAAGCTCGGGCCGGACGACACATTGATAGTGCTTTCCGATCACGGGTTCAATACGTTCAGGCGGGCCGTGCATATAAACAGCTGGCTCATAAAGAACGGCTATATGGTACTGAAAGATCCTTACTCTGAATCCGGCGCCGAACTTCTTACGGATGTGGATTGGTCGCAAACAAAGGCCTATGCGGTCGGCTTCGGAGCGATATACCTGAATCTGGAAGGACGGGAGAAGAACGGCATAGTCAAAAAAGAAGAAGCCGAAGGACTGAAGACCGAAATAGCCGATAAGCTTTCAAAATGGACGGATGAAAAGTACAAAGAAAAGGTCATCAGCAAAGTTTACAGGAAAGAGGAGTATTTTCCGCGGGCCGCTCGTTGAGAACATGCCGGACCTGTTCATAGGGTTCAATATCGGTTACAGGGCTTCGTGGCAGACCGCGCTTGGCGCGGCGCCGGAAGGATTGATAGAGGATAATTTGAAAAAATGGTCGGGCGACCACCTGTTCGACCCCGCGCTCGTTCCGGGCGTGCTTTTCATGAATAAGAAGACTTCGGATAATAGCCCTTCGATCTACGATATAACGCCGACGATACTGAAGACACTGGGATTTACCAGTGATGAGATCAAGGCCGGAGATTTTGACGGGAAGCCTCTCTAACGATACCCGCCCCAAGTAATTCATTGTCCTTTTCGATAACGAACCGCCCGAATTCTTCGATGAATGAAAAGTCCTCGGCGATAACCGGCTTTGCGGCCTTTATAGCCACCATTCCGACTTCATTTTGTTTTATTCCGCCGGTGTTCCCTTCCAGGACTTTCAGTGTGGAAGCGTCGATCGTTTTAGATATTGATGAAACATAGCCTTCCGTTTCCTGAGTGGCAATACGAAGCGTGAATTTGGAACCGATCTTCAGCGGCTCATCAGCCATCCAGAAAACTTCGCCGTTCAAGTCATTCGATGGAGCTGTCGCACATCCTTCCTCGACAATGACATCTCCCCTTTTCACGGAAAGATCGCTGATCGATGATGACGCCGATGTTCTCCCCTTCCTCTGCTTTCGCTTTTTCGCCCTCAAATAACTTGATCGAAGTTATGGAAGCTTTTTGATCTGACGGCATGAGGATCACTTTCTGCCCGCGAGAGATAGTTCCGGAAGATACTCCGCCCACAAGGACTTTTTTTCCGTCTATGTCGTAAACATCCTGAACAGGGAACCTTAAGGGTTTTCGTGATCTGGTATTGTCGATCTTTATCGGATCCGAGAGCTTCGATCAGCGTCGGGCCTTTGTACCATTCCATTTCCTTGGACCGCTTCATGATGTTGATGCCTTCTCTGGCGGAGACAGGTATCATGTAAGCGGGTTCCATGTTCAGCTCGCCGAATATCCCGGAAAGATCGGAAGCGAGCTTTTTGAATCTTCCCTGGTCGAAATTCTCAACGTCCATCTTGTTCAGTACGACAATGATATCTTCTATGCCGATCATGGAGAGCAGGTACGCGTGCCTTCGCGTCTGCTCCATTATCCCTTCGTGGGCGTCCACGATAAGGACAGCCGCGCTCGCCATGCTCGCGCCGGTGAGCATGTTCTTCAGGAATTCTGTATGGCCCGGCGTGTCAATTATCACAAAATCCCTGTTCTTCGTCTTGATGAACGTCTGGGTGGTATCTATTGTCTTGTTCTCTTCCCTCTCCTCTTTCAGCTGGTCCGTTAGATACGCCAGCTCAGCGTCCTTTCCCAGTTCCTTGGCGATTTTATTCAATTCGTCCATCTTGTCCTTCGGGAGCGAGCCCGTGTCGATGAGCAGCCGTCCTATCAAAGTGGATTTGCCGTGGTCCACATGGCCGGTTATCGCTATATATAATGTATCTTTCGCCATTGTCTTACATGTACCCCAGGCTTCTGAGTTTTTGCATCGTGTACGCGTTCTCCTTGTCCTGCGCCCTTCCGCTTCTTTCCGATACCGTGGTCGTCTCCAGCTCTTTTATTATCTTGCTTATCGTGTCCGCTTTTGAATCAACGGGAGCGCAGCATGTCTCGCAGCCGATGCTCCTGTACCTTTTCCCGTTCTTCGCCAGATAAAGGCTGACGATGGGGATCTTTTCCCTTTCAACATACCTCCAAATATCAAGTTCAGTCCAGTGCAGCATCGGGTGGACGCGCAAATGCTCGCCGGAAGCAGCCTTTGCCCTGTAATGGTCCCACATCTCCGCGGGCTGGTTCTGGTAGTTCCATTCGAATTTCATGTTCCGCGGCGAGAAATACCTTTCTTTCGCCCTTACCCCGTGTTCATCTCGGCGAATGGCGAGCAATAAAGCTTTGAAATTCTCTTTGACCAATGTCATTTTCAGCGCTTCGGTCTTCAGGGCGTTGCAGCAGGCGAGTTTTTCTTTTGCAGGCCCCATTCCCGCCTTGATAGCCTCTTCATTGCGGCTGATCAAAAGATCTAAATTCCATTCTTTCGCGTACTGATCCCGGAATTTATAGATCTCTTTGAATTTATAACCGGTGTCGATGTGCATGACGGGGAACGGGATCTTTCCGAAGAAAGCTTTCCTGGCGATCCAGAGCATCGCGGTGGAATCCTTGCCGATGGACCAAAGGAGCGATACATCCCTGAAGCGGCTGTACGCCTCCCTGATTATATAGATCGACCTGTTCTCAAGCTCGGATAGATGGTCCATAAAGAAAGATTATATCACCATTTGGCATTTTCCTGAATATTGCTATAATTGCTGTTCTATGAAAACTGTTCGATATGTGCTGGCCGCTGTCCTGATAATCTTTTCTCTATGCTATCTTTGTCATAAAATAGAGGCCGCCCAGGAAAGCCCCAACGTGCTTTTCATAATAGTAGACACTTTGCGCGCCGACCATCTCGGATGCTACGGGGACAAGGCGATAAAGACGCCGAACATAGACGGCATCGCCAAAGACGGCACGATGTTCCAGAACACCATCACCCAGGCTCCGCTCACATTTCCTTCCCATACGACCATGTTCACTTCCACTTATCCGCAGCAATCAAACGCGTGGGACAACGGCAGCTACCGGCTGGCTTCAACGGAGGTCACCCTGGCGCAGGTCCTGCAGGATAAAGGATATACGACGGGAGCTTTTGTCAGCACAGTGGTCCTGGACGCGAAATACGGCCTGAACAAGGGGTTCCAGACATACGATGACGCCATCGGGAAAGATCAGGGCGACAGGGTGATAAAATTCATGGATGACGAAAGGACCGCGGATAAAACCGCCCCGCTGGCGATTAAATGGCTGAAGGACAACAAGGACAAGAAATTTTTCCTGTGGGTCCATTTTTACGATCCGCACGGGATATACAATCCTCCAAGCCCTTACAAGGAAATGTACAAGGATGATCTTTACAGCGGCGAAGTGGCTTTTGCCGATCATTATGTCGGCGAGGTCCTTTCCACCCTGAAAGAGCTGGGGCTTAAGGACAAGACCATGGTAATTTTCGCCGGCGATCACGGAGAAGGGCTTGGCGAACACGGCGAGAACGGCCACGGGATATTTGTTTACGATGAGACCCTGAAGGTCCCGCTGATATTTTCTTATCCAAAAATGATCGCTCAGGACAGAGTAATAAAGGAACAGGTGCGCCTGATAGACATAATGCCGACCATACTTGACCTGCTGAACATAAAAAAGAACAAGGAGATCCAGGGGCAAAGCCTGGCGGGTATCTTAAAGGGAGAAGAAAAACCGGAGGACAGGCCGGCTTTCAGCGCTACCCGGTACGCGCAGATCCATTTTAACTGGTCGGAGATGCAGTCGTGGAGGACAAGGGACTGGAAATACATAAAGTCCACCGAGCCGGAGCTTTACAACATCTCGAAAGATCCCGATGAACTGGTCAATCTTATAGACAAGCGCAAGGATATAGCGCAGTCCATGGAAAAAGACCTGGATGATTTCTTCAAGAAAACAAGCGCTCCTGAAAAGAAAGAGAACAAGATAGAAGTGGACGAGCAGACGAAACAACAGCTGATGAGCCTTGGTTATGTTTCCGGCAGTGAAACGACAAAAGGAAAAGCGCCGGTCCCGATAAAGATGATAAAGGTGATGCAGTCCATGACCGCCGCCGACAAGATGGTGAACAGCGGCCTGACAAATGAAGCCATAGAAAAATACAGGGAAATAATAAAGGAAGATCCGGATAACATGGAAGCTTACTCGCACATAGCGCTCTGCCTCAAGAGCATGCAGCAGTACGATGAAGCGATCAAGTATTTCAAGAAAGCCGCCTCTTTCAAGTCCGATGTCGCGGAGGTCCACGACGGGCTGGGCAATATATACAAGAGCATGGGAAAGCCGAAAATGGCGTTAGAAGAATTCCAGCGGGCGCTCAAGCTGGAGCCGGACGATCCCGGCATAACGAACAACATCGGCTGGTGCTACCAGCAGTGGATGGATTTTGACAAAGCGCTGGAATTCTACGTGAAAGCTATCAAGCTGGACCCGAACCTTGCCACTACCCACGCGAACATGGCGATATGCTACAGGGTAAAAGGCAACCTTGACAAGGCGATGGAAGAGCTGGACATAGCGCTGAAGCAGGACCCCAAGCTCGCATTCGCATACAGCGAGCTGGGCGCGTGCCTTGCTATCAAGGGGAGACTGGATGAAGCGATAGTGAACTGCCGCAAAGCGATAGAGTACGCGCCAGACGAGCCCGACGGCTACCAGAATCTTGGCGTCTGCCTGGAAATGAAAGGCGACTATGAAGGCGCGCTGGATAATTTCCAGAAAGCCTTGAAGATAGCCCCGTGGAATGTTATGACTCAAATCGGCATTGCCGGCGCTTATATCAAACTTGGCAACAACGAAATGGCGAAAGAGCATTTGAATAAAGCGCGGGAGCTGGATCCAAATAATAAAAAAGCGGCCCAGATGCTGAAAAACCTGGAAGAAAAGGAATAATCGCGGCCTTAAAGCCCCCTTAAAAAATCCTTAAATTCTGCTTGACAACTTCCGGCCCCTCCCCTAGACTTTCCCTTGTATTTGACCATTGGGATTTGTTTTGGGTTTTGACATTCAGATCTTGAGTTTTATTAAGAGGGGGAGTTATGATAATAAAGAAAAAGGCCCTGGTTTTCATTTGCCTCATTTCGGTTTGCTTCACATGCGCTTACGCTTTCGATTTTAACCAGCCACAGTCACCGACTCTTCTAGCCGCAAATCCGTATGGCGCGTCCGCAGGCGTCTCCGCGGACCCTTCAGGAGGGCACTATCGCGCGAACATCAGCCTTGCGGGTTCTTCGGGTACAGTTCCCGACAGGAGCATTTATTACATAGACGGCATCTTTCCTCTCTATTATTCAGACAACGGCGACACTCTCCTCTTCTTCGCCCCGAAGCAGAACTGGTATGAGCCTTACGCCCTGGAATCCAACATGGGCCTTGGCTTCAGGAAACTGATCGATGACAGGTACATACTCGGCATGCACCTTTTCTATGACAGCTCGACTTCTCCCAATAACATAAACCACCAGCAAACAGGCGTGGGCGGCGAATATCTCTCCGAGCCCCTGGATGTGAGGGTGAACTATTATCATCCGAGCGACAGCGTGGAGAACGTGGACACCAATTATGAATTCGGCTCACAGAATCTCCTTGTCGCGCATCACATGGAAGAAGCCATGGAAGGTTATGACATAGAACTCGGCGGCCCCGTGCTTCCTTTGAGCCAGCTCAATACAAGGACATACCTGGGAGGATTCTTCTATAAATCAACTATCGCGAACGATCTTAACGGGTTCCGCCTCAGGACGGAATCAAAGATAAATGACTGCCTCAGCCTGGACCTGTCGTTCAGCTCCGGCCAGCAGGATACCGCTTTCACCGGCGGCCTGAGGGCAACTTTCCCGATGGACCTGGACCAGATATTCGCGCTTAAAGATCCCACGCCTTCCGAAAGCCTGCCTTACCTTAAGAACAGGATGTTCGAGCGCGTAGTGAGAGACCTGGACATACAGGTAGCCGCGCCGGATGATCCCATCAAAAAACCCGTAACATCATTGAACGGAGTGAACCTGGGCCGGTTCATATTTGTGAACAACGCCGCATCCACGATAGATGCTGACGGAACATACGCGCATCCGTACACTTCGCTTGAAGCAGCGGTAGATTATTCGAGATCTCTTGGCGGCTCGGCAAATACGATCTATGTTTTCAGTGGCGACGGGACGGCGAACAACTACACGGACAACTATGACCTTGCGGACAACACGGTATTATGGGGTTCCGGATATAACAGCGGGTTACCAGGAATTCCGGTCACTGCGCAGCAGCCGTTAATAGTAAATGACGGCAGCAATACCATCACACTGGGAAATAACGACACGGTTCAGGGATTGAATATTGACGGGTTAGGAACTTACGGCATTTATGCTTATAATGTTACAGGCGGGACCATCCGCAACAATACCATTACTGGAAATACCGCCGGCGGGATATATGTAGGCGGCAATACCGGAACGATCTCAAACTTCAATATTTCAAATAATATCATCAATGAGAACGGCGGCAAAGGCATCACTATTGACAATAACGGCGCGGCAATGTCCGATTTCAATATATCGAATAACGCCGTTGCTTCCAATGATGGGTATGGTATCAATGTAGAAAACTACAGCGGCAGCATGAGCAATTTTACGATCTCGGGCAACACAATTACTAATAACACAAACGACGGCATAAAGATGTATAATAACTCCTCTTTGGATAATGTCACCATCTCGAACAACGTCATATCCACTAATGAGGGTTACGGCTTGTATCTATATAATGACAACAACATGAAAAATGTCACTGTCTTGAACAACACCATATCCACTAACGAAGACGAAGGCATTGACATATACAATGACGACAAAATGCAAAATGTCACCGTCTCGAACAACACGATAATGAACAACGGGGATGACGGCTTGTATGTGGAAAATGACGAAACCATGCAAAATACCACTATTTCGAACAATATCATAACCTCCAACGAAGGAATGGGCATAGATGTATATAATAATGACGGCAACATGCAAAATGTCACCATTTCAGACAACATCGCATCCTCCAATGGAGATTACGGCATATACGTATATAATGACGAGCCAATGTCTGATCTCACGGTCTCGAACAACACGATAATAAATAACAGCGAGGACGGCTTATATATAAATAATTACGACGGCAGTATGTTTAATGTCACCGTCTCGAACAACATCATATCCTCCAACGAAGGTTACGGCATGTTTTTAGAGAATGACGAATATTCCATGTCAAATGTCACCATCTCGAACAACATAATATCCTCCAATGAGGATGAAGGCATATATATAGAGAATTACGAACCGATGTCGGCTCTCACTATCTCGAGCAACATAATAAAAGATAACGGGGATGACGGATTATATATATATAATGACGAGCCCATGCTAAATACCACCATCTCGAACAACATCATATCCTCCAACGATGGTTACGGCATTTATATAGATACTGACGGCTACACCATGTTAAACCTCACGATCTCGGGCAACACAATAAAAGAAAATGCGGATGACGGAGTGTATATAGTGAATGCCGACGACTTGCTAAATACAACTATTTCAAACAACATCATATCCTCCAACGAAGGCGTTGGCATTGACATAAGGAATCACAGCTGGATGCAAAATGCCACTATCTCCAACAACATCATATTCTCTAACACAGATAATGGCATAGATATATACAATAATTCCTCTTTGGATAATGTCACCATCTCGAACAACGTCATATCCACCAATGAAGGCGACGGCATTTACATAGACAATAGCAGTAGCATGGCTTATTTTGATATCTCAAACAACATTATCAAAGGGAACGAGGATGACGGTATCGACATTAGCAATGAATATTACATTTATAATTTTAACATCGCGGATATGCAGCAGCAGCCTTGCCCCATCCCCGCATGTTGGCTTCGCCTCAAACTTCAGCGATGTAAGCAGCTGGCCGGAGCCGGCTGAAGTGACCGCCCAGGATCAGCAGCAGCCGGCAACAGCAAGCCACGACGGCAGCACAGCGGCGGAGCCAGCAGCAGCGACAGAGGCAGCAGTGCTGAGGATAGCAGCCCTCCCTCCCCTGTGTCACAACCCAACACACCGATGCGCACCCAAGCAGATCACAGGGCGCGGAAGCGGGCGGAAGCGGCAGCTAATCTGGATGCCGTTAGAGCAGGGGAGGTTTCCTCGCCAGCTGGAGCGTCAGCATCAGCATCAGCAGCAGCAGCGGCAAAGGGAGCTCCAGCTTCAACCTCGCCACCTCACGCCACTAGCGCCACAAGGCAGCGGGACACAGCAGCAGCTGGAGCAGCAGCAGCAGCAGGAACAGCAGCAGCTGGAGCAGCAGCAACAACAGCAGCTGGAGCAGCAGCACCAGCAGCGGGAGCTGCAGAACCAGCAGCAGGAGCAGCTGCCACACCAGCACCAGCAACAGGAACAGCAGCAGCAGCAGGATAAGCCGCACCACCAGGTGCACCGCCCCTCAGCAGCGATCAAGGTCACTGGCCCTGGCGGGACGGGACCGAGGCAGGGCGCACAGGGCGCACCACCAGCTGCAGCAGTAGTAGCAGAAGCAGCAACAGGAGCAACAGCAGTAGCAGCAGTGATCCCCACTGCCGCCACAGCCTGCGGGGCCGGAGCTTCTCCCCCGCAGCAACCAGCGCACAGCAGCCCCGCAGCGGTGAGTGCTCCTGCTTCCAATGGGCTGGGGCTGGGAAAGGGTAAGCTGGGCCATGGAGGCAACAGCAGCAGCAGCAGCAGCAGCAGCAACTGCAGCGGCGACACTAACCACCGCAGTTGACACAACCAAGCAACAACCAGCAAACGACGGCTCAGCAGCGGTGATGGTCGGCGGGCAAGGCCGGGCAAGGGCAAGCAGCGGCAGGCAGCAAGAGCTGCGGCAACACCAGCAGCAGCAGTGGAGCAGGCAACGGTTTGGAAGCAGCGGTCACAAGCGAGCAACTGCTCAGCAGATGGACAGGGTTCGGGAGAGGGCAAACGCAGCCGGGCTGCAGCACTAGCAGCAACAGCAGCAGCAGCAGTGCCCACTGCTGCTGTTGACGCAGCCACAGCAAATGAAATGGTGAACAAGGTGGGCAGCTACTCAGCATCTACACGTGCTGATGCCTCAGGGGATATGGGGGTTGACAAAGGAGCAACAGCAGCAGCAGCAGCAGCAGCAGCAACAGCAGCGGGCCGCTCTGCACAGCAGCGGCAGCAGCTGCCTCAGCAGCAGGCCACCAGCAGCAGCAGGCAAGCAGCACATCAGAACTGTGGCAGCTGCTCCAACAAGGGCGGTGCAGCTGCGACACGGACACAGCATCAGCAGCAACAGCAGCAGCTCTGGTTGCAGCGGCATCGCAGGCTGCAGCGACATAGCAGCAGCGGAGGGTGACGGCGACGATGGCGAAGCTGGCGATCCGCCAGTGCAGGTAGCAGCAGATCTGGCAGCTGATCTTGCTCAACTGCTGCTAACGGATAGAAGAGGCAGCCCAGCAGCACCAGCAGCAGCAGCAGCAGGAGCAACAGCAGCAGCAGCAGCAGCAGCAGCAGCAGCAGCAGCAGCAGCAGCAGCAGCAGCAGCAGCAGCAGCAGCAGCAGCAGCAGCAGGACAGCAGCAGCAGCAGCAGCAGCAGCAGCAGCAGCAGCAGCAGCAGCAGCAGCAGCAGCAGCAGCAGCAACACAGCAGCAGCTGGCAGCAACAACAGCAGCAGCAGCAGGAGCTGGAACAGCAGCAACTGCGGACAGTGGCAGCGGCAGCAGCACCAGTGCCCCACAACTGGCCGGGCAACGCAGCACACAAGGTTCGGCAGGGCCCTAAGCGGCGGCAGCCCAGCCGGCGGGGCACGGTAGCGCCTCACAACACTGCAGCATCCCAGACGCAGCAATGACGAGCCAGCGCCGAGCAGCAATGCGCAATAGCAGCACACCAACGGTTCCTGCGCAGGCCAGAAGAGAGCAGCAGCAGCAGCAGCAGCAGCAGCAGCAGCAGCACAGTGCCAAAAATAGCTGCTGCATCAGCAGCAGCAGCAGCACACAACAGCAGCAGCAGCAGCAGCAGCAGCAGCAGCAGCCAAACACTAGTCAGGGTAGCTGACATTGGGCGCAGCAGCATCCGTGCCTCACCTGGAGGTATGCTGGTGAGGGGGACTCTGTCGTATTACCCCTGGGCATGCTCAATGACCTCACCCAGGGTCTGCTGCTAGAGTTTGGGTTCAATGGGGAGGCGGGCAAGGGTATACGACAAGATCACACAGGCTAGCGATTGGTCAGCAGGGGTCCTTGAGCAAGGCCCCACCAGGAGCTACCCTCAGCAGGAAGCTCCCCGCCTTCTTTGGGGCCCAACAGCTACGGCCCTCTGTCCGATTCAGATGGGGAGGGGGATTATGGCGGGGCTGGCGGCAGCAGCAGCAGCAGCAGCAGCAGCGGCAGCGACCTTGAGGCCATGCCTACCAGCAGCAGCCCTTCAATCTCCTCGTGCGCTGGGAGGACTGGAGTGGGGCAGCCATCCGCAAGCGGCTGGCTACATGGGCAACCAGCTACGGCAGGAAGGGGGTGTCAGCCCCCAAGTAGCCTCAATGCCTCCAAGGGTTAACAGGCAAGCTCGCCGGGGGGAAGGGGCCGGCCCCTCAAGCTTGAAACTCACAATGTGTGTGGGATGCGTGTAGAGGCCAAAGTACAAAGCCTTGCACGAGGGTGGGTGCAAAGGGGCAGCGATATTGTGTGCCTGCAAGAGACACATGTGGGTTTCTTTGATCAGGGGCCGTGCACAGCCCGTATCAACGCAGCTTGCAGGCAGCAGGACCCACAGCATCGTGGGTTTAGCATCCATTGGGGCTTTAATGCTGATAATGCAAATCGCTCTGCGGGGGTTGCCATTATGATCAGGAGGGACCTGATAGCCTCTGGCGAGCTTGTACCGCATGAAGATGAGAAGGTGGGAGATCAGGGTGGGGGTAGGTTTTTGAAGCTCCCGGTCAGTTGGAGGGGCCAGCGACTGAACATTGTTTGTGTGCACCTGCCAAATAAGCAACACGAGCAGGTGCAGGTTCACCGCACCCACCTAGCAGGCATTGCCGGGGAGCCTGGTTTCTGGGGCGGTGACTTTA
>CAVYHE010000009.1:0-178533 GCA_963768305.1 uncultured bacterium
CTGTTTAGCTGTCATTTTTATCAAACCTCCTGTCTCTTAACTTTTAACTCTTAACCTTTAACTGCCAGAATGTCTCTCTCGCTCAAAATAACGAATTCTTCGTTCTCTATCTTGACTTCAGTCCCGCCGTACTTGGAATAAATTATCTTATCCCCTACTTTCACTTCCAGCGGAAATCTCTGCCCGTTGCTTATCTCTCCCGTTCCCACCGCTATGACCGTGCCTTCCTGCGGTTTTTCCTTCGCTGAGTCCGGAAGAACTATCCCTGATTTCGTCTTCTCTTCCGCCGGTTCCGGTTTCACTATTACCTTGTCCCTTAATGGTGTAAGTTTCTTTGCCAAATAAATCCCTCCTTTTTTATGAATTAGCACTCCATCAACACGAGTGCTAATTATACGGGTTCCTCAAAAAACTGTCAAGAGGCAATTTAAGTTATGATATAATATCCGGCATGATAATAGGCGTGGACCTTGGCGGAACGAAAATACTCACAGCGCTTGCAGATTCAAAAGGCGGGATCCTCTCTATCGTGAAGATCGATACTGAATCGGCATCGGGCCCCGAAAAGGTCCTCTCAAATATCACCAGGTCCATCGTCCTTGCCGCAAAACAGGCCAAGGTCCCGATGTCAAGAATATCAAGGATCGGCATAGGAGCGCCCGGCCCGATCCTGGCAAAGCCATAATAGTCTCCCCTCCCAATCTCCCCGGCTGGAAGAACGTGAACATCAAATCCATACTTCAAAAAAAGCTGAAAAAACACGTCCGGGTTGAAAATGACGCTAATGCCGCGGCATTGGGCGAGCTTTATTTCGGCGCGGGAAAAGGATTCAAGAACCTTGTATACATTACTATAAGCACCGGGATCGGCGCCGGAATAATAATTGACGGGAAGATATACAGAGGCGTGCTCGGCACAGCTGGAGAAGTGGGACATATGGTGATCGATCCTAAAGGCCCGAAATGCGGATGCGGAAAGCGCGGCTGCCTGGAAGCTCTGGCCGCGGGGCCGGCGATAGCGAAGATGGCCGGAAAAAAGAACGCAGTGGAAGTTGATGCCGCGGCAAAGCGCGGCGACAAAAGGTCCATAAAAGTAATAGAAACTGCCGCTAAATACATCGGGATAGGCATAGGAAATATCAATAATATCCTCAATCCGGATATTTTTGTCATAGGCGGAGGGGTTTCGAACATCGGGAGCTTATTGTTGGATCCGATCAAATATTGGGCAAAAGAATATTCAATGGATGCTGCAAAGAAATCCCTGTTAATTGTTCCCGCAAAACTGAAGAATAACGCTGGCGTAATGGGGGCGATCGCAATGTGCTTGGGAAGCCTGCCCCGACGAAGCTCTGCGAGAGCAGAGCGAAGGCGGGGTGACGAATAAGGTTATGATTGTAATTATCGATTATGGGATGGGGAACCTGAGGAGCGTTGAGAAGGCGCTCATAAAACTTGGCCATCGAGCGATCATCACCAGGGACAAAAATGAAATAAAAAGCGCGTCGGGCATCGTTCTTCCAGGCGTTGGAGCCTTTGATGCCGCCATATCGGAATTAAGGGCTTCGAACATTGAAGGCACTATCATTGAAGAAATAGCCATGGGCAAGCCGTTCCTGGGAATATGCCTCGGGTTGCAACTTTTATTCGATGAAAGCGAAGAAGGAATGTCAAAAGGGCTTGGCATATTGTCAGGTAAAGTGAAAAAATTCAACTTTAAAGCTCCGTTTTCAAAATTGAAGGTCCCGCAGATGGGCTGGAACTCCATCAACATCAAAAAGCCCGCCCCTTATTATGAAAGCGTGGAGAACGGCTCGATGATGTACTTTGTTCACTCATATTATGTCGTTCCGGCTGATGAAACCGTCATAGCCACAACGACGGAATACGGTACCGACTTCTGCTCATCTATCACAAAGGATAATATTTTCGGCGTGCAGTTCCACATAGAAAAAAGCGGGGATGTGGGCCTAAAGGTCCTGGATAACTTCGCGAGGACGTGCAAGAAACATGTTTGATGTCATACCGGCGGTGGACATACTTGACGGAAAATGCGTGCGACTTTTCCAGGGAAAATTTGACGCGGAAACTATTTATAAAATCACGCCGCTTGAAGCCGCACAAAAATGGATATCGCTGGGCGCCAAATGGATGCACCTTGTTGACCTGAACGGCGCAAAAACCGGCTATCAGGAAAACCTGGAGATCATCCGCGAGATAATCGAATCGTCAGACATCAACTTTGAAGTCAGCGGCGGAGTGAGGAATATCGAGACCATCAAATTCCTTCTCGGCTGCGGCGCGGCAAGAGTGATAGTCGGCACAAGATCGGTCGTCGATAAATATTTCGTTAAAACAATCGCCAAAAAGTTCGGTGAAAAGATCGCGGTGGGAGTGGACGCATCGGGAGGGCGCGTCGCGACGGACGGCTGGACAAATGTGACCGATATCGACGCAAAGACCTTTGCGAAAGACCTGGAAGATATCGGGGTGAAAAAAATAATTTATACGGATACATCCCGCGACGGCGCGCTGAAAGGCCCGAACTTTGAAGCCATCGAAGACCTGGCTTCATCCATAAAGATCCCCGTCATCGCTTCCGGCGGAATAACCACACTGGACGATATCAGAAAATTGAAATTGATCGGCGGCGTGGAAGGTTGCATCATCGGCAAAGCTCTGTATGAAGGAAAGTTCTCCCTTGAAGAAGCCCTCAAAATAAAGTAAAATCTTATTTTCATATGGTTCAATCAAATCATAAAGAACTCAACAGATGGATCCAGCCAGATGGCGGCGCTGTGCCATCCGGACCGCATTATCTGGATAGACGGGTCCAAAGAACAGGAAAATGAGCTTACAAAAGAAGCTCTTGCCACAGGCGAAATGATAGAACTGAACAAGCAAAAACTTCCCGGCTGCCTGTATCACAGAACCGCCCTGAATGACGTTGCAAGGACCGAGCACCTGACATATATCTGCACAAAAAAACATGAAGACGCAGGGCCCACGAACAACTGGATGCCCCCCGCCGAAGCGTATGCGAAAGCAAAAGGATATTTCAGCGGATCCATGAAAGGCCGCACAATGTACGTCATCCCATTTTCAATGGGCCCCGTAGGCTCCCCTTTCAGCAAGATCGGCGTTGAACTTACCGACAGCATATATGTGGTTCTGAACATGCTCATAATGACACGGGTCGGCAACAAAGTCCTGGAAAAGCTCGGTACTGAAGGGGAATTCACAAAAGGCCTTCACAGCAAGGCCGACCTGGACGTCAATAAAAGGCTTATCCTTCATTTCCCGGAAGACAACACGATATGGAGCGTTGGAAGCGGGTACGGCGGGAACGTACTTCTGGGGAAGAAATGCCTCGCTTTAAGGATAGCGAGCTATCAGGCAAAAGAAGAGAACTGGATGGCCGAGCATATGCTGATAATGGGCATTGAAGATCCCAGCGGATACATCGGCTATATCGCGGCGGCATTTCCATCCGCCTGCGGAAAAACAAATCTTGCCATGCTTATTCCGCCGAAGGGTCTCCAAGTTAAAGGATACCGCATCTGGACGGTAGGTGATGACATCGCATGGATGAGAGTTGATACCGACGGTTCTTTGTGGGCGATAAATCCGGAAACTGGGTTTTTCGGCGTTGCTCCGGGGACGAACAGCAAAACGAATCCGAACGCGGTGGCAACCATACAAAAGAATACCATCTTCACGAACGTTCTCCTGAAAAAGGACCGCACTGTCTGGTGGGAAGGCGCCGACGGAAATGTCCCGAAAGAAGGAACGGATTGGACGGGAAAACCGTGGAAGCCCGGGCAGGTGGATGAAGGCGGAAATCCCATAAGGGGAGCTCATCCTAATAGTAGATTTACCGCTCCCATAGCCCAATGTCCGTCGATAACCAACAGGATAGAGCATCATCACGGCGTGCCGATAAGCGCGATAATATTCGGCGGCAGGCGCGCGACCACGGCCCCTCTGGTCTACGAAGCCACAACATGGCAGCACGGCGTTTTTATCGGCGCGACAATGGCATCCGAAAGGACAGCGGCGCAATACGGAAAACAGGGCGAAGTAAGGCGCGATCCCATGGCGATGCTGCCGTTCTGCGGATACAACATGGCGGATTATTTCCGCCACTGGCTGAAAATGGGAAAGCTGATGACACGGCCTCCGAAGATATTCCATGTGAACTGGTTCAGGACCGACGAGAACGGGAATTTCCTCTGGCCGGGATACGGCGAGAACCTGAGGGTGCTTGAGTGGGTGATCGGCCGCTGCAGGTCAAAGGTGGACGCCGTGCAGACGCCTATCGGATATATCCCGAACATGAAAGACCTGGACATGACCGGATTAAAACTCCCGAAGAACGCGCTTAAGAAGCTTTTTGAGATAAAGAAGCAGGAGTGGCTGGCGGAAGTGGAAGCCCAGAAAAAGTTCTTTGCGATATTCGGAAAGAACTTTCCAAAAGAGATATTGCAGGAACACCACGCTCTTGAAAAAAGGATAAAAAAAGAGCTCTGATTCATGGCCAACACACGATTATTCCTTCTCCGCCACGGAGAGACCCAGGCCAACCTGGAACAGCGATATCAGGGTCAGGGCGATTCCCACTTAAGCGAGCTTGGCATTGACGAATCTGAAGCCCTTTCCAAATTCCTGGCAAAAGAGGATTTTGCCGCCGTATATTCATCAACATTAGCAAGGTCATATGAAACTGCGAAGATAGTTGCTAATCCCCATAAGCTGGAAGTTGCAAAGATAGAAGACCTGATGGAGCGGAATTACGGCATCTGGGAAGGCCTGACATTTGAGGAGATAAAGAAAAGGTTCCGTGATCTTTACGGAAGCTGGCTGATCGACCCGGGAAAGACGCTCATTCCTAACGCCGAACCCCTTGCATCCATGCAAAAACGGGGGGTTGCTGCGATCGAAGCCCTCATAGACAAGCATAACGGAAAAACCATCTGCGTGGCGGGCCACGGCGGGCTGAACAGGGCCATTCTATTCCACTACATGCATATTGACCTGAACAATTTCTGGAGGATACGGCAGGATAACTGCTGCGTGAACATCATTGAATTCGACCAAGTTCCCGATAATTACGCTTCTCAACAGCACTGCGTTCTTGGGCGAAAAAAAGGTCAAAAGCGGCGGGGTGTATTAGGAATTAAGTATCGGATTCGGCTTATTGATCTGTTCCAGTATATTCGCGAGGATCTTCAGCTTTTCGTCTTCCGGGACCGTATCCAATTTCTCTGCATAATGCTTCAATAGAGCTTATTTTTTCCGTGGCTTTCCTGATGGCGACTTTCAATTCCTGAACATTCTGATCTTTATTTTCTTTTAAAAGTTTATCATACGCCAGTTTATCGGCCTGCCTGTTCATTTCGTTATTTTGTTCGATCTTATCCAGGACCGCCTGTGTGATATCGGAACTTAAAGCGGCAAGCTTAAGCAGATTTAAATTATCCACGAACTTTAGAGCGTTTGCATAATCAAGTACAGAGGCATTTCCGGGCGGCAATATTTTATCTGCGATTGTCCGAGAAAGAGCCGCATTGTGGGCGTCGATCTTTGCCAACATATCCGCTCTGCCGCCGGCAATTTGGTGCAACTCGCTGTCGATCCTCGAAATCTGCGGCATCGCTTGTCTTATTTCATCGGAAGACATCTGCCCTACTATGTTCTTTTCCGCTGACATGGATTCGAGCGTTAAATCATCCATCTCGGATGAAACACCTATAACTTCTCCGACAGTCTCGGCGCCATCCAATAGATCAGCTACTGCCTCTAATTTTTCTCCGCAATCCGCCATTTGCCCGGCCCATGCTAATATAGCGTCAGCCTTAACGATCTTTCCCGCCATCTTTTGATCTAAGATCGAAATAATCCTTTGAACGTTCTGATCTGAATACCCCTTTTCTTGTAACTTTGCGATAACTTTATCTCTGTTTTGAAAATAGCTGACGGCGTGTTCTTCCATAGCGGTTGCATGTTCGGTCAAAATATTCGCCTGATTTTTCAGATTTTCCGATTTTTCTCTTAACTTTTGGCTTTCAGCAGATATTAATACTTTATCTTGATTCTGAACAATGATCGGAGCCATTTCAGAGCCTGAATTGCCCGTGCCTTTCTTGTTCGCAACACCATTCATTATTGGAGTTGGACTTATTAATTTTTTATCTACTCTGACTGACCCTTCCATTTTATTCCCCTCTTTTACGCGCTCTCCTTAACCGCTTTTTGGTTGTTCTGGTGCCGGTAAACGACTTCTTCGATGTCCTCGCCCACCCCGTGGCTGAAACCGGATTCCTCTTTCAGCCGCTGGATCAATTTGACCATCATCGGGACCTTTTTCTCAAGGGACGGATGCTCATGGTTCTCAAGTATCGAGACCGCCGATTTCAGTTCAATAATAGCGTGATCATGCATCATCCTGTTCGCGTCATCCCTTAAATAATCAAGCTCTTCCTTGCTTATAGCCATGTCAAGGTTGCCAAGGTTGGAGACAAGGCCTTTTATCTTGTTCTTGAGCAGGCCGTAAGCGGGGCCGGAAAGCTCGTAATATGTGGACCTTTCGATGAACGATCCTTTCAGCATCTCCAGCGTCCTGTACCTCGCCAGAGCTTTCGCTTCTTTCTCTATCTTCATGAAATCTTCGGTCTCGAGCCCCAATTTAATGAGCCCGTTCTTCAGCTTCCTTATCTTCGGCGAGAAGCTGAACACCGCGAACGGATCTCCTGTTAACGCCCTCTTCATCATTTCAGCCCTTAGCTGGTTTATCAAAAGCTCCCTTTCCTCGTCCTTTGTCATTTCGTATCCGTGCTTATCGTTCACTCCGCCTGCGCTGACCTCCCCTATTGATATCTTGTTGGGATCCTGCGCCATTTCCGCATTCTGGGCCTCAAGTACGAACAACCCGAGATCGAATTTTTTCTGCTCCCATGTTTTCAGGAAAGCGTTAAAGTTAAAGCCGACCTTATGACCAAGATCGACAAGTTTTTTGACTTCCATCCTGTTGTCTTTTCCGGAAAGATGGCGTTCCATAAGTCGGGATTCAACGGCTTCTTTCACGAAATCCTTTATCTCCTGATGCGATACCCTGGCGATGTTCGCCATCTGTTCTTTTACGCTTTCCGGATCGGCGCTTATGCCTGTGAGCTGCTGCGCTTTCACAGCTTCTTCATAAGCGTTGTTCAGCTGCTTGGATGTTACGACGAACTGGAAACTCTTCTTTGACGAGAACATGTGATTTGTGAAGCTGTCCTGAATGTCCGATACGTACCCGGACTTTAAGGAACCCTTCACAGCTTTTTCTATGCTTCTGATATCTTGATCGGAAACACCCTTCTTTTTCAGATTATCCTTTGCGTCTTCCAGCTTTTCCCTTGCTTCCGGCGACGCCGCGGCGGCAAATTGCGCGAAAACGCTGGAAAACTGCTGGACCGCTTCACGCATCTCTTTAGCATCGTTCAAATTCCTTACGCTTGATCGATCTTCCCCCTCATGATGCTTTTCCCCTTTTCTTTCAACGCGCCCTGTCTTATTATTGTCCTCATGGAGCTGTTCATCCCTGGCTTCATCCAGCTTCCTTCTTATCTCCGGCGAAGCGGCGATTATATATTGGGCGGAATGCTGGGTATTCTGCGGAGATGTTTCTTTGGCGGAAAAGGAACTGTAAGTGTTTTCAGACTTTTCATTTCCCGCTTTTTTCTCGCGAAGATCGGACTGCAAAGCTTTTTCTTGCTGTTTTTCCTCTCCAACCTTGATCGTAAAAACTTCTTTCTGCGGAATAACATCTTTTGTTTTAACGACATCCTCTTTAATGGTCTGTTCCAGCATGTTAAGTCTTTCGTCTTGATCATCGGATCTGGCGGCAACTTGGTCCTCCGACTTTGAAACCAATTGAAAAGCATTTTTGGACGCGATCACCTGCTGGATAAGATCATCGTGCACTTTTGACGCATCCAGGTTCCCGTTTTGCTCATCAGATCTGGCGGCGATCTGTTCATCCTGCTTCGCAAAAATTTGACCCTCTGACTTTGCGACCATTTGAGATGTGATCATCTGCTGGACAAGATCATCATGCACTTTTGACGCATTCTGGTTCCCGCTTTGTTCATTCTGCTTTGCAAAGACCTGATCCTCCGACTTTGCCACCATTTGGAAAGCGTCCTTGGGGGTAATGACCTGCCTGATGAAATTTTCCTGCATCTTTGAAAGGAAATCGGTCTTTAATGACCTCTCCACTGATTTATCCAAGGTCTCTATGTCCTTTTCGGAGAACCCTTTTTGCTTTAAAGTCTCTTGGGCATCCCTCAGCTTGTCTTTTGCTTCCGGATCCGAAAGAAGGGTCTCCTCCGCGTAGGCCGCGGAATATTTCTGGACCGCTTCTTTGACATCGGAAGCCTTCAAAAGCATCCTTATGTCCGACTGCCTTGACTGATCGCCCGATCTCTCTTCCTGCTGCTTCTCCTGCCTGTTCTGCATTTTTCTTACCGCATCCTTGGTGAGGTCGAGCTTGTCCCCTTTAAGCAGGGATTGACTGATCTGTTCGAGTTCGTCAGTGATCTTGCTGTTAAGCGATTTTTTATCCATTTTCGGAGTGAGGTCTATGCCCAGGGCCGCGAGATCCTTCGCCAAATTGGAGAGAACTTTTATTCCCGGATCTTTTTGAAGTTTTGCCTGATATGCTTTTTCTCCCCTGAGGGTTTCCACGCGTTTCGCGTCGGAGATGATGTTCTCATAAGTGTTCATGTCCATGTTCTGCTGCATTTTTTTGAGGTCCGCGATCTTCTGCAGCTCGCGCATGACGGCGGCATTATCGGTTTCTTTCGCCTGATCCGCCCTTTTTGTTTGATTTATTTGATCCGTGCTTAATACCATTTTTCACCTTTCAAAGCGCGTTAACTTACACTCTCTCCCACCTATATTATCGTGTTTTGGAGCCAAAAACTTGCATAAAACCCTGTGGAAATGAGGTCTATCTATGGACAGATATTCTGGGAGTGTGGACCAATTTTTTCGCGGCTTCCTTTGCCTTTTCTCTGTTCGGAGAGGCTTTTTCAGCCATTTTATTGACATTCCTGCCGTACTTGTCGATGGTCCTTTGTGCTCTATTGATATAGGTCTGGATCTTTTCCAGCTTTATCGTGCTTTCCTTGTCCAGCTTGCCTTTCATGAAGAGCTCATATTCAAGGTTCAGCCTTTCGGAATTAAGGTCATCAAGGATCTTTTTGCGGCGTCCATTTTCATGGACTCAAAATTGAGCTCGGAAAACCTGTCATCTATCCCGAGCTTTTTGGCCTTTATGTGAAGCTGGCCTTTGATCTCTGTCAGGATCCTCTGCTGGGCTTTTTTCTGCTTTTTCGTGGCCATTTGGATTATATTATATCACAATGAAGCGGGGCATTGAGGTTATGAAGCGTATATTTCGTATTCAGCGTATGCTGTGGCAAGCCGTTCATAGCCCGCCTGGACCTTGCCCTTTGCCTGCTCGTAAGCTTTCTTCCTTATGGCTTCAAGTTCCGCGGGATCGGCGCCAAGAAGGCCCAGGAGGGAATTGCAGGTATTCACCTTGAACCCGTAGAAAGCTTCGGCAAGCATGTTATGGGCGTTATCGTAGCGGTCCTCCAGCGACTTTTCCAAGCGTTCCTTTAGAGACTCTACTGTCGGCTGGTATTTTTTCTTTGCTTTGGAAACCTCATCCTGCTCCGCCATGGCGGCGACATATTCGTCGATATTCGGGTTCGCCATGTCCGCGATCTTTTCGCCGAAAATATTGCCCTTTTCCTTTGATATGAAGTTCTCGTCATCGACTCTCTTGTTATTCGAAGCAACCTGCTTCACTACCGCGTACTGCTTTGAGGCAGTATTTGCGAGCCCGACATTTGTAGATAGATTTGCGGTCATCTTATATCACCTTATTCTCGTTTTTTGCATGTTTCTTGGCCTGAGCTTCCACAGCTTGCGTGGCCGGCGAGCTGCTTGAACCGCTAGCCTTGGCAACATTATTCTTTTTGGAAGCGCCGGCCGCTATAGCCGCTGCGCTAACATTCCTTGCGGCAAAACCGGCAGCCATGGCGGCGCTCTGAGCATGTCTCACTACCGGAGCTGATATAACAGGATGACTTGCCCCAGGCGCGACAGCAGGCGATCTTTTTGCGGAAGATACCCTGCTCTTTGACGCGGAGCCTTTCACGCTTTTTGCCGCCGCGACCCTTGAAGAACTGGATTTTCTTTTAAGCAACGCGTTCATTCTCGCCTTTGCCTCGGCGCGATGTTTAGCTTCTATCTTCATAAGGGCGAACTCCTCATCGATACGATCGTTCTTTTTGTCCTCGTAATCGGCTTCATCGGTCTTATATTTATTGTCCAAATAGCGATTAAACATATCGCTTGTGAGCGACTTAACAGCGTCTTTATTCCCGATAGAGATCATTTCATAGTGGAAATAATCATACCAGTCGGTCCCAACTGTAAAATCGGGATTAAAGGCCTTGTAGTTATTCTCAGCCGTAACTAAAGCTGCCTGTATGGCTGATATCTGATCGGCTGTCAACGGGGGCTGTATGGAAAGCAGCAGGCTGCCGAACAAAGTTGGATCTCCGTTTGAATCTTCGTACGCTTGAACCACTTGGTCTTGCTGGTCCAAGTTTAATCCCGTGACAGTATGAAGCTGCGTATTGAGTTCTTGAAGGAAGGTCTTCTCAGCCGAACTGAAAGCCGTGGTTATGGCTGATATCTGATCACTTGTCAACGCCGGAACTATGGCATTCAGCGCGTCGCTGAACGAACTTAAATCCCCATTTGATGCGGTGTATGCCTCCATTACTGAATTGAACTGTCCTTGAATCAATCCAATGGGACCCGAAGCCTGATCATTGGCTGCTTTCAGCAGCAATTGGAAAGCTCCGGGATGGCAGTTGACCGAAGTCCCGTTCACCTGGTCCCATCTTCGCATATCATCCGTCCATTCATTCTTAAGCGCATTAGCCGCGGTTTGTTGATCGCCTGAAAGTCCCCCGTTATCAATGTAGTTTTGAACCTTTTCCATGAAAGCGCTGTTTGTGCTGAATTTGGACAAAGCATCCATGAACTGGCCATCCAGGCTGAATAACAAGCTTATCAGTCCCATATTATGCGGATCTATCGTGTTATTATTGGCCAGGAATGTGTTGATATTGCCTATAACGTCGGCATCATTGCTAAGATCCTCCGCTTTCCCGAATATGCTCTGATAAGCGCCGAACACCCTTTCCTTGGAATCGAGCATCGAGCACATGAGATCGAACGCCTGTTCATCCGAGAGACTATACAACTCCCCCTTATTTATGATCGTGTCGTAGCTCTCGCTGCCGCCGATATTCTTAATGTCGTCCCAGTTAAAGTTATTATTGATGTCATCCACGACAGAAGCGTCTTCCGCGTGAATGTTCTCTCCCTGAACTCCTGTTATCAGGTCCCATACCGAGGCCTCCGGAGAAAAATCAAGGTTCTTATATAGTTGCCCTTCGACCGTACTGAGTGACTTATTATAGCTATCAGAGAAGAATTTCATCTCCGTTGCGAGGGCGTTCGCCACCTGAAGGAATGACTGGTATTGAGCCGAATTTTCTCCCGGATTCTGGCATATTTGATTTGGATAGCTTATGTGTATGGGCTGTTGAGGTTGTTTCAGCCCCATCATGTCTACCCCGGAAAAATCATACGAGAAATAACCCATTGTGAATATTCGCTCCTTATTATCAGCTGGACGAACTGCCTATGGATTTTTCGAGCGCGAACATCTGCTGGAATACCGAAAGTATAGTTGTCGTCTGGTTCGAGAGCTGGTCCATCTTATTGCTTATCGCAAGTTGAAGCGTAACAGTGTCCGTTTTCGATATTTTTCTGCCGTCAACCGTGATCGAGGTCAGGTTCGGATCTGACATTTGGTCCAATATATCATTGATCTCGTTCTGATTCTCTTTCATTGCCGCCTTCACGTCATAATGGACATTATTCAACTGTTCCGTTATCTGCGCCGGCGCTACTACTCCTCCGTATACCATGATAAATTCCTCCTTTTTTACCTTGTTCTTGACTATTTGCTTTCCCCTACACATATATATTCGTATGAAGTGGTGTGAAACTTGCATGTAGTTTAGCTCCCAGCTTACGGCTAACGGCACGCCCTTCGGGCTACGGCTCACAGCTGACAGCTTACGGCAAACGGCTTTTAGCTGTTAGCTGTGAGCTGTTTGCCGTAAGCAAAAAGGCGGCAGCTAAGTTTCCTTAACTACCGCCTTATTTAAGGCTATGCTAGGGAAGATTATCCCTGGCTCAGGATCCTGGACGCTGTCTTGGCAATATTATTTGCCGTTGACAACAGCTGAGATGCAACCTGGACCTTGGTCGAGATCTTTTGCATAAGATCGTCTATTACCATGGCTCCGGATGCTTGTGAAATATCTACGGTCGTTCCTTGCGCAAACCCATACTCTTCGGGAACTTGCGATAACAACATTGTGTGGTTGGGGTTGTTCGCGTCTGGTCGTCCCCCCACATCATAGTAGTTGCCCCCCGTTTTATCTAATTGATCCCCGTCTCCTAACGTGCCATCCAAGCAGTCAATAGTTATGTCATCAATGTCATCGCACGCATTTGTTGCACTTTGAATAGCATTGCTCAACATATTATCGCTCACATTAGCTCCTATGTTAATACTCATATTTTTCACCCCCTTTTGTTTAAAATTTTGTCTTCCACTGTATTTATCGTAACTACTTGCCCAAAACTTGCATGCATTTTAACCGTTTGCTTTGCCCTGCTTCTCCATTATCTTCGTAATCTGGGCCAGTATGGCCTGCGCTTCTTCCAGGTCCGTATTGAATTCGCGCTTTTTCTCAATCTCAAGCTTGTCCCTGTCAAAATTCGACCCCGCGGACCTGTTATTCCCGGCCACGACCATTACCCCGTCCATGCTTCGCCTAACCAGCTCGAATACGCTGTTGAAATTGATGGTTGGCGAATTATTGGCTTTTCCTTCGCTTTTTTGAGGCTGAGTCGCGGGATTTATTTGGCGGTTCACTGATGCTACTGCTGTCATTAGAATGCTCCTGTTAACACATTTGTGCAACGCGTCTAGAGATGCCAAGTAGCGCCTCGTCCGCGGCGATCTTGTCAACGACTTGCGGCTGGGACGGTTTATCGCCCGGCTTCGTACTGCCTTTCGTATTGAGGTTGGAAACCCCGGATTTCGAATTATTTATTGTTGAATTTGCTGTTGCTGTTTGATCTCCTGCCATTTAAGCACGCTCCTTACACTATTATTATCGGGGGGAAACGGGGAAAACTTGCATGGAAAAAAAGGGGGATGTCGTTCGTTATTCGGTCCCGATACCCGTTTCGTCGTTGGGGCCCGTAATTCGGGGGGTATTAGCTTAGAGGTTTTTCACTCTGAAAATCGATATGGGCTTCGAGAACCGGACTCAATTTATCATCATTTTATGCTCTGATGATTAACTTTATATTTTGTCCAGGATCTTGAAAGCTTATATAATTGGCGACCACATTTATCATATATATCTATCAGCTCATCGCACTTTATCCTATAAAGGTCTCTGCATTGTGACAATGAAACCACAGTCTCATTGCATTCAGCCATTGCATCATCCAGATATTTTTGAAAACCCATCTTCTGGTGCCTTTTGGCATATCCTTCGGCAATTAACCTGGGAATAGCCTTACTGCTTCTGCTGATCTGATCCTTCAGGTCATATTTTTCTGACGCAGGCAGCCCAGGAAGAACTTCATTGAAAATTTTGATTACAGCTGAATATGAATTCTGGAAAACATTCAGATCTCGATAGCTGATCACCAGTTTCTTTTCTTCCATGTTTCGCTCCTTTTTCTAACATCGAATTACGAATGTCGATACGGGCTTCGGGTCCGGGTCCTAATTTACTAATTTGATAGCAATAATCTTGCCAAATAAACTATTATGATTTTTGTTGCTCTGACAGCTAAATTAAATGGCTAAAAACTGGAAGGATGTCGAGATTTTCTACACTTGTAGTATATTACGTCATTTCAATTCCCTAATAGCCTGTTTAATAACTGTGTCCCTACCATATAATATATGTTGTCTATCTAGCGGCTTACCGATGATGATCTTCGGCCTGGGCAGCTTTTGAAGGAAGCTAAAGCTTATACCTTCACTGCATTTTTTGAGAGCGCAAAAGCCATAGGATCAAGTGATACATTTATGTTTTTCCCGGCTTCTTCTTTATTGCTCTCTTTGTTCTCAAGTTGACCAAGGGCCACCTGAATCCCTTTGATATCCTGCTGTGTCGCCTGTTTTTCTTCCTGCAATTCCTGGATCCTGCTCTTGCCTGCCACTATCTTTTCATTGTTCTGTTTCCTGGCATATTGTATAGCCGACTCAGCGATCTTCAGTTCATCGAGCGATTGATATTCCTTATTTCGTTTACCATTCAACTGTCGTAAATGCTTGTCAATAAGACCTTTTTTATCAGGCTGATTTGCAGCAAGCATTTTCAGGTCTTTTATTGTTTTATTGTCCTTTTCGATCTCTTTATTGCGCTTTTGGATCAATGTTTCGATCTCTTCCTTCGCGGCAGCAGAAAGTTTTATCAAAGCCGGAATTTCGGTTTGTGTTATCTTGACAAGATTCGCTTTTTCCACGGCAAGCTTCCTGCCGATATCCGCAAGGTTATCCTGCAGCTGCTTTAATAGATCCTTTAAGGTCGGTAAGTCAAGTTTTTGCTTTTCTGCGCTTGACTTAGCAACCGTATTAAGATTAAGCTGAGCATCGAGATCCGTCACCGCTGAAAGAGCGGCATTCGTCTGCTCTATCATTTCGCTTACGCTCTTCAATAACGCATCCAGCCTCTGTAGCACGGGGGATGAATTCGCCGACTGCTGTTGCTCAGTTTTACCCGCGCTTGGAGGCGTCACGCTTGATGATGCCTGTATTGCAAGGCCTGCGGCCGCTTTAGAAGCCTTAAGAGCTTCTTTGACATTATTGACCTCTTTGCTGATATTCGCGACATCATGCTTTATTTCCTTAGCTTGGACAAGAGCATCTCTGAGGGCTTTTTTGGCCGCTTTTACCGTTTCCGGCTTCATGTGAGCCGTTGTTTTCGCCGCAGGAATAAGTTCCTTAATTAAGGCCAATTTTTCTGCCGCTTTCGTTTTGAGATTTTCGAGCTTAACAATCGCATTCATTAACTTCGTTTCTGCCTTATTCGCTTGAGCTGGTGAAACAGGCGATTGAGCAGCTTGAACCTGATGAGCCGGCGTTGCAGCCTGTGGCGCAGCTTGAGTTGCAGGCTGTGGCGCAGCTTGAGTTGCAGGCTGTGGAGCAGCTTGAGTTGCAGGCTGTTGCCCCGGGATCGCCGAAGGTTTCGAAGTTGTTTTAGCCGGGGCTTCTTTTGCGGGTTTTGCCTCTGCAATGGCATCTTTATACGCCTTCATGATCTGATCTGTAGCTTTTTGGGTCAAGTTCTTTCCGTCAACTTTCAGTTCACCAATCTTTTTGCTGAAAAGGTCCTGATCGGTCTTGCTATCCTTATATATTTTCATGACCGCGGATTTTTGCTTTTCGCTGAGCGGCTTGCCGTCGACCTTGACCCCGTCCAGGCGGTCCTTGAAAGTGTTCAATGCCTTTATATACGGCTGCGCCGCATTGTTCTTCACGTTCTGCATATGTTCTTTAAATTCGGAAATGCCTATTGCCTCCGTTTCTTTCTCCAACCCTTTCCAGAACTGTAAAAGGTTTTCATTGAAAATCTTCGTGATCTCGCTGTTGCTCTGGGAAACCTTTACCGCCGCATCATTGTCCAGTGATATCTGGCCGGACATGGCTTCTTCCGTTGCGCCAAAGCTGGCAAAATCGCCTGCCATGCCATTTTCAGCGACCACTTTTGAAGTCTTCACATCCTTTGTAATGCCTTTACCTGCGACCTCCGCCTCTCTGTTCTTCTGGACATCCTGCATGGCCGCCTTTTCAATATAAGCGAAAAGCATCGGGGTAAGGACTTGCAGCGCATCCAGTGTATAGGTTAACGGCTTTAGATTGTTGCTTCTAGCGTTCGCCATGGTGTAGTAAGCACTTTTAGCCGTGTTAAAGTCCGCTTTCGCCTTATTAAGAGCCGCCTGCAGGTCCGATTTAACTTCATCCAGAGATTTAGTGTCGGTCGCTTTTGCGCCTTTTAATGCCTTTTCAGCTTTGCTTACTTCAGCCTGTTTAGCTTTATAATTACTCGCTTCCTGCGAATTTTCGTTCTGTATCGCCTCCGTAAGAGAAATGACAAATTCAACGACCTGTATCGCCGCGGAGATGGTGTCCATCCACGCCTGCATTTCATCTGCCAGCGCCGTCCTTTCGGCTTCGGTTATCTGGTTCCATCTTGCGCATGCCACTTCCAGCTTGTTGAACATGTCGTCTATCTTCGCCTTTATGTCCTGCTCCATGAAATTAAGTACGGTCTGCGTCGTGTTGATGGAAATGCCGGATATTCCGGTCATTGCTTCATTGACTATGTTCCTTAGTTCGCGAAGGGTCTGGCTGATATCTGCCCTTGTTTTTTCTCCCCTGTAAAGCTTTTCGATCAATTCCTTGTATTGATAGGAAAGCCCCTTGTTCACTCCGATAAATCCGGCTCCCATATCCTGGATAAGATCCGCGTTTATTTCATCCAGGCACTGCTGCTGCAGGGTTTCCAGCTTGCTTTTCACGGAATCAACGCTGTTATCCATGGTCTCTTTCAGCTTAAGATAATTCGAAATGCCTCCCATGTCATCCTTTGCCCGGTCCTGCGCGAACGTATGTTCTATCCATGATGTAACAGTTTTAAACACGGTCATTATCGTGTTAAAAGCGGAGGATGCAAGCTCCACAACCGAATACCACGACACTGATCCGTGAGTGACATAGGCGACTATGGCCGCAACAACGACCGAGACGACAATGCCCACCCATGACGTGTTGATCTGACTGTTAAGTTTGTTGATCTGGAGATTTGCGTCATTTACCCTGTTGGCTATCTCCGCCTTCTGGGAAAGATACTGGGTCAGCATGGAGATACTTTCCATTGCCGTCTGGAAACTTTCCAGGAGCACCTCGTCCGTAAGGTCCGAACCGACGCTGCCCTGGATGCCTGTCATTTCCATGTGAGTTATGCTCCTCATTTCCCTTAAAACTTTTCTTATGGACGCCTCCACGCTTTCGCTGATGAACCTCTGAACTTCCTTTGCGCGCGCGTCGGCTATATTCTGGTAATTCACGGCTAAATTGCCGTCCCCAGTATTAACGATCCCGTAATTATCTGAAGACGAATTCAATAATCCGTTCAGAACGTCATCGGACAATGTTTCATCCACATCAAGATCGGCGTTATTGGTCTCTTCATACTGGTCCTTCTGGGCATACATATCCATCATGTTCGAATAATAGTTGCCTACTGTGCCCCCTACCAGGGGTATTAAATTGAACCAAAATGACGTATTGGCCGCATCTGACATCTGCTTGTACAAGCGCAGTTTTTGGTCCCTCTGGAACCGCAGGTTGTTCGCAACGTTCATGTCGCTCAGATACATGAACAGCTGGTTCATCACAAAAGCCTCGGAAGCCCTTGTCGCTTCAATGGCATAAGTGACCATGCTGGACGGCTCCCTGCCCCCTATTCCCGTCATTTCCATGTGGACCAGGTTCCTCATTTCCGCTATTGTATCCATGACAGAATTTGCGATCATGATCTGAACATCCTCTTCATTCACTGCCGCAACAGAATTAGCGAATTTTATCGTGTCGAACGCGGATGAGCCCGCGTATGCCCCGTCTCCGGAATGCCCATCAGTCAGTGTTAACAGATAATTACCGACAGTCCAGTTATTCTGGATCTCCTGTATGGTCTGTTGGGCGTTTCGGGCCACGTTCAGCGCGATATTATCGACGTTATTAACGGCCCCTGTCGCCTGGAAAGGATTGTTGTTAAGCGTCACCTGAACGCTTGTCCCGTTCGAAACGAATTCTACGCTCCCGTTAGACGAAACTTTGACATTTGCGCCGGAAGTTATAACTATTTTTCCGTTAGTCACCGACACGATCTTTCCGTCAACAACAAGCTGAACAGCGCCGCTGGCTGTCTTTATGTAAACGGTCTTGCCGTCCGCTGAGAGGGTAACATTGCCGCCCTGCGCCATTTGAATGCTTCCGTCAGAAAGGACAACTGTCTCATTCGGCGTCACCTGCACGCTTGTGCCGTTCGAGGCGACCGTTAGTGTCCCGTCAGACGCAACTTTGACATTCCCGCCGGAAGCGATAATTATATTTCCGTTGTTCACTTGCACGTTCACTCCGTCTACGGCAAGCTGAACTGTGCCGCTGGCTGTAGTTATGTACACGGTCTTGCCGTCCCCTGAGAGAGCAACATTGCCGCCCACCGTGAGCTGCATGCTTCCGTCGGCAAGCATATGCGTAACATTAGCCGATGTAATATCCGTTTCCCTGCCGGCCGGGTTGCCCGAAATGTCGGTCGGCTTGATATCCTGGAATTTATATTTCTCCGCCAAGCTTTTTCTTTCTTCCGCGATCTGAGAATTCACGTTCGCGCTTATCAGCCCGCCTATAAAACCTATCACCAGCGCAACGACTTCACAGATCGCTTCGCCCTCGCCCCCTAAACAAACCCCGACGATGCCGACCAGATCAGCCACATAACCAATGACCGTGACCAATACCTGTTCCCATTCCAACGATTGCAGTTTATCGATCATTTCCCCGTTCTCTTGTATCTGAATCTGGTTGTACCTGATCTGATTCTTTATTTTAACTAATTCTTCCGTTTCATTTACCGCTTCATCGAACCATAACAGCGCCTCTTTGGCTTCGCTTTCGTTCATCTGCATCGCCGCGTCGGTGTTGGATTTTCTTCCGCCTACTCCCGTCATTTCCTCATGGACCAGGTTCCTCATGTCGCTCATCGTCTGTTTCGCGGCAAGAGCAGCTCTTATTGCGCCGTAGGCGCCGGACAGTTTTGCTCTCAGGGAATCAGCCAGGCTATAGTCCGGCTCAAGGTACGCGGGATCGTCCGCCGTGCTTAAAGTATGGCGAGAAAGGGAAACGAGGCCGTTCACCGCGTTGTTTATTTCCTTGTTCGCCGAACCCATTACCCCGTCAAATGAACTTCCTGAAACATTGGTCTCACAGGCGGCAAGCATGCTTTTTACGAAAGCCAGGTTCTGCGCCCCCTGAGCCTTATATGTGGTTTCAACGTTATCGATCTCGTCCAATCTTTTATTCTCATCTATAAGGACCTCTTCTCCCTGGTATCAACCCAGAACCTGGACCACCAGGATTCTCCTTCAATGGCGGCTTCATCAACCTGATACTTTTTGTTTATCGCACTCTCTTCTTTTGCCTTTTCCGCGTCATTAAGCGACTGGACGGCCTGCATCATGTCCGACAATAATCCCTGAATAAATTCGTTCCCCACGATATACCCCATCATTTTTTCCACTCTTTTCGCGAATAATTTATAAATATTCATTCCCTTGTATCCGTCGCTTTCGCCGCCGTCAAGCTCCTGCTCGACCAGTCCCCTCAGGTCCCTCCACGCTTCATAAAGGATCGCATACGCTATCAGCGTCCCTTCCAGATGCTTCGCTTTGTTCATTATGCTGAACGGATTGGCCGGATTAAATGCGGGGTTGTTCTTATTCACCGAATAAGTGTAATAAGTGTTCCCGTCCTTAGCTACATACGGCGTCTTTATCAAATAGCTGGCGCCGTATTGCGAAGAAATATAATCAATTTGATCTGTCGCCAAATAATCCGCGGCAGTTACGCCGGGATTCTCTGCAATAACAGTTTGCGCGTCCGCTATCGCCTGCTTAATGCCCTTGACCAAGTTCGCGTTTCCCTCGGTCCCATCTGCCCAAGGATGGATAGGGTAATTTACTTCATAATAATAATAATCGCCAAAAAATTCACCGTAGAGAGTGGGGGTGCCAGACATGATCGCAGTCCCCGTCTTTGAATTCCATCCATTGGAGATCCTGCAAAAGGAAACTATATAAGGAACATTTGCACTATGATTATCTCCATCAGGTAATATCACTACATTATTTATAAATTGGCCTGTGGGGCTGACAAGAGTTCCGATCCATCCGTTATTATTGACAATATCATTATATAATCCGACGCCATAGTCTCCGTTGCTCAGTTTAAAAACAGCATACGGATATAAAGTTTCATTGTAAGGTTGACCATTCCATGTATTACTTTTAATTATTATGGCCCCATTACCAGTAAACATGCCCGTGTTACAGGTCGGATCATAAGCATACGTTAGCTGCGGGCATTCATTACTAAGCTGGTAATCATCGGCATTCCTGCAATAAGATGACAGTAAAAGTTGTTGATTGGAAACTATGGTATTTTCACATAACATCAATTTCCCCTTTAGTTCATTCAGCAAAGTTGCACTGTTAGAGCTCGGAAAGCCGAACTCATGTTGATACTGGATAAGCAGCGTATATTCATTTGCTAAAGCGGTTTGCAGGGCAATCAGGTAAGGTTCCGCTAGTTGTAAACCTGTATTGATATTCCAATATTTGACCTCTTGACCGGGATCAGCGAACTTCACTACATCCTTCGCAGCATAATAAGCATTTATCTGTTGTGCGGTTAACACTGTGTGATTGCTTACCAAAGCCCCTGTGGCATAATCATAAACTCCGGAAACTCCTATGCCCGCATCAGTATAGTTGGTTAATGCGCCTGCATGATCAGCCATATAATTGTCATAAGCGAGCTGCGCCTGCTCCACAAGCGCTTCGGCGTTCAATATCTCCATCGCAGAGTCTATCTCTACCACCGTCAGGTCAAGTGTCTTCATTTCCGATTCCGCCCCGCTCATCATGCTGTACAAGGCTACGACAAAGTTAGTTGTAGTTCCCATGCTGCTCGTATACTCTGAATAATATTTGCCCGCTTGCGCCAGCTGGTCATTAGCGCTCTTCAGGTCGTTCAGAAGCGAATATTGCGTAGCGAGCGTGCCCGCGTCACTCACGCAGGTCTGCAGATATGCTTTATGTTCGATCGCGTCGAAGTAATTTGTATGCCTTTCTATATAGTCATTATAGCCATCATTGACGGTATAGCCGTACGATATACGATATCCCATGGCGGACAAGGTTTGGATCTCCTGTAGGGTAAAACCATCGTGGGGCGTAAAAGTCTTTGACATGCCATACGCATCAGATGCTTGATATATCGGATTTGTCATCTTACTTTTTATTATTGGGTCATTGCCGAAATAGGTCATTTGCACAGTAAACGCGACCGAATATCCTTTAGCGATAAGAAAATCTATATCCGCCGCGGAATATTGTGTGTTGAGAGCCCCGTCACCGTTGCTTTTTTTGCTAGTTCCATCTATAACAGTAACCCAGTTCACAGGCACAAGCTGGCCTGTTTTAGGGTCTGTTTGATAAATTGTTACGCCGCTAATGGGCCAACCGCCGGTATAATTATTTTGTTCAGTGCCGCCCCCGCAAAAATATGCTGATAAAACACCAGTATTAGTATTATTACTAACGTATGGGACTGTGGTATATTCGCCGTCATTCTGTACGCCTCCAAACGAGGTCACACCATTGACATAATTGCTATAGTCTGTTTGAGCCTTGGTAAAAGCACTTGTTGCAAGAGCGAGTGTGGTGTTGCCGCTGAGATTTAATGAGCCGAAAACCACAGAGCTGCCGTTTTCGCCCGTCACATTGCGGGTGAAATTCGTTGCGAAAATAGTGTTGTTCGTCTTGTCACTCTTTTGGGCATTTGCTATCCAGGCGGTAACCGCTGTCTGGATATCCTTTTTCACAATGGGGATCTCAGTGGCGGCCAACGCGGCAGCACCCGAGATATTGCCGCTATTAAGCAAACCGACGACCCCGTTGGTGCCGTATATCTGGTAATAATCAGAGGTGCCGGTGCTCGCCAGCCCGAGCGCGGTGAAGATCGCAAGCTGAAGGAAGGATTTCGCGGAAGTAAGGAAATTGTCCGCGGCATCCGCGTAATCCTGATAAGTGTAAGTAACTCCGGGAGCAACGCAATAATTATGCGCTTGCAGATATGTTATCGCTTCCTGGTAGCAGGTTACGCGGGTGTTATAAACGCCGCCGGACGCACTTTTAACATTTTGACCAAGATAAGAATAATTGGGGTCCGCATATAAGACCGTGTGGCCCGCGGCTATCTGGGTCTGTATCGTTTGCGCGCTTTCAGTATAAGCAACGCCGTCAACCGTTACCTTTATGTCGGCCGTTCCATACTGGTCCACGTAAGTATCCATGGAATTAGCAACATCCAGGGTCGTTATGCAGTCGCTCACATTCGGACCGAGCTGAGACCAGTCAAAACTGGGATTGAAACTAAAAATATCCAGATTTGAGACCTGAGTTAATATGTTCTGCTTGGCGATCGCCCCGTTGACGGCCGTTTGCAGCGCTGTAAGCACATTGCTTATATTTGCTTCCGTCGTGGGATCCAAAACCGTGGCGGCTTGCAGCACGCTCATAAGCCCGCCGGCGCCGAACACATCGTTATAATAATTATGGTGCGGATCATTCCAGGAAACATAATAATCGGTCAGCCCAAGCTGGGTCCATATAGCAAGCTGAAGGTTCGTTGCCGCTGCAGTCGCGTTATTATCCGCAGCTGTCAGGTAATCCTCATAAGCGGGAGTGCCGCTTAACGCGAGTTTTTTGGTCGCGACAGTGTAGTTCCACAAGCGAGAGCTATAAGTATGATCACTATCTGAAGTTGAAAGAGGTTTACCATCCTTATATGTGTATGTGACCGTGGGTCCGCTTGTTGCCATCATTTTTTGAAGATCTTTCGCGCTTATGGTCAGATCCTTGTAATTGTAGTACGTTCCCCCCCGGCGACAGGTGTCCCCGTTGTGACCGTTATCTCTATGTCCGCCTCGTCAAATTCCGTTATGCTCGTGATGAAGCCGTTCGCGGCATTCAACGCGGTAATATCAGCCGGAACATCTCCTCCCAGTGAAACCGCCAGTTCATATTCCGACTCGCGGGTACTGAAAATATGATCACTATCTGAGGTTGTGATAGGGTCCCCATCCTCATATTTGACCGTGCAGCCTCCGTCTATCCTGGCCTGTATCCATTGCGCGCTTTCGGTAACATCCGATGTACCTGTGTAGTTGGTACCGGTATTCTTATCCGTGCCGGAAACCGTCACATCTATGTCAGCCAGGTCATAGTCCCCTAAAATAGTGATCAGGTCATTAAGTTCCAGATCAGTAGTAATATTTTGGATGCATTGATACGTCCCCTCAAGCGCATCCGCGTAAGTGGAATAATTAAGGATCTCGGGCAATCCTATATTGGTCGTGGGGACCGTGATCAGCGCAGTGGAGAATTTAGAATAATCGTAATTTTTATCAAAAAGATCCACGCCCTCGGAGTTATAGCTGAAAAGCTCGATCTTCGAGCTGCCTATGGAGTTTGATCTTGTGCCTGCGGTCGGATCAAAATATTCAACAGAACCGTCATTCCCCGTGAACTGGACTATAACATGGCCAACCAGGGCATTTGGATCCACAACGACAACGCAGGAGATCTTTTTATTTGCTTCGTCCAGCGTCAACCCTTTATCCATCAGCGCCGCTATGGAAAGGCTGGCCGCCAGGTTCGCCAGGTCTTCGCAGTCGCCGCCGCCGTCCTGTATCGTTTGTGAAACCAGATTCCAGTGGTCAGTGCCGGATGGATCGGCTATATACGAAAAATGCGTGTGAACATAGTTGTTAATGGCGGAAACGATCTGTTCATCGGTCATGCCGCTCGTGATGATCCCTTCCGCTTTCAGCTGGGCAAGGAGCTGCTTTATGCAGGATGCTGAAGGATCGATATACTGCTCCGCGCCTTCAACTTTATTTATAGAGTCCATATCGTCAGGGTCTGAAACTATGTTATTGGACTGAACATCGCTCTGGATATAATTCGAGGATTGATCCTGCTCGACCGCGGATCCGGTGGCCACCTGCGAAGTGGAAACGCCGTTCGATACCGCGACATTGTCGATCCCGATTGAAGCGGATGGATCAAATACAGACGGGACATCAGAAGCTATATAGGAGGGGGAGACAGAAGCGCCGCCGGCGATATCGTTAGTATCATCGACTTTTTGAGTATTGGTTAATTGCTGTATGTTTATGTCTGTCATTTTTGCTTCCCTTTACACTATATATATCGGGAGAATAGGGGTAAAACTTGCATGGAAAATAAGAGAAATTGGGCTTAAAAAAGGCCTGAAAAACGGGGAAAAGGGCGTGAGGCGGGACTATTTGGTATCAACAGGCTTAGGTTGCAGGCGCGAGCTTGCCGCAACTTCTTTCGCGGCGTCTTTCTCGGCTTTAACCTTATCCACTTTTTCAACTTCTGTGGCGACTATCTTGGGATCGCCTCTGAGCCATTTGATATGTGCCTTTAAGGAGCCTTCCGGGCCGTAAACAGGAACGTTGTTCCACCTGCCAGGTTGCATGCCATAGTCATCCACGATGGTCGAGAGGAACGCCTTCATGACATCCTTGTCCTTGATATTCACTTTATAGAGATCCGATTCCCGCCCGCCCTGCTCCTCCAGCAGAGAAGCCAGCCCGACCTCCCCGCTCAAAGTGGCAAGACCTGCCATGCACATGATATTTTTCGCATTGTCATTGTTTTTTCCCTTAATAGTCGCCGAATTATCTGGGTTCTCTAATATCCTTAGTTGAGGATTATTTAATTCGAAATATTGCAAATATTGGACCAACATGGTTTTTTCATAGCCGTGAAGATAATTGTACGGGTCTTTCGTGCCGCCAGCCGTCTGGGCTTTTCCATCATGATTTCTTTCTAAAATTATTTCACTGACAAATTTCGCTAGGTCCTTATAATCTTCCTCTATATTCTTCAAAAGAGCCTTTTTATCCTCATCGCTCAAGGTCGCATCTGCCTTTACGTTCTTGATCGCCAGATCGCGCATGGATATTGCTACCTTCGCCGCCATGATGCTTTTCGGCACAAGGAAGAATTTTTTGGCGGCAAAAAGCTGGAGCATTTTTCCGGCCTTATTTGAGGATACTGTGCCTGCAAAAACAAGAACCTCGTTCTTTGTTTTGTCCACGAATGTTGCAAGCGAAATGTCGTCCGTTTCAGGATCGTATCCCCCGCTCTGGTCCCCGTATAACACGTCAAAGGCATTGTCAGTGACATCCCTTACGGAAGTTCCGCTGAACATTTTCTCGAAGAAACCCATATCTTTATGGATAGCGTTTATCAGGGACTTAACACCTGCGGGGTTCATCCTGATCTGCGACAGGATATCAAAGTCAGGGGAGTTTTTAAAAGAAAATCTAAGATCCTTATGTTTCCCTTGCGCATTCTCTTCAGCGTCTATCTGAATATCTATCCGATTTGCAAGCCATTGTCTGATGTGGCCTGTATCGAATTCCGGCAGATCCAACATATCGAAAATAACCTGCTCTTCCGTTTTAAGGGTCATAATGGACGATGCGACAACATCTTTATTGAAACCATTGTCCAGCATTTTCCGGATCGGTTTATCGTATGCTTTCATGAGGGAATCGGCCATACTGTCGCCGTATTTTATCGCAAGGTCGGTCCTTATCAATGCTATCTTGTCATTGGAAGTAAGCTTTGACGGCAAGACATATGAAGCATCTGTTTTTTTATCAACTGTTTGTAGAGGAACCATGTCGATCTATCCTTTTTTTAAGAACTTATTCTTCTCGCTCAGCTTCTTTTCCAGTTGTTCCGCTTTTTCCGCGAATTTTGCTTTTAATCCGGTTAATTCCTGTTCAAGCTCTTTTTTCCTGTTCTGGTATTTTTTTAATTCGGCGTAATATCTGGCCAGAGAATAAAAATAGTATCCGGCAATGACTATAAAAAGAAGAATAGCCCACCAGGCATGCTCTATGAATTCAATTATTATTTGTGTTGTCATATTTTTTGGTCAACTTTACCGGGCACCGGACTTTTGTGGCCTTCTGTCAGACCATACGCCTGCTCTCTGGACCCTTTCGATGGATCCTTTAAATACTCAAAAAGATCAATTGCCCCTTTTAGCGGATCGGCTTTTTCTGGATCATTGGCAGGGGCAGGATTAAGTCCGGCATTATAATCAACTGGCCCTTGCTTTGTTGCCATTGAACCGATCCATTCCGCGTCTGCAACAGCTTGTTTTACATTTTCCGCTTGCTTTTGCTTGGCTTCGTTTTTACCTTGCATATATTTTTGAACCGATGTTGGGTCTACGAAAGCTGATTGCGTCGGCACTATGCTCACGATAAATTCCTCCTTATATCAGAATTAAGGGCGAACACACCTTTTCTCACATCTATAATATCGGGACAACTGGGCTAAAACTTGCATGGAATCAGCTTGCAGCTAGATGGTTCTGTCAGGCTCGATTTTCGTAGCAGGGGCAAGTTTCATCCCTTGTTTCACTCTGCAGCGGTTGCTGATAACGGAACCCTCTTCGAGGGTGACATGATCTTCCAGTTTGCACCAGCTGCCGACAAGGCACTTTTTGAGGACCGCGCCTTTTCCCACGTGCGTATCCGACCATACGGCGGAATCTGAGATCGACTGTTCCATCCTCTATCACGCATTTATCTCCGATGGATACATTCCCGTAAATTTCGACATTTTCACCAATAGATGCCCTGTCGCCGATTATGATAGTCCCTTCGAATTTCGCGCTCCTCGCCACATGCGTGTCCCGCCCGAGCCACGTGGAAGAGCTTACGCGCCTGGCCGAGACCTCCGCCCTTACTCTTCCCTGAAGGACGTCGGAATTCGCGGCTTTCAATTTTTCGATCCCTCCCACGTCGTTCCAGTATTCGATCATCTTGTATCCGAAGAATTTCGAGCCCCCGGAAACAAGCTGCGGAAATATCTCTTTGCCGAAATCCCGGAACCCGTCCCCTATCATGCCCAGGACCTGCGGTTCAAAGATATATACCCCGGTGTTGACAAGATCGCTCCTGGCCTCGCGCTGGGACGGCTTTTCTTGAAAAGCGGTGATCTTATCGTCATTGTCCAGCACGACAACGCCGAACTGTGTCACATCCTCCACAGGCGTAAGCGCAATGGTCACGAGCGCCTTTTTCTTTTTGTGGAACGCCAGCATTTTGCTCAAATTGACATCGGTCAAAACATCGGATGATATGACAATAAAAGTGCCGTTTATCTTCGTAAGACGCGACATGCGCTTGACGCCGCCCGCGGTGCCCAGAAGCTCTTCCTCGAAAGAATAACCAAGGTTCACTCCGAAAGGCCTTCCATCGCTGAAATAATTCTCGATCTGCTCCGGGAAATAATGGATGTTCGCAATGAGCTCCTTGATCCCGTACTTCCTTAAAAGCTCGATGTTATACTGCATTATCGGCTTGTTCGCCACGGGCACCATCGGCTTTGGGACCGCTTTCGTGAGCGGCTCCAATCTTTTGCCGTAGCCGGCGGCTAATATGAACGCTTTCATTTTATCTTATTCACCCTTCGCAAGTGCCGCCCGCCCTCAAAAGGCGTTTTAAGGAACACGTCCACCAGCTTCAGCGCCGTTCCTGTTCTCAATACTCGTCCGCCTAAAGCAAGGATATTGGCATCGTTGTGGGCGCGGCTCATTCTTGCGGTATAAACATTGTGGGCTACGGCCGCGCGTATGCCGGCAATTTTATTGGCCGCCATGGCCATGCCGATGCCTGTCCCGCATAATAATATGCCGTATTTGTATTTCTTAGAAGCTACAGCTTTTGCAACAGCTTTTGCGAAATCCGGATAATCCACCGGCTCCGCGCTGAAAGTCCCGAGATCCTTAAAAGCGATCCTGCGCCTTTTAAGGAATAACTTGATCTTTTCCTTCAGTTTAAAACCGCCGTGATCGGAGCCGATCGCTATCTTCATAGATCCCTCCTCTGATAATTATACACTAATCAATCCGACCGCCAGACCCTTTTTTTATGCTCTTTTTTGAACTTGTCAAGAGCAGCTCTTTCTTTGGCGATCTCCGACTTGAACTCTTCCATCAGCTTTTCGTCCTCGGCGGCTTTCAACTTGTGAAAATAGGCCGATTTTGCGATCAACATCGCCGCTTCATATCTTGACATGCTTTTATTTCCGGCAAAAGTGCCGTCGGGATAGCCCTGCGTGATCCCCATTTTCACGAGCATATCGACGGAGCCCGCCGCCCAGTGGTCTGAAGGCATATCCTTGAAAACTGAGGCTTCGGGAGAGACCGAGAATGAACCTGAGCATAAGATCAGGATAACGGCAACAGCGAGCAGCAGCTTTTTCATTTCGGCCGTCGCCTTTTTTATGCCGACAAATACGCTCCGCGCGATTATGCTGAACCCGATATTGAATTCTTCCAGGTCAGGGATCTTCGCGACAGCCGGAGTATTGTCATAATCCAGGCCGTGCCCCGCGTTCACTCTCAAGCCCAGCCTTCTCGCCAGCTTCGCGGCATCGGCGATTTTCTTCAGATCATTTTTTGAGCCTGTCCGCGCATAACCGCCGGTATGTATCTCTATGAATGATGCGCCGGCCTTCGCCGAAGCGTGTATCTGATCCTTTTCCGGATCGATAAAAAGGCTTACTCTTATTCTCGCATCCTCAAGATTTCTCACGAACTTCTTCAATCGCGGAATATTTCCTTTAACGTCCAGGCCGCCTTCGGTCGTAAGCTCCTGCCTTTTTTCCGGGACAAGAGTTGCCATGTCCGGCTTGACCCTGAGAGCGATCTTAAGCATCTCGTCCGTCGCGGCCATCTCAAAATCAAAGCGCTTTTTTGAGGCAGAAGTCAGCTTTCGTATGAGATAGATATCTTTATCCTGGATGTGGCGCCTGTCCTCGCGCAAATGGGCAACTATGGAATCGGCGCCGCCCTCAAGAGCAAGCGTTGCCGCGGCTATGACATCGGGAAAGCCCTCTTTCCTTGCCTGGCGGAGCGTGGCCACATGATCAATGTTGACGCCGAGCTTTATCCTGCGCTTCATTTCTTGAAGAAACTTGTGGCATATTGAAGAATGTTGCCCTCTATGAGTGAGACGGCATACGCGGCTATCCCCTGCCCTTTGCCCGTGAAGCCAAGCCCTTCCTCCGTCTTGCTTTTCACGTTGACGCAATTTTCGGAGACTCCTAGCACGGAAGATATGTTCATCCTCATTTCTTTCACATAAGGGCTGAATTTCGGGGCCTGCGCAACGATCGTCGAATCGATATTTACCACCGAAAAGCCTTTGGACTTTAGCAAACTGGATATCTTTTCAAGCATCAAAAGGCTGGATATTCCCTTGTATCTGGGATCGTTAGTTGGAAAATGGAACCCGATGTCATGCTCCCCCATCGCGCCTATAAGAGAATCGATGATGGCATGGACCAGGACATCCGCATCAGAATGTCCGGCAAGCCCTTTTTTATATTTGATATCAACGCCGCCCATTATCAGCTTTCTTTTACTGACAAGCTTGTGGACGTCGTATCCTATCCCCACTCTCATCATCTTGTTATCCTCGCGAATTTTCTCTTTCCGGCCTTGATAAGCACCTCTCCGCCAAGAGTTAACTTGTATTTTTTATCCCTGATCACGATGCCGTTGATATCCACGGCACCCTGCTCTATGAGCCGCGATGCGGCCGATGTTCCTTCGGCCAGACCGGCAATGACCATCGCTTTCGGAAGCCATATCTTTCCGTCGGGCTCGATATCTTTTGAGCTCGATCTTAACTTCCGTAATATTCTCGGGCAGGCCGCCTTCCTTGAAAATATTCTTGAATTCCTGCTCGGCTTTTTCAGCGCTTGTTTTTCCGTAAAAATCGGAAACAAGCATCCTTGCCAGCCGCTTTTTCGCGTCCATCGGATGAAGGAATCCGTCCCTCAATTGTCTGCTTATGCCGTCAAGCTCCGCCTTCGGCAGGCCGGTCAAAAGCGTGTAATACTTCATCATGAGGCTGTCAGGTATCGACATCGTCTTGCCGTATATTTCCGACGGCGAATCCGTAACTCCTATATAATTGTTAAGCGACTTGCTCATTTTCGCCGTTCCGTCCAGTCCCTCCAGGAGCGGCATCGTCATTATCACCTGCGGCTCTTCCTTGAATTCCCTCTGGAGTTCCCTTCCGACAAGAAGGTTGAATTTCTGGTCGGTCCCGCCTATCTCAATATCGGACTTCACCATCACCGAATCATATCCCTGTATCAGGGGATACAGGAATTCATGTATAGATATCGGTCTCTGTTCCGTATAGCGCTTTATGAAATCATCCCTCTCCAGCATCCTCGCCACCGTGTATTTTCCGGCAAGTTTGATTACGTCTTCAAGGGTCAGCTTTGAAAGCCATTTGCTGTTATAGACCACTTCCGTTCTTTTGGGATCCAATATCTTGAATACCTGCTCCCTGTATGTCCTGGCGTTATTTTCAACTTCTTTTTTCGTGAGCGCCGGCCTTGTTTCCGACTTTCCGGAAGGGTCGCCTATCATTCCCGTGAAATCCCCGATTATGAATATGACCTTGTGCCCCAGGTCCTGGAAAGCCCTTAGTTTCCTGATGACTACGGTATGCCCCAGATGTATGTCCGGCGCGGAAGGATCTGCCCCCCATTTTACCCTGAGCTGCTTTTTCTTCTTAAGCTTTGAAAGAAGCTCTGCTTCCGGCAAAAGCTCCGAGCAACCGTTCTTTATTATCTCAAGCTGTTGTTCCGGCGTCATCATTTGCATCCCAGCTCTTTCAGCACCCGCCTGACAATGGGGATAGGCACATCATCCCTTATCTCTATCTTTCCGATCTTTTTGGGCAGGACGAATTTGATCTTCCCTTCGCGTATCTTTTTGTCCACCTTTAATCCCCTGATGATCCTGCCGGCGGAAAGGCCGTCCACTTTTATGGGCAGTTGAAGCTTTTCAAGCAGCGTTTTTATCCTGTTGACCACGGCTTCATCCATGAGCCCCATCTTTTGGGATATCATCGCGGCCGCGACCATCCCGATCGAAACAGCCTCTCCGTGATTGAACATGCTGTATTTCGTGATCGTCTCTATGGCGTGGCCTATGGTATGCCCGTAATTAAGCACCATCCTGATGCCTTTTTCTTTCTCATCCAGTGCCACGAACTTTGCCTTTATCTTGCATGATTCCGTGACTATGGTCTGCCACACTTTCAGAGCGGCTTTAAGGGTTTCCGAATCTTCGAACGCTTTTGTGTTGAGATGGTGAGAATTGGCCTCAAGGAACTTGAAGAAATCTTCGTCCTCTATCACCCCGTATTTAATGACCTCCGCCAGACCGGTGCTTATCTCCTTTTGAGGTAGCGTGGTGAGCGTCTCCACGTCGCAGTGGACGAACATGGGCTGATAAAATACCCCGATAAGGTTCTTACCCTTCGGATGATTGACGGAAGTCTTCCCGCCGATGCTGGAATCCACCTGCGCGAGCAGGGTTGTGGGAACATGGACAAGATAAGTACCGCGCATGTAAGTGGCCGCGACGAATCCGGCCAGGTCACCGATGACGCCGCCCCCGAACGCGATTATGCAGCAGTCCCTGTGTATCTCCTGCTTAACTAATTTATCATATATTTTAAAAGCCACTTGAAGATTTTTGTAGCGCTCGCCTCTTGGGATCTCGATGACATCAAAGCTAAAGCCCTCCGATTTCAAACTGCTTCGCAGTATCCCTCCCCAGAGCTCATTGACGAGCGTATCGGTGATAATGACTATTTTTTCGCAGGGAGTGGCTTTTTTCAGGGCGGCGCCGAATTCCTTCAGCGTGCCGTTGCCGACATTTATGTTGTAGCTGTTCTCGCCCAGATTCACCATTATCCTGTCCATGATCAACCTTCTTTCGCGAACTCCGCTATTTTATTACTTGCTTCTTCGGGAGACAACAGGGAAGTGTCCACTTCAAGGTCGGCTATCCCCCGGTAGATCGGCATCCTGAATTCGAGTATTTCCTTTATCTTCGCATTAGGATCTTCAACATTGAGAAGCGGCCTTGTCCCGGATCCCTTAACCCTTTTGTGGATGGTTTCAGGATCGGAAGTCAGCAGGACCAATGGCCCCATGCTTTTAAGCTTCTTGATATTCCCGGGCCTCAGCACAATTCCGCCGCCGGTAGCTATAACGTGATCCTTAAGCTTTGCGATATTGTCCAAAAGCTTTGTTTCCATGTCGCGAAAACTTTCTTCGCCTTTTTCATTGAAAATGTCGTTTATCTCCATTCCCTGTTCATTTTCAATGATCGAGTCCGTATCAATATATGTCATGTTAAGCTTTTTGGCCAGAAGCTTCCCGACTTCTGTTTTCCCTACCCCCATAAATCCTATTAAGATAATATTTTTCATATCGATTAACTTGCCCCGGACAGGGATCGAACCTGCGACCTACGGTTTAGGAAACCGCCGCTCTGTCCAACTGAGCTACCGGGGCATGAAACTAAAAAGAATGCTCGGCGCCGGGAAACCTTCCGCCCTTCACGTCCGCAATATACGCGGACACGGCTTTTTTCATCTCGCCGTGAAGATCGGCGTATTTTTTCGCGAACTTCGGCATTCCGCTCACGGAAAGCCCCAAAAGATCGTTTATGACAAGGACCTGCCCGTCGCAATACTTTCCCGCACCTATGCCTATGACCGGGATCGAGACAGCTTTTGACATTTTCTTCGCGAGCGCCGCCGGGACCATTTCAAGGACGATAGAGAAAACCCCCGCTTTTTCAAGTGCTTTCGCATCCCTTATCATAGCAGCGGCTTCCTTTTCCGATCTGCCCTGGACGCGGTATCCGCCAAGCTGATTGACAAGCTGCGGAGTAAAACCCAGATGCCCCATCACCGGGATCCCGGAATCGATCAATTTTTTGATGGTATCAATATACGCGACACCCTCGATCTTGACAGCATTTGCCCCGGCTTCTTTAACGAACCTGGAAGCGTTGTAAAACGCTTCTTCCGGACCAAGCTGGAAGGACATGAACGGCATGTCAGCGACGACCATCGCGTTCTTCACACCACGGACGGCCGCTTTCACGTGATGCAGCATTTCATCCATCGTTACGGGAATGGTGTTCTCGTATCCGAGCACGGCATTCCCCAGCGAATCCCCCACAAGCACGATATCAATACCGGAATCATCGATAAGCTTTGCCGTGGGGCAGTCATACGCCGTCAGCATGGCTATCTTTTTGCCCGCGGATTTCATTTCCTTGAGGGAATGAACGGTGGTCTTCAAGCTTTTTTCTCTGTCCTTTTAAGGCCGAACCATTCCTTGCCGGCCGGCGCGGATTTATACAGCCCGAACAATTTTTCCTCCAGCATTTCCTTTGAGACATTCCTGGAAATATGTCCGTTCTCGGCTATCGACACGATGCCGGTCTTTTCCGAAACAATGAAAACGAGTGCGTCCGTCTGCTCGCTCATCCCCACCGCCGCCCTGTGCCTTGTGCCAAGCCGCCTGTCCAGAAGCTTGGTATCTGATAACGGAAGAAGGCTGCCTGCGGAAGCGATACGCTCGCCCTGGATAATGACCGCTCCGTCATGAAGCGGATTATTCGCCATGAATATTGATACAAGAAGTTCCGATGATATTTCCGCGTCAAGCTTTACTCCGCTTTCAAGGAATTCGGAAAGCCCCGTGTTTCTTTCAATGACTATCAATGCGCCGGTCTTCTGGTCGGAGAGCTGCTCTATCGCTTTTATGATGTGGCCAACTATCAGGGAGCCCCTTCCGCCCGCTGCCATCCCCAGTCTCAGGAATATCCTTTCCCTTCCGATATGTTCAAGCGTCCGCCTTAATTCCGGCTGAAAAACTATGATGATGATGACGATAATGAGCGGTGCCCAATCTTTCAAGCATCCAGCTCGTGGTGTAGAGGCCGAGCAGCTTCGCCGCCAGGTATATCAAGAGGACTATCGCCAGCCCGCGGATTAGAGCCACGGCGCGCGTGCCCTGAAGCCACACAAGGACGTAATAGATCGCTACGGCAACTACGATAATATCCAGAACATCCAGCATCCTGAAATTCATTTTATGTCGTTCCTCGCCATGTCCTCATAAGTCTCCCGTTTTACGATGAGCTTGGCTTTGCCGTCATTGACCAAAACCATTGCCGGGCGCGGAACCCTGTTGTAATTGCTCGCCATGGAATAATTGTAAGCGCCGGTGCAGAGCACGGCTATGAGCCCGCCTTTTTCAAGTTTCGGCAGCATCGACATTTTTTGCGAGAACGTCGCCGGACTCGCAGAACCTGCCGGCGATAGTGTATTTTTCCGTTCTTCTGCCTTGCATGTTGTCGGCCGCGGCGAACTCGATATTTCGCGCCGTAAAGCATCGGCCTTATATTGTCGGACATCCCGCCGTCAACGACCGCGTATTTCCTGATGCCGGGAATATCCTTGATGTGCCCGACGCGTGTAAAGAGTGACGCCTGCCCTTCCGACGATCGATCGTCCCGGCTCAAGGACAAGTTTCGGCATCGGTAATTTTGCCGCCGCTATCCTGTGCTTTATCTTTCTTTGTGATAGCTTCGGCGAAGTCTTCGAGCTTTACCGGATTGTCGTCGTCAATATACTGATGCCTATGCCTCCGCCGATATTGAGCTCTTCCGTTTCGATGTTAAGCTTTTCGTTTATCTTTCGTACGATATCCGTTAGCACGTCGATCTCCGAAAGGTATCCATTCGAGTCGAATATCTGCGAGCCGATATGGGCGTGAAGCCCGGCGAATTTCCCGAGCCGCATTGATGATATCAACTTGACCGCCTCAATGACCTTGCTCTTGGCTATGCCGAACTTGGAATCCGTCTGGCCGGTCTTTACGGATTCGTGGGTATGCGCCTCAACTCCCGGATTTACCCTTATCAGAACTGCGCTCTTTTCTCGATCTTTATCGTCATCTCGTCGAGCCTTCCTATCTCCTCGAAATTATCGACGACGAACATGCCGACATTCGCGGTAAGCCCTTCCTCGATCTCCTTTCAGATTTATTGTTCCCGTGGAAATATATCTTTTTCGGGGCGCATCCCCGCCTTAAGCGCGGTGTAAAGCTCTCCGCCGGAAGCAACGTCCACTCCGAGGCCTTCGTCCATATGATTTTCAAAAGACCTTCGATGGAGAGCGCTTTGCTGGCGTAAATGATCTCGGAGTTCGGGATATTTTACTTGAAGAAGGTCTTATAAGGCCTGCACCTCTCCCTGACATCCTCTTCGTCGATGACATAAAGCGGCGTGCCGAATTTTTTCGCGAGCGCTATCGCGTCGCAGCCGCCTATCTCAAGGTGCCCGGCTTTATTATCTTTCCCGTCAATGGAAGATTCATTTTGTTCCTCCTCATCAAGTTTATATTCAATGCTGTCTTTCAAGGGCGAGCCAGCTGGCCTCGATGACGTTGGTGGAGACGCCGACCGTCCCCCATGTCCTGTCGCCGTCTGTTGACTCGACAATGACGCGCACTTTTGCCGCGGTGCCCTCTTTTGAATCAAGGACGCGGACCTTGTAATCCGTGAGCTTGACCTCTTTTATACCGGGAAATGGTCCTCTATGGCTTTCCTTAAGGCCCCGTCAAGCGCGTTGATCGGGCCGTCGCCGTAAGCTTCGGTTTCATGCGATTCTCCGCTGACCTTCAATTTCAGTTTTGCTTTAACCTTTGTGCTTCGTCCCCGTGTTTGACCGTAACGATATCAAAATTTTCGAACGTGAACGGCGGCTTGAACGCCCCCAGCGCTTTCTTCACCAGAAGCTCGAATGACGCCTCGCCTTCCTCGAACTGGTATCCCTGCATGCTCAAGTTCTTTCAGCTCGCTCAATAAAGCTTTGACCTGCGGCGAATCTTTCTTGATGTCCACGCCGTAAGCCTTTGCCTTGTAGACCAGGTTGCTGATGCCGGAGAGCTCGGAAACCGTCACCCTCTGCTCGTTGCCGACAAGCTTCGGGTTTGATGTGCTCGTAAGTTGACGCATTCTTCAGTACCGCGCTGACGTGGATGCCGCCTTTGTGCGTGAAAGCTGACCTGCCGACGAAAGGCTGGTGCGCCGATTGCGGCAGGTTGGCGATCTCGGCGATATGCCTTGAAACATCCGTGAGCATCTTCAGCTGGGCGTCAGAGATGCAGTCGATTTCAGCTTGAGCTTGAGTATCGGGATAATGGAACACAGGTTGGCGTTCCCGCATCTCTCGCCGTAGCCGTTCATCGTTCCCTGGACATGCGTGCATCCGCAATAAACCGCCATCCCGAAACCGAGACGGCGCATTCGGAATCGTTATGCGCGTGGATGCCGAGCGGTTTTTTTATTTTCTTTTTGACTTCGTTGATGATCTTCTCGACTTCGAATGCGAGTGTTCCGCCGTTGGTGTCGCAGAGGCACAGGACATCCGCTCCGCCCTTTTCCGCGGCTTTCAAGGCTTTCAGCGCGTAGGCTTGGTTCGCCTTATATCCGTCGAAGAAATGTTCGGCGTCGAATATGACCTCTTTTCCTGTTTTTTCAGGAATGCGATGGAATCCTCGATCAGCTCGAGGTTCTCGTCCAGGCTGATATTCAGGGCGTCTTTCACGTGGAGGTCCCAGATCTTGCCGAATATGGCGACGGCGGGGTTTCTGATGCGATCATGGCCTTGAGGTTCGGGTCGTCCTCGGGTTTTACTTTCGCGCGCCTGGTGCTGCCGAAGGCGACAAGTTTGGCGTTCTTGAGCTTGACATCTCGTATTTTCTCGAAGAACTCGATGTCTTTGGGGTTGCTTCCCGGCCAGCCGCCTTCGATGTAGTGGAGGCCGAGCTGGTCGAGGAGTTTGGCGATCTTTATCTTGTCCTCAACGGTGAACGAGATGCCCTCGGTCTGGGCACCGTCGCGTAACGTAGTGTCGAATAGTTTTACCTGTTTCATTTTTTGCTCTCCAATGGGAAAATGATAATAATAATCAACGAATTATAACACGGAAAAAGAGGGTTTTGAAACATAAAAAAACAAATTGATTCATTGAAACCGATGTCATTTCTTGTTATCATTCTTAATAATTAAATGAAATTATTCGAAAAACCCGAAGACTAAGCGCCCTCCCCTACGAAAAACTTAAAGCATATCGCTCTGAAATGCACAAAATGCAAACTGTCCAAGACACGGACGAAAGTCGTCTTCGGCCACGGGCCCGTCCCCTGCGACCTGATGCTCATCGGCGAAGGGCCCGGCGAAAAGGAAGACCTAGCGGAGATCCGTTCGTCGGAAGAGCCGGACAGCTGCTTACTCAGATACTCGCCTCCATCAACATCGACCGCGAAAAAGACATTTACATCACTAATATCGTCAAATGCCGGCCGCCGGAGAACAGGCCCCCGAGACAGACGAGACCGAAGCCTGCTATCCGTACCTGGAAGCGCAGATAAAAATGATCAAGCCGAAGATCATCCTCCTTGCCGGCGCGCCCGCGACAAAAGTCGTCATGAAGAACGAAGAACCCATGTCAAAGATCCGCGGCAAATGGCTCAAGCTGCCCGGGACTGAAATCCACGTGATGCCGATCTTCCATCCGTCATATCTCTTGAGGAACCGGTAAAGGACGACGGAAGCCCGAAATGGCTGACATGGCAGGACATGAAGGAAGTCCGCGGCGCGCTGGACTTCATAAAAGAGGCAAAGGAGCTTGGAACATGAAAAGATTACGGCTACAGGGATACAGATGGACGTGAAAACGGGCAATTCGACGCGAACCTCGAGCGCGCGGCGAATTGCCGAAAAAGCGATGAAATAGAAGCCGGACTGATCATATTCCCGGAAATGTTCGTGACGGGATTCGATTATAAGTAATTGAACGAATCGCGAGAGAATGCTTTAACGACATCACCACTTTCCTGATGGACCTCTCTCAAAAGACCGGCTCCTTCATCGTGGGCGGCTCGATTCCGGAGCTCTCCGGGGAAAACTTTACAACACTTCTTTCGTTTTTTCTCCCGAAAGAAAAGTGCTGGGATACAGCAGGAAGATCCATCCTTTCGCGGTGACCGAAGAAGCAAAATATTTCACCGGCGGCGACAAGATAGCCGTGATCCCCACGCCTGTAGCAAAGCTCGGCATAAGATTTGCTATGACATCCGCTTTCCGGAGATCGCGAGAAAGTGGCACTGGAAGGCGCGGAAATACTGATATCTCCTGCGCAGTTCCCGGCCCCGGCACCATCACTGGCACGCGCTTTTCGTGTCGCGGGCGATCGAAAACAGATATTTATGATAGCGTGAATCGCCCTGCGTCAAACAGGGTAGGATCGACGGAAAAAATCCTGGTATTTCGGCCATTCCATGGGAGTGGACCCGTACGGCAATATCCTCAGCGAACTGGACGATAAAGAAGACATTCTCGTCTGCGAGATAGATCTGGAAAGATGAAAGGTAAGGAAAGCCATGCCAATACTGCTGAACAGAAGGCCGGAAGTATACTGATGAACAATCCGAATGTTCTTTTTTCCCAAAAACTGGACATAGTCGGACTCTACGACGCGCTGAAAGTGGATTTCATCAAGAGAATTCTCTTGTCGCGATAAAGATACATTTCGGCGAAATGGGCAACACCGCATATCTCAAGCCATTCAGGGTCAAGCCGCTCATCGATAAGATCCTGTCGCTTAAAGCCCTCGCATTCCTGACCGACGCAAATACATTATATAAAGGGACCCGCGGCGACGCGGTTAACCATCTGCAGACCGCGGCCAAACACGGCTATGACCTGAATACCATAGGCGTGCCGGTCATAATCGCCGACGGCTTGACGGGAAAAGATTATTTCAAAGTGAAGGTCGATCTGAAACATTTCAAGGAAGTGAAAATAGGGAGCGCCGCCTATAATGCCGAAAGCATCGTGGTCCTCACCCATTTCAAGGGTCACGAGCTCGCTGGTTTTGGCGGTTCCCTCAAGAACATCGGCATGGGGCTTGGTGCAAGGTCCGGCAAGCAGGAAATGCACGCTGACGTCAATCCGAAGGTCAACAAGGAAAAATGCACTGGCTGCGGGAGCTGCGCGAAATGGTGCCCGACCAATGCCATCCAGATCATTGACAGAAAAGCAATCATCGACCTAAAGAAGTGCATCGGCTGCGGCGAGTGCGTCGTCAGCTGCAACTTCAGCGCAATAGCCATTGACTGGGGAGGCGATCCCCCCTTTCCAGGAAAAAATGGTCGAATATTTTTACGGCGTATGGAAGGACAAGAAGGATAAGATGGTATTTGTCAATTTCCTCACTGACATTTCCCCCAACTGCGATTGCTATGGCTTCACCGAACCCCCTGTCACACCCGATATCGGGGTACTCGCGTCTTATGATCCGGTCTCGCTCGACCAGGCAAGCGTCGACATGGTGAATCTAAGAGCGGTTGAAAGGATAAAATTCCAGGGAGCTCTATACCCTATGCGGACTGGAACACCCAGCTGCGTGGCCGCGGAAAAGATCGGCGTAGGAAGCAGGGAGTATCAGATAACTTAAATCTATGATAGACCTGCTCAATGACAACGAATTCATGAGAGCTGGAAAAGGAATACAAGTTCCTGAGCCGCGCGAGGGGCGCGATCGAGGCGAAGCACGGCGAGCTGATCAAGCTGACGTATGTCGTCTTTGACCTGGAAACCACCGGCCTCGACCCCGCAGAACGACGAGATAATAGAGATAGGCGCGGTCCGGCTCGCCGGCGGCGAAGTGAAAGGCGTCTTCAACAAGCTCGTCCGGCCTGACAAAGCCCGTGCCCCCGCAGATAACGGACACACGGGCTGATCAGCCAGGACATGCTCGAGAACGAACCCGCGCTCAAGCCGGTGCTTTCGCAGTTCATGGAATTCGTGGAGAACGCGCAAACAACTGGTCGCGCACAACGCCGACTTCGACGTCTCATTCCTTCAGGACAAACCTCAAAAAGACGCTCAACCAGGACCTCAGCAACCTCGTCGTCTGCACGCTCCTGATATCGAGGGATATTCTGCCGAACCTGGGCAACCACAAGCTGCACACCGTCGCGGGCTTTATTTCCACATCGACATCGCCAACCGCCACCGCGCCATCGGCGACGTCGAGGCTCCCACGTACCAGATATGGCTCAATATGATCGAGAAGCTGAAGGAGAGAAATATTTTGACGAGGAAGGACCTCGAAAGCTACCTTGCTGATCTTGAACAGGCAAAGATAAGAACAGTAAAGCACCGTTTTAAATTCAGAGGAGCTAGACGAGCTAGGGGTGAAAGAGGTTAAGAGGAGAAGAGGTGTTAGAGGCAAAGAGGAAATTATTATAATGTTTCACCTTCGCTTCTTCCGCTTCTCATCCTCTTTACCTCTTCTCCCCTCTCGCTTCTAGCTCCTCTAGCTCTTTTCCCCATTTGTGGTAATATTATTCTAAAGAAACGAGGCTGACAACATGGATTTCATTCAAGACACCTGGAGTAAAGCTAGAAGATTAAACAAGACGATAATCCTTCCCGAAACGGAAGACGTCAGGATAATAAAGGCCGCGGAGATAATCACACGAAGCCACCTTGCCAACATGATCCTTATCGGAGAGGAAGAAAAAGTCAATGAATTTCCGCCAAAGTAGCGGCGTGAACCTTTCGAGGATGTCGACAAAACGATCGATCGCCTCAATTGCTTGATGGCTACATTTCCGAATACCACAAACTGCGCGAAGCGAAAGGAATGACGGCGGAAGAAGCGAAGAAAGTAATATCGCGAGGACTACACTTTCTTTGGCGCGATGATGGTGCGGTCCGGCGAGGCGGACGGAATGGTGACGGGCGCGGATGCCCCCACGGCGCACACGATCAAGGCGACAGTCCACTGCGTCGGGATGGCGCCGGGCGTCAGCCTGATATCAAGCTTCTTCGCGATGATCACGCCGAAAAAAGAATTCGGCGTCGACGGCCTGCTCTTCTACGCGGACTGCGGAGTTAACCCGAACCCTACATCTGACCAGCTCTCCGACATCGCGATATCAACGGCCGATTCTTTCAGGAAACTTGTCGGGCGCGACCCGAAGGTGGCGATGCTCTCTTTCTCCACAAAAGGCAGCGCGGCGCATCCGGACGTGGATAAGGTGGTCAAAGCGACTGAAATTGTAAAAGCGAAGAGGCCGGAACTGATGGTGGACGGAGAATTCCAGGCGGACGCGGCGCTCATACCGGCGATAGGCAGAAAAAAGGCCCCGGAGCAGCAAGTTGCGGGCAAAGCGAACATCCTGATATTCCCTGACCTCGACGCCGGCAACATCTGCTACAAGATAACCGAGAGGATCGGCGGAGCGACCGCGCTCGGCCCGATACTCCAGGGCGCGGCAAAACCCATCAACGATCTCTCCCGCGGATGCAGCGCCGACGACATAGTCAACATCACCGCTATCACCGCCATCCAATGCCTTTAACAAAAGACCTCGCCAAACAGCTGGTCCGGGACGCAAAAAAAAGGACCGACGAAGCTGAAGTTTATGCGACCACGGCAAAACATCTGAATATAGACGTTATCGACCAAAAGATAGAATCGGTCGATAACGTGACCGAAGGCGGTTTAGCGCTGAGGATCATCGAGGACAAAAAACTCGGATTTGCGTACACCGCCGATATTCACGAGGAAGCCGTAGATGCGCTCATTAACCAGGCGATAGAGAATTCCAAAAGCTCGCTTCCCGACGGATCCATCGGATTCCCCTTTCCGAAACAGCAGAACGCTCAGATGGTGCTGGTCGAAAAAGACATTGAAGGAACAAAATTATCGGACAAAATAGCTCTCGCGATGAGATGAAAAGGTGGCTCATTCGTTCGATAACAGGGTCAAAAAGACCGAAAAAGTTATCTATACGGACTCCGTTACTACCACGATGATCATAAATTCCAAAGGTATAGATGTCCAATACGAAAAAGCCGTCTGCGGAGCGGCGGCAGATGTCATAGCCGAAGAAGGCTCCATGATGGAAAGCGGCTCGTGGATGAAATTCGCGGCATCTTTAAAAGAGATAGATCCGGATAATATCGGGGAGGAAGCCGCAAGACGCGCCGTAATGATGCTCGGCGCGAAGCAGGAAAAAAGCGGAAGAGCGCCTGTCCTGCTTGCGCCATATGCGGGTTCTATAATCATTTCCGCCCTCTTCCCTGCCCTTTCGGCCGAGTTTGCCCAGAAAGGAAAATCGCTTTTCATCAGCGCGATGGACAAGCGTGTCGCATTTCATAAATTCAACCTCATCGATTCCGGTGTCATGAAAGGCGGCGTATCTTCGGTGCCTTACGATGACGAAGGCGTCCCAACAGGCGAGACAATCATCATTAAAGACGGCAATTTAAAATCGTTCCTTCATAATTCATATACAGCGGAAAAGGCCGAAAGATGTCAACTGCAAAGGTTTTAGGGGCTCATATATGTCTTTGCCGGAGATACAGCCGACCAATTTGTATGTTCGGCCGGGTTCCGTGTCCCAGGCTGAAATAATAAGCGGAATGTCAAAAGGGTTCCTTGTGACCGGGATCATGGGCGCTCACACTATCAATCCGATAACCGGGAGATTTTTCAGTCGGGTTTTCGGGATCATTCATCGACAACGGTAAAATATCCCATCCTGTCCGGGGAATGACGATTGCGGGGAACATGCTTGATGTACTAAGTCATATTGAGGATATGGGAAGCGACCTTATGTTCTTTCTGCATGGAGGCAATATCGGCTCTCCATCCATCCTTATCCGGAGCCTGTCTGTCAGCGGGATCTGAATTAGGGTACTTAAGGATCCTGATAAAACCTCTATAAATGTCCCCAGATCATTTATTATATTAAGTGTAATGGAGGGAGGAACTTTCTGACGGCTCACCTGTTTCCATTTTCGATCCATTTTGGTTGAATATTTCCCATCTGATCCGTTCAAGGCGGTCCATCCCCAACAATTCAATGTTTTTCATGTCGATCGCTTTCTTGAAATAAAAGATATATTTGGAGAAATTAGATTCGGGTTTAATGATGAACGAATCATAAGTGTCCCAGTTCGCTTCTTCGGTATTAACTGCATCATAGATACAGAACGTGGGGAGGGTGATAGATGCCGACACATTTGCCCTTATTCCGAGCAATATCTGCTGCAACAGGTGTGAAAACGCGTCAAAATGGCACCAGTTATACATCCCCCCAATAAGCACATAATCGGTCGCCTTCTACCTTCGGAATAAAATATTTCACATTTCTTTCAAAATAACTGCGGACCAGTGTCCCGGCATGAAAACATTTTAAATATGACGGGAATTGAGCATGCGTGTGCTCATAAATATGGTCGAAACTGACGGCTCCCATGATAGCTCTCGCGGGCTGAAGGCAAACGGCTTTGTTGTCGTATATGTGGATATTTTGATATCCCGTATGAACGGCGATAAGCGTCCGCCCTTTCTTCAATGACCGCCGGCAAAACAAAATTAGCCGCGGTCATGCGCCTTACTTGTTGAACAACAGGAAACACCTTTTTTATCCCGAACATCTAACTGTCCTCCTGCTATTTATCGGCAAAAAAAGGAACTAGATGAACTCGCCTGATTTAACATGAAAATTTGCAGGCTTTCCAAGGAAAAAGAGCAGTCTGAAATAACTGCCTTCTGTAACCCGGCGGTGAAATTTCTGATTTTATTATCTGGTATTTTACCCACTTGAGATTTCTTCCCCTTCTATTTGGTCGGAATTCCGGAAAATATTTGCGAACCCAAGATTTGTCCGTATCGCAGGACTGCAATCTTCCTCCCCCAGTTTTTTATGAACTTTCATGCTTCTGGCAAGCAAAGAATTAATATCATTTATAATGCCGATCCCGTTATCCAGAGCACATGTTTCGACTATCTTCTCATCGAAAGCCCAAGACCCTTTTATGCTTATTCGATTTATTATAAATTCGCCTCCCCGTCCGTGCATAGCCATATTTAGCATCAGCTCATGAACAGCTATATGTTGGGTTTCGTTTAATATTAAACTGGAATTTGAAAGGCTGTCTCGACAGCGGCTTTACAGATGATAAAATCTATGCCCTTATGAGAACTATAAAGATATTTGATTCGACGCTCCGCGACGGGGAACAAGCCCCCGGCGCAAGCCTGAACCGCGAACAAAAGCTTGAGATAGCAAGACAGCTTGCAAGGCTCGGTGTCGACGTTATCGAGGCGGGTTTTGCCGCATCATCCGTCGGCGATTTTGAATCAGTGAAAGAGATAGCCCAGAAAGTGAAAGGCCCCGTCATTTGCAGCCTTTCGCGCGCGAAAAAAGAGGATATTGACGCGTCCTGGAACGCCGTAAAATATTCCGATAAGCCAAGGATCCACATATTCATTTCGACATCTCCCATTCATATGGAAAAGAAACTTGAAAAGACCCCCGATGAGGTGTTGAAGATGTCCGTTGAGAGCGTTAAATACGCCAAAAGCCTCTGCAACGACGTGGAATTCTCCTGCGAGGACGCCGGGAGAAGCGAACTCCCGTTCCTTTACAGGATAATCGAAGCCGTAATAGACGCAGGCGCCAATGTTATAAACATCCCGGACACGGTCGGATATAAAATGCCGGGGGAACACAGCAGCATCATCAGGAACATCGTGAAGAACGTGCCGAACATAAATAAAGTTGAACTCTCTGTCCATTGCCATAACGACCTTGGCCTTGCGACGGCAAATTCGCTCACCTGCATACCCGAAGGCGTAACTCAGATCGAATGCTGCATGAACGGCATCGGAGAGCGGGCAGGCAATGCTTCTCTCGAAGAAGTCGTAATGGCGATCGAGACCAGAAAAGATTATTTCAACGCTAAGACGAACATAAACACAAAAGAAATATATAAAACTTCGCGACTTGTCAGCAATCTTACCGGCATGATAGTCCAGCCGAACAAAGCTGTTGTCGGATCTAACGCTTTTGCGCACGAATCCGGCATACACCAGCACGGTATGCTTAAAGATAAAAGAACATACGAGATCATGGATGCCGAGGCTGTCGGCATAACCGAATCAAAACTTATTCTCGGCAAGCATTCAGGGAGGGCCGCTTTTGTTAACCAATTGAAAAAGCTGGGATTTATCCTCTCAAAAGATGAGATCGAGAAGGCTTTTGTTGAATTTAAGGCCCTGGCAGACAAGAAAAAAGATATTTCCGACAGGGATATAGAGGCGATCGTGAGCGATGAGGTGCTCGTGATCCCCGAAACTTTCACTCTTAAGTCGCTTGATATAAGGGCCGGTACGGTGAAAAAGCCGTCGGCGACCGTAGTTATCAAGCATAAAGGGAAAACCATCAAGGCCACGGAAACTGGCGCAGGGCCGGTTGATGCTGTATACAAGTCGATACTTAAATTGACGGGAGCAAAGATAAAGCTTGTTGATTACGTCATTCAGGCGATAACCGGGGGAACGGACGCGCTCGGTGAAGTGATGGTGAGGATAAGCGACGGGACCGATATTTTTTCAGGCCATGGATCGGACACGGATATACTTGTTTCTTCCGCCAAGGCTTACCTTAACGCGATAAACAAGCTTTCGCACAGGAAAGAACTGAAAAAAACCGCTATTGCTCGACTGTGATGCAGGTAAGTGTCCTGGCCACAAAACCTGTCGCCTGTATCTTTTTCACTATCATCTCTCCCAGCGATTTCAGGTCTGGCGCTTCAACAAAAGCTATCACGTCATATGGGCCGGTCACAAGATGGATCGTCTGGACGCCTTTCATGCCCTTCGCCATATTTACGAGGTCTATTCCTTTACCAGGCAGCGCTTCCATCAATATGTAAGCTTGCGTTTGCTTCACTTTTCATCCTCCTTTTCGGCTTTGCCGGTAACTTAGATCCGGCTTTTTCATAAAGCTCGATGTATTTTTTCGCTGAAGCATTCCAGGAATAATCCAGCCCCATGTCATGCACCGCCAGGGCTTTCCATTTTTTCTTGTCTTTATAAGCTTCAACCGCCCGCCTGATCGCATCCAGGAGCGCTGAAGCAGTGTACTCTTCAAAAACGAATCCGGTCTTGCCGTCTATGACCGTATCAGCGAGCCCTCCCGTTTTGCGGACGATCGGCACCGTCCCGTATTTATAACTGATAAGCTGTCCAAGTCCGCACGGCTCATATAGCGATGGCATAAGGAACATGTCGGAACCCGCGTATATCAGCTGAGCCAGGGCCGCATCAAAACCGAGGTTCAATCCGAGGTGCTCGGGATATTTTTTCTTCATTTCCTTGAAAAGCTCATGATACTTCGGTTCACCTGTCCCCAGAAGGATGATCTGAAGTTTCATCTGCATTATGCTTTCTATGTCCTGCGCCAGAATGTCAAAACCCTTCTGATCGGCAAGCCTGGATATGATGCCGATAACCGGAACATCGATCTGAGGAAGCCCGTTCCTTGACTGCAGAACTCTCTTGTTCTCCGCTTTTAACGGGAACTTTTTCGGGCTGAATTTAGCGGGTATGTGAGGATCTATTGCGGGATCCCAGAGCTCGTAATCGATCCCGTTCACAATGCCGTATACATCTTTTTTCCTGGCCAGCAGAAGGCCTTCAAGCCCGTGACCGAATTCGGCGGTCTGGATCTCGCGGGCATATTGCGGAGAGACTGTATTGATCACATCCGCGTAAACGAATCCGGCCTTCGTAAGTGCTATCTTGCCGTAAAATTCAAGCGATTCGGAATTGAAATATTCCGGGCCAAGCCCGGTAACGGGTAGCTGGTCGGCAGGAAATGTTCCCTGATATCCCATATTGTGGATCGAATACACCGTCGCAGAATGCGAAAAGAAAGGATCATCTTTATACAGCGTTTTCGCGTACATTACGATAAGCGCGCTCTGCCAGTCGTTCGCGTGTATTACGTCCGGCTGCCAGCCGATCTTTTTAATGACTTCCATGGAGGCCCTGCAGTAAAAAGAGAATCTCTCGCAGTTATCGGGATAGTCAACTCCCTTGTCCTGGTATAACCCTTCACGTCCGAAATATTTTTCATTGGCAATGAAATAAACAGTGACATCCGTCCCCGGGATCACTCCTTCATAAACGTCGGCGAGCTCTTTCCTTCCGGCCACTTCCACCTCTATCCCGTCGTAGATCTTATCAAGGTCGAATTTCCCGCTGTCCACCATCTTGTATTTTGGCATTATCACTTTTACATCATGGCCCAGGGAACGTAAAGCTTTCGGCAAAGCGCCCGCAACATCCGCCAGTCCTCCCGTTTTTGCGAAAGGAACGACCTCCGCTGAAGCGATAAGTATCTTCATTATTTTCCTCCTTCCATGGAACATAGATCGCGGATCCTTGCAGAGTAAACATCCAGCAGCCTTCTGGCTTCCCTGTCGTCGGATGCTTCGGCCTGGACCATTATGGAGGGCGCATCGGTGTGAGGCAGGACCAGGACCCAGTCCTTTTTATGGTATATCTTCACGCCGTCGATCAGTTCCACGGGATTATTCCCTGTTTCTTCAATGACCGATCTCATTATGCGCCCTTTTAAATTAGGCGCGCATTTGATATCGACCTTTGCCATGGAAGACCTGGGTATATCTTTTAAAACGGAGCTGACGGAACGACCTTCCTTTGAAAGATATTCCAGAAACTTTGCCCCTGAAAGCATCGCGTCAAATGAAACCTGGAATTTCGGGAATATGCATCCTCCCGTCCGCTCACCGACGAATGAGATATCGTCCAGCGCGGCCGCTTCCATTAACGCTCTCGTGTTCGTCCTTGTCCTGATGACCCTTCCGTAGTGATGCTTCGCTATTTCCTCTATCACCCTTGAGCTGGTGACAGGGACAGCTATCGTTCTTTTCGGGCCGTATTTCAGGGCGAGGAACGACATAAGCGCAAGAGTTTCATCTCCGGAAAGAATATGACCGGTTTCATCTACCAGGAATATTTTTTCGCCTCCGGCATCGAACATTATCCCAAAATCACTTTTTAATGTAGTAACTATCTGCGAGACCTGGCGAAGCGAATTTTCAAATTCTTCCTTTGTTTTCGTTATCTTTGCTTCATCCACATGCGCGTTCAAGGCAATGACTTCGCTGCCAAATTCCCCGAGAATGGACGGGAATATCTGGGAAGTGCCGCCGTACGCGTAATCTATCACGAATTTACTTCTTTTTGAGCAAAGAGCATCCTTGTCCAGAAAATGCAAAAAACCTTCTTTATATTGCTCCGCTATCCGATAAAAAGGAAAGCTAAGCTCTCCAGTATCATCTATGCCCGGCCTCTGGAAATCTCCGCCGAAGAAAAGTCTTTCAACCATTTTTTCTTTAGATGCCGGCAGGTCCATCCCGTTCGAATCAAAGAATTTAATGTCCAGGACGGATGGATCGTACGGAGACTTCCTTACGTGGAATCCGCCGCCGCTTTTTAATGCCTTCAATTCATAGCGGTTGATTGGTATCGGCACCATTTCCAGGTCGGAAACATTCACCCCGGATGAAAGGACCCCGGAGATCAGCGCCCTGTAGATCATTCTGGATGTTTTATGGCTGTCCCTGCTTGTGGTCACATAGCTTCCTTTTCCAAGCATGTAGCCGAAAGCCGCTCCAAGAGTAGCGGCAAACTCAGGCGTTATTTCAACGTTCCCTATCCCCGTGACGCCGTATGCGCCGAATATTTTCTTGGCCCATCTTTCTCTCCAGACAATATTAGCCGATACTGTGGACCCTTCTTCTATGTTCTTGCCCGGCCAGATCTTTACGAACGGTTTCACGCGCGAGTCGGGACCGAACGTGCAGTCGCTGGCGATCACCGAGCCTTCTTCAAGAACGGAGTTCTCGCCGATGGAAGAGTTGGATGCGATCACGGACCTTTCGACGCTTGCGCTCTTCCCTATCCTGACATTGTCCCATAATATGCTTCTTTTAATTACAGCTCCGCGGGAGATCTCGCAGTTATTTCCGGCAAAAGAATTTTCAAGCACAACATCGTCGCCTATGACACATCCATCACCAAGAATGACACAACCTGTCAGTTTGGCGGACGGGGAGATCGTCACATTGCGCCCCATCTTTGCGATATCAAGATTGATTTTCCCTTCGGCCATGTCCATATGACTGCTTTCGTACTCCGAAAGCCCGCCAATGTCCTTCCAGTATCCTTCAGCCACATGACCGTACATCAGCTCCCTGTCGTTAAGCAGTTTCGGGAAAAGGTCCTTGCTGAAATCATATTCCTTGCTGTCCGGAATGCTCCTTAAAGCGGCCGGATTGATTATGTATATCCCCGTATTGATGGTGTCGGTTAAAACTTCGCCCCATGTCGGTTTTTCAATAAAATGCTTTATTCTTCCGTCGCCGTTCGTGATGACGATCCCGTAAGGAAGAGGATTTTCGACATGTGAAAGCGCCAGGGTGACCAGAGCCTTTTTGTTCTTATGAAAATCAATGATACTCTTGAGATCAAAGTCGCAGATCACGTCAGCAGACATGACAATGAAAGTTTCATCAAAAACCTGCTCGGCATACTTTATCGCTCCGGCAGTCCCCATGTCTTTCGGGGCAACAACATAGCTCATTTTTACTCCGAACGCGCTTCCATCGCCAAAATGGTCCCTTATCACTTCCGGTTGATGATAAAGTATGGCCACAATTTCCGTTATCCCGTTACGCGAAAGAAGATTTATCAGATGCTCCATGATCGGCTTGTTCGCAAAAGGGAGCATGGGCTTGGGAATATTGCAAGTAAGCGGATGCATCCTTGTTCCCATCCCGCCCGCAAGTATCGCAGCTTTCATACTTTCTCCTCCGCGTACATCCTGTGATCGATCCCGGGAAAAATGTTATCCCGGTATTCTATATCAGAAAGCCATTTCCCATCAATGGAATTCTCGTTTATCCGGTCGTATAATCCCGTGAATCTTTCAAGGTGGTCTTTTATCCTTTTGACCGCATACGGGACCACGGTCCCCGTTTTCATTATAAAAGGCCAGTCGCTTGCTTCCAGGAGCAAAAGCTCCCTCGCGGCCTGGTCCAGCGCTCTCTTCATTATCCCCGAAGCGCCTGGATGATTTTTTGCTAGTTCGACCATTCTTTCCTGAGCCTTATGAATATGCCGGTAGATCCAGTCGTTGGATCCCTCAAGCCACACCTCACTGTATCCTTTCCATCCCCATGACGACATTGACGGAGTGATGACCTGATTCCTCGGATTTTCCTGAAGATACTGCGACGGCGTTATCAATCTGATCGTATCTTGATCATAAGCTATTTTTCTGAAAAGGTAATTAAGCCACAAAGGACCCTCATACCACCAGTGGCCGTAAAGCTCCGCGTCATATGGAGAAACCACTATCGGCTTCTTCTGCATGCAGTCATACAGGTATTCGATCTGTTTCTGGCGGTTGAACATGAAATTGCCCGCGTGATCGGCCGCCGTTCGGGCAGCCCCGTCCGGATCGTAAGGTTGCTTATCCGCAGTATCGCCTGTGATCTTGAAATATTTTATCCCTGTGCTGGCGCGCGAACCATCAGGATTTATGTACGGTTTAATATAATCAAAGTCGAGGTCGAACCCGATATCCCTGTAGAATTCCCTGTAAACGTAATCACCGGGGTATCCTTCTTCAGCGCTCCATACCGCGCGTGAAGATTCTACGTCCCTTCCGAAAGCCGCAACACCGCTCTTTGTGAACACCGGAGCGAAGACGCCGTATTTCGGCCTGGGCGACCCGTGAAGTATCCCGTGAGTATCGACAAAAAAATATTTGACGCCGAATTCAGCCAGATATTTGTCATCCGGCGGATTATATCCGCATTCCGGGAACCACATCCCGGCGGGTCCCCTTCCGAAAAACGTCCTGAAAAGGTCCACGGCGGTCTTTATCTGCGCGCGGACGGCCGCTTTATTGATCTCGAAAAGCGGCAGATAGCCGTGGGTCGCCGCGCAGGTAATGACCTCAACACAACCGGAATCGTTCAATTTCCTGAAAGCATTTATAAGGTTCCTGTGGTTTTTATCTACAAAAACATATCTTGCTCTCCTGAACCGGTCAAGATACATTTTTGCAAGCCTGTTAAATTCGGGCTGATGCTTCGTTCTTTCGCACTCGCGCTCGCCAAGCTCGATCAATCTTTCAAGATGTTTGAGGTACCTTTTCTGCAGAAGTTCATCATTGAACATTGAAAGGAGCGTCGGAGAAAGCGAGATAGTGATCTTGAATTTCACCCCGTCATTGATAAGGTTCTCAAAAGTGTCGATGAGAGGGATATATGTTTCCGTTATCGCCTCGTAGAGCCAGTCCTCTTCCAGGAATTCCTCGTGTTCGGGATGGCGCACAAAAGGAAGATGCGCATGCAAAACGATAGATAGATATCCTTTTTCCATGAGAGGGAGTTCCTTATTTTGGGCGCTTGCCGGGGCTGCTAGGGGACGAAGCCCAGCCAGAAGATCTCATTTCCATTAGATGCTTTTTCATCAGCTGCTTTATCTCGCCGGAACTTTTGCCTATGCCGAATCCGCCGGAAAGCGCGTACATACGATCAAAATCAACGGTCATCCATTCTTCGTCTATTACATCGGACATGCCGTCCCTGGGCGTGGTCACGGCATTCGACCTTGCCATGACAATGAATCTTCCGTCGGAGGAAAGGAATCCTATATCGACCAAGTATGAGCGGTTCGCTTCCGGAACATTGATGTACCAGTTCCTTGATCCATAAGAAGTTTGAATGTCAAAATATTTCCATGGCTGGCTGGATGCATCGAAAACCCTGAGCATCTCTTTCGAATTGTTCACGGCATTTCCGAGTATGTTCCTTACCTCGTTATACTTGCTCTCAGTAATTTCCCAGTAAGCATGGACCCAGTGCGGATCTCGCACCATAAGAACGATCTTATCCTTGCCATAAGAGGCGGGGAAATTGAATTCTTTTTTACCAATTGCCATTAATTCACCCTAAGGATAGAATTCTCACTCCCGAAAGAATTGGCGATATGCTCCGTTGACGGATCGGTATACCAATTACCGTCCAGCAAGAACCTGTATTGATGCTCTCCGGGTTCCGCTTTTATGGAAGCTGTCCATTCTCCGCTCTTTCCGGACCTGGCCATGTAGATCGCTCCTTTATCCCAATTTGTAAAATCGCCCGCGATCTTAACCTCATTAACATTCTTCGGCGCACGGAATTTGATCATTACGGACCTCTTTTTGCTTGCAGCCATTTTTAACACCTCCTTTTTTAATCTTATCTTCGTCATTATTCTTGTTCCTTTTCCCTGATTAAGTGCATCATAGCTTTCAATCAGATCTTTGTCTCTCTCAGATACTTCGCGGCTTCTTCCGGAGGAGTCGGGCAGATGTACAGGCCCGTTCCCCACTCAAAACCGGCGACCTTCGTCAGCCTGGGTATTATTTCTATGTGCCAGTGAAAATCAAACTGAACTGTCCCCCAGTAATCCGGCTTGCCCGGCCTCGGCACTGGGTTCGGCGAAGTATGTATCATATAATTGAACGGCGGATCGTTCAGGCACTTTTTAAGCCGGATCATTGTTTCCTTCATGAGCTTGGCCAGCTGTAAGCGCTCTTCATCGGAAATAATGGAAAAGTTATGCTGATGCCGCCTGGGAAGGATCCATATCTCAAAAGGGAACCTTGACGCAAAAGGAGTGAAGCTGACAAAATATTCGTTCTCTGAAACAATACGGGTGCCGTCGCCCATTTCCTGCCTTATCATATCGCAGAAAATGCAGCGCTCTTTTTCATGGAAATATTGCCTGCAGCCGGTCAGCTCCAGCTTAATGTATCTGGGTGTTATCGGGGTGGCGATCAGCTGTGAATGCGAGTGCTCCAGGGAGGCTCCCGCCGCTTCTCCGTAGTTCTTGAAAACCAGAACATATCTGAACCTCTTATCCTTTTCAAGATCGGCGATCCTGTTCTTGTACGCCCACAATATCTTATCTATTTGGATCTCGTCCATGTCGGCAAGGTTCTCGCCGTGTTTCGGGGTCTCTATTATTACTTCATGTGCGCCTATCCCGCTCATCATGTCGAATATGCCTATCCCTGTCCTGTTGACCTCTCCCTCCACGACCAGCGCGGGGAATTTATTCGAGGTCACCCTTACGGACCATCCCGGCTTGTTCGGCTCTGACCCGGGTGTTCTCCAGGCGACGATCTCCCTGGGGGTTTTTGCTTCTTCTCCTTCGCAGAAAGGGCAATATTTCCCTTCCGTAACCTTTCCCGCCCCGCCTTCCTTGAAATCCGAAGGACGCCTTCCCCTCTCGGTCGCAATAATGACCCACCTGTCCGATACGGGGTCTTTTCTAAGTTCCGGCATTAAATCCCTCCTTATTCTATTGTAAGCTTAATATCGTTGACCCATTTCCCGCCCGGCTTGATAATGATCTCCTTATTTGGAAGTATGAGGGAGCTCTGGTATGTCCTCTCATACCCCTCCTCCGACTGGGAAACGGTTTCGATAGGAAATCTCCAAAGCCTGTCGAGCCCGGCGGATTCCAATGATACACTAAATCCCTTCCATCCGTCAATTATATTAAGAGCGGAGCAGTTTTCAATTTCTCCGATGCTCGCCATTTTGACATCGCTGACGTTCTTTCCCGGAAAGACAAAATATCTGTCAGGAGCGCTGCCCGCCAGCATCGAGAAGTTAAATTCGACCCCGAACACAACATCCAGGACTTCCTGTGATTGATTAACGATCTCATATTTAACATTGATCAGCGACTGGCCCTTCATAATGGATATGATCTTCAAGATCTCTATCGGCAGGACCCGCTTGCCGATAAACACGTTCCCTTTTCTTTTCAGTTTCAGTTCGACTTCGCTCCCTGATTTTTTCACCATAGCGGAATAGGGCTCCGTCACAAAATCGCCGATCTCCCTGTATCTCACTTTCATGAATTCATCCAATCTTGTATCGGACGGCATGAAATGGTCCTGGAAGCTGAGCCGCCTGTGCCAGTCATAATTAAGATGCTCTTCCAGCCCCGGTTCCTTGGCTCTTTCCAGATCATGGATGCTGGGAACGCCGACATTCACTGTCTTTTCGGCTCCGGCCCGGATCTTCTTATGATATATTTCTTCTCTTCTCGCCAGGCCGTTCAATAGATTGAAAGATTTCGGCCTGTAATCCAGCTCAAAAAGGCATCCGCCGTACGAGGGGCAAAAGTAGCAGTTCATAAGGTCGCTGCTGACAAGTATCTCGTCGCTGCCGTCCCTGTCAAGATCGAAAGATCTGACCTCGATGAACTTCTGGCCGCCGTAAGAGATCTTGTCCGCTTCCACTTCTGCGGATATAAGGTTTTCATAAAGGGCGAAGCGAAGATTATTAAGATACAGCCCCCCGAAAACCCCGTGCCAGAAAGCATCGTTGCACTGCCCTTTCATCAGCGATTGTTTTGCGCTGTTTTATGCTGTTATCCCTTGATTGTGAAGACAATCCAAGCTTTTTTCCTTTGCCCAATGTTGCTATTTTTTCGCTTACATAAAGCATCTTCTTGTGGATGTTGTTGCTCTCGGGATATTTGGCGAAGAAATTCCTGAAGAACCCGCCGCGGACGAACTGCTTGTATTCATCGTATTTTCCGAAAGACTTAAGCTCCTCCACCATCTTCTCATATTTAAATCCCGCTTTCACCGGCAGGGCCCATTCCATCATCTCCGCGTAGGACGCCGAGGGCAGATATATCCTTCCCGCAGGCCTTGTGCTCATCGATGTATTGCGAGAATGTCATTGTTCTTATGATATCCCTGTTGTCTTCAAGCGCTTTCAAAAAATTCTCAAGCCATCTGTCGTCATAGACCCACTTATGAGTTCCCGGCCAGACGCCGAATTTTTCCCCGTCATCCGCAAGTACCGCGGCGCGCGACCCGTCCTCAGTGGCGATGCCTTTAAGGTAATCGATGGTCTCCTGGGGCATCTTGAACGGGACAAAATAGCGAAGTTGCTTGCTTATGGGAAAGACATTGAGCTTGTATCCTTCTTCCTCCGTCACGTAATATCCGAAAAGATCTTTTTCATCCGCGCCCGCGGAGATGAAATGATAATCATCCACAGCGATGTATTCTATCTTCGCCAGGTTCAATTGTTTGGCAAGCTGCGGCTCCCATACGCGCTCAGCCAGCCACAGCCCCCTCGGGTCCGCGTGGAAATTCTTCTTGATGAAATCCGACTCCATTTCGATCTGAGCCTGCTTATCCTCATCGGGAATGACCGAAAGCAGAGGTTCATAAAATCCTCCGGACATTATCTCCAGCTGGCCTTTTTTCACCAGTGCTTTCAATTTCTCAATGAACTCGGGATGTTTTTCGGAGAACCATTCATATAATATGCCGCTGTAGTGCGCGGTGAAGCGTATCGTCGGGTGTTTCTCCATTGTTTCAATGAAAGGCAAATATGCATCCTGATATGCTTTTTCTATGACCTCCGGAAAATTCCCCACAGGCTGATGGCAGTGTATCCCGAATAAAAAGTTGACTGTTTTCAAGCTACACGCTCCATTGCATTTCCTCGTAATCAGGCCCGGGGACGCGGATGCTGATGCTCCCTCCCCTTGGCCACCTTTCAAGCTCCTGGCCGTCTTTCTCAATAACGACCACGAACTGGACATTATCATTGACCGCGGCACCAATCTCCGAAAATGGGACCCCCATCTCGACTATTTGACCCACCCCGACTGAATCGACGGTTTTGACGATATTCCAGCGGTCGCCGTCCAGTTTGCATATCTCCAGCACATATTTCCCTTCCTCTTTTCTGAAGGAAGCTTTGGACTTAAAATGACCGGGATGCGTAACAAGCAGCGAATAAGAAAAATCCTTTATTCCCGGATCGCGCATGTTGACGTTCATGTCCAGCCGGACGAAAAGGTTTTCGGTGTCAAATCCGTAATATATCTCCTTTATCATGTTCTCCGACTGATGCATGGCGCCTTTCATCTTCTCAATGTCATACAATCCTGCGGCAAGCCATTCATAAAAATTCGTTATCTCGCCGTCAAGCACGGGCTTTAAGATGTAAGCGGGTTCTCTGATCGGTTTTATGGCGGTTACATGTTTTATCGGCACGTCCAGATATTGCGGATACGGTTTTCCTATAATATTGTAAATATTCTTAAGATGCTTCCTGAAAAGAAGGTCAAAGGTTTCATCGTTGTCGGAAGAATGGTCGTCGCCGAACCACCAGCACCAGTCACTCCCTTCCGCGATATAAAATTCCTTCCACGCTGTTTTATCCTGTGATCCCGAGCCTGTCAGCGCCATCCTCGCGCTGTTCAAATAATCCCATGCTTTATTATCTTCTTCGTGCCCTATCCACACCCTGAAATTATGATTGATCCATGAACCGGAGAACAAATGAGGAAGCTGTTTCTCCGGCGGATTTTCAGCGAGAAAATCGCGGACGCGGACCGTCCTGATGTCCGGATCGTTCGAGAGGCGTGTATACAGCTCGGTCAAGAAATCCCATCCGTTGTTCCTGTAATATTCCCACGCATTCTCGCCGTCCAATATGATGCTGACAAGATAATTTTTCCCGTCATCGGGAAGCGAATCCTTTATGTTCTTCAGGTGCGTAATGAGATCGGAGGCCGCGTCCTTGGGCCCCCATTTAGAATACATGAATCCGACAAGGTCCGAAAGATTGTGGTCCCGGAATATGATGTCCAGCTCGCAGTCATCCCTCTTAAGATGGTACGGGATGAAAAGTTCGCTTGAGGACATCGTTCTTGTCCTCACATCGCTCCTCCCCAGCGACCTGACAAGTACCTCCTCGTCGGTGGCGATCCATTTGATCCCCGCCCTGTTCACTATCGGCAGTATTTCTTCGGAAACAGACCCTTCCGACGGCCACATTCCGACCGGCGAAGAGCCGAACTGGTCCTGCATATACTTGACAGCCTCATTCACCTGATAAGCCGCATCCTCAGGATGCCTGAACCTGTTTTGCGGAAGTTTGATCGAAGGGAGCGCAACTTTCGCGGAATTCGTGTCGATCAATAACGGAAGAATGGGATGATAGTATGGCGTTACGGTTATCTCTATCTGTTTTTTCTGCTGCAGTTCTTTATATTTCGGAATGACCATTGATATCAATTCTTTTTGTTTGTTAAGCAGAGAGGTCTTGTCCTCTTCCGTGAAGTTCTTCCCTTTTTCAAGAAGAGATCTTATGACCGGATCTTTTGTTTTGTAGATATGACCGAACCAGGTGAGATTGAACCAGACCTGAAGGTCCAGGAACTCCTGGTCCGTAAAACGCTTCGCTACGCTTTTTATATCATCCAGGGTAACGAACCTTCCGCGCTTCAGAAGCAGATCGTTGTACCTTTTATACGGGTGGACCATCGTATCCCAGTTCGCCATGAAGAAATTCTGGAGGATAAAAACTTTTTCTTCCTGCGACAGGTCGTTCGGATGCTTTGTCGTAACGGACAAATGCCTATCGATAGCCGTCCCGTTCGAATACTCGTTCATTTGCTCCAGAAGCGATGGGACCAGATTGAATGTCTGCTTGATATCCCCGAAACCGTCGAGGATGGCGACCATATCATAATAATCTTTTATGGCATGCAACCGCACCCACGGCAGGACATACTGGCCCGTGACCAGATCCTTGTAGAACGGCTGATGCATGTGCCAGACAAAAGCTATGTTAAGGGGCGGTTTAGGCAATTATTCAGCTTTCCTTCCATGTCCCTTTTTTCGGGGTCAAAGTACCTGTTGAAGTGAATCCCGTTGGTACTGAGCCAGGAAATGCTGTTGGGTCCCAGGTGACGCTTGCGTTGCCCGAAAAGGAGGAGAAGTCATGGGCAACAATAGCTCCGGTAATGACAGGGTTGCCGCTGACAATTGACGCGCCTCCTCCGGCAAATATCAGTCCCGATACGTTCATATTCCCGGTCAAACTTACGGGGCCTGTTGTCAGCATGCTCCCGACCTGAACCCTTGTGTTGCCTGAAACATTGATATTGGAAGCGCTGTAAAAATTCGCGCCGGGGGCATTAGTATTTCCGCTTATCAAAACCTGCCCGTTGGAAATAAAAGTTACAGAACCGTTCGATGTTGTTGTGTTCCCTGATTGGTTTATTGTCCCCGTCGCGACGATCGTGCCGCCTCCTACAATAGTGGTATTTCCGGAAATAGTGACATTCCCTTTCACATAAATCGTTTGCCCGTTCAAGGGATAATTGCTGTTGCCGGAAATAGTAAGGCCCGAGATCCCGTTAGTTTGAGCATAAGCGATCTGGCTGGTATAAGAAGAAGAATCAAATGTCGGCATGGACTCAGCGGCCACTACTTCAGAAGTTACGTGGGCGCCTGTAACGGTGGTGCCGGCAGGATGCTGGACATCTCCGTTTATTACTTGACAGTTACTACCAAATGTCGTGTTCCCTGACACGTAAACATCCCCGTTGATCCAGACATTTCCGGTGAAATTCTCTGCGCTGCCGGAAAACACCCCGTAGTTAAAAGCAAAAGGATAACTCCCTCCCTTTGTTACAACTTGAGAAACCGTCCTTGTTATCCCGTTCACTTCGCCGGTCGAAATGATGAATGCCTCGTTCGCAGTTGACGGATTTACTACCGTCAGGTAATAACCTCCGCCGCCAAAGGCCTCATAAAAGTTCGTAACCGCCCAGTCCGGGCCCTTTCCGTTGGGCAACCGCCGTTCCCAGATACCAGATCGCCTTATGCAAGCCGGCGTCAGCAATATAGAACGCCTGCGCCTCGTTCACTCTTGAATTCGAATCGGTCAACCTTACTGCCACAAGCTGAATAAAAATCAATATCAGCGCGCTCAATGAGACCACCACAATGAAAGTAATGAGCAGATTGCCTTTGCTTTTTTTCATGACCCCTCTCCTTAAATCAGATCAAAACAGATTGATCTGGTCCTGAACTTGGTCGATCGGCTTAGTTCTCTTCGCTTGAACGGATATTCTATTCTTTCTCTCTGACTTTGCAACATCGTTCTCCACCATTTCCAGTGTCCCGTAAATTTCTTTCGCACGGGACACTACCTCATCCGGAAGCCCGGCGAGCTTTGCAACCTCTATCCCGTACGACTGGTCTGCGGGCCCATCGATCATCCTGTGAAAAAATATCACCCTGTCGCCCTCTTTTTTCACGAGCGTGCTAAGGTTCTTCATCCCCTTATGCTTGTCGGCAAGCTGGGTTATCTCGTGATAATGCGTGGCAAAAAGAGTGAACGCTTTTATTTTTGTGTGGATATATTCGGCAACTGAAGCCGCGATGGACATGCCGTCAAAAGTGGATGTCCCGCGCCCTATTTCGTCCAGTATTATCAAGCTTCTCGAGGTCGCGTTGTTGATGATGTTCGCGGTCTCGGTCATCTCCACCATAAAAGTGGATTGGCCGGAAAAAATATCATCCATAGCGCCTATCCTCGTGAATACCCTGTCAATCAAGGGTAATCCGGCGGAAGCCGCCGGCACGAACGACCCTATCTGCGCCATCAGGCAGATCATCGCTACCTGGCGCATGTAAGTGGACTTGCCCGCCATGTTCGGCCCTGTTATGAGCAAAAATCTGCTGCTTTCAAGGTCCATGTCCGTGTCATTCGGAACGAACATGTTCTCGCCCAGGGTCGCCTCCACTACGGGATGTCGCCCTTTTGATAATACTTATCCCGCACTTATCTTTAATGGCCGGCCTGACATATTTTCTTTCGGCGGCAACTGTCGCGAAAGAAAGCAGGACATCCAGTTCCGCCAGGCCTCGGCGATCAGCTGAAGTTCTTTGAACATGGACCGATATACCTGCTTGCGCACATCGATGAATATCTGATATTCCAGGTCCTGCATCTTTTCTTCGGCGTTCAATATGAGGGCTTCTCTTTCCTTGAGCGAAGGAGTAATGAACCTTTCGCAATTGACCAGCGTCTGCTTCCTGATGTAATCCTCCGGAACGGAAGCAAGATTCGCCTTTGATACTTCTATGTAATATCCAAACACAGAAGTGAAACCTACTTTCAATGATTTGATTCCCGGTGCGCTGTCGCTCTTTTATCTCCAGCTCGGATATCCATTCCTTGTTCCCTTTTGTCATGTCTTTTAATTTATCCAGCTCTTCATTGAATCCTTTTTTTATCAGCCCGCCTTCGGTCAATGTATGCGGCGGATCAGATTCGATCGCTTTTTCGATCAGATCGATGACCTCGGCAGGTTCATCAAGATTTTTGACTTTTTCGATCTCCCCGGAACTGCATTTCTTTAAAGCTGATTTTATCCCGGCCAGATACTTAAGCGAACTTTTCAGCGCGACAACGTCCCTGGCATTTGCCGCCTGTGAGGCGACTTTTCCTGTCAGCCTTTCGATGTCAGAAATTTCCGCAAGTGACCTTGAAAGCTCCTCTCTTAACATCAATCTTTTGATAATTCATCCACCGCATCAAGCCGCAAATTTATTCCATCCGGATCGAGCAGCGGCCGGGATATCCATTTTTTTAAAAGCCTGCTCCCCATGACGGTGGAAGCGCGGTCCAAGCACCCAGACAAGGCTTCCTTTTTCCGGACCTGTCCCTGACGGTAGAAAATAATTCGAGGTTCCTTCTTGTGGATGAATCAATGTACATGAAATCCCCGGAAGAATATGTTTGAATTTTATTGATATGATCAAGTGCGCCTTTTTGCGTAGTTTTTAAATAATCGATCACCGCGACAGCGGCTCCTAAAGCGGATTTAAAGCCGGATAAGCCGAAACTATCAAGCGAGGCGATCTTGAAATGCTCTTTCAATCTTTTTGCGGCGATATCAGCATCGTAAGTATCTTTATATATCGATACTGAATATCCCGCTGACCTTAATTCATCGGCAATGTTCTTTGATCCGTCAGTGACCATATCCGGAAAAAGAATTTCGGAAGGCGAAATTCTTTTTATTTCCTCCAGAAGTTCTCCCGCGCCATCCGCGATCGAAATGGATGTCGCCTTGAACTCCCCCGTGGTCGCGTCAATGTATGCGACGCCGGCATCATTTTTCTGGAAAGATAATGCGAGAAGAAAATTGCTGGACCTTTCGTCCAGCATCCTGCTCTCCTGCACTGTCCCGGGTGTTATCACTTTCACTACCTCGCGTTTAACTATCCCCTTTGCGTCCTTCGGGTCCTCCACTTGATCGCAGATCGCGACCTTGTAACCTTTGCTGAGAAGTTTTGCTATATAATTATCGGCCGCGTGGTAGGGCACTCCGCACATCGGCATCCTTTTATCTCCTTCGCCCCTCCCCGTCAGCGTCAGCTCCAGTTCCTTTGAAGCGACCTTAGCGTCGTCATAGAACATCTCATAGAAATCTCCCAATCTGAAGAAAAGAATGGCATCCCGGCAACGGGATTTGATGTCTTGATACTGCCTTATCATGGGGGTATTTGCCTCGGGAGCATTCATAACCGTAATCGTCACCCCTTAGTTTTTTGGCGGGGATCCGCTATTTTCTTACCTTAACGCCCAGTTTCCCTGCAAGACGGTCTGATATCTCGGCGTGTTTCAAATTGACCTCATTATCAGTCAAAGTTTTAGCCGGATCTCGATAAGTTATCGAATACGCAAGGCTATAGAACCCTTTTTCTATCTGCCCGCCTTCATATTTATCGAACAATGTTATATCCTCTATCAGGCTGCCGCCTGCTGTTTTGATCTCATTGATTATCGAACTGTTCGTTAATCCCGTTCGGTACCATCATAGCAATGTCCCTTTTCACCGCAGGGAACGAAGGAATATCTTGATATTTTGGCGGAAGCTTTTTGATATTCAATATCTCATCAAGATCAAGCGATATGACATTGATAGGTTTGTCCGCTCCCAGGGCCGACGCGATGTTCGGGTGAACTTCGCCGAACATCCCGATCAATTTTTCGTTCTTATATATCGCCGCCGATTTTCCCGGATGATACCCCGCGGCCGAATTTTCCCTGATATCGAATTTCACGCCGAGATAATCCAGGACATCTTCAAGGATCTTTTTGATCTGGAAGAATTTTGAGCTGTCCTTCGCGCCGTCATATTGATAGATCCTTTTCCCAAAAAAGACCGCGCCGAGTTCGTTCTTTTCAACAATCTTCCCTGAATTTTTAAAAAAGATCTTATTGATCTCAAAAATATTCACATCGTCCATCTGGCGGTTAATATTGAACATCAGGACCTTAAGCAGACTGGAAACTATCGATCGCCTCATCACCGAAAGTTCTTCTGAGATCGGATTCAATATCTTTATCAGATCGCCGCGCGGCGCCCCGATCTCGACTGCGTTCACCGGCAGCATTGAATACGTGACGGCCTCGCTTAAACCAGCATCGATCAGTATCGTTTTAATCCTTTTTATCTGATCATTTGAAATACTGTTTGAACTTTTAATTTTCAAATTCGGGAGAGTAACGGGTATTTTTTCATAACCGTATATTCTGGCGATCTCTTCAATAAGATCGATCTCTCTTTCTATGTCGCCGGCCCTGAAAAGAGGCACTTCAACTATCGATCCTTTCATTTTAAATCCTAAACGGTTCAGGATCGTTTTTATCTCGCCGATCTTTATTTTCGTTCCCAGAATATCATTCACTCTTTTAACGCGCAGTTTTATTGTTTTTGGTCTTCTGTCTTTAGCTTTAATATCGATCTTGCCGGTAAGTATTTTCCCGCCCGATAGTTCGGAGATCAATCCGGCAGCCCTGTCCAGCGCCGTCCCGACCATCTTCCAATCAACGCCTCTATCAAAACGCGCCGACGCTTCCGTCCTTAATTTCAATTTTTCCTCGGCTTTGTGGATCGTCTTCGGCTCAAAGTAAGCCGACTCAAGAAGGATATCTTTTGTCGAATCTACCACTTCCGTGTTCGCCCCTCCCATCACGCCGGCTATGGCAACGGCTTTTTCCGCGTCGGCGATAACGAGGCATCCGTCGATCTCTCTTTTTTCACCGTCGATCGTGGTCATTTTTTCGCCTTTAACAGCTTTCCTGACGATTAGAGTTTTATTTTTCAGCATATTCAGGTCAAAAGCATGGAGAGGCTGCCCCATCTCTAGAAGTACATAATTCGTGATATCCACGACATTATTGACCGGGCGCATCCCGCATGCGGTCAGTCTTTCCTGCATCCATTCCGGCGACGGCTTGATCGAAACCCCTTTTATTATCCTGGCCATATAACGCGGGCACAGATCTTTATCTTTTACAGATATTTTGACTGCCGATCCGGCGGGACCGGCGGTTTCTTTGACCTTTACGGCGGGTATGCTGATCTTTTTGTCCAGTATCGCCGAGATTTCCCTCGCGACGCCTATTATGGACAGAACATCTATCCTGTTGGGAAGTACGTCAATATCAAGGACTGCACCGCCTATGCCAAGGACTTTCCTGACGTCCTCGCCGACAGCGGTATCCTTATCAAGTATTATTATGCCTTCCGCGCTGTCGGCAAGTCCCAGCTCGACTTTCGAACAAAGCATTCCGAATGATTCAACCCCGTGAAGCTCCCTGTTCTGGATCTTGATGCCGGACGGCAAAGTCGCGCCATGAAGAGCGACCGGGACTTTGTCACCGATTTTCAAATTTTGCGCTTTAGTGACGATCTGAAGTATCTTCATGCCGGTATCCACCTGGCAGATCAGGATATCCGGTTTAGTGGCGTGGCGCTCCATCGCTTTTATTTTTCCGACGACCACGTCGGAAATGTTCTTCCCGTGATATTCTATTGCGCCGACCTCCAACCCGGACATTGTTATCCTATCCGCGAGTGCTTCCGGCTTCAGATCAAATTTCACAAATTCTTTCAGCCATTGCAAAGGTGCTTTCATTTAAAATTGCCTCAAAAATCTCATGTCGTTCTCATAGAACAATCTGATGTCAGGAATGCCGTATTTCAAAATCGCGATCCTCTCTATTCCCATTCCGAAAGCGAACCCGCTGAACTTTTCAGCATCGTAGCCGACATTCTTAAAAACATTCGGGTTCACCATACCGGCACCTAAAATTTCAAGCCAGCCTGTGTTCTTACAGACGCGGCATCCGACCCCGCTGCAGATTATGCATTCAACATCCACTTCTGCCGAAGGCTCCGTGAACGGGAAAAAGGACGGCCTGAACCTGATCCGCCTTTCTTTGCCGAACATTTCATGCGTGAAATAAGTGAGCGTTCCCTTCAAGTCCGCGAAAGTGATCCCTTCGTCAACGACCAGTCCCTCAACTTGATGGAACACGGGAGAATGTGTCACATCCGCATCGCAGCGATAGACCCGCCCGGGCATGATGATCGATATGGGAGGATTCGTCTTCTCCATAACTCTTATCTGAACCGGGGAAGTATGGGTCCTCAGCACAAGGCCTTCGTCAACAAAAAAAGTCGCCTGCATGTCCATCGCCGGATGCGAGGGCGGGAAATTCAACGCCTCAAAATTATTCCAATTCGTTTCGATGTCCGGGCCTTCGGCTATGGAATAACCTGTTTTCGTGAATATCCGCTTTATGTCTTCGAGGGTCTTTGTTATCGGATGTAAATGGCCTTTGTTTATGCCTGTTCCGGGGAGGGTTATATCCAGTTTCTCTTCCTTTAATTTCCTTGAAACTTCACTGCGCGATAGAATATTTATTTTTTCATCTATCTGGAGCGTCAGTTTTCTCTTTAGGTCATTGACCAGCTTGCCCGTTTCCGGGCGGGTTTCCGCAGGGAGCGTTGGTAGAAGCTGCATTATTTCCTGGATCTCCCCTTTTCGGCCCAGATATTTCACTCTTACATCTTCCAGATCTTTCACGGAAGATGAGCATGAAATATCAGCGACGGCCGCCTGCTCTATCTTAATCAGTCTTTCCTGCATTCGCTCTCCTTTGCCTTACCGATTCGATATAATATCACGGCGCAAGAAATCGCCGCGTTCAGGGATTCCGCCTCGCCGATCATAGGGATGGAGACGGATTCATCGCTTACCCTTTCGATCTCCGGCGGCAACCCTTTGCTTTCGCTCCCTATCATCAGCGCCATAGGGCCGCAAAGGTCGGCCGAAAAGTATTCCTTTTCAGCCCCCGCGAACGTGGCTATCACCCTTACACCGCGCCTCTTAAGCGCCGAAACCATGTCGATTATATCATCGATCATAACTATGTTTAAATGAAAAATGGAGCCGGATGAAGCGCGGATCACTTTTTCATTGTATGGATCCACCGTGCCTGCGGTCAGAATGACCCCGGAGCAGCCCGCCGCATCGGCGGTCCTAATGATCGTCCCCAGGTTCCCGGGATCCTGTATCCCGCATGCGGCAACTATCAGCGGATCCTGCTTTTCAAACAAACTTCCGATGTCTGAATTTTTCGGTTTTACCGAGGCGACTATCCCCTGAGGGGTTTCGACATCCGAAAGATGCTTGATGACCTTTTCGCTCGCTTCCTCGATCGGCAGATCCGAGGAAATAAGCCTGCCCAGCAGATCCTTCCCCTCGAACGTTTTGCGGATGTTCTCACTGTATATGACCCTTTCAAGAAGACCCGCCTTCAAAGCTTCGTTGACCAGATGGATGCCTTCTATGAGGAATTTGCCGGAGGCTCTCCTGTTCTTCTTCTCTTTCAGTGAAACGAAATAATGGACCTTCGGATTTTGGGTGCTTGTGAGCATTTATGATCAGTAAGCCCCTGATCCGAAAATAACAGTGGGAATGGTCCTGAGCATTATCCTGAAATCCATCCACAGCGACCAGTTCTCAATATAATATATGTCAAGGCGGACCATATCCTCGAACGGAAGCTCGCTCCGCCCCGATACCTGCCAGAGTCCGGTGATCCCCGGGCGGACCCTCAATCTTTTTTTGTGCCAGGAAGTGTATCTTTCGACCTCGATCGGAACGGGAGGCCTTGGCCCCACAAGGCTCATATCGCCAATAAGCACGTTGATCAGCTGGGGCACCTCGTCGATGCTCAATTTCCTTATTATCCTGCCTATACCCGTCACGCGCGGGTCGTCCTTTGCCTTGAACCGCAGGATATTCCCGCCTTTCTCGGCAACGACCCGGGTGAACATGGATTCGGCAGATTCAACCATTGATCTGAATTTATACAGGTTGAATATCTTGCCGTCCTTACCGATGCGTTTTTGCGTGAACAACACCGGGCCCTTTGAGCCAAATTTTATGGCGCCAGCCGTGATGAGCATGAACGGCGACAGTATCAAAAGCGCCGAAAGAGAGATAATGATATCGGTAGCCCGTTTGACCGCAGCATTTATCCCCTGCAGCTTGATCTCCTTTATTGAAAGAAGCGGGATGCCGCCTATTTCATCGGCGGAGATCCTCGAAGCGATCAATTCAAGGATGCCGGGAACAAGCTTGAATTCAACGCCGTCGCCTTCGCATTCGGTTATTATCTCCAGAACTTTCTGCTGATGCAACTTGCCTGTCGCAAGTATGACCTCATCTATGTTAAGCTCCCTTATCATGTTCTTCGTGCTGATGATGGGCCCCCTTACGGGAACGCCGTGGAACATCTTGCCTATCTTATCCCTGTCGTCATCCAGGAACGCGATAGCTTTATAACCGGTCTCTTTTTCCGTCAATACTTTATAAGCGATCCCCTGCCCTATTTCCCCGGCTCCAAGTATCAAAGTTCTGCGCACTCCAATGCCTTTTCTGTAAAATTCCCTCTGAAGAACGTTCAAAGAATATCGTGAAACGATCATCAAAATAGAGCAGGTCACCATGGCATAAAGAAGAAGCGCCCTTGAGAACCAGAATCCCCTGTATAAAAAGAGAAGCGCAAAAAGCAAAAGCGAGCCGGCTATGGTCGCACCAAAAATGGAAGAAGTTTCATCTCCCGCAGAAGTAATATCTCTTTTATCGTAAAGGCCAAGAAGTTTGAACAACGCCAGCCATAGGAATGTCACGAAGATCAATATGTAATAGAACCGCCCAAGCTGTGGGATTATTGCAGGAGCCTTTCCAAGGAACCATTCAAAACGAAGATAGTAAGCCAAAATGAAAGAAAGGTTGATCGCAACAGCGTCAATTATGATGAGCAGCAACGGCGGGAATTTTGCTGTTTTCTTCAGCATTATTTTATCTTCCCCAGCATTTTCTTCGCGTATTCATTGTTCGGGTCCACCATGAGAGTTTGATCGAATTCCTGCTTGGCCTTTTCGGGCTGCCCTGTTCCAAGATATATCATCCCCAATCCGTTATGGACGTTCACGTTCTTGGGATCGATGAGGTAAGCTTTTTCAAAATCGTCCTGTGCCTTTGCCACCTTCCCCGCCCTGGCTGACATAAGCCCCAAATTCACAAGGGCATTTACGTTTTGCGGGTTTTCGGCTACCATCTGCTCATATATTGCCTCAGCTTTTCCGATCTCGCCTTCCTTCACGTACATGGCCGCAAGATTCTCCTGAAAAACAGGATTGTTCGGATATTTTGAGAGAAAACCGTTGAATATATCTATCACTTTATTGGATTCGCCCATTTTCATGTACACGCTTGAAAGTCCGCTTACGGCTTCGGGCAGCTGGGGATTTATTTCGACCGCCTTTTCATACATCTCCGCGGCTTCCCTGTTCCTGCCACGTCTCTCATACACGCCTCCGATAAGCTGATACGCTTCGGCATAGCGGGGATCGATCTTGATCGCTTTTTCCGCTTCTTCTATGACCTTGTCCAGATATGAGCTGTCCGTAAAGGACAGGATAAAGTACGCCCTGCTGATGATATAAAAATTATCGGCGCTGTACGGGTCCACTTTCGCCGCTGTCCTGAATATGTCCACCGATCTGTAAATATACTTAACATCCTGAGTTTGCTGTGCGTTATTCAGCATCGCTATGCCGTAGCGGGTCCACGTCCCTCCTTCATACGGGCTGATCTTAAGGGATCGTTCATATTCGCTTATCGCGCCGTCAAATCTTCTGTAGTCGGCCAGCACAGTCCCTGTTTTATAATGCATATCGGCACGGAACTGGATAGTGGATAAATATGACAAATATAAAGCCGCGACCAGCACTGCGGCAAATAAGAGCCATGGCATTTGAGAGATATCCGGTCGTTTAACGCTCTCAGGCTGGCTTTCTTTGATATGGATCGAGGTGATCATGCCTATCATTATCCAAAAGAGCGTGGTGATGGCGACAACACCGAAACTGAATTGGTTCTGTATTAAATACCCGGCAGACCCGCCCATGAACCCTGCCGTGAAAAGCTTCATCTCCGGATCGTACTCTCCTTTTATGGTCCTGTGGCCCAGATAAAAGAAACCGGCAATTATCCAAACATAAAGAAACAATGCAATGACGCCTCTTGTCACGGACATGTCGCAGACCTCATTGTGGCACCGGTCCTGTTTTACATGAAAACCTTCATAGAACCTGAACTTATCGGTCTCATACTGCGGGAAGATCATCTTCATCACTTCCTGGCCGATGCCGAAGATCGGTCTGTCGGTGATCTCACTGTATGCGCTTTTCCATGTCTCTAATCTTGAAAGTGTGGCATTATAGCTTATGGCCGGACTCTCACTCTCTGACATTTCAACTGTTTTCGTGGCTTCATTGGAGAACCTGCCAAAAGGTGAAGTTTCGGGATTTAAAGAAGTGATGACCGTGATGATAGCTACAAGGAAAAACAAAATAAGAAGCTCTTTCCATTTGTTAATGGTCAGGTCCCTTTTCGCGTATGTAAAGAACAGGAATGTCCCGCCGAACAACCCCAGGAACCCGCCGCGGCTCTGCGTGTACAGAACTGCGACGTAAAGCATGAAAAGGCTGATAACAAGCACAGCTCTTAATCCAATATCATAAGCAAAAGGCCACTCCACTTTTTTGTTCCATCGGACATCTTTCATGTTAAGCAGCAGCGCAAGACCGATAACGAAGCCCATGTCAACGTAAGCAGCAAGGAAATTCGGCTGGCCTATTGTCCCAATTATCCTTTGCCATGTCGCCACTCCGCCCCACGCGTAAGGATCCAGTCCCATCCTCTGGATGACGCCGTATATCGCCATGCAGACCCCGGCTATTATCACCGTGTACATGACCCTCATTATTTTATCTTTTGTATTGATGAAATTTGTCGTTATGAAGAACAAGAGCCCGTATATATACAAAGTTGTCAAGCCTTCATACCTTCCGTAAAATCCCATGATGCTTGTAAGCGGGTGGATGGAAGTAAGCGCGGCGACAGTTGAAACGAGCATGTAAGAAAGCACCGGAAAATCAAGCGGAGTGCGTATGAAATTATGCTTTTGCCCCAGCATCACCTTGACCGACCAGACGACCAGTATGGCAATGATGATAAGACGGATGGTCGTGACCTTTGTAAGTGAGAACACGATGCCGACGCGCCTGTCAAATATGACAGGCGCAAGGAAAACAAGCGCGATATAGAGCATCTCTATGGCGCTGTCAAAGATGGATTCCGTTCTTTCTTTTTCTTCCGCCGGTCTAACCTGTTGTTTTCGAGCCAATGAACTCCCTCATTTTCTTTTTGAAAACTTCTTTATCGAACGCCATTGCCTGCGATCTGATCTCATCAGGATCAAAAGACATACGGTTGAACTTGACCACGGCTTCCGCAAGCGAAGCCTTTTCGGGCTCCTCGAAAAAGATGCCGGTAATCCCTTCAACGACCGATTCAAGCGCTCCGCCGGCCTTGAAAGCGATTACAGGCCTTCCGCATGCCTGCGCTTCCACGGGTGTAAGCCCGAAATCTTCTTCGCCCGGCAGGATATACGCCCTGCATTGAGAATAATATTTCACGATCTCATCATCGGGCAGTTTCCCAAGAAATGTTATGTTCTGTCCCGCAAGGCTCCTCAGCCTTCCGGCATCCGGCCCGGCCCCTATGATATATAACGGCAGGCCAAGCTCATTGAAGGCCTCCACCGCCAGATCGATATGTTTATAGGGATTCAATCTGGAAACAATAAGGAAAAAATCCTTTGATCCGCCATTATAAGGCTTAAAAAACGAAGTATCAACCGGCGGGTGTATCACTTCGGCATCCCTCCCATAGAACATCCTTATCCGTTCCGCGGTCGCTTTGGAATTCGCGATAAAATGATCGACGCCTTCCGAGGTCTTTAAATCCCATCTTTTCAGCCATTCAAGGACAGGATGCAACATTGCTTTCATGGTCGAGCCGAACTTTTCCTTTTCCAGGTAATTTTCGCGCTTCCAGACGAATCGCATTGGAGAGTGGCAGTAACAGATATGCGTCGCACCTCTGTGTTTTTTGACCCCTTTTCCCCACGCGGCGCTGCTTGAAACGATCAGGTCGTAACCGGAGAGATCGAAACTTTCAAATGCGAATGGATACAGCGGAAGGTACTTCTTGAAATGCCTCCTCATTAAAGGGAGATGCTGCATGAATGATGTCCTGATGTCCATTTTCCTGAAAACATCGGGCATTTTTTCGCGATCATAGAATGAAGTATATATCGGGGATTCCGGATACAATTCATGGAGAGCCTCAACCACCCGTTCCGCCCCCCCGGCCTGATTCAGATAATCATGGACTAAAGCGGTTTTCATCTGCCCTTGTAATTGTTCCTGTAATAATCGCGGTATTCTCCGCTGATGATCTTTTTCCACCAATTCGAGTTCTCCAGGTACCACTCAACAGTTCGCTCCAATCCATCCTCGAACCTGTGCTTTGGCCGCCAGCCCAGCTCTTTCGTGATCTTCGCGGCATCCATCGCATATCTTCTGTCATGGCCAAGTCTGTCTTTCACATATTCGATCATCGAGGCCGGCTTGCCAAGCTGTCCCAATATCCTTTTTACGACATCGATATTCGCCCATTCATTGTTCCCGCCGATATTATATGCCTCGCCGACCTTCCCTTTAATTATCACCGCTTCGATCGCGCTGCAGTGATCATCCACGAACAACCAATCCCTCACGTTCATGCCGTCCCCGTAAACAGGGAGCTTTTTCCCCGAGGCAGCGTTTATTATCATCAGCGGAATGAGCTTTTCAGGGAACTGGTAAGGGCCGTAATTATTGGAGCATCGTGTGATGACGGAGGGGTATCCGAACGTGCGGAAATAAGCCATGACCAGCAGATCGGCGGATGCCTTGCTTGCTGAATAAGGACTGTTGGATGAAAGCGGTGTGCTTTCCCTGAATTTCCCGGTCTTTCCCAGGGAGCCGTAAACTTCGTCGGTAGAGATCTGAACGAATTTTTTGCCTTTGAAGCCCTTCTTCGACCAGATCTCCCTTGAAACATCCAGAAGGACCTGGGTCCCAAGGACGTTCGTTCTGGTGAAAATTTCCGGGCCTAAAATACTTCTGTCCACATGGGATTCGGCCGCGAAATTGACGATCGTATCTATGCTGAATTTTTTTATGATGCTCACGACGGTCTTAGGATCGCATATGTCGCCTTTGACGAACCGGTAATTCTTTTTTCCGGCGATATCGCTAAGGTTTTCAAGGTTGCCGGCATATGTAAGCTTATCGAGATTGCATATGAAAACATCCTTATCGATTATGTATCGTATAAAATTGCTGCCTATGAAGCCGCAGCCGCCGGTAACTAATATCTTTTTCACTTTGCCGCGCGTCCTTCCACAAGCTTATTGGCCAATTCCAGCGTCTCGATCGTCCCGGCATCGGTCCACCAGCCCCGCATCGTTTCAAAAGTGATCTTTCCGCGTTTGATATATTCGTTGTTTACGTCGGTTATTTCCAGTTCTCCGCGGCCGGAGGGTTTCAATTTTTTGATGATGCCGAAAATGGAAGGGTCATACATATATATGCCGGTCACGATCAAATTGCTCTTGGGCTTTTTCGGCTTTTCAACTATGCCGACGATCTTCCCCTTTTTTATCTCCGCCACGCCGAATCTGCGCGGATCTTTCACCTCTTTGAGCAGGAGTTTTGCCCCGGACGGTTGTTTTTTGAATTTTTCCGCAAATTTTGACAGATCTTCCTCGAAAATATTATCGCCCAGGATAACGAGCATTTTTTCGCCGCCGGCGAAATGCTCCGCAAGACCCAGCGCCTGCGCAATGCCGCCCGCCTCGTCCTGCACTTTATACGTGAACCGGCATCCAAATCCTCTTCCGCTTCCGAGAAGATTCACGACGTCGCCCATGTGCTCAACGCCTGTAACTATCAGTATCTCATCGATCACAGCCTGTCTCAGTTTTTCTATGGGATAATAGATCATCGGTTTTTTCCCAACAGGCAGAAGATGTTTGTTCGTTACCTTCGTAAGCGGATAAAGCCGGGAGCCGGTGCCGCCGGCCAGTATAATGCCTTTCATAAAACCTCCGTTTTAGGCTTTAATTATACCATCTCTACGGCTTTTTCGTACCGGCGTACTTCTCTTTTCTGAATAGATTACGGATCAATTCGATGCCGCATTTCAGCCAGATCCCCGCATAAACCGGCCAATTTAAAAGAAATAAGCCTTTTATAGCATAATGTTTACCATAAAATACCGCCATGGCGCGGTGAAATTCGTAAATATTGCGATAACTTTGCCTTCGGCTGCCTCCCCTTCCTCCATAATGGACAATTTCGGCATCAGGAAGATAATAGACCTTCCATCCGTTTTTTTTTATCCTGAAGCACCAGTCGATATCGTCCCCGTACATATAATAACTTTCATCCATAAGCCCGACTTTATCAATTACTTCCCGTCTGACGATCATGGCCGCCCCGCACAAGCTGTCGACTTTCGAGGCAGCTTTATCGTCAAGATAAGTTAAAAGATATCTTCCGAAAAGTTCGCTTTTTGGAAAAAGTCTGTTCAATCCGGAAAAATAGAACAAAGAATTGCTCAGGGTCGGGAAACCTCTCCTGCATTGCAACTGGAGAGTTCCGTCGGAATTCAAAAGCTTTGGGCCAGCGGCGCCGGCATCAGGGTTTGAATCCATAAAATCGATAAGCTTATCGATCGCATCGCCCAAAACCTCAGTGTCATTGTTCAAGCACAGGACATACCTGCCTTTTGAATTTTGGACGCCGATATTATTTGCTTTTATAAAACCGATATTTGAAGCATTTATGATCAACTTAACCGTGGGAAATTTCAACTTAACAAGATCTGATGAGCCGTCATATGAAGCATTATCAATAACAATGACATCAAATGAATGGCTGTTAATACTTTTATAAAGTGATGTCAGGCAGCGATCAAGATAATCTTTTGCATTGTAATTGACTATAGAAACAGAAACATCTGTCATCTAAGAAGGGCTTTTTCATCAAGATACGCTTTCAATGCTTCATCCCATCTCCTCATGTCGTCCAGTCCGATCTTTTTCAGGTTCTTATGCTCAAGGACCGAATACGCCGGCCTTGTCGCTTTAGCCTTGAATTCCGATGTCGCGGCTTTTTCAAGCTTTACTTTTGTGCCTGTCAGCTCGAATATTTTTTTCGCGAAATCGTACCAGCTGCATTGCCCTTTGTTCGTCACGTGATACAAGCCGTAACGCTCTGTTCTGATGAGTTGCTCGATCTTTCCGGCAAGATCAAGCGTGTATGTAGGCCCGACAATCTGGTCGGCAACAACCCTTAATACCGGCTTTTCTTTTGCGAGCTTCAGCATGGATTCAATGAAATTTCCTCCGCCTTTTCCCATGCATCCCGCGATCCCGAACAGTCCGCATGTCCTTACTATATAATATTTTTTCATCATGTATCTGACATAAAGTTCGCTGGCAAGTTTTGATATTCCGTAAACAGTCCCGGGGTGCGGGCAATCGTCCTCTGTATAAGGTTTCCCTTTGTTCCCGTCAAAGACATAATCGGTGCTTATATGGACAAGCGCTGCATCATTGTCTCCGCAAGCAAGGCAAAGGTTCTTGACGCCAAACGCATTGACCGAAAAAGCAAGCTGATCATTGTCTTCGCAGTCATCTACCCTGTGATACGCCGAGGTGTTTATCACGACATTCGGCTTGTGTTTTGCGATCACATCAGAAACGTTGCCCTTATTCGTGACGTCGATATCAGAAATAGTAAGCGGAATGCATTCCGAAGCGGGGATGACCTTTTGAAGGTCGGTCCCCAGCTGACCGTCCGCGCCGATAAGCAGTATCTTCATCCTTAGTCGCGCCCCATGGGGACAGATAACGGCCCGGTATCTATTATCTTTCCGTTCATCTTTACCGGGGATGCTTTGGCGGCAAGCAGTTTCATCCATTGGATATTGTAATAGATCGGATTTTCGAAATCCGTATATTTGCCCAGTTGCAGAGCAGCGTAGATCTGTTCTACGGACCGTTCAATGCTGCCCTTAGGCTCAAATCCCAGGACCCTCTTCATCTTTTCTCCGGATATCCTGTAGCTCCTGGATTCTCTGGCGCCGGATCGAACGTCCACTTTTATCTTCTGTTTCTTGTCAAGGCAGGCTTTTATGACCCCCGCAAGCTCAAGGATCATCAGGTTATCATAAACAAGGTTGAATATCTGCCCTTTTACGTCCGGCTCGCGCGCTTCCAGACATTTGATATGCGCCCTGGCCACATCTTTTACCCATACCAAAGGCCTCCAATTCTCCCCTTCGCAGAATACCGCGATCTTTTTCTTGCTGAAGGCATCCTTTGTCATTGTGTTAACTACAAGGTCCCATCTCATCCTTGGAGACAACCCGAAAACCGTTGCCTGGCGCAGGATCACGGGACAAAAATTCTTATCAATCATTTTCAGGAGGGCTTTTTCGGCATCAAGCTTTGATTGCGCATATTCTGACTGGGGGTTCACGGGGGATCGTTCATCCGCGATGCTGTCAACATGGAAGCCGTAAACAGCGGCGGATGAAGCGAATGTCATTTTCTTTATGCCGGATTCTTTACAGGCTTCGGCGACGCGTATCGTCCCTTCGCAGTTGATCTCGTGGTTGGCTTTCGGGTCGAATTCGGCAGTAGGATCATTGGATAATGACCCCATGTGGATAACGGAAGAACATCCTTTAAGGGCGTTCAATGGAAAGTTCCGGACATCGCCTTTAATCAATTCGAACTTTTTTTGTATGCCAGTAAGATGATCTTTTCCGAAGATCAGGCTGTCGAACACCCGGACGTCATAACCTTTATTTAACAGCTCTTTGACAAGTATCGAGCCGATGTAGCCGGCACCGCCGGTGACAAGGATCTTCTTCTTTTTATCTGTCATGTTGTCCTTTCAGTAACTGTATGATTTTACAGCTGCTAGAATTAAAAATCAATGAACAGGATTCATTTGCTGAAATAATACAGGTCCATCCTGTTCTCATTGACATTATGCGGTTTTATTCTGAGTTTTGATGCAAGCGTCATCCTGTAAGGAACGAACCCTTTTGCATAGACCAGGCCGTATTTATGCGACAATTCCCTTACTAGCCGGTTCCTGCCATTGTCATGAATGGATGTTACAAGAAAGAAACGGTTTATCCCTCCGTTCATATCAGAGGCTAAAATAACGGGGATGTTCTTGTGCGGCAGCACGTTCAGATAATATTCCATAAGCCTGAAGCTGCTGAAATAGTCCCCGGCAACAACAACATCTCCGGGCCTGAAACGGGCCGTTATCTGTTCCGCTACCTGTTTCCAGGGCTCTATCCTGTTGGAGTTATGGTATTCCGCCAGGGAAAAATAATTATGAATGGATACAAAGTTCACAAGCAATATCACGGCAAGCAGCAGGTATCTTAATATGGGCCGCGCCCTGGAGACAGCGTATGACGCCAGCATTATGGAGAATGGGAGGCTGCCGATGAGGAAATTCGGGAGCGTGTCTTTTAAAAATATCGCTGAGACAACGGGCGGGAACAAGGCCAGCACCGAACACAGGATCAAGCCCTCGCCGCCGTCCCAATTCTTTGCAAGCAGAAATAATATGACAAGACTGGCGAGAATGCCGGGTATCACGACCGGATAATTCCATGGCGCGACCGTTTCGCCGAAAAATTGCGCAAAGACAGACAAAGCGAACCTGCAGGCAAAATTATATGACGAGGAAGGGAAAAAATTTACGCCTTTCACTACCACATCAAAATTAGCAAGCGCAACACTTACAAGCTTTGGCACAAGTACGACAAAACAAAGGAACTGGATAAGAAATACTTTCATCAGGCTTCTAAAATCTTTTTTGGAACACAGATATAATGTGTAGACTGATTGGGATGCAATCGTCAAGATACCGTATATATGGGTGCAGACCAGAAGAAGAGAGAAGAAAAAACAGCCCAGCCAGTTCATTTTATTTTCTTCCCGGATAAGCCTGACAAAATACCACGTCGATAAAAGGGAGAGGAGCAAAAGAAGGCTGTAAGTCCTTATTTCCTGCGAATACATGAGATGGAATGAAGAAAAACACAGCAACAAAGCGGAATAAAATGCCGTTCTTTCGTTAAAGAGCCTGCGCGCAAGGAAATAGATGAGGGGAATGGAGAGAACACCGAAGACGACCGACAGCCCCCTTAAAGAAGGCTCGCTCAGACCGAAAACGAAGGACCATAAACAGAGCAAAGCATAATAAAGGGGCATTTGTGTATCATCAAAATAAAAATGTGACGTTGATGCCCTTATCATTCCCGATATATCAGAAACAGAAAACCTGAAATCGTGAAGAATGAATTTATAAGATTTGAAAAGGCTGTCGACCTCATCTCCCCATAAACTGCGGAAAGATATATGATAGACGCGCAAAAGCAATCCCGCTGTGACTATCAGCAGTAATATCAAATTTCCCTTTGAGATCTTAAACCGCTTGATCATTTGGACCATTTTCTTATCTCTCCCGTTTTGCATCAGGAAATCAATCAGTATATCCTCCAAGACAACAAATTATTTGATCTTTACCAGCCTGCTGTTTTTATAATCAAAGACCGCGGCATTTTTTTCTTTGAGCGCCGATCTTATGGCTCTGCTGTCCGTCTCCTTTATGTCTATCCCGCCGGTCCCATACCACAAATATAACATATATTTGATTTCATCCTCTCTTATGGGAAGGTCAGCAAAATAATATATCTTATTCCTGTCCAATACAGGTGTTTGTTTTTTAAAATCAATAAGAATATCCTTACGGATCTCTTTTTTAAAATAGAAAATCCTCTGGCAGGCTATCATCCCTCCTAAATACACAATGATCAAAGCAAGCGCCATTACAGCGATGCTGGCTCTCGCGAGCTTTGTTCTGGCTTGATCGTAGAAATGGACTATAAAGACCGCCAGAAGCGCGGAATAGCCTGCTGAAGCTAGATATAAATATCTTGAAGTATGAGCGGTTGTAAAGAAAGTAAAAGGCAAAAGAACAATAAAAGGCCAGATAGTGAAGAATTTAACGGGCTTTGAGCCTTTAATTATCAAAAATGCCGCGCCGGCAGGAGCGATAAAATATAACGCATATTTAATAAAAATGATGGTTTGTAATACCGCATTTGGGATCAAACGCGGATGATCTATATTGGATGGTCGCGGGAATGATCAATGTGGAAACATATTCAAGTAAATTCGGGATAAAATGCGCACCAAAAACATATTGCCCGGACATAGGCCCGGTTAAAAGGAAATATTTTGTCGCTCCATTAATGCATATATAGAGGGCCAGGATCATCAAATATGGGGCTAGCTTTTTCAAATCTTTGATCGCATATTGTTCACTATTGAAATAATCTAAAAGAAACACCATGAATATCAGGATGATCGATCCTTCATGACAGGATAGGGCGACAAAGTATAATAAAGCAGATAATATTAGATAGAGTTTTTTTTCGTTCTGCAGATATTGATGAAATAAAATAAGTGCCGAAAGAAATGCTGTCGCCATCATAAGATGATTTATCGGATTCAGCCAGCCTATCGCTTCCCAGTTGCCGGGGAAGACGGTAAAAATAACGCCTGCCAGCATCCCCGCATTTTTGTTCTTAGTTATCCTGGAAACCAAGGTATACAAAAGGAATCCGTTCAAGAAATGGAACAAAAAGTTAACAATATAATATCCATGGTAATTCAATTTGAATATCGCGTAATTGATGCTGAAGATAAGATAGAATACCGGACGAAAAAAGTCATGGAAGGAAAGATACGCTATTTTTGATAATAGGGCCATCGGATTTGAAGCAATGGTCATGAATATGTAATAAAAATCATCCGCAAAAAAGAATGAGGGGAATATCTGGGAGAAAATGATCAGGTTCAATACGGCCAATATCGATATGATCAGGATATCTTTATTTAATTTAAAATCGGGCATCTAAACGAACCACTTTCTTATTTCTCTTGCTCCGACCCTGGCTTTCTTCATAATAACGGCTCTTTTGCGCAATGTTAAAGGCAATAATGCCAAAATCCTAAACCACGCGATGAATAAATGCGGCTCCCGGAAGATCACATATAATAGCGCCTTGAACTCATGCCAGAGGATATATGGCAGGTCTTTCAGGAAATTGGCCAGATGATCGTTCTTGAGCATCATCAAATATCTGTTCTTGAACGATTCTCTTCTGATGGATCGCGGCACCTGGGCCCTTTTTGTCCCTTTCCCCCACCCCCTTGCGTGGTAAGCAACGGCGTCCGGAACATAAAAGAACTTCCAGCCTCTGAGGCGCGCTCTCCAGCAAAGGTCCAGTTCTTCTTTATACGCGTAAAAGGTCGTGTCAAAATATTCCCCGAAAAGCTTTATGTCTTCCAGCATTTTCCTTCTGCACAGCATTGCCGCGCCGCTGGGAGAAAATATCTCGCTTTCTTCGTCAAACTGCCCGATATCTTTTTGTCCCTGTCCCCTGTCCATCGTCCGCCTGTTCCTGTAAATGATCACACCGGTAGAATCGATGATGTTTTTATTTTCTGATTTTGAACCTGATATCAGTTTGCCCATAACAGCGCCGGCAGTCGGATCCGAATCAAGCACTTTCACAAGCCGTTCGACGTGTCCTTTTAATAGGAAAACATCAGCGTTAAGGACGAATATGTATTTGCCATTGCTCTTATCAATGACCATGTTATGGTTCTCGCAAAAGCTTTTCATCCTGTCATTGCGGATGACATTCATTTCGCGGAAATCCTTCTCGAGCATTTGTGAAGTGCCATCATTTGAGAAATTGTCAACCACGAACACTTCGTAGTTGAGATTTGAAAACACGCCATCACGGATGGAGTTGAGGCAATCGCGCAACATTTCGCGTTCATTGGTTGAGATTATTGAGATCGTTACATCGGCCATTTTAGTTCCCTGTGAAAAGATTTATTATACACTTACTTTAGTCCGCTCCCGCACAAAAAGATCGAAAACATAAAAGAACAGCACATTCCAGGCAAAATCGAATAATATGAAGCCATTGGCATAAATTGAGAATATTATATTCCAGGCAAAATAAGAATAAAAGAAAACGTTGAAAAGGGAAGGTTTTGTCCTTACCCGCCAATATATCAAAGAAGAAAAAACCCCGATTAAAAAAGGAAAAAGGACAATACCTATAATACCAAAATCCATATAAGGTTCACTTAAATACGTTCCGGTTGCCCATTCAGCCCCGGGACTCAGGCCAGCAGTTAATCCTTCATATCCTCTCTCCCTGAATCCGAAAAGCGCCCGCAATGGATAAAGAGAATACCAACCGTAGCCAAAAGGGAATCTATTCCCCGCCCCCTCAAGCACTTTTTCAAAAACCCAAAAATTCATGGAAATACTAAGATATCCCGGAGCCACCCAGGCATTGCTCTGAGAAAATCCGACATTTTCTAAATAGTCAAAAGGCAAAATATTTCTTGCGACGGCGACGGAAATAACAAGGAGCAGAAAAACAGAAATGCACAGAATGACGAGCATCTTTTTATTTATTTTTCTGACGAGATAATTATAACCGATCAAGACAGGCATGATCATATTCGCCAGGAAAAGCCTGCTTGCAGTCAAAGCGATAAAAGCAAGAGAAAAAACAGAAAAAACCAAAGGAAGGAAGTTCTTTAATATGCCCGCTCTTTTCTTAATCATCATGTAATAACAGCTTAAGATAAAAACATTCACCATGCTCAAAGCAATCCTATGGACAAAGCTGTTAACAGCCATATCGGCCCGTACAGTATCGGCATACAGCCCTGTAAGGCCGGCAAATAAAGGGAAAGCGCCTGCATAATTAAATTCACATAAAAGCATAAGCGCGGATATAATAAACATAAAAGATAAAACTAACTTTGTCTTGAAATTATTCCAGGTGAATTTTATAACGCTTATTATTTTTGTCTGGCACACGAATGTTCGCTTATTCATTAAATCGACAATAAAGATTCCTGCGTAAAAGGCCAAAATGCTTAACAGAATATTTAGCCATAAATATGGCGACCAAGGGTCTTCATATATGCTTAATCTTAAATTGCTTATTCCTATCGCAAAAAACCATGCCGCAGTAAAGATCGGGGCAGGCGAAAAGAGATCTTTGTTCCCCCTAACTGAATAAAAAACGGCAATAGCGGAGAGAAAAATAAAATAGAGTACGACTGCAAGATTGAAATTAATAAAACAAATTAGAAGGACTGACAAAGTTGCCAAAAGATAAAGGAAGATGTTCGGGGATACCAGCAACAGATACAATATTTGAATGAAAACAAATAAAGTAAAATTCATTAAAACAATGCCGTCAATTGAGCCGTTCAATATTTTCTCCTATTATGCACAAGCAAAACATTCGAAGATTCAATATTTCTCCGACCTGCCTGTTATTCCGCTTTTAAAATCATTGATCGCATCCAGGACAGCCATTGCCCTTCCCTTTTTCCCGCTTAAAGCCAGAAATGTATACAAAAAATAATATTTCAAAATGGCCAGGGGCAATATCGCAGGATAATACTTCTTGAATATGTACATGGTGTTTCTCCTTGAATAATATGTGTTGCGCGGGGATCCTCCCCTCCCGTGGAAGAAGACACCTTATGCCATACTTTGGCTTCGGGAATGAAAAAGATCCTGTATCCTGCCATTTTCGCGCGAATGCAATATTCTGAATCTTCAGCAGTAGTAAAGAACTTTTCATCCAAATACCCTATCTTTTCTATTACTTCCTTCCTGATAAGCATCGCGCAGGCGGACACCTCATCCACATTTTTAAGTTTTGAAAATCGATCGGAATCTTTTTCCCTGTATCCTATAAACAACGGGCGCATGAATATCCTGTCGTACCTGACGCCTGCCGACCAGATGATATTGGTCTGGCCGTAATAGTAGATCTTGGGGCCTGCAATGCCGACCGAGGTATCGCTTTCAAAGGATCCAACAAGCTTTGAAAGCATATTGCCGTCCACAACAGTGTCATTATTTAAAAGCAGAATATATGAAGGGCCGTCTTTTAGCGCCTCTTTTATCCCCACATTATTCCCCTCGGCGAACCCGAGATTTTCCCTATTCCTGATCAATTTAATGTGCGGGAATGCTCGGGCGATCTTTTCCGCCGAGCCATCCTCGGAGCCGTTATCAACAACTATGACCTCATAGTTTGGATAATCGATCTTCTTGAGCGAATCAAGGCATTCTTTCGTGTCTTCGAAGTTATTCCAGTTCAATATTACGATAGCAACTTTTCTGTTATCTGCCATTTTTGTCCCGCGATCAGGATGCTCCTGCCCTTTTATATCTGCTTAAGGATTATCTTTTTCAATAGATCCCAATCATCCTGGCCGATCGCCCTGAAAACGATCAATGACACGGCATACAACGAACCGCCAAGAATAATCTTCAATATCACACTGGATGAATGGAAATTCATCAGGAACAGGCCCATTAAACAGATCGATAAGAATATCTGCAGCAGTTTGCTTATTGAGACCTTGAATCCCAGCATTTTATAGGCTAAAACCGTAAAAAGCGTGAGCATCACTAATTCCGAGATCACCACGGCGATAGCAGTGGCAAAATATCCGTATCTCCCGATGAACAGGAGATTAAAAATCACGTTGACCGATAATCCCGCGCCATAAATAAAAAGGCTTTCCATTTGTCGGTTTATGCTCACAAAACTGCATGATATAAGACCGCTTAAGCATGTGAGCGGCAAAGCCCAGATAACTATTTTCAAGGCCGGTATCGCTCCCGCATACCCTGTGCCAAAGAGCAATGTTATTAACGGCGCGGCCAGGAGCATGCCTCCCAAAGAAATGGCCGCCGTAAGCATAAGGATATAATAGAACGACCTTGCAAGGAAACGATGAAAGTATCCGTCGCTCATATTCACGGAAAAATTGGAAAACGCGGGGAACGCGACCGACATATACAGGAATACTATATTCCTTACGAACAACATGATCTTGCTGGCAGCGGAATACAGCCCGACTTGTTGAGAATTTTTCATCTGGAAAAGGATTATTTTGTCAACATACAGGAACAATATCGTTACAAGGGACAGCAACCCGATCACGATCGCCGAGGATAATATCCCCTTTATCAATTTCGCGTCCAAACTGAATCGGAACCGGACCAGCCTTAACGCCAGAACAAACCCGATCATCGAAACAAGCAAATAAAGCAATATCCAGGCCCCGGCTAATACAACAAGCCCTTTTTTAAGGGCGATTATTATCAGGACAAAAACAAGCGATATGCTCCCCAGGGAAATATTGAGCAGGGCGTCATATTCAAATATTTGACGCGCCTGGAATATCCACCTGTAACTCAACTGGAGCATATAAATCAAACCCGTGATCGTAAAAAGGAACAGGATCTTAGCTTCCAGCGGGTCTTTCTTTAATAAAAGAATGGCGAATGAAGCAACAAGAAAAACAATTATGGCCATCAGGACCTTTAAAGTGAATATATTGCTGAAATATTCCTGGGTCTTGGACAGGTCTTTTGCTATCTCTCTCGTCGCGACAGTGGCAAAACCCAGATCGCTAAAAGCCACACAAACGGCGATATATGACAGGGAGTAAGAGAACAATCCATACGCGGAACTCCCTAAATATCTGGCAAGGATAATAGTGAATACAAGGGAAAGAAGCGAAACTATTATTGCGCCGGAAAAATTAATGATGAGGTTTTTGAAGATCGTTCTGACTTTTGGCATGCCATTATCCGTTGAAGCATTCTATCGTTTTCCTCAGTCCTTCTTCCAGCCCTACAACAGGCGACCACTCCAGTTCGGTTTTTGCTTTTGTTATATCGGGACGTCTTTGTTTGGGATCATCCTGAGGAAGGGGCTTGTGGACGATCTTAGACCTGCTGCCGGACAGCTTAATGATCAAATTCGCAAAATCGATTATCTGCAGTTCTTTAGGACTTCCGAGATTGATGGGCCCCATCACTTTCGCATACATCATCTTGTATATCCCGGAGATCAGGTCGGAAATATAACAGAAGCTCCTTGTCTGGCTCCCATCCCCGTAAATGGTCAAAGGCTGGCCCGTGAGCGCCTGCTTTATGAAATTCGGGACGACCCTCCCGTCGTCCAGCGCCATCCTAGGGCCGTATGTGTTGAATATCCTGGTGATCTTCGTATCGACAAGCTTTTCTCTCTTATAAGCAGAGGTCAACGCTTCGGCGAACCTTTTTGCTTCATCATAAACCGATCTTGGACCGATAATGCTGACATTGCCGAAATATCCCTCATTCTGGGGCGAGACTTCCGGGTCGCCGTAGACTTCGGACGTTGAAGCCAGAAGGAATTTGGCTTTTTTCTTTTTAGCAAGTTCAAGAAGATTCTTGGTCCCGGCAGACCCGGCATCCAGGGTCTCCAGCGGATAGTTCAAATAATCCACCGGACTGGCGAGAGAAGCAAAATGAAGGATAAAGTCTATCCTTCCTGCGATCTTAAGCGGCCTTACCACGTCATGTTTTATGAATTCGAATCTTTTGTTCTGCATGTTGTGTTTTATGTTCTTTATGTCGCCTGAAAGAAGATTGTCAACACATATGACATAATGACCTTTTTCAAGCAGAAGGTCACAAAGATGCGATCCTATGAAACCCGCGCCGCCCGTCAACAATATTTTCATTTATATCACGCCTTTTTCGAATCCATTGCCAGGAAGGATCATCTTCCGACGCCGTAATATTTGAACCCGTGCTCTTTCATCCTTTTTGGATTGTATATGTTCCTGCCGTCAAATATCAACGGGGTTTTCATTATTGCTTTGACCTTCACCAGGTCCAGTTCCTTGAATTCACTCCATTCGGCCGTAATCACCGCCGCATCGGCTTTCTTTAAGGTGTCATATGCATTCCGGCAGAATGAAACGCCGCGAAGGATCTTCTTTGCCTTGCTTTCAGCGACCGGATCATATGCATTTATCCTGGCGCCTCTCTTCTGAAGCTCCCGGATTATATCGATCGAAGGGGCATCGCGAAGATCGTCGGTCTCGGGCTTGAACGAAAGGCCCAAAATCCCGATCGTCTTGCCTTTTAGGATCTTTATGGCTGCTCCGATCTTTTCAATGATCATTTTCCTCTGTTTTTCATTTGTGCGGTTGACCGCCACCAATATTTGAGGGTCATATTCGTTCGCCTTCGCAAGATGAATGAGCGCGGAAACATCCTTCGGAAGACAGGAGCCGCCGTACCCGATCCCCGCGTTCAGGAATTCCCTGCCTATGCGCTTATCCAATCCCATACCGTGAGCAACCTCAATAACGTCCGAGCCGACTTTTTCGCAGATGTTCGCGATCTCATTGATAAAAGATATCTTCGTCGCAAGAAAAGAATTGGAAGCGTATTTGATGAGCTCCGCGCTTTTCACGGTCGTAAAAATAATATGGGCATTGAGGGGACGGTATAATTCGGAAATGATATTGAACGCCCTGTTATTGGCCGCGCCTATGACGATCCTGTCGGGCGACATGAAATCCGATACCGCGGTCCCTTCCCTTAAGAATTCCGGGTTGGACACGACCGCGAAATTTTTCTCTGGCACGCCGATTTTGACAAAGATCTTGGTAACGATGTCGCCCATGCCGACAGGAACAGTGCTCTTATTCACGATGACCTTGAATTTTTTCGTCAGTTTTCCGTCCGCCTTCAGGAGCAGCGCTATCTGTTTTGCAACATCCATTACAGCGGAAACATCCGCCTCGCCGCTCTCCCGCGGAGGCGTCCCAACCGATATAAAGATCACATCGGCTGTTTTGATCCCATCTTTTATATTGCCGGTAAAAGTGATCCGCCGTGCTTTCTGGTTCTTCAAAACAAGCTCATTCAAACCGGGTTCATAGAACGGGATAACGGATCTTTTCAGGCGCGCGATCCTTGACCTGTCCTTGTCAACGCATATCACTTCATTGCCCAGCCCAGCAAGGCACGCCCCGGTTACAAGACCCACGTAACCCGTGCCGATGACGCATATTCTCATTATTTATACCTCCAGAACTTTATGCTGAACGGCGATAATATCTTTTATTCCCGCAGCTGCAAGATCAAGGAGTTCGTCCAGTGTCCTTTTATTAAAAGGGTCCCTCTCAGCAGTTCCCTGGACCTCCACGAATTTCCCTGATTCTGTCATGACCACGTTCATATCCACGTTCGCCCGCGAATCCTCCTCATAATTCAGATCAAGGTATTTGCTTCCGCCTATCACGCCTACCGATGTTGCCGCAAGGAATTCATTTATCGGGTTCTTTTTTATTTTATTCTCCGACATCAATTTCCCGACGGCGTCATGAAGCGCGACAAAAGCCCCGGTAATGGACGCCGTTCTTGTGCCTCCGTCCGCCTGAATGACATCTGAGTCTATCAATATCGAGATCTCTCCCATGGATTCAAGGTCCACAACGGCCCTTAAAGCCCTTCCGATCAGTCGCTGAATTTCCAGCGTCCTTCCCTTCACTTTCCCTAAATGATTGTCCCGCGTCGCCCTTTCAAGTGTGGACCCCGGGATCATAGAATATTCGGCGGTGATCCATCCGCCGCCGGAACCTTTCCGGTGGTTCGGCACGCTATTCTCGATGATGGCGGTGCATATGACCTTTGTATCCCCGCACTGGACAAGGACCGAGCCATCCGGATACTTTAAATAGTTACGGATTATCGATAATTTTCTCAATTCATCCGCCGCGCGCCCGTCCAAGCGTTTCATTTCTCTTCTGCACCTGGTTCCTGCGAGGAGCCTGTGACGGACTTCCCCAGCATGGCCCTTCCGGCCTTAACGGACCTCAATATCCTGCTGGAAGTCGCCTCCAGGTTCGAGAGGACCTCGTCCGCGTATTTGTCGGCTCCCATGCGGACCTCTTTCGCGATCTTGTAAGCGTTCTCGATGATCTCAGTGGACTTGCTTTCTTTTTCCGATGAGACCGGAAGCCTCCCCTTTAATCTCTCCATTTCTTTTTGCGATTCGTCCGCTTCCGTTTCTTCGTGCTTGGATGGATATGCTCTTTTATCCAGGGCTTTTTTCACAAGGTCCCCTCCGCCCTGCGCCACCAGCCTTATCTTATCGATGACCTGAAGCACTTTTTCTTCATCGATCATCGTCTTTTTAGTAAGAGGAACCCTGAACCCTTCCAGGATCATAGATTCAAGCGTGTCCAGAAGCCCGAGTATTTCCATGTTATCCCTCCTAAATTATGATCTTTCGCATCGCTTCAATTTTTTCAGGACAATATCCGGCACAAGCCCTGAAACATTCCCTCCGAGACGCGAAATTTGCTTCACCAAGCTTGAGCTGAGGTAGGAATATTTATAATCTGTCATGATGAATATCGTTTCTACCTCCGGGCACATACGCAGGTTTGTTAGCGCCATCTGGAACTCGTAATCAAAATCCGATACCGCTCTTAATCCTCTAACGATCGCACATGCTTTTTTCGATTTTGCGTAATCCACAAGAAGGCCGTCAAAGCTGTCGATCTTTATTTTTTTCATGCCCCCTACTGCGTCCTTCAGCATTTTATACCTTTCACCGATGTCAAAGAACGGGGTTTTATCGGGATTAACTATGATGGCTACATATACGCGATCGAATATTTTCGAGGCTCTTTTGATGATATCTATATGGCCATTGGTTACCGGATCAAAACTGCCGGGATAAACCGCGATTTTCATTCAAGCCTCCAAAGCATAAAAAGAGAGAACTGTGTCCCCGTAACCGGCATCCCTGAACTTTTTTAATTTTCCGTACGAATCCTGTATATTGTCACGCCTGCTGTGCTCCGCAATGATCACGCCGTTCTGCTCTATCAAAGCGGTCTGCGCGATCGTATTTAACGACCCTTCAAGCGCCGGACTGCCGTAAGGAGCCCCGATAAAAACAATGTCGAATTTTCCGCCAGCATTATCTATGATCTTAAGGGCTTTTATCACATCCAGCGCGTAAACTTCCGCCCTGTCGGAAAATCCGCAAAGCTCCAGATTTTCCCGCAGGGTCCGGACTATTTTACCGTCATGCTCAACAAAGATCGCAAGGCTTGCGCCTCTTGATAATGCTTCTATCCCTACCGATCCCGTTCCCGCGAAAAGGTCAAGGAATCTGGCCTCCGGATTTTTTCGCGCAAGAATGTTAAAAAGGGCTTCTTTTGCCCTTCCTGTCAGCGGCCGCAGCCTCTTATCCTTGGAAAGCTTGGGAAACTTGAGATCTTTCCCTTTTGCTGAGCCGGCTATAACTCTCACTCTAATTTACTGCCCCAATTTTTAATGTTCAATTTATCCAAAGGAAAGCCTTCCTGGATCAGCATAATAGCCGCTTCCCTGGCTTCCCTGATTATTTCTTCGTCTTTGATTATATCAGCTACCCGAAAATTAGGCAAACCCCACTGGCGGACGCCGAAAAACTCGCCGGGACCCCGTAATTTCAAGTCAGCTTCGGCAATTTTGAACCCGTCAGTGGTCTGAAGCATCGCTTCTATCCTCCCTTTCGACGCAGACGAAAAGGCATTTCCAAATAGAAAACAATATGATCTTTCGGTCCCCCTGCCTATCCGGCCTCTCAGTTGATGGAGCTGTGACAGACCGAACCGCTCGCATTGCTCTATCAGCATTATCGTGGCATTCGGAACATCGATGCCGACCTCGATGACCGTTGTCGATACAAGGACATTGATATCTCCCTTAAGGAAACTGGACATGACCTTGTCCTTTTCAGCCGGCTTCAATCGCCCGTGTATCAGTCCGACCTTATGCTCAGAGAATACTTTTCTAAGTATTTCGACCTCTGTTTCCGCGGCTTTCAGGTCTATCTTTTCCGATTCCTCGACCAACGGACATACCACGAATGCCTGCCGGCCGAGCGATATCTGCTCCCTGATAAATCCGTAAAGCTTTGTCCGTTCCTGATCCTTAACATATCTGGTCACGATCTTTGCCCTTCCCGGCGGCATTTCATCAATGACCGATCTGTCAAGATCACCATACAATGTAAGCGCCAGAGTTCGCGGGATCGGCGTAGCTGTCATAACAAGAAGGTCAATGTTCAAGCCCTTTTGCCTGAGCTTTGTGCGCTGTTCAACGCCAAACCTGTGCTGTTCATCTATAACAACAAGGCCAAGTCTGCCGAATTTGACTGGTCCTTCCAGCAGCGCATGCGTTCCAACGATCATCAATGGTTTGCCGGCATCGAGGTCGTTAAAAATATCTTTTCTCGAGTTTTTCGTTGACCCTGTCAGAAGGCAGACCCGAATGCCGATGTCATCAACAAGGCTTTTTATTTTATTGTAATGCTGGTTCGCAAGTATTTCCGTCGGCGCCATTATGGCCGCCTGATATCCGCTCTGGACCGCAGCGACCATGGCATAAAGCGCGACAACTGTTTTCCCGCATCCGACATCGCCCTGCAACATACGGTTCATCACCCTTCTTGATCTCATGTCCGCTAAAATATCGTCCAATGCTTTTTGCTGGGCATTTGTGAACATGAAAGGAAGGCCGCTCTTGAATTGACCGGTCAGCTTGCCTTCAATATCAAATGGCGTGCCGACATTTTCATCGATCTTTTTCCTGTTATAAAGAAGCCCCGCCTGGAACGAGAGAAGCTCATCGAATGCGAGCCGGCGCCTGGCTGCCGGCACTTTATCCGGCTCAGACGGGAAATGGAGCGTTACTATCGATTCTTTGAGCGGAGCAAGGTTGAATTTTTTCATGATGGTTTCAGGCAAAGGATCACAGATCAACTGGAGCGTCTTTTCAAAAGCGCTCTTGATGATGCGGCGCAGCATCTTCTGCGTGATGCCTTCCGTAAGCCCGTATTTCGGCACTATCAGATCTGATTTATTCTGGTCGTTCACGATGTCAAACGCGCGTGGGACGAAATTCACCTCGCCGGAATACGGCTGCCTCTCCAGCTTCCCCGAAACGAAAATGACCGTTCCGGGTTTAAGCGTATTCGCCAGGTACGGCTGGTTGAACCAGATGATCCTGACCGGACCGCTTTCATCCTTTGCCGTTGCCTTCACGATGGAAAAGTTCCTTTTTGTGCGCGAGCCGGAGATCTTTGTTATTTCGACCTTGATGATGGCATCCTGGCCCTGGGCAAGCTTGGCGACCGGCGTCGGGAAACGCCTGTCCTCGTATTCGCGGGGGAAGTAATAGATGAGGTCTTCTGCCGTCTCAACTTCTAATTTTGAGAGGATCGAGGCTATTTTTGGCCCAACGCCTTTCAGGTATCTTACCTGGGTTTGCTGCATATCCGTTATTTTATCATGAAGTTCACGCTTTTTTCTCGGATATAAGTGAAATTTATCCTGAAAAATATCGATAATTATATAGAGAGGGGTTTATCTGGCAGATCAAGCCCTTGCGGAGAATAAAGGGATTGGGGAGGATCTTTTATAATGGAATTGAAATTTGATCATTTTATTAAGAAGGCTTTCAAGGCATCGGGAGTGCCCAGGCGCGGGAATATGGGCATTGACGCTGCCAATAACGTGATCAGCCGGCTAAGCAACTATTACTCTTTAGGGAATAGGGACGAGCAACTGATCGATAAACTTGCGAACCTAAATCATGACGGCGGCTTATTGTTGCTATCAGAAGAACTTCCGAACAAGATCATAGGAAAAAACTTCGATAATTATGAATGCAATTTATTGGGCTCATTAAGCTCAAACGAAGCCGTTTCCCTGTTCTTCCAATTTGGGCGGTATTCGAACCGCGCCAGGAATATGTGGCACAGTTATTATCATTACAATAACGATAAGAATCATGTTGAAGCTGTTAAACTCCTGGATGCCTTGGCCAACATAGACATTAAATTACTGAAAAGCGCGTTCCTGGGGCATTTGGGGGGGCGTCTTGGAGCGGGGAAAATAAAAGGATCTTTAGTAAAAAACATTTTCGACGTCAGCAGGGAACACAGATTAAACCTCCCCATATCGCTCGTTGCGCTTAACAGCCCGTTGATCATGCATGTTGTAAAAGACCTAGACCTTGAAACAATCACCGATCTGTTCATTAAAGGTTTTATCGAACGGGAGGAATATGACGACTTTGAAATATCATCCGTCAGGTATATGTTGAGATCGCTTGGGAACAAGAAAGCATTTGATCTTTTCACGCATCTCGTGATAAATAATGTCATTGAAACGTCCGAAGGACTGGCCAAACTCTTATCTGACGCAGCTGCAGCGATAAGCGCGAAAGAAGGACATGTCCCGGATAAGATCATAAGCTCTATCAAGCAAAGCATTAAAATAACCAAAGAGAAACGTGTCGAACTAAAAGCTCATCACTCAATGCTTTGGCATTTATTGCGCGGGCGGGATACAAAATAGCCTTATTCCCTGGATATTTCAAGGTTGAAAAGAATAATATTTCATGGTAAACTGCGCGATATGAGAATTTGCTTTATCTGCAAGAAAAAGCCGGGTGTGGGACACAAGGTAAGCCATTCGAACAGGAAATCAATAAGGCTGTGGCTGCCGAACCTCCAGCGCGTCCGCATAATGGTCGGAAAAAAAGCGAAGCAGGTTTACGTCTGCACCAAATGCCTGAAAGCAGGAAGAGTAACTAAAGCCCGCGCTTGAACCGCTGAGTAGCTATCTCATCAAGGAATTTTATCTCCAATTGTTTCATCATTTCTTTGTACTCGTCCAGATTGTGCTCTTTGTTCTTTTCTATGATCTTCCTGTCCTTCATGGATTCGATCAGCTTTGCCCGCTGGCTTTCAAGCTTCTTTGATGCGTCTATCACTTTTTCTATCTGATCATCAATGTCTTTTTTCAGCACGCCCAGATGAGCGTGCCGCCTCATGACCTTCTCGAATTCCGAGATCGGCCCTTTTTTTATGATGGACTTAAGCTCGTACTGCCTTTCGGATTTCTCCTCCTCCAATTGTTCTTCCTTCTGCTTTTCCGTATTATATTCCCGCTCTTTTTCCGCGAATTTCTCTTTTTCCTTCCGCTCTTTTATCCCCCTCACCCTCAGGACGGTCTCAAGAGGATATTTGAATCTCCCGGGCTGCTGCTCGCGAGCCATAACTGCTCCTTCTTCCTAATTATCAGTAAAAAATACTGAGCAAACGCTCAATCGTTTCTTCGTAGTCGCATTGCTCGAATGTCCCCTGCTTCAGGAATTCATTCACTTCATCTATCTTGCTTATCGCGTAGTCGATCTTGGGATTGCTGCCTTTAACGTAAGCACCGATATTGATAAGGTCTTCCGCCTCCGCGTATCTCGCAAGAACCTCTCTTAATTTTGCCGCGGCCTCCTTGTGCTCATCGGAAACAAGGTTCGTCATGAGCCTGCTCACGGATTGCGGAACATTAATGGATGGATAATGGTTCTTTGCGGCCAGGTCCCTGGAAAGGATGATGTGGCCGTCAAGGATGCTTCTGGATTGATCGGCTATGGGTTCGTTGAAATCGTCGCCTTCAACAAGGATGGTATAAAAAGCGGTGATCGATCCTACTTCTGCGGTACCTGATCTTTCCATTAATCTTGGAAGCAAGGCGAATACTGACGGGGTATATCCTCTGGTGGTAGGCGGCTCTCCGGTGGCAAGACCTATCTCCCTCTGCGCCATTGCAAATCGGGTGATGGAATCCATCATAAGGACGACCTTCATGTTCTTGTTCCTGAAATATTCCGCGATGGCGGTCCCGACAAAAGCGCCTTTCAACCTGATCAACGGAGGCTGGTCGGATGTTGCAACAACAACAACCGACTTCTTCATTCCTTCCTCTCCGAGCGATTCTTCGATAAAATCCCTGACCTCTCTTCCGCGCTCCCCGATAAGCGATATCACGTTCACGTCGGCTTCCGCATTCCTCGCTATCATGCCCATGAGCGTGCTTTTACCGACTCCTGACCCGGAAAATATACCCAAACGCTGGCCTCTTCCGCAAGTGAGAAGCCCGTCTATCGCCCGTATCCCCACTTTCAGCACCTCTGTAACGCGGGGTCTTTTTACAGGATCCGGCGGCTCTGCGTCAAGATAATGCTCGGCCTCAAATTCGATCGGCCCTTTGTCATCGATCGGCTCACCCAATCCTCCGAGTATTCTTCCTAAAAGCTTTGGGCCAACTTTTACTTTTAGCGGATGGCCGGACGCAAAAACCTGCGTCCCGGGAGATATCCCTGAAGTCGTGCCAAGCGGCATCAGCAGAACCCTTCCTTCCCTGAAACCTACTACTTCGGCAAAAGATTCATTGTCCGCCTTGCCCATTTTGAGGGTGCAAAGGTCCCCGATGGAAACTCCCTGTACCTGGGCCTCAATGATGAGGCCGACGACCTGTATGACCTTTCCTATGACCTTGACAAGATCGGTGTTTTCAACTGCTTTGTGGTATTTTTCAAAATCAATTGCGGTCATTTATACTACTTGCCTGTTCCACCGTTCGAGGATATTTTGCGGAATGCTTCTTCTATCGCAGCGATCTTCGTGGAGATCCTGGCGTCCACATATCCAAGGTTCGTTTCTACTACGCATCCCCCCGGCTCAACGCTGGCATCCTCCACAATCGAAAGGCTTTTGATCCCGTCGACAATGTTCCCTATCCTGTCCTTATATTTTTTTACGTTCTCCAGGTCTTCTCTGTTCACCTTTATGATGACCTGCTCTCTGTCGCTGACCCTGCTTATAGCGTCAGAAACAATGTTCAGCGAAACGTCCCTATGAAGGGATACTTCGGATTTTATGATCTGCTCCGCCACCTTCAGGGAAAGACGAAGTATCTCGTTCTCCGCGTCTTTGATTATCTTTTTCCTCTCTATAACCGCGTCATTAAGCGTCTGAAGGGCATCTTTCACCTTGTCTGATGCGGATTCCTCGGCTACCCTTTTTGCTTCCTCCAGTCCTTCCTCTTTTGCCTGCTCCCTTATGCCATCCGCTTCCTCTATCGCTTTTTTCAAAATTCCATCCGCTTCATTTTTTGCGTAATCAACGAGCTGTTCGCCTTCCAGTCCGATCGTTTCGGTATTTATCGTCTCGGGAAGTTCTATTTCCGAGGTCTCTGCAAGCGGGGACATCTCTTCTTCAAACTCGGGAACATGCTCTTTTAAATAAACGATACCCTTTTCATTGAGAAGCCTTTTTTTTATGAGCCCCATCAGCTAAGCCTTTCGGAGATGCTTTTCAGCACTTTCTCCTCGAGTTCCTTTGCCATCGGGACGTCCTTGATGGAGAGAAGCCTTTCTTCTATCAGCTGTTTGTTGTCTTTCACAAGGTTAAGGGTCTCGTATATCTTTTCCACCGGCAGGTGGGAAAGGACGTATGCCGATATTTCGGGCCTTTCAGGTTCAAGCGCTTTTGCGAGGGCCGCTGATGACGCATTAGTGATCATCTCAAGCGGCGTGCCTCCTTCAGCGGGAAGCGCGGGATGGCCTTCAGACGCAGCAGACTCTTCGATCTGCGCCTCGGGAGAGGCTTGCGCATTTGACATGTGCTCGTTAAATTCCGTCACCGCCTCCAGCAATTCTTCCTTTGTGGGCGTCCTTAATTTTTCGGACGCGGCCAATATGGAAACGGCCATTTCTTCGGGAATGTAGCTTAATATCTTCTGGGAAAGCTCATCCCCCAGAAGCGACAGCACGGCGGCGGCCCTGTCGTAACCCTGCAGCATCATGTTCCCTCCCCTAACCATGATCTTATGATGTCAGCCGCGAATTTCGGATTCCTGGATGCCAGATCTTTCATTTGATCGACTATCGGGATCTCTTCTTCCCTTCCCTCCAGTATCGGCTCCGCTTGTACCTCCGGCAGCTCCTCTTTTTCCCTTACTCCTGCTTGCCCGCCTTTCGGTTGGCGAGGCCGTGAGGCGGAGCCGAACATACCGAACATCGAAAACACGGCTAAAATGAAAATCACGACAATGGCAACTGCGGATTCTCTCCCGTATTTGCGGTAAATATTCTTGATGCTCGACAAGGAGAAAGCGTTAAGCTTGATCCCGCCGACCAGGCTGGAGGCAGTGGGGGCGCCGGCAGACCTGAAAGGAACGCTTTTGACTATTATCCTGTCTCCCCTGTCCTTATCATAACCGACGACAGCGGAGATCGTTTCAAACGTCGCCTTTTTGACAGAAGGATTCATTTTGAAGGTCTTATCAACAAGTATGATGACCGTAGTCTTCCTTGTCTGGATAGAGTCGACATTTACTCTGGCGATGGTGACGTTCGGCGGATATATCTTATTTAGCAAAGCCTGGACCTTGTTCGTGAGCATGTTCTCCAGGTCAAGTTTTGCCTGGATCCCCAAAGCCGCTTTTTCTTCGCCCTTCTCAATGACCACTTCAGGGCTTTCCACGGCAACAGGCGCGGCCGTGATCTCCTGTTTTTCAGCAGGTGCATTCCCGAAACCGGTCAACATATTGCCGTTCGTGTCGACAATGACTATGTTGCCAGGCTTCAGATTTTCAACGCTTCTGGAAACAAGGTACATAATGCTGTTGACCTGCCTCTGATTCAGCGTCTCCCCGTCTCTCAATTTAAGAAGAACGGAAGCTGTCGCCGGCGCCTGTGAGACCTCGAACAACTTTGTTTCGGGGATCACTATCTGGACCCTTGCATCATCGACGGCGCTTAACCTGTCGATGGTCCTTGCGAGTTCACCTGATATCGCGCGTATGAACTGGATGCGCCTGTCAAAGTCAGTAGCACCAAGCTTTGACTGGTCGAATATTTCCCATCCCACTGTTCCGCCGGCCGGAAGGCTTTTTTCTGCAAGCCCAAGCCTTGCCTCATCGGCTCTGCCCCTTGGCACAGCTATGGACCGCCCTTCGTCCCTTATCTGATACGAGATCTTCAATTCTTTCAGCCTGGTAATGACGGATGCCGCATCTTTCAGGTCCATGTTCGAATAAATGACGACATTCTCGGGAAGTTTGGTTTTTTCAACTCCCTGATCGGGCATTAATTTCGGGAATGACCTGAGGCCGATGATAAAAAGAGTGAAAAAGACGACTATGATGACAGTAGCTATTATTATTATCTGCCTTCCGCCCGCCGGAGCCGGCGTTAAATCTTCTGCCATTTTACCCTCTTTCTTATATCGGAGCTATTAAGGAACCGTTAAATAGCTATTTGTGTAACTTCCTTGAAACTGCTTACCGCCGTTGTAATGGTTGTGACCGCAAGCTGAACGGCAACGTTCATCTTTGAAGTAGCGACCATGACATCGGATAGCTCCACTTTTCCCGCGACATATCCGTCAATGAGTTTATTCGCGTTCCACTCCGATGCGGAAACATTGTTCAAGGCATCAACCGCGCGCCCCAGCATCTGGTCAAAGATATTTCCGGCAGGCGCCGGGCCGGCGCTCTTCACGGCCGGTTTATCAAGCACACCCCCGACCTGAGCCAGGGCAATAGGCGTTATAGGTGGATTGACCATTTAAGACCGCCTCCTTTTTTATTGTATGGACAAAGTATCTGTGGCCATTTTTTTTGTCGCGTTGAACGCTGTTATGTTCGCCTCATAGACTTTCTCCACATACACCATGTCCACCATCTCTTTCGCCATAGAAACATTTGGCAAAGAAACGTATCCCTGGCTGTCTGCGTCCGGGTGCCCAGGGTTGTACACTTTTTGGAACGGGGTCGGATCTTCCACGATATCTTTTATTTCTATGCCGCCGGGCATTTTTTTCTGAGCGGCGGATAACGCATCGGAGAACTCCAGGGGCTTTTCTTCGAAAACAGGGATCTTCCTGCGATAAGGCCCTCCCTGTTCCGTCCTGGTCGTATTTATGTTCGCGAGATTACTTGAAATGAGCTCCATATGGATCCTGTTGGCGTTTATCGCGGATACGCTTATGTCCATCGCCTGATCAAGCCCCATGGGTCATCCCCTCCTTTTATCCGATCAATGCTTTCCCTGCGTCACGACAAAATGCAAAGCGCTGAGCTTGGAAGTAAGAAGCTTCACGTAAGCCGCGTTCTCCTGCGAATTCTTTGCAAGCGCCGCCATTTCCTCTTCAAGGACCACCTTGCTGTTGGCCCTCTTCACCGCTTTATTCAGTACATCGTTGAAATCAAGCGCCTGGTAATCGGGATTATTGAGATTCGCTATGTTTTGCGAAATGACCGCCTGGCGTTTCGTCGCCTTCGAAATGCCTTCCTGCAGTTTCATGAAAGTACTGTCAAATATTTCTATCGCCATTATTTCAGCTTCTCCCTCAGGTAGACCACTGTCTTCCCGATGATCCTGTTGACCTTGCTTTTTGAAAGTTTCAATTTTGACGCGATCTCGTTCTGGTTCATGTCCCTGTTGAAGAAAAGCTCAATAACCTGCTGATCCTGAGAAGGCAGCTCGTGAAGCGACCTGTTGAGCCTTGCCCGGAGCTCGGAGAATTCAAATTCATCCGCCGGAGTTTTTTCCGTGACCGCGTCTATCTCGACGCCGGCTTCCTGCGCCGACTCAAGCGACATCAAATACATCAAAGCCGAAGCGGAAACGATCTTCTTTATCTTTGTAAGCGCGTTGTTGAATTCCGATTCGGATATTTTCTTTTTTTCGAAATTTTCGTCTATCTCCTCTTTCGCCCCTTTTTTCCTTGTTATGGCTGAATATCCTTTTTTCGCGACGTCCCTTATCATGACCTGCACCCTATAGGGGACGGGATTGTAATTCTTAAGCCCGTCCAGTATCTCCCCTCTTATCCTGTAAGAAGCGTAAGTCTCGAACTTGACCCCGCGTTTCGGATCGAAATTCTTCCACGCTTTCATCAGCCCGATGGTGCCGTCGGCGACAAGATCGTTGTAATCCACGCTCGGAGGAAGCCCCTTGCTGGAAACAATGGACGCGATGGAATGGACAAGAGGCATGTACATCTCGGTCATCTGGATCGGCCTTTCGTCCTCTTTCCTGGCTTCTGCCCTCACCGGTTTTCTTTTTACCGCCATTATTTATTCCCCGTTATCAGCTTGTCAAATCCGAACGATTTGTTCTTGGCTATCTCGCTGGACATCTTTGCGACCATAATATCGTTATAAAGGTTATCCGAGAACATTCCAAGCGTACCTTCCTCTCCGAACATGGAGGTCTGGGCCTTAAAGACCTCTTTTAATACTTGAGAAATGAATATCGAGGCGAATTCCTGATCTGCATCAGCCTTTGATTGGATCTTATTGACATTAACGCTCGATCCAATAGCATACAATGGATCAATGCCAGATACGAACGCGTCCAATCACATCACCTCTATGTCGGCAGAAATGGCTCCTGACATCTTGATGGCATTTATTATGGTTATAAGGTCTTTAGGCTTTATTCCAGCCGTGTTCAAGGCTGATACCACATCGGAAATGGTCGCTTCGGGAGTTGACGCTCCAACGGTCACATTGACATCGCCGTATGAAACAGCGACAGGTGCGATCTTTACATCCTCGCCCATTACCACCACTCCCGTCATTTCATTTATGACTACACGTGCGGGAACATCAGGGATCAAGGTCAAATTTTCAACGGCAGCAATGAAGTCAACCATGTCCTGATATGCTTCTTTTGACGCGATGATCGTCGCGGCATCCCTCGCCCTTCCCCTGATCCCTGACTGCTTCATCGCGCTGACAACGCGCGACGCGGTCGTGAAATCCGGCTTGTCAAGAACAACTGTCACATATTCTTGATTTATGGAGACAGGGACTTCGCGTTCCACTATTCCCCCATTGGCGATGGTGCCGGCATTCGGCTGTCTCTGGTCAATGGTCATTTCCTGGTTATTCTCAATGCCCGAAAAACCAAGAGCGACCGATCCCTGCGCGACAGCGTAAACATTATCATCCGCGCCCATTAAAGGCGCCATCAATAAAGTTCCGCCCTGAAGGCTGGTCGCATCGCCAAGCGAGGAAACAGTAACATCGATCTTTTGACCGACGGGAGAATAAGGAGGCAGTTTGGCGGTGACCATTACTGCGGCAATATTCCTGGACCTGAACTCCTTATCCTGCGGAGCGATCCCCATCCTGGAAAGCAGATTCGTCAGCGCCTGTTTCGTGAACTGGGTTTGAATTGTATCACCGGTATTTTTCAGCCCGGCAACAAGCCCGAAGCCCATCAGCTGATTGTCCCTGGCTTCAAGAACATGAGCTATGTCTTTAAGCCTGACAGCGGACGACGCGGCGAAAGAAAAGGAAAAAGGTAAAAGTAAAAAGGTAAAAGTAAAAGTTAAAAGTAAAAACTTTATGACATTTGAATTGTAATTTTTCCTTTTGACTTTTGATTTTTGAATTTTTCATATTAGAACAGCCAGTTAAAAAAGCGGACAACGACGCCCGGGCTTTCCGCTTCACTGACCGCTCCTTTCCCTTTCACTGACACATTGGCTCCCGCGACCTGATATGAATAAACAGTATTCTGCAGGCTAACATCGTTCGGCCTTACCATACCGGATATTTCTATCGTCTGGACTTCGTCATTGACCTCCACTCTGTGTTCTCCTGCTATCAAAAGATTTCCGTTCGGCAATATTGACATTACGACCGCCGCGATCTTCGCGGTGACGTTGTTCGACCTGGTAGTATCGCCAAGCCCCGAATAAACATTGCTGCCGTTGATTGACAGATCTTTTTCCCCGGGGGCAAATCCAAGCCGGGAAAGCGTGGTATTAAATACCCCGCCAAGCGTATCATTTGCGTTCGTGTTGGTCTGCGCTTGTTGATTGGCTGAAGTGGTTTCAAGTACAACAATAGTAATAATGTCCCCGACCTTAAACGCTTTGCTGACAGAATAGAGGGAACCGCTACTGTTGTTCCAGATCGAATCGGAATACGAAAATATAGCCGGCAAAAAGAGCGCAACAAGAACAATGGCACTCAGGAAAATCATCTTTTTCATTTTATCCTGTTCCTTTCATCCACCAGTACTATCTTCGGATTTAGTTTCATTATTTCATTCTCATCGGCGATCACATAAGCGATAACGATGACCTTGTCGCCGGGAACAGCCAACCGTGCCGCGGCGCCGTTAAGGCAGACGACTCCGGAGCTTCCTTCAATGACATAAGTTTCGAATCGATTCCCATTGTTCACATTCAGTACATGGACCTTTTCTCCGGGAAGTACGTCAGCTGCTTTTATCAATTTGCTGTCGATCGTGATGCTTCCCTCATAATTGACGTTCGTTTCCGTGACGGTCAATCTGTGAAGCTTCGCTCTGAGCATGGTCCTCATCATTTTACGGTCACCTCTCCAGTGCCTGTCACAATGCCTATCAATTCTTTTCCGGAATCCGTGTTCTTCACTTTGACTTCGGATCCCATATCTCCGTCGCCCAGAGCAACGCCATCCGCCGAAACGATGACGCTTTCCGAACCCGAAATTATTTTTACCTTTTCGTTCTTTTTTACCAGCGGCTTTTCTTTTAACATCCATCCGTAAATCGGGATTTCCCATACGGGACAAAAGTCTTGACTTCTTTGCCGAAAGCCAGGCCGAAATCCCTTATAACATCCGGATTCAGAACGGCTATATCCCTTTCTTCCATCCCTGCTTCATTGCTTGAAATTATATCGCCCCTCTGCAGGCGCTTTTTTGCGACAACGATCTTATCGAATATCGACACCTTGGTCCTGAGGAATATTTTTTCTTTCTGGACATCGTCTTCAACGACCTGCACCGGAATGATGATATTCCCTATCGGCATGAAATCGGGATAAAGCTCGGCAATGGAAAAAGAGATCTTGCCTTTGCGGTATTTAAGGTCCCTGAATATCTTATCGGCGTATTTATAAGTCACTTCTATCTTTTTCCCGGCATAGGCAGGAGTTCTTTGCGACAAGATAATTGATGATCGCACCTGTCATTTTGCTCTGCATATCATTGGCGACATATGCGCCGTAAATTGAATTGCAGGCCAATGATAACCAGAAATAAAACTATTAATAATCTTTTTGATCATTCTTCGCTCCAACTCATCTTTATGATTGTTTCATATTATTGATCGAAGTAAGCATCCCGTCATAGCTTTGCACCGCTTTTGAAACGGTGTCGAATACCCTCTGTATCATGACCATCCGCATCATCTCGGACATGACATCGACATTTGAGCCTTCAAGCGCGTATTGGTTTATCGATCCGAATCCTTCCTGATTTGCGATGCCGATCGTCGGCGTCGCCGGAAGCAGAAGTTTCAACGAACAAATTCTCTCCTATGCTTTTCAGGCCGGCAGGATTGAAGAATTTCACCAGGGCGATCTGTCCCACGTCCTGCGTTGTAACGCTGTTGTTTAATAGCAACCTGCACTGTTCCATCCTGTTTTATTATGACCTTGGTCGTCCCTTCAGGGAGCACGATCTCGGGTTCCAGTTTGTGGCCGTTCGGATCGACAAGATTCCCTTCATTATCAACATGCAAATTCCCGGCCCTTCCGTAGGCAAACGTATTATCGGGAAGCTTGAACTGGAAAAATCCGTCGCCCTGGATCGCTATATCAAGCGGGCTGTGGGTGACCTCTATCGCGCCCTGAGAAAAATCCTTCGGCGTCGCGGCTACGCGCACGCCTGTGCCGTATTCGGACGGGCCGTAAGTCGGTGATATCCCCTGTCTTATCATCTGGTCCCTGAGTTCGCCCTGGAAAGTTTTTTCTATTGTGAACAAACTTTCTTTTTCAACGCGGCCTTTCTTGAAACCCACAGTGCTTGCGTTCGCCAGATTGTTCGTAATGTCCATCATTTCATCCTGAAAGACATTCAGACCTGTCGCGGCGACATAAAGCGGCTCAAACATAAGATCACTCTCCTTGCCCGCCTAGGCGGACTTTTATTGCGAAGGGCTTCCCATGGACTCTGCCTTGGTCATCATCGTATCCCTGTTCGACACGATCTTTGAATCGATCCCGTAAACCCGGGATAAATATATCAGGTTCATCATCTCTTCGATTATGTTGACATTGGACGCTTCCACATATCCGCTGACGATGCGCGGCGATTGATCGAACTCCCTTTTCGACGTGCCGCTTGCCTTAAAAACGGATCCGCTTATCGGCGTTAAGACGGACTTATTCGCGAATTTCACGATCTGTATGGCGTTCACTTCTGAACCGTTCACTCTCATTTTTCCGTCGCCGGAAAATTCAACGGTATCTCCCGGATTAACGGTGATCGGCCCGGAAGTGCCCATGACAGGATAATTCCCGGCGGAAGTGACAAGCCTGCCGTCCTGGTCCAGAGTGAACCTTCCGTCACGCGTATATCCTTCGCCCTGAGGGGTTTCAACGACAAAAAATCCTTCGCCGCCTATCGCAAGATCGGTATTGTTCCCTGTCCGCAAAAGAGTTCCGGGGTTTTGATCGTAAAAAGCCCCTTCTATCTGCGGTACCTGAGTTGAGGACATTTTTTGCGCTGCATCCAGATAAGTGGGGAAAGATTTGATCACGACATCGGTTTTTTTGTATCCCGGCGTCTCGGAGTTGACCATATTATTCATCATGGCCTTGACTTTCGCGTCAGCCCCTTCAATCCCTGCCCCCCCGACTTCAAGGATTCTATCGCCCATTTGATCAGCTCCTAACAGCGAGTCTTTATTGAAATTATAAGCGGGATTACAGGAAAAATCAAGAGGTTTTATTTTTCTTCCGCGATCTTTTTGATGAGCTTTTCTCTTTTTTCGGCCATCTTGTCAAGGCGATAGACGAAGAACAGGACTTCGGCCACTAGAACATAAAGCTGGGATGGGATCTCCGTATCGATCTCCAGTTTTGCGAGCATATTTGCAAGATCCCTGTTCTCATAAAGGGGGATCTTGTTCTCGTCGGCGATCCTGAGGATTTCATCTGCGACGGCCCCGCGTCCGGAAGCAAGAATGAGCGGCGCTTTATCCAGCTCCACATCATACCGCACTGCGATAGCTGTCCTTCGTCCGGGTGTTGGTTTTTCTTTTTCCGCCATCACGCGCTCACATCTATCTTCATTAAATCTTCAATACCAAGGAACGGAATGAGAAAAGGTTTTATCGCGCACATCGAAGGATTAACGTTCACCTGTATCTTCGGCACAGAAAAATCCTTCTTTGAGACCGCACCGGCAAGTTCTTTTGCGTTGCCCGCGATAAAAGATTTCACCTCGTCATTTTGAGTGTTGAAAAGGAAATCCACGTTCTTCCCTTTTATCGCCATTTTCACCGCGACGCGGCCCATGTTCTGGGTGTCAATGGACATGATGATCTGAGTATCGGCGGGATCGATCTTTTTCCCGCCTTCCTTGTCGCTCCTTTTTATTATCATATCCACTGTTGTGGGCGGCTTTACCAGGGCATTCGGTATCTGATAATAAGAATAATTCACTTCCGTCTTGGCGGATTGTTTTGAAAGCATGGCCTGCGAAATAACATTCTGTATCATCTGGTCCAGTCTGTTGGATGTCGCGTTGATATTGGATTCGATGATCTGCCCTTCGGCGCTGTCGGGAAGATTCTGCTTGCCGGGCATTCCGTCGAGCAAGGCTTTCATCGCTCTCAAGTTCGATGATAGTTCGGTCCTGCCGGTGGATCCGTCCCCTGAAAATTTATATTTGCCCGGAACATTATCCAGGTCCTTATCGAATTGTGCAAGCACTCCAATGATCTGCGCAAGCATCTGATCATTCAGTATCCCCTTTCCCATCGCAAGCGCGGACATGAGATCCGACATATTCCCCTTGAGCGATAAAAGCTGGGCGGCAAGCTGGGGATTTTCGGAAAGGAATTTCGTAAGGGATTTCGCGGCCGCGGGAGAATCGATGCCTTTCATGAGAAGAAGGATGGAAGCCTCCTGCGCAGTCTGGCTCGGATCGGTCCCGACCATCGCCGCAAGTTTTGTGAAATTAGCTTTTGAAACTTCCAAACCGTATCTGAGCATGGAAGTCGCAAGTTTTTCGTTCAATTCCGAATCCGCGATATTCTGCGAAAGAAGAAGCTGTTTAAGGTCGGCAGTGGTGAATTGCCTCGCGACTTCGCCGCGCTCCATAGCTTTCGCTGCAGCTTGAGCTTGAGCAATTTCAGCGGGAGTAAGTGGAGCGGCTTGAGCTGCTTTTGCAGCTTGTGCGGCTTTCGCCGAGGCTTGAGCGCCCGCGGAAGCCTGAGGAGACGATGACGACGGCGCAGACTTTCCAGTCGGCCAAATAACCGGCCTTCCCGGATGGAGACTTCCGCCGGCTGTTGTCATGTCATCGCCCATGAATTACCTCCTGGAAAATAATATACTCCAAGGAATCAAAAGTCAATTCGAGCTTATTATTCCACTCTATTTATCGTGAAATATATGAGGAAACTTGCATAGATCAGCTGCTTGAGATTATTTCTTCTTTGCTTCGGGGGCTGAAGGTTTTGCGGGAGCTGCGCCTTTCGCGGCGGGTACCGTGCCCGGAGCGGCGGGAGCTGCGCCCTTTGCGGGAGCTGCTTCTTTTCCGGCAGGTGCCGCGCCGGGAGCCGCTGGAGCTGCGCCCGGTGCGCCGGCCACAGGAACGGTCTGGCCGGTAACTTCGGGGGCAACAAGCGGAGCCGCTTCAACTTCTTCTTTCGTCGGCGCGGATATCGTAACGAGAATTTCAGTGGCCAGTGTAGTCACCGTGATACCTTTTGGAGGTTTAAGGTCGGATACATGGAATCCGCCGCCGATCTTCAGATCTGAAACATCGATCTCAAATTTATCCGGAATGTTAACAGGAAGGCACTTTACTTCAACTTCTCTTAATCCTTGAACAAGAATGCCGCCGTCAAGCTTAACGCCGACGGATTCGCCTTTAAGTATGACAGGGACCTTTGTCTTGAGCTCTTCTTCCATTTTGATCTTATAGAAATCGATATGAGTGATCATATCCCTTAAAGTATCCCTGAATATTTCATGGGCAAGGACTGGGAGTTTCGCTTCTTTATCGCCTTCGATCTTGAGAGTGATTATGACGTTCCGGCCAGCCTTTGAACTGATGATCTTTGAGAATGTTTTAGTGTTGACCTCAATAGGGAGCGAATCCATCCCATGACCGTAAACAATGGCAGGGATCATTCCGGAAGCTCTCGCTCTTCGCGATTCCCTTCTTCCGGTCTTTTCTCTTTTTTTAGCTTCTAATTCAACCTGTTCCAATCGATATCAAACCTCCCGAGATCAAAACAACCTTGGAATTATATCATAAGTTTTTTAAATTCTCAAGCGTCTAGTTCATACTTTCGCTTTAATTTGCCCTTTCGGGCCATCAATTGCCTTATCTTTCACGTATCTATGATCCCTGTACCATGTCAAAATTTCTCTTGCTATATAAGCGGTAACCCTGTCGCCATGGACACCGTGCTCGACGAATGAAATTATGACGATTTCCGGCGCGTTGTAGGGCGCGAAGCACATGAACCAAGCATGCGCCTCACCGGGATTTTCCGCTGTGCCGGTCTTTCCCGCAGCCGGCATCCCATCCACTCTCGCCGCTATACCCGTACCACGTTCAACTATCGTATGCATCGTGTTCCGCAGAAGTTCCGCATTCTCAGGCGACAGAGGTGTGCTTCCTGTCTCCGCAGGTTTATAATTAAATATTTCCTTCCCTTCCCGCGACTTCACATCCAATACGACATGAGGGACATATCTTTTTCCTGTCGCGATCGTTCCATACGCGTTCGCCATTTGTATCGGAGTGACAACAAGCCATCCCTGGCCGATCCCGTAATTGATCGAGTCGCCTTTCACCCAGACATCATGGTAAACTTGTTTTTTCCATTCTTCATTTGGGACCACTCCGACAAGCTCGCCCGGAAGATCTATCCCTGTTCTCTCGCCTAGCCCGTACGCCCTGGAATATTTTGAAAGCAGGCCGGGGCCGTTGCGAAGACCAAGCTGGTAGTAAACAACATCGCACGACTGCACAAGCCCTTCTAATATGTTGAGTTTTCCGTGGCCTTTCGCATACCAGCAATCCGCCCTTCTGTTACCTAATATGTAATATCCTTTGCATTCAAATATCTCATCTAATCCCACAGTTTTTTCCTGGAGGGTGGCCGACAAATTGATGGGCTTGAAGGTGGAACCCGGCGGATATGTGGAAAGCGCCCTGTTCAGGAAAGGATGCCCTTCCCTGTCCATTCTTTCCCATTCGCGCTTGTCCATAGGGCCGGCAAAAATGCTTGGGTCGTAGCTGGGGTGGCTCGCCATTGCCAGTATCTCGCCGTTCCTCGGATCCATAACGATGACCGCACCGTGTTTCTCTCCCAGGTTCTGCTCGACCAATTTCTGGATGTCCAGGTCGATCGTTAGCTTGATATCGTTCCCCGGCACTGGATCAAGCGCTCTCACCGTCTTAACCGGCTTTCCGGCGACGTCTATCTCAATCTGTTGCCCTCCGTCCATCCCTCTTAGATATTTATCATAAGTGTTCTCGACGCCTTCCTGCCCTATTATGTCTTTCAGGTTGTAGCCCTGGTCGCGCAACTGATCCAGCTCTTCCTTTGTGATCTCTCCGGCATAGCCCAAAACCTGGGCCGCAAGATTTTTATACGGATAATATCGGACAGGCCGGACGTTCACTATCACGCCGGGAAGGCTGTACTGGCGCTCTTCCAAAGCAGTAACGGTCTTAATGGAAAGATCATCCTTTATAAGTATCGGCTCGAACGGGCGCGATTTGTTCTCATTGATCTTTTGAAGGATCTTTTCTTTCGGAACTCCTACGATGCGGGAAACCGACGACAGCGTCCTGTCAAGCTCGTCTGCATCGGAGATGCTGCTTGGGAAAACATAGACGGAAAATACGGCCCTGTTCGCGACAAGGACCTTTCCGTACCTGTCATAGATAATCCCTCTCGGAGCGAGAGTGGGTATTGTCCTGGTCGTATTCTCTTTGGACAATGTGGAATAAGTGGAATATTCCATTATCTGAAGCTGCCACAGCCGGCCGCACAAAAGAATGAATATAATGAAAAGGAACGCTATAAAAAACCTGGCCTGATTTTCCCTGTCCATGATCTATTCCGTAGCCGCCTGCGCTCCCGCTTTAACGGCAGGGTAAAAAAGCGGCGCGAGCGCGCAATTATAAAAACAGGAAATTATAAGCGTTACCGCAAGGACGAAGGGCGAAGCGACCGGTCTTTCAAAAAAGAAGAAGAGAAGCGCGGCATCCAGGATGAACGCGGTGACGGTCGCGACAAAGACAGCCGTCAACGCTATCCCTTCTTCGGTCCCGAAAACACTTTCCTTGAACGTTCCCATAAGGAACCCGAGAAGCGCCCGGGATAAAATATGGATATAGAACGTTCCTCCGAGCAGGTCTTGAGTCAGTCCGCAGAACATGCCGATAAGGAATCCTTTTTCAGGGCCGTAAACCACGGCAAAAAGCGCGGTTATGATGAGCAAAAGATCGGCTTTTACTCCGAAAACGGAAAGCCTGGCCATGATGGTGATCTGGAATATATACGTGAAAATTATCGCGAGCGCGATCTTGAACGTTCTCATTTATTTTGCGACCACGAAAACCTTGTCGAGCTTAGAGAAGATCACCGCCGCGTTCACGTCCACTTTCTGGAAGATATCGTAATCTCTTTTGCTGACGGACCTGACGGTGCCGATGAGTATCCCTTTCGGAAAAATGTCGCTCATCCCTGATGTCACGATCTTGTCGCCTTCCTTTATCGCTGCGGTCGCCGACATGTATTGAATTTTAAGCGGCCCGATGGAATTGCCCGCCGCTATCCCCATGTCCCCGGTAGCGGAGTCAAGCGCCGAAACAGCGGATGACGGATCGGTTATGAGCAGGACTTTGGATGAGTTCTTTGAAACATCGAAGATCCTCCCTACAAGGCCTTCCTCGTTCAGGACCGCGCTGTCGAGAAAAACATTGTCTTCGGAATCCTCTGTTTATCTCCACGATATTGAACCAGCTGCTTCCCGACCTTCCGATTATTTCCGCGGGCAAGAGCCGAAGGACAAAACTTCTTGCGCGGAAAGAGAGCGCCAGGCGAAGTTTTTCATTTTCCGCGGAGAGATTATCAAGAAGGACTGATCTTGCCTTGTATTCTTTCAGCTCCGCCGATAATCCCTCATTCTCTTTCTCCGCGCTTTTCAGGGCGTAAATATTGCCAAAAAAAGATGTTGTATTATTGTACAGGCCGTTAAAGACATATTTCACCGGAAATGCGACAGCGCCCGCCAGCGATCTGGCGGCATGGAGAGGACTTGAACGTTTTACAGACGGGATGTTAAGTATGACGACGAAGATGACAAGAATAACCATCCAGAAGTAAATGCTTTTTCTTCTTCCGCTTTCGTGGTAATACATATCCTTCTGATCTTTAAAATTCCCTTAAAAGCCTTTTTTTGACGTTATCAGGACTTTTTTAAGTGTTTCAAGCTCGTCGAGCACTTTTCCGCAGCCGTAAACAACGCATGACATTGGATCGTCAACCACGTAAACTGACATATCCGTTTCCTGGCTAAGATGCTTATCCAGGCCTCTAAGCAGAGAGCCGCCTCCCGCCATTACAACACCTCTGTCAATGATATCGGCCGCAAGTTCCGGCGGTGTTTTTTCCAATGTCATCCTGACGGCGTCAACGATCGTGGCGACAGGCTCCGAAAGCGCATCCCTGATCTCGGATGAAGTCAGTGTTAATGTTTTCGGCAGCCCTGTTACGAGGTCCCTGCCTCTTACTTCAACTGTTCTTTCTTCGCCGAGAGGATACGCGGAACCAATATCAATTTTGATCTGCTCCGCAGTTCTTTCGCCGATGAGCAGGTTGTAATTTTTTCTGCAATGCGCGACTATCGCCTCGTCCATTTCGTCGCCGGCGACCCTTATGGATTTGGAAACCACTATTCCTCCGAGAGCTAATATCGCGACCTCGGTCGTCCCTCCGCCGATATCGACGATCATTGAGCCCGCCGGTTCTGAAACAGGCAGGTTCGCACCGATAGCTGCAGCCATCGGCTCTTCAATTAAATATGCTTCTCTCGCTCCCGCGTGCATCGCTGCATCAAGGACAGCTCGTTTTTCAACTCCGGTTATCCCCGACGGAACTCCAATGACTATACGCGGCCTGACGAAAGCGGTTCTGTTATGGCTCTTGCCTATGAAATGCCTGAGCATCATTTCTGTCACTTCGAAATCTGCTATAACGCCGTCCCTCATCGGCCTTACGGCGATGATGTTCCCCGGCGTCCTTCCCAGCATTCCTTTCGCTTCGTTCCCGATGGCAATGACCTTGCCTTTTTCTTTTTCTATGGCAACTACGGATGGTTCGCATAAAATGATGCCTTCGCCTTTGGCGTACACAAGGGTCGTGGCTGTCCCGAGGTCTATCCCCAGGTCCCTGGAAAAATATCCGAAAACAAAATCATAGAAACTCATATTTATCCTTCCTCCCAATTCCTGTAATTAAACGGAATTTTCTTAATTAATACTGGCAGAAATTATTCAAGAATTACAGAGGGGATGATCCCTTTGCTCTCTAATTTTGCCACCAGCGGATCCGCTTTTTCCCTGCTGTCGAACGCTCCGGTCTGAACTCTGTAAAGGCCGGAAAGCACTTTCACGTAAGCGGTGAATCCTTTAACTTTCAGCGACTTGACAAAAGAAGTGGCTTCATCCGCGGTCTTGAAAGTGCCGACTATGACCTTGTAAAATTTGCCGCCTTTTGTTTTTGCGACCGGGACCTTAACCGCCTTCGGGACCTTAACCGCCTTTTTAACGGCGGCGATCTTCCTTGATTCCGAGGATCGTATCCTTTTTGCAGCTAAAACTTTCTTTAAAGACACCGGCTTCGGGATCCCGGATTTGACCTGGACTTCCTTTATCTCTTTTTCTTCGATCGCCGGCTCCTCCTCAACAGGAGTAGCTTTTTCGAGATCGAGCCTGGAAATGGCTTTTGGAGCTGGCATCTCAAGTGAAGGGAAGTTTTTGATGGGCGGCACAAGGACCTTTTTCCCTATAAGGAAGGACATCCAGAAGCTCCCTACTACTATGCCGATAAGGAGTATCCCGATAAAAAAGTTCTTTATGAAATCCCCTCCGCCGGACCTTCGGATATCATCGGAAACATCGCGTCTTTGATAATCGGCTTCGGCATCAGAGCTGGCCAGGTCGTCAATTATCCTTTTTTGCGTGAAGTCCTTGTCTTTAAGAAGGTCCCTTAGATCTTTTCTTTCGCCCATTTGAGACAGTAATTATACAAAAAATCAGCCTTGCAAGTCAAGCTGTATCATATCCCCGACAAGATAAAGCGAGCCTGTGATACATACCGGGTGTCCGATTTTTTTTGCCATCATTACCGCATTTCTCAGATCCTTGGTGATGACAGCGTACCCGCCTGCATTTTCAATTTTTTCGGCAACAATTTTATTTGATAGCGCATTCGGATGGCTGGATTTAACGGCAATGAACTGATCTGCAATTGGCTTGATTACCCCGATAAAATCATCGACATTCTTATTCGCTTGCATACCGATGATGAACGTGAACCTTTTCTTTAAACTTGAAAGATATTTAAATAATGCGCGCGCTCCCGCGGGATTATGCGCACCATCTAATATCATCAGGGGCTTTTTGCCCGCGATCTGCAATCTTCCCGGCCAATAAGCGCGCCGCAGTCCCCTATTCAACTGCTCATGACCGATCTTGATCCCAAGTTTCCTTAATACTTTTACGCTTGATATGACCGTTTTTGTGTTCCATTTCTGGTGGTTCCCAAGGAACGGAACATATTTAATTTTATCCCTATCCGACCTGATGAATTTCGATCCCATTCGCTTACATATATTACGCAGAATGCGTCTAGCTTTTACTTCACCGGTAACAAGCGGAACGCCGGGCTTGATTATCCCGCCCTTTTCTTTCGCTATCTTGCTGATCGAATTACCCAGAACATCAGTGTGATCCAGTTCGATATTAGTAATGATCGATAATATCGGGGTTATCACGTTCGTCGCATCCAGCCTGCCGCCCAGCCCGACCTCGATTATGGCAATATCCACTTTTTCCTGTGATAAAAGCAGGAACGATGCTGCGGTCAGTACTTCAAATTCCGTAAGGTCAAGTTCCGGAAGCTCATCGATGATTTTTTTGACTTTTTCGACGGCACCGGCAAATTTCACTCTGGATATATCCTTTTCATTTATCCGGAGGCGTTCGGTGTAATCCACAAGATGCGGGGAAGTATAAAGCCCGACTTTGTAACCCGACCGGTTCAATACCGATGACAGCATGGCCGCGACGGAACCCTTCCCGTTCGTGCCGGCAATATGTATCGATCTGAAATCATTCTGGGGATCGCCGAGATGGGAGAGAAGAGCGCTTATCCTTTCCAGTCCGAGCCGCATGCCCATTTTCTGGAAGCTTTCCAGATATTCAACGGCGCGGGGATAATTCATCTGGTTATGATCCTGAAAATGACCGAGATTATTTCCATCAATAAATATGAGGTAGGCGGAAAGATAAGGATGAATATCAGGATGAAAAATCCGTATTGTTCGAACATTCGCCGGTATTCATACGGGATGAACGGCTCCAGGATGTGCGAACCGTCCAGCGGCGGCACGGGCAGCAGATTGAAAACAGCAAGCGCCAGATTTATCCAGATAAAATAATCAAAGGTCTGCCCGACATAATATCCGTACGGAAGAGAAGCGAAATTCATAATATTGTGCAGCCTGGCAACTATGAACGCCGCCAGAAAATTCGATGCGGGTCCGGCAAATGATACCACCATTTCCCCTCTTCCGGGGTTCCTGAAATTGTATGGATTTATGGGGACCGGCTTCGCCCAACCGAACCTCACGAGAAAAAGCATGATAAATCCTATCGGATCGATGTGCTTTATCGGATTCAGCGACAATCTACCGGCGAGCCGCGGGGTCGGATCGCCGAGCGCCGTTGCAGCCGCCGCATGAGAGAACTCATGTATGGTTATCGCGAACAAAGATGATCACGAAAACGGATATGATCATCATTGTCATGTTTTTACGCCCTCGGATGCGCCGCCAGGTAAACTTTTTTGAGGCGCTCCCTGCTCACGCTGGTATATATTTGCGTTGTGGAAATATCGCTGTGGCCCAGCATTTCCTGCACGCACCTGAGGTCCGCGCCGCCTTCCAGAAGATGCGTCGCGAAAGAATGCCGCAGAGTGTGGGGAGAAGCGCTGGCCCGGACCCCTGATAATTTAACATATTTTTTCACAATGAACCACAGCCCCTGCCGCGTGAACTGACCGCCGAGATGATCCAGAAAAAGGATGTTCGTCGCTGCATTTGGACGCGAGTTCTTTATGTATTCCCTTATCGCCGATACCGCGCCGGCGCCTACGGGAATTATCCTTTCTTTTCCGCCTTTCCCGAAGCATTTAACAAAGCCAACATCCAAATTGACGTCGTTCAGCGTCAAAGTTATCAGTTCCGATGCTCTGATACCCGTCGCATACAGCAATTCCATAATTGCTTTATCCCTGGCGGACGAGGGGCATTCGACAAGATTTTTCGCTTCGTTCATGGTCAGCGCTTTAGGAAGCTTTTTGCCTTTTCTGGGAAGTTTAATATTTGATGTGGGATTGGACTGGACATGGCCTTCGCGTATCAAAAAAGCGAAAAATGATTTTACCGCGGCAATGTGCCTTTCAATGCTGGCCGGATCCAGACCCATCTGAGAGAGCTCCGTAATAAAAGAACTGACGGCAGGCCTTGTGATCGCGCTTACGCTATCGATCCGAGAAGCCTGTAAATGTTTGACAAAATGCGCGAGGTCCCTCTTATAAGAGGATATGGTATTGTCGCTGTATCCCCTTTCATACTTGAGGTGGCTCGAAAATTCTTCGATCAGTTTTTCCACTATTTTAGATCTCCATAAACCTGGAACCTGCGAATAAATTCGCGGTTCCATTTTGTGAGGAACCGAGACTTCAGTCTCAGGTTCCGAACAAATCAGGATATTAGGTAATTCGCCAGCAATATCCCCAAAGCCGTTTTATTGTCCTTTATCTTGCCGGACTTCAACATCTTAAGGCATTGTTCCAATGAATACAGCTCGACTTTTATGATTTCGTCAAAATCGCAGCTCTGTTTTGTCTTTTTAAGGCCGGTCGCGAGATATAAACTGATAACTTCTGTGCTGTAGCCGGGAGAAGAATACCCCGCGAAAACTTCCTTGATCTTGCCTGCCGTATACCCGGTTTCTTCAGTTAATTCACGTTTTGCACCGTTGATATTGCTTTCTCCTTTATGAACAAGTCCTGCTGGAATTTCCAGTAATACTTTTCCTGCTGATTTCCTGAACTGGCGGATGAGGACCATTTTTTTGTCCTTTGTTATCGCTATTATCGCCACGGCACCGGGATGCTCCACTATCTCTCTTTTGGAAATAACCCCGTTATCAAGTTTTACGGTGTCCTCTCTTAAACCTATTATCCTTCCATTGAATATTCTTCTTGTCTTCAATGTTCTCTCTCTCATTTAACGCTCTCCTTGATGATATTCAATATCAATCTTGCTCCCATCGCCATTTCATCGATGGAAAGGTTCTCTTTTTTCGTGTGGACATTGATCCGCGCCGACGCCGAGGATGAGGCACGGCAGCGCCATTGACGCGAAAATATTCGCATCGCTGCCGCCCCCTGTGGCTTTTACCTTTATCTTTAATCCGATATCTTTCGCGGCTCTCTTAGCAATGATCAATGATTTGTGACCCCCCGGGATCTCGAACGCGCGATAAGCGGGCGTGACATGGAAATGCAGCTTTGCGCCATATTTTACGCATGCCTTACGCAGGACATTTCCCATATGAAAGATCTGGCGCTTTAATTTATTTAAATCATGGCTCCTTGCTTCACCTTTCAAAGTTACAGTCTCAGGAATGATGTTCGTCGCTATGCCGCCCTGAATAATTCCGATGTTCGCCGTGGTCTCAAAGTTTATCCTTCCGAGTTTCATTTTTGAAATAGCTTCTGACGCGACCTTGATAGCGTTTATGCCATGCTCGGGGTGTACCCCCGCATGGGCCGCGCGCCCGGTTATCCGGACTTCAATTGAATCCTGAGAAGGAGCTTTATTGATAATTTCATTCACATCCCCGCCGTCCAGAACATAGCCAAATTTCGCCTTGATCAGTTCCCTTTTGATGAATTTTGAGCCCATCAAGCCTATCTCTTCCGCGACAGTGAAAAGAACATCGATGTCACCATGCGGCAGATTTTGCTCCTTCAAAATCTTGAGTATCTCAATCATGACCGCGACGCCGGCCTTATTATCCGCGCCTAATACAGTAGTTCCGTCGCTATAGATCTTTCCATTCCGTATCTTCGGCTTGATGTTTTCGCCGGGCTCAACAGTATCAACATGCGCATTTAGAAGGATAGCGGGCGCGCTTTTTAAATTGCCCTTTAATCGAGTATAAAGGTTTCCGCAGTCGCCGCCGATACGCTTCCCCGCATTATCTTCGGAATACTTCATCCCCATTGCGGACAGCTCTTTCTTCAGGAGCTTCATGAACCTGGCCTCTTTTTTTGAAAGGCTGTCCACCTTTACATATTTAATGAAGCGCTTAACGAGTCTGCTCTTGTTTATCAAAAGTGATCGTACCCTCCGTATTTCATTATCGAGCATCGGCCCCTGCCGTCAATAACTTCGATCCTTCGCTTTTTCGTGATCTCACCTATAATTATACCTTTTTTCAAAAATTTAGCTTTGGTTTTAGGAACGGTCAATATCAAATTATAATCTTCTCCGCCGTCGAATCCGTCCTTCAAGGTGGCGCCTTTTGCAAGCGGAATAGCGTTCAAATTGATCCTGGCACCGACATTGCTTGCCTTGCATATTTCAATAAGGCATCTGGCAAGCCCGTCGCTGTTATCTATCATCGAAGTGGCGTATTTCGACGCCTCCGATCCTTCTTTGATCATCGGAAGAGGCATAAGATGACTCAGCGCTTGAGCCTTCAACGATCGCAATGCTTTTCTTCCGTCCTTTTTTAAATATCTCAAACCGACGGATGAGCCGCCAAGTTTTCCTATTGAAACGATCATGTCCCCTGGTCTCGCCCCGCTTCTTTTTACGATCTTATCCGCTTCGCCGTAAAGGTCCATGGTAAAAAAAAGACTTTTCGGAGAGCTGACAATATCTCCGCCAACGATCGATATATGATGCTTCCGGGCCAGTGCTTTAACCCCTTTATAGAACCGGGTGATGTTTAAGGTGCTGATCGTGTTTTTCAGTCCTAAAGTTATCAGCGCGTATTTCGGAGAGCCTCCCATCGCCGCGATATCCGAGACATTGATAGCCATCAACTTCCATCCGAGTTCAAAATAAGAAAAATATCTGAGATCGAAATGGACTTTTTCGACGAGAGTGTCTGTGGTCATCAGGAGATATTTTTTGGACGGACGCCTGATAACGGCTGTGTCATCGCCTATCCCGATGATAACGTTGCTGTCTTTGATCGCATTGGCTCTTTTGATCTTTTCGATAAGCCCAAATTCACCGGTCTCCGAGATCTTCATTTTTGTTTCTTTGATTCCGACACGACCTTCATCGCGCAGAATTCGCCGCACATCGTGCAAGTATCCGTCATCTTGGATGTCGATCTGGCATCCCGTATTCTTTCCGCGGTTTCGGGATCGATGGAAAGATCTATCTGCTTTTCCCAATTAAGCGCTTTCCTTGCTTTTGACATTTCCATGTCCCACTCTCTGGCTCCCTTGATACCTTTCACGATATCGCCGATGTGCGCTGCTATCCTCGCAGCAATAATGCCGTCTTTCACATCGTCCAAGTTTGGTAATCCGAGATGTTCTGATGGAGTAACATAGCACAAGAAATCCGCTCCAGCCGCAGCGGCGATCGATCCTCCGATGGCGGATGTGAGGTGGTCCCATCCGGGGGCAACATCTGTTGGAAGCGGCCCAAGGACATAGAATGGGGCTCCCTTGCATATCTTTTTCTCAAGCTTTATCTGATCTTCGATCATGTCCAATGGAACGTGGCCCGGGCCTTCAATTATGACCTGAACGCCCGCTTTGCGCGCTCTCTTTGCCAGTTGCCCAAGCACCTTTAATTCGCCCATCTGGAGCATGTCGCCAGCATCAGCGATGCAGCCGGGCCTCATCCCGTCGCCAAGGCTCAGCGTTACGCCGTATTCCTTAGCGATATCCAGCAGCCGGTCATATTCCTCATACAGCGGATTTTCCCTTTCCCAAATGGTCATCCATTTATATAAGAATGCGCCTCCCCTGCTGACCACGTCCGTGACTCGCTTTTTGCCTTCCAGCTTTTTTATCAGTGACCTGGTCACGCCGCAATGGATGGTCATGAAATCCACGCCTGATCTTGCGTGTTTCTCTATGACGCTGAACATTATATCCGCGGTCATTTTCTCGATAGAGCCGGCTTCGATCGCCGCCTGATATATCGGCACAGTACCGACCGGAACTGTTGAAGCATTGATTATCGCCTGACGAATTTCATCAAGATCTCCGCCGACCGAAAGGTCCATTATCGCATCGGCCTTGTTCTTAAGGCAGATATCCACTTTTTCAAGTTCGGTGGAGAGGTCGTTAAATTCCTTTGAGGTTCCGATATTCGCATTGACCTTTGTGCGCATGCCTTTTCCCACAGCCATGGGATGGAGGGGTGAATGTATCATATTGTAAGGGATGGCGATCTCGCCGGACCTTAAACCTCTTAATATTGTCCCTTCGGGGACTTTTTCCAGGCGCGCGATCTCGCTGATGACCTTTTTATTGAACATTACGGGATTTTAACACAAGCGGGAGTTGGCTTCAATTGAACAAAAAAAGCGGGCTTTTGGTTATTATGCCCGCTTTTTAAATTTGATTACTAAATCTTTACTGGAACGCGCTTGCGGCTTTCAGCTGCTTGATCTGCGCCTGCCCGAACTTGGTGTTCGCCAGCAATTCAGCAAGTTCAGCCCTTGTTACCGGCTTTCTGGCTTCGAAGTTCTGCCCTTTAAGGTAGCCCAGCATTCCGGAATCTTTCGCGGCGGCAACATACCTGGATGACCATTCTTTCGCCGTCATATCAGGGAACGGGCCCGCAACGAGATTAAGAGGTAGCTGAGCATTGTCAAATTTCATCAGCGCGGCAACGGTTTCGGCCCTTGTCGCGGCTATGTTCGGCTCGAATTTGCCCGCCTTGCGCCCTGACATATATCCGGCTTCCACCGCCGTTTTTATGTACTGCGCCGCCCAGTAATCCCTTGAAACATCGGCGTATCCGCCGTTATAGGTGCTCGAGGCGGGAAGCCTTTTTGCTTTCACAAGCAATGCCGCAAGTTCGGCCCTGGTAACAACTCTGTTAGGCTTGAATGTTCCGTCCGGGTATCCTGTCATCAAACCCGCGGTCGCAAGATATTTTATGGAATCTTTCGCGAATGCCCCTTCTCCCACGTCGGCGTATCCCTTTAGCTGTACCTGCTTGCCCGGCGCAGGAACTATGTCTCCGCCGCCAGCCACCGGCATTCCCGCCGTGCCGGATGTAGGCTCACTGTTCTGGATAACGTTCTCCGCGACAAGCGGAGAAGTGACCTCAGGAGCAAAGCCCACGGTCCAATCAGTAAGGTTGTCCGCGGACGCTTTCGCGTATTGCGTTTTCGAGAGCATCGACACGGCTTCCGCCCTGGTAAGCTCTCTCCTCGGCTCGAAATTATTGCCGTCTATGTAATCAAGCATTCCCGCGGTCTTTGCCGATGCTATTAACGGCGATCCCCAATAGCTCGCGGAAAGGTCCGGATACGGAGGTGTGCTTAGCGAAGCTTGCGTCGGAAGTTCGCCGAACCTCGCCATTACCGCCACGCCTTCCGCCCTGGTGATCCTGTTATTCGGCCTGAACGATCCGTCCGGATAACCTTTCACCAGTCCCAGGTCAAGAGCTTCTTTTACGTATCTTGCTGCCCAATGTGATGGGGCGATGTCGCCGAAAACGTTGGTCGAAACCGGAGGCGGCGGCTCTATGCCTTTACTCTTCACAAGAAGCGCGGCAAGTTCTGCCCTGGAAAGCGCCCTGTCCGGCATGAATGCGCCGCTCGGGTATCCTTCTATAAGGCCTTTGGTCGCCAGTTTCTCTATAGGCGCGGCCGCCCAGTAATCATCAGAAACATCGGCAAATTTCGTCAATCTCACGATCCTTATCGTGTGCTCTTCGGTCTTTCCGTTAATATCGGTCGCTATGACCGTCTCAAGATGCTTGCCGGTAGTGGAAACAGGCACGTTCATCGCGAATTCGCCGTTATCCGCTATCTTCACGTCCGCGGTATTTATCTGGAGTTTCGCTATACTCGCGGGATTCGACACTTTTCCTTTTATCGGGATGACGGACGAAGTTGTGAACGCCTTATCTTCGGGCGTCAGTTCCGAGATCATGGGGCCATTTTCAACGACAGGCGCGACCGCGACAGGAGCTACGACCGCCGGTTTTACGGCCACCGGTTTTTCTTCAACCGGTTTCATCGCCATCGGCATTCCCACGTAAGAGATCGAAAAGTATTGTGACGAAGAACCCGGGATGTCAGTGAACTCCGGGCTATAAGCATAGTTAAACTCAATTCCCTGATAATTGAAGCCCAGTCCGAGAGTGATATTACTGAGATTGCCGTCCGGAGCGGGGATCTGATTCACTCCGGCCCTGAGGGTAAGCATCTTATTGATATTGGCGCCGAGTTGCGGCTGATATTCCACTCCCACATGGAGCGTTCCCGGAACTTCCCCTCTTATGCCCATGTCACAATCCATGGCCAGATTCAGGTTCGCGTCGCTCTGATAAAGCGCTCCGCCGTCCGACGCGTCCCCCATAAGCGCGGCTTCCGCGCCGATTTTCATGGCGGAGTCTATTGTATCGTCCTCTCCGTCGGGATAAGTCATTGCTCCCGCGATTATATTCTGCAGCGATAATCCGTATGACATGTATCCTTTCGGCTTGTATAACAACCCGAGGTCGGCCGCGACGCCGCTTCCGCTGAGGTCCGATGCCCCTCCCTTGCCCGATGCGCTGTTCGTAATATATTTGATGGTATATCCGCCGTAAACGTCTTTTGCGCTCGGGATCAAATTTTTCCCGAGGTTCACGCCCTGAGACACGAAAAAGACATTTTCACCGTAAGAACCGTTACCTTCGGACGTTCCGTATATGTTATATAATGGTATGCTGCCGGTCGCCTGGCTTATCACTCCGACGCCGACGCTGCCAAGATCATCGCTTATCGGATACGCGCCGGATATCACGGTGTAGTTCACTTCATCAAGAAGGCTTGTGTACATGCTGGTAAGCTTTAATGAAGAGACCTCCCCGAGTCCCGCGGGATTAATGAAAACCGTTTCGGCGTTCTGGGCCACTCCGACATACGCGCTGCCCATGCCCATCGCTCTTGCGCCGACGGAAAGGTCCATCGGGTCCGCGGTAAGCGCGTAGGCCGAGCCGCAGGCGATGAAAACAACGGCGAATGCGAACATTAAAACAGATCGGATCGATCTTGATGTTGTAAATTATATTAAATGATTGCATTAATTTTTCCTCCCGATCGAGTTCCCTTTATGACGCCATTCCCTCTCTATATATATATCGTCAATATTCATCGAAAATTTCACTTTTTTATGACAAGTATTTTGGCCTTCGCGACCAGATTTCCGTTATCCACTACCATGATAAGGTATATTCCGTTATTCACTGTCCCGCCGTACGAAGACTGGCCGTCCCATGGGAGCCATGCTACCCCCGGCACCCCCACTCACATCTACAGTCACAGCTTTATCCTGATAAATGATCCTTCCGTTAGCGTCAAAGATGTATATGCTGACCGTATCTCCGATGGCTTTCGGTGCGAACAACATTTTTAGAGGATTATTCTTATCGTTCGGGTTGAACGGGTTCGGATAAGCCATCATTATTCCGCCGGCCTTTGCGTAGATCGCGTTGCCAGGAGGCGTGAATCCGCCGCCACCGCCACCGCCGGTGGATAGATTTACTGTGAATGCAACTGTTGGGGCCTCGCTTCCGGTTGTCACGGTAACGGTCCTTGACCCCGTTGCCGCAGAAGCATCAATAACAACATTGTTGCATGTTAAATGCGTCGCATCTGTCACACTTACACTGCCGACAGAGATGTTGCTTCCAAAGCTGACAGTTGTAGTGCCGCCGAAATGCGTGTTCGCACCGACTATTGCAACGCTGGTAATGGTTGCTCCCTGAGTTCCGCTACTCGGAGTAATGCTGGAGATAGTTGCAGCACCAACCGGGTTCACCGTGAATGCAACTGTTGGAATCTCACTTCCAGTTGTCACGGTAACGGTCCTTGACCCAGTTGCCGCAGAAACATCAATAACAACGTTGTTGCATGTTAAATGTGTCGCATCTGTAACACTGACACTGCCGACAGTGATATTGCTACCAAAGCTGACGGTCGTCGATCCGTTGACAAAATGCGTGTTCGTGCCGACTATTGCAACGGTGGGAACGGTCGTTCCTTGAGTCCCGTTATTTGGAGTAATGCTGGAGATTGCTGCGACTGGAACAACTGAAGTATTCGTTGAAAAAGTTGCAATTGAAAGTTCACTCGGAGTTCCTGGGAGTGGTGTAGTAGGATCTACAGTAAAAGTTGCCGAATTCCCGAAATAAGTTGCACCGGCAATCGTTGAAGCGTTCCACGCTCTTATATAAAATGTTCTTGTTCCTCCAGAACTTGCTGCCTGCTCAAATCCAAGATAAAACTTTCCAGCCATTGGAGGGCTTATCAAGCTACTATCATCTGTGCCAACTGCTTTTGTCCCAACAAGAACATCGTCCCCTCCAGGAGAGCCATCAGCATTAGGACTGTCTATTATGCCATTTGGTCCTACCCAAATGGCTTGTATAATACAATTTACAGGAAGCAGAGTAGAGTTATCGCTGTTTTTGACCACTCCACCGGACCACCATTCGCCATTATCGCAAATAGTTGCGAAATCGTAATAATACGACGCTGCAAATGCTGCCCTAGTGAACAACATAAAACCACAGAATAACACCAACCCAATCGCCACCCCCTTAACAAATAACATTATTTTACTTTTCATTTTCATCTCCTCCTTTTATATCGACAAATTTTCAAATAATTTCATACATAACAACAACTCTGATTTTATTAATAAGGTTTGGCATAAACCCAGTTTTCTAATCCTGCTTTCTGTTTGACAATAAAGTATCCTTTCCCAACCTCAAAATTAGGTAAGCCTGTTGAAAACGTTAAATCAGTTTTTAGTAAGGCGAATCTCCAATTGACAGGAGGAGCATCGTAGCCCCAAACCCTATCCGCCGTATCTACAGTGCCTGGTGTCAAAAGACTTCTTAAAGTCGCACATTCTGTTCCGTTTAGAGAAACGGCAACCGGGAATGTGGTCCCCACCATATTATTCCCCTGAAGGAGCGGGATTGTCCTTTCTCCACTACTTATTTTACCTACTATAGAAATAATTTTTGAGGAGGTATTATTATTGACAATCCAATACCCTTTATCTGCTTCAATTGAAGCTAATTGACCAACCCAAACACCACTTGTGTTTAATAATGCAAATTGCCAAAGATTTATAGGATCGTAATGCCAAATTCTATCTCCTGTTTGAGCGCCACCCCCCGTTAATTGATTCCCAATGCAAGTATTTATGCTGATATCAAAAGGAATAACTGGGAGAGAAATTAAATTATTTCCAACGCTTATATTATAATCAAATTTCCCCAGCACTTCCTGCGTCAGATCAGCAGTTGTTGGAGCTATCCCTTTGGGCATTATCTTATACCACTTGTTCGTTCCGCTGCCCACTTTTCCAGGAACTGAAGAATCGATCTGCGACGTGCCGGAAACATTTGGAAATTCATTCGTCCACGTAGCCGTAGTTGTTTCAAATGTCCCTGTTAATGTATAGATATCCACATTACCGGTGGAGCATATCCAGCTAAGCCCTATATTGCTCCCTACTGCATCGCCTTCGCGGGTGATAGATATATTTGTCACGGGTCCGGTGATCACAGTCCCTACCGTAAAATCAACCAGATTGCTCGCATCATTGCTCGCCGTCACCTGCACCGGATATACTCCTGTGCCTAATGGCTGGCCTGAAGCATCATTTGGAACGATGACATCGATCTCAGTCGAGCTCCAGGATGTCACATCGGTTGTCGGAACATTGGTCGTTCCGAACATCACGTGATACGATGCCGTATCCCTGTTCGAAATGTCGGAATGAAGCGGATCTAATGGATCATTTCCAAAATTGGAGCCGGTGATCTTAACGGATATTCCTGAAGATCCCGAAGGTTCAGATGACGGGCTTATTAATGTTATTGTGGGCACTGCCGCGGACGAAACCGTGAAAGGAACTCCGTTGCTTGTCTGTCCACCGGCGGTAATGACCACGGGACCCGAAGTTGCCCCCGCAGGTACCTTCACCACTATCTCTTTGTCTGTCCATGACACCGGGGTCGTATTGCCAGCTGTTGGGAACGATATCGTGCCGCTGCTCCCGAAACCGGACCCTTCTATTGTTATGAGCGTTCCCGTTGGGCCGGAGTTAGGCCCTAACTGATCAACTATAGGCCCGGTCCAAGCCACCGCGGTCACAAAATCAATATAATTGTAATTCGAATTCGTATTGGTCCCATAATAATTGAACGAATAGTTCTGTATGCTCTTGCTGAAAACATCATCGTCTTTAACGGAACCGGAATAATCATTCCTCCATAATCTGCTGAACGGTATCTTCACTTCCTGTGTGCTCAAGCTGTTGCTCAATGAATATTTATCCAATGAAACATACGGTTCTGGCTTGGCTCCGCTTTCCAGAACGGCCAACTGGATAGTATTTGCGCTGCCGTCCCCTTTCAATATGAACACGAACATGTTGCAGGAAGTAAGGTCGATAGGCTGGACCGTGGACTTAAGTGCTCTCCCCCAGTACCCGCCCCACTGTGAAGAATTGGTAGCGCCGGGATAAATGGACTTCATTGAGTTTAGCCCGTCATAATAAGCTTCTGTTGTCGCTTCCGGAGTCGCGATCGTCACTTCTCCCGCATTTTTTGCGTTGGAATTAAAAAGGTCATACATACTGGTATTTTCATAATTATCGATCATCTTTCCCGCTATCGGCATAAAGGTTTTATCGCTGTTGCTTGGCGAACTATTCACAGTTACAGTAACAGGAACAGAAGCGCCTGCCGTAAGCCCCGAAGGCGCCGGCTCCACTATCCTTGTATCTGTCCATAACTCAGGAGTGCCGGCAACGGTTGAATTGAACGTCACCGTGCTGGAACCCTGGCTGGCACCAAAACCTGTGCCAGTTATGTCCACATAGGTCGTGAACGGAGCCGCGGCGAATGGACCCGAAATAGGAGCCACGCTTGTGACTGTAGCCGCCGGGCCGCCCAGAGATCCATTTACCGTGAATGCATTGTTGCCCGGGACAACTTCGCTGCTGGTCGTAACAACAACATTCCTTGTTCCACCGGCCGCCGATGCGTCGATAGAGATATTACATGTTAAATTTGTAGCGCTTGATGCAGCAATGTTGCTGACAGTGATGCCCTGTCCCATATCAATAGCTGTTGAGCTGCCAAAATGCGTGTTCGCTCCGACTATTGCAACACCGGTTAATGTCGCGCCTTTATCTCCGTTGTTGGGCGTAATACTGACGAAATAAGGAGATCCGGTCGTGTTCACAGTAAATTCATTTGTGCCTGTAACGGTCTCGCTGCCTGTTGTCACGACAACATTCCTTGCCCCTGTAGCCGCAGATGCGCCGATTGCGATATTACAGGTTAAATTTGTTCCATCCGATGATGCGACAATGTTGCTGACAGTTATGCCAGATCCCCAGATCAACAGTGGTAGAGCTGCTGAAATGCGTGCTCGCTCCGACTATTTTTGCGCCGGTCAACGTGGATCCCTGATCGCAGATGTTCGGCGAAATAAACAGGATGGAAGGCTGTCCCGCCTGTGCCGGCGGCGATTGCATGTTAAAATTACCGCCAAAATTAGTTCCCGAGCTAGTCGCCCAGTTGGCGGTCACGGTCACTACAGCATTGCCGATGGCTACTCCCGCGGGAACAACACATTCTATTGTTGTATTGGACCACGAAGTTATATTGTTATCGGAAAGCTGGATATTCCCAAATTTCACGTTATCTGAGAGTGAGTTTCTGTTCCCGAACCCCGGATCCGGCCCGAACGTTGTGCCGTTTATCGTGACCGCGGTTCCCACAGAGCCTGAAGAAGGAGTCAAAACACTAACATTCGGTTTAACCATGAAATATATATCTGTAGGCGCCTCCGAGCTGGCGGATGTTACGGCTACCAGCATATTTCCCGGCCACACGCCGGCGGGCACTTTGCATACTATCTGAGTGTCCGTCCAGGTAGTTACATCGGCATCCGCCACCTGGCATTTATTCTTCAACCCCGTGTCCGTGAAGATCACGTGATTAGTCGGCGTGCTTCTGCTTCCGGCCGGGATATTCCCCATCCCTGTGCCGGTAATCATCACCGTGTCTCCCGCTAACCCGGAGGAAGGAGCAACTGAAGAAATATCAAAGGCGCTCAAAGTGTAGCTCATTGCGTTGCTGCTTTGTCCGTTCACCGTGACTTTGACCTGATAATTTCCGGGCGCTAATCCAGCCGGGATCCTGCACCATATCTCGTTAGGAGTAACAGTATTGCACCATATATCACCTTTTGATTGATCAAAGATTATCGGAGTGGTAACGTTTGTAGCACTGGTGAATGTCACCGTGCTTGTCCCCTGCGTCCCGCCAAATCCTGAGCCGAAAAGCACTACCTGATCGCCGGGCGCTCCGGAAGTGGGAGCAGCCATATTGGTTAGCGTTAGCGATGGCGTTGCAGTGGAAAGAACTTTATATTGATCTCCCGGCGCATTTATCGGGCTTTGGCCGGCAGATGTTGTCACTCTTATATCATATGTTGTTCCGACTGATAACCCGCTCGGGATCGAAATCCCATTTATCAATGTGGAGCTTGAGACAGTATATCCGGTTATTGGAGTTGACCCGACCACTATACTTGTAACATTGGAAAAATCCGTTCCTGTGATCGCTATCCCCGTATTAGGCGATAGTCCGCTTGATGGAGATACTCCTGTAACAGTCGGAATTCCAGGCGCATTGACCGTGTAGGTCATTGCATTGCTGCTCTGTCCGTACACTGTCACTGTTACCTGATAATTTCCGGGCGTCAATCCTGCCGGGATCCTGCACCATATCTCGTTAGGAGTAACAGTATTGCACCATATATCACCTTTTGATTGATCAAAAGTTATCGGGGTAGCAATCTGGGCCGCGCTGGTGAATATCACCTCGCTTGTTCCCTGTGTCCCGCCGAATCCCGAGCCGAAAAGCACCACCTGATCGCCGGGCGCTCCGGAAGTCGGAGCTAATGTGCCTATCGTTGGCGCGGCCGCAAATGCCGGGACCGCAAGGGCGCACAGGACAACGAACAGGATGCCCGCAAGAGATCCCTTTTTCAGCCAGACACCATCATGTAATGTTTTCATTGCCCTCTCCTTATTGATTAATATTTACGAATTTTCCTGTTTTAGTGCTAGCATCGTATTGGACATCCATTTCGCCTCTGAGGGTTTTACAAACGTTGTCGGTGTATATTAATTGCCCGATCGCTTCTTTGTTATATAATACCACTTTTCCGCTCATAATTCCAGCTGGTCTCGGCGGATCATCAGGTCCCGGCTTTTCCCCGTCAGCGGTCCACCAGGCATTCCCCACGTTTTCCGTCCAGGCATTAGAAAGGAATTTGATGCAATCTTCGACCGATGGATTATAGTCGTTACCTGTGCGGACACTGAACATGTCTTGGGCCACGCTTGTATTATTATTGTCGAAGGCCTTCAACACATTGGTGTATCTGTCGATCGCATCGTGATATTTCTTGCTCGACCAGTCTTTATATTTTTTATTATGCAACATCTCCAGATCGCCCTTATTTAAAAATGCGTTCAGATCGACATATTTCTGGAGATAAAGTCCCAAGTTTGCAGGCCCATTTGCAGGCATGTTTGGCAAGTTCCACGTTCCAAGATTGTCTAAGTCACCCATAGCGCATTTCCTTAACTCTTTCATCCACTGTATAAGCGGCTCCTTGTCACCCAGGTCAGGATTCCTCCCTAAAAGCTTCAGGGCCAGATATACTTTATAATGCTTTACATACGGTTGGAACTTCGCCTCGTCAAAAGCTATATCTGCAAATTCAGCTGGACTTTTATGGAATTTTTTCACAAGCAGGTCGTTGGCCAAACCCTGATCTCTAACATTAGCCAGGGGCAAAGGCAGCGGCGAAGTCCCGTTCGTGAAAACCGGATTAAGCCTCGGACGGAGCGGTCGAGCTGGGGCTTGCGGCTGAGCCGGGGCTGGCGGCGTTGCAGGTGCAGCCGGCTGCAGAACTACAGCTGGTTGCGGAGCTGCAGGGGCTGCGGCTGGCGTCTGTTGCACAGTCGTAGTTTCGGTGGTCACCTGAACCGAGACTTTCGGCTGAGCCACCACTTTCTTCGATGTATCAGCTGGCGTCGGAGCCGGGGCTACCGGCTGTAAAGTTGTTTTTTGCAACTCTTTTGCTGGCAATGGCGCTGCGGCTGCCGGTTGTGGAGTCGCTTTTGGCAACTCTTTTGCCGGAGCTGCTGCCGCCGGTTGAGCTGATACTGTCGTTGAAGCTGCGGCTGTCTGCTTTTGTTCTGCCGGTTTCTGTGATTCAGCTTTTTCAACATAAATTCCCGGTAATTTGCCGCCAAAAGTGATCGTAAAATCCACACTTGCAGCTTTTGACATATAATTGTAGCGGGCGCCCACTCCAAAATCGTAAGATTTAAACCTATATCCGAATTTCCCATAAATTGAGCTCTGGTCCTGATATAGTAAAGGATAATGCAGTGAAGATATTTCCTTATCCAATAAGAACCTGTATCCCATTCCGCCGTATAATCCGTCCTCCGCATCCTTTGGCGTAATATCCGCGCCCATGTCAATGAACTGCTTCACAATCCTTCCATTGTCGGCGTCGGAAATAAGCGAAGAATTCACATAGGCCCTGCCGTAAGCGATATTCGCCTTGATGAGCTTTTTATTGGTTAACGAGGCATGGAAAATCATGCCGGCTTTCAAGTTAGCCTCGGCAAAATTGGCATCGCTCGTTCGCGAAGGGACAGAGAACCCGTTCGTAAGCAGTCCGCTTGCGGAACCTTCCACATTCAAGCTGAGCTGCTCTATGACCTTTACCTCGGCTTTCGCGGAAACAGTGTGCACTGTGATAGGATCATCAATGCTGGTGTTCAGGTCCTCGTTCCTGCTTGCTCCATATTTGCCTTCCACATAAAGATATTTATTAAGAAGCTGCCCGTCCCCGCTGATATCCATCTCTTTCGAGAATCGGTCAGCCGCGGCGCTGATGTGCAAATGAGGGATCGGGGTATATTTAAATCCCCCTCCGGCATTGAATGCACCATCCATCATTCCGGTAGTGAAGAACATTTCCCCGTCGCCCAAGCGCACCTGCTCCTTTACCGGCTCGGGTATCGGGATCGGAGGTTTAGGTGGTTCTTGCTTTACTTCGGCCTCCGCAGGCTTCTGCTGAGGCGCCGGCATCGGTTTTACTTTTATTAGATGCGCCCAAAATGTCTGTTCATCAAAATTCCTCACGCTGGCCGCCTCATCCGGGTTGGGCCCATGTTCAAAGAAAGGCATCAACTCATTGCGCTGAATATCCGGGAGTGTCCCGCAAAGCGCTTTCATGGCGTCATAAATGTCCTTTTCAGAATAAGTGAACATGGAAGCATTGGCCTGGGGATCTTTTAATCCCGCCTCTATCTTCAAATATCGCGCCTGCAGCAAGCCAAAATTCTTGAGCGTTTGCATCTGCGCCAGTGGCTTAGCAGCCAGCATCGCCTTCGCTGCTTTATATGCCCCTTTCTGACCCGCGTGTTTCGCATAATAGTCCGCTGCCGCTCTTATATTGATAAGATACCTGGTCACCATGGCTTCCACGGTCATGCCTATCGCAAGCAGAACGTTCTTTTGGTCATTTTGCTTTTTGGCCTTTTGCTCATCATTGGTCGCCGGATCAGCATTAATAGAATCAATATATGATCTCACTTTGGCCAGCATGCCGGCTTCATCCAGTTGTCCCAGGTTGTCCCCAAGGGACTCTTTCAGGCCGGCTTTCATTGCATCGGTCAGTGGGTTGGCATAACCTTCCGCAAGCAAGGATAATCGCTTATAAAGACTTATGTTAAGGCTGTCTTTATCGAGATCGCCATGGCCCGGCTGACTAAAGTTGTCCTTGGGATATGAAGTTTGAACGAGCTTGGCCGCGTTCCTGCCCCTGTTTTCAGTCTTTGACGACGCTATCTTTATCAATTGATCTATTTTCGCGGAATAAAGCCATGCACTTTCCATTTTAGATAATCCCGGTTTCACGCTCCTGGAATATCCGGCCACGCTGACGCCGGTGGTATATCTTGTCATTAAAAGCTCCGCAGCGAATTTAAGGGCATTTAAAGCCTGTTGGTCTTCGCTTTCCAATGAAAGACGATAATCATAAACGCTGCCCGCCTTAAGCGAGGCATTTATGCACATCTGATCGGCAAGCCTAAGGATCCCGGCAGGTGAAGTATCTTCAATTATTATGGTCGTGGGCGCGGCAACAGCGGCAGGAGCGGCCGCAGGCAAATTCACATTAACATCAGCATGAGTAACACGCTTTTTTGATGTTGTTTTAGTCGTGCCTTTGTTAGGAGCGGCGGATTTTGCGGCCGTTGTATTAGCGCCCGCCTTCGCCGTTGGAGTCGGCTGAACCGTTTCCACCTTCTTTGCTTGTCCTAAAGTTACCATAACATCCTCCTTATTTACGATCGATACGCATTGTCATTGACATTAATATACCTGGCCCGGCCCTGCTGCCGGCTCTTCTTCCTCTTCCGCCGCAGACTTGTGAACATGAACTCTGACCTTAGTTTCATTGACCTCATTCGTCACGGCCGCCGGGGCCGCCTTCGCCGGTTTTACCGGCTCAGGTGCAGGCTGGCAGGGTTCGGAATTAATATCCGGCAGTTCGGACAGCAAGTCATTGAATTTACCGGATATCTTAAAGGGCACTTCGCTCGGAAAACTTCCGAGTTTGCCGCGTATCGCTCTTGGTTCCCTGTAAGTCTGAACGAAATTCTGATAGCTCGCATACTGATTAAAAGTGAATTTCAGGTGCACGATCGAAGCGATCTTTTCCCCGAAAGACATTTTTAATCCTCTTAGAACATCTATCGGCCTTGCGCAAGCATTATCCTGCTGCAGTATGGCGGCCATGTTCACGATGCTTGCCGCGACATCCGCCGAATTTCCATTGACATTTTTCCCGTAATTCACGGCGATCGCTTTCACAAGATCGACCCAGGTCAGGTCTTCCGCCTTATTTATCGGGATATTATTCGCGTACAGGACCTTTGTGAATGCGAATTCGCTCAGCGTTAATATATATCCGTTCCCGGCTTCCTGGAGCGCCCATCCGTCGTTCTGAGCTTCTGTTTTCTCGGCCTGCGGCTGCACTTTCGGAGTATCCACGGATGCAGGAGCGGGAGGATTTTCCTTGACCTGCGCGGGAGCCGAACGCTTCGTTGCTTTAGGCTGGATCGCGGGCTGTTCCGCCTCTTCACTTATGACCACGGTATCCGAAGATGAATCAGCCACTGCCGTTTCCGAAGCGGTCGAATCGTCTGTCTGGCCCACCATCAAATAGCTGACCAAAGTTAATATTGGATATGGATTAATTCTTAAGCTCATGACTGTGCGCCCCCTTGTAATTGACCTTTTCCGTTGCCTTTTTTCTTTTTTGAGGTCTTTAGGTCATCCAGATCCACATCTATGTCATGCAAAACCGCCAAACTTTGCCTTTTCAGGTCTTCGAGATTCTTTTTTTGTTTTGCTTTTTCTCTCTCAAAAGTTTCATTCAACTTGGCCAACGAAACAATTACCTCATCGCGCTTTTCCGTGAACTGCTTTATCTGCACGTTAAGTTCATCTTTTTTCGGGGACAACACGGTATCAATTTCATTGACCAATTTATCTCTCTGAGTCGTAAGCCCGCCTATTTCCTGCTGCAGGCCCGCCACCTCTTGCGCGTGAACCTCTTTAAGGCGAGCGGATTGTTCATCTTTGCCTTTTTTCCAATCTTCATATTTATGCGTTTCCTCTATGAGAATATTTTTACTGGATGTGATCCGTTCATCTAATTTTTCCACTTCGAGCCCCTTTTCCACTATTTTGTCAACTATTTGTTTCAAGAGGGTTTTTTTAGACTCTATCATCGCGACCATGTCATCCTCTTCTTTTTTAAACTTCCTCATTTTAGTATTGTACTCTGATTCCAACTGCGTAATTTTGGCCTGAACTGTGTTCGCCTTTTCGTGCAACTTAGCTATTTCGGCATTCAAACCGCTTACTTGAGTGTTCCTCGCGATCTCCGTTTCTCCCACCTTGGCTTTGAACCCAAGGGGCAGCTTGTCTGCAGATTCGAGAGCCGCGATTTCGCCCATAAATAATTTCTTGTCTTCCGGCTTAGCCAGCCCGCTAAGCCCCATCAGTATGGCGTTAAATCCCTCATTTGCGTCATGCTTAATAGCTTTGACGAAAATGGAAAGACTGGCCTTCTGTCCGTGCAATAATGTCTTAACGCCGAAGAACAAACCGCCCAATCCTATGCCGGGAAAAAGTCCCGTCATCACGGCATTCCCGAGATCCGGAACGTGCTGGAAAAAAGGCGAGATCTCATCCAGCCCCACGAATGCCGCGATAGTTCCGCTGGCTACAATCGCCGCCATCTTTATGTTTCTCGCCATAGGCTTTATATCGGCAAGATGATACATTATCGTTTTATTGTTCATAAGCATTGTTCTTAACTCTTTTCTTGGCACGCCTATGGGTTTAACTCGAAATTCATTGCTCATTTTACCAAGCTCCTTTGTCTTGTCCCGTCGCCGTAGTCTTCGCCGGAGCAGCGGCCGCAGCTTTATTGGTAGTATCTGCCGCAGGCGTCGTCGCGGGAGCCGCAGACGATGCGCTGGTTTTGAACGCGGTCTTGCCAAAGCCAAATGAAACCGAGCTGCCGATAACCACCCCTAGCGAGGTCCACTTGCAAGTCACATCAAGGTCCAGAGATCGCGTCTTGCCGATCTTTGGATGATACCCTATCCCGACGATCGGATTGAACTTGTCGAACATATTGACCGCATCCCTGCTGTTGATCCAGTTGGCCCCCACTCTGCCGTAAAGCAGTCCATTGAAGAAACCAACATCCACTCCCAAATTCGCGTCGGTTATCGTTTGTTCGTTCACTCCGTACAGGACGTTGCCGATGATCTTTCCCTTCGCCGCTGCCGTTCAAATACGAGAACGCAAATTCATCCTGGAACAAAAAGCTGGTCGGGATCGGGTTATTGTCATCTTTGTCCTCATTGGACTGAAGCTTAGACCCGAAATCAAGCAAGCCTACGGTGATATGATTTTTCGGCACATTAAAAAGCACCGACAGATCCCCGCCATAAGATATATGGGAAGAAGAAAAAACGTTATGCTCCGTGAATGAATCTCCGTGCACCCTTGCGGTAGCGCCAAGGCCTATGCCCGCTGCCGATGTTTGCAGGAGCATCCTTGCGTAATTCGCTTCTATCTGAAAATCCAAATAGTTCCAGCTTTTGCTATCATCATCGGATATTTGATACACTTTACCGCCCAATCCGACACAGCTTTGATCTTTCAGGTAATAATTGACCCCTGCAGAGAACGGGTAGATCCTCGATTTCGGAAGGATCGTCCGCAATATACAAAGCATTATTTTTATCCTTATTCGTCAAAGCATCAGCAGCATTATTATCGTTGAACGGCTCGATTAGCCCTATTCTTGAAAGGATTTGGAGGGCATACTCCAATGTTTATGCCGTTAATGACGCTCATTGCGCAACACCTCCCGGCCTTGACGCCTTTACAATGAATATTCTTTCGTATTTGTTGTGTGTTTTCAGCTGGTTCTCCTCATAAACCTGAACGATACACGGCTGGTAAGCCAGCGCACTGTGGTCCCACGGGATCTTTATGGATTTTGTCGCATCGTCAACCTTCGTTGCGCTGACGGAAGGATTGGAAAGATCTATGTTAAATTCTTTCAAAAGCTGCGAGGTCACAGTAGATATTCGTATTTTGATCTTATTCTTGGCATCAACAGACGCGTTCGGAAGGACCAGGAATATGTTATTTTCTCCGATGAACCAAGTTGTTTCTTTTTCCTGTCCCGTTACCGCGTTCGGAAGATGGCTGTAGATCCTATACGCGGAAGCGGGCGCGGGCGGATTGCCTATTTGCAGGGTCGTGAACGAACCATCGTCCACCGGCGATACATCGCCTTCATCATCCTGCGCCACCACATAGATCGTGTAAGGGCCGTCAGGCATGGTCGCGATCGTCGGAACGGCGATCGATCCTGTGGAAGCTATGTAAGTCGCATTTCCCCCGACATAAGCATCATCCGGAAGCTTAGGTTTAAGCAAGTTGCCGCTAGCATCACGGGTGCCGTTTATGGCATTCTCAAGATCTTTCAGGGTGGGATATGTTGTTGAGCCCAGGACGCCGGGTTTCAGGACAACCGCTTTGTACCCGGTTATCTTCCCGACCGCAACGGTCGTAAGATCATGAATGACCGTTACGTTATATCCGACCGTTGTTTTTACATAAGAGGCGGAACGCACTTTCACCGCAAGCGGCAGGATAGGCTGGGTTACCGGGACATCCACAGATTTTACCGAATCGGTAGTTAACTGAGATGTCTTCCCTTGGTCATCCTTATCCATTACAAAAACATAATATGTGCCCTGCGGCAGGTTCTGCGTAGCAGTGAGCACTCCGTTATTGTACCCGGTGACCCATCCTGAGCTTGCAGCCCATGGAATACTGGCCCCGTTGTTCATCGCATTCAAAAGGTCCTGGAGCGTGGCATATGTTTTGCCTGCTCCAACTATGCTCGCATCTATCACTCCCATCTGATAGCCTATGACCGTCCCGTATTTGTCGGTGCCTTGATTATAGTTAGCGATTATTTTAGATCCGCCTACAACTTGCGACCAAGCAGCGCTGGTCACTGTAACAGGATCCGGTATCTGGGAAACGTAGGCAGGGATGATCACGGACTGGACCGAATTGGTCGTTAACTGTGATACCCTATTCTGGTCATCTTTTGACATTACAAATGTATAATATGTACCTTTCGCCAGGTTCTGCGTCGCTGAGATAGTTCCGTTGTAGCCGGCGACCCATCCTGAACTTGCGGCCCATGGGATACTGGCTCCGCTGTTTATCGCGTTCAGAAGATCCTGGAGCGTGGCATATGTTTTGCCTGTTCCCACGATACTGGCATCGATAACTCCCATTTGATAGCCGGTGATGGTCCCGTATTTATCCGTGCCCTGAGTAAATGTATCTGTGACCTGGAATCCGCCCATAACCTGAGTCGCTGTGGCACCGGTCACAGTAACAGGATCCGGTATCTGGGGAACATAATCGGGAATATCCACAGATTTAACCGAATCGGTCGTTAACTGCGATGTCTTGTTCTGATCGTCTTTTGACATTACAAATGTATAATATGTACCTTTCGCCAGGTTCTGCGTCGCTGAGATAGTTCCGTTGTAGCCGGCGACCCATCCTGAGCTTGCAGCCCATGTGATGCTGGCTCCGCTGTTTATCGCGTTCAGAAGATCCTGGAGCGTGGCATATGTTTTGCCTGTTCCAACTATGCTCGCATCTATAACTCCCATTTGATAGCTGGTGATGGTCCCGTATTTGTCTGTGCCTTGATTAAATGTATCCGTAACTTTAAACCCGCCGGTAACTTGAAGTTCTGAGGCGGCCGTCACGGTAACAGGATCCGGTATCTGGGAAACATAGTCGGGAATATCCACAGATTTGACCGAATCGGTCGTTAACTGCGATGTCTTGTTCTGATCGTCTTTTGACATTACAAATGTATAATATGTACCTTTCGCCAGGTTCTGCGTCGCTGAGATAGTTCCGTTGTAGCCGGCGACCCATCCTGAGCTCGCAGCCCATGTGATGCTGGCTCCGCTGTTTATCGCGTTCAGAAGATCCTGGAGCGTGGCATATGCCTTGCCTGCTCCAACTATGCTCGCATCTATAACTCCCATTTGATAGCTGGTGATGGTCCCGTATTTGTCTGTGCCTTGATTAAATGTATCTGTAACTTTAAACCCGCCGGTAACTTGAAGTTCTGAGGCGGCCGTCACGGTAACAGGATCCGGTATCTGGGAAACATAGGCAGGGACATTCACGGTCTGGACCGAGTTGGTCGTTAACTGCGATGTCTTGTTCTGGTCGTCTTTTGACATTACAAATGTATAATATGTACCTTTCGCCAGATTCTGCGTCGCTGAGGTGATAGTTCCGCCGTTGTACCCCGTGACCCATCCTGAGCTCGCAGCCCATGTGATGCTGGCTCCGCTGTTCATAGCATTCAGAAGATCCTGGAGCGTGGCATATGTCTTGCCTGCTCCCACTATGCTCGCGTCTATCACTCCCATCTGATAAGCTGTGACCGTCCCGTATTTATCCGTGCCCTGAGCAAATGTATCCGTGACCTGGAATCCGCCGGTAACCTGAGCAACTGAGGCGCCGGTTACTGTAACAGGATCCGGTATCTGGGGAACATAATCAGGAATATTCACGGTCTGGACCGAGTTGGTCGTTAACTGCGATGTCTTGTTCTGGTCATCTTTCGACATTACAAATGTATAATATGTACCTTTCGCCAGGTTCTGCGTCGCGGAGATACTCCCGCCGTTGTACCCGTTGACCCATCCTGAGCTTGCCGCCCAGGCAATATTAGCTCCGCTGTTTATCGCGTTCAGAAGATCCTGGAGCGTGGCATATGTCTTGCCAGCTCCAACTATGCTCGCGTCTATAACTCCCATTTGATAAGCTGTGATATTCCCGTATTTATCGGTACCTTGAGTAAATGTATCTGTGACCTGGAATCCGCCGGCAACCTGAGTTTCCGATGCGGCCGTTACGGTAACAGGATCCGGTATCTGGGGAACATAATCAGGAATATTCACGGTCTGGACCGAGTTGGTCGTTAACTGCGATGTCTTATTCTGGTCATCTTTCGCCATTACAAATGTATAATATGTACCTTTCGCCAGGTTCTGCGTCGCGGAGATACTCCCGCCGTTGTACCCGTTGACCCATCCTGAGCTCGCAGCCCATGTGATGCTGGCTCCACTGTTTATAGCGTTCAGAAGATCCTGGAGCGTGGCATATGTCTTGCCTGTCCCTACGATACTGGCATCGATAACTCCCATCTGATAAGCTGTGACCGTCCCGTATGAATCTGTACCTTGATTAAATGTATCAGTAACCTTAAATCCACCGGCAACCTGAGTTTCCGATGCAGCCGTCACGACAACCGGGTCCGGTATCTGGGGGACGGGGGCAGGGATGGCCACAGACTGGACCGAATTGGCAGTTAACTGCGATGTATTCCCTTTGTCATCTTTCGCCATTACAAATGTATAATATGTACCCTGCGCCAGGTTCTGCGTCGCAGAGATACTTCCGTTATTGTACCCGTTGACCCATCCTGAACTTGCAACCCAAGGAACAGTAGCCCCGTTGTTCATGGCATTCAGAAGATCCTGTAGCGTGGCATATGTCTTTCCTGCTCCCACAAGATTGGCATCTACCACTCCCATTTGATAGCTTGTGATAGTTCCGGCCGGATCGGTGGCTTGATTAAATGTATCCGTAACCGTAAATCCGCCGGTAACCTGCTTTTCTGCAGCGCTCGTCACGGTCACCGGATTCGGCAGCCACGTTATGGACAAGTTTTGGTAAACTTGATTGGCGGAAACCTGCGCAAACATGCCGTCAGCGTTCTTAGCCAGCACTAAAACATAGTATTGGCCGGTCGGAACATGAGACGGATCAAAAGGACCTATTGAAAGAGTACCTGTGGAAGCGGCAAAGTCGGGAGACGCGGTGTTCCACGAAATAGCCTTCCCGCCGTTCTGCGCGTCAATAAGCCCCTGCAATGATCCATAAGTTTTATTCGCTGCGTCCTTATTTATCATTACCGCTTCATAAGTCACCGCTTCTCCCTGAGGATCCGCGGAAAGGGTATGGGTGACCGCCACGGTGCCCGTGCCGTTATTGGCAGAGGTAAAGACCGCTGAATTAACAGTTGCGGGAGTGGGCGGCTGGATAGCAGGCGCGGCCGCCACTGACACCACCGGTTCTGCCGCATCAACGCCATATATCGAGTCGGAACCGGAATTGCTGCCTGGCACATAATTAATGGCAGACCATAATTGCACGCTGTTCTCCGCCCTTACCATTACAATATAGTCGCCTGACGGAATATCTGTATATTTTTCAATGTATTTTGTTTTGGACACGTCAGTTTCATATTTCGTCCATGCTTGTGAAGGCATATTCCAGTTATTTATAGCCGTGATCAGGTCGTCAATTGTTGGATAAGCCGCGGTGCCAATCAGGCTTTTCGGCACGCCTATTATCTGATATTGAGTTATGTTGACACCGGGATCAGGATCCGTGGACGCATTAAAAGTAACAACGACCTGATTATAGGAACCTGCAGGCGCTGAAGCGGTTACACCCTTCACGTAAGCAGGCGGATTATATAAAGTCGCGGCCTCTGTAACTGATGGAATAAAGGGCAAGCCTATTTCGCGGTTAAGATCGCCAAGGAAACTGCCGACTTTGCCCCATAAGGAAACTTTAGGCGCCGGCCCCACGAACGGATTGACGGACGAATACATAGGCGCGTACCTTTTGGACGAGTTCGAACCTGAAGAAAAGGCCTGTGTTCCCTTTTGCTGGTTGCCAGAGTTCGGACTCGAAGAAAGGGTCTGTTTCCCATCGCGCTGATCATGTTTTTGCTCACGGTCTTTCGGCTGGGTTTTGGGTGCTTCTGCTTTTTGCGCCGCAACCTGTATGATAGGCACGCCTACTGCCGAATACATCGGCATGGAAGAGGAGGTTTGCGTTCCCTTTTGCTGAGATTCTTTTGGCTGCGTTTTGTCGCTTTTATCCTGTTTCTTTTTATTATCAGCAATGATCTTTGAGTAGCTCAAGCTTGCTGTGCTGCCGGTAACTGCGTCAACTACACTCATAAATTCCTCCTTGTTTCCCTATCTCTTATTAAATGTTTCCGATAACACGCTATTCTTCTCTCTATATATATATCGTCACTTTTCCGGGAAAATTTCACTTTTTCCCAAAATATTTTCGGCGTCCCCCGCCGATCTTATATGTCCTTCCAACGCCTTTATGCTCTGATATTCTGATGATCTGTTCCTCTGCTCTATATGATATATCGACACTATTTTCAAAAAATTTCACTTTTCACGGAAAATATTTTTGGGCAAACAGGGACGAGAACTTTAGATCAATTTTCGGTTGGTAAGAAGCGCCATAAGCTGATCGGCGGCTCTTGAAGCTCTTGTTTTTTCATCATGGTCCTCGGCGGCCGCAGCCGGTTCCTGCTCCTTCACAAGGGAAAACAAAGATCGCTTTATTCCTACATTATTATTGCCGTCAGGAGCGGCCTTCTTTTGCGAAGGGACATCATTGCCGGCTGACCGGACAGGTTCAGATCCTTTCTGTTCAATTCTTACATTATTATATGCCGCGGGCAGTTTTATCTTCTGTCCGACAAAGACCCAGTGCAGGGGATCGCCGGCAGTCCTATATTTGGCGGCAAGGCTCGCGGCCCTGCTTTTCTGCTGCTCATTATATGAATCCATCATCCCGTCGCTGCCGATATTTAGCTTCTTGAACTCTTTTAAATATTTATCGTATTCCTCTTTCGTGACCCTGGAATTGTCGCCCCGCGCCGCTTTTATTTTTTGCAGCTCGTCCGTGAGGATATCATGGAGCGTCTTTCCCGCCTGCACCGCATGCTCTATATAAGAAGAGGCGGCTTCTTTTTTGACCTTTTCTTCCTTTTTGGGAGGCTCAACCTTTTTGATCTCGCCCGGCTGAGTAGCCGCGGCCGGTTTTATCTCTACTTTTGGCGGATCTTGCTGAGGAACGGCGTTCACTTCGATCTTTTTAGGATGCTTGATCAATGACGGGAGCTTAAGCGCCACATTTAACGTCCACGTATTGTCCATCTGGTAATTATCGCCGACCACGTACTTTGACCATCCGGCAGTGATGTCCACAGGCCCCGCGGAATAGGTCGCCGAGACGCCCGCGCTCCATCCGTTCAAACTGAAAGGACTTTGCCCTTTGCCGATAAGGTCAGGCGTGAAGGGGATCCTCCCCTCAGTGTGTATCTTCAATGATTTAACTAACTGGAGATCGATCTCCGGGTTCAACGCGTTCTGGTCCGTCATTGGCGGATATCCCAAACCGTGGTCAAGGTCATTATAGTCCCAATGAGAATAAACATCAGAAAGCGAAAGGGTCAGGCCGATCGGGACCCCCGGCAAGGAAAATTGATCATGATGTTCCAACCCGACCCTGGCCTCCCAGTTAAGCAAGTTATCGGACTCATTCGGCCTGTCCACCGACTTGCGATAGCTGTCGGCGCCGAATATGTTCAAAACTGACAGGTTCCCGTTCCCAAAGAGCGAGAATTCTTAGGCAGTTTAATGCCATAACCGCCGCGCAACGCAATTTCCTGGGTATGAATGGAAAAATTCTCGGGAGGCATAAAGAATTGAAAAATATCCAGGCCCGCGTAGTCCTTGTCGTTCCAGTACTTGCTTACTCCAAGGTCAAAGTGGGCGTAAACATCTTTTTTATCCCCTAATTTATGGGTCACATTGTTGTACTGATCAATGAATGGTTCCCTTACTTTGTATTGAACAAGTCCCGCCCCTCCCCCGATATTTGCAGTGATGCCGCCTAAGAATGCGATGGGTTTACTCTGGGCGGCAACATGATAATCCGTGATCTTCCCGTTCGCGGAAACTCCGGCAGAGATATTGGCTCTGCTGCTGCTTCCCGACGACACGCGTTCGGCTTCATCATTGAGATAATTAGGGCAGTAGCTCTTTATGGGAAGGCCCTCTGAAGAACGCTCTTTCTCCGACACAGGCAGATCAAGAAGCAATCCGGCCTGATCGTCGTCTTTATCATCATCGCTCCATTTCCATGATTCGCCCAGGTGTATCACGGCCGCCAGATTGATATCGTCCGGCAGGGTCCTGATTATCGCGGCAACTTCTTCCGTGACATCGGCGTTCTGATTCGCTTTCAGGATATCGTAAAGGCTTTTGCCGTTCTTGTCCTGGAGCACGCTTGCAAATATTTTGCGCGCCTCGATAAAATCCTTGTTCCAGAGACGGAGCCGCCCGATATTAAGGTCTATCTCGCGGGCCAGCATTGAAACGGCTTTGGCATCCAGGAAATACGGCGAAAATTGCGCCACTTCGGCGCTTAATGTACCCTTGATCGATTCCTTTATTGATGGATTCCCGAGGTTGGAAAGAGCGGCCTTATATAGGTCCTCTTGCCTCTCGTTGGAGATAGTATTTCCCATTTCTATCTTGAGCAGGATATTGTAGCCGAACAACCTTTTCTCTTCCGGAAGTTCTTTCAGGTCCTTCAATATTTTCCTGAAAGCGTCTTTTAAGGATATCTCTGGAATGTCCTTTGAGGACACTGCCAGAATTTCCTTTTTCGAGTACACTCCCTTAAGGTCATCTGAGGATACTCCCAGAAGTTCCAGCGCCTTGATATACTGCTCAAACGCTTTCGGGCAGTCATCTATCAATCTTTGAGGTGAATCCCCGTCATCCGATATTTCCTCGCCCTGCAGGAGCGAGTTGAACACTATTCCCAGCCCGAAGCAAATATCCGCCTGCAGCCATCTCTCTTCTTTGCTGACAGGGGCACCTTCAAGGTATTTGAGCGCCCCTTCATAATCCTTTTTCGCGTCCGCGCATTGACCCAGCGACATGTTCACGTCCCCAATGCCCTTGCGCATCCTGGCCATCCCCAGGATCGAGCCGCCCTTGTACAGCGCTTCGGCTGTTTCAAAACATTTTTTCGCTTCCTCTTTGGTCTCCTTTAAGGCCGCGACGCAGTTAAGCAGGGCGTATCCTTTTGTTTCATTCGCCTGCGCCAGCTTCATCTTCACCTGAAGGTTGTTCGCGTTCTTTTCGTAAAATTCTTTCTTGGTAAGGCAGTTTATGGCTTTCTGTGCCTCAGCCTGAGCTTCCTTCATCAGGTGCCATTCCACGGAACCGGCTTTACCTTTCATATTGGATAATATCTCGGCGCAGAAAATATGAACGTCAGCCGCAGTGATACGGTTAAAAATGTCATTGGATCCTTGCTCTATCACGCCATCGCAAAGCTCGGCGGCTTTGTCTATGTCGTCCTTTACGCCCGCAAAATCATTGAGCCTGGCTTCCGGGAGCCTTGCTTTGGCTTCCGCCCTGATCCTGTACACGCGGGCAACAGCGATCTTTTGCTGCGCGTTTTCAGGCACCGGTATGTCTTTATCCTTCGCCAGATCGATCGCGGCGGCGTATTCCGCCATGGCTCCTTCCGGCTTGTTACCGATCTTAAGCTGGTCCCCTATCCTTAAATGGGCGGTCATCGCATTTACTTGCGCTTCCAGAACGGCGCTCATATTGGACTTTTTCTGGTCCGCGTTTGCCTTTGCGAAAATGCTCAGAACGCTCTTATATGCATCGGTAGCACCCTGATATGCCTGCGAAGATCCTTCAATTTGGCCGGCCTCGGCCAGCTGATCGCCGTAACCCTGGCAGTTATTTGTAAGCATTATGTTCAGGAACAGGCCGAAATCATCCATCGGAACAGGTTTATCAGCGGGAACCCTATTCCTGCTCCTGCCTCTTTCCGCCGCGGGCGCGCGAACCGATGCGCGGTTTGATACCAGTGCCATCTCATCTTTAATATCATGTATGAGCTGGGCGCGCTCACTTAGCGCATTGTTGCGGTCGTTAAGGTCGCCTTTATTGAGGTAAGCGAATATCCTTGTTTCTCTCAGTTTGAATTCAAGCTGTTTGGTATAAGGAAGATCGTTCTGCGGCAGGGCAGCGATCCCGGTCTGTACGCTTGTCAGCACATCGTCATAATTCCCCAGCGCTAGCTGGGCATATGACATATCAAGGCATATCTCAGAAGTTAATAGCCTTGTTTCAGCGTTATCAAGTCCGGATATCACACTCATCGCAGCGGAGTAATATTTTGCGGCGTCTTCAATATTGTTGGTTTGCGCGAGGTAATTGCCTTTTGCCTTAAGGGCTTTGGCGTAATTCAGCCGGACGTCATCAAATTCGCGCGCAACCTGTGAATCAATTTGTCCTCCGGGTATATGCTTTGCAGCTTCAAAAGCAACGTTATATTCATCACTTTTAATGATATATAAGCCCCTATAATGGTTTTCGGCATTCCCTGCAAAATTGGTTTCAGCTGTTGTCAGGTCTTTTTCCGCGTTTATATAATCTTTTAATTCCAGGCGGACCTTCCCTCTTTCCACATATGCTTTATTCAGTTCCACCTGATAGTCAAATTCCCTCTGATGGCCTGCTACGGCATTTTGATGACCGGCAATGTCAGGTGATACAAGCTCCGTGATCCTTGCATTTGCTGTAGTCAAGGCATCCGCGTAATCCCCGGTTGCCTTATAAAGGTCGGTCAAAGTCCCGCGGACGCCGGAAATAGTGTAAATAATATCGAAAATGGACTTCATCGCATCTTCGAAGTCCCTGTTCGACACGCTATTAAGCCGAGTCAGCCTCTGATCCTTCAGCTTGTTCAGCGAAGTCAGCGCTTTTGTGCATAATTCGATCGCCCTTGCATTATCTCCAAGCGAGAAGAGACAAACGCCCCATTGGGCATAAATTTCCGGTATCAGGAAGAATACCCTCGTTCTGCTCGCGATATCACTCGCGGTCTTAAAACATGCCTCGGCAGCTTGTTGAGTATTTCTATCTCTCGCCGTAGCAAAAAGAGCTTCTCCTTTCCAGAGGGAAAATTGCGCATTAAGCAAGTTCCTGTAATCACTGTCAATTCTGCGAATTCGACTTAACTTAGTCGAGCCATCATCGATCAGCCTTAATACACGGTTGAAATTGTCCTCGGGATTTCTTGTGTTCTTTCTGACCAGGAGTGCGATCTCATCGTTAATGATCTTCACTTCATCTATGGAGCCTGGTGCGGAAGCTCTCCTTAAATCTTCAAGCCTGCTTACATAACCATCTATCTCATTGTTCTTCACCGCATCATTATCGATCGATTTTTCTATGTTATGGCGCGTTATCTTGGCGCTATAAAGAACGTCGGGAGGGTTACGCCCGGTATTTTTTGTAAATTCCACGAATTTTGCATATAATCTCTCATATTCATCCCAGTCTCTTGCCGCTCCTCTTTTATCGCCTTTTTTTTCCTCCAGGCCGATTAAAACCGATAAAGCACGTAATGGAGCTGCATAATCAAGATAATCTCCGTGTTCCAAAATATAATACAATACCTGATAAGCAGCTCTACAGGTATTTATGGCTCCATTAATCTCATCCTTTGACGCATTAACTTTTGATAAAGTGACTGCCGGCCCATTTGTAACAATGCCTATTTCCTCCTGAAAAATGACGGCAGGATCCATCTCTTTTCCGAGATATATCCTATGTAAATAATCAAAATCAATGTTCATTTTTTACACCTGCCTTGTCAGTATGCTCAAGCTCAACTTCGATCAATTTGGATATTTCGCTTTCTTTACCATCCAATTTACGGGTCCAGAAACTTCCTGCCCCATATACGTTGTAAATGGCTCGGGCCAGTTCACAGGCAAAGAACGCGAATTGGATCGGGTCGCTCATATCAAGTTCCTTCGAAAGGCGAGCTAATTTAGTGAGGCTAGCTGCTACTATCTTACCCTGAAATTTCACCGGTTTTCCCGTGGAAAGCGCGGTCGAATCTGCCCTTGCTTCACTCATTCTCTTTTTCGCTGTTTTGATACGCTCATCGGCAAATCGCGCTTTTTTCTCATTGGGTATGAGCTTATATTCGTCTTTTTCAAAATCCAGGTCTTTTTTAGCGGATTCAGTTTCTCTTTTTAGCGCGTCTTTAAAGTTATTAAAACATGAGAGCAAATCACCGGAATCGTCATCGCTTAAACGAAAGGACCTGGATAATTGCTGATCCTGTGATACGATAGATATGGTCTCCGCCAGGGTGATCAATCCCTCGGCTTTTTTGGGCAATTCAACCTGAGCTGATGCCCCACAATATGCAAGTTTCAAAGAGTGAATTAAAGAATGAATGCTGGCCACATATTCGTTTTTCATCCCGAATTCCACGGTCACGTTGGCGCTGTTTATCGCTCTTGCAAGGTCTTCAAAATCCGGCGTTCCATCGGACAATGACCGCGCTTGCTCAATGGGCAGCGTTCCCTGATCCAGTTCTTGATCCTGTTCATTTTCCGCCTGGAGCGGTTCCCTTGAAACTATTTTTGAAGTAAGGCCGGCGGTTTCCTCTCCCATCGCCATAAGTTCCCTGGAAAATCCTTCAGCCAGAAGCAGCTTTTTTGGATCGATCTTTTTATTGGCTACCGCTTCCGCATACAGGACATAAGCGATATCTTTAACTACTGAATGCCTGTCCTTTATTAAGGCAGCCTGTTCTTTGTTATTTTCGGTTTCAAGATAATTATTATTGTATACATACCTTACTTTATCCTTGCATAATCCGATCTGCGCTGTTCTTACGCTTTTTTTGCCGCCAATTTTGTCAATATCCGCTATCCAGCTTGCAGCGTCATCGGCCATGCCGGAATATAGATGAGAAAGAAGGACAAGGTTCCCCGGCATCCTGATCCCCAGCAACAGTTCTTTATCTCCCCTCCACATCACGCTATTCCCGTATTCGCTCTGTTTCCCGAAGACATCGGCCATGAAGCTGCCTTTATATTTATTTATGATGTATCCTTCCGATCTTTTAAGGAAATATTCCGCGAGCCTCTGCCACGACCGGTCTTTCACTATCCCCGCCCATTCACTATCCCCTATGTTCAATCCCCTGATGTTGTGAAGCACTGTATCTCCGCTGTTCCCTTTTTCAGCGGCTGACTTCGTCAACGCCGCCAGGTCCAGAAAGATCGCGGACAAAAATCCGTCCTTGTATTCATGGTCAAGCGAAGCATTGGAAATATCAGCCATTAATGTGCCGTATATATTTAACGCCGAAAGCAAAGATTGCGGCGTGCTGATATCGGAGAAATGCTCGGCAAGCTTCAGTTTTGCCTCCAGATATTGATTGTTATTTACGTCGGTCCACGCCTGATCCCATCCCTTAAACCCGTTCCCTTTTATTTCCACCCATTCGCCCACGTCCCAGGGAGCGTCGATGACTTTTTTGTATGTCTGTTCTATGAGCATATCCAGGTTCTCTTTTATATCATCTTCGGGGAGGTATTCTTTCATCCATTTCAGGTCATTGTTAAAAGCGGTGCCGTCAAATGCTCCGTTCTTATAAACGGCTGACCTTAATTTTCGGTAATCTTCCGCCAGCAGAGATGCAGTTAAAGGATACTTTGCGTTCTTATGCCCTTTTTCCTGTTGTAAAATGGACGACCTGCGATGCTGGATATTCTTAAGGATATCTTCCAGCTGCCTGCGTCCGCTGGGAGCGATAGCTTTCGGTGGCTGGCTCCTGGGAATTACCCAATCGCGGTCGCTTTTCTTGTTGAACCAGACAACGGCCGAGATCCCCATCTCCGAAGCCGAAGATCTTGCTTCATCCAGCCATGATTGTTTGTCGGGAGCAGTGGTCGCGCATTCGGTGACCATTACTTTCTTGCCGCCGATAAGGTCTTTTGCGTCTTCGGCTGCCTGGCCGAACAGGTCCTTGAATGACCGGTTGCCGCCGAAATCAAATCCATGCAATCCGATAACGCTCACATATTCTTTACCCGGAAAGTAATCCTTCCAACCTGACCATCTCACATCAGGAGCAAAAACGAATTTAACGTTTTTAGCCCCGGCGGCATTGAACTTTTGCACAATGTGCCGGAAAGCCTCTATATATGCTCTCTTGTTCCCTCCGTTAAGATGCCCGCCCCAGGGATATGTTTTATTATTCGGTTCGTGCATAAGCTCAACGTAGATCGGAAATCCCCATTTTTTTGCCTCATTCGCCCATTTTTCTATGTAAACGTCAAAGTCGCCCCTGTTTATCTGATCCAAAAGGTATTCATCTGTCTTCCTTGAAAAATGCCACGGCTCCCACGCGATAAGCGGGATGGCGCCGTGTTCTTTTACCGCGTCGCAAAAAACCTTGGGGAATGGTTGCAATTCCTCCCTGAAATTGGAGCCCCAGGCCGAATATCCTTTTATGATCGTCAGGTTGTTATGCGTGTGCTCTTCAAATCGTTTGCTGGCGGTTTCAATGACGCTTTTATCGTCTTCCTCGGAGATCACGTCCGCGACATACGCCCCGACAGGGACATTTTTCGTTCCTCGATCCATTTGTCCGCCCGCTGCCGGAGCTTCCGTACTGGCCGATAGCCGCCGGCAGGACCGAGCTTAAATATATGCCGTTATTGAACATTGTCATGCTCCCATACATATATATCGTTAAAAACAGCCTTATATTTCATGGTTGCATCCTTCTTAAAGCTTGGTCCGCCAATAATCTCCAGTTAGGATGCGCTGCTGAACTTCGCAATTCCCTGAATATTTGTTCCGCCTGAACAGGATTGGTTATCAGCTGACTATTCGCCTCAAAGAACATATCGCCTTCTATTGAAGATGTTACGTCCAGTGATTCCGTGTGCAACGCTCTGTAGCTGGGCCCGAGTCTCATCCTTCTTAAATATCTAAGGTGAGCCAACCTTAAGTCGGACGGAGTTCCTGCGTTTTGTACATCTCGAATGAATCGCTGGTCCGGCGCGGCATTGTGAACTTGATTTCTCCCGAATCTTGTGTCCCAATTCTGCTCTTTGTTGCACATTCTTATCCAATTCAGCGCGCCGATATTATTGACCGTCTGATAAGTGCCCCAGAGCATGTTCATTATTATCCCGAAATTATCTAGCACGTTATCCACGGTGGCCATTCTCATAAGGTTCGTGCCGGAGACAAGCCCCGCGACCGACAACGCGCTTAAGCCCGCAAGGAACAAACTGTTATCCAGCGAAACGTTCCCGCCCTTGGCCAGAGCGGTTTGAACGTACCGCCCGTACTGCGGATCTTCTACAGGCATGCGTTCCAGCCCTCTTAATCCCGGGAACAGGGTCGGAAGCTTCATCCACGGGCCTTCAAAGAAAGACCACCACAAACGCCCGCGCCTGCTGCGCAGCAAGTTCTCTTTGTTGTACCCCAGCTGGTGCATGGCCGAACTGTACTGGTAAGCCGCCAAAAAGAATTGCGGAAGGAAAGCGCCGAAAACAAAATACCCCAGGTCCACCGGATAAGGTTTTATGTGGCCGCCCGAAAGCAGGAAAGCTATCGGCGAACACTGCCTTGCCAGTTCCGCGCTCGAAACGTTGTACCAGTCCGATAAAAGGTAATCCTCATACATGCTCTTGAACGTGCTTTCCAGGGGCCTCCCGGTCAAATATTCCCTCATTTGCCTCCATATTATCGGCATCAGGACATCCGCAGCCAGCTCCATTCCAAAGTTATATCTGTAAGCTTCCTGGCCTTCTATTTTACTGAATTGATGCGGCTCGGCTTCAATGGATGTGATCTTTGGATAGTACATCAATTTGAGCCCCAGCACGAATTTCATCGCGATCTTAAGTTGTTCGTCTTCGGACACTCCGGAAAGCCAGCCCAGAAACCTGTTATAAGGCGCTATTTTAAGGTAATACGGATGGTGCCTGAACGTTTCAAACCCTCCGGATTTTTCCAGGGCCAGGCCGACACGGAGATCCTCGCAGTTCTGAGGCAGCCCCATGGAGATCCTTGCCATTTCCAGTAGATCCCTTTGTTTCAATTGCATTGGCGTCCCGTTCTCAATAGGATTCGGCGTTCTTTCGTCATTGGCGCCGAAACCATGGGCTTTGCCTGCCTGTATGCTGAATGTCCTGTTTGGCACGTCCACTTCGGAATGGAGCGACTTTTTTCCCCCGTAAAATTGTATGTCCCTGAGTTGGCCGGCGACCTCCGGCTTATACGATTCTCCGACAAATTCCGCCCCGAACTGGGTCTGGCGGTGGACCACGAGCTGGAATTCGCCCTCAATTATGTCCGGCAGCCACCAATGCGTCAGTATGATCTCAATGTCCGAGTTTTTCTGCGCGCTGTTCTCTTTCAGCAACCATGCCCTTATCCCTCTCATGGTTGTTTCGGCATCTGCGTTTAATGCACCTACGGCTTCATTCTTCAGGCCGTATCCAGAGAAAAAGTCCCTTGTCCCGTCATAAGTGACCCTGACGATATTTTCCAACCCGGACCTTTTGATCTTTCCAACACGCTTGTAAACAGCTCCCTGTCCGCTCTCTATCTTGATTCTCCCTATAAGGCCAGGATCCTTCAGTTGGCGCTTTGGGATCGGTTTGGACAGGGAGAGCGGGACTTTGTAAGAGGCCCTTTCTTCCCCTCCGATTTTTTCCTTCACGACTACCGCGGAAGTCGGAACGGCGTAAAAAATCTTTCTTGCACCATTCAAAATGCGGGACCTGTGATTGAGCTTTCCGCTCCTTATCTTCTTGATGCGGGTAAGCAATAAAAGCACTTCCCCGTCATGCTTTATAAGGCGGGGTCGGAATCTATATGTCTTTTCGTACGAATCGCTCTGATAAAAGCTGTCCATGCTCCCCATGCCGTGTTTTCTGTTTTGCAGGAACCCTATATTGTTGCGGTCTGCAAAAAGGTCCGAAGATATACATCCCAGATCGTTCATGTCTTCATCTGTCAGGTGAAGCGCATAATTATTTTCCGAAACTCTTTCCACCCTTACGGTCAATTCCTGGGACCTGAGCAGATATTCGATCAATCTTGCTTTGCTGTTCTCCTTGTCTTCCTTGTAAATATTGCGGTTATCCTTCAGGTAATATATAAAATCAAAATTATCGCGGACCATGTCCTTTATCCTCAGGACATTGAAGGCCAATCCTCCGGTCTTTTCATCCCTCTGAACGTCTATCGTCCTTCTTGCGATATCCGGGCGTGAAAGCGCGGACGGGACATTATCAAGCAGAGTTTCAAGCGGTACTACGACAGGATCCGAATTGTCCCTGACCGCCAGGAGAAGGCCGCCTTTTTTCACCTTTTTCCACGCTTGGCCGCTATTTACCTTGTTCAAAGTCCAGTCATAAGAGCCGTTTCCCAGGTCCCTGACCTGTATCTTTTTTCCGGTTTCGATGCTCTGGATGGTCTGCTCACCGCCATTTCCGATCCATCTTGTGTTATGCGGATAGGTATGCGTGTCCACGGGAGCTAAACCGGAGACCTTGATGATCTTCCTGTTCAAAATACCCCGGCTTATCTTTGTTATATGTTCCGGCCAGAACATTTATTTAGCTCCTTTTTGGTCCAATGGGATAAAGCGGTACTTTTTATAAGGCGTCGCTCCGAACCTGTCCCCGTAATCTATCTCAAGCCAGCTCGCCTGCCCGACACGGTGCGAATATACGTCTATCCTTATATCGGTCACATCTTCGGATACGCTGGCCAGATCATGCATTGTGGAAGGCACCTTGTCCGGAGGGATCTCTCCCAACAGGATATTATTGAAACCGAAGAATTTTATCTTGAACCTGCCGTTCCCCGCGTTCACTTTCCTCCCGTGAGTTATATATTTCCATAATGGCTGTCCCCTTTCTTTTCTTGACAGATGTCTGCCGCGCAGCGCCGTCATTAGGCTGAAAAGAGGATCATTGGGATTGGTTATTCTCCTGAGATCCTCTATCTTCCAGTTTAAATGCGGGCAGATCGATTCCAATGCCTGGAACGCGATATTGTATTCATGAGAGCCGCAGGTATATCTTATGCCCGCGTATCCGTCCTGGAGCTGCAGATGCTTAAAAGTGTCGACATTTTGCCTTTCGTGTTCCAGATATTTCCCCATCGGGATATTTTTGTTCCATTTCACCGGCTCGATTATTCGAATGGTCTTGAAGTCTTTCGCGTTCTCCTGGAGTTCCGTTCCAAGCTGAATTGACGAAGCAAAGTCAAGATATGCTTCATCGATGATCGAATCGTCATCGGCAGGAATGATATGCAAGAATCCCGGCTTTTCCTCTACCCAAGCAAGCTTGTTCCCGGATTTTTGAACTAACTCTTCCCCTTTCGGCAAATATTTTATCGCCCATTTATGCTGAGCATCCACAAAACCGGTCGGTTCACTTTGCATGAACACCCATGTTATCCTGCCGTTAGGACCATGGCCGGGCCTCCAGCAAATGGGGTCAACCGGGTCCGGAGGCAGATTGTCTATGTCGCTGTAAAATCCTCTCACCCTTATCATCTTGCCCTGTATGAGCAGATCTATATCCACTAACTGGGCGCCGGCAGGAAGGGGGTTATTTATTAGCTCTATCTCATCCGAAGAGGATTGCGAAAGCCCCAGGACCTTCCGGTAAGCGGGCTCTTCCCGGTTGAAATATATATATTTCGAGGTCCGCGAAGAATGATCATAGGCGGGATTGTATATCCTGATATATTTCGGGGGAATAAGGTCCCATTGGAACGATTCTCCGTCGGGATGGACAATGCCCACCCTGTATAAGTTGTCCCCTACGTGGGTCTGTAAATTAGAAACGTTCGCATTTTTTGTCGGGGTCTGATCATCGCAGTCGGAAGCTTTTCTGATGACCTGCGTCAATGGAACGGAATAACAGCCTAGATACCACTTGTAAAGCCGTTCCATTTCACTTCTTTTTTGCCCGCTAGACAGATCATTTTCCACCCTTTCCAGCTCTTCCGCCAGATCGGTGAATTCCTTGCCCTTTATCCTCAGAAGTTCGTATGCCCTTCTGATAAGAGGTTGGAATTTTTCCTTGTCCATATTGAACCAGCCTGTTGTCGAAGGACCGTTCAGCAAATGCCTCATTCTCGGAACATAACAATTCAAGTTGGTCCCGCTGTAACTATTTCCGCTGAAATGGTCCCCCAGATGTCTTATTACTTCGATCAGGTCTCTGTATGCTATATTGACATCGCCCGTGTTTTGGTAAATGTCCCATTTGTCCCGGAATTGATCGTATATTTCCTTCTGCCAGGCTTCTACCGCCGGATTGACCACCGTAGATGCCTCCCTCAGCTCCGCTACTTTATCGGCCGACTCAAAGGGGTGCGCTTCCACGAGATAAGCCACCTGGGTCCTTGGATGCGGCATGATCAGCATGTTGATGAATTTCGAAAAATTCCTCGTCTTCTCCACCACATAAGTGTTTATTCTCAAAACACTCTTATTAAATTTACTCCTGGCCCCGTCAGAGAATCAGAGGGTCAAAGGTCGCAAAGACCGAAAGGATAGAGTTAAGCTGCCAGCCGTTGGAATGGATGCCGGAATGAAAATCTCCCCTCAACGCCCAGTTGCCCATAAGGAAAGTGGCAAAAGGCCAAATGAACTCCCCGCCGGACAGCATGATCCCAGCGCCAAGAGCAGGCCCATATTTAAAGCCGAGCTGCGTCAGTTTAGAGCCAAGCAAGGAGGCTATGGGCATCCTGTCTGCCTGCCCGTGTTTGATCCCCTGATAAAGCGCTTCGGCAGCTTTTTTCCCGAGGTATCTGTTCAACAGCAACCCCGCCGGGATAAATAAGCCTTGTATCGCGGTCGCGTCAAGCGGAAGACCGTGCGCTATGATGACAAGAGTTGCCGCGTAAAGGATCAGCCTTGTCGCAAGATAATGGTTCTGCGCCCAGAGCGTCAGATGCGGCAGCAAGAGATTGTCTTTGACCTGTTTATCCGTGTAGGATTGTAACAGCCCATATTGCGCGTCTATCCCTCTTCTTATGTCCGATACCGTTTTCCACCCCACGATCATGCCCAGCCCCGTTCCTATGGCAAGAGGCACTTTCCAGGAAATGCCTTTTAACGCGGCCAAGATGTCAACGCCGGTACCGGCCACGGCATTGGTTGCCAGGTATAAACCGCCTAACAGGGCCACCCAAAAAAGCCTTTTCCCGACACCGGTTATTTTTGCGGTCACGGAATAAGGATTCTTTGTCTTGATGATCATGGAGGCCAAACTGAAAGCGGCCAGTCCCGCGATGGCAAAAGGAACTATGTTCGCTGACAAGACCGCGGTCACTGCCGCACTGGCATACGCGAGAGTCGGGCTCGCGAGGAAAAGGAGGCTGGCGGCTTTTACAAGCCCTTTCGCGGAAAGCAGCGAAGAACTTTTTTCGGGCAGTCCCCACTTTGCGGAGGTTTTGAGCGACGCCTGGGTATTTTCAATGAGCTTCTCCATCCCGGGATAAAGCAACTTGTTGGTCCTTGTGATCTCTTCAGCTTGGCATTTTAATGCTTCGGCGTGATCGATGTTTTCATGATCGCCGCTCTTTATCGCCTTTGTGAATATTTTTATGCTGCTTCCTGCTCCCTGCACTTCCGCCAGCGAGGTCTGTATCTCGCCGATGCTATGTGTCGCATCAATGTTCTTAAATGCCACGGAGGTGATATCAGTTATCCTGCGGGGTGTATCGACTGCCAATGGATGCCGCATGAACACTTTGAAATCGTTCGGGCGCATCGCGAACGCGGAACGGGACGGCATCCTGCCGTTAGACTTAACGATGTTAAGTTTTTGCCCGATATTTGGTTTTGTAAAATTAATCCCTGCCATTTTCCCCACTTCCCAAATAAGCTAAAAATATCATTTCCGCCTTGTACTCCCCTCTATATATATATCGTCAAAAATGGTCGGAAATTTCATAGTGGAAAAGGGGTTTTGGGAGGCATGCGGCGGGGATTTAGATCAGTATGCGGACCTCGCCTGTTTCATGCTTTTTTTCTGGAATCCTTATTTATCTTTTTTAATAATTTTTGGTATGACTCCAAGGCGGAAACTGTGAATATGGTGCACCAGGAATTTATATCATAAAGGTCGGTTCCGGTCTCATTTTCGCCGTATCTAATGCCTCCGTTAATATGCTTATTCGAAGTTTGTAAATGCTGAAAATCCCTTAATCTGCCCGCAATTGCGCTAAGGTTCGCAAAATATTTTTCATGCAGATAACCCTGCTCTCATAAGAATGGAACCCAGACGAAGCGTCTGCGCCGTGCCATCGGATCTTTGGAATGGCAAAAATTCGCCCTTCCTGAACATGAACCTTATTCCGCCGTCAGAAAGCTGGTTATCCAGCAGCCATATGGGTCGCTTTGCTTGCGGCATGCATGAATTTCACCGCTAGATCGCGGTTTTTATGGTGCCTCAACAGGAATAAGCCGGTTGAAAGAAGCCCTTCCGCCGCATAGCAGTGCGGATGAGCATGCGTCGCATCTTCATTCGGCTCGGTAATGAAGCGCCCGCTTGGGCGCTGAAATTTCAACGCATTCTCGCATAAAGAAATTGCAGTATCAAAATAGACCTTATTTTTCGTTTGCTCGTATAATCGCAGGAATCCCTCCGCGTTCTTGGCATGGAACGCTCCGGCATGCATGGACCAATTTTCAAAGGAATTCATCGGCTGCTTAGTCGCAGGATCAAAATAAGAATAAAAACCGCTCTGTCCCATTTTCAGATCGTTTATCAAAAAAGCGGCTATCTTTTCTGCTGTTTCCAGATATTTTTCTTCCACTTTCAGATCTTTTTCTTCCTTTGTTATCCTGTAAACATCCACCAATCCTTTGAGTATAGTCCCGTTGTCAAAACCATAACAATAACGATGACGGTCCGGCATGTCCGCAGAAGATCTGTATATCCTTGCGGGGACCGCCAGTCCGCTGCCGGTAGGTTTTAGTATGTTATCAACAGAATCTGCGGCCATGATAGCATGGGCCTAAAAGCTCTTTTTTATTATGGGAGGCTCTTGTACAACTGCAAAAAAGAGCTCATTGCATATCCCGTTATTTCAGGATAAATAAAAGGATATTCTCCGCCGTTCTTCCTGAATCGAACTTCTCCCGACAGGCCGGGACGGAACAATTTCGGCCGATAATAACCCTTTATGCGCCCCTGCTCATCTTGAATGCCGGACCTGATAAGCCATCTTATCGCGGAATTTTCACTTTTCTTAAGGTCTTCATCGTCGACCTTGACGGGGAAATGGAAATATTTGATCAATCGTTCAACTATCCGTTTGGCCGCATCCCCTTTCCCATAGACATCGCTTTTCCCGCTGGACATCTTTTTGTGGGTTGCCGGATCTGATAATATTTTTTCGACATATTTAACGATAGTGTCGGTATCGTGTATGCCTGCAAGAATAGCGGTGCCGGATTCAACAGATTCCTTGCGTTCTGTGATATTCTTGACTATTACTGTAGGTTTTTTTAAAATAGTGGCTTCTTCCGTAAGTCCGCCCGAATCAGTTATCACCAACTTGCATTTTTTCAGCAGAAAAAGTGTGGACAAATAATCCCCTGGTCTTATCAAGTAAATATTTTTTACATTTTTGAGACTGGAATAAGCGACTTTTTTGACCGCAGGATTCAAATGGACGGGATAAATAATGTTTATTTCGGGATGCTTCAACGCGATTGTCTTAATGGCGTCAAAGATCACTTTCATCGGTTCCCCGATGTTTTCGCTCCTGTGGCAGGTGAACAGAATGAATTCCTTGTTGTCTTTCAATATTTCGTCCACGGGCAGACGGCGATACTTCCTGGGATTCTTCAGAATATAATTCACGGCATCAACGACGGTATTTCCAGTCATGAATATTTCATTTCGCGGAACACGCTCTTTCAATAAGTTATTGGCGGCAATATCTGTAGGCGCAAAATTCAATGAAGTAACTCTTGAGATCATGCTCCGGAAAGCTTCTTCCGGATAAGGGGAGAATCTATTATAGGTTCGGAGGCCCGCTTCCACATGCGCCACGGGAATTTTATGAAAAAACGCGCATATCGCCGCGGCAAAAGCGGTCTCAGTATCACCCTGTACAAGGACCAATGACGGTCTTTCTTTGTCATATACCGGCCCCAGTTTCACAACCAACCTGTTCAACAGATCTTCCTTTTTTTGTAAAGGACGCATTGTTTCCAAGCGATAAGAATTTATAATCCTTTTGCCTTATCCCGAAAAGCGGAAGTATCCCCCGGCTCAACTGTTTATGCTGCCCTGTATGAATAATGATGGGGGTAAAATGATCCGCATTCTCGTGCAATTCCTTTATCACCGGAGCCATCTTTATCATATCGGGCCGGGTGCCGAATACGACGGCGATCTTAGCGGGTTTAGCCCCGAATCTTTTTATAGCTTGTGCACCTTTTATGTTCAACTGTTGCCTCCGTGCCGAAAAATTAACATTTTTTGAATTCCTTGATGTTGCGGATCAGTTCGTTTAAAACATCATCGGGAAGCTTTTTGCCCGTCTCATCAACGACCTCGAATATCAGGATGCTTGCGTTGTTCTTTGTCAGGCTCCAATCGGCCCTTATGCTCAAGGGGAAAGGCTTTCCGTTAAAAGTGAATTTACTGCCTAAAAACACGTCCAATGCCGCGCGCAAACGCATGCCCTCATTTGAAACCACTGTGATCTCCGTGCTGTCCGGCACCACATCAGTGCTTCCGTCAACGACCCTGATCACCGGATCTTTTTCTTCTTTTTTTCCTGCCATTTGTAGCAGGTAAATTTCAAACAGGGCCCTGAGCTGCTGAATTTGTTCCATGAGCCTGTCAATGGATGCGTCTTCAAAATGCTTGGTCGGCATGCCGCCTATGCAAAGCTGGGCGAACTCCCTGTCCGTTGTCTCATCGATAAGGTAAGTCCGCTTCTCATCCATCGACATATATGTTTCGGTCTCCAAAGGTATCTTGACCATGCCGGTTTTCGGCGTGATCAGAAGTTCTCCGCCTGTTCCTTTTTCTTCGCTGTAAGGGTCCAGCACTCCTCCAACAAAGGTGATGTTCTCGACGCAGGAGTTGGCTCCGATAATATTCGGCGAATGAGGATCGCTTGAAGGGAAAAATACACAATTTTTCGCTCTGACGCCTTCCTCTATGACCACGCCTTCCCTTACAACACATTTTTCAAGATATGCCCCTTTTTTGACGATCGCCCCGTGACTTATTATGCATTTTTTCAACATGGCATCAGGAGCTATCGCATTAGCGTCAAGTTTCCCGTCGTGTTTACCCTGCCATCCCCATGTCATCATTTTCCAGAAAACCCCGTCTTCCAGACCTGAATCGATCTTCCCGTCCAGAATGTCCATGTTCGCCTGCCAGAGCCTTTGTTTTGAGCCCACATCAAGCCAGTAGGTCTTTTTGCCGTCGCTTTCATCCGGCATCAAGAAAGCCTGGAAAAAATATTTTTCCGGATTTTGCAATATCCAGGGGAACACATGGCGTGACATATCATAAAAATATTTACCCGGGACCTCTATCTCTCCTTCGGAAGGATAGTATGATACTTTAGGGATAATATCCTTTATAAGATCACCGTCGATTATAACAATGGCGGAATCACCCAGGTTGCCAAGGCATCTTCTTCTCGGCAGCTTTTCCGCATACCCGATCACGTCAAAGAATTTTTGACCTGTCTTCATTGCTTCTTTGAACCATTTCTCTGTTTCGTTCTCGAACTCCGCCCAATCATGAAAATCCCCTCTTTTCGGCATTCCGTTCAATCGAACTGACCCGAAATTCACCATCATGTCCCAATTTTGGATCGGGTTCACCATTATCGTTATGCCTGGCTTCATGCTTTTTTGCGCCTTTTCACAATGCCCCTTTATCATCGGCTGAAGGTTAACATTGTGAATAACGTCCCCGTGAAGTATCAAAGCGGATTCTTCACTGTTGATGCCGCTCACCTGAGCCAGATTTTTTACCGATCCACCCGTGCCAAACAGCCTGTTTTCGTCGACCCAGTTTATTTCCATCCCTGCATTCCGGAAAACATCTATGGCTTTGTAATTCCTGATAGATTCCGCGTTAGTGTGAAGATTTATCCAGACCTTGTTCAAGCCGGCTTTTTTTGCGGCTTCCAGGGAGAAGTCGATCGCCTTCCTGTTCCCGACGATAGCGGCAGGCTTTGCAAAAGGATATTTCGGCGACTGAATTAAAGGATGGAATTTCCTGTGCATCCAGAGCTTGAAGCCGGACCCGCCGGCCAGGATAAAACATTTATATTTAGATGAAACTTCACTGTTAATGGCCATCCCCTCCCAGGTCCCCGAAAATGCTTAAAACTCCGCCTTTCTTGCGATTCGAAAACCGATGAATTCTGCTCGGTCATCCGGGAGGAAGCCGTGCCGGTCTGTCGCGCAAAGATCATCTTCCGCCGCGACCGATCTTAAGCTTCCGCGGATCTCCATTTCTCCCCCGTGTAAAGGACCTTTTGGATCTTTGATATCTATTGGATCAAAATCGCCATATTTTGTGCTTGTCCATTCAAAATTATCCCTGAAAAGGCGTTTCGGATACAAGCCCTCCCAGCACAGCTCGCGCGACATGCGCGCGACGAATTCCCATTGAGCGGAAGACGGAATGAAATATTTGGCCCCGGTTCTTTTACTGATCCAATTCACATAAGCAAGGGCCTCCGAGAAATTAACGCATGACAAAGACTGGTCAGGCTTGCCTTTTTTAAGGATATTTATAAGCTTTTCCGCGTCATTGCCAACGATCGAATAATGAGCATCAGATAGAAAATATCTAAAATCGCCGACAGTGACCTTGTTCACTCCGATATAAAAAGGCCTTGTAATGAACACTTCGGCGGCTAAGGCTTTCTTCTCGCCAAAAAGCTGGCTTCCAGCCGCAGGGAACGAACCAGCCCTTATATATGCCATCCTCGGCGCACGGAGATTTGACCCATGTTTTGATCTCCCGATACAGAAAGCTTCGCCGTTCGAATACAATCGTATTGTCCTTCCAGAAGGCTCCCATGGTAATCTCATCGTTATCCCTCCTTGATCAAAAAACCCGACATTCTTGCTTGGACCCTACATATTATCGACAATATTCAATGAAAATTTCACTTTTAAGAGGGTTAGTTTTTGAGGGATTTTCACGGTTCTGTAAAGGGGATAATGGATCTCATGACAGGCAATGCAGCGGCTTTTAACGTCTCTTAGACCTGAACGTCAATAAGTTCAAAATTATTCTTGAATAATTTATCTGCAAGGTTTTCTTTTGCCGATTTATCCTTTGAAAGAAGGATATCAAGAACGGCGAATACCTTATGCGCCATCATAGTATAAAAAGTACTGTAGCTGATATTATCTGTAAGGATATTACTATAAAGAAATTTCTGCTTATCATGCTTTGCTACCTGCTGAGGGCCTTTCATGCCCAAAAATAGGTTGCGCGGCCCTTCATAAATCTGCAGCTTTTGTGAATTGGCGGTTATCATTTTTGAGAATTCGTCCCCCATCCAGGAATCATAACCCAGTATGTTGATGAAATTTTCACCCACGTTAGATTGAACACAAGTCGACTTTGAAATTATATCTATCGGCGCGGTTTCATCATTAACCTCATCTTTACGGTATTCGGCGCCTTTTATTAAACTATCCACATTCATCCCATAGAATGTGGAAATTCAAAACTTCGGGTGGTTTCTCTCCGACGCGCGAATATGGTATCCTTGAGGTTTCAATAATTTCTCCGTTTCCGAAATATCCTCCGATCTGGTTATTGGCGTTCGCTATGGCCACGGCGAACATCGCCGCATCAGTGGAGCCAAATTTGGCCAGCAATGCCGGGAAAAAATAATACCACAGGAACTCATCTCCGTTGGAGCTTGCTATCGTTTTTATGCCAAGGTTTTTCATCGCTTCCAATATTCCGTACTGATATGAAAGCGTGGCGTTATCTCCGTGCCCCGCGGGATACAGTCCTAGCAGCGGCTTGGTCACATCGGCAATATCATAGCGTTGCAACACTCTCTGGTTCCAGCATATTATGTCATCCCCCCACTCACTCGCTTCGGTATTTTCATTGATATATTTTGAGAAAGGATCGGCGGTCGCGTAAGTATTCATTATGAAATGGGGCGTTCGCACTCCTACAGCACCGGAGATCTTGCGAATAACATTGACCAGGATGCCCTTGAAGGTCTTGCCTGTAGAGGGAATAGGATAGAGGCTTCTGGGTGTTTGCGGGTTTACCCTATAATGTTCTACATACGACCCAAATTCAGCTTTTGAAAGCTCTTTAGCTGCTCTTGTACCCGCTCCACCGCCTACGTCCAATATACCGACAGAACCAAAACCGTTTTTCTTTTCATTTTGCCCCCATATTTCAAGGCCTGTTTCAAACGCTTCAAGAAAATCGATGTGATCTTTAAATAATGGGTCTACCTTTCCCTTGCGCGGATCATCATCCTTAAGCAGACCATAGGTAAATGGCTTCATTTCAGTAATAGGTGTGGGGGTGAATTCCTTGTCAGATAATCTGTTATACATTTCGACGATGTCTCTTTGAAATTTGAAAAATTTTCTGCCAGCACATTTGAATTGTTATTATTGCCTCCTCCTAAAGGCCCTATGCATTGTGGAAGCTTAATATAATCACCAAGCAAAGGCATCCTTTTTTCTGTTATTTCATCCCGCACTCGTGCCTGAAAGTTATTATCAAAGTTTTGAATGGTTAATGCCGGGTGAAGCGGATTGGCTCCCGTTTTGCGGATATCGGACGCGGTCGCAAATCTATGTCGGTGCGCAGACGGGATAGCCTCAATGATTGATTTGATCGCCATAAAAGATTTCTCCTTCTAACTGTTTGCATATATACATCGTCACTTTTTCTTAGAAATTTCATTTTTAAGAAAGTTTTTCAAGAGGTCTATTTCGGCAATTCAAAGGAAATAAAGGCCCTCGCTGATGGAACTATGGAAGCTTTTAAAGGCTTTTAGATCTGAACGTCAATAAGTTCAAAATTGCTCTTAAATAACTTCTCTGCAAGCGCTTCTTTTGCCGATTTATCCTTTGCTAGAAGAATATCAAGAACAGCAAATACCTTATGCGCCATCATAGTATAAAAAGTACTGTAGCTATTATTATTAAGGAATTTCTGCGGAGTATGATTGGCCACCATCTGAGGACCTTTCATGCCCAAAAATATGTTACGCGGCCCTTCAAAAACCTGCAATTTTTGTGCATCGGCAGTTATCATTTTTGAGAATTCATCCCCCATCCAGGAATCAAAACCCAGCATGTTGATGAATTTCTCATCCTCTTCCACTTGCACGCAAGCTGACTTTGAAAGTATATCTGTCGGCAGAATTTCTCCTTCACGGAATTTAGCGCCATTTATCAAGCTTTCCACCTTTAACCCATAGAATGTGGAGTTCAAGACTTCGGGGTTCTTCCCTCCCCTGACGTATGAATACGGAATTTTCGGGGTTTCAATAAGTTCTCCGTTGCCGAAATATCCCCCGCTCTGGTTATTGGCGTTCGCTATGGCCACGGCGAACATCGCAGACTCAGTGGAGCCGAATTTTTCCAGCAATGCCGGGAACAAATAATACCACAGGAACTCATCCCCGTTGGAGCTTGCTATCGTTTTTATGCCAAGGTTTTTCATCGCTTCCAATATTCCGTACTGATATGAAAGCGTGGCGTTATCTCCGTGCCCCGCGGGATACAGTCCTGGCAGCGGCTTGGTCACATCGGCAATATCATAGCGTTGCAACACTCTCTGGTTCCAGCATATTATGTCATCTCCCCACTCATGGGCTTCAGGATTATCCGTTATATAATTCGAGAAAAAGGGAGCGCTTGCAAAAGAATTCATTATGAAATGAGGTGTCCGCACTCCTATAGAACCGGATATCTTGCGGATAACATTGACCAGAATGCCTTTGAAGGTCTTGCCTGAGTTAGGGATCGGATAAAGGCTTCTGGGCGTTTGCGGGGTCACGTCATGCTTTCTGGCATAATCCGAATAATTCAATAGCTCTTTGCCCGCCCTTGTCCCCGCGCCCCCGCTTACATCCAATATGCCGACGGAACCAAAACTGTTCGAATTCTCATTATGCTTCCACTTTTCAAGCCCTGCATCAAATTTTTCAAGAAAGTCTCCTGGGCTTTCAAAAAGGGGCTTCATTCCCTTGCGCTTATCATCATCCTTAAGCAGGCCATAGGTAAAGGGCATCATTTCGGTCCTTGGCATCGGGGTAAATTCCTTGTCAGATAATCTGTTAGGCATCTCGATAACGTCCCTCTGAAAATTGAAGAAAGTATCAGCCAGCGCGATAGAATTGCTTCTATCGCTTACGCCTAAAGAGTTTATTTCTTGAGGGAGGGTAATGCAACTTCCAAGATACTTGATCCTTTTATTGATCTCCTGCTGCACCTGTAATTGCAACTTCATATCTTGGTTCTCAAAAGCTAATGCCTTATGAAGATTGCCCGCTCCTGCTTTGCGGATATCGGACGCAGTTGCAAATCTGCTCCTGTGCGCAGCCGGAATAGCCTCAATGATCGATCTGACCGCCATGAATAATTTCTCCTTCTCTTATATTGTCCCTATATATTTATCGTCACTTTTATTGGAAAATTTCACTTTTTTCAAAATATTTTACAATAAAACCCAAGGGGACAGACACACCTCAAAAATAGTGTAGTATCATTTGATAAAAGCTATATATTGACGTTTATCAATTCAAAATTGTTATCGAACAGGTCCTTGGCCAATACATTTCTTTCACTCGACTTGCCTGCCAGGAGAAGATTTAAAACCTTTATAACCTTATTTGCCATCATTCCATAAAAATCCACATAGCTAAGATTCCTATCCCCTTGCGGACCCTTCGCCACCAAGAAGTCCTGAGGCGCGTCATTGAACGCCTGACTAGCGCCCTTAATGCCCAAAAATAGGTTCCTTGGCGCCTCCAATACTTTCATTGTCCCGCCACCCGCCTGATTTTGCTGCGAAAAGACCTCTCCCATCCACGATTCATGCCCTATTATATTCATATATTCTTTTGTCCCTTCCATATTCCACCATGTCGGCTTTACGGTCAGAGTAACGTTCTCGCCGGCCTCTTCTTCCAATTTGCCGGCCCCTTCTAATAGATTGTTAAGGGTCATCACGGTAAAAGTCGTATTCAAGGTCTCCGGATTTCCGGCATTGACAAAAAGATAAGGTATGCGCGGGGTCTCCATTTGAAGCCCGCCGCTAAAACAGCCGCCCGATTGATCGAGTATATTGGGCACCGCCATCATGAACATTGTGGCTTCCAAAGGCCCCATTTTCCCCAATAAAGCTGGGAACAAGTAATACCATAGAAATTCGTCGCCATTCGAATTGGCCACGTACTTTATCCCCAGATCCTTCATGGCCTTATATATCCCGTACCTGAAACCTAAAATGGCGGCGTCTCCGTGCCCTGCGGGGAAACCTTCGGCAAGTTCCTTTGGGAACGATTCTATGTCATAACGCTTTAATATCCTCTGGTTCCACAGAACTACATCCTCATCCCATGAAGCAACATCGATCTTATTGCTTTGTATATGATTTAGAAAATATGAGGCCTTTTCCGAAGATATCATCGAGAAAATAGGGGTCCTAACGCCCAAACTCTTGCTTATGGTCTTAACGATGTCTATTACCCTGCCCTTAAAAGTATGTTCGGTGCCAAGGATGGGATACAAAGAACGCGGAGTTTCAGCGGAAACATGGTTCTCATAGGCGATCCTTTGGAAAGGTTGCATAGCCAGATCGCGTGCCGCTCTGGCTCCTGCGCCGCCCCCGACGTCCAAAACCCCGACCGTGCCAAAACCGTCGGATCCTTTTTTCCATATTTTAAGCCCCTCGTCAAATGCTTTCAAAAAGTCCTCTTCGCTTGAGAAAAGCGGGGCAATTTTACTGTCAGTGTTCTTCCTTGATGCATGGATAGCGGGAGTAAAAGGCATCATGTCATTGCGGGCCAGGGGCTCATATTTATCAGGCGGAATGCGGTTGTCCATTTCCAAAATGTCTTGCTGGACTTCAAATAACTTTCTGGCTAAAGGATAAGTCGGGCATTGCGCGTCACCAGGCCTTATCACGGCCGGCATGAAATTCAAGGATTTATTATTTTCATTCAGCAACGCGATCCTTCTTGCGACCTCCGCCTGCACTTTAACCTGAAAATCCTGGTCAACCTCTTTGTTCATGGTCAACTCTTCGGGTATGAATTTTTTTGTGGCCATTTCCCCGCGCAATTGCTTGATATGACCCGCGGTTATGAATTTTTTCCGAAATTCTTCGGGAATATGATCTAATATGTTCCTTGATCTACTAAACAACACATCCACTCCCTCCGTTAATTATTTTGATCGAACGATAATGAGTTCTTTATTCTGATAAGTTATCGACACTTCTTTCTGAAAATTTCACTATTTTTCAAAATATTTTTCTGTTAAAATCCAGGTACTATGTCAATGACGATAACCGAGAAGATCCTTGCCGCGCATTGCGGCAAAGAAGCCGTTAAGCCCGGGGAACTTATCAATGCGAGAGTCGATCTCGTCCTCGGGAATGACATCACCGCGCCGCCCGCGATAAAGGAGTTCGAAAGGATCGGAGTGGACAGGGTTTTCGATAAAGATAAGATCGCACTTGTCCCCGACCACTTCACCCCGAACAAGGACATCAAGAGCGCCCAGCAGGTGAAAATGATCCGGGAATTCGCGAAAAAATTCGGGATAGTCAATTTCTTCGAAATCGGCTGCGTTGGGATAGAACATGCGCTTCTTCCCGAACTCGGGCTGGTGATGCCGGGCGACCTCGTAATAGGCGCTGATTCTCATACCTGCACATACGGCGCGCTCGGAGCATTTTCAACGGGCGTGGGCTCCACCGACATGGCCGCAGCCATGGCCACTGGAGAAGTTTGGCTGAAAGTCCCGGAAACGATCAAATTCGTTTATAACGGAAAGCTCAATAAATGGGTCGAGGGAAAAGACCTGATACTCTATACGATCGGGAATATCGGCGTGGACGGCGCGCGTTATATGTCCATGGAATTCACCGGCGAAGCCATCAAAAATCTTTCGATGGACCAGAGGTTCACAATGGCGAACATGGCCATTGAAGCCGGCGGAAAGAACGGGATAATCGAGCCGGATGACATTACGATCAAATATGTCAAAGAAGTGATCAAGAGGAACCATCTCAAAAGGGATTACATTATATATAAGAGCGATGAAGACGCGAGGTACTCGAAAGTTATCGAATATGAATGTAAGGATATCGAGCCGCAGGTCGCGTTCCCAAGCCTGCCGTCGAACACAAAGCCGATCTCTCAAGCTTCCGGCATGAACATTAAGCTTGATCAGGTGGTCATCGGCTCCTGCACGAACGGCCGAATTGAGGACATGAGGATCGCCGCGAAACTCTTTAAGGGCAAGCAAAAGCACAGGGATGTGCGGGTCATTATCCTTCCCGCGACGCAGATGATAGTGAAGCAGATGATAAAAGAAGGGCTGATGGACATTTTTATCGACGCGCAATGTGCTGTTTCCACTCCCACCTGCGGGCCGTGTCTTGGCGGGCACATGGGAGTTCTTGCCGAAGGCGAAAAAGCATTATCGACGACCAACAGGAATTTCGTGGGCCGAATGGGGCATCCCAAATCCGAAGTTTATCTTTCAAATGTGGCTGTCGCCGCTGCTTCGGCAGTGCTGGGCAAAATAGCCAGCCCGGAGGAATTATGATATTGGGTAAAGCGCATAAATTTGGGGATAACATAGATACCGACGCCATTATACCGGCGAGGCACCTGAACACTCACGACCCCGCTGAGCTGGCCAAACACGTGATGGAGGATGCGGATCAGCATTTTGCGGAAAAGATGAAAGCGAATGATATCATTGTTGCAGGCGAGAACTTCGGATGCGGCTCAAGCCGCGAACATGCTCCGATAGCTATTAAGGCAGCGGGAATTTCAGCCGTCATAGCCAAATCGTTCGCGAGGATATTTTACCGCAACGCGATCAATATCGGCTTGCCGATACTTGAGTCAAAGGAAGCTGTCGATGGGATAGCCGACGGCGACGAAGTTGAAGATCGAACTTGCTATCGGCGAAATTAGGAATGTCACGACAAAGAAAAATTATAAAGCGGCAGCGTTCCCTCCTTTCATGCAGCAGATAATAAACGCCGGCGGCTTGATCGAATATGTAAGGAAAAAGATACATGGCAAAAACATATAAAATAGCCGCCATAAGAGGCGACGGGACCGGCCCTGAAGTAATGGCTGAAGGATTGAAGGTCCTTGATGCCGCATCTTCGAAATTCGGGTTCAAGCTTGAGATAACAGATCTCGACCTCGGAGGCTCCCGATATCTGCGGACAGGCGATGTTCTTCCCGCAAAAGAACTCAAAGAGATCAAAAAACAGGATGCCATTTATCTTTCCGCCGTCGGAGATCCAAATGTTAAGCCGGGCATACTTGAAAAAGGGCTTCTGCTGAAGCTGCGTTTCGAGCTGGATCAATATGTTAACTTAAGGCCCGTTCATCTTTATCCCGGAGTTGAATCCCCCATAAAAGGAAAAGGCCCGAAAGAAATTGATTATACGATAATCCGAGAAAATACCGGCGGGCTTTATACGGGCAAAGGCGGAATAAAAAATCCCGGAACGAAAAAAGAGATCGCCGAACAAAGGATGATATACACTTACTCGCAAGTCGAGAGGATACTTCGTTACGCTTTTGAATATGCAAGAAAGAACGGGAAGAAAGCACGAGGCATCGGATCTGAGAACAAACTCGCGATGGTCGGGAAATCCAATGTGCTTACATATATGTATGAACTTTGGAACAGGGTTTTTGCCGAGGTCGGAAAAGATTTTCCTGATGTGAAGCGCGAGTACTATCACGTGGATGCGACCTGCCTGTATATGATCGCCAGCCCGGAGATGTTCGATGTGATAGTCACAGAGAACATGTTCGGCGATATCATAACCGACCTCGCCGCGATCACGCAGGGCGGATTGGGAATTGCGGCAGGAGGGAATATAAATCCGAAAGGAGTTTCGATGTTCGAGCCGATCGGCGGCAGCGCTCCGATGTGGACGGGGAAAAATGCGATCAACCCGTTAGCGTGCATCGGCGCCGGCGCGATGATGCTTGAATCCTTGGGTGAAGTAAAAGCCGCTAAAGCCATCGAATCCGCTATCGCAAAAACCACACCGAAAATGAAAAGCCAGATGGCGGGGCAGATGGGATTTACGACTACCGAGGTCGGCGACTTAATATCAGAAGGCGTCTGACATTTGCTCCGATATGTTCCGCTCCGCTCACATACCTGATCACGGCTCCTCCAGCGGCTCCCGAAGCCATAACTTGTCCGATAGTGCGGGCGCAAACGCCTCCAATAGCGAAAACAGGTATCTTCACCCTATTCGTCACCTTCTTTAAAACGCTTATGCCGGAAGGTTTTGCATGAGGTTTGATCGGTGTCTTAAAGACAGGCCCGAATCCGATATAATCGGCGCCGAGTTTCTCCGCTCTCATAGCTTCCTTCAAGGTCGATGCTGAAACGCCTATCAATTTATCGTCTCCCAATCTCTTCCTGATCTCTCTGATACCCGGATTTCCCGATATCCTGACCCAATATGAACTCCATCAGCTCCGGATTTCAGCGCGACTTCCGGATGATCATTAACAATAAAGGTTAAGCCGTGAGCTTTGGCATATTTAGATAATTTTTTTGCTTCTTCAAGGCACTTTGCTCTACTTGACAACTTATCGCGCAGTTGAAATATCTTCGCGCCGGCCATTGACGCCTCTTTCATGATATCAAGATGTGAATGTCCGAAGGAGCTATCCGTGATCACATAGATCGGGCTATCGAGTTTTATCTTTTTTTTTAAAAGTACCGCGGCTTTTTGCTCGATATCGTAGAGCTCGAACCTTAATTTTTTGAATTTCGAACAGAGCTTCGGATCGAAAAGCTTGGATGTTTCCTCGAAAACCCTTACCGATTCCTGCGCCCTTTTTATGTTCGCAGTAAAAACATCGAGGATGCCTGATCTTTTTGTTTCTGATTTTGTCGTTCTCTTTGCGCCAACATCACCCTTCACATCTCTAGTCTCTCAATCTCATATTTTTTAATAGCTTGACTATCTCATGCCTGATCTTTTTCAATCTTTCAGTCAATCGATCATCGTCTAGAATAAACCTGACAATATCCTCGGCAACTCGGATCCCTTCGGTCGCCCGATTTAAATTCGCGTCGATCATTCTCATTGTTTTATTTTCTATTCCCATGTTTAATTTTTCTCTCTTAACTCATAACCCTTAACTTATAACTCTTAACTTTTATAACTAATCGCTTATCACTCCCTGCAGCCATTGCTCCGGATCAACTCTGAGATTATGCAAGCTTACCGAGAAATGCAGATGAGGTCCTGTCGCGACACCTGTTGAGCCTACAAGCCCAATCTGCTGTCCTTTTTTAACTTTTTCTCTCGCCTTCACCAGTATCTTTGACATGTGCGCATAATAAGTGAATATTCCCTGGCCGTGATCTATGACTACGACATTGCCGTGCGCCGGAAGCATCTTTGCCAGCCTCACTATGCCTGAATTCGAGGCAATGATCGGCGAACCCGCCGCGGCCGCGAAATCCAGCCCTCTGTGCCTTCCGGATCCTCTCCCGTTGATATTTTCCCTTAATCCGAAAGGCATGGATATTCGTCCTTTCGCGGGCCTGATGAATTGCCCGGTCAAGAATTTCCCGGGATCTTCTTTTATGACTTCCGCCTCTATCGGCTTCCAGTCCTCCTCTATCACATCGGGCCGGAGCTTTTTCATCTTCGCGGGTTTCAGAGCGAAATTCAATGTCCTGAACCTGGTTTTCGCGACATGAATGCCGTAGCCGTAAACGCTTAAATTCCCCGCGGGATCCTTTGCCCTTAATATCATCAAGTAATCCTTGTTCCCCGGCTTGTCGATGCTGAAGCCGATGACGGCCCGGTACATTTTCTTGTACGGATAGGCGATGAAATCCTTTTTCTGAAATGTTCCGCTTATCTTGAGGTTGGGCTTGCTCGAAGTGAAATCGAGGTATGCTGTTTTCCCTTGCGCAAAAATGCCCCCGACAGAAACTAATTTAAGGACCTGCTTCTCCTTGAAATCGCTGGAAGTAATAAGTTTTATTTTTGCGGAGAAATCGCCAGTTAATGGATACGCATAAGATAAGATGATCGCGCTGAATATCAATGACAAGACTATAGACCGTTTGAACATTATCGGTATATTATCAAAATTTTACGGGCTATTCTATAGAAAAAATAAAGGCCGATCAGTCGCAATGACCTATCGGCCTTATCTTTTGGATCGGCTTTCAAAACTAAACAGGTTGCCCTGAAGTATCGTCAAAAGACTTTACTTCAAGGCGGGATGCGGACACCTTCGCGCCGGCTTAAAGCCGACGACGACCTAGAAAATATAAAAAAAGATTTATACTCCTTAGAAAGGAGGTGATCCAGCCACACCTTCCGGTACGGCTACCTTGTTACGACTTCACCCCAATCATCAGCACCACCTTAGGACCTACAAGTAGATACTTCGGGTGTTTCTGACTCTCATGGTGTGACGGGCGGTGTGTACAAGGCCCGAGAACGTATTCACCGCAGTGTAGCTGACCTGCGGTTACTAGCGATTCCAGCTTCATGAGGGCGAGTTGCAGCCCTCAATCCGAACTGAGGCATACTTTTTGCGATTTGCTCCACATTTCTGTCTTGCGTCGCTCTGTATATGCCATTGTAGCACGTGTGTAGCCCTAAGCGTAAGGGCCATGCTGACTTGACGTCATCCCCGCCTTCCTCCTCTTTGTCAGAGGCAGTTCTGCTAGAGTGCGCCCGGATCGCTCCGGGGTGGCAACTAACTGTAGGGGTTGCGCTCGTTGCGGGACTTAACCCAACATCTCACGACACGAGCTGACGACAGCCATGCAGCACCTGTGTTATGGCTTCCCTTTCGGGACACTTTATGGTTTCCCACAGATTCCATACATGTCAAGCCTAGGTAAGGTTCTTCGCGTAGCATCGAATTGAACCACATGCTCCACCGCTTGTGCGGGCCCCCGTCAATTCTTTTGAGTTTTAATCTTGCGACCGTACTCCCCAGGCGGATCACTAATCATGTTAACTTCGGCACTCATGGGGTCGATACCACAAACACCTAGTGATCATAGTTTACAGCTAAGACTACCAGGGTATCTAATCCTGTTTGCTCCCTTAGCTTTCGCGCCTCAGCGTCAGAATTGGCCCAGAAAACCGCCTTCGCCACTGGTGTTCCTTCCGATATCTACGCATTTCACCGCTACACCGGAAGTTCCGTTTTCCTCTACCAATCTCCAGAACCGCAGTTTTGGACGCGATGTATGAGTTGAGCCCATACCTTTAACATCCAACTTACGGAACCGCCTACACGCCCTTTACGCCCAATAATTCCGGACAACGCTCGCCCCCTACGTATTACCGCGGCTGCTGGCACGTAGTTAGCCGGGGCTTCCTCCAGGGGTACCGTCAATATCGTCCCCCTCGACAGTGTTTTACATCCCGAAAGACTTCATCACACACACGGCGTCGCTCCGTCAGACTTTCGTCCATTGCGGAAAATTCCTCACTGCTGCCTCCCGTAGGAGTCTCGCCCGTGTCTCAGTGCGAGTGTGGCTGGTCGTCCTCTCAGACCAGCTACCCGTCATCGCCTTGGTGGTCCATTACACCGCCAACTAGCTGATAGGCCGCAAACTCATCCTTAAGCGGTTCTTGCGTTCCGTTTAATAGCCGGGACATCAGTCCCGACTGCCACATCTGGTATTAGCACCGCTTTCGCGGAGTTGTCCCAGTCTTAAGGGAAGATTATTTACGTGTTACTCACCCGTTTGCCGCTGATCACCGTATTGCTACGATAACCCGCTCGACTTGCATGTGTTAAGCACGCCGCCAGCGTTCATCCTGAGCCAGGATCAAACTCTCAAAAAGTTTATCCTTAACTCTATAAAAATACTGTTGCCGCGACCGTGAGGTCGCAGAACAACCCTTCAATTTCTCAAAGGGCAAAAATTTAGAAAAGACAAAGATGCCCACATCTTTGACCTGCTTAGTTTTCAAAGAACAGATCCGTTAAGAGGATGTTGCAATAAAGGTTAATCTATTGCAGGGCTGGGATTATATTGAATTTAGCCGGCGCTGTCAAGGATAATTTTCGAATAAATCAATGTCAGTTTAATTGTGAGTCTCGCAAATCAACCGGTTATGCTATAATAATCTCATGCCTCAGCTAAGGCAAAATCCGGCAACTAAAGATTGGGTCATCATCGCGACCGAGCGCGCGAAGCGGCCGGAAGAATTTTGACCCCCCAAGACAAAGAGGCCACTGACACAAAGAACATTTGCCCTTTTTGCCCGGGCAACGAATCGCAGACACCCGGCGAAATTTTCGCTTTCAGGACATACGGAACAAAACCAAATACTCCCGGATGGTGGATCCGGGTGACCCCGAATAAAATTCCCGGCGCTTGTCCCGACAGGCACCGCAAAAAGGACCCAATTTGAAGATTTCTTCAGGTATATGGAGGGCGTCGGGAGCCACGAGATCGTCATAGAAAGCCCGGACCATGACAAGTCGATGGCTACAATGGACCAGAAACAGGTGGAGGAGATCTTTCTCGCATACAGGGAAAGATACTCCGCGCTGAAAAAAGATCCAAGGTTCGAAATGATACTTATATTCAAGAATCACGGACGGGAAGCCGGCACATCCATAAGACACCCTCATTCGCAGATCATCGCAGCACCCATCACGCCGAACCACATAAGACGCTACACGGAAGAGGGAATGAGATATTTTGATGATAACGGCACTTGCGTCTACTGCGACATCCTTAGTAGAGAACTCAAAAAAGAGCGGCTGATATTTGAGACGGATAATTTCCTTGCGTTCGTACCGTTCGCCGCAAGGTCCCCTTTCGAAACCTGGGTGATCCCGAAAAAACACGATTCATCATACGACCATATTTCAACTCCCATTACAAAAGAACTGGGATACATTATGAGGCAGGTCTTGGGCAAATTGCACAAATCGCTTAACGATCCGGCTTATAATTTCATGATACTCTCGGCGCCGTGCCATGAAGAAAGCCTGGAATATTTCCACTGGCATATTCAGATAATCCCCCGTGTCGCGCAGGTTGCCGGATTCGAGATAGGCAGCGGCATATACATTAATACGGTCATACCCGAAGTCGCGGCGTTATTCCTGAAAGAAACAAAGATCTGATCGTGAAACTGCGCCTTGATGAACTCCTCGCTCAAAAAAAACACTTTGAATCAAGAACAAGAGCCCAGGCTGCCATCTTAGAAGGCCTCATCCTTGTTGATGGGCAAAAGATAGAAAAACCGGGCATCAAAGTTGATGAGCATTCGGAAATAAGGATACTCGGGGATGCGATCCCATACGCCAGCAGAGGCGGATTAAAACTGGAAAAAGCGCTTGCTGAATTCAAGGTAGACCCAAAAGGGCTTATTGCCGCGGATATCGGCGCGGGAACGGGTGGTTTCACCGATTGCCTCCTTCAGAGAGGCGCGAAAAAAGTGTACTCGATCGACGTGGGATACGGCCAGATAGCCTGGAAGCTGAGGCAGGACGAAAGGGTCGTCGTGATCGAGCGGAAGAACGCCCGCGAACTGGCGGCCGGCGATATCGAAAAAGTTGACCTGATCGTCATGGATGTCTCTTTCATATCGATCCTGAAGATCCTTCCCGCGATCCTGAACATTTTAAAAAAAGGCGGAGAAGTGGTAACATTGATAAAGCCGCAATTCGAGGCCGGCAAAGGCGAAGTTCCAAAAGGCGGCATAATAAGGGACAAAAAGGTGCATAAAAGGGTCCTGATGGAAGTCAAAGCCGGAGCGGAAACTTTGGGTTATAAATTTTTAGGACAGACGGTATCGCCAATCACGGGACGCGATGGGAATATTGAATTTTTTATGCATCTAAGGCTTACATAATGACATCCGCTTACATTATATTGATGATAGTGTTTTCCGCAGTCGGCGGAGCGGTCATCAGTTTTTTCATTTTCCTTTTTGCCAGCCGCGCATTGCTGAGCCTGAAAATGTCAAAGCGCGTTGAGACGGCCAGGTACTCAGAAGAAGAAGCAGAAGCTCTGCTCAAGAAAAAAGGGTTCAAGATAATTGACAGGCAAAAGCGCACGGACATTATCACTTACATCGACGGAAAACCGAATCTGGGATATGTTCAAGCGGATTTCATCGTGGAGAAGAGCGGGAAAAGGTATGTGGCAGAAGTGAAAGCGGGAGAAATGGTTTCCGATCCCACTGAACCCTCCACTAGAAGACAGCTCCTGGAATACAAATTCGCGTACGAGCCGTACGGCATACTTTTGGTGAACATGCTTGATCGCTCGCTCCATCAGATAGATTTTGATCTCCCCTCCCCCGACACCGAAAAAACAATAAGGTTGATACTCGCTGCTTTAATTGTTATCATTGTACTAGGAATTATCTGGATTTTTGCTTCGATCAAGGTCCTTTGATTCCCTATTTCATATTTATAAGGTAAAATTTTGAATTTTCAGTTATCTTATTACGCCAAACAGAGGATCATAAAGCGCATCATCGATGTCTTTATGGTCGCGTTCCTTATCGTGACCCTTTTCCCGATCTTTTGGATGGTATTTTCATCTTTCAAGGACAACACGGACATCCTCACCGGAAAAATATTCCTTTCAAAGGCCGGCAATGATGTGATAGCAATGGAGAAGGATGGTAACAATTTCTATTTCGGCAGTGCGGACGGAAAAGTCACGCTGCTGGACAGGAACGGCGCCATAATAAAAAGCAGATCGATCAAATCCTCCGCTACATCTTTTGCTTTTGACGGCAAATATATCTGGATAGCTACATCGAATAAAGGACTCTCCAAAGTAAGGAAAGCAGACCTTAAGAGGTCGGCATCGTACAAGTACCCGCTTTCCGGAGTTGACGCGAACACTATCGCCTCCAGCGTGATATATAAAGAAGGCGATAAAATATGGCTAAGCCTTGAATCAAAAGGATTTGAAGGCGTCCTTGAATTCGACGTCAACTTGAATAAGTTCATGAGACTGATCGACATTAAAAGCGACCTTACCCCGTTCCAGGTGCTGACTATTTCAAAAACCGACAATAAGCTTCTTGTTGGCGGAGACAAGGGGCTCATATCCGTAGATCTTGTCACCGGCAAGATACTTCGCACATACCCTCTTCAAGCGGAATCCGTCACGGCGAGGGTCTGGAGGATAGTCCCGCATGACGGAAGAATACCTTCTCGGCACATCTGTGGGCGCACTGGACTTTGACCTGTACTCGGGAAGGATACTGCGAAGATATTCATCCAATAACGGCATAATTTCCGATCAGGTGGGCCAGATAAAAATATATGGCGATCAGCTGATGTTCGGAACAAATCAGGGGCTTTCGATCTTGAACAGAAGGACCGGCGAAATAAAGAATTTCGATAAGCTGTTCTATTCCGGCGACCGGAACAGAAAAGAATTCGTTCCTGGCGATGTGCTTTCGATATTGAAAGACGGCGATATATTGATATTGGGCTCAACGAGCGGGAGAGTGTCGTATTTTGACCCCGCAAAAGATACCGTAACAAAATGGTTGAAACTCAGCCCCGGACATTCGATAGTTCGATGGAGAAATTATATCGATATGTGGCATAACATCGACTTTGGGTTGTATCTCAGGAATTCACTGATCATCTGCGGCATATCGATGTTGATTGCCATGACTTTCGCCACAATGGCAGCTTACTCATTTTCCCGTTTCAAGTTCCCCGGTGCGGATCTTTTCGGCAACCTTATCCTTGCCACTCAGATGATCCCGGCAATAATGTACCTTATCCCCATATATATTATGTTCGTCAAATTCAACGACCTGACCGGTATCCCTTTGAAAGGGACCTATTTCGGAATAATATTGATCTATTCGGCATTCTTCATCCCGTTCAGCATTTGGATATTGAGGGGATTTTTTGCGGCCATACCGAAAGAGCTGGAAGAAGCGGCCAGGATCGACGGGTGCACTCAAATGCAGGTGTTCTGGCACATTGTCCTTCCGCTCGCTGTCCCGGGAATAATAGCGACCGGGGTTTACGTATTTCTGACCGCATGGGACGAGCTGATGTTCGCATGGGTCCTTTGCAACGCTGACACGATGACGATCCCCGTCGGTATAAGGCTCTTCGTGGGGAATTATCAGAACAGGTTCGACCTCATGATGGCGGCGGCAACGGTCGCCACCATTCCCGTCATGGTCCTGTTCTTCATGCTTCAGAAATACATAATTAAAGGCTTAACGGCCGGAGCGGTAAAAGGCTAACAGCTAAACTAGAAAGGGGTAAAATGATGAAGCGTCTTGTTTGTTCATTATTCGTTCTAATGTTCCTGGCTGGAGGAACCTCGCTAGGATTGTCGCAGCCTATAGATGCAGTATCGGCAGAAGCTTCTTTGATTGGCGTTAAGGGATGCTATCTGGGTGTTTTCAGGGAAGGAGCTCCCCAGAACATGGCGTTCATAAAAAGTTTTGAGAAGACCTTCAATAAAAAGCCTGCAATGATAATGTGGTATACGGATTACTCTTCGGACTTCCCGCTGGAAGGATGCAACAACATTTATGCATATGGAGCGGTCCCACATATCGTATGGGAACCGTGGATCTGGGGAGACGAGGAAAAAATCAAGCTGGACAATATCATCAGCGGCGAATGGGACGGATACATCGAAAAATGGGCGAAAGCCGCAGCGGCATTCAATAAAACGATCTTCGTCAGGTGGGGCCATGAATTCAATATCGAGAAATATCCGTGGGGAATAGTGAATAATGGCAAGGACCCGGATAAATTTGTTAAAGCATACCGACATGTACATGATATTTTTACAAAAGCCGGCGCCACGAACGTAAAATGGATCTGGTGCTTCAATAATTATTCCAGCCCTAACACGAATTGGAACGATTGGGAGGGGACTTATCCCGGCGACGCGTATGTGGACTGGATTGGGATTGACGGATACAATTGGGGAACAACGCAATCTTGGAGCGGATGGCAGTCATTCACAGACATGTTCCGCAACCAGGTAAGGGAAACTTCCAAGAAACATCCGGCAAAGCCCGTGATGATAGCCGAATTCGGTTCTGCGGAAGAAGGCGGGAACAAGGCGCAATGGATAAAAGACATTCCTGCAGCGCTTAAAATAAGCATGAACCAGGTGAAGGCTATGGTCCTGTTCGATCTGAAAAAAGAATGCGACTGGAGAGCCACATCATGCCAAAGGACCGAAGATGCATACAGGGCAATATTTAAAGATCCGTATTTCCTAAGTTCTTCTGAAGACCTGATTGAAACGACAGCGGTTCAGGAGCCGGCGGAGAAGCCTTTAGCTATCGCGAAAAAAGCAGTATCACCTGTCAATATCGACGGCAATTTCGCGCCTTTCGCAGATGTAACGCCTATCGTAATGGACAGCGATGCATCTCTTAAGGAGGGCACTGGATGGAAAGGGCCTCAAGACTTGAGCGCGAAAATATATATGATGTGGGACAGCGAATTCCTATATATGTATGCAAAGGTAACCGATAATATGCCTATGGTGAACAGCAGAACAAAAGGCGATATTTGGAACGGCGACGCTATAGAAATGACAGTGCCGAACTATCAGATAGGGTTCGGGACCGGCGATGGAATGGCGAATAAGCCTTCCATCTGGATATGGCAAAAGAACAGGAATTCATCCGGACAGATAATGGCTGCAAAATCATTCGACCCGACCGGATATGTTCTGGAAGCAAAATTGCCGTGGGGCGAGATCGTTACCATTGCGCCAAAAACCGGCGACACCATGGCTTTTGACATAGCGGTGGATGACGCCGACCAGACATGGGAGAGAAAGCTGCAATTCGTCTGGAGCGGCGATTATCTTTGGTACAAGGATCCTGACGTCTGGGGGCGCATCAAATTTGAAGAATGACCTTGAAATAAAGTAAAACTCATACTTTTCAATATGGAAAATAAGGGGCAAATTTGATATGTTAAGGCCTCTAACTCTTATTTTGATCGTTTTGGTCATGCTTACATCCTTCGCGTTGGCCTCAAAGACAAAAAGTGAACTTAAATTGGCTCCCATCTTCAGCGAACATATGGTGCTCCAGCGCGATATTCCTCTGGAAATATTCGGACAGGCAAAACCCGGCAAAAATATAACCCTGGAGATCGCGGATCAGACGGCTTCAGCAGAATCTGATAACAACGGAGAATGGACGATAAATTTGCCTCCGTTAAAGACCGGCGGACCTTATGTAATGACGGTCGGGTGCGAAGAAAAAAGAATAACATTGAAAGATGTTCTTGTGGGCGATGTTTGGTTCTGTTCCGGGCAATCGAACATGGAATTGCCTCTCGCACAGACGATAGACGGCACGGAAGAACTTAAAAATTTCACCGACCAGCCGAATATCAGGCTGTTCTTTCAGGAAGAGACTTTCGCGCCGGACCCGCTAAAAGATGTTAATGGCAAATGGGCCGTTTGCAACGCTGAGAACGCAAAGAGCTTTTCTGCCGTCGCATATTTTTTTGGGAAACACCTGCAAAAAAAGCAGAATATCCCCTTAGGATTGATCGACTCATCCTGGGGCGGCACGCCTATAGAGATCTGGATGAGGGAAAGCCTCCTGAAAAAAGATCCGCGGCTTAAGCCGATCATTACAAGATGGGAAAACGACCCTCTCTCAGACTGGAAAATGTGGAATGACAGAAAAGGCTTGAGCTACAACATGGAAATTTCAAAAATATGCTTTATCCCTTCTTCGGGAAAGGTCCAACCGGCATACGTCAAGATCCATCCCTTATCCAAAGGCTCATTCGGCGGATCTTGGAGTTCATGGGCAAAGCCTGGTTCCACCGCAAATTTTCAGAGCAACGGCAGTTTATCCGGAATTATCGGATTTAATGCCTGGGCGGGGACCGGAACATTGCTTCGCAACGGGACAGAAGTTGACCTGTCGGATTTTGACGCTATTGAATTAAAAGTGCGCGGCACCGGAAGATTTTCTGTCTCATTAACGCAGAACAGCATTGCTGATTATGATTATTACACGTCCGACGATTTTGATGCTAACGGCAAATGGCAGACTTTAAGGATACCCATATCCTCATTGAAGCAGGGGGGCTGGGGAGCGACAAAACCTTTCACACAGAATGCTGTTGTACAATTACAGTTCAACATAAAAGTCCCGACATTTGCACTTCCCTCAGCGCTTTATAACGGCATGGTCTCGCCGTTCACGCGTTACAAAATCAAAGGCGTTGCCTGGTATCAGGGCGAAAGTAACATCGCCCGGGCGTCACAGTATAAGATACTGCTCCCTCTTATGATAAATGACTGGCGAAATTCATGGGGTGAGAAACACCTGCCGTTCCTGGTGGTGCAACTCGCTAATTTTATGGAACGAAAACCCGAACCAGGAGACAGCGCCTGGGCTGAATTGCGCGAAGCCCAATTAAAAGCTTTGGACCTGCCCAACACCGCAGTAGTTCCTATCATAGATCTTGGTGATGCCAATGATGTCCACCCGCGTATAAAGGAACCCGTGGGCAGCCGCCTGGCAAAAGCGGCTTATGTCATCGCTTATGGAGAGAAAGGCCCGGCAAGCGGGCCGATATACGCATCTATGGCATTGGAAGGCGGAAATGCGATATTAAAATTCACAAATTCAGGCAGCGGCCTTATTGCAAAGGGCGGAAAGCTTAAAGGTTTCGCTATCGCAGGCGGGGATCGAAAATTTAAGTGGGCCGACGCTAAGATAATTGATGATACTGTGGTCGTATGGAACGACGATATTAAGGCGCCGAAAGCCGTGCGTTATGCCTGGGCTGATAATCCCGAATGCAGCCTTTACAATAAAGAAGGCCTGGCAGCCTCGCCGTTCAGGACAGATGATTGGCACGGATTAACAGACAATAACCGCTGATGTTTCGCTTGTCAGAGTTGACAAATTTGGGATTTTATGGTAATATTTCCCTTTCTGTAAGTTATTATCCTTGAAGCTTTAAGGAGACCATATGAAAAACTTGGCAGGATCGTTATTCTTCGGGCTCAGCGTCGTATTGCTTGGTTTAATGGTATGTGGTTTTGGAGGTTCTGCCCCTTCTGCGACATCTTCTTCCAGCGGTTCCCAATACAGTACCGGCCTCCCTCAGCCGAACAGCGGCAACTCGAAGTGGTATATTTTCGATGATTTTGAGGATGGAGATTATACAGCGAACCCGGAATGGTGGAAATTTGACAATATTGTCGCAAAAGTCGTTGATAACAAGGATTATCAGGACGGCGACCCGGCTTCCTTGAATGATATCAAAAAATTCTCGCTGAACATCCAGGGCAACTGCAAAGACTGGTATTGCGGAGGCATGGGTGTTTATACGGCAAGAAAAGACACGGATCTTTCAAAATACAATTATTTTCAAATGGACGTTTACGGCAACGGCCCCGGCTCCGGCACGATCAAGGTTGAGCTTTATGATGATGACAACGGGAACTGGCAGATAGAAGAGGACCCGAAAAATAACTATAAACCCTTATATGACGATGAATTCGTCTATAATATTATCGTTGACTGGAGAGGCTGGAAGAGGGTTTCCATCCCGATAGCTGATTTCACTGATGATAATCCCGGCATAGGCGATGATATTTGGAATCCCGAACAAACCGGCGGTTCCGGCGGGCTTATTCAGATGCAGCTGATATTTATCGGCCCGAAAAAATCCGGGAATATTAATTTCAATATAGATAACGTTTCGCTGGCAGTTAAGTAAGAACAGTGATATTGACCGTGAAACAATCTAATATAAGCTGTATTAAAATATCACTTATATTACTGGCGCTTATGGTAATGATGGCTTTACCATCGTTTTCAACCTATGACTTTCCTGACAATAGATTTTCCATTGACCCTCCTACTAACGTCTGGTCAGGCGACTTAAATTCCAATGGAACAATCCGTCGCATTACTGCAGCACTAAGTGATTTTAAAGAAGATGTCGAATCTGATTCTGGAGGTGACTTTTCAAACCAAATTCGATGCCGTGGATTAAATTGGTTGCCATATCATATTAGCATATCTCTTGACGGACCCTTGATGTCAGGGACAAACAATATTCCGGCTTCCAATCTCAAATACATGCTCACATGGACAAATGGCTTAGGAACGAAGCATAACTATCAACATTATGTAAATTTTTCCATTTCTCCCGCTCTGGTCTATGATAGCGCCGGCAGCTCTGAATCGGCAAACCCTGAAAGTGATAGCATGGAAAGAGAATTGCAGTTCAAATATGCAATACAGGTCCCGGATAATCAGCCGATAGGAACTTATACAGCAAATATAATATATACTGGATCAGAAGATGGCGGCGTCACACGCACAAGAACAGCACCTATTTCTATAACTGTCGTCAATGGCAATCTCTTCACTCTTTCAGTGGACAGGGGTACGGCGGATTTTGAGACCATGAAACCCGGAGAAACAAAAGATAACGTCCCGGAAGAAGGGATAATCATTACCAGCATGACAAACACGGGAAATCCCTGGTTCCTGAAAATATCGAATACCTCCCCTCTCAGCGCCGGTCCGTATATCATCCCGAATTCGGATCTGACTGGTACGGCTGGACTGACGGAAAAGGAACGTGGTACGGCAACGGCACAAATGCCTTCACGTTTGTGCCATCGCTCATGTATGCGAGCGGCGCGACAGAAACCAATAACCTTCCTGATGGCACAAATAATCATTTAAAGCTAAAATTGACCATCCCGCCGGGACAGCCAGGCGGCAAATACCTGTCGACGATCCAACTGACTATGACGGAGTAAGCAAATGACAAATTTAAAAGGCAAAGCGCAAAGGGCAAAAGTACAGGTCAAAGAGCAAAAATTAAAAAGGGCAGTGAAGATCAAATCCTTTTTACTTTTGCCTTGTATTTTTGCCTTTTTACTTTTAACTTTTGACTTTTCTTATGCTCTCCAGACGACCAATACCATCACCGCGACTGTCACCGTGAACGGCGCTTTTAACCTTTCCGTGAATTCCGATTCTTTTGATTTTGCCCGCCTGGCGAGCAATACGTTTTTATCATGTACTGACTCGTCGTATTGTTGCT
>CAVYHE010000010.1:0-107996 GCA_963768305.1 uncultured bacterium
AAGATCTCCATCATCGAAAATCCCGCAAATTACGGCTTTGCAAAGGCGATCAACCAGGGCATTGCGGCTTCAAAAGGGGAATTCATCCTTGCCCTCAATCTGGATGTCGAACTCGAACCGGATTACATTGAAAAGCTCGTTAAACAATTTGATGACCCTTCTATCGGCTCGGCCACCGGCAAGCTCCTCAGGCCGCCTGAATATTTCGGCGGGAAAAAGATCATCGATTCCACCGGCCACATACTTCTTGCCAACAGGGGCATCAACAGCAGGGGGGAGCTTGAGGAAGATAACGGCCAGTATGACGGGAAGACCGACATATTCGGCGTTTGCGCGGCGGCGGGAATGTACAGGAAAGGCATGCTTGAGGACGTGAAGGTTGGCGGCGAATATTTTGACGAGGATTATTTTGCGTCTTTCGAGGATACCGACCTGGACTGGCGGGCGGTGCTGAGGGGATGGAGGAGCGTTTTTGTTCCCGTCCGCGGTCGCGTACCATAAAAGGAAGGCTTTCGACTGGAATTATACCGATGAGATGATCTCAAATTCCAGGCGCAATAAATTCCTTAACGCCGTGAAAAATGATTATTTGATAAATTATCTTATCGACTTCCCGGTTATCTTCGCTTACGAGATGGAAAATATACTTTACAAGCATTACAAGAATTATAAGTTGTTCTTTCTGAGCTACTATAAGATGGCGAAAGCGCTTCCGAAGGCGTTCAAGAAAAGGCTTATTGTTCCGGGAGCGGAGGAAAATACCGCCGCTCGCGTTCAGGAAATATCATTGATTATGAACCGGACGATCACAGGAAAGTTCTGGAGCTGCTGTTCGTTATTGCATGTATCATCATCCTGGCGCATTTCATCGGAGCCGGAAGGACATTCCTTCTGTGGGTCTTCATTTTCTTTGTATTTAATCCGGCGGTTTATTATATGAGGGGGCAAAAAGACAAAGAAGAGGAAAGTTAAATCCAAGATACAAAACCCGAGCTCCAAGAAGAAATCAGAATCATCTAAATTAAAATTGTTTTCATCAAGAGGGATTTAATAGTTAAATTTTGATAAACGTACGGAGATGTTTTGGATTTTGAATTTTGAGATTCATTTGGTTTTTTATATTCGGATTTTGGGTTTATAATTGTTTATTTTCCTCTGTAAATACCACTTTTTTAACATATTTCTTCGCTATATCCATCATTTCGGTAACGGTCTCCAGATCGACCGGCTTCAGTTTTTTGAGCTCAATATCCTCGCAATTCTCGGGCTCGAACTGCTGAAGCGCGTATTTCTTGGCTCCCGCTATCAGAAGCGACGCATCCGCTATCTCTTCCAGGCCGAATATTGTCGGCACAATGGTGGTCCTGAACTCGTAATCCGTTTCTCCCGAAAGCAGGAAAGCGATGCTTTCTTTTATCTTCATGATATCCACTTTCACATTCGACGCTTTGTTATAAGCTTCAAGCGGAGCTTTTATGTCCATTGCGACATAATCGATCAGTTTCTGACGGACAAGGTCTTTCAGATAGGCGGGATCGGCGCCGTTCGTGTCCAGCTTTACCAGAAATCCTTTCTCCTTTATCTTCTCTATGAATTCGGTAAGGCCTTTCGTTTTGATGAAGAGTGGGCTCGCCGCCCGTTATGCAGACGCCGTCTATGAAATCCTTGTGGCTTTCAAGATATTCAAAGACCTTTTCTTCGGGAATGGACTTGTATTTTTCGGGACGGTGGACCAGGCCTATGTTATGGCAGAAAGGGCAGCGGAAGTTGCAGCCGGGCAAGGAAAACCACGCAGACTATCTTTCCGTCCCAGTCGATGAGGGAAGTCTCCAGGAATCCTTTGATATCCAGAGGTGAAATGTGTTTGCCGGGTTTCATGTGGGTTACAGGCGGAATTTGATCTTTTCTGAAAGGTTTCTCTGGGAGATGAATCCGACCTGGCGTTCCACTTCCTTGCCGCCCTTGAAGAATATCATCGTTGGGATGCTCATTACGGCGTACTTCGCGCTGTTAACGGGGTTTTCGTCCACATTCAGCTTAACGACTTTCGCTTTTCCGGCCCATTCGGCGGCTACCGCGTCGATGATAGGGGACATTGTGCGGCAGGGGGCGCACCAGGACGCCCAGAAGTCCACGAGGACGAGGGATGAAGCTTTCAGTACTTCTTCTTCGAAATTCGAATCATTGATCTCCGGCGCTTTGCTCATATTCATCAGCCTCCTTTCGTTTCAAGGGGCTTGATTTTACTAGAAGAAAGGAGGGATTACAAGGGGCACAAATTTTCATCTGTTCCTTTTTGCGGATTTTTGTTATAATCATCCAGTTTTGTGATCAGAAAAGCGAAGAGCTCGGATATTCCTGAAGTTGTTAAGATCGAGACGGCCTCTTTTGCCCATCCGTGGGAAGAAAGCCTCTTCATCGATGCCCTGTCAGCGGACGGAAAATATTTCTTCGTTTATGGATCTGATAATAAGCCGGTCGCCTACATTATATTCGAGACCGTGCTCGACGAGGGCCACATAACCGACCTGGCCGTCGATGAAAAATACCGGAACAAGGGCATCGGCAAAGAACTGATCGAAAAAACACTGGAACTGGCCAAAGAATTGAAGATCAGCTCGATTTTCCTGGAAGTGAGGGAATCGAACGAAGCCGCCAAGAAGCTTTACCGGAAACTGGGCTTCAAACTGCTGGGAAAGCGAAAAGGGTACTATCCGAAGAATGAGGACGCGCTTACATATATATACAGGAGTAAGGGAAAGTGTAAGAGTTAAGGGTTAAGAGGAGGAGTAAAAATGAAGGTAATAGCATCAAATATAGGGTATCCGTCGATAGGGGAGAAAAGGGAGCTGAAATTCCTTATCGAATCATTCTGGAAAGGGGAGAAGAGCCGCGAAGAGTTCGAGAACGGCATCAATTCCGTCCTTTCTGAAAATCTCCGCAGGCAAAGCGCGCTGGATTCGGTGCCTCTCGGAGAATTCACTCTGTACGACCGCATGCTGGACCTTACCGTCCTTTTCAACCTGATCCCGAAAAGGTTCGAGAACACCGGCGACGAAACAAAACTTTACTTCGACATGGCCCGCGGAAAAGGCGCCATGGAAATGACAAAATGGTTCAACACGAATTACCATTACCTCGTTCCCGGAACTTTCGGATGATATGACCCCGCGCGTCAACACAACGAACAATAAGTACATTAATATGTTAAGGGCCCATAAAAAAGATCACTCCAGGATCACTCTGATAGGCCCGTATACTTTCGTGAAACTTTCCAAAGGATACAAGGATTTCTCGAAATGGTTCGACGCGCTTTCCGGACTCTATGTTGACCTGATAAAAAGCCTCTGCAAAGAAGGCGTCAAATATGTCCATATAGAAGAACCGGCGCTCGTCCTGGATATCCCGAGATCCGATATTGAATATCTGCGATTGTTCCTTTCAAAGCTCAAGGGCTGCGGAGCCAAGATAATGCTTACCACATACTTCGATTCCCTTACATATTATAAGGAGACCGTAGCCCTTCCCGTTGACGCTGTCGGCATGGACTTTGTAAGCAATACGAAGAACCTCGCGAATATCAGGAAGTTCGGCTTTCCGAAAGACAAGGTCCTTTGCGCCGGCATCATCAACGGCAGGAACATCTGGATATCGGACCTTAAGGAAAAGATCGGCCTGTGCAAAACTATCATTAACAGGATCAAGCCCGAAGAATTGATTATTTCCGCGTCCTGCAGCCTTCAGCATGTTCCTGTCACGGCGAAATACGAAACGGAGCTTCCGAAGGTGTTAAGGGACAACCTCGCTTTCGCCGATGAAAAGCTCGGCGAGCTTTTGATAATAAAGAAAGCTCTCGCCGACGGCGTCGATTCCGTGAAGGCGGAACTGGCATCCAACAGGAAAAAGCTGAACGAAAAGAAGACTTCAGAAGAATGCAACCTGAAGGACGTGAAAGCAAGATTGAAGAAATTGAAAGTATCCGATTTCAAGAGAAAGACAGCATTCGCTCTGAGGAAAAAGATGCAGCAGAAAGCGTTGAACCTGCCGCTCCTTCCCGACAACTACCATCGGCAGTTTCCCGCAGACGGATGAAGTAAGGCACATGCGCACGGAGTTCAGGAAAGGCCAGATCTCGGCAAAGGAATACAAGAAGTTCATAAATGAAAAGATCATCGAACTTGTGAGGCTGCAGGAAAAGATCGGCCTCGACGTCCTTGTTCACGGCGAGTTCGAGAGAACGGATATGGTGGAATTCTTCGGCGAGAAGCTCTCCGGGTTCGTCACGTCCCAGAACGGCTGGGTCGCTTCGTACGGCACAAGGTGCGTAAAACCTCCCATCATCTGGGCCGACGTGAAAAGAATGAGCCCCATGACAATAGAAGAGATCGTTTTCGCGCAGTCGCAGACCGGACATTTAATGAAAGGGATGCTTACCGGCCCGATGACGATAATGAACTGGTCGTTCATCAGGGATGACATCCCGAAAAAAACGATCGCATATCAGATAGCCCTGGCCCTGTGCGACGAAGTTGTGGACCTGGAAAAGAAGGGGATAAAAGTGATCCAGATAGATGAACCCGCTCTGCAGGAAGGAAATCCTTTAAAGCTCGCGGACAGGAAAAGTTATTATGATTTCGGAGTGAAAGCGTTCAGGCTTTCATCTTCCGGTGTCAAGGACAGGACCCAGATCCACACGCACATGTGCTATTCCAATTTCAATGAAATAATCAGGATACATCGACGCGCTTGATGCGGATGTCATCTCCATAGAGAACTCACGGAGCAAAGGCGAGCTGCTGGAAGTCTTCAAGAAGTATAAATATAAAAAGGGAATAGGCCCGGGCGTTTATGATATTCACAGCCCGGCTGTCCCCACAAAGGAAGATATCATCTCTCTGATAAACAAGAGCCTTGAGAACCTTGAACCCGACCAATTGTGGATCAATCCCGACTGCGGGCTTAAGACAAGAGGATACAAGGAAACCATCCCGGCGCTGGAAAACATGGTGAGCGCGGCCAGGACGGTAAGGGCGCGATTAACTTGAAACTTTCGCCTTACTTCAAGCACTGCCCTAAGAGCGGCAGGATCGTCGGCATTCGCCGGCCTCAAAAGGCATGGCTTATCCCGATCGTCGGAATACTTGCGCTTGCCTGGTTCCTTTTCCGCGTTCTGCCTAAGCCGTCGCGCGCGGCCTACCCATGTCAACGTATCGCCGCGACGCTGGCATCTGCATCCTTGGCGTGGTTGGCGGGGACCGGCTTGTCGGTATTTACGTTCCGCAAAATGCGTGAAATGGCCGGCCGTTCGCGGTATATCATGGCGGCATGCTTTGCGGCGATCGGGTTCATCGCTGTTTGTGCGGTGGCGATCGATACAGCGGCGCCTTCTTCCGCGCAGGCATCATTTGCATTGCCTCCCATAAAAGCCCCGATCGGGGTCGCCAAAGGAACATTCCCGGGCCGAGTTGTGTGGGCGTACGATCCCGCGGCCACCGATCCGAAATGCACCGATGTGTATCCCGATCTTTACTATTTGGACAAAAATACGGATGAGACTGTCGTCGAGCGGATGTTCACAAGGTCCATCGAAAAACTTACCGGTACCAACTCGGTATCGGCGGCATGGAAAGAGATATTCAGGTATTACAATTCAACAAAACGCGGCCTTCCCGGCAAAGGATATACCGCCGGCGAAAAGATCTTTATCAAGCTCAATCTGTGCGGCGGCTTTGGCATGAAGGATAGATCGCGGGGCTACGAAAAAAAGCTTTACGGTTTCATGGGGGGGTCCCCGGACTTTCGCGGCATGCCCGATGTCTCGCCGCAGCTTATACGCGTGATTCTCAGGCAGCTCACGGTAAATGCCGGCATTGAGCAGCGGAACATTTATATCGGGGATCCAAGCCAAAAATGGTATAACCAGATCTATGATATGATCCAGCCGCAATTCCCAAAAGTTCATTATGTGGACCTGTGGGGCATTCCCGGCTCCGGCCGCGAAGCCGTTATTCCTACGACACGACCGGTGATCTTTTATGCGGATCATTTCCCCGGAAAGGGAAAAGGAAAGGGAAGGCAGGAACCCGCGGTGAGCGACTCTCTGCCGCAACAGATCGTCGACGCTACATATTTGATCAATGTCGCCGTGCTCAAGGCGCATGAAAGCGCGGGTATCTCCCTGTGCGCAAAGAACCATTTCGGCTCCACATGCCGCCATACTGTTCAAGATCCCGAGAACTACAGCGCATATGCTTTTCACCACTCTCACCCGGAGTCATGGAACTCACCCGGCTATAACCGCTATCGCAATCTGGTGGACTTTATGGGGCACAAGGACCTGGGCGGAAAGACCGTTCTTAGCATTATCGACGGTTTATGGGGCTGTTATATCTCCACCCCGCACCGCGCCGAAAAATGGAGATCACAGCCTTTCAATAATGATTATCCTTCAAGCCTTTTCATGTCGCAGGATATTGTCGCGATCGAGGCCGTTGGTTTTGATTTCCTGCGCACCGAATATTCGGAGGCGAACGGTTATAAAGCCGACCACCGGCACCCAAATGATCTCGACGGCGTTGACGATTATCTTTTCCAGGCGGCGAGCAGCACCTATTGGCCCACCACGGACGCTCTCGGCGCTCCTTTCAAAGGCTATGATCCGGAAAACGACGGTTCGGTCATCAAGAGCCTTGGTGTGTATGAACGTTGGGACAATGCGACAGATAAGAATTATACGAAAAACATAGATCCCTCTTCGCCCAACGGGATCGAACTGGTCAAACTCCTTCCGCAGGGCCAAAATGCAAAATAATGCTTGACAAGAATCTGCGGTTATCGTAAAATTACCCTTTGTTCGGCTAAAAATCCCTTTTATTTTTTTCCGCCAAAAACGGAAAGAGGGGTTTTTTCGTCCTTTCGCGGATTTTATATATAATTATGTAATGGAGCTGTAAGGAAGCAATGCAGGAAATCATAACGATAGCGTGCACGGTTTGCAAAAGAAAAAATTACACTTCGACGAAGAATAAAAAAACGACGCCGGAGAGGCTGGAACTTAAAAAATTCTGCAAATGGTGCAAGAAGCATACGCCGCATAAGGAGGAAAAGTGATCTCAGTGCCGGATCTTGGGCGAGTAGCTCAATTGGCTAGAGCACTGGTCTCCAAAACCAGCGGTTGGGGGTTCAAGTCCCTCCTCGCCTGCAGTTTGTGATCTATGAAATTTAACGAAGTTAAAGAAATTATCGTCAACTATTTGAAGGAGATAAAAAGTGAGTCAAAGAAAGTCGTTTGGCCCGGGCAGAATTATGTCGTGGCCGCCACTATCATCGTTTTTGTCATTGTTTTCCTGGTGGCGGTGTTTATTATGTTCGTTGACTACGGCTTCGCGAAATTCTTCGCTTATTTCAGCAAGGCAGGTCTTCACTGATGTCTGAAGAGTTCCTCCCTGGGAAGAAAGAAGAAGAACTTAATGCCATGGAGCAGGCCGTCACTACGCCTGCCCAGAAGAATGAACCTGCAGAAGTTCCGGCGGAGATAAAGGAAGAAAGTCCCGTTGAAGCTCCGGCAGAAGTTGCGGCTGAAAAAGTTGAAGAGACGGAACATCAGCCGGAAATACCGCCGGCTCCGGTAGAGGAAAGACGATGGTATGTCATCCAGACCTTGACCGGGAACGAAGAGCTGGTGAAGACGAGCATTGAACGCAGCGTGAAGCAGTTCAATATCGAAGATAAGGTCTTCAATGTCCTGGTCCCGGAAGAGGACATCGTGGAGATAAAGTCCGGGAAGCGCGTTGAAAGAAAGAAAAAGATGTTCCCGGGCTACGTTTTCGTGGAAATGATGCTGAACGAGAACTCATGGCACGTGATAAAGCAGACCCCGGGAGTGGCCAAGTTCATAGGCAACAAGACGCGGCCCATTCCCGTGACGGACAGGGAAATGCAGAGAGTGCTTAAGCAGCTGGGCGTCAGGGAAGAAAAGATAGACGTTTATTTTGAAAAAGGCGAAGCGATGAGGATAATAAGCGGGCCGTTCAGGGGTTACACCGGTTCTGTGGAAGAGATAAATCCCCAGAAAGGCAAAATAAAAGCGCTCGTCAATATTTTCGGAAGGGACACGCCGGTCGAGATAGATTTTGAACAGGCGGAAAAGATAACTTAACATGGCGAAAAAACTTAAAACTATCATTAAATTGCAGATCCCGGCGGGAAAAGCCAATCCGGCTCCTCCCATAGGCCCGGCCCTCGGGCAGCACGGTATAAATATCATGGAATTCTGCAAACAGTATAACGCGCAGACGCAGGATAAAGGCGATACCGTCATCCCGGTCGAAATATCTATCTATGAGGACAGGACCTTTACTTTCATCCTGAAGACGCCTCCGGCGGCTGTTCTGATAAAAAAAGCGGCGGGCGTTGAAAAGGGCTCCGGCGAGCCGAACAGGACGAAAGTCGGCAGCATTACCAAGGCGAAGGTCAGGGAGATCGCGGAAATGAAAATGCCGGACCTGAACGCGAACACCGTTGAAGCGGCGATGAAAATAATAGAGGGCACAGCCCGGAACATGGGGATAACAGTTAAATAAAAAGTTAAGAGTTATAAGTTAAAAGTTATGAGTAAAAAGGCAAACATAAAAACATGACACACGGTAAAAAATATCTGGAAAAAGCGAAACTTATCGAAGCCGGAAAGAAATATCTTCCGGATGCGGCGGTTTCATTGGTCAAGCAAACGTCGATCACAAAGTTCGACGGCACCGTGGACCTTATCGATCAAACTTGATATAGACCATAAGCGCAGCGACCAGCAGGTCGAGAGGAACGGTTACTTTCCCGGCGGCTCGGGCAGAAAAACCAGAGTGGTCGTTATCGCAAAAGGCGACAAAGTGAAGGAAGCGGAAACAGCGGGCGCTGATCTTGCCGGCAGCGACGACCTCATTGAAAAGATCAGCAAAGGCTGGACGGAATTTGACGTTGCCATCGCCACCCCGGACATAATGGCCCGGTCGGAAAACTGGGAAAGGTTCTTGGGCAAAAAGGCCTTATGCCGAATCCAAAGACCGGGACCGTTACATTTGAAGTGGGAAAAGCGGTGAAAGAGTTCAAGGCGGGGAAAGTGGAATACAAAACGGACAAGACCGGCGTGATACACGTCCCCATCGGCAAGATATCTTTCGGCGATGACAAGATAAAGTCAAATCTTGTCGCCGTGATAGATACCGTCAATAAAGCAAAACCGTCCAGCGTAAAAGGTGTTTTCATAAAGAGCGCGGTCATATCGGCGACGATGGGACCGGCGGTGAAAGTGGACATAAGCAAAGTTTTGGAGAGCAACGACTAAAATGCAGAAAGAACTTAAAAAAGCATCGGTAAAAACCATTAAAGAGAAATTCGACAAGAGCACCGTTGTCATCCTTACGGATTACAAAGGACTTACCATGGCGCAGATGACAAAGCTCAGGAAAAAGCTCAGGCCCATCGACGCGGAATTCAAGGTGTTCAAGAACACGCTCATTTCGCGCGCGATAAAAGACAAGTCTTATGACGGGATCGATCCGCTCCTGGCAGGCACTACCGCGATAGTTTTCGGGTACAAGGACCAGGTGGCTCCGACAAAGGTCCTTTCCGATTTCATTAAAGAGAACGAAAAACTTTCGGTAAAAGGCGGGTTGCTTGAAGGTAAGTTGATAGACACCAGAACGGTGACAGCGCTTTCGAAGCTTCCTTCCCGTGAAGTTCTGCTCGCCAAGGTCATGGGGACAATGAAAGCTCCGGTCACGAATTTCGTTCTTGATTGCAAAGGCATAATCAATAAGTTCGTTTACGCATTAAGTGCGATCAGAGATAAAAAAGGCAGTTAGTTTTTTAATTTGTTCATTGGTAATTGTGAATTGTTAATTGATTGAGAAGGGGGTGAATGTAATGGGAAAAATGGAAGATGTTATTGCGACAGTTGAAGGGATGACGGTACTGGAACTCTCCGACCTGGTGAAGAAGATGGAGGAGAAGTTCGGAGTATCCGCAGTGGCGGCCGTAGCGGCACCTGCCGCGGGCGGAGCAGGCGGAGAAGCGGCAGCCGTTCAGGATGAGTTCGATGTGGTCCTGACCTCTGCGGGCGACAAGAAGATACAGGTACTTAAAGTTGTCAGGGATATCACCGGTTTCGGGCTCAAGGAAGCGAAAGACCTGGTGGATAACACGCCGAAACCTGTGAAAACAAAGGTAAAGAAAGCCGAAGCTGAAGAAATGAAGAAGAAGATAGAAGCGGAAGGCGGTAAAGCGGAGATAAAATGACATATAACGGAAAAGACAGGATAAGAGTTTTCGGGGCTGCCCAGAAAAGGGTCATAGATCCTCCGGACCTGCTGGAATTGCAGAAAGATTCCTTTAAATGGTTCCTTTCAGAAGGATTGAAAGAAGCTTTGGTGAGCTTCTCTCCGATAAAGGGATACGAAGGGCGTTATGAGCTGGAATTCACGGGCGACTTCAAGGTAGGGGACACGAAACATTCCATCCAGGACTGCCTGATGAAGGAAGTAACGTACTCCGCTCCTCTTAAGGTGAGGGTAAGGCTTATCGACAAGCAGAGCGGGGAGGTCAAATCCCAGGACGTTTTCATAGGGGATTTCCCGATGATGACCGACAGGGGCACTTTCATCATCAACGGCGTCGAAAGGGTCATAGTCAGCCAGCTTGTACGGTCTTCCGGGGTCTATTTCCGCGAGAACAAAAAAGCGGAAAGGGGCAAGGCGACTTATTTTGCCACTATCATACCGGACAGGGGCTCATGGCTGGAAGTGGAAGTGGACGCGTCTTCGGTTATCCACGCAAGGATAAACAGGACGAAGAAGGTCCCTATCACTACATTCTTATCCGCGATCGGCCGCACCGAAAAAGAAATAAAAGCATGCCTTGGCGACTCGGAACTGGCTAGAAAGACACTAGCCGAGTATCCGATAAAACCGAAAGAGGAAACACTTGTTGAGATCTACAAAAAATTGCGTCCCGGCGATCCTATCACGATGGAGGGCGCGCAGACATATCTTAATAATCTTTTCTTCAATGTAAGAAGGTACGATCTGGGCAGGGTGGGGCGTTATAAAATGAACAAGAAGCTCGGCCTGGATATCCCCATAGACAGGACCGTGCTGACAAAGGACGACATTCTCGGCGTAGTAAAGACGCTCATCGACATCAACCTCGGCAACGGGATGCCGGACGACATAGACCACCTCGGCAACAGGAGGATCAGATCGGTGGGCGAGCTGATGCAGAGGCAGTTCATGGTGGGTCTTTCCAGAGTTGAAAGATTTGTAAAAGAGCAGATGGTGGTGAAGGCGGGAGAAACGCTGACCCCTCAGATGATCATAAACGTCAGGCCTCTTGTCGCTGTAATAAAGGAATTTTTCGGTTCAAGCCAGCTCTCGCAGTTCATGGACCAGACGAACCCTCTCGCGGAATTGACCCACAAACGAAGGCTTTCCGCTCTCGGGCCCGGCGGTTTGACGAGAGAAAGAGCCGGATTCGAGGTTAGGGACATCCATCCTTCGCATTACGGAAGGGTTTGCCCGATAGAAACGCCGGAAGGACCGAACGCCGGACTTATTGCTTCTTTAGGGACATACGCAAAGATCAATAAATTCGGCTTCATAGAAACGCCTTACAGGAAGGTGAAAAAAGGCGTTGTCACCAACAAAGTCGAATATCTTACCGCTGATGTCGAAGACCTTTTCAAACTCGGCCCGTGCGACGTCCATGTGAACGCCAGCGGAAAGATCATCGATGAACAGGTTCCTGTCAGGTTCAAAAGGGAATTCATTATCGCTCCTCCGAAGGAAGTCGACTATGTCGGCGTCGCCCCGGAACAGCTGGTGGGCATCACCACTGCATTGATCCCGTTCCTTGAGCATGATGATGCGAACCGCGCCCTGATGGGCGCGAACATGCAACGGCAGGCGGTTCCTCTGCTTTGCCCGGAAGCTCCTCACGTCGGAACAGGACTGGAGAAAAAAGTTGCCGGCGATTCGAATCTGCTTACCAGAGCTACAGCATCCGGCAAAGTCCTGAAAGTTACCGCCGATGAGATAGTCATCGGCAAGGCGGGTAAGAAAGAAACATACACTCTTACGAAATTCCACAGATCGAACCAGAACACCTGCATGCACTCGCGTCCGATCGTCAAGATCTGGCCAGCATATTGAAAAAGGCGATGTCATTGCCGACGCTTCCGCGACTGACATGGGCGACCTGGCGCTTGGAAGGAATATCCTTACGGCTTTCATGCCATGGGAAGGATATAACTATGAAGACGCTATAATAATTTCCGAGCGTCTTGTGAAGTACGATATGTTCACATCGGTCCATATCGAGCGTTTTGAAGTGGATGTCAGGGCGACAAAGCTCGGCGTTGAAGAAATAACGATGGAAATACCCAACGTTTCGGAAGAAGCTCTCGCGAACCTTGACGAAAGAGGGATCATAAGGCCCGGCGCGGAAGTGAAAGCCGGCGACATACTTGTAGGAAAAGTCACGCCGAAAGGCGAAACGGAGCTTCCCGCGGAAGAAAAATTGCTGCGCGCGATATTCGGCGACAAAGCGCGCGACATGCGCGACACATCATTAAAAGTGCCGTCGGGAGAAGGCGGAAAGGTCATAGCAGTAAGGACGTTCTCAAGGCAGCAGGGAGACGAACTTCCTCCGGGAGTCCACGAAGTTATAAGAGTATATGTAGCGCAATACAGGAAAGTTTCCATCGGAGACAAACTTGCGGGACGCCACGGCAACAAAGGTATTGTCGCAAGGATATTGCCCGAGGAAGACATGCCGTATCTTCCGGACGGCACACCTATTGATGTCATATTGAACCCGCTTGGCGTTCCTTCCCGTATGAACATCGGGCAGATATTCGAGCTGTTCCTTGGCCACGCGGGAATGATAATGAACAAATATTATGAAGTCCCTGGTTTTGACGAAGCTATATGCGAGAACGCGTCCGAAAAGATAGTAAGCGAAGAGCTGACGAAAGCGGGAAGAATGCCGGGATACGAATGGGTCAACTCCACCGGAAAAGTTCTGCTCAGGGACGGAAGGACTGGCAAGCATTTTGAGCGCCCGGTAGCTGTCGGCTGCATGTATATCATGAAGCTCATCCATCTTGTCGATGACAAGATGCACGCAAGGTCAACAGGCCCTTATTCACTTATCACACAGCAGCCTTTAGGCGGAAAAGCGCAGTTCGGCGGACAAAGGTTCGGGGAAATGGAAGTTTGGGCGCTGGAAGCTTACGGAGCCGCGAACACGCTTCAGGAACTTCTCACTGTTAAATCCGACGACGTCTCCGGGCGCGCCCGCGTATACGAAGAGATAATAAAGGGAAAACTGATGGGCAAGCCGGGAGTTCCCGAATCCTTCAAGGTCCTCATAAAGGAATTGAGGAGCCTGGGACTGGATTTCAAGACCCTCAATAAAGAAGGCAAAGAAGTTAACATAGAGGAAGAGGTGTTTGAAAAGCAGAACGCGTTCGGACGTTCACAGCATTCAAGGAGAGAAAAGAGCGGCTATGCAACTTAAGAAAAGCGATTCCAGAGAATTCGAAACCATAAAGATCGGGCTTGCTTCCACCGAGAGGATCCTTTCATGGTCGCGCGGGGAAGTTGAAAAGCCGGAAACCATCAACTACCGGACCTTCAAACCCGAAAGGAAAGGTCTTTTTGACGAAAAGATCTTCGGGCCGGTAAAGGACTGGGAATGCCATTGCGGGAAATACAGGAGGATCAGGTACAGAGGCATTATCTGCGAAAGATGCGGCGTTGAGGTCACCACTTCCAGGGTAAGGCGTGAACGCATGGGCCATATAAAGCTCGCGGTGCCGGTCTCGCACGTCTGGTTCCTGAGAGGGATACCCGGGTTCATCGGGATAATCCTTAACACGTCCACAAAATTGATAGAAGAAGTCGTTTATTACGATGCTTACATGGTCACGGAAGTGACGCAGGGAAAAGAAAAAATCAAATTGAAAGAGGGCCAGGTCCTCAGAGAGACGGAGTATCAGGAGGCAAGGGAAAAATACGGCAACTCTTTCAAAGCCGAAACGGGCGCAAAAGCAATAAAAGAAGTACTCTCAAAAGTGGACCTGCAGGCGACGGTCACCAGGCTCAGAAGGGAACTGAAAGGTTCCGAAGGGCAGAAGAGGATAAAGATAGTAAAGCACCTCCGGGTGGCAGAAGCTTTCCTGAAATCCGGCAACAGGCCTGAATGGATGATCCTGGAAGTTATCCCTGTCATGCCGCCGGACCTTCGTCCTATGGTCCAGTTGGAAGGCGGAAGGTTCGCTACTTCGGACCTCAACGATCTTTATCGCAGAATATTGAACAGGAACAACAGATTAAAGAAGATCATCAGCATGGGCGCTCCCGACATGATAGTCAGGAACGAGAAGAGAATGCTTCAGGAAGCGGTGGATGTTCTCATCGATAACGGAAGAAGGAAAAGGGCTGTCACCGGTTCCACCGGACGCCCGCTTAAATCACTTTCCGACATAATCGAGGGGAAGCAGGGAAGATTCAGGCAGAACCTATTCGGTAAGCGCGCCGACTATTCCGGAAGAAGCGTCATCGTTGTCGGGCCTACATTAAAGATACATCAATGCGGGCTTCCGAAGGAAATGGCGCTCGAGCTCTTCAAGCCTTTCGTCATAAGAAAGCTTGTTGAACGCGGGCTTTCACAGAACGTGAAAAGCGCGAAAAGACACATCGATAAACGCGAAGTTTTCGTCTGGGATATCCTGGAAGAAGCGATCAAAGGGCATCCGGTTCTGTCTGAACAGAGCTCCGACACTTCACAGGCTCGGCATACAGGCGTTCGAGCCGATACTTGTTGAAGGGAAAGCCATACAGATACATCCTCTGGTTTGCCCGGCGTTCAACGCAGACTTTGACGGCGACCAGATGGCGGTCCACGTGCCGCTTCTTACGGAATCGCAGGTGGAAGCGAGGCTTCTTATGCTTTCATCCAGGAATATACTTATCACCCGCATCCGGCAGGCCTATAATCACCCCGACGCAGGACATGGTCCTTGGAGTGTATTTCATGACCGCATCCGATGAAAGGGTAACACTCGGCAAAGGCATGAATTTCTGCTTCCGATGAAGAAGCAATGGTCGCGCAGGACCTGGACCAGGTACATCTTCACGCGTTGGTCAATGTCAAGAGGGAAGGCCAGATGGTGCAGACGACCGTCGGCCGCGTAAAATTCAGCAACACGCTTTCAAAGGTACTTGCGAAGCATGTGCCGGGAGAAAAACTTGAATTTATCAATTATACCGTTGATAAAAAGAAGATAGAGGCGCTTATCCTGTTCTTCTATAAAACTTACGGTTCGGAGGTCACGGCTGAAATGGCCGACGAGATAAAACGGCTCGGCTTCAAATACGCTACGCTCGCGGGCATCTCCATCGCTATAGAGGACCTGAAAGTGCCGTCCCAGAAAAAGCATATTGTTGCAAAGGCGACAAAGCAAGTTGAATCCCTGGACAGGCAGCTTAAGGGCGGCCAAATATCGGACAAAGAGCACTTCATGCGCTCCATCGATATCTGGAGCACCGTCACGGAAGACGTTACGGACGCCATGCTCAGGGAATTCGATAAACTCAATTCAGTTTATCTTATGGCGTTCTCCGGAGCCCGAGGGAACCTGCAGCAGGTAAGACAGCTTGCCGGCATCCGCGGACTGATGGCGGATCCTTCCGGCAACATCATCAGCATCCCGATCAAAACGAACTTCAAGGAAGGCCTGAACGTTACCGAATACTTCATCTCTTCTTACGGCGCGAGAAAAGGACTGGTCGACACAGCTCTCAGAACTGCCGATTCCGGCTATCTCACGAGAAGGCTTGTGGATGTTGCGCAGGACGTGATCATTACCGAAAATGACTGCGGCTCGGAGGACGGAATAATCCTCTCCAGCATCAGAGAAGGTTTTGAAGAAATGCTGCCTATAAGCGCAAGGCTTATCGGCAGGACTGCGGTGAAGAATGTTCTGGACCCGATATCGGGGAAGGTCATCGTGAAATCCGGCGAAGAGATAGACGAGGCAGGCGCGAAAGCGATAGGGGAAGCCGGCGTTGAAAAAGTAAAGGTCAGGTCGGTCATGACCTGCAAGACAAAGAAAGGGATCTGCCAGAAATGCTACGGCAGGGACCTCTCCCACGGCGGCATAGTGAGCATCGGCGAGGCGGTCGGCATCATCGCCGCGCAGTCCATCGGCGAACCTGGAACACAGCTCACGATGAGAACGTTCCATATCGGCGGCGTTGCGCTCCATAAAGCGGCAAAAGTTTCTTTAAAAGTGAAGCACACGGGCAAGGTTGAGTGGGCTCCCGGCATCGAGGTGAGGGACATCATCGATGAGAACGGCGAAAAGGCCAAGATGGTCACCAGGGAATCCATCGCCCTGGTCAAAGTGAAGGATAAAAAAGAGGAATACAAGCTGCCTGTCGGCTCCATCCTTAAGGTAAAAGAGGATTCCCACATATCCTCTGGCGACGCGATAGCTGAATACGATCCTACATATGAATATGTCGTTTCCAGCACCGAGGGAAAGGTCATCTACCTCGGCCTGGAGATCACCGAAAGAAAGAAAAAGATCGAGGACAAGACGGTCCTGGAAAAAATGGCGAAAAACGATGCCGCCATATTCATATATAATCCGAAAGCAAAGAAGGAAATAGATGTTCCCAGCGGCGCCAAGATCTACGTCAAAGTCGGCGACAAGGTCAAGGTGGGCGATGAAGTGGCTGCCGGCGTCGTCTCCAAGACCGGCGGAGTGGTCATTTCCGTAAAAGAAGGCAGGAGCAAGAGCGTTGTAGTGGTCCCCGGAGAGAATTACACCATCCCGGCAGGGTCCAGGATAATCGTCGAGGACGGCCAGGATGTCGCAAGCTATGATTTCCTCTCAAAAGTGGAGAGCATAAGGCGCGACCCCAGCAAAACAAGGGACATCATCCAGGGTCTTCCGAAAGTAGAAGAACTCTTCGAAGGGCGCAGGCCGAAAGACCCGGCGCTCCTTTCAGAAGCGGAAGGCACTGTGGAAGTTTCCGAAAGGGAAGGCTCGAGGGTTATCACGATAGTTTCATCGCACGGAAAGCACGAATACGCTGTGCCTTATGAAACAAGGATAAGGGTCGCCACCGGAGACAAAGTGGAGATGGGCATTCCCTTGACCGATGGAAGCATAAACCCGCACGACCTGCTGAGGATACTGAACAAGCAGGCGGTGCAGAATTTCCTTGTCGATGAGATACAAAGGATATACAGAGGGCAAGGCGTTTCAATTAACGACAAGCACATAGAGGTCATCGTAAGGCAGATGACGAACAAGGTAAGGGTGGTGAATCCGGGGGATACGATGCTGCTTCCGGGCGAGCTGCTTGATACGATGGAGCTTGAAAAAGTGAATTCGGCAGCAAAGGGCGAGGCGGCTACGGCGACGGAAGTGTTGCTGGGAATAACCAAGGCGTCGCTTTCTACGGATTCGTTCATATCGGCCGCGTCATTCCAGGAAACAGCAAGGATATTGACGGAGGCGGCCATAAAAGGGCGCGTTGATAAAATGTACGGCCTTAAAGAGAACGTCATCATCGGGAAACTAATTCCCGCGGGGACAGGTTTTTCAGCTTACAGGGCTGTTGATCTTGTGCCTTTCATGTTGAGCGGCGCTGCCGCAGAGGAAAAGGAGAAATAAATCCGATGCCTACCATCAATCAGCTTATAAAAAGCGGAAGAAGGAATAAATCTTTTAAGAGCAAGGCGCCGGCTTTAGGCGGAAATCCGTTCAAAAGAGGGGTTTGCCTCAGGGTCTACACGACAACGCCGAAAAAACCGAATTCGGCATTGAGAAAAGTCGCGAGGGTCCGTCTTACCAACGGCATGGAAATCAGCGCTTATATTCCGGGAGTCGGCCACAACCTTCAGGAACACTCGGTCGTTTTGGTCCGCGGAGGAAGGGTGAAAGACCTTCCGGGCGTCAGATATCACATAGTAAGAGGGACTTTTGACACAGGCGGGGTGGAGAACCGCAGGCAGGGCCGCTCCAGGTACGGGGCGAAAAAGCCGAAAGCGCGCCGTCAAAGGCGGCTTAAGGGAGAAAAAATGCCAAGAAGAGGAAATATAGTAAAAAGAGTTATTTTGCCGGACCCGGTCTACGGGAACGTGCAGGTCCAGAAATTCATCAACAAGATGATGTGGGCCGGCAAGAAAAGCACGGTCGAGACCATTTTTTACGGCGCGCTTGACATGGCTTCGGAAAAACTGAAGAAGCCGCAGCTGGAGATATTCGAGAAGGCGCTCAATAACGTAAGGCCTCTTATGGAAGTCAAGCCGAGAAGGGTCGGAGGCGCCACATACCAGGTCCCGATAGAAGTTCCGGAAGACCGCGGACTTTCGCTTTCCATGCAGTGGATAAGGGAGAACGCGAGGAAACGGGCGGGACATTCAATGATCGAAAAACTTTCAGGGGAACTGATGGATGCTTACAACGGCGTGGGGGCGTCCATGAAAAAGCGCGAGGACACGCACAAGATGGCGGAGTCGAACAAAGCGTTCGCTCATTTCAGGTGGTAATATAATGGCAAGGACCCATACTATAGATAAATACAGGAACATAGGGATCGCCGCTCATATCGATGCCGGCAAGACCACGACGACGGAGAGGATACTTTTCTATTCGGGAAAGATCCACAAGATCGGCAACGTGGATGACGGCAACACCGTGACCGACTGGATGGTGCAGGAAAGGGAGAGAGGCATCACCATCACTTCCGCGGCCATCACTACGTTCTGGAAAGATTACAGGATAAACATCATAGACACTCCCGGCCACGTGGATTTTACCGTTGAAGTTGAGAGATCGTTGAGAGTGCTCGACGGCATGGTCGCGGTCTTCTGCGCCGTCGGCGGCGTACAGCCCCAGTCAGAAACGGTCTGGAGGCAGGCGACGAAATATAAGGTTCCCAGGATCGCTTTCATCAACAAGATGGACAGGATAGGCGCCGACTTTTTCAGGTGCGTTAAGCAGATGAAAGAGAGGCTTCACGCGCATCCCGGTTCTTCTGCAGATACCGATCGGAGCGGAGGACAGGTTTTTGGGCGTTGTGGACCTGCTGGAAATGAAAGCGATAGTTTTTGAAGACGAGCTCGGCGCGAAGCCGCTCATAAAAGAGATACCCGCCGAGCTTCTGGCAGATGCAAAACATCACAGGGAAAAACTTATTGAAGCCGCGGCAGAAGCAAATGACGCGCTGCTTGAAAAATATCTGGAGAAACACACGTTGGATAACAGCGAAATCAAGATGGGGATCAGAAAGCTGACCCTTGATTGCAAAATAATCCCGGTGACGTGTGGAACGGCGTTCAAGAACAAGGGAATTCAGCCGATGCTGGACGCTGTCATCGATTATTTGCCTTCTCCTTCGGATGTTCCTCCTGTCGTCGGAATGAACCCGAAGACCGGAGAGGACGAGGAAAGGCATGCATCCGATACTGCGCCCTTTCTCAGCTCTGGCATTCAAGATAGCGACCGATCCTTTCGTCGGAAAGCTGATATTTTTCAGGGTTTACTCGGGAACGCTCAAGTCCGGCTCTTACATATTGAATTCAACAAAGGATTCGAAAGAACGCATCGGCCGGCTCCTTCAGATGCACGCCGACAAGAGGGAAGAGATCGAAGAGGTCCACGCGGGCGACATAGCTGCGGCGGTGGGATTAAAAGGCACGGTGACCGGCGACACCATCTGCGATGAAGACAAGCCGATCATCCTTGAAGCCATCATATTCCCGGAACCGGTCATATTCGTTGCGATCGAGCCGAAGACCAAGGCCGACCAGGAAAAGCTGGGCGTTGCGCTTGGGCGCCTTGCAGAAGAAGATCCTACTTTCAGGGTCAAAGGCGATCCGGAAACAGGGCAGACAATCATTTCCGGAATGGGCGAGCTTCACCTGGAGATCATCGTCGACAGGCTGCTCAGGGAATTCAGGGTTGAAGCGAACGTCGGCAAGCCGCAGGTCGCTTATAAAGAAACGATCAAAGCTGCCGCGGAAGCCGAAGGAAAATTCATAAGGCAGACCGGAGGCCGCGGCCAGTACGGGCACGTCTGGATAAAGGTGGAGCCGCTTCCTCCGGGGAGCAAATTTGAATTCGTGAACAAGATCGTCGGCGGATCGATACCGAAGGAATATATTCCGGCGGTAGAGGACGGCATAGTTGAAGCGATGCAGACGGGCGTCCTTGCGGGATTCCCTGTCATTGACGTGAGGGTCACATTGTTCGACGGCTCGTTCCATGAAGTCGACTCATCTGAAATGGCGTTCAAGATAGCGGGATCCATGGCTTTCAAGGAAGGTTTCATGAAGTCAAAGCCCATCCTTCTTGAGCCGATAATGAACGTCGAGGACGAAGATCCCGGAGCAGTACATGGGCGACGTCATAGGAGACCTGAACAGCAGAAGAGGGAAGATAGAAGGGATGGAATCCCACGCGGGATCCAGGTAATAAAATCGAAAGTGCCGCTTTCCGACATGTTCGGATACGCGACAGCGCTAAGGTCCAAAACTCAGGGGCGCGGGATATACACGATGGAGTTCTCAAAGTATGAGGAAGTCTCAAAGAACATAGCCGAAGGAATAATCTCCAAGTCGAAGGGAAAATAATAATGACAAGGCAAAAGATAAGGATAAGGTTAAAAGGTTACGACAGCAGGGTGCTGGACCAGTCGGCGTTGAAGATAGTGGATACGGCGAAGACGCTCCGGCGGCGTGGTCTCGGGCCCGATACCGCTCCCGACCAACAAAGAAATTTATTGCGTGAACCGCTCGACGAATATCGACAAAAAATCGCGCGAACATTTCGAGATAAGGGTCCACAACAGGCTGGTTGATATCCTGGACCCGGCGCAGCAGACCGTGGACGCGCTTATGCAGCTGGACCTCCCGGCCGGCGTGGACATAGAGATAAAGTTGAAATAACATGGCAGAACTAATAGGCAAAAAAATAGGGATGACCCAAATATACAACGAGAACGGCCTTGTTGAGCCGGTGACCATTGTCGAGGCCGGCCCGTGCGTCGTGGTCAATCTCAGGACGAACGAAAAGAACGGATATCAGGCCGTCCAGCTCGGATTCGGGAAACCGAAAAAGACGATACAAGCCGAAAGAAGGGTATTTCAAGAAGCAGGGAGTCGAAGGAAAACCTTAGATATCTTAAAGGAATTCAGGAAAGATAAGCTGGACGGATATTCCATCGGCCAGGAGATAAAGGCCGATGCGTTCAAGATGAACGAAGTCGTCAGTGTTACGCGGCATATCGATCGGGAAAGGATTCCAGGGGCCGGTTAAGAGATATCATTTTAACAGGCATCCGATGAGCCACGGCTCAAAGTCGCACAGGATGCCGGGATCATCGGGTTCCGGAACCTTCATGGGGCATGTTCTGAAAGGAAAAAGAAGAGCGGGCCACATGGGTTTCGATAAGGTCACGGCAAAAGGTCTGGTTGTTTTGTACATTGATGCGGCAAAGAACATCTTAGGAATAAGAGGTTCGGTCCCGGGCCCAAAAGGGAACATTGTTGCAATAAAAGGTACGGGCATTATCACGCAGCCCAGGGTCAAGAGGATAGCGCATGCTCCGCTGGAAAAAGCCGCGAAACTGGCATCCGCGGCGCCGGCGAAAAAATAAGGAATAGAAATGGCAAAACTAGATATTTACGGAATGAACGGAAAAGTTGACGGAAGCGTCAAAGCTTCCGACGCCGTGTTCGCGTCCGCAGTGAACGAGCATGTCGTGAACGAAACTTTGAACTGGTATCTGGCTACCGGCAGGCAGGGGAACGCCTGCACAAAGACCCGCGCGGAAGTTTCCGGCGGCGGTAAAAAACCCTGGAGGCAGAAAGGCACCGGCAGCGCCAGGATAGGCGACAACAGAGCCCCTCACTGGAGGCACGGCGGCGTCGCTTTTGGGCCGAAGCCGCGGGATTATTCCTTCAATCTGCCGATAAAGGTAAGGAAAGCGGCTGTGAGGAGCGTTCTTTCCGACAAGGCGCAGGCGGGAAAGATCAAAGTCATCGAAAAGCTTACCTTGGCCCAACCGAAGACCAAGGAGATGGCACAATTGCTTAAGACTCTCGGGATCAAGGGAAGTGCCCTTGTGATCATTTCTTCCCATGATGACGCGGTTGAGAGGTCAGCGAAGAACATTAAAGGCGTCAAAGTTGCTATCGGAGGGGCATTGAACATTTATGACCTGCTTAAGCAGGATGAGATCGTGATAACAAAGGACGCATTAGCGGTCATTGAGGAGGCGTTCGCATAATGGCGCATCCTTATCAGATAATCATTGAACCTGTGGTAACGGAAAAAACTTCCGGATTAAGAGCGGATTCCGTATATGTTTTCAGAGTACTGAAAGAAGCGACGAAAACTCAGATAAAGAACGCGATAAAGGAAAATTTCGGCGTTGACGCAAGGTCCGTGAATACGGTGAAAATGAGAGGCAAGGCCAGGACGCTGGGCAGGAGCATCGGCGTGACTTCGGGATGGAAAAAAGCGTACGTTAAATTAAAGGAAGGACAGAAAATAAAGGAACTGGAGGCTGGAGCGTAATGCCGGTAAAGGAAAGAAGATCATTAACGAACGGACAGAGGACCAGGGTGGACCTGGATTACAGCGACCTTACGGCCTCGAAGCCCGAAAGATCACTGCTGAAAAAGGTCAATAAGACCTCAGGAAGGGACTGGAGAGGAAGAATAAGCTCCAGGCATAAAGGCGGAGGGAATAAAAAGCTTTTCAGGATGATCGATTTCAAGAGGAACAAAGATAATGTCCCGGCGAAGGTCGCATCCATTGAATACGATCCTTACAGGAATTCTTTTATCGCCCTTCTGCATTACATGGATGGCGAAAAAAGATATATCCTTGCCCCTCTGGGGATCAAGGTCGGGGACATTGTTTCGTCAGGGCCGGATGTCGATGTGAAGCTTGGCAACACCCTGCCCATCAAGAACATACCTGTCGGCACTATGATACACAATATTGAAATGTCTGCCGGCAAGGGCGCAGCGCTTGCGAGGTCCGCGGGCGCTTTCGCTTCGCTTGTCGCGAAAGAAGGAAGATACGCTACGATAAAGCTTCCTTCCGGAGAGCAGAGGCTCATTCACATCGACTGCCGAGCGACCATTGGGCAGCTGGGCAACCTGGACTCAAAGAACGTTGTTTTGGGCAGGGCCGGAAGGAACAGGCATCTCGGCAGAAGGCCGGGAGTCAGAGGCGTTGCAATGAACCCGTGCGATCATCCTCACGGCGGAGGAGAAGGCAGATCGCCCATCGGTATGCCTTCTCCGGTAACTCCGTGGGGCAAGCCGACGCTCGGATACAAGACAAGGAAAAAAAGAAAAGTGAGCGACAGATTCATAATAATGAGGAGGGCGTAATTTGACCAGATCATCAAAAAAAGGTCCTTTCGCGGATTATCATCTGATGGAAAAGATCAGCAGGATGCTGGCGAGCGGAGAGAAGAAAATGATAAAGACGTGGTCAAGAAGGAGCGTCGTCACTCCCGAGATGGTCGGTTTCACTATAGCCGTCCACAACGGGAACAAGCACATCCCTATCTATATAACTGAGAACATGGTAGGCAGCAAACTGGGGGAATTCGCGCCGACAAGGACGTTCAGGGGACACAGCGTGCCCACTGCAAAAACATCGGCGCTTACATAATTATATGGAAAGTAAAAGCACAAGCAAAATATGTAAGATCGGGAGCCAGAAAGGTCAGGCAAGTCGCGGACCTTATAAGGGGGAAGAACGCGAAGGAAGCGCTTGTCATGCTTTCGTTCATCCCGAACCTTGGAGCAAAGCTTATCGAAAAAGTTTTGAAGTCCGCTGTTGCCAATGCAAAGCATAATTATAAGCTGGGCGATGAAAAGCTTTTCGTGTCCAGGATACTGATAGACGGAGCGACACCTTTCAAGAGGATGCATCCGAGGTCAAAAGGAAGCGCGTTCCCGATATTGAAAAGACAGAGCCATATCACAATTTATGTAGAGGAGGCAACAAGTGGGTCAAAAAGTCCATCCTAAGGGGTTCAGGCTCGGGATAATAGAGACTTGGGATTCCAACTGGTTCTCGGGGAAAAAGGAATACAGCACGCTCATGCTCGAGGACCTGAAGGTGCGTAAATACATAAAGCATAATCTTTTTAAGGCCGGCATATCCAAAACAAAGATAAGCCGGAGAGCGAATCAGATAGAGATAAATATTTATTCCGCAAAACCCGGGCTTGTCATAGGGAGGGGCGGAAGGGAAGTGGCGGCTTTAAGAGAAGAATTGGTAAAGATGACGGGCAAGCAGGTGGAGCTGAATATTCTTGAAGAGGAAAACCCGGAAATATGCGCGCTTCTTGTGGCTGAGAACATTGCGGCCCAGCTGGAAAAAAGGATCGCGTACAGGAGAGCCATGAAGCAGGCGGTAGCAAAGTCGCTGAGGTCGGGGGCAAAAGGCATAAAGATAATGTGCGGCGGCCGCCTTAACGGCGCCGAGATCGCAAGAAGCGAATGGTACAGGAAGGGAAGGGTCCCTCTGCAGACGCTTCGCGCGAGAATAGATTACGGGTTCACGGAAGCCATGACGGTTTACGGAAAGATCGGCGTCAAAGTCTGGATATACAAGGGAGATACTTTAGTGGAAAAAGAACAGACAGCCGGAGAGGTTATAAAGCCTTCCGTTACTGTGATGGAGACGGTGAGCTAAAATGGGGATACAGCCTAAGAAAGTTAAATTCAGGAAGGATCACAGAGGCAGAAGAAGAGGAGTTGCTACCAGGGGCAACACTATTGTTTTTGGCGAATACGGGCTGCAGGCGCTGGAGACCTGCTGGTTGAAGACGAACCAGATAGAATCCGCCAGAAAAGCTGTCACACATTTTGTAAAAAGAGGCGGGAAGCTCTGGATACGGGTTCTGGCCGACAAATCCGCCACTGCGCGTCCCGCGGAAACAAGGATGGGCGGGGGAAAAGGCGATCCGGCATATTATGTCGCGGTCGTGAAGCCGGGCAAGATAATATTCGAGCTTGCCGGCGTTACAAAGGAAGATGCCCTGGAAGCCATGAGGCTCGCCGGGCATAAGCTTCCGATCAAGACAAGACTGGTGGAGAAGATATAAAAATGGCAAAGGCAAGAACAAAAGAAAAGGACAGCGCGGAAATTTTAAGGCAGCATGATCTGAACGATCTTAAAGGAAAGCTTGATTCCGCGAGAAAAGCACTTTTCGAATTGAAAATAAAACGCAGCGAGCAGAAGAACCCGCTCAAGATAAAATGGGCGCGGCACAGCGTGGCGAGGATCCTTACTATAATAAAGGAGAAAACAGGTGGAACGGCAGAAAAAACAAATAAGAAGATCAGGGAAGGGATAGTCATTTCCGACAAGATGTCGAAGACGGTCGTTGTGGAAGTGGCAAGGAAGGTCAGGCACCCTCTTTATCAGAAGGTCATGAACTGTCCAACACTTTCAAGGCTCACGATGAAGGCGAGATCTGCTCCGTGGGGGACAGGGTCAAGATAATGGAGGTCAGGCCGATGTCCGCCGATAAGAGATGGGTAGTGCTTGAGATATTAGGAAAGAAAAAAGAGGGCATTGCAGAAGAGGACAAGGGCATGCCGTTGCCCATAAGAAGAGCGAAAGACCTGCCCGCCGGTAGGCAGGGTAAGGAGATCCCAATTGATACAAAATAGGTCAATGATAGCTGTCGCGGACAACAGCGGCGCGAAGGTCGTTCAGTGTATCAGGGTCCTGGGAGGGTCCAATAAAAGCACTGCCGCTGTCGGAGATCTTTTCACGGGAGTCGTGAAATCCGCCGATCCGAATATGACAGTTAAAAAGAGCGAAATCGTGCTTTGTGTCCTTGTAAGGTCCGTAAAACCGCTTCGCAGACCCGACGGAGGCATGGTCAGGTTCGATGACAACGCCGCCGTCATTATCGCAAAGGACGGGAACCCCCGCGGGACACGCATATTCGGACCAGTGGCGAGGGAGCTGCGCGACAGGAATTTCATGAAGATCATCTCTCTCGCGCCGGAGGTAGTGTAGATAATGGCGAACAGGCTTAAAAAAGGCGACACGGTCATAGTCATTTCCGGCAAGGACAAAGGGAAAAAAGGCAAGATATTGAGCGTTCTTGATGACGGAGTCATAGTTGAAAAGGTGAATGTCGCAAAGAAGCACCAGAAGGCGACAAAAACTTTCCAGGGCGGCATCATAGAGAAGCCCATGGCGGTCAACCCGTCAAAGCTGATGATGGTGTGCCCGAAGTGCGCCAAGCCTTCAAGGGTGAGGTCTGCCAGGGTAGAGGAAATAAGCGTAAGGAAGTGCGCCGGATGCGGCGAGATAATGGATAAGGTCAAATAACTATGAAGAACCTGAAAGAAAGATATAAAAAAGAAATAATCCCCGGGATGATGAAAAAATTCGGGTACAAGAACCCGATGCAGGTCCCGCACCTGGTCAAACTCGTGGTGAACAGGGGCGTTGGCGAAGCCACGGCGAACCCGAAAGCGATAGATATATCGGTCGCCGAGATAGCGGCAATCACGGGACAAAAGCCGGTGGTCACGAAATCAAAAAAATCCATTTCGGGGTTCAAACTGAAAGAGAACACGCCCATCGGCTGCGTGGTGACCCTGAGAGGTCAGAGGATGTACGATTTCCTGGACAAGCTGGTGAATATAAGCCTTCCGAAGATAAGGGATTTCAGGGGTATCAGCCCGAAATCATTTGACGGGCACGGCAACTATACTCTGGGAATAAAAGAACAGCTTATATTCCCGGAAATTGAATATGACAAGGTGGACAAGGTCAGGGGAATGGACATCACTATTGTTACGAACGCAAAAAAGGACGAAGAAGCGCTCGAGCTTTTAACCCTGATCGGGTTCCCGTTCAGGAAGTAAGGAGCGGTCAATGGCAAAAAAGTGCATGGTACTTAAATCGAAAAAGACGCCGAAATTTACGGTTCGGAAACACAGCAGGTGCCAGATATGCGGAAGGCCCCGCGGCTACATGAGGAAATTCGGCATTTGCAGGATATGTTTCAGGACAATGGCGCACGAGGGAGTTCTCCCGGGCGTCACAAAATCAAGCTGGTGAAAGGGTGAAAAATGTATTTAACTGATTCTATAGGGGACATGCTGACAAGGATACGCAACGCGTCCAACGTGAAGGATGAGACCGTGGATATCCCGGCTTCCGGAATGAAACTGGCCATAGCGAACATCCTTAAGGACGAAGGATATATCGGCAAGGTAGAGACGGTCACAAAAAGGAACAAAAAAATAATAAGGCTGACGCTTAAATACGGCCTGAAAAAGAAAGCCGTTATCAGCGGGATAAAAAGGGTTTCAACGCCGGGTAAGCGCATTTACAAGGGAAAAGACAAGCTTCCCAGGATAAGGTCAGGGTTCGGCACGGCGCTTGTCTCGACATCAAAGGGGATATTGACCGATTCCGCCGCGAGGGAGCAGGGAGTGGGCGGAGAGGTAATTTGTTACATCTGGTAGCAAGAAGGAATAAAAAATGTCAAGAATAGGGAAAAAACTGATCGAATTGCCAAAAGGCGTTGAAGCCAAGATAGAAGGGAATAAGATCACGGTCAAGGGGCCCAAAGGTTCGCTTACGCGTTCATTGCCGGAAGCCATATCGATTTCACTGGACAAAGGGATATTAACTTTGAAAAGGAGCAGCGAGGAGAACAATGTAAAGGCGCTCCATGGCCTGTACAGAGCTTTGGTCGCGAACATGGTCGCGGGAGTCGCGGCCGGATTCGAGAAAAAACTTATTCTTTCAGGAGTAGGGTATCGCGCGGCCAAGCAGGGGAACAATCTTGTGTTACAGGTGGGATTCTCGCATCCGCTTACATTTTTGCCTCCGGCGGGGATAGAGTTCAAGCTGGAGGGACAGGACAAGGTGACAGTGTCAGGCGCGGACAGGGAGCTGGTGGGCGAGATCGCGTCAAAGATAAAAAAATCGAAAGAGATCGAACCATATAAATTAAAAGGGATCAAATATTTCGGCGAGATCGTGAAGAAGAAGGCGGGAAAAGCTGCAAAGGCGGCGGGAGCAACTACAAAATGAAGGGAAAACTGACAAAAAAAATAAAAGGTTCAACTGAGCGGCCGCGTTTGACGGTGTTCAGGAGCCACGGGCACATTTACGCACAGGTCATAGATGATATTAAAGGCATGACGCTTGCTTCGGCTTCAACGACGGCGCTGAAAAAATCAGGCAAAAAAGTGAAGAACAATATAGATGCCGCAAAGCGCATCGGCGAGGAAATTGCAAAACGCGCCATGGATGCTGGCATAAAAAAAGTGGTCTTTGACAGGAGCGGATACGTGTATCACGGAAAAATAGCGGCGCTTGCCGACGCGGCCCGCGCTAAAGGATTGGAGTTTTAAACATGGATAACAGAAGAAGGGACCAGCGTTTTGATGAGGACAGGCAGCAGGAAAAAGTCGTCCAGATCCGACGCATATGCAAGGTAGTGAAAGGCGGCAAAAAGATGAGCTTTCGGGCCGTTGTGGTTGTCGGCGACGGAGCCGGTCTTGTGGGCGTGGGCGTGGGAAAAGCGAACGAAGTTTCGGCAGCGATCAGAAAATCGGTGGATGACGCGAAAAAGCATCAGATAAAAGTTCCGATGGTCGGAAAGACCATCCCTCATGAAACAGAAGGCAGATCGGGCGCAAGCAATGTCATAATGAGGCCCGCCCCAACAGGAACGGGAGTTATCGCCGGAGGCGCCGTGCGCACGGTCCTTGAGCTGGCGGGTATTGCCGATATTGTTGCAAAGTCGATAGGAGCTTCCAATGCCATAAATACTGCAAGGGCTACCATCGAAGGGCTTATGTCGCTCAAGGTCCTTGAAAAAGAGGAGCAAATACGCGGGAAAAAACTTAATATCAGGTTCACTCAGCAGGCAGCTGAGGTCAGGGAGGGTTAAGCGATGAAAATGGGAGAACTGCACGGGACCGAGGGAGCAAGAAAAAGAAAGAAAAGGGTCGGAAGGGGTTCCAGTTCCGGGCACGGAAAAACTTCCGGCAGAGGGAACAAAGGCCAGAACTCAAGGCAAGGCGGCGGCGTTAGGCCTGGATTTGAAGGCGGACAGACGCCTCTCTACAGAAGGCTCCCGAAAGAAAAAGGTTTCAAGAACCTGCTGTTCAAAAAGCATTATGAGATCGTGAATGTCGGCGACCTCAACGATTTTAAGGATGTTGTGAATAAAAAAGTTCTGGCCGAGGCCGGACTTATCGCGGAAGGCGAACTTTTGAAAATTCTTGGCGACGGCGATCTTAGAGCAGCGCTTACCATTGAAGCGGACAAATTTACGGAAGGTGCATTAAAAAAGATAAAGGATGCAGGCGGCAAAGCTGTGCTCTTGGGAAAATAGGAGATAAATTTTGTTAAACACGTTATCAGGCATATTCAATATAAAGGATCTCAGGAATAAATTCCTGTTCACGATAGGGGTCATGGTCATTTTCAGGCTTGGCGTCCACATGCCAATTCCGGGCGTGGATGCGACAAAACTGACGCATATGTTCGGCACGGGGAACCTCCTTAATTTCCTTGACCTGTTCACCGGCGGCGCGCTCGTGAAATTCTCTATCTTCGCGATGGGAATAGTGCCTTACATAAACGCCTCCATCATATTGCAGCTTTTGACTGCCGTCGTTCCGCAGCTGGAAGAAATGTCAAAGGACGAAAGCGGCGGCAGAAAACAGATCGCTCAATACACAAGATATCTCACTGTAGTGCTGGCGGCGTTCCAGGCGTTCGGAATGGCTTTCTGGCTTAGGGGTGTCCTTATTCCCGGATTCAGTTTCAGCTATTTCCTTTTTTCCTGCATCATTCTTCTGACGGCCGGCACCACCCTGGTGATGTGGCTCGGCGAGCTTATAACGGAATACGGCATCGGGAACGGCGCGTCGCTGATAATTTTTATCGGCATCGTCTCCAGGATACCCACCTACATCGGCCAGACCATAATGCTGCTGAAAGGCGGCGCGAGCTTCGTAGGCATTATTATCCTGCTTTCGGTGTTCGTCCTTATGATAGTTTCGATAGTCATCATAAGCGAGGCGCAGAGAAGGGTCCCGGTGCAGTACGCCAAGAGGATAATCGGCCGCAAAGTTTACGGCGGCCAGAGCACTTACATTCCTCTCAGGCTGAATCAGGGCGGCGTCATTCCTATCATCTTTGCATCGTCGGTCCTGCTTTTCCCCGCGACCATCGCGCAGTTCATTCCGCTGCCTTTCATGCAGTGGATCGCCGGCCAGCTTTCACCGTCCAAAGGGTTGTATATGGCGCTATATTTTCTGCTGATTTTTTTCTTCACGTATTTTTATACGGCGATCACTTTCAATCCGAAAGACCTTGCTGAGAACATAAAGAAATACGGCGGGTTCATAATGGGAATAAGGCCCGGGGCCCCGACGTCCGAATATCTGGAATCGATAGTCACAAAACTGACATTTATCGGTGCGCTTTTTCTGGCGATCATTGCCGTTATTCCGACCATTGTTGAAGGAGTAACACATATCAATACTTTCCAGGGGCTTGGAAGCACGGCCCTTCTTATAGTTGTAGGCGTTGCTCTTGATCTTGTGAGGCAAATTGAGACTCATCTTGTAACAAGGCAGTACGAAGGCCTGTTAACATAATGCCGAAAGTTTATGTTCTTGCCGGTCCTCCGGGTTCCGGCAAAGGAACGCAGGCAAAGCTTCTTGCTCCGGAACTGAAAGTCCCTCACATTTCGCTGGGGGATCTGCTCCGGGAAGCTGTAAGGAGCGGGACGGATGTCGGTAAATTAGCTAAGAGCTATCTGGATGAAGGGAAACTGGTGCCGGACAGCGTAGCTATAAAAGTTGCCGAAGCGGCCGTCACTAAAAAAGAGTGTAAGAACGGCTTTGTTATTGACGGGTTCCCAAGGACGCTAGAGCAGGCCAAGCTTTTTGATGCATTGTTGAGTAAATTGAAGTTCGACCTGTCAAAAGTGTTGTATATAGATATTCCTTTGAAGGAAATATTGAAAAGGTTGACGGGAAGAAGAAGCTGCAGAAATTGCGGAGCGGTCTATAACTTGATGTTCAAGCCGCCGAAAGTCGAGAATGTTTGCGATATTTGCGGCGGCGAGCTTTATCAGAGGAAAGATGATACCGAAGGTGTCATAAAAGTCAGGTATGAGGTTTATGAAAAGCAGACAGCACCGCTGGTTGAATATTATAAAAAGCAGGGAAAATTGGTACATATCGATGGCACGCAAACAGTCGATGCGGTATTTAAGGAAGCTTGTAAAGCGGTAAGCTGATGGCGCAAATTAAAACTGAGTCCGAGATCGATAAGATACAAAAGGCTTGTCGGGTTTCGGCTGACATACTTGGAGAACTGGGAAAAGCCGTCAGGGTAGGGATAACGACGGCAGAGATCAATGATATCGCCGATGATCTTTTCAAAGCAAAAGGTGTTATCCCGGCGTTCAAGGGTTACCGGGGATATAAATACGGCACTTGCCTTTCCGTGAACGAGGAAGTAGTCCACGGGTTGCCGGGGAACAGGCAGTTGAAAGACGGGGATATAATTGGGATCGATGTCGGGGCTATTGTTGACGGATATTATGGCGACAACGCGGAAACTTTTCCCGTCGGGAAAGTGAGCGCGAAAGTAAAAAGGCTTTTAAGCACGACAAGGTCGGCCCTTTATAAGGGGATAGCTCAGGCAAGCGACGGCAAATACCTGGGCGACGTGTCCAGCGCAATTGAGGAAGAGGCGGTAAAGAACGGATTCTCGGTCGTAAAGAACCTTTACGGGCACGGGGTAGGAAGTGCGCTTCATGAAGACCCGCTCATCCCGAACTTCGGGAAAAAGGGGACAGGAATGGTCCTGAAGGCGGGGATGACGCTGGCGATAGAGCCGATGTTGAATATCGGCGGATCGGATATAAGGACGCTGGATGACGGATGGACGGTAGTTACGGAGGACGGCAGTATTTCGGCCCATTTTGAGCACACGATCCTGGTGACAAAAGGGGTCCCGAAAATTCTAACGAGGCGGGATCAATAATGGTAAAGGATAAGGATGTAATAGAACTTGAAGGCGAAGTGACGGAAGCGCTCCCGAACGCGCTCTTCAGGGTAAAGCTTGAGACCGGCCAGATGGTACTGGCGCATGTTTCCGGAAAAATAAGGAAGAATTTTATAAGGATACTTCCGGGAGATAAGGTCAAGGTGGAGCTTTCTCCATATGATCTTACCCGCGGGCGGATCACTTTCAGGACAAAATAGGAGGATATATGAAAGTCAGGGCATCAGTTAAGAAGATATGCGACAGCTGCAAGGTGGTAAGGCGAAAAGGAAGGGTCCGTATCGTCTGCAAGAACCCGAAGCACAAACAGAGACAAGGTTAAAAACGGGGGTATAAAAAATGGTTCGAATCGCCGGAGTGGATCTGCCGTCCAATAAAAGGGCGGAAATTGGGCTTACATATGTATACGGTATAGGGAGGGCGCTCGCGCTTGAGATACTGGACCGCGCGAAGATAGATCCCGGCCGCAAGATAAAGGACCTTACTGAATCCGATGTGGTGGCCATGAGGGATATCATAAAGGATTACATGGTGGAGGGAGATCTGCGCAAAGAAGTGCAGACGAACATCAAAAGGCTGATAGACATTGGCACATACAGAGGGCAGAGGCACAAAAAAGGGCTTCCTGCCAGGGGTCAAAGGACAAGGACGAACGCGAGGACAAAAAGAGGCAAACGCAAGACCGTGGGTTCGGGGCATAAAAAAGAAGAGATCAAAAAGGAGTAAAATAAAATGACAGCAGCACCGGCCAAGAAAAAGAAAGAAAAAAAACATGTGGCAAGCACGGGCATTGCGCATATAAAAGCGACGTTCAACAACACGATAATATCCATAGCCGATAACGGGGGCAATGTTATTGCCTGGGGCTCTGCCGGGCACGCCGGGTTCAAGGGCACAAAAAAGGGAACTCCGTTCGCGGCTCAGCTCGCGGCCGAGAATGTGGCAAAAAAAGCTATGGAAGCAGGGGTCAGGGAAGTTAGCGTACTTGTAAAAGGGCCGGGAGCCGGGAGAGAAACGGCGATAAGAGCGCTTCAAGGCACTGGTCTTGAAATAAGCTCCATAAAGGACGTTTCTCCTATACCGCACAACGGCTGCAGACCAAGAAAAAAGAGAAGGGTTTAAGGGGGAAAATATGGGGCGTCATACTAGTCCAGTTTGTAAATTGTGCCGGAGGGAAGGTAATAAGCTATTCCTTAAAGGGGACAAGTGCTTTTCCGAAAAATGTCCGGTAAAAAGGAGAGCATACCCGCCGGGTCAGCATGGGCAGACGCCGACAAAGTCGTCCGAATACAGCATCCGTCTGCGCGAAAAACAGAAAGCCAGGCGCATTTACGGAATATCCGAAAGGCAGTTCAAATCATATTTCGAAAAAGCGCTTACTTGGAAAGGCGTCACGGGAGAAAAACTCCTGGAGCTCCTTGAAAGGCGGCTGGATAATGTGGTCTACAGGCTGGGGTTTGCACCCTCGCGTTCGGAAGCAAGGCAGCTTGTTACGCACGGGCACGTTACGGTGAACGGTAAAAAGGTCAACATCCCTTCCTTTTCGGTTAAAAAGGAAGAGATCATCAAGATCAAAGAGGGTGTTGCCGCGAGGATAAGGGCTTATATCGAGAAGTCCGGAGATAAAAAGCTTCCGGGGTGGCTTAGCATGAACGCGGCCTCGCTGGAAGGGAAGATAGAATCCATCCCGGAGAGGAAAGAGATAGGGGAGCCGATAACAGAGTCAATGATAGTAGAATTCTATTCAAGATAGGGAGGTAATATAAATGATAATGATCGGGGAAAAACCTTGGGTAAAATATGTTCCGCAGGGGGATAATTACGGCAAGTTCATAGTGGAGCCTCTTGAAAGGGGTTACGGCTCAACCCTGGGCAACGCACTGAGGCGCGTGCTTTTGTCCTCGCTTCCGAGTTCAGCTGTAACAACAGTAAAGTTCGAAAATGTGCCGCATCAATTCTCAACGATACCGGGCGTTCTTGAAGATGTCCTTCAGATGATATTGAACATAAAGGGCATCATCATAAGGTCGCATTCCGACGAGCCGAAAATAATAACGCTTAAAGCAAAAGGCAAGGGCATCGTAAAGGCCGGCGACATCACGCATGATGCGGAGATCGAGATAATCAACGGCGACCACGTGATAGCGAACCTTGAGAACAACGGGAAACTCAACATAGAGATGACCGTAGAAAAAGGGAAGGGATACGTCGTGGCTGAGAGGAACAAAAAGCCGAACCAGGCAATAGGGACGATCCCAATCGACTCCATCTTTACTCCGGTCCTGAAAGTGAATGTCTCTACCGAAGAAGTGCGCGTGGGCCAGGAGATAAATTACGACAGGCTGATACTGGACGTCTGGACCAACGGGACGATCTCTCCGGAAGAAGCTGTTAAGGAAAGCGCAAAGATACTTGCTAGGCACGTGGACATGTTCGTGAACCTGGGCCAGCGCGCGGAATCGCTGGGAGTGGCTGTATCCGGCAAGGAAGATTCAAAAGAAACCATCCTGGAGATGAGCGTGGATGACCTGGAGCTCTCGGCCAGAAGCTCCAACTGCCTTAAGAAAGCTGGAATAAAGACGGTGAGGGAGCTGGTCAAGTATTCTGAAATGGACCTCATGAAGATAAAGAATTTCGGCGCGAAATCCGCGAAAGAGGTAATTGAAAAGCTCCAGGAGTACAAACTGGGTATGAATCGTACCAGAAGAAAGGTCCGGAGGAAAAAGTGAGACACAGGAATAAGAACAGAAAACTTAGCAGGCCTACCGACCAGAGGATAGCGCTCTTAAGGAGCATGGTTATATCGCTCCTTCAGCACGGTAGGATTGAAGTGACGGTAACCCGCGCGAAAGAAGCCAGAAAAATGGCAGAGAAGATAATCACGCTCTCAAAATACGGCGATATCGCATCCAGAAGGAAGGCGTTCAGCCTCTTAAGGGACAGGGACCTCATAAAGAAGATATTCACGGAATTCCCTGTGAGATTCGAAGGACGGGCTGGCGGGTACACCAGGATAATAAGGGTCGGATCGAACCGGGGCGACAATGCTCCGAAAGCGTATTTAGAACTTGTTTGAAAAACATTAAGATCGTTTTCAGCTACGACGGTAGCCTGTTCTTTGGGTCGCAGGAGCAAAGCGGCAAAAGGACCGTCCAGGAAGATCTGCAGCTTGCGATACAAAAGCTGACGGGCGAAAAGGTAAAAATGACATTAGCGGGCAGGACCGACAGAGGCGTCCACGCTTTTTCGCAGGCCGCCAATTTTCAGACAGGTTCTTCCATTCCTGCGGAAAGGTTCGCGTACGCGTTGAACGGCAAGCTTGATGACGGTATAACGGTCATAAGCTCCGAAGAGGCAAAAAAAGCTTTCAGCGCGAGAAGGAACGCGAAGACCAGAGAATACCTGTATTATGTTTTTAATGGTGAGCATCTGCCCGTTATGTTCCGGGGCAGAGCCCATCATGTAACGAAATCCCTGGACATGAAGAAAATGGCGGAAGCCGCGAAAGTTATAAAGGGTAAGCATGATTTCAGGAATTTTTGCGCGGCGGGCGGCAGCCATACAAGCAGCATAAGATGCGTCCATGTCCTGGATATAGGGATAGTCGGGGACGATCTTATGAAAGAATCGGGATTGCCGGGCAGCTTGATCCGCTTCCGGATAGTTGCAGGGTCGTTCTTGTATAAAATGGTCAGGTTCATTGTCTCGACGCTTCTGGAAGTGGGAATGGGAAAAATGAGCGTCGAAACTGTGAAAAAAATTATCAAAGGCGATCTAAATGTCCAGCGCACGGTCGTTCCGTCTTGCGGGCTATACTTAAATAAGGTAAAATATTGACATGAAAAGAACAAGGACATATACGGCGAAAGCCTCGGAAATAAAGAGAAAATGGTTCCTAGTGGACGCCAAGGGAAAGACGCTTGGCCGCATTGCCACAAGGATCTCCAATATACTTATGGGAAAGAGGAAAGTGAATTTCACTCCTCATATGGACCTCGGGGATTTTGTCGTCCTGATAAACGCGGCGGAAGTTGCCGTGTCGGGGAACAAAGAAACACAGAAGACCTATTTCTCCCATTCGGGATATCCAGGGGGCGACAAGCTTTTAAATTTCGCGCATCTGATAAAGCGCCAGCCGGAGCGCATCATAAGGCAGGCAGTGTGGGGAATGCTTCCGCAGAACAGACTGGGGAAAGCAATGCTGAAAAAACTTAAAATATTTGCAGGCTCAAAGCATGAGCATATCGCTCAACAGCCGGAAATTTTAGAGATATAAGGGGACAAAATGAAAAAAGAAGAAACAAAAAAAGGAAGTAAAGAAATCAAAAAGAAAGCCGCTCCAGCTGTAAAGAAAGCGGCGCCAAAGATCAAGAAATCCGCAGAACATGAAGCAAAACCAAAACACTTGCACGCGGCAGCAGTAATACCCGAAACGCATAAAGTCGAGCGTCATGACAAACCGCGTTCACCCGAAGAGCATAAGCCGGCGCATTTTAAAAAGAAACCTGCAAAAAACGTCCAATATCACGGGACTGGCGGAAGGAAAACTTCCATTGCCAGGGTCTGGATGTCAAAAGGCAGCGGGCATTTCAATATAAACGGGAAGCCTCTTGAGGATTATATCTGCGGAAGAAAACTATTATTAAAAGTAGCCATGGACCCGTTTGTTGCCACAAATACCGTTGGCAAGTACGATACTTACGCGAACGCGAACGGCGGAGGGATATGCTCTCAGGTAGGGGCTATAAGGGAGGCCGTTTCGGAAGCGATGATGCAGGAAAACCCGGGATTCAGGGCAGTGCTAAAGAAGTCAGGATTCTTGACAAGGGATCCCAGAATGAAAGAAAGAAAGAAATACGGGCAGAAGAGAGCAAGAAAGAGATTCCAATTCTCCAAGAGATAGAAAGGGCATCTTGTGGGCCAGAGATCCGATAACGGCGGCGGAAAAAATCACAGTGAACATTACGAGGCTGGTAGAGGCAGCGAGTACCTCCGCGATCCTTATATCCCTCCAAAGGGTTTCAGCGAGCATAATATTTGCCCTGTCTGCAATGCCGTTTATCACAAAAAACACTGGTCTTTCGATCCGGCTATCGTTCATGAAGCCAGAAAAGATAAGAACTCAGCGTCCGAAAAGTGCCCCGCGTGCAGGAAAGTGGAAGATAAATATGCGATGGGCAAGGTGTTCCTGTCCGGCACATTCATAAATGAGCATATGGATGAGCTTATAAGCATCATAAAAAGCGAAGAGCGCCGAGCAAAAGAGAACAATCCCCTTGACAGGCTTATTTTGATCGAGAAACGCGACGGAGGCATTTATGCTGAGACCACATCCGATGCCCTGGCAATGAGGATAGGGCATCATCTTAAAGAATCTTACAAGGGCGGGAACGAGAATTTTAAGTTCCGCCGCGGTGACAAGTTCGTGGAAGTCCATTGGCAGAGAGAAGTTTTATAAAATAAAGAGAAAGGAGAATTAAGATGATATCAAAGCAATATCTTCTTATCCCGGGCCCGACCCAAGTTCCGCCGGAGGTGCTGTCCGCGCTAAGCCATCCAATGATAAACCACAGGAGCGCCGATTTTAAGTCCGTCATGACCGAGGTAACGGAGGGCTTGAAATGGGCGTATCAGACAAAGAACGACGTCCTTATCCTTACCGCTTCCGGGACTGGAGCTATGGAAGCGTCCTTAGTGAACATTCTGTCCCCGGGCGACAAGGTCCTGATCCTGAATGTCGGAGCTTTTGGATCGAGGTTCGTTAAGATCGCGAAAACTTACGGCTTGAATGTCGACGAGATGAAGATCGAAAGGGGAAAGGCCGTAGATCCGAAGGATGTTGAAAACAAGCTGAAAGCTGACAAGAACAAGGAGATAAAAGCTGTCATTTTCCAGCAGAACGAAACATCAACAGGCATTTTGAACGATGTAAAAACCATAGCTTCGATCACCAGTGACCATGGGGCGCTTTCAGTGGTTGATGCCGTTTCCGGGCTCCTCACAGCCGACATCAGGACCGACGAGTGGGGGCTGGATGTCGTGGCTGCCGGTTCACAAAAAGCTTTTATGGTGCCGCCGGGATTGTCATTCGTGAGCATGTCAGAAAGAGCCTGGAAAGCGTATGAAACGGCGAAGATCCCGAGGTTCTACTTTGATCTCGGCGCGGCAAGAAAATTCGCGCAGACGGGCGAAACGCCTTGGACGCCGTGCCTTACCATTGCGTTCGGGCTTCAGGTCGCGTTCAGGATGCTGAAAGCCGAAGGACTTGAAAATATTTTCAAACGGCATGAAAAGCTCTCAAAAGCCGTAAGGGCCGGCGTAAAGGCTTTGGGATTCGGTCTGCTCGCCGAAGACAAGAATGCTTCAAAAGCGGTCACCGCAGTGGTTCCTCCGGCGGGGATCGATGCCGAAGTAATTAGAAAAGCGGTAAGGGAGCAATATGGCGTCGTTCTTGCGGGCGGACAGGAGGACCTGAAAGGCAAGATATTCAGGATAGGTCATCTTGGTTATGCGGATAAAATGGACGTGGTGACCGCATTTTCCGCTCTGGAGATGGTCGCTTCGCAGATGGGAGCGGCGGTCAAAATGGGCCACGCTGTTGCCGCGGTGGAGGAAGCCTTAAAATGAAAGTACTTGCAAGCGATAAGATCGCCGAAAGCGGATTAAAAAAACTCAGGGACGCGGGCTTCGAAGTTGACATGAAGACCGGCCTTCCGGAAGATGAGCTTGTCAAGATAATCCCCCAGTATGACGCGCTTGTCGTTAGAAGCGAGACAAAAGTGACCCCGAAGATAATAGAAGCCGGGAAAAAGCTGAAGATAATCGCGAGAGCAGGGGTCGGCGTGGATAATGTTGATCTCCCAAGCGCCACAAAGAAAGGCATCATCGTTGTTAATTCTCCGGAAGGCAACACAATCGCTGCGGCTGAGCACACATGGGCGATGCTACTTGCAATGTCCCGCAATATCCCGCTGGCGCAGGCATCGCTGCGGGCCGGAAAGTGGGAAAGGTCAAAATTCACGGGCGTAGAGGTCTATGGTAAAACCCTTGGTATCCTTGGACTTGGTAAGATAGGAAGCCATGTAGCGAACTATGCGCTTGCTTTTGGCATGAAAGTTGTTGCATACGATCCATTCATTTCAAAAGAGTATGCTGACAAGATCGGCGTTGAGCTTAAAGATCTGGATTCTGTCATAAAAGAAGCCGATTACATCACTTTGCATTTGCCAAAAAACAAGGAAACGGCAAACCTCATCAATATGGACAAAATAAAGATGATGAAAGACGGTGTAAGAATTGTGAATTGCGCGAGAGGCGGAGTGATAAATGAGGCTGATCTTGCGGAAGCGCTTAAGTCCAAGAAAGTCGCAGCTGCAGCTATTGATGTGTTCGACAAAGAGCCGCCGGAGCCGACAAATCCGCTTCTTTCTCTTGATAATGCTGTGACCGTTCCTCACCTCGGTGCAGCAACAGTGGAAGCTCAGGTTAACGTTGCTATCGATGTTGTTGAACAGATCATCGAAGTTCTTAAAGGCGGATCAGCGAGGGCTGCCGTCAACATACCGTCCATGAAACCTGAAATTCTTTCTGCAGTTGCTTCCTACATGAAGCTTGCCGAGAAAATGGGGAAGCTTGCCGGGCAGATAGCTGACGGCGCGATCAAAGAGATAAAGATCGGTTATTTTGGCGAGATAGGGGGAAAGGATACATCTCCCCTTACGATCGCTGTTCTAAAAGGAGTTCTTGAGACCGCAATGGAGGAAGGAGTTAACTTTGTCAATGCTTCTATCGTGGCCAAGGATCGGGGAATAAATATAACTGAGACAAAAAGCACCGAATGTTTTGATTTTGCTAACAAAATATCCGTTTCTGTCGGGGCGGACGACAAGAAGAGGAAGGTTGAAGGTTCACTTTTTGCCACGATCGGTGAAAGAATAGTCGGCATCGACGGCTTCAGCGTGGACGCTATTCCGTCGGGATATCTTATTATCGCCTCAAATACTGATAAGCCGGGCATTATCGGGCATGTCGGGACCGTGCTTGGAAAGAACAACATAAATATCGCCGGCATGGAAGTGGGGAGGAACAAGCCGGGAGAGAAAGCGGTCATGATATTAAATGTTGACATCCCAACCCCCGACAAGGTCCTTAAAGAACTTGAAAAGATAGAAGGCATCCAGTCCGCTAAATTAGTTTCATTATGACCGAATCCCCTTTAGAAACCGGTGTTCAGAAAGTTACCGGCCTCATTAAGCAGGTCTTTGGGATATCCCATAAGGTCGGGCTTGTGCTCGGCGGAGGCGCTGCAAGAGGAGAAGCCCACATTGGCGTCTTAAAGGTCCTCGTCGAAAATAAGATCCCCATACATTTTATTTCAGGCTCATCTTCCGGCGCGCTTTTCGGTGCGCTTTTTTCAGGAGGGATGAATCCCTACGACATGGCAAAACAGGCAAGCCATACCGACTGGATGCGGCTAGTTAAATTCAGGCTTTCTTTGTCGGGACCGGTCTCGGGAGAGGGCATCGAGAAGCTCATTATCGATTCCATCGGCAATAAGAACATCGAGGACCTGCGCATACCGCTCAACATCATAGCGACCGACCTCAAAACAGGTGAGCGCGTCGTAATTAAAAATGGGAATGTCGCGAAAGCCGTCCATGCAAGTTCGGCCATCCCGGGTGTTTTCTCCCCGGTCCAGTTCCAGGGAAGATTGCTGGCAGATGCGCTTATAGTTGATAATGTGCCGGTTCAGGCGGTTAAAGATATGGGAGCGGATTTCATAATAGCGGTCGATGTTGTTCCGAACGTCATATTGAACGGCTGGTCGCCGAATGTGTTGAATGTGATAGAGCGCGCGTTGGACATAAGCTGCAGAAAGATGTCGGAAACGGCGAAGAAGACCGCGGACATAGTTATCGATCCTGTTGAAGAGAATATCTCCGGCTGGTCGCTTGACATGGTGGACCGCCTCATAAAGCTTGGCGAAGATGCCGCCAATAAAGCGCTTCCGCAGATCAAGGCGAAGCTTAATATTTCAGATTAACCCTTCATTCCGAACGATTCCATCTTCGATATCAGCGTCGTCCTGTGGATGCCCAACGCTTTTGCGGCCCTTGTCTGGTTGTTCCCTTGGGATTTCAGGGCTTCCATGATGATCTTTTTCTCATAGCTCTTTAAAGCCTGCAGGAGCGAGCTCTCGCCCAAAAGCAGTTCATTCGCGCCCGGAGTCTTTTGATCCATAAATTCCATTGGGAGATGTCCGGTGTCAATATTATCGTCCTTTGAAAGAGTGATCGTCCGCTCAAGCAGGTTCTCAAGCTCGCGAACGTTCCCCGGCCAGGAATAATTCTGAAAAGCCCTAAGTGCCTCGCCGGTTATATATTTTACGCTTTTGTTAAGCTCTTTGTTGTATTTTTCAATGAAATAATTCACGAAAAGAGGTATGTCATCTATCCTATCACGCAGCGGAGGGAGGTCTATTGGTATGATGTTAAGCCTGTAAAAAAGGTCCTCCCTGAATTTCTTATCTTTGATCGCTTTTTTAATGTCGATGTTCGTGGCGGCAATTATCCGCACATCCACAATGATGGACTTTTCGCCCCCGACCCGCTCAATGGTACCTTCCTGAATTGTTCTTAACAGCTTTGCCTGCATCGCGAGGGGCATTTCGCCTATTTCATCCAGGAATATCGTCCCGTCATTGGCAAGCTCAAATTTCCCTATGTGCCGCTCCAGCGCTCCAGTGAAAGCGCCTTTTTCATGCCCGAACATTTCAGATTCAAGAAGAGTTTCCGGAATGGCGGCGCAGTTAACTATGACATAGGGCTTTTCCGCGCGGCTACTTTTCCTGTGTATCGTCTCGGCAACTATCTCTTTTCCGGTGCCGGATTCCCCGGTAATGAAGACCGTGCTGTTGCTTTCGGATATCTTATCTATGATCTCGTAAATTTTCCTGATCTTTTCGTTTTTCCCTATCAGCTCGCCCATGGACATCCTCTCCGCCAGGGCCTGCTTCAGGTACAGGTTCTCCATAAGCATCTTTTTTCTTTCAAGCGCTTTTTTTATCGTTGCGAGCAGGTCCTCCACTTCGAACGGCTTGATGATGTAATCGAAAGCCCCATTCTTAAGGCAGTCCACGGCCGGCTTTACTTCTTTTGACGCAGTGACCATGATAATTTCCAGTGAGCCGTCAAGATCTTTTAATTTTTTCAACACTGCCACGCCATTCATCTCCGGCATCATCACGTCCAGAAGCACGACATCAAAATGTTTTTCCGTGGCGAATTTAACGGCATCAGCTCCTTTGGTCGTGGCGGTGAGATCGTAATTTTCTTTCAGAAGATTTTTATAAAGCAGGAGCATGTCATTTTCATCATCGACTGACAAAATACTTGGTCTGAGTTTGCCCAATGTAATCACCTCAAATATTATAATAATAGCAATAATATAGCCGAAAAATTATGTTGTTTTAATGAGGAAAATTATACCATGAGAGGTAAATTGTAGCAAATTTCGACACTTAACTGTCGAAAAAGGCTACAATTACCAGATCATCCAGTCATTTTTGAATTTGGTCCATTTCATATCAATGACCCTTAGAGTTTTCTTTCCGCCGTCTTCGCTGAATTTCTATTATACCATCCATCAAATATTTGATGTTGTTTATTGTCTGTTCACTGACGGAACCCGCCTCGACGATGAAAAGGGTAGTTACTCCGCCGAATGCCGTAGAGGTGCGGCTTATTTGCGTCAGAAAAAGCTGAGCGGCCGCAAATTCAAAATTCAATAAAAGACTAGAAATAGAATCGATGACCCTTCTTCCTCCGTGTTTTTTCTGGATAGTCTGTCCTATGTCCATTCCCGCCTTGCTTATAATATCGGCAAGCTGGTCCAGTGTCAGGACCTCTGTAACCTTGAATTTTTCAGTTGAATTCTTCTCACCGGAAGACCACGAATATGCGTCGACGAACCTTATCATATTATTATTTTCCTGTTCGATCATATTTGATGAAGACAGCTTATTGATCTCGCTCTTGACCAAAGAGGGGTCGTCATCCACGGCGACATACAGGCATTTCTCACTATAAGCAAGCCCCTTTGCAATGAATCTTTTGGCGAACGTCGATTTTCCTTTTCCAAGAGGCCCCACCAAGAGAATATTCGCTCCCTTGGGGATCCCGCCCCCCAGCATTTTATCCAGGGGCTCAATGCCCGAGGGGATCAAAGCGGATGCGATATCGGTCTGGCTTATGGGGATGCCGGAAGCGGCAATGTTATGTTTCCCTTTTGCTTCCCTTTCAAATATTAACGATACTCTTTCCTTAAGTTCCTCCGCCCTGAAAGGTTTTGTGAGGAAATCATTCGCCCCGCCTTCAAACCCGGTGAGCTTATTGAATTCATCCCCAAGGGCGGAAAGTATCAGTATGGGCACGCGGGCAAGGACGGGATCGTTGCGCAAGGCCTTGCAAACATCAAAGCCGGTTTTCTTCGGCATCCGGATATCTGTGATGACCATATCCGGCTTTTCCGAAATGGCTTTTGATATTGCTTCAATGCCGTCCGACGCAAGGATCACATCATATCCGGCTTCTTTAAGGAGTTTTTCGCCAAGCAGGCGAATGTTGGCTTCGTCATCGGCGAGGAGGATCTTTTGCTTTTTTTCAGGCATTCAAAATATTATATAGCATAATAATCACCTTGGCAATTTTATTGTATTTGTGATAGATTTTACCGATGGCGCTTTATAATATCGAAGCGATTTGCATAAGAAGCGTTAACACGGGCGAAGCGGACAAGATAGTCACGCTTTTTTCAAAAGTCCACGGGAAAATACGCGCTATCGCGAAAGGCGCGAGGCGGCCCGCTTCAAAATTCGGGGGAAGGCTGGAAGTCTTCAGCTACGACCACATCCAGCTTGCCACGGCCAGGCATTTGGACATCATGAGCCAGTGCGAGACCATAGAGAGCTTTTACAGGCTGAGAGAGGACAGGAAAAAACTCAATTGCGGGTTTTACATCGTCAAGCTTATTGATATAATCACAGAAGACAGGCAGAGGAATGATGAACTTTTTGACCTTCTTCTGGGCGCTTTATATGCCCTGCAGTCGTCGAGCGATCCGGGCATTCTGTCCAGGGCTTTCGAGGTAAAGCTGTCCAAAGTTGAGGGTTTTCTTCCGTCGGACCAAATGCTCGAAAACAAGTTCAGGAGGCTGCCGCTCATCGTTGATAAATTAAGCGGGGACATGAAAGATCTGCCGACAGATCTTTCGGAGAATGACCTTAAAATATCCGGCCGGATCTTCAGGAATATCATTTCAGACCATACGGGCAAGGATATAAGAAAGGCAAGGGATTTCATATAACAAGGCCAAGGTTCTCAGTTGTGCTCTCGAACCCAGGATTCCTTCTGCTTTGGATGGGGCAGCTCCTATCTCAGCTTGCAGACAGGATATTTATTTATGTCCTCATGATACTTGCTTATTCTCTAACAAGATCCAATCTCGGGGTCAGCATTCCAATGCTTTCTTTCGGCATCCCGTCAATCCTCTTTGGCTCTCTGGCTGGGGTTTATTCGGACAGGCTGGACAGGAAAGGTATTATGGTGGTCTCCTGCATATTAAGGGGCGCGCTCATACTTTTGCTCGTTCCTCTTGTCAATAAATCCATCGCCTCGATATTTTTTGTGAGCTTTTTCATCTATACCGTCGCGCAGTTCTTCGCTCCGGCCGAATCATCGTCAATACCGGAACTTGTCGAAAAGAAACACCTCATCATCGCGAATTCACTTTTTGTCATGACATGGATGGGCGCGTCCATGCTTGGGTTCGGTCTGGGAGCTCCCCTCATGAACTGGTTCGGGGAGGAAGGGACTTTCGTTCTTTCCGCGACTTTCTATATCATTTCAGCTGGCTTCATATTCCTTATCCCTCTCAAATATCAGACCAAAAGCATTGAAGCAACGACGGGGGATGTGCTTCATGACCTGAAGAACGGCTTCGATTACATAGGCAAGAGCACCATCATCGGGGTATCGCTGCTCAAGATGTTCATATCCACTTCGGCCCTTGCCGTGGTCAGCCTTCTGGCAATATCGTACGCTAAGGAAGTGCTCATGATAGGGGAGAGGAACTTCGGATATCTTGTTATTGCCGCGGGGCTAGGCATGTTCGCGGGAATGGCATTTTTGGGAAGGGTCAGCCATATGTTCAAAAAATCGAACATTCTGATGGCAAGTTTCCTCATCTCGGGGATAGCGCTCTTCCTTGTTGCTGCGGTAAGCGACATAAAGATCGCGCTCCTGCTCATATTTGTTCTTGGTGTTTGCAATATTCTCATCAATTCTTCCATACAAACTATTCTTCAGTCGGTCGTGCCCGCGGGGATGAGAGGCAGGGTGTTCGGAGCGCAGAACATGCTCATAAATTCCGCGTTCACTTTCCCGCTTCTGATCTTCGGGTCCATAGCCGACGTCTGGGGGATAAGGGCCGCGATCACCGTTCTCGGGTTCACCATGCTGGCCGGAGGATCCGTCGGGTTCCTATGGAGGGGCGTAAAGCTGCCGGAGTGAGACCTCTTGTCTGCAACTATTATCTGACCTTCAAATGCAATGATGCAAGCGAGCTGAACGACCTGTGGCAAAAAAAAGAATTGCAGGAGATGCCGGAAACAGCGGCCGCTTTGGTAAAGGAAAATCTAAGGCGGCTGAAAAAGCTGGGGCTTTTTGCGGTTAACTTCGCCGGTGGCGAACCGCTCCTTTATGACGAACTTCCCGAGGTTCTCAGAGCTTCAAAAAGATCCGGATTTTTCAACATATTGACCACTAACGGGATCCTTTATGAGGGAAGGGCCCGCGATATCACACCATTTATCGACAATCTGGTTTTTTCGCTTGACTCTCCATTTCCCGCGGAACACAACAGGATAAAAGGCACCGATTGCTATCAGGCGGTCATGGACGGGATAAGGACGGCAAAACAGCTTGGCAAAAGCCCCATCATCGGCTTCACTGTTACCAGGGATACTGTAGGACTCCTTCCCGAAATGGACGATCTTTCCCGGAATCTCGGAGTTCTACTTTGGATAAATCCGGTGTATAATTGGGCCGGGCTTGAGGGTTTCAATAATGAAACTGTTGATTATATCAATAGTTTTTTCGGCAAAAATAACATTGCTATGGACATGGCAAGCCTGAAGCTGATAAAAGAGGGAGGGAACAGCGTCAAAAGACCCGTTTGCAGGGCGGGCAGCTCTGTATTGACGATATTCCCTGATAATACCCTGGTTTCTCCCTGTATCCATTTGCAAAAGTCCATAATAAAACTTGAGGATAAAGGAAAAAGCATATCAGGATCTCTCAAGGGAAGGGAGGCTGTATCGGCGGTCTCAATCCACGGCCGCGATGAAAAATGCCGGGGCTGCATGGACTGGTCTTATCTGGGCCCGTCATTTCTGCAGGGCATGAACAGGATGACTTTTCCGGCGATTTATTCGCTATGGAAACTTTTCTGGAAAGATATCAAATATAAAGGAGCAAGAACATGAAGATACTGATGCTGACGCCTTATTTTTATCCGCATACAGGGGGAACGGAGAAATACGTAAAAGACCTTTCTATTCAGTTGGTGAAGAACGGCCATGACGTGACTGTAATTTCCTGCAATGTTCCGCGTTCGAAGAAAGCGAAAAAAGATGAGATCATCGACGGCGTAAAGATAAAGCGCCTTTCCGCCATCGATTTCCTATATTACCTTCCGGTCACGCTTTTTTTCAATCTTAAAATACTGGAAGGGTATGACGTCGTCCACATCCACTGCCCGCCGCACAGTTTTGTCAGGTCGGTGGCGGGAAGGACGAAAGTGCCGGTAGTTACGACTTTCCACTGCGATATTACGGTGACCGACCAGTTCTTCGGCATCCCGATCCCTCGTTTCATCACGAGCGGATTTGAAGCGCTTATGAACTGGTACGCAGACAGGTTCCTTCCGAAGGTCGAAGAAATAATCTGCACATCGGAATCATACGCGTCCACCTCGCCTGTCATGAAAAACTTCCCGCGTAACATCATACCGATAGGCGTTTACCATGATAAGCTTGATGAATCCATCAAAAAACAGGGGATCGATCCATTAAAAGGCAAGAAAAAACAGATATTATTCCTCGGGCGCCTTGCCGCGAACAAAGGGATCAGATACCTTGTTTCAGCGATGCCGAAGATACTGAATGCGCATCCTGACGCGAAGCTTATCATCTGCGGAGAAGGGGAAGAAAAGCCGTCCATCGAAAAACAGATAAAAAGCCTGGGATTGGAAGCGAGCATAACATTCTACGGAACAGTGGACCTTGATACGCTTTCAAAGCTTTACGCCACTTCATCGGTCTTCGTCCTTCCTTCCATAAACAGGCTCGAAGCTTTCGGGATAGTCCAGCTTGAAGCAATGGCGTGTTATACGCCGGTCGTGGCATCGGATATCCCCGGCGTAAACAGCGTCATGGACATAGGAAAGAGCGGGCTTCTGACCCCCAAACAAGAACCGGATGCCATAGCTAATGCTGTCATCAGGATATTGAGCGAACCCGAGCTCATAAGGTCCATGGGCGCGAGAGGCAGGCATCTGGTGGAAACAAAATACGACTGGCCGATAATTTCCAAGGCAGTCGAGCTGGTCTATCAAAAAGCCATCTCAAAAAAGAAGGCAAGCCTGGCCGGAGGGAGCGGAAGCAAATAGTGAAGGTGCTTGTAACAGGCGGGGCCGGCTACATCGGTTCCGTTACCGTCCGCGAATTGATCAAAGAAGGATATGAAGTTGTAATTTTTGACAGTCTGGTCTATGGCCATGAGCAGTCCGTTCCCAAAGAGGCCAAATTCATAAAAGGCGACCTGCAGGACAAAAAAACCGTTCTTTCGGCGATCGCGAAGGAAAAGATAGAAGCGGTCGTGCATTTCGCAGGGGCCTCGCTGGTTGGAGAATCGGTGAAGGAGCCGCTCAAATATTTTAGGAACAATGTGGGAGGCGGGCTGAACCTTCTTGAATCAATGAAAGAGACCGGCGTCGACAAGATAATATTCTCTTCTTCAGCCGCGGTTTACGGAGAGCCGGAGAGGATCCCCATCCAGGAAGATGATCATAAAGAGCCGACAAATCCATACGGGGAAACGAAGCTGATGTTCGAGAAATTCCTCAAATGGTTCGGGTTAGCCTATGGTATCCGTTCCGTCTGTTTGCGCTATTTCAATGCGGCAGGCGCCGACACGGAGAACGGTCTTGGTGAAGATCGATGATCCCGAAACTCATCTGATACCCATCATACTTAAAGTCGCGCTAGGGCAGCGGGAAAAGATAGATATTTTCGGGACGGATTACGACACTCCGGACGGCACCTGCGTCAGGGATTACGTTCACGTGAAGGACCTGGCAGTATCACATGTGATGGCGCTGAAACATTTAATGGAAGGCGGAGCATCTTCTTATTATAATCTTGGCTCTTCAAAAGGATATTCGGTCAGCGAGGTCATAGATGTCGCCCGAAAGATCACCGGCAAGCCGATAAAAGCCGTTGAGTCTCCCCGAAGGGCAGGCGATCCGCCAAAGCTTGTAGCGAGCAGCGAAAAGATAAAGAAAGAACTGGGATTCAAACTCGGCTACAGCGATCTTGAAACTATAATTTCAGACGCCTGGAAGTGGCATTCACAGCATCCTCAAGGATATAAATGACGAAGATATTATATCTTTATTCCGATACGGGCGGCGGCCACAGGGCCGCGGCCAATTCTCTTATGACAGCTGTTAAACGGCTTAAAGGCGAAGAGATCGAACAGGAAGCTATCGATATCTTCGCCCAAGGCAGCTCTTTCCTTAATATTTTTGCCAGAGCTTATGCTCCCGTGATCAAATACGCGCCGTGGTTCTGGCGCTTCCTGTGGTTCTCGCTTAACGATAACAAAAGGCTCAAAATAATGGAGAAGATCGCCACGCCTTTCATATTGAACAGTATTGCAAGGATATTCGACGAAAAAAAACCGGACATACTGGTTTCCGTGCATCCGCTTGTGAACCATCTGTCAATTAAAGCAATAAAAAAGATCGGGCTGAATATCCCTTACATTACGGTAACCATGGATCCGGTGGACCTTCATAAGGCCTGGATAAGCCCGGAAACCGATTATATTACCACTGGCACCGAGGAAGCGAAGCAGATATGCCTGAAGGAAGGACTGCCTGAGAACAAGATCAAACTTCTCGGCATCCCCATCGATCCCAGATTCTCCGATGAACACAATAAGAAGGAAGTCAGGAGATCGATGAATTTAAAAGAGGACCTTTATACCGTTCTTGTAATGGGCGGGGGGAAGGCGCGGGCAACATTTTCGACATTGTTTCCCAGTTGAACAGGAGCTCGCTTCAGATGCAGCTTATAGTCATTTGCGGAAGGAACGAAGCTTTAAAGAATAAGCTCAACTCAATGATGATGAGGTTCCCTAAAAATATAATAGGGTTCACGAATGAAGTGCCGTCGGTAATGGCGGCTTCCGATATTATCATAACAAAAGGCGGGCCCGGAGCGATCTTTGAAGCATTAGCCAGAGATCTTCCCATGATCATCACAAGCTGGCTTCCCGGACAGGAAGAGGGGAATATCAAATTCGTCCTTGCCCACGATATCGGAAAGGTCTGCACGGATCCAACTAAGATCATACAAATGATCGAAGAGATCAGATCGGACGTTCATATTAAAGATAATATTCAAAAAGCGAAGAAACCTCATGCCGTGTTCGATATCGCGAATTTGATCTTGGAACAAATATGAAACAAATCGCGTTCTCCATCGTCATCTTGTTCTTATCCTTATTTTCTCCCGTTCTTTGCCAGGAAATGCCAAAGGATGTTCCATCCGATAACTTCGCGTACAGCGCGATACAGGACCTAGTTAACAGAGGGATAAACGTTTCTCAAGGTTATCCGGACGGCACATTCAGGGGGGACAGGTATACCAGCCGGTATGAAAATGCGTATCTCATGGCCTCTCTCGCCCTTAAATTGAAAAGAACAGCTTCGCTTGATCCGGACCTTTCGGACATTAAAGATGAGCTCTCGTATCTGAGAAATGATTTGTCCGGCATAAAACAAGCACCTGCCGGGGAAAATGACATTAATTTCGGCGGATCATTGGAATTGAAGAGCATGTTCGGGAACCTGCTCGCGTACGACCGGGATGATATGGGGCTGTCAGGACCCGAGACGAATTATCGTTTCAAATATACGATAGAAAAGAAAATGAGCGACGACGCCGCTATAAAGGTGAATCTGGATACGATGGACGGTGCGTTCAATTCATCGACGTTCAGGAATTTTGCTACTGAGATAATGGATTTTGAAGGGGATCTGTCGATCAATATCGGACTGGAAAATCCGCTTAAGATACAGACTTTATTCGGGCCCGGCAGTGTCCTTCACAGAGATACAAGCGGCGTTGCGCCCAGCGAGGATGATACCTATTTTGTCAGGCCCAGGCCCACACTTACGGTATCAACTATCCTGGGCGGATGGAATGTCGCGGGGACGTACGCCGCGCGCGGAGTTGACAGCTTCGGATCGGTGGCAACGAACGAAGTGAACGTTAAGTTCGACAGAAAGATCGGCGTCCTGCCGATGGTCGGATCATCGGAATTCACCAGCACGACCAGATATGTTTTCATCGATCTCCTTGACCCGACGAGCATGGCGAATGATTTTCATCAGGAAATATCGCTTCTGATGAAGCAAAACGACAGCGTATCGGAAAAGGTCCTTGTGGGATCATCATCAAATGACAGTCCGAACAGCCAGTATTACTTGAATTTCGAGCTTTACCTGAAGGATCTGTTCAACATAGGCGCAAGTACGAATTTATATTTTAATTCCGTCGGTATGGATTACCGTCAGGGACTGGACAGCCTTGAATTCACTCCCCTGAACCTTTTCAACAGAAAGATACTTGACGGAACAATAGATCTGGGGATGGAATTTTCCGCGCCGTTGACGGACAAACTGACCTTTAAAAATAAAATGGAGCTGGTCACCGATACTTTATACAGGATCGACAGGGACGCTCCGGGCACTTCATATACCCATGAATTTTCACTTGACCTGCAAGTCAATAATGATCTGACGTTCAATACTTTTTACAGGTATTATTTCGTTCCGAGCAAGCTTGACCAGTTCTCAAATGCCGTGCCCGAAGAATCCGATATTCTCGGGTTCGGCTTGAAGTTCGAGTTTTAGACAATAAATTGCCCGAATGATATACTAGGGTGAAGGAGAGTAATATGAAAAAGTTCCTGTTGATATTATCGGTCCTATTTCTTGTGTCAGGATATTGTTTTTCTCTGACAACTTCAGAGGCAAAAACAGCATCAAAAGAAGCAGCGGCCCTTACAACGCCGAATATAACTTCTGAAGCATCATCAACAAAAGAAGCCGTCCAGACCGCTGCTCCTGCGGCTGAGGCTAAAGCGACAAAGATCAAATTCAAGGATGTTCCCGATGACCACTGGGCGGCAAGCTCGGTTTATTCGCTGGTGAACATGGGAGTGACGCAGGGCTATCCGGACGGCACGTTCAGGGGAAGCAGCAAAATCACAAGATATGAGACCGCGAGCTTGATCTCAAAACTGGCTTCTGCCATAGAGGATGAAAATGATGTAGCGGCCGAGAGAACGAAAGATGAGATCAGGGACGAGATAATGTCCCTCAGGACGGAGATAGCGGCCCTTAAGCAGGCGCCGGAAGAAAGCGAAAAGCCGTTCTCCGGTCTATTCACCTCAGAGATCATGTTCGGAAATATTGCGGCGGGGAACACGTCAGTTGAAGGGCAATCCGCTCCGGTAGGGCCGCTTGTCAGGTACAGGCTGCAGACGACATTTTCCAAAGACTTAAGCGACACGGCAGGATTAAAAGTGAATATCGACACAATGGATTCCGGCTTTGGCGGAGGATCGAGCGATCTTTCAACAAGAATACTTGATGTTGAAGGGGATATGGATTTGAACATCGGGCTTGAAAATCCGTTGAATGTAATAGTTACAAGCGGGCCCGGCCCTCAGGTTCACACGGAAGAAGCCGTGAACGGAGAATACATAGCAAGGAGCGAGAACGGAGTTATTTATGTACGCCCATGGAACAGTGTTATGCTCTCTTCAAATATCTTGGGAACGGACCTTAGGCTGGGATATATTGCCAGAGTGATAGATCAATTAGGCGCGGTACAAACCAATCAGTACCAGGCAGCGCTCGGGTTTGTTATTCCCAAATTATTCTTGGTACCTTCTTTCAAGCTGAACACTACGGTTGATTATCTTGCCAATCAGCCTCAATACGATCCATCCGGGCCTACCGACACCAAATTTACTTTTGATTCTTCCGGGATGCTCGCGTCAAAGGTCAAAATGGGCTGGTTCTACAGTTTGAATCAGGATGGTTCGGCCCCTCATAATTCAATGGTCGGCTTCCAGCTGGACCTTATGGATGCATGGAATACAGGAACGCTTTTCACTTTTAAGTACAGAAAAGTGGGAAAGGATTACCTACATGCGGATACTTTGCTTGCAGAGGATCTTTTTGCGGGGTTGGATGCCTTTAACAGATATATCGGCAGCGGAGAGGGTCTGGGCATTGTGGATGTAGGCGGCGAGCTTACCCAGACTATCACGGATACTTTCAGGTTGCTCGGCAGGATCGACTGGAGGCTGACGCCTGACAACAAGTATGACAGCGATTCTCCTCAATGCGGGCTTGTGATGGAAGGCGGGATCTCCTGGGATATCGCCACCGATACGGTATTTGAAACATTATACAGGACCGAGACAATACCTTCCGCGGCGGACAAATCCACCGACCTGCTCCAGCTGAGCCTGTCGTATAAGTTCTAGCCTTGGAACTTAACGGGCTGAAAACCAGGGTAGTCGGCAAGAGGATCCTCTTTATTGAGGAAACCGATTCAACAAATGAAGAAGCGCGCCGGCTTGCCAAACTCGGCGAAAAAGAAGGCACTGTTATCATTGCCGCTTCCCAAACAAAAGGAAAGGGCAGGGCCGGCAGGCGGTGGATATCACCGGACGGCGGGCTTTACATCTCGATCATTTTAAAACCCTATGTAAGCGCATCAAATCTTCCTTTGATCACACTTTTTTCCGCGGTCGCGGCGGTCCGGACCATAAGAGGCTTGACCAAGCTGAGCGCTTCGGTCAAGTGGCCGAATGATATCATCATATCGGGGAGGAAGGCCGGCGGGATCCTTTGCGAAGCAGCGAAAAATTTCATGATCGTCGGGATCGGGATAAATCTCAATACGAACCTCAGCCTTTTTCCTTCTGCACTTAAAAAACAGGTCACATCCTTGAAATTCGAGCTTGGGGCCAATGTGGACAGGGACAAGATAACAAAGATCCTTCTTGAGGAATTCGATAAGCTTTACAATGATTTCCTGCATCACAGGTCGGAAAATATAATATCTGAATGGAGCGGCTACTGCCTCATGTTGGGAAATCCCGTCAGCATAGAAACATCGAAAGGTGTGGTCGTGGGCATAGCGGAAGGTGTGGGGAGCAGGGGAGAGTTGCGGGTCAGGGAGTATGATGGTAAAATCATTAAAGTATTTTCGGGGGACGTGATCAAGGTAAATCCGGAGCATTTATGAACAAAGCAAGAGGTATAAGGGGCGCTATAACGGTATCAAAAAACTCGAAGAATGACATCTTATCATCCACGAGAGAGCTCCTTCGCGAGATCATCCGCGTGAACAAGATCAGGGCCGATGATATTGCCAGCATTATTTTCACCTCTACGAGCGACCTGAATGCGGAATTTCCCGCGACCGCCGCAAGAAGTTTGGGATTGAAAGCCACTCCTTTGCTTTGCGCCCGCGAGATAAATGTGCCGGGCTCGCTCAGGAAATGCATAAGAATTTTGATGCTGGTAAATTCCGACAAGGCGCAGTCTTCAATAAAGCATGTTTATTTAAGAAGCGCGAAAATATTGAGGGAAGATCTGAATTAACCAGGAGGTTTTCTTATTATGATGATAATCATGAGATCCGATGCGACCGACGAACAGATAAATCATGTGACCGATACATTGAAAAAAATGGGTTTTGGAGTGCACCTGTCGCGCGGGGTGGAGCGGGCAATAATCGGCGCGATAGGGGACAAACGCACTGTTACCGTTGAGAACCTCCTTGTCCTCCCGGGCGTTGCGGATGTCGTTCCCATAAGGAAACCGTTCAAGCTTGTTTCGCGCGAATTCAAGAAAGAAGATACCGTTGTCAATATAGGCGGCGGAGTTCATATTGGAGCGTCCGCGCCAATATGCATCATTGCCGGGCCGTGCTCGGTCGAATCAAAGGACCAGATAGTCGAAACAGCCGAAGCGGTGAAAAAGGCCGGGGCGAAAGCCTTGCGCGGCGGGGCTTTCAAGCCAAGGACATCGCCTTATTCATTCCAGGGACTCGGAGAAGAGGGGTTAAAGTACCTTGCGGAAGCGAAAAAGAGAACGGGGCTTCCCATTGTCACGGAGGTAATGGATACCAGGGATGTTGACCTCGTGAAAAAATATGCCGATGTCCTTCAGATAGGCGCGAGGAACATGCAGAATTTCACTCTTTTGAAAGAAGTTGGCAAGGCGAAAAAGCCCGTTCTGCTGAAGCGCGGATCAGGAAGTTCAATAGAAGATCTTCTGATGGCGGCGGAATATGTCATATCGGAGGGCAACCGCGACATCATTTTATGCGAGAGAGGGATCAAGACCGCCGAAACATACACAAGGAACACCCTGGATCTGAATGCAATCCCGGTCATCAAGAAACTGACGCATTTGCCTGTTATCGTTGACCCAAGCCACGGCATAGGCATTTGGGACCTTGTCCCGGCTATGGCGAAAGCATCCATCGCCGCGGGAGCCGACGGATTGATCATAGAAGTGCATCTCAAGCCGGAAGAGGCGCTGTCAGACGGCGCGCAATCGCTTAAGCCTGATAATTTTGAGCAGCTAATGAATGACCTGAAAAAAATAGCCGAGGCTATCGGAAGAAAATTCTGAATGAAGATAAATCTTGCCGGATACAATCTTGACTCCGATGTCATAGAGGAATTAAAAGCCCTGTCCCCCGGACGACTGGATGCTACGCCCGAGACCCTTTCAGCTTCCTATGCCCGCATAAGCAGGGATCCCAGATCAATAGACGAGCTCAGAAAAGCCGCGCGTCTGGAAGTGGAATCCGCCAGAAAATCCAACAAGACCATCATTTTCAAGATGGGCCATCATTCCGTCGCGGAGCACGCGGTCTTCAATTTTGACATCATAGGGGTCTCAAGGCTCGCGATGGAATATCTGGAGCGCTTCAGGCTGTGTTCTTTCACGGAAAAATCCCAGCGCTACATCACTTTAGGAGGGGAGTACACGGTCCCCGAGGAGATCAGAAATTCCAGTTTTGCCAAGGAATTCAGGTCGATCATAGAACTTCAGAATGAGTTTTACCATCGATCCTATGAAAAGCTGAAAGCTCATGTCTTTGCGAAGAACAGCGAACTCGCGAAGGATGAAAAGAACCATAATCTCCTTGAAGGATGGGCGAAAGAGGATGCCCGATACATCACTTCTCTGGCGACGGAAGGGCAGCTGGGCTTGACGGTCAATGCCAGGAACCTGGAGTTGATATTGAGGCGGTTCGCGTCAAATCCATATGCGGAGGTCAAAGAGATCGGCAGGGAGCTTTACAGATTGGCCACGGCGGTGGCGCCGTCCATACTACTTTTTACCGAAGCCAATGATTTTGACTCCAAGACATATGATGAAATAGCAGCTGTGAAACCCGACGCTATAGTGTCGGTTATGAAAAAAAACAACCGAGACTTCAGTCTCGGGTTTGTAACTCTTGAGAATTATACAAAAAATGCCGATGACATCGTAGTTGCCGCACTTTTACATACGACATCGAACCTTTCATTTGCCGACTGCAGGAAAGCCGTCGGTAAAATGGCGCCTGTCAAAAAGAAAGATATCATCAAAGCTTCGATGAAAAGGATGGAATTCTATGATGCGACATTAAGGGAATTTGAGCTTATAGATATTACATATGATATGGTCATTTCCGCTTCATGTTTCGCGCAATTAAAACGCCACAGGACGGCCACTTTGACGGCTCAGGATTATGATCCGTCATTGGGGGTAACGATCCCCCAGGCGATCGTTGATGTCAAGCTTGATAAGGAATTCATGAGGATCGTGAAGATGACGGAAGATCTCTTCTACGAGATGGAATCAAAACTTGGCGGATGTGCGCAGTATATATTGACCAATGCCCACAGGAGGAGGGTCCTGATGGGCGTGAACGCGAGGGAGCTTTATCATATTTCCAGGCTAAGGGAAGACGCTCACGCGCAATGGGACATCCAGAATATCGCGGCCCAGATGGCCAGGCTGGCGAAAAAGAAAATGCCGCTCACATTCATGCTGATCGGCGGAAAAGATAAATATCCGGAGATATATAAGAAAGTTTATGGAGTCCTACCGAAATTGATCCCGCCGAAGTAATTCGATTTATCTGCAAAGCCTCGCGATATTCTCGATCAGCTTTCCCATCCCGTCCTTTTTCAGGGCGGAAATGGCGACAGCGGGGGAATATTTCTTGATAAGGACTTTTGGATCGCCATTGTATTTGTCGATCTTGTTGAACACCGTTAGTATCGGCTTTGTGATAGCCGATAGGTCCTCAAGCACCTTGTAAGTCGCGTTTATCTGCCCGATGAAATTCGGGTTGGAAATATCGACTATATGTATCAGCAGGTCAGCTTCAGTCACCTCTTCAAGCGTCGCCTGGAAAGCTTCCACCAGATCGTGAGGCAAATTCTGGATAAATCCGACAGTATCGGTTAAAAGCACTTCTTTTTTATTCGGAAGCTTTAATATCCGCGTTACCGGATCAAGCGTTGCGAACAATTTGTCCTCCGCTGTCACGCCTGCGCCTGTCAAAGTATTGAGCAGCGTGGATTTTCCCGCGTTCGTATAGCCCACTATGGCGGCAACGGTTATGTTCGACTGCCTTCTTCTTTCCCTTCTTACTCCTCTGTGGCGGCGAACATCTTCAAGTTCTTTTTTAAGCTGTGACAGTCGATCTCTGATCCTTCTTCGGTCCATTTCAAGCTTTGTTTCTCCCGGCCCCCTTGTGCCTATTCCGCCGCCCAGCCTTGAAAGCTCAACTCCTTTTCCAGTCAAATGGGTCAAAGTGTAATTGTCCTGCGCGAGCTCCACCTGAAGCTTTCCTTCGCGCGTATGCGCGTGCTGGGCAAAGATGTCCAGTATCAGGCCTGTCCGGTCGATAACTTTTAGCCCCAGCGCATTCTGAAGGTTCCTTACTTGAGAAGGGAAAAGGTCATTATTGAATATCACCAATTGAGCATCGGTCGAAGCACAGAGGGCCTTAAGCTCATCCACTTTTCCTTTGCCGATGTAGAATTTTACATCAGGCTTTTCCCTGGACTGCACAAGCTCTCCGACAGAATACGCTCCCGCGGTCTTTGCCAGCGCTTCCAGCTCCACCAAACCATAAGGGTCGATCTTTGACTTTTTGAGACTAACGTCTGCGAGGACAGCGCTTTCCGGTTTCTTCATTCTTCCTTCATTTCGCGCTGCATCAGGGAGGAAAAAGCCTTGAAAGGGTTTTTGCCTTCATATATAACGGAGTAAACTTCCTCTGTTATCGGCATTTCTATCTTTAATTTTCTTGATATTTCCCTTGCCGCCTTTGACGTGGGAACGCCTTCGGCGACATCATACATTTTTGTCACGATGTCATTAAAGTGTTTTCCCTGCGCTATTTCCATTCCCACATGATGGTTCCTTGATAATGTGCTGGAGCAGGTGGTAATCAGGTCGCCTATACCGGACAGGCCATTAAATGTTTCCGCCTTTCCGCCCATTGCTACTCCAAGCCTTTTTATCTCCGCTATTCCCCGTACCATCAGAGCGGACTTCGCGTTATTCCCGAACATCAGGCCGTCACCAACTCCTGCAGCTATCGCGATTATATTTTTTAACGCGCCCCCGAGCTCAACGCCGGTAACATCCGTGTTCACATAGACCCTGAACCTTCCGTTGTTAAGGACCATTCTGGACGAATTTTGCAATGTCGATATTTTTTGAGGCCGCCACGGCGGCAGCCGGCAGGCCCCTGGCTATCTCTTTTGAAATGTTCGGCCCGGATATCACGGCTATGTTATCGCATGGAAGTTCTTCTTTTATCACTTCGGTCATTCTTTTTTGGGTCTCTATCTCCAGCCCTTTCACCGCGCTTATGATGACCGCGTCTTTTTTAACGTGTTTTGCCGCGTTCTTAAGAGTTCTCCTTAAATACTGCGAAGGCGTGGCGATTATCAGGACCTCATTTGCGCATGCTTTTATGATGTCGCCTGTAGCGTCGATACCGCTCGGAAGCTGGAAACCGTTCAGATATTTTTTGTTCTCCCTGAATTCATTGATACTTTTTGCCACATCATCTTCAAAGGACCAAATCGTTACAGTGTGGCCATTTTCGGCCGCCAGTATCGATAAAGTGGTCCCCCAGGCGCCGGCTCCGATCACGGAAATTTTCGACAAATTATTTATTCCCCCATATCTTCGATTCAGTGCCGGCCATCAATCGTCTGATATTAGGTATGTGTTTGTAGATAACAAGTAGAGCGACGATGGCAGTGGCTATCGAATATTCGATAGGCTTGTGATATGCGAACATCAGGATCGACAGCAGAATAACGCCTGTTATCGATGCTACAGAAACATATCTTGTGACCGCGATCGCTATTGCCACGTAGATCAACGCGATCAGGAAAAGATCGGGCGCTATCCCCGCCAGAACGCCAAGGCTGGTTGCCGCCCCTTTGCCGCCCTTAAATCCCAGATATAAAGGGAACATGTGTCCGATCACCGCGGCCAGACCAGACAGGACTATAAAGGTTTCTTTTGATAATAAGGGAGGCGATGCGGGGAGCATAAGCTGCGCCAGATATATTGAAGCGGTGCCTTTGAGCAGATCCAGAAGGAACACCAGCGATGCGGGGATCACACCAAGAGACCTGTAAATATTCGTGGCGCCTATGTTGCCGCTTCCGACCTTTCTGATGTCAACGCCGGCCAGCCTGGAAATGATAACTCCGAAAGGAATGGAACCGATCAAGTAGCCCAAGAGTACCGGGAGCAGAGAATTAAGCATAATGCCTGATTTTACGATACCTTGGGAGCGGTTTCAACCCGCATTATATGATAGAATACCGCTCAAAAGGGGTGATTATTCATGCCAAGAAAGACAAGTTCCGAGCCGGGATGGGATGAGATAGGGAAGATGGTGGGGAAAAAGATGGAGAAGATGAATGATAAGGAATGCTGCGGCGGGTGGCACAAGTACATGTTCAAGAGGCATCACACAGACGGCGGCTTTTTCGGTCGTTTGCTGTTCGCGATAGGCATGCTGATATTGCTGACCACGATGGGAGTAATTCACGGCGTGGCAACCTGGGTCCTGGTCCTGATTGGCGCAGGGTTTGCGCTGATGAAGTTTTAGAGAAAGGCGGGTAACATGAAGATCGCGCTTGCCCAAATAAACCCTACCGTCGGCGCGCTTGAGAATAACGCGACGAAGATCATCGAATATATCGGAAAAGCAAAAGCTCAAGGCGCGGACCTGGCCGTCTTTCCGGAGCTCGCGATAACCGGATATCCTCCCGAAGACCTTCTCCTTAAGCCTCAGTTCATTATTGACAACCTTGATGCACTAAAAATGATTGTAAAAGCGTCCAAAGGCATAGGCGTGTATATCGGCTTTGTCGATAAGGCGGGAAAGGATCTGTTCAATGCCGGAGCTTTTATCGATAACGGAAAAGTCGTCAAAATATACCACAAGAACAACCTTCCAAATTATGGTGTTTTCGACGAAAAAAGATATTTTACGGAAGGCGATAAGCCTGGCGATAGTTAAATTCAGAGGCATCAATATCGGCCTCGGCATTTGCGAAGACATCTGGGTGGAAGACGGGCCTTATAAGGCAGAGGCAAAGGCGAAGGCAAAGGTATTCCTCAATATCAACGCTTCTCCATATCATGTCGGGAAGATAAACGACAGGGAAAAGATACTGAAGAAAAGAGCGGTCAGCACAAAAGCACGCATTATATATGTAAACATGGTAGGCGGGCAGGATGAGCTTGTTTTTGACGGCGGCAGCATGGTATTGAACAGCAAAGGAAAAGTTATCGCACGAGCTTCGCAGTATAAGGAAGAGATTCCTTATTATCGACGAAACCGGGGGTAAAATGATACCAAAGCTTGATCCTCTTTCGGAGATATATGAAACCTTGATAATGGGCGTGCGCGATTATGTGGAAAAGAATAAATTCGGCGGCGTGATAATCGGCATTTCCGGCGGGATCGATTCGGCGCTAACGGCTGCCATCGCATGCGACGCGCTCGGGAAAAGAAAAAGTTCATACAATTTTCATGCCGTCAGATTTCACGTCCCCCCAAAGCCACGATGATTCCGTTCACGGTTACGAAAAATCTGGGAATTAAAATGGACATCATACCTATCAAGGACATCTTTTCGCAGTATCTTGCGACTTTGGAGCCGAATTTCAAGGGAAGATCCCCGGATATCACCGAAGAGAACCTACAGGCAAGGATCAGGGGCAATATCCTCATGGCCTTATCGAATAAATTCGGATGGCTGGTACTCAGCACGGGAAATAAATCGGAAGTATCCACGGGATATTGCACTTTATACGGCGACATGGCCGGCGGATTCAACATTTTGAAGGATATCCCAAAGGTCATGGTGTACAAGCTGGCTAATTGGAGAAATAAAAACAAGGTCGTTATTCCTCAGTCGATAATCGACAGGGCGCCGACCGCTGAGTTAAAGCCCCACCAGAAGGACCAGGATACGCTTCCACCTTATGAAACGCTTGATAAGATCATCACGCTTTATGTGGAAGAGAACAAAAGCGTGAGGCAGATCGCCGCGATGGGGATTGATAAGTCCGTTGCCGCAAAAGTCGCCTCGATGATCGACAGGTCTGAATACAAAAGGCGTCAGTCAGCGCCGGGAATAAGGATAACATCCCGAGCGTTCGGCAAGGATTGGAGACTGCCTATTACAAACAGTTATTCCTCGCAATAATCCTGTTTACAAAATTGTATATATCTGATACAATATTGTATATATGAGCACAGTTTTAGATATCCGCGTAAAAGTACTTGTCGAAATAAGCGAGGCGCTCGCTTCTGCGCTCGACCTTGAAAAAGCGCTGGATTCCATATTAAAGGTCCTTTCTGATTCGCTTGAAATGCAAAGAGGCACTATCACTCTTGTTGATCCCCGCACAAATGAACTGCACATCGAAGTCGCTCACGGCCTGACAAAAGAAGAAAAGGAGAGAGGACGCTACAAGATAGGCGAGGGCATAACCGGGAAAGTGGTGGAAACCGGCCAGCTGATGGTTGTAAAGGACATCGGGGCAGATCCTTCCTTTTTGAACAGGACAAAAGCCAGAGAGCTTGAGCAGAGAAAATTCGCGTTCCTCTGCGTTCCCATAAAAGTCGGGAATAAAATAATCGGCGCGCTGTCAGTGGACCATCTTTTCAAGGATGACGTTTCTTATGAAGAGGATGTGAAGCTTCTTACGATAATCGCCTCAATGGTCGGCCAGGCGGTAACTATCAGAAAACTGGCCGAAGCGGACAAGCAGGCGGTCATTTCCGAGAACATCAAATTGAGAAAAGAATTGAAGGGAAAATATAATTTTGACAACATCGTTTATAATTCTCCCGCGATGGACACAGTGCTTATGGCCGTTACGCAGGTGGCGGAAAGTTCGGCAAATGTCCTTCTTCGCGGCGAATCGGGCACCGGGAAAGAATTGATCGCTTCAGCCATCCATTATGCCAGTGGAAGGGCAAAAAAACCGCTCATAAAAGTCGCGTGCGCGGCGCTTCCCGAAAATCTCCTTGAATCGGAGCTCTTCGGGTATGAAAGAGGAGCTTTTACCGGCGCGATCGAAAGAAAGCTCGGCCGTTTTGAACTGGCAAATTACGGGACCATCTTTCTGGATGAAATAGGGGATCTGGCCATTTCCACCCAGGTAAAGCTCCTTCGCGTCATTCAGGAAAGGGAGATAGAGCGTTTGGGCGGAACGCAGACAATAAAAGTGGATGTCAGGGTGATCTGCGCTACTCACAGGAACCTTGAGGAAATGGTAAAGCAGGGAAAATTCCGCGAGGACCTGTTTTATAGGATTAATGTTTTCCCCATAACCATTCCGCCTCTCAGGGACAGAAAAGAGGATATTCCCGCGCTGGTGGACCATTTCATTGAAATATTCAACAAAGAGAACAAGAAAAAAATAAAAGGCATAAATAGGGCCGCGCTGGACATGCTTATGGCTCATGACTGGCCGGGAAATGTCAGGGAACTGGAGAATGTGGTGGAAAGAGCCCTGGTGCTTTGCAGGAAAGACATGATCACTGTGCACGAACTTTCGTCAAATCTTCACAGGGGCGATGAAGCGGCTGGTCCCTGCCGCAGGGGCCACTTTGCCGGAGATCGTCGAATCGATTGAGAAACAAAAGATCAGCGAAGCCCTGAAAAAATATAAGACCCGAAAACAGGCCGCGAAAGCCCTTGGAATAACCGAAAGAATGCTTGGTTACAAGATCCAAATATACAAAATTGTAGATTAAATTTTAAACATGCATACAAATTTGTAATACCCGCTCTCAAATGATCCCTGAAATACGGCCACAAAATTGCTCCCTAATAAGCTGAACGCGTCAGCAAAGGATTAAATAAAGGGGGCAATATCATGAAGTTAAAAAAATATGTTTTAAGTTTGGCATTTATTTTGGCTGTTTCAGTGTCTTGTTTTGCGACTCCATCAAGCGCAGATATGGAATCCTTCCACGGATATCCAATCTGCGGGGACATGGCATCTTGGGATAGACAATTATTTCACACTGGCCTGGCCTCAGAGCGGCGGCACGGCATTCCCGACGGACGTGAATCTAACTTACGGGGCATTGCCGGGGGTGGAGGTTGGAGTTGATTCTTTTTCGCCAAGCTCAAATCAGTTCACATTCAATGCCAAATACGGCGTTGCCGAGAACGGAAATATTCCGGCATACTCGATAGGGGTATTTAATTTCGGATTTGACACGCTTGATGGCGTAAAGAGCGCGGACCAGAATATAGTTTACGGGCTTGTTTCAAAGGTGTTCGGATTTGGAAGGATTTCAACAGGGTATTATTCGGGCAACAAGGATGTGCTAGTGGATGAATTCGGCGATGCGCAGAACACCGGCTTTATTTTTACATGGGATAAGAAGCTGACGGATAAGTTCTGGGCCTGTGTCGATTATGCTTCCGGATATTCTGCCAATGGAGCCGCATTCTATGGATTTTCTTACGCGTTCGCTCCGAACACATCCGTGCTATTCGGTTACGGGACGTTCAATAATGAAAATGCTCCTGGAGCAAGCAAAAATCCGGTCGTAACGACTCAGCTGGATATCAATATATAAAATAAAAAGGAGATGATCAATATGAACGGCGAGAGAGCAGATTCGGCAAAACTGGTAAAGCCTACATTAGGATTAATGGGCGCGGCAATGAACGCGATGGCTCTGATAGCTCCCGGCGCGTTCCTGTGGATCACTTATCAGATGCAGGCCTCGGCAACGGCGCCGAACGGGGCGTCTGTGGCAAGCGATATTTGGGCCGGGATCGTTCTGGCTTTGATAGTCGCTTTTCTCACGGCAATTTCATATTCCGAATTGGCAAAAATATATCCTGAAGCGGGTTTTGCAAGCGTGACGTATTTTGCTGAAAAAGCTTTCCTTGACCGTGAAGGCGCGAAAAGATCAGCCCCAGCCTCTCTGGCAAGATTCGCGAAACTTGTTACTGGCTGGGCGGCTCACCTGTTCTATTGGGTATACCCAGGCATCATGGTCGCCATGATGGCGAATCTTGTCGGCTACATATTCGCTCAACTGACGGGCCATACATTATCTGTCATTGCACTCACTATCATTGGCGTAGCATTTACGGCATTGGCCGGATATATTGCATATCGCGGGGTCACCGGTTCCACAAAAACCTCGGTATGGATCAATGTTATTCAATGGGTGACGCTTATCATCTTCAGCGGACTGGCTATCTGGTACCGCCTGGCTAACCCTGCAAGGCATTACTGTTTGGGCTTTCAGCAATGCCTGGGACGTTGTTAGACCTCATACCTTGAATGGAGTTTTAGTGCAATCAACTCTCGCGATATTGATTTTGGTCGGATTTGAAAGCTGTACGGCTCTGGCCGCTGAAACGAAAGAACCGGGAAAGACCTTGCCCAAAGCCATCATCATTTCTCTTATTGTGCAAGGGCTGATCGCTTATCTTCTTGAGTATTTCGCGGCAGGCGCGATGATAGGAGATAAGCTGGTGAACGGAAAAGTTTCCGGCATGGCCGCGGCCGCGGCTTCAGCCGCCCCGATTGGCGACCTTGCCAAGCTCATCGGCAACAGCCTCCTCGGTGGCATCGGATTCGGGTTAATGATAACAATGGCGATCACTGTCGCGATAGCCATTATCGGAACGACATTGAGCTGCATGAACACCGCCATGAGAATAAGCGCGGGCATGGCGGAGGACAGGGAGCTTCCCACGATGATGGGCTACATGTCCAGAAAATTCGGGACGCCCCACATGTCTCTTTTAATGTTGATATTGGTCTCGTCAATGATAGCCGCGGTCGGCGTAAGGTCGGTCATTGGATTAACGGGCATAACTCTCGCGTCGAACCTTGGCACTTTTATCCTTTACGGATTGACGTGCATATGGACAATTGTGGCGTTCAAAAGCAGGATGGATTTCAATTTTTTGAAACACGGGATAATTCCTTTCTTCGGCGTAATAACGAACATCATCATGGCGGTCGCCATAGTTTATCTTTATGCGATCGGAAATGCGGACGCGAAAGCCGAAGCGGATATCTGCTTCCTTATCGCGGGCGGATGGGGGCTTATCAGCATTGCTTATATTGTGCTTACCAGCGTGAAAAGATCATACAGCCTTAAAATGGTCTCCGCCATGATCCGTCCGGAATCGTTGGACGCTCTGGTGGATGTTCTCCAGGATGAAGATCTGATCCTCGGAATGACAGTAACAAAAGTAAAAGGATTCGGCAGGCAGAAAGGCAAAATAGACGGCGCCGAGCCTATCAATGACAAAATATCATTTATCCCAAAATTAAGCGTTGATCTTGTAGTGAATGACTGGGATGCTCCGGAGGTAATGAAGATAATGAGGGATGCATTGTTCACAGGAAATATCGGCGACGGAAAAATATTCGTAATAGACGCGGCTGGATGCCATGAGGATAAGGACAGGCGAGCGCGGCGTATTAGCCGTCTAAAGGAGGAGGATTATATGAAAAAGATAGAAGCGATAATCAGGCCCAGGAAAATAGAGATGTTTGCAGCGCGCTTAATAAAGTGGGGCATCCGGGGATAATGGTGACGGATATAGAAGGTCACGGAAAACAGAAAGGCGTGGAGCAGCAGGTCCTTGGAAAGACCTATAGAGTGAGCCTTCTCCCAAAAGCCCGCATAGAATTAATAGTTAAAGATTCGGAAGTTGGCAATATTGTAACTGCGATCAAGAATGCCGCATACTCCGGCAAAGTGGGTGATGGGAAAATATTCATTCATCCGGTGGAAGATGCGATAAGGGTACGCACGGGAGAACAGGGGGACAATGCGATCTGAAATGAATATTGAACGGCCGCTCGATCATGAATTAGTAAAAAAGTCCGGCAATATCTTAATGGGGATCATGATTTTGACAGACATAATGATGGTTGTATTGATCGTTACCATTATATTGGGAATATTAGGTTTGTTGCAGCATTGGCTATTGAGCTTCGCATTGATCCTTTTATCTTTGTTCGTCTCTTATAAGTTAACTAAAAGCTGTTTGTGAACAAATATGCTCATTAACTTGAGCGAAGGCCGCTTCTTTATCGCTAACACCCTTAGAGAGCGGCCTTTTTATACATAAATGTAGTCAAAATTTGATCAAAATACAAAAATGTCATATTTTATGAGTATTCCCACGCGGCATCATAATTGCTACATATTGATGTGAGTTCAAAATATGTTCCAAGGAGGGTGTTAGCAATGATAAATACTGGAGATACCGCATGGGTCCTCATTTCGACCGCATTGGTAATTTTAATGACGCCGGCATTGGGATTCTTTTACGGGGGAATGGTGAGAAAGAAGAATCTTCTTTCCACTGTAATGCTCTCGGTGGCGATACTGGTCCTGATATCTGTCCAATGGGTTTTATACGGATATACTCTGGCTTTCGGACCTGACAAAGGCGGTCTTATCGGCGGGCTTCAATGGCTGGGTCTTATCGGGGTAGGCCAGCTGCCTAATCCGGCTTATGCCCCAACGATACCGCATCTTGCTTTCATGGTCTTCCAGATGGCATTTGCGGTAATCACGCCTGCGTTTGATAACAGGAGCTTTTGTTGAGAGGATCAATTTTCCGGGATTTCTGGTGTTTACATTGTTCTGGTCAACTTTCGTATATGATCCCGTCGCGCACTGGGTGTGGGGGATGGGAGGATTTTTAAGGAATATGGGAGCTCTTGATTTCGCCGGAGGTACCGTCGTTCATATTACCGCAGGACTTTCAGCGCTGGCGCTGGCGATTGTCATAGGCAAACAGAAAAGGATACGGCAAATTCCCGATGGAGCCTTCGAATATACCTTTGACAGTTCTTGGCGCGTTCCTTCTCTGGTTCGGATGGTTCGGGTTCAACGGCGGCTCGGCTCTTTCAGCCGGAGGGCTTGCCACATCGGCGCTTGTCGTCACAAATACTGCGGCAGCCGCAGCCGGACTGGTTTGGATGATAATAAGCTGGATACATAAAAGACCGTCCGTGCTGGGCTTTCTACCGGCGTAGTTGTCGGACTTGTTGCCATAACTCCTGCTTCAGGATTTGTAAGCCCGCTTTCAGCATTAGCTATCGGAGCGGTTGCGGCGATAATTTCATATTATGCGATCATCATTAAGGACTAAAATCAGGCTTGATGAATCACTCGATGTTTTCGCCTGCCACGGCATGGGAGGAATAACCGGAGCTCTTTTGACCGGAGTGTTCGCCGAAAAAGCGATAAATCCTGCCGGCGCTAATGGATGGTTCTTCGGCAATCCTCATCAGTTCGTCGTGCAGTGCATAGCGGTCGCGACAGTTGTCGTGTTTTCATTCGTCGGGGCATTTATCATGGCAAAAGTGGTTGACGCGGTATTTCAGCATGAGAGTGCGCGAGAGCGAAGAAGATGTCGGGCTGGATATTTCGCAGCACGGCGAGACGTTAGTAAAGGAGGCATAGAACATGAAAAAAATAGAAGCGATAATAAGGGTTGAAAAGCTGGAAGAAGTGAAGAATGCGCTGGAAAAAAAGGGTTTTATCGGGCTGACAGTCACTGAGGTGAAAGGGAGAGGCGCGCAAAAAGGCATCATGCTTGAGTGGAGGGCCGGCGAATATCGCGTGGAGTTCCTTCCAAAACTGAAGCTTGAACTTGTCGTGGATGACGCATCTCTGGATACGGCTCTTGATCTTATCGTAGAAGCTGCGCGCACCGGCAAGATCGGCGACGGAAAAATATTTGTTTCAACAATTGAGGAAGTTGTAAGGGTCAGGACCGGAGAAAAGGGAAGCAAAGCTGTATAAATAACAAATTTGTATAAATTATTAACCATATTTTGATGATTTATACATTTTCGTAGGTGAAATTTGCGCATTTGGTCAAATTTTAGCCGTTGTTATGTTTAAAATTTAACCATCTAAAATTTAGGCAACATTATTGCTGTTACCTTCATTAAATGAAGGGAGAACTACAATAATGGTAAATTCCGGAGATACCGCCTGGGTTTTGATCTCAACCGCGCTCGTGATCCTGATGACCCCCGCTCTTGGATTTTTTTACGGCGGAATGGTGAGAAAAAAGAACATTCTTTCCACGATCATGCTTTCCGTAGCGATACTGATGCTTATTTCCATCCAATGGGCGTTTTACGGTTACACTATCTCTTTTGGTGCGGATCACGGCGGTTTGATCGGCGGACTTAACTGGCTTGGGCTGAACGGCGTAGGGCAGGCTCCGTATGCCGCTTATGCGCCTACAATACCCCATCTGGCTTTTATGATATTCCAGATGGCTTTCGCTGTAATAACTCCGGCATTGATAACAGGCGCTTTTGTCGAAAGAGTAAGCTTTTCAGGCTTCCTGGTATTTTCATTGGTTTGGGCAAGCATTGTTTATGATCCTGTCTGCCACTGGATGTGGGGGATAGGCGGATTCTTAAGGAATCTGGGCGCGCTTGATTTTGCGGGAGGATCGGTTGTTCACATGACGGCCGGTTTTTCCGCTCTTGCACTTGCTCTTGTGATAGGAAAAAGGAAAGGTTACGGAAAGGTCCCGATGGAGCCTTCCAATATTCCCCTGACGGTCCTTGGAGCTTTTCTTTTGTGGTTCGGATGGTACGGATTTAACGGCGGTTCCGCATTGTCTTCCGGCGGGCTTGCTACTGCTGCAATTGTTAACACTACTCTTGCAGGAGCGGCGGCGGGACTTATCTGGATGGTGGTCAGCTGGATCCATAAAAGGCCGAGCATCCTCGGCGTTTCCACAGGAGCCATTGTCGGGCTTGCAACCATCACTCCCGCGTCCGGATATGTAAGCCCAATGTCATCGATAATCATCGGTTCAATAGCGGCCATCATTTCTTATTATGCGATCATTTTCAGAGTGAAAACGGGACTGGACGAATCATTGGACGTTTTCGCTTGCCATGGGATGGGAGGAATGTTCGGGATGCTTTGTGTCGGCCTTTTTGCCGAGAAAGCCGTGAACCAGGCTGGAGCGAATGGCCTCTTTTCGGGAAATCCGGGCCAGCTCGGCGCGCAGGTGATAGCCATTGTGGTGGTAGCGGTATTCGCATTTGTTCTTTCGTATATCATGGGTAAAGTGATCGATGCTATTTTCATTCTTCGAGCCAGGGAAACTGAAGAAGATGTCGGAATGGATATTTCCCAGCACGGTGAGACTATATATTAATAAATGAATAATGGGGGAGTATTGAGGAGTTCCCCCCTCAAATTTCCCCGAGATAAAGAAAATGAAATGTCAGGGAGGATAGTAAATGAAAAAGATCGAAGCGATAATCAGGGTGGAAAAACTGGAAGAGGTCAAAACGGAGCTCGAAAAAGCCGGGTTTGTCGGCCTGACGGTCACTGAAGTAAAGGGTAGGGGCGCGCAAAAAGGCATTATGCTTGAGTGGCGGGCGGGCGAATACAGGGTTGAGTTCCTTCCCAAATTAAAGCTGGAGCTTGTGGTAAATGATCCCAAGCTCAATGAGGCGCTGGATATCATATCTAAAACCGCGCGGACCGGAAAGATAGGCGACGGAAAGATCTTTGTTTCCGATATTTCAAAAGTTATCAGGATCAGGACAGGAGAGTCAGGAGAGATAGCGGTATAGATCAGGCAGTACAAAATTGTATCGTTCCCCCTGATCAGGAACAAAAATGTGTTTATTGACAAGTGGCCAATGTCACAATTTGGCTTTATTTAGGCAAAAAAATACTGGAATGAAAGTTGCTACGTAAGTAGTTGGTCGAACTTCATTTTCCAGAATAGCGTGCAGTGTTTGAAAAATACACAAAGGAGGAAAAATAATAATGAGCATGTTAGCAAACGCGAAGACAGCGACAGAAGTCATAAAATTCGCAAAAGACAAGGGCCTGCAGATTTTTGATTTTAAGTTCAACGATTTACCGGGACTCTGGCAACATTTTTCAGGGCCAATTACTGATCTAGAGGAGGGGATGTTCAAGGACGGTCTCGGGTTTGACGGATCTTCAATAAGAGGTTTCCAGAAGATACAGGAATCCGATATGCTGCTTATCCCCGATCATACCACAGCCTGTATCGATCCCATTTGCAAGGTCCCGACCCTTTCCCTGGTTTGCGATATCCTTGATCCTATTACAAAAAAGCCGTATACAAGGGATCCCAGGTATATGGCGAAGAAAGCAGAAGAATATTTAAAATCTTCCGGGGTGGCGGATAATGCATATTTTGGGCCTGAGCTTGAGTTCTTCCTGTTCAATGACATCAGGTTCGATCAGACTGAGAACAGCGGGTACTATTTTATCGATTCTAACGAGGGAGACTGGAATTCAGGGCGCGACGAAAAGCCCAATTTGGGGTATAAACCCAGGTATAAGGAAGGCTATTTCCCTGTTCCGCCGCATGATTCTCTTCAGGACCTGCGCAGCCAGATAATCCTTCTAATGAACGAGGTAGGATTGAACGCTGAGATACACCATCATGAAGTTGCTACGGCAGGCCAGTGCGAAATAGACATGCGTTACAACACTCTCCTGAAGATGGCCGACAATGCGCTGATGTTCAAATATATAGTCAAGAACATTGCGAAAGCGTCGAATATGGTGGCTACCTTTATGCCGAAGCCACTTTTCGGCGATAATGGATCGGGCATGCACGTGCATCAAAGCTTGTGGAGAGAAGGAAAACCGCTGTTCTTTGACGCCAAAGGTTATGGAATGATCAGCCAGCTTGCCAAATATTATGCCGGCGGACTTCTCAAACATGCGGCCTCTTTACTTGCTTTCTGCGCCCCAACGACAAATTCATATAAAAGGCTGGTTCCCGGGTATGAAGCTCCGGTGAACCTTGTCTATTCACAAAGGAACAGGAGTGCCGCTGTGAGGATACCGATGTACTCCGAAAACCCAAAGACAAAGAGATTGGAATTCAGGCCGCCGGACCCGTCAGCGAACCCGTATCTTGCTTTCTCGGCCATGCTTATGGCAGGGCTGGACGGGATGACGAACAAGATAGAGCCGCCTGCGCCGGTCGATAAGAACATATTCGAGGACCTGACGGCAGAAGAAAGGGCAAGGATCAAAACAGTTCCTTCTTCATTAGAGGAATCCATCAATGCGCTGGAAAGGGACCATGAATTCCTTTTGAAAGGCGGCGTGTTCACAAAGGACCTGATAGATGTATGGATAGAGTTCAAGCGCCTGAAAGAGATTGACGCAGTAAGGCTTAGACCGCATCCGTATGAGTTCTACCTGTATTTTGATACGTAAAAGGGCATAGTTTACAGATCCGCCCCGACCAAAAATCGGGGCGGATTTTTTCCGGAGGTATCGTAAAAATGGATGATTTCAGCAATATCATAAATTCTATGGACAGCATGTTCTATGAAGACAAAGAAGGAAAGGTCTACAAGCTATTGCTTGAATCATTGGAAAGGCCGCTTTTTGAAAGCGTCCTCAGATACACGAACGGAAATAAGCTGAAGGCCTCAAGGATCCTCGGGTTGAACAGGAACACATTAAAATCAAGGCTAAAAAAGCTTGGAATGGCAATGTGAATTTCTTAATATCCGCAGTATCTTGAACGCTTTTCGGGCTGGACAAACCATTTCATCAAATATATAATTCAATTCCTGTTCCTTATTTTCACGTTCCAGCATATATTTAAAGGAGGGGATCGCATGACGACAAAAGAAGAAATATTAAAGTCCGTAAAAGAAAATGATGTTGAGTTCATAAGGCTTTGGTTCACGGATATTAACGGAATATTGAAAAGTTTCGCCATCGGGAAGGAAGAGCTGGAGGGGGCATTGACAGAAGGAATGGGTTTTGACGGGTCCTCGATCACGGGATTCCAGGATATCGAGGAATCGGACATGATAGCGATACCGGACCCGAGACTTTTGCCATACTTCCGTGGAGGCCGCAGGAAAAATCCGTGGCAAGGATGATATGCGATATTTACCAGCCGGGAGGGAAGCCTTATGAAGGAGATCCGAGATACATATTGAAAAGGGCCTTGGAAAAAATGAAGAAAATGGGGTTCGACCATTTTTATGTAGGGCCTGAGCTTGAATATCTTCTATTTCAAGAATTCCGATAAGCCGGAGATAATCGACCAGGGCGGATATTTTGACCTTACCCCTCTGGATATGGCTTCGAACCTCAGGAGAGAGACGGTCCTCGCGCTCAAATCGCTCGGCATCCACGTGGAATACAGCCATCACGAAGTCGCTCCTTCCCAGCATGAGATAGATATGCGATACGCCGACGGTCTTGGAATGGCGGATAATGTCGTGACCTATAAGCTGACGGTGAAAGAGATCGCGAACAAGAACGGTGTTTACGCCAGCTTCATGCCGAAGCCGATGTTCGGGCAGAACGGTAGCGGAATGCACTGCCATCAATCGCTTTTCAAAGGCAAATCGAACATGTTCTTTGACGCGAAAGATAAATACAATCTCTCGGAGATTGGAAAATCATATATCGCCGGAATTTTAAAGCATGCGCCGGAAATGATCTCGATACTTGCCCCGTGGGTCAATTCATATAAAAGGCTTGTCCCAGGTTACGAGGCTCCTGTTTACATCGCCTGGTCCAGAAGGAACAGGTCCGCGCTGATAAGGGTTCCTATGTACCAGCCCGGCAAAGAAGTAGCGACCCGAATGGAGCTTAGGTGCCCGGATCCGTCCGGAAATCCCTATCTTCAATTCGCGGTCATGCTGTCAGCCGGATTGAAAGGGATAAAGGAAGGCTACAAGCTTGCCGAACCGATGGAATTGAACCTTTATCACCTGACTGATGAAGAGCGGAAAGAAAAAGGGATCAAATCCCTTCCGGCTTCGCTGGGAGAAGCGATAGAGCTGGCAGAAAAATCCGAGTTCCTGAAGGAAGTGCTCGGCGAACACAGCTTTAACCGATTCATCGCCATTAAAAAGCAGGAGTGGGATGAATTCAGGATCCAGGTCACCGAATACGAGATCAAGAGATATTTCCCGATATTATAATGGCCGAAAGAGCGCGACAATAAAGTGCCGTATTCCGATAAAACATATGGTCTGTATGACCAGCGATTTGAACATGACAGCTGCGGCGTTGGATTTGTCTGCGATGTCAAAGGGAAAAAGATCCAATAAGATAGTCGCGCAGGGCCTGGAGGTATTAAGAAGCCTGGCGCACAGGGGAGCCACAGGCGCGGACCCGAAGACCGGCGACGGAGCCGGCATCCTTATCCAGATCCCCGACGCGTTCTTCAGAAAGATCGCTAAAAAAGAAAATTTCGATCTCCCCGCCGCCGGCGAATACGGCACTGGCCTGATATTCCTTCCGACTAATTCCAAAGAGAAACAATTCTGCAAACAGGTGCTGGCAAAGTCGGTCAAAAAATTCGGGCAGGTATTGATCGGGTGGCGTAAGGTGCCCGTCGAAAGCGCGGTCATAGGCGTGACGGCAAGGGAGACTGAGCCCGCGATCGAACAGGTCTTCATCGGAAAAAGCAAAGGCGTAAAAGAACAGATCGAACTTGAACGAAAATTGTACCTCATCGGAAAGACGCCGAAAATCTTATCCGCGGATCCGCCCTGAAACAAAAGTCGTTCTTTTACATCACAAATCTTTCATGCAGGACCTTCTCATATAAAGGGCTGCTGATGCCGGAGCAGGTCGAGGAATATTTCATTGACCTGAAGGATGAGACTATCAAGAGCGCGATATGCCTCGTGCATTCCAGGTATTCAACCAATACTTTCCCGACCTGGGACCTGGCCCAGCCGTTCAGGTTCCTGGCGCATAACGGCGAGATAAACACTCTCCGCGGCAACATAAACTGGATGAAGGCGAAAGAAGGCCTGTTTAAAGAGCGGACTTTTCGGCAAGGACATTGAAGAGTTGAAGCCCGTCATAGTCCCCGGCGGCAGCGATTCCGCGGCGCTGGACAATGCTTTTGAGCTTCTGACACTTTCCGGCAGGTCCATCCAGCACGCGATGATGATGCTTATTCCCGCTGCGTGGCAACAGAATGACCACCTGGACGAAAAAGCCGAGGATTTTTATCAGTATCCATGCCTGCCTGACGGAATCGTGGGACGGGCCGGCGGCGATCGCTTTCACCGACGGAACGCAGATCGGCGCCGTGCTGGACAGGAACGGCTTGAGGCCGGCCAGATACATAATCACGAAAAAGGGCCTCGTGGTCATGGCTTCGGAGGTCGGTGTTTTGAAGATCGACCCGGCGGATATCCTGAGATCCGGGCGGCTTGAACCCGGGAAAATGTTCTTTATCGATACCGAGCATGGGCGGATAATCGACGACAGCGAAATAAAAGAGAAAATGGCTTCGTCAAAGCCATACGGCGAGTGGCTTAAAGCGAATCTTGTTGACCTGGACGAACTGCCGAAAAAGAACATCGGATCAAAACTTCCGATGACATTATTCCGCTGATGAAGGCGTTCGGCTACACAAGAGAAGACCTGAACATGATAATGAAGCCGATGGCTGAAGCCGGTGCGGAGCCTGTCGGCGCCATGGGCGACGATGCCCCGCACGCGATACTTTCAAAAAGGCCTCAGCTTCTTTTCAGGTATTTCAAGCAGCTTTTCGCGCAGGTCACGAATCCCGCGATAGACCCTATAAGCGAAGAAATCGTCATGAGCCTGGAGAACTTTATCGGCCCGGAAAAGAATTTCCTGGATGAAACCCCGTCGCACTGCCAGGAAGCTCAGGATAAGCCACCCTATCCTTACAAATGACGAGCTTGAAAAGATCAAAAGTATCAATAAAAAACGGATTTAAGACTAAGGTCATATCTTTGCTTTTCAGCCTGAAGAAAAAACAGGGGCTATTAAAGCTCTGGACAGGATATGTGAGGAAGCTGTGGCCGCTATAAAGAACGGCTATTCGTTCATCATTCTAAGCGACAGGGGAGTGAATCAAAATATGCCGCTTTGCCGATACTGCTCGGTACGGGAGCCGTCCATCATCATCTGGTAAGGAGATCGCTCAGGACGCAGATCGGTATAATAGTTGAGAGCGGCGAGCCAAGGGAAGTGCATCATTTCGCCCTGCTTTTTGGTTATGGTGCGGATGCCGTCAATCCATATCTGGCATATGGCATAGTTGAAAAAATGGCAAATGACGGCGAACTGCAGATGGACCGCGAAAGCGCCGTAAAAAAATACAGGAAGGCCGTCGACAAAGGCATATTGAAAATACTCTCAAAAATGGGGATATCCACTCTTCAAAGCTACCGCGGCGCGCAGATATTCGAAGCGATTGGGCTTGGCCGCGAGGTGATAGACAGATGTTTTACCGGCACTGTTTCCAGGATAGGCGGGGCAGGTTTTGACATCGTGGCAAAAGAAGTGACGATAAGGCATGACGAGGCTTACCCGGACAGAACGGGCGGCAACATTATCCTTGATGTCGGCGGCTTTTATAAGTGGAAGAGGGACGGGGAATTCCATCTCTGGAACCCGGATAGCATCGCCGCATTGCAGGACGCGACCAGGACGAACGATTATGAAAAATACAAGGAATTCGCCGGACTCATCAACGACCAGTCAAAAAATCCGACCACATTAAGAAGCTTGTTGAAATTCAAAAAATGCCAACCCGATCCCGCTGGATGAAGTGGAACCGGAAGACAAAATAGTAAAGCGTTTTGTCACGGCGCCATGAGCTTCGGCTCCATAAGCAGGAGCACACGAATCGCTGGCGATCGCGATGAACAGGCTTGGCGGAAGGTCAAATACCGGTGAGGGCGGCGAAGATCCCGCGAGGTTCTCCCGCTGCCGAACGGCGATTCGATGAGAGTCCGGTAAAGCAGGTGGCTTCCGGCAGGTTCGGCGTAACGACAAATTATCTCGTCAATGCGGATGAGCTGCAGATAAAGATCGCGCAGGGCGCGAAGCCGGGCGAAGGCGGGCAGCTTCCCGGCCATAAGGTGAGCGAGATAATCGCCAAGAACAAGATATACCACTCCCGGCGTGACCCTGATATCGCCGCCGCCGCACCATGATATATATTCGATCGAGGACCTGGCGCAGCTGATATTCGACCTGAAGAACACCAATCCCGAGGCCAGGATAAGCGTAAAGCTTGTTTCGGAGATCGGCGTCGGCACGATCGCTGCGGGAGTGGCAAAAGGGCCATGCCGACATGATACTGATATCCGGCGGCAGACGGCGGCACAGGCGCTTCTCCTTTAAGCTCCATAAAACATGCGGGACTTCCCTGGGAGCTGGGCATTTCCGAAACACACCAGACGCTTGTGCTGAACGACCTGAGGAGCAGGGTGAGACTGCAGACGGACGGGCAGATGAGGACCGGGAGGGATGTTGCGATAGCCGCGCATGTTGGGCGCCGAAGAATACGGTTTCTGCACTGCGGCGCTGATCGTTCTGGGATGCGTCATGCTGAGGCATTGCAACCTGAACAATTGTTCGGTGGGCGTGGCGACGCAGGATGAGGATCTTCAAGCAAGGTTCAGGGGAAAGCCGGAGCATGTTGATGAATTATTTCAATTTCGTCGCCAGGGAACTGCGGGAGATAATGGCTGAGCTTGGGCGTAAGAAAAATTGACGACCTGATAGGCAGGACCGATCTGCTGGAAGTGAATAAGGATATACTTCCCTGGAAAGCGAAAGGGATAGATTTTTCAAGAATACTTTATTCAAGCCGGAGGTGCCGAAACGAAGATCGGCGTTTTCTGCCAGAATCAGCAGGACCACGGAATCGATAAAGTCCTGGACAGGAAACTTGATCGAAATGGCGGAACCTGCCATTAAAGAACGGCAAGCCCGTAAAGATCGAATTTGCCATCAACAATACGAACAGGACCACCGGGGCGATGCTGAGCGGCGAGGTTTGCAAAGTTACGGCGAAGCAGGGCTTGCCGGAAGATACGATCCATTGTAAATTCAACGGCGTCGCCGGCCAGAGTTTCGGCGCGTGGCTTGCGAAAGGGGTCACTTTTGAGCTGGAAGGAATGGCAAATGATTATGTCGGCAAAGGGATATCCGGCGGCAAGATCATCATTTATCCGGACAAGAAGTCAGATTACTATGCCGGAAGAGAATATCATAATCGGCAATACCACTTTCTACGGCGCGATAACCGGAGAAGCTTACATCAGAGGGGTGGCCGGAGAAAGGTTCTGCATCAGGAATTCCGGGCTTGAATGCGGTCGTCGAAGGAGTAGGCGACCACGGATGCGAATACATGACAGGCGGCAGGGTAGTCGTGCTTGGAAAGACCGGAAGGAATTTTGCGGCGGGCATGTCCGGCGGGATCGCCTATGTTTATGATAAGGACGGCGACTTTCAAGGACAAATGCAACATGGAAATGGTCAGCTTTGAGCCGCTTGACGGCGAAGACGTCCAGGTCATAAAGGAGCTTTTAATGAACCATCATAAATATACGGAAAGCCCATTGGCCAAAAAGATCGTCGATAATATTGAAGCCGCATTTAAAGAAATTCGTAAAAGTAATGCCGCTCGAATACAAGCGCGTTCTTGAAGGAAAAAATGCGTGAGGAAAAATCGGATATTTCGGAGGATTCGGATGGGTGACATAAAAGGATTTATGAAATTCAAGAGAAGGAGCCCGAATACCGGCGCGCGTGCGACCGCGTAAAGGATTACGGCGATGTGCTGGTCATGAGGAGCGAGGGGAATTCCAAGGAACAGGCGTCGCGCTGCATGGATTGCGGAACGCCTTTCTGCAACTTCGGCTGCCCCATAGGCAACTATATTCCCGAATGGAACGACAGTGCTTATACCGGACACTGGAGAACGGCATTCGACCTTCTTAACGCGACGAACAATCTTCCGGAAATAACCGGAAGGGTATGTCCGGCGCCGTGCGAATATGCCTGCGTCCTCGGGATAAATGACGATCCAGTTACGATCAGGGAAAATGAGCTTTCCATTATCGAATATGCTTTTGACCACGGACTTATAAAGGCCGTTCCACCGAAGAAGCGGACCGGGAAAAAGGTAGCTGTCATCGGCTCCGGCCCGTCCGGCCTGTCGGCTGCTGCGCAGCTTAACATCGCAGGACACAAGGTGACCGTGTTTGAAAAAGACGATAAGATCGGCGGGATAATGAGATACGGGATACCCGATTTCAAGCTTGAAAAAAGGATACTTGACCGCAGGATAGCCATATGGAAAAAAGAAGGGATAAATTTCGTTACGGGAGTTAATGTCGGGACCGATATTTCCCCGTCAAAATTACTGGAAGAATTTGACGCAGTTTGCCTTGCGGGCGGCTCCAGGGTCCCAAGGGACCTGAAAGTGGAAGGAAGGGAGCTTTCGGGCATCTATTTTGCGCTGGATTTCCTGACGCAATCGAATAAAAAAGTTTCAGGACAAAAGATACCGGCGAAAGACCTGATCGATGCGAAAGGGAAAAAAGTCGTGGTGATCGGCGGCGGAGACACGGGAGCCGACTGCGTCGGGACCGCCAACCGCCAGGGAGCGAAGAGCGTCACCCAGATAGAAGTCCTGCCGAAACCGCCGGAAGACAGGCCTTTGGGCCAGCCATGGCCGGCATATCCGGCTATACTTAAAACATCCACAAGCCACGGGGAAGGATGCGAAAGATACTGGTCGGTCGTGACCAAAAAGTTCGCCGGCAAAGGCGGCAAAGTGAAAAAGCTGATATGCGAAAAGGACGGGAAACCCTTTGAGATCGAAGCCGATATGGTTGTACTGGCAATGGGATTCCTTCATCCCGATAGAACAGGGTTTATCGAAAAGCTCGGCCTGGAGATTGACCAGAGGGGCAATGTTAAGACAGGCGACGATTTCATGACCTCCAAAAAAGGCGTATTTTCCGCCGGCGACATGCGCAGGGGGCAATCCCTGATCGTATGGGCCATAAGCGAAGGCCGCAAAGCCGCGCGCTCGATAGATATTTTCCTAATGGGAAAGAGCAACCTTCCAGCCATTTAGCTTTTCCTCACTTCTTCCCCTTACTGAGCCTTATTCCCCCTATTTTCCATGCAAGTTTTTGCCGTCTTTACACGATAATATAAATGTAAAGAACGCATGGAGGGCAAAAATGGCGAATGATGGAATAACGAATATAAAATTTTATAATGCGCCAAAAGATATAACTAATTACGTCGCTCAAAAAAATCAAGCTGCGCCCGATGACGCGATCAAAAAATATCTTGCAAATGTGCTTACAAAATTCTTTGCTTCCACCGGATGCGATCCCAATTGGGTCGAAGTGATAGTTCCTGACGAGATGAAAATATGAAATGCGATCTTAAAACATTCACGGAAAAAATCGTAAAGTCCCAGAACATGGGCTACGTGCATTTACTTGAAGAAGCCCTTAATAATGCGGATATCATAACCAAAGATGTCCTTCCCTTGGTAAGTGTGAACAAAGGGAACCTCAAACAAAATCCGAGCGCAAAGATGGCTCCAATAACGATAGATCTGAATAAAGCCATTCCCCGAAAGAACATCGAAGCAAAGAAACCTGTTGATTTGGCATCGGGAACTCTATCTGAGCAAGGTTCCATTTCAAAAGCAGGCATTATCGGCGGGTCTCCTGCAGTGAACGGAATTAAGATCGATGAAAATTCATCTAACGCCGGTGATAGGTGGAGTGACGGTTTCATTGTAAAAACGGCATTTGAATTGGTCAAAAATCAAGCCGCCAAAAATGTCGGGAACGCATAGAGGGAAAAATGATAAACGAACAACATAAATACGAAGTCGAAAAGATCCTCAAAGCGTTCTGGCTGGCTCATGGAAAACCCATAGCCGTGAATGCCATGCATACCACAGTGAACGTGGAGCCGAAATTCATCATCGGGAACCGAATAAATCCGGAGGTCGCTAAAAAGATAATAGGGGTTTACCTCTCTCATTTGACTTCGGATAAGGTCGTTACTGATCAGGTTGTGATCAATAGCGACGGCATAAAGGTTTTTGATGAGGGCAAGATGGTCGTTGAGATAGTTAACAGCAGGTTCGTTGATTCAGTCTCGAACAATGTGACCTCGCAGGTCGGGAAAGAGCTGGTGAAAAAGGAGAAGAAAGGCGGCGGAACTTATATTAACTCGGCCAATAAGGAAACCTTCACTTTCGGCGAGATAAAACAGGCTCTGGCGGAATTCCTCATGGATTCCGGCAAGAACGATTCAAAGAACATGCTTAAAGACGCGGTCCTGCTTCTCGTGAAATAACCGCTAGAAAAGTTTCCCCAGTTTTTCGTTCAGGATTATCTTCGCATTCGCTTTTTCTTCCTGCAGGTCATTCTGGAACTGGGTGCGGGCTTTTTCAGAAAGGAGGAATTTCCGTATATTGTCCTTTATGTCCTCGAGCTTTGTCTCTTTGGCGGGATCTTTTCCACGACCTTGAATATGTAATATCCGGCTTCCCGGAAGTTATATCGCTAATATCATTCTTTTTCAGCTCGAATATCTGAGAATCGTCGTATACAGGAAGCTGGCCTCTCTCAACGGCCCCGATATCTTCGCCTATGAATTTGGCCCCGGCATTAAGGTTCTGTTTTTCCGTTTGGATATCCTGAAGGTCTTTCATGAAAATCTGCTTGAGATGTATTTTTTCTTTCCGGAAATACAGGTCCCTATTATTGTCATAAAAAGCCTTTATCTCTTCATCCGACACCGCCAGAGTTTTTGCTCTCATTTCCATCAGTTTTTCGACTATAAGCTGCTTTCTTGTGTCCCTTTCCAGGTCATCCATTGTCATTCCCTGGTCATCCAGGGACTGGTAGAATTCTTTTTTCGAGGGGAAGGACTTTTTCATTTCGGCTATCCTGGAATTCACGGCCTTATCCTTTATTTCCAGGCCTTCTCTTTCTGCCCATTGGAGAAGGATGACGGATTCTATCATCTGTTCAAGGACGGATTTCCTTGTATCCTGAAGGAGAGCCTGCTCATCGGCCGCTTCTATACTTGTGGATTTGGTAATGTCCTTCATAGCCGCGTCAACCCTTCTGTTGAAAAGATCCATGGAGATAGTGTCATCGTTCACCTTGGCGGCCCATTCAACGGGCTTTTTAAGGGCGGTTTTGACCATAGTATGTTTTGGCTTTACGATTGAGAGCGCGGGCAATGAAGCTATGGAAATGATGAAAGAAGAAGGAAAAGCTTGTTTTTCATAGGAGATGAAATTTAGCATAAATGAAGATGGAAGTAAAGCAGAAGGGATTATTTGCTCTGTCTGATCTTATCTTTTATAATATCGAACCATTTTATTTTTGGAACGCCCGACATTTTAATGAGCATGGGTTTTTTAAGTTCGAACTTTATCTCAACACTATCAGATCCTCCTGTAATGCTTGTTACGTTCATGTTCCCTGCTTCGATCTTAAGCTCGATGATCTTAAATAGCGTTTCAAGCTCAGAAGGAATATTCCCGAACCTGTCGGTAACCTCTTTTTTCAGGTCATCAAGTTCGCCGAAGTCATTAAGAAAATTCATCCTCCTGTACAGCGCGATCCTCTGCCTGTCGTCCTCCACGTAATCCTTTGGGATGAAAGCGTCTATTTTCAGGTCAATGAACACCTTTTTGGCCGTGGGGACGGAGATGTGCTGTATCTCCCTTACGGATTCTTCCAGCAAGTCGCAGTACATATCAAAGCCGATGTTAAGCATGTGGCCGCTCTGCTCGCCGCCAAGGACATTGCCTGCGCCCCGTATTTCCAGGTCCGCCATCGCCAGCTTGTACCCGCTTCCGAGAGCCGTGAATTCCTGTATCGCCTTCAACCTTTCTAGTGCCTTGCCGGTAAGGACCTTCTCTTTGTGATAAAGAAGATACGCGAATGCCCTTGTTGAAGACCTGCCTACCCGGCCTCTTATCTGATAAAGCTGCGAAAGGCCGAAATCGGACGCGTTGTCTATTATGACGGTATTCACGGATGGGATATCAAGGCCGGATTCTATTATGCTGGTGGAGACCAGCACGTCGAATTCCCTGTTGATGAACTTGATCATTATATCTTCAAGCTGGGAGCCTTTCATCTGGCCGTGGGCCACGGCAAGTCTTGCCTCAGGAACGACGCGCTTGATCAAAGACGCCATATTATCGATGCTCCTTACGAAATTGTGGACAAAAAATACCTGGCCGCCTCTTTCAAGTTCTCTCCTTATTGCCTCTTTTATGATGTTCTCGTCGAATTCCCTCAAGTATGTCCTGACGGGCGAGCGGTCCAGCGGAGGTGTTGCTATGATGCTCATCTCCCTGACACCGGAAAGCGACATGTAAAGAGTCCTCGGTATAGGCGTTGCCGTAAGAGTGAGGACGTTCACTTTATTCGCGATCTGCTTGATCTTTTCCTTATGCGAAACTCCGAATTTCTGCTCCTCATCGATTATCAATAGCCCCAAATTGTGGAACTTAATGTCTTTCTGTAAAATCCTGTGCGTTCCGATCACTATGTCCACCGCTCCGGTTTCCAGGGACTTGACAACCTGCGCCTGTTCCTCCCTGCTTTTATATCTTGACAGCATTTCGACGGTGAAAGGGTAGGGTTTGAACCTTTCCGAGAAAACGTGAAAATGCTGGTCAGCGAGGACTGTAGTGGGAGTGAGGACCGCGACCTGCTGGCCGGAAAAAGCTGTCTTAAAAGCCGCCCGCAGGGCGACTTCCGTTTTTCCGTATCCCACGTCTCCGCAAACAAGCCTGTCCATTAGCTTGCCGCTCTCCATCTCATTTTTTATATCTGCTATCGCTGTTTTTTGATCCGGGGTTTCTTCATAGGGGAAGGCCCTTTCGAATTCAGTTTCCCAGGCTGAATCGGGTGGATACCTGAACCCTTCCATGTTGTGCCTTGAAACATAAAGGTCCATCAGCTCTTTCGTCATATCCTTAATGGACTTTTTTGCGCGGGACCTTTGCCTGGCCCACTCCGTTCCCCCCAGGCGGCTTATTTTCGGCGTATAATCTCCTTTGCCGGAATATTTCTCCACAAGCCCCATCTGATGCAAAGGCACGTAAAGCCGGTCCTCGTGAGCATAATCGATCTGGATGTATTCCTGAAGAGCCCCGCCGATCTCAAGCTTTTTCAAACCCCTGTATATGCCTATCCCGTAATTGGAATGGACAACGTAGTCCCCGAGCTGAAGCTGCGCAAGAAGCTTTTCGGATACGCCTTCGAGCGGCTTCGGTGTGAATTTCACTTTTGATGGGCGGCTCCCGAATATTTCCTTATCCGTCAGTACCTGCAAGCCGCCGCCGTAAAAGCCCTTTTCAAGCTCGCCATAAAGCAAAAATATGCCTTTTTCGATCGCCGTTGGGACAGCTTCAACCCTTTTTACGAATATATCCTTTTCGGTGAAAAATTCGCTCAAGCGGTCCGCCTGCCTGCTGATGATAAAGGTCGAGATCCGGTCCTTTTCTGACTCGATCTTTTCGGCAAGCTGATCAAGTTTTCCCATGAAGTCGGCCGCCGGCGAAAGATCGAAAGAAATATCGCCTGCGCTGTTCACTTTTTCAATGATCTGGTGCTTGGATGCAATATTCTCGAATTCATCGATATCAAGATAGAATTGCCCTTTTGAATCACCCCTTAATTCCTCTATTTCCTTGATTAGCTTTTCCTGGGAAAGCTTGAGGGTCTGGGGGTCGTCCAAAACTATCAGAGCATCTTCCGCCAAATATTCAAAAATGGCGCTGAAATCGCGGAATATTTCCGGGATCCTTAGCTCTATACCGTCCTTGTATTCCTCGGGGTTTTCAAGAACGACCTCATGGATTGGGAATATCTTTATCTTATTCACATCAGAGCTCGATCTCTGGCTGGCAGCGTCAAAGGACCTTATCGTTTCTATTTTATCGCCTATAAGCTCAATTCTGGCCGGATTATCAAGGTTCGGCGCGAATATATCCACTATACCGCCCCTAACTGAAAATTCGCCTCTTTCCCCTACGATATCCCTTCTCCTGAATCCGATCCTTACCAGCTGTTTTATCAGTTGGTCAAGATCTATCTTTGGGGCGGAAACGCTCAATGATATCGTGTTTTCTTTAAGGGCCTTTTTGGACGGCACCCTTGTTATTGCCGATTTTATGTTCGCGGTCAGGACCAGCTTTTCGCCGCTTAATAAGCGGTCCAGTATTTTCTGCCGCTCTCCGGTTATTTCTGAGCTGGGGGAAATATCTTCGGTAGGGTAGGTGTCCCAGGAAGGAAAATAAAAAACACGATCGCCGCCAGAGAACGCTTTTACGTCGCCGGACAACTGTTCCGCGTCCTGAGATATGACAATGATAGTGCGGCCTGTCTTGAGGGAAAGAGCGGAATAGAAAGCCGCGGCCGAGCTGCCGTAAAGTCCTTCAACTGTTCCTTTTTTTCTTTCCAAGGCCCTAGCGGTGCGGGGGTCATCAGAAAGTTTTTTTGTTAATTCGATGAGGTTCACTATGTTTTATTGTACTTGTTCATTGCCTCTTCCGGGCCGCTTTTAATGATGACAGGAACGGCTTCTGCTGCGGCCAAAATGGCCTGATCTATTGTATCGGATTCTTTTGCCGGGATTTTTGCCAGGACATAATCCGAAGCATCTTCTTCAACGTTCCTGGTCGGCGTTCCAATGCCGATCCTGATCCTTTGAAATTCTGTGGTTCCGATCCCGCTTATAATGGACTCGACGCCTTTATGGCCGCCGGAATTTCCCTTCAACCTTATCCTTATTTGTCCCACTTCAAGGTCGAGATCATCGTATATCACGATCAGGTGCCCTGCGTCTATCTTGTACCATTTTGCCAGCTCCTGTACGCTGTCCCCGCTCAGGTTCATGAAGGTTTGCGGCTTTGCAAGAAATATTTTATGCCCGTCCAAAGTCCCCTGGCCGATAAGCGCTTGGCTCTGGCTTTTTGAAACAGGGATATTCAGGTCCTTTGAAAGCCGGTCTATTACCCTGAAGCCGATATTATGACGGGACAATTCGTATTGTTTTCCTGGATTACCGAGGCCCACAACAAGGAACATCGATTCACCTCATGGACATTTTAAGGCTTCAAGGTGTAAGTGTCAATTATGTCGTGGAGGCTTTTTTCATGTAGATATTCGTGTTGAAGGTATAATTAAGCCCAAAGCTGAGGTCGTCCTCTGTTCTTGTGTTTTGATCAACGTCAACGTTAGGCGAAGACAGATCGAATATTTTGGCGGTAATATAGCAGCTCATGTCGGGATTCGGCGCGAATTTCAGCGTGGCATCGGAATACGCGGAAACTTCCGTTGTGCTATTTGAATCATATTTATCCGGAATGTCTTTCCTGTAGTTGAATGAGCTTGCCAGCGAGAACGGTGTGCCGCTTATCTGGGTCTCGAACAGGTCCATTCTCATTGAGATCGCGGTCGGATTTACCGTGATGTCCGTGTCCTTGAATAATTGAATATTATTTTCAACCTCGTAGTTAAGATGGATAAGGTCGAAGAGCGAGATATTTATCCCTGCAATGTTCTTGGTCTCGGAATAGGATTCTGCGGAAGTGGCAAAGCTCTGGAACCAGCTTGGTTGTTCCCTGAAATAGATCGAATTTCTGGTCAAGAGCCAGAATTGCTGTGTTATATACATCATTTCGCCTTCGGTAATGCCGGCATTTGCATATGCGCGGTCATCATTTCTCCAGCCCGAGTAACCTATGGTTGTCCCGCTGTCCAGATTGCATGTTATGTCGCCGCTTGTATCCACGTTCGTGGTTTCAGATGTCCCGTTCAACCTGTCGATATAGCTATTGCTTTGAAGGTTGAGCGAAAAATACTTTGATGGGTTGAATCCGAGGGTCGAATAGGTGCCTTTTATGCCTTTGTAATTAATGTAATCGACAGGAACAGCGTAAGTAGGATCAATATCCCTGTAGACCGTGCCCATGGTAAGCAGTCCGTCATTATACTTGACCGATTCAGTGACAGCTTTGGCGTCATTTGTCGCTGAACCGCTTTCCGCGGCGAATTGCAGGCTCCCAAGATTTATTTCGCCGCCGACCGATGTGACATCCGCGCCTTGAGGACTTGTCAAATATGTCGCCGAAAGGCCCAATACCGAGTTTGGTGAGAACACGCCCCTAACCCCGGAGAAATAATCTTTTGGTCTTGTATCTCTAAGGACCGTGGCGCCCCAGTTTCCGTTCCCCCTGGCGCCGCTGACCACTGTGACATTTAAATTGCTTGAAGGCTTAAGCGTGAGTGCGGCTCCTTGATATGCGACATTGTTCAATGTCAGATCGGAAAAGTTAATGACATTGTCGCCCAGGTCCAAGGAATAAGTGTCGGCGGAAAGCTTAAGCCGCGCGTAAGTAAGTTCCGATACATCATTGCTTTCTTCCACCTGCAGCTGAGAAGATAATTTTCCCTGAGGAAGATCGCCGGAAAGAGAAAGTACATGATACTGGTATTGATATGTCCATTGGTTCGCAGCAAAATCCGAGTTTGATTGTCCGGATCCCGTTCCGCCGCTGTAGGAAAGGCTTAAAGAAGCAGGCCCGTCCGCGAATGCGGATATTCGCATCAACGGAAACACCAGGACCGCCATTAATATTAATAATATTGTTTTACGCATAGTTCCCCTCTATCTATATTATCGTAACAACCTAAGCTTTTCTTGTGCATATTTCCCAAGTATTACAATAAAAATTAGCCTTTTTAAGGGCAAAAATCAAGCCCCTGTTCCTCCCTATATATATATCGTGAAAAAGAGGACAAAATTTCACCTAAAAGGCAAATTTTTGCTATTTTGAGACTTTTTTGAGGGAGAATTCGGTTTGAGATCTGAGGGTTTTATCGTCGAAATTCAGTTCGATCTGCGCTTTGTAATTTCCTTCCTTGAGAAGCGGTTTGTTGATCATGATGTAGCTTGTTTTTGAATCTCCTGGGAGGGTGTTAATGTTGGCAGGCTGATCTTCAATGACGGTCTTATCACCGCTCGTTATCTTAACGGTCGGCTTTGCGGACAAATATGAGTTCCCGGTATTGTTAAAAGAAAGAGAAAGCTCCAGGGGGGAACCTTCTTCCGAGGTAACGGCAGAAAAAGCTTGTATCTCTCCGGACCTCTTTATGTCGTTTTCGGTGTCCAGGTAAACTATAGTTCCTATCCTTCCTGCGACCGATATTCCTTCTGTGTTGGTCGCGGTCGATTCAAAAAATATGACCGAAACATGCCCGCCTGAGGTCTTCCCGGGGGATGATATGGTGTATTTCACTTTCCTGACCTCTTTGGGCGCAAGGTCGAAATTTCCGGGATCAAGCTTTATCCAGGAAGAGCAGGAATAGACAGATGATCCCGGCTTCATGAAAGACTTGCTTCCGTCTGACGCGTAAACCCAATCTTCTGTATAGGCCTTTATCCCTATATTATTACTGCCAAGGTTCTGTACGGCGATCTCGCCGTCCGCGGAAGAACCGGGCTTAAGGATAAGTTTGATATTAGAGGGATCGATGTTGATCGATAAAGCAAATGCAGGAGTGAGCGTGGCCGTCAGGGCCATAAAGACCGTGAGAGCGAATAGGGCAACAAATTTATTAATTACATAATTGCGCATAATTTACTCCGTCATGGTGAACATGACAATGGTCGTGTAATTCCCCGGTTTTACTTCTTCGGGCACATGGAGCCTGAATTTGAACTTGTTCGCGATCCTGCTCGCATTTGCGGATTCAGTCGCCGTGCTTACATAAGCAGCGCTGTTATCCGCAAGATTTTTTTCCTGAGCTCCGTTCCAGGTACCGGTCCCTTCGCTGGAGCCGTACCAGGTGAAATTTTCGTTCGGTATCAGATCGCTACCGGACGTGAGCGGCTTTACAGCCGCGACTTTAAGGTACCACGGATTGCCGCTGCTGGACGTGCCGGTCACGGTAATGCCGTCCGCCCTGGTCATTTCCCCGGTCTGTTTGGCTGCCAAGCGGGCAAAATCAAAAGAATCGGAATTCACGGAAAGGTTAAAAGCCCCCTGAACCGTGACTGTGGCGGTGATAATATTGGTAGTCTGCAGTGCATAGATCCCCGGGCACGCAATGCTCAATGAAAAAATACCAATTAGCAGACAGACAGTAGATTTCATTTTCATATATTTACTCCGTCATCGTAAGTTGGATCGTCGAAATGTATTTGCCGCCCGGTTGTCCCGGCGGGATGGTCAATTTTAGCTTTAAATGATTATTGGTGCCATCAGGAAGATTATTGGTTTCCGTCATGCTGCTTGCGTACATCAGGGAGGGCACAAACGTGAAGGCGTTGGTGCCGTTGCCGTACCAGGTCCCTTTTCCGTCGGACCAGCCGTACCAGATCAGGTTTGAATTAGGGATGACATAAGGACCGGCGCTGAGAGGGGAGGTGTCCGATATTTTAAGGAACCAGGGATTCCCATCGTTCGTCTTGCTGGTAATGATTATCCCTTCCGGCGGCACGTTGTCTTTTGTTTCTCCGGGTTTCATGGTCGTAAAATCCGCTGTGCCCCTGTCAGCAGAGAGTGTGAAAACGCTGCCTATCTGGACGGAAATAGGGGTGGAACCGGAGATCAAGCCCACTTGATAATAGATCGTCCCCGTGTATGTTCCTGGTGCCTGATTATCCGGGACCAGAATAGCGAATAAAAATTGAGACTGACCTATTTTTGTGGCCGCAGATTCCGCCACAGTGCTTGTATAGACCACGGTCGGCGCCAATGAAAAAGGCTGATATTTTTGAAAACCGCTCGCATATGTTCCGGCTCCTGCCGCACTGGAAGAGGCGCCAGAGTCGTATATGTTCACATATGAGAGCATATAACGCATATTTGAGACCGGAATGGTTTTCCCGTTAGATGAACAAAGAAGAGGTGCCGCCAAACTAATAGAAACGCTGTAAACACTTCCACCGGGAGTAAAGTTCAATTGGTTGCAGTATGAGCCGCCGTTTTTGTAGGTCCTTGGAGCTTCCTTCCAATTATTAGTCGGGTCCAAAGGGATCGCACCGGTTATCGATATCAACGAGCCTGTTGTGCTGGTCCCCGGAGGATCTATTGTTAACGACGCGCAATATGTTTGCGAGGCCAGAATTATGGCAAAAGTGAAAGCTAAGATAATGCCATATAACAACCTGGTGCGCATTTATTTGTTTTTACTTAACTGCCAGAGAAACGTTGTCTATGTTGAAATTGATATTGCCTGACTTTTTCGGGCCGATAAAGATCAGCTGCATCTGGATGAGCCCGCCGGAACCGCCGGTCTGCTCAGGATTCCAGATATCATCGCCCACGCCGGGATTGTCGTCGGTGAAATCGGAGATCGGGATCGACACTCTTTTCCAGCCTCTCCAATCGACGATTATGTTGTAAACGAATTCATCATCGTACATTGGCGCATAGTTCTTTTTCGGGTCCTGTTCTATCTGCCAATTTCCGTTGTCATCATCGTACAGCTCTACCTTGATCGTTCCCGAGCCGGGGCCGTTGCCGTAAACATCCATTTGATAATAATTGTATTTTGAGAGGTCCACGCTTTTCCTTGCGAGATAGCTTCCTATCCCGCCGCAGTACCATTCTTTGCAGGTGCCTTCGAGATTGAGCGAGAATTTCTTTATCTCGCCCAGGGAGACCGGGTCGCCGTCCTGATAATCCTTGTTATCAACGACCTTTGCGACGATATTATCAAATTTCCACCATTCGGGGTTTGCCGTGTAATCGCCGTCTTCGAAATCATCTATCATGTAGACACTGGGGAGATTACTGTTACCTGCGCTTGTGCCTGAAGGGGCGGGGCCTCCAAAACCGCATACCATCAATCCGAGTAATACGATGCCGACTCCGAGGAATATTGTGTTAACATGCTTTTTCATGATCTCCTCCTTTGATAGGCAAAACGTACAGAAAGCGAAATATTACCATAAAAACCTGAATTTGTCAAATATGACAAGCGAAACAGCATAGGATCATTCTTCGAATTTCAGAACGCCCCACACATCCGGGTCCTTGTAATACATGTAATCGCCGCTCCAAACGAATTGGATCTTTCTTTCCCATGTCTGGTCCGCGTCGTCAACCGCGATGTCAAAAGCCATGGTATCGCCGGTTTTAGGCGCAATTGTTGCGATCTCGCTCCACGGGACCTTTGCTTCCAGGACATAGCCGGTCGGGCTGAACGATTTTGTGACCATTATCTGGCCGCTGGAATTCCTGTTCTTTTGCCATATCCATATGGAGGGTTTATTTGCCATCCCGTCGCCGGTTCCGAGCCCTATCTGATAGTTCGGTATGACCATTTCGATCGCGTCGCCGTTCCAGATATCTCCGTTCGTCTTGCTGTTGACCATCGGGAAGTTATCCGTCACCTTCGCGTATACATATATGAACTGCCTCGTCCCACATCAGGTAAATCTTCGCGCTCAGGTCCTTGGGCCCGCTCCAGTCCCGACCTTCTTTTAGGAACGCGTCCTGTCCATGATTATCGGCACAGACTTTGAGAACGGCGCAAAATCGCCGTCGATGACGATCGGGACCGCCGTCTTTTTTGCTATAGCGACGGACTTTTCAGCCGAGACTGTTTCAGTGGAAATTTCATTTAGCCCTGCCGTAGAGGTAAGGAAATACGGATCCTTCAATATCGCCTTGTACGCATCCTCGGTGTTCAGGCAGGAAGTGGCTCTCCAGTCGCATTCTTTCTTCAGGTCGAAGAGAACGATCGCTTTCACCTGCGTCATGCTTATCTTCAGGTCGGCGGGGATATCCTTGATCCATTCCGCCTTGTCGCCGCCTTGTTCGGCCGAGCCGAACTCGGCGATCATGACCGGCTTTTTCGGGATGCTTTTTCGGGCTTCCCTTACCTGGTCGCGGAACATTTCCTTGAAAGATCTGCCAGTCGCTCCAGCTCTGGGTCGTCCCCCAGTTATAGCCGTCTATCCCGATCCAGTCCACGTAGTCGTCGCCGGGATAGGCCTAGTCCCAGTCGTTCCAGCTCTCGTTCGGGGATCGGGTAATTGTTGAAGCACCAGATCCACTTGATGTTGGTCGCGCCGGCTTTGGTGAAAATATCATGAACGTGGCGGAAAGCTTTGACGTATTTTTGCGGGTCCTTGCCGTTATTGACTATTCCCCACGGATATTTTTCCATGTTGAACTCGTGGCCCCACCTTATGAAGATCGGTTTTCCCGAAAGCGTCGGCATCCTTCGCCCATTTTTCATATATTCGTCCCATTCGCCGTTGATGATATTGTCCAGTTTGATCTTTTCCTCATCGCCCCAGATCCACGGCTCCCAGACGATGTGCGGGACGGCGCCGTAATTGTATACGTTTGTCGCAGTCGTTTGCAGGGAAATCAGAGGACTAGTCCAGGTACCACATGACCATGGCGGGCTTTTTCTTGAACGTCTTTTCAAAGCTGTTATGAAGGCCATGTTCTGCGGGGCGCCTTCCCTGAAAACCCCCAGATAACAGCCGCTTATCTGAAGATGCGCTCCGCTGGAGGCACGTCCAATCGGTTGCGAAAGACCCAGAGAACTATCCTCCGGCCAGGAACAATAAAACTAATAAGGAACAAACATAGATCGCTTCATCATTTTACCCCTTTCTTATCCTTTAACCGCTCCGGCCGTCAGCCCTTTAATAATATATTTCTGAAGCATGAAGAACAAGACCATGACCGGGATGGTGGCGACCGTTGCCGCCGCCATCATAAGGTCGAACCTGTTCTGATAGTTGCCCACGAAAAGCCTTATGCCTACCGGGATGGTCATCGTGTCGGCAGTTGCACAGCACCCAGGCGAACATGAGCTCGTCCCATGCGGTCAGGAAAACGTAAACGCCGGTGGCGATTATCCCCGGAATCGCCAGCGGAAGGACGATGTACCAGAAGACCTGCATCTGGGAGCATCCGTCTATTCTGCGCCGCTTCCTCCAGCTCTTTCGGGATCGCCGCGAAGAACCCTCTCAGTATCCAGATGCTGAAAGGGATGAAGAACGCCGAATAGATCAGTATGATGCCGGGGAACGTCCCTTTAGAGGGAATGCCGGTCAGGTCGTTGAACTTAACGAACATTATATATATCGGTATCAGGTACATGATCGCGGGGATCATCTGGGTGGCCAGTATCAGGTTGCTGAAAAGGTCGGAGCCCGGGGAACTTGAAGCTTGAAAAAGAATATGCCGCCATCGTGGCGAAGATCATGGCTATCAGCATGGAAGTGCCGCAGATTATGAGCGAATTCCTCAGATACAGCCCGAAGTCGATGTTATGCCACATGTCGACATAATTTCTCCATCTCACGATGGAATGCCCCGGGCTAAGCTTTAACCATTTTGTGACACTTGCTTTTGTCGGATCAAAATATGACACTCTTCCGTTAGTTGATCCCAATATCAATGTATCGCCGTCCTTCAAGATGGATAGGACATCGCCGGGAACGAATTCCTTGTTATTTTGGTCGCTGGAATAGAACAGCTTGTCGAAATTCTTTATTTCACCGGTCGACCTGTTCAGTATCGAAAGCCCTTGATTCGTCCCGAACAGTAATTGCTCGCCGTAGATCTTTATCTGGCCCACCTGATCGGAAATAAGGCCGTTATTGGACGAATATCTTCTCACGACCCTTCCCAAGTACGGGTCAAAGTCCAACGCGCCTACGGACGTGCCAAGAAGAATTCTTCCGTCATGCGGCACTATCCTCCAGACCTTCGCCGTTATGGATTGCGCCTCAAGAGGGTAAGCGTGGAGTATCTTGCCGGTGCCAAGGTCCAGGGATATGAGTCCCTTATCGCCGCCCACAAAAAGTTTATTGTCGAATTTTGAAATGGTCAGCACCTGAAAAGGCGTAAGATCGCTTTTAATGTCGATCAATCTCATGAATTTATTCATACTGACGTCAAATTCCAGGACGCCTTCAAACCCTTTTGATTCAAGGCTCAGCCATATTTTATCGCCTTCTTTAAATATCACGCTGGAAGCGATCTTGTTCACATCAACTCCGGAAAGCGGGTACTTGTACGAAGCCGATTTTTTAAGGTCTGTTTTCCTTACCCTGGAGAGCCCTTTATTTGAAGTGGCTATCCAGATGTATTTGTCGTCAAAAGCGAAGGAAGTCGCGGAGGATTTTATGGACCTGCTTTTTATTATGGTCCCGTTCCTGTCCAGAAGCGTTACTTTCCCGTCCGCGCTGCCGAAATAAAATTTATCCTGGTCCTTATCCATCGTGATAACATCGTTGCTTGCCTTGGAGAGGAAAATCTTTCCCGTCAGGATATCCGTGTTGTCTTTTACTGATGAATAGACCATCCAGAATATCGGAAAAAGAGTGATGATCAGGAACACGACCATGAAGACATCGGTGATGCGCTTAATTATCCTTTGTTTCGTGTAATATGACAGCTGGAAATTTATCATTAAATCCTAAATTCTAAATCCTGAACGATCGTTAATTATCAAAATCCGGATTTTCAGGTTAAAGTATCTTGATAGACGCGAAAACCCACAAAATACCGATAACAATGATAACAATTAATGCGGCGAGTATCAACCCGAAAGTTTTTTCATCGTCGCGGGAGGGGAGATCAAAGTCTATTTGATGTATGGATGAGTCCAGCATGTTCACCAACAATATGCCGTATGGCTTGTAAGCGAATTTATATTCCAGAAGCTGCCTTCTGGTGGACGGCTCATTGGGATCGGAAACCATCTCTCCTGCTTTTACTTCCGCCACGTATCTCTTGCCGTTCTTCTCCACAATGAAATCAGCTTTTACATAGCCCATATTCGGCTTTCCGTCTATGTAAGTAAGTATGTCAGCGCGCTTTTGCTTGTCGATTATCCTGAACCCTCTTTCCTTTAGCAAAGCCTCCGCTTCTTCTTCCGAAAAACGGGCTGCTTCCACCCTTCTGGACATTTTCAGGCTCAGGAGCGCGCGGCTGGCAAAAAGAAATACAAGAAAGCTGATGACCGCTCCGCCGATGGCGGAGAACACTATCATCATAATAATGTAAGTAGATGTCATTTATGTCAGCCTCAGGTGCATGAAAAATTCAATGTTCCCGTCACGTCCAGTGATAGGAGATGTTGTTTGTCCTAAAAACTTATAACCCAAGGCTTCTGCTCCGGCTTTCGTGTTTTTAAGGACCAATTCATGCACTTTCTTGTCCCTTATCACGCCGCCTCTCGGGACTTCGCCTTTGCCGGCTTCGAACTGCGGCTTTACCAATGTTACCACATCGCCGCCGTCTTTTAAAATGCCCGATATCGCCGGAAGTATCTTTAGTATTGATATGAAGGAGACATCCATAACCACAAGATCGACATGTTCTAGATCGTCGGCAGTCAGTTCCCGGGCGTTTTTCCTCTCGATGACGACAACCCTTTTGTCCTGCCTCAGTTTCCAGGCGAACTGGCCGTAGCCCACGTCGATCGCGTAAACTTTTTTCGCGCCTCTCTGAAGGAGGCAATCCGTGAAGCCTCCGGTTCCCGCGCCGATATCCGCGGCAATAAGGCCTTTGACATCGACCTTGAAGTCATCCAGCGCTTTTTCCAGCTTCAATCCGCCCCTGCTGACATAGGGCATGGCGTCTCCCAGGATCCTTATATCCGACAGTCTCATCGACTTTAATGCCGGGCTTTTCGATCTTTTGTCCGTCCACGAGGATGAGTCCTGCTATGATGGCGGCTTGCGCTCTTGTTCTGGATTCAAACAGGCCTTTTTCGGCGAGGAGCTCATCAAGGCGAAGTTTCACATCTGATCTTTGTTTCCTTCAGGAATTTTGCGGCTTCTTCGGGGATGACGGTATTAATGTATATGCCGGTGCCGATCTCGAATCCCGCCACCTGCGCGACGCGGGGCATGATCTGGATGTGCCAGTGGAAATATTCCAGGTCTTCTTCGTGGCATGGCGCCGAAAGGATCATGAAATTATATGCCGGATTATTGAGCGCTTTGTGCAGCTTTGCCAAGGACCTTCCTCATGACAAATCCCAGTTCTTTTGTGTCGGGCGTCGGAAATGTGCTCATAAGAAGAAGCGTGCTTTTTCGGCAGCACCCATATCTCGAACGGGGATCTTGCGGCGAACGGGACAAAAGCCAGCGAAATTATCAGTTTCAAGCACGATCCTTCGCGATTTGTCCAGTTCCTTTTTCAATACTTCGCAATATACGCAGGCGCCATTATCGTCAAAATATCTCATCGCTTCTTCCATGTAATGCCTGATGTGGTTCGGCGTTATCGGAGTGGCGATGATCTGTGAGTGAGGATGTCTTATCGACGTCCCGGCTTCCCGTCCGTGGTTCTTGAATATCAGGATCATTTCGAACCTAGGATCTTTTTTCAGCGCTGAGTATCTTTCCCTGTACGCAAGAAAGATCTCTTCCACCTGTTTCTGGTCCATTGTCGCCAACGATTTGTCATGGTCCGGGCCTTCGATCACGATCTCATGATCCCCGACGCCATCCATGTACCTGAAATAATCCTCGAATTTGATCCTTTTGACGTTGCCGGTCGGCACGAGCGCGGGGAATTTATTCGGGACGACCCTGATCCACCATCCGGGAGAGTCAGGTTTTGTTCCGTAAGTCCTGAAAGCGAAAAGTTCGCCGGGAGTCAGTGATCCTCATTGCCCGGGCAAAAGGGCAGATGGTTCTTTGCCTCATCGGACTCCTTGTCATCGGGAGTAAGGAATTCTTCCGGCCGTTTTGCGCGCTCGGTCGCGATGATGACCCATTCTTTTGTCGCCGGAGTTCTGTCTTAGTTGCGGCATGAAATTATTATAGCATAAATATTTACTTTTCAAGATTCACAATTATATTGATGCCGATCTATCCGAAAATTATCCTTGACAGAAATGGCTAAATTGAATATAATCCCAGCCCTGCAATAGATTAGCGTTTATTGCAATATCCTCTTGACGGATATGTTCTTTGAAAACTAAGCAGGTCAAAGATGTGGGCATCTTTGTCTTTTCTAAATTTATGCCCTTTGAAATTTGAAGGGTTGTTCTGCGACCTCACGGTCGCGGCGACAGTATTTATTATAGAGTTAAGGATAAACTTTTTTGAGAGTTTGATCCTGGCTCAGGATGAACGCTGGCGGCGTGCTTAACACATGCAAGTCGAGCGGGCCGTAGCAATACGGTCAGCGGCAAACGGGTGAGTAACACGTAAGTAATCTTCCCTTAAGACCGGTACAACCTCGCGAAAGGAGTGCTAATACCGGATGTGATAGCGGGGACTGATGTCTCTGCTATTAAACGGAACGCAAGAACCGCTTAGGGATGAGCTTGCGGCCTATCAGCTAGTTGGCGGTGTAATGGACCACCAAGGCGATGACGGGTAGCTGGTCTGAGAGGACGACCAGCCACACTCGCACTGAGACACGGGCGAGACTCCTACGGGAGGCAGCAGTGAGGAATTTTCCGCAATGGACGAAAGTCTGACGGAGCGACGCCGTGTGTGTGATGAAGTCTTTCGGGATGTAAAACACTGTCGAGAGGGACGATATTGACGGTACCCCTGGAGGAAGCCCCGGCTAACTACGTGCCAGCAGCCGCGGTAATACGTAGGGGGCGAGCGTTGTCCGGAATTATTGGGCGTAAAGGGCGTGTAGGCGGTTCCGTAAGTTGGATGTTAAAGGTATGGGCTCAACTCATACATTGCGTTCAATACTGCGGTTCTAGAGATTGGTAGAGGAGAACGGAACTTCCGGTGTAGCGGTGAAATGCGTAGATATCGGAAGGAACACCAGTGGCGAAGGCGGTTCTCTGGGCCAATTCTGACGCTGAGGCGCGAAAGCTAGGGGAGCAAACAGGATTAGATACCCTGGTAGTCCTAGCCGTAAACTATGATCACTAGGTGTTTGTGGTATCGACCCCATGAGTGCCGAAGTTAACATGATTAGTGATCCGCCTGGGGAGTACGGTCGCAAGACTAAAACTCAAAAGAATTGACGGGGGCCCGCACAAGCGGTGGAGCATGTGGTTCAATTCGATGCTACGCGAAGAACCTTACCTGGGCTTGACATGTATGGAATTTGTGGGAAACCATGATAGTGCCTCGCAAGAGGAGCCATAACACAGGTGCTGCATGGCTGTCGTCAGCTCGTGTCGTGAGATGTTGGGTTAAGTCCCGCAACGAGCGCAACCCTTATTGTTAGTTGCCACCGCCGAGCAATCGGCGCGCACTCTAGCAAAACTGCCTCTGACAAAGGGGAGGAAGGTGGGGATGACGTCAAGTCAGCATGGCCCTTACGCCTAGGGCCACACACGTGCTACAATGGCGCGTACAAAGGGATGCTAAACAGTAATGTCATGCAAATCTCAAAAAGCGCGCCTCAGTTCGGATTGAGGGCTGCAATTCGCCCTCATGAAGCTGGAATCGCTAGTAACCGCAGGTCAGCTACACTGCGGTGAATACGTTCTCGGGCCTTGTACACACCGCCCGTCACACCATGAGAGTCAGGAACACCCGAAGCGGCCTTTGGTCACTAAGGTGGTACTGATGATTGGGGTGAAGTCGTAACAAGGTAGCCGTACCGGAAGGTGTGGCTGGATCACCTCCTTTCTAAGGAGAAATCCTGAGCGAAGATGAAATTTAGATTCATTTGTCGTTTCATATTTTTCTATCGGGATCGTTAGATGTCTAATGTCCGCATCTCCCTGTTTAGTTTTGAAAGCATATCAAAGGATAAGAAAAAATTAAGGCCTATAACTCAATTTGAGCTATAGGCCTTTTTTGTTTGATTAACAGCGGAACAACGTCAGCTGGAGTGCTTGCTCCTGAGAGCGGGGATGGACATCTGGACGAACATCTCATCTTCCATGTCCATGAACTGCTGCGCGTGTTCAATGATATATTTTTCCACATCGTCCCTGTCCAGCGATACTCCCCTCAGCTTTGCGGTATCAATGATCCTGTTCGAGATAAATCTTACCTTTTGAGCGGAGGTCACATAATTGGCTCGCGGTGTTTCGGGGATCCTGTTGATCCGTATGGAATCGCTCAATATTTCTCCGCGAGTCCTTTCTATGAAGAGCAGCGAGGGCTGAGCAGACTGATCTGCCGCTTCCTTAAGCGCTGAATCTGACTCGGCGACCTGCTGCAATCGTTCCGGCTTGAAATACTTCTGGTCCAGGGCAAGCTTTTTGACGCCAAAGTCCTGCGCCTCGGGTTTGCCGACCGTGAATCTTGAAAAGATCCCCTTTATCCCGCCTTCCACTCCCCTCATTCCCTTTTCCATATATACCCCTCCCCGGATAAACAATGCTGGTGCGGTGAAAGTTATGCGCTTCCACTCCCCTCTATATATATATCGTCAAAAGAGGCGGAAAATTTCAACAATGGAAGAGCAAAGCAGTTTCTGATAAAATACATGAAATGTTGAAACGCTTACTGTTCGGCACGTTCATAGCGGCTGTCCTGGCATCCTCGGCATCCGCCTATTCGCTGCTTGATTACTTTACAGACCACACAAAGCCGATAATATCCAGCGAGTTCAGGACCGACCAGTACCACAAGGGAAAGGTGACCGTCCCATTCCTGATAACTGAGGATGAGACCTCAGTAAGGGGAGTTTCCGTGTACCTTGATAAGGCTGACGTGACAAAGGACGTCAAATTCGGCGTTGGATATTCAAAGAACAAATACACCTTTGATTCAGAGGAGCTTAGGGACGGGCCACACATCCTTACAATTATTGCGGAGGATTCCTCCAGGAGCAAGAACCGGGCTATTCAGGAAATGACCATCAACATCGACAACAATCCGCCGCTGGTAAGGTTTGTTAAGGGGGGCGGTGAGTTTGCCCAGGCGAAAACAGGCATCATCTATTTCTATACGAGCGAGCCAGACGTCACTATAGAAGGGGTTTTCCAGGGTAAGGATTTCCGCGCTTACAGGTACGGCAGAAAGCTGGACAGGGCCGTCATCGGGTTCAGCATTGACGATCCGGCTAACGTCAAATATCCCATGTGGATAAGGGCGACGGACAGGGCGGGCAATATCAGCGAGTACCGATATAAGATATTCGTGGCAAAGTCACCCTTCAGGACGGTAAGCTTTATTTTAAAACCAAAGAAAGCAGTGATGCTCATGCCTGACACCATCAGGTTGGACTGGAAGAGCATTGAGGATGTAGTGGTAAAAGAGAATGACAACAAATATTTCCGGGGCGGGTTCATTTTCCCTACCAAGGGAAGGGTAACTATGCTGTTCGGGACTAAGGAGATCATGAACGGGGAGGAGTCGGGGAGGCATAGGGGACTGGACATAGCCAATGAAAAGGGAACGCCCGTCTGGGCATCAAATTCCGGGATTGTTCGCCTGTCTGAGAGGCTTCCCGCTCACGGGAACTGCGTTGTCATAGACCACGGGCAGGGCATTTACACTTATTACGCGCACCTGAGCAAGCTCTTAGTAAATGCGGGGACTTGGATAAACAAGGGGCAGATACTCGGGCTTATGGGTATGACGGGGGTCGCTACCGGCCCGCACCTGCACTTTTCTGTCAGCCTGCATAACCTGAGGGTGGATCCCCAGCCATGGCTTGACGGAGTGGTGACGAATTAGGAAAGGGCAATTGAGGGCAAGACAAGAGGGGATGGAATGATCAAGAATAAGATAATAAGAATGATCGATGCGAACATCAACAGGGCAACGGAGGGCCTGAGGGTAGCAGAGGATGTTACCAGGTTCGTGCTGGATGACGATAGCTCGACTTCAAAGCTTAAAAATATCAGGCACGCTCTTGTTAAGCTGTTGAAAGGGGTAAGGGATGAGGGACAAGGGGCGAGGGACGTAAGAGGGGATGTCGGCGCGACAAAGAGTACCAAGTCTGAAACAAGAAGGAAGGATATCCTCGATGTTTTCCTGGCTAATATCAAAAGGGCAGAGGAATCGATCCGGGTTTTTGAGGAAACCTCCAAGCTCTTTGATGCCAAACTCGGCCCCAAATTCAAGAAAATGAGGTTTGAGCTCTACGAAATCGAGCAGAAAGCCTCAACCGCATTAAAAAAAAAGATAAAACTCGATAGCCCCATCTATATCATTACGGACAATTCCTTTGGACATTCCCACCTCGAGATAATGAAGGAAGCCTCCAAAGCCGGGGCTAAAATATTTCAGTATAGGGATAAGCGATCAGGGGTAAGGGATAAGGTTAAGATCGCGCAAAAGATGTCTGATTATGCCAAAGCTCATGGATTGACCTTTATAGTGAACGATAGCCTCGATATAGCCAGGAAAGTGGATGCGGATGGGGTGCATTTAGGGATAGGGGATAAGCGTCAAGGGGTAAGGGAATGGCAGGAAAAAGGCAAGGTCCTAGGTATTTCAGCCTCAAATATGAAGGAAGCGCTTAGAGCAGATGGTGGTGAAGATTTATCTGGAGCCGCTATTGGAACCACACTTTCATTCTGACTAGGGTTTTGCACTTATTTCCGACGGTTTGGCAGAAATTGGGCGGGCCTCGATGCCAGTGATTGGGTATGCTTTGGAAGTTTCTAAGGATTCCGAAGTCCCCAATACGGCAAGGAGGCCCGCTGATGGATCAGCTTATCCCGTCGCTGGAGGTTTTGCTAGGCCCGTTGGCTGTCGCGTTCCGCGAGGAAGTGTTCAAGATGTTCTGTCTGACCATCGGAGCATGGATCGTGTGCCTCGGTCGGCGGACCATCAGCCGTGTTTGGGAGACAACGGGACAGTCGGAAACACGCGACCATGCCTCTGCCTTCCGTCTGTTCAGCGCGGCGGTGTGGAACTGGGATGAAGTGTGCCGGATATTGATCCTCGACATCGTGGCCCATCTCGTACCGGGAATGCGGATCTGGGTGGTCGTGGATGATACGCTCTGCCATAAGCGAGGTGCCAAGGTCGCCTTCGGCGGTATCTTTCTCGACGCGGTGCTCAGCACCCGCAGGCACAAAGTCTTTCGCTTCGGCAACAACTGGGTGCTGTTGGGGATCGTCGTTCAGTTGCCGTTCCGCAAGGACCGTTACTTCTGTCTTTCGTCGTTGTGGCGGATTTACGAGAAACGGGGAAAGAAAAGTCGCAGTGCGCATCGCAGCAAGAGCCAGTTGGCGGCCGAACTCGTCACCCAGTTCGCCCGCTGGTTTCCAGGCCGGAAAATCCAGGTGGTTGGCGACTGTGCCTATGTCGGGCAGCATCTCTTGCGGAGCCGGGAAGCCAATGTCGAGGTCATCGGTCCGATCCGTTGGGACGCGGCCCTCAGCCTGCCGCTGGCCTCTGGGACGCGAAGGGCGGCGGAAGAAGGGAGACCGCCTTCCCACCCCCAAGGCGATGCTGGCGGATGACCGGCGTTGGCCTGTCCAGGACCTTGTGATTGCTTTTCCCAAGGGGAAGCGGCGCTTGCAGGTGAAGGTGGTTAAGGATGTCTGCTGGTATCAGGCTGCCGGTTCCCAGCCGGTGCAGTTGATTCTGGTTCGCGACCCGAAAGGCGAGTGGCGGGACGAGGCTCTGCTTTCGACCGACCAGACGCTCACGCCAAAGAAGTCATCACCGGTTACTGCCGCCGCTGGTCCGTGGAGGTGGCCTTTTGTGACAGCAAACAGATGCTGGGTTTCCACGATCCGCAAGTGTGGTGCGCGAAGTCGGTCGAGCGTGCTGCGCCGATGTCGTGGTTCATTGGTTCGTTGGTGGTCTTGTGGTATGTGATCGCAGGACATGAGGGTGAGCAGGCGCAGAGACATCGTCCTTGGTATCGCCATAAGCCTGAGCCCACCTTCGCCGACATGTTGGGTGCTTGCCGACTCCACCTGTGGCGGCATTGGCTGAGCGAAGGACGTGGTTCTCGCGCAGACCTTGAGGCGAAATGGGACTGGTTGCTGGAGTACTTGGCCACGGCGGCGTAGCTCACGGCCCGGCCACGGCATTTCACCGCAGATTTCCGCGAAAGACGGCCTTGCACAGCGAGGCACAGAAGCAAAACTCTATACTGCTGTACATGACACACAAGTGCAAAACACTAGTCTGAGGCCATAACCTGAAATACCCGGCCCACCGCGAGCAGCAACTTCGTCAGTTGGGCACCGTTGACCGATAATCCCTCCAACTCGGCAAGGCTCATACTTCCCACCCGCTGGGCAGCTTCCGTTTGGATCTTGGCGCTGATCGGTTGGGAGAGTGCCCTCGTTTCCTGAAACTGCGCAAGGAAACTCTGATCCACAGAGCTCCAAGACGTATCTGATGTTTCCTGCCCCCCAATTGAGTAAACACATCCCATCCCGCATAGTATTTCCGAATGCCTCTCTTCTTCCGACGAAGCGTGTAGAGAAGGGCATGCTTGTAGTTTTCGTACCGCGTTCCCTCCAGCCAGCCGGATCAGAGATCGACTCCCGGAATACTGCATCAACCGCATCCTTCTGTGCCGTCAACCAAAACTGAAGGAAATAAGGACCTCGAGCGGGTGCAACGCGTCGGCCAGCGTAAGTTCCTTCGGCGTCAATTGCTTGAGCAGGTTCTCTCGTATCGCTGCAGCAGGCTCCTCCACGCCCAACAGGGTCGCCTCAGCCTCTTCAGATAGCGACGGCAACGCAACGCCGACGTCTCGAATGATTTCCTCGCTGCCCAATTGAAGCCGGCTCAGTCGCTAGTCACACCTCTGAAGGCGAATTGCTTGAAAACCTCCCCTTGAAGCTTGTCGGCAATGCTGATGCGAGCGTAATCCGCCGGATGGACAAGCTGTTCATTCGGATTTAGAGTGGAATGGCATCTCCATCCTAGTTCGCGGACACCAACCTTGAAGGAGTAGAGGTCGCTCGCGTGTTTTATTAGGGTGTTGACCACCTGCTGCTGATAATCCAGCAAGTTCTCGTACTCATCAATCAGGAAGAAGAACTGCCTGTTCTGAAAGGTGGTTAGGCTAACGATGGCACGACACAAAAGGTCGATTGGCGCCGCCTGAAGCGAAAGCGATGGCCGTCTTGCGTTGAACGACGTTGTTGATATACGCCTCGAAGGCGATCTTCGGAATCGACCAGGTACTCCCGCAATTGATGGTGGTTCTGTGCGGGCTGGTATAATGGTCGGGGATTTTCGGGCGCGTGAATAAGGTGGATTCGCCGATGAGGAGTCTGGACTCCAGGAGGCGAATGAATGCCGAGAGAACGCAGGACGTTTACGGAGGCTTTCAAGGCGAAGGTGGCCCTGTCGGCTATTCGCGGTGAAGGCACGGTCGCGGAATTGGCAAGCCGATTCAGCGTGCATCCCAATCAAGTCACGAGTTGGAAGCAGCAGGCCATCGAGGGGCTGAAGGAGGTGTTTGCCGATGGCCGCTCTCGACGGGCGAAGGACGACGAGGAACATCAGGCGCGATTGTATCAACAGATCGGCCAGCTCCAGTTCGAGCTGGACTGGTTGAAAAAAAAATCTGGAGGAACCCCTTGAAACGAAGCGGGAGATGATTGAGCCGGGCAACGCCAGGCTGACGGTGTCGAGGCAATGCGAGTTGCTGGGCATGTGTGAGCGAGCAGCAGAACCAGGGGGCGACGGGGCGCGGTTAGCCGGGAGTCCGCTGGGCGGCGCGGCGGCGGGCGCGGCGGTCATGCTGGGCGGCGGCACGGTCGCGGCGCTCGTCGGCCCGGTAGGTGCGGATGTGCTCCGGGTGCGAGGCGGCCCAGCGGTCGGGACGCAGCGAGGCGTAGTCGGTGCTGCCGGCAAGCAGCCGGTCCAGCACGTCCTTCACGTAGGCCCACACGTCCAGGTCGTTGCGCAGCGCGCTGGAGACCAGCGTCAGCAGGTCGGCCATCCGCTCGCCCGCCGCCACGCTCCCGAGGAACAGCCAGTTCTTCCGACCAATCGCGACCTGCTTCATCAACTGCTCGGTTTCATTGTTGTCGATCGGCAGCCGGCCGTCGCCCAAGTAGACCTGCAGCGCGTCCCACTGGTTCCGCAGATACCCTAACGCCTCGGCGAACTTCTCCTTGGGCAGCACGCCGCGAAGCCGCCTGGCCATCGAGCAACTCCCGCATCCGCTGCCACACCGGACGGGCCTCCGACGCAGCGCAGTTCCTCACGCTCGCCGACCGAAAGGAACTTCCCGCGCTCCTCGATGTCGTACAACTCCTGGTACATCGCCAGGAACCGGCTCGACAGCAGCGGGTAGCTCTCGCGAGCATCGAAGATCTTCCGACGCGCGTGGGCATTGCACGCCGCACGCACGATCCGCGCGTCGCTGCGCAGCGTGATCCCCTGATAGCCCGAATAACAGTCGCCCAGGAGCTTGCCGACGAAGCCGCCCGCCACGAGGAACTCGTCCGGCCCGTCGCGGTGCCGGCTCACCGTGAAGTCGAAGACGTTGATCGGCACGGTCAGGCTGCGGTAGGCCCACATCCGCCCCGAGACGCTCTTGCGCCCTTCGGCCCGCGCTTCGCTGAACACCTCGTGGATCCGCCGCGACTTCGCGATCGTCCTCCTTGGCCTCCGGGATCTCCGGCGGCAACAACAGCGTCACCCGCGTCTCGTCCGTGCCGATCGCTCCGCTGGCGAGCACCTCGCCACGCAGGTACAACGCCAGCGGATGGACCAACTCGGCCGACGCCCGGAAGATGTTCAACAGCGTGCTCCGGTCCACCGTCCAGCCGCAGCCGGCGAAGTAGTCCTGCTCGCGATAGATCGGCAGGTGATAGCCGCACTTGCCGGTGACGATCTCCGCCGCCACGCTCGTGCCGTAGCGGTTCCCTTCGACCAGCCCCGGCTCGCGCGGCGGCTGGCGCCACGCCGCAGGCCGGCTCGTTCTCGCAGATGTATTTCGGATAGAGCGTGACGCGCACCTTGAGCTTCGGCCGCTCGAACTCCAGCGTCTCGGTGCGGTCGTAGCCGATCAGCTTCCGTCGGCCGTGCTCCGCACAGTGCTTCACGTCGTCGGGCACCGGGGCCTCGACTTCGTAGCGCGGCAGGTGCGCGGGCAACTGTTCGTTCCGCGGCTTCCGGGGCACCCGCTTGCGGCGCTTGTGCGCGGCGACGAGGATCTCCGCCTCTTCCACCGCCTCGGCCAGGCCCGCCGCCGCGTCGGCCGCCTCCGGCGTGTTGCCGAAGTCGAGCTTCAGTTGATTCGGGTCTTCCAGATACCGTTCGCTGCGATGGCGGAAGGCCCGCTGCAAGAGTTCGTTGATCGTGAGCTGCTGCTCTTGGATCGTGCTCTGCCGTGATCTGCTCACTTGCTCGGTGATCGTCCGGGCCTGCTCGACGATCAGCGCGTGGCAAGCGGCCAGGTCGTCGGGAAGCGGCGTGGCGTGCATGGCAGCTGAGCGTCTCGGCATGATGAGGGTCTTCGCTCTGCATGATACCTATGAAACACGACAGCCGCCCCAAGGTTCCGCCGACGCGCGGAGATTTCTTGTCCAGGTCGCGAGGGTGGAGACGCGCGTCTTGCGAGAAGCAAACGCGGCGCGCCACGCGAAGCGGCACGCCGCGTGTCAAGCGGCCGTCACGACGCGCGCGAGTAGCGCAGACGACGCGGCGTGCGCAGCGGAACGCCGCTTAAGAGCATGGCGAGTTGCGCCGCGTCGATCTCGACCGTGGCCGCTTCGCCCTCGGGCGCGGAGCATCTCGAAGGTCCCCGATTCCAATCGCTTGTAGAATAGGGCCAGGCCGTCGCGGTCCCACCACATCGCCTTGATGCGGTCGCCCCGACGGTTGACGAACAGAAACAGACTGCCGTCCAGCGGATCGGCCTGGAACACGCCACGCACCAAGGCGCACAGCCCGTCGAAGCTCTTCCGCATGTCCGTCGGCCGGGCGTGCAGGTAGATGCGCACGTTGGGAGCGAATGTCAGCATGGGCCGCCTCCCGTGCGCTGGGCGTCCGCGCGAGCCAACGTGTCGATCACCAGCCGCAGGGCCCGCCGGTCCGAGGTCGGGACGTGCAGTTGCGTCCCGCCGGGCAGTTGCACGGCGACGCCGGCCGAACTCGACCAGCCGCACGGGCCGGAAGCCGGCCGCCTCTTCCGCCGGCCGAGGCCGCTGGGCCAGCCGCTTCCGCCATTGATAGAACGAAGGGGCCGAGACCCCTTCCTTGCGGCAAAACTCCGCGACCGACTGCTGCGCCTCCTGGAACCGCGCCATCCGCCGCTGCCACTCACGCACTTTCCGGGAATCCAAAGAACCAGCCATCGGGACCTCCAGTGGAAAGGGATTGGAAATCGAACCAACCCCCTCAACTTAACCGGTCCGTCAAGAATGGTTCTGGGAGGCGCTCACGGGCATGTCGCGTTCCGGGTACTACTACCGGCCCCAGCCGGTGAGCGAGGAAGACTTGTTGCTGATGCGGTTGATCGACGAGGAGTACACCCGGCATCCGTTCTTCGGAACACGGCGGCTGGCCGATTGGCTGGGCACCCAAGGGCATGCGGTCGGACGTGATCGTGTACGGAGCCTGGTGCAGCAACTGGGCGTAGCGGCGATCTATCCGAAGAAGCGTTTGAGCCTGGGAAACGCGAGTCACGAGAAGTATCCCTACCTGTTGTCGGGACTGTCGATCGAGACGCCGGACCACGTCTGGTGCAGCGACATCACGTACATCCGCCTGCGTGGCGGCTTCGTGTACCTGGTGGCGGTGATGGACTGGCACAGCAGGTATGTGCTGAGCTGGGATCTGTCGATCACTTTGGACGCGGACTTCTGCGTGGCGACGTTGGATCGTGCCTTGGAGGACGGGCAGCCGCTGATCTTCAACACCGACCAGGGAAGCCAGTACACCGGCGCGTCGTTTACCGGTCGTCTGAAAGAGGCGTGCGTCCAGATCAGCATGGACGGCAAGGGACGAGCGTTCGACAACATCATGATCGAGCGTCTGTGGCGAAGCGTGAAGTACGAGGAAGTGTACCTGAAGGACTACGGGAGCGTGCAGGAGTGCCGCCGATCGCTGGCGGTGTATTTCGAGTTCTACAACCGGGAGCGTCGGCATCAGGGCCTGGGATGCCGAACGCCGTGGGACGTGTACCAGGCAGCGGCGTGAGGAGCTATGGGATCGCAGCTTTTGGGGGGCGTTGCTCCGCTCCGTTCGCTGCGCTCACTACGCTCCGCAACGCCCCCCAAAAGCAACCCAGAGTCCACCTTAAACAACCTCTTTTTCTGTCTTGACAACCCCGACCGCCTCATGGAGATGGAGGCTCGTGGCGATTCTCCGGCAAGCTTGCTCACCCAGTTCGATTGTTGAACCCGTATGAAGCTCGTACCACTCCAGGAACCCAAGAATCAACTCGCATATGAGCGTATTGAAGTAGTGGGCAAAGAGCGCCGTCCATTCGTCGTCACTGAGTTCAGGCCCGCGAAACGCTGTGACGTGATTTGTGTTGACCCGATAGTACAGACCGAACCATCGCCACGCCGCAATGCTGCTCGCGCACTTGCCAGACAGAGCGAACTGCCCGGGATACGACAACCCACGAAGAACAGTCGTCTTTCCAGTCCCCCGCCCACCTATTAGGATGCAAGACCGGGAGGTGCTCAACTCAGGGAAGTACGTCGGCTCCCTGTATAGTTCAAAATTTGTTCTCTCAGCCATTCGGCCTTGTAGCTGCCGAACAACTGACTGAGTTGTTGAGGCAGAGTCGGCAGGGTCGAGGTCTCTGTCATGTTCGCCTCACGAGGGGATGCCAACCGTTGCCTTCATGGTAGAAGAGCGGCAGAGTCGCGTCAGGGACCCCGTGCTGAAATGCGATAGTCAAGCCCAAGCCTTTGTAACCCGCCCATTGATGCTCCGGGATGCCGGCTCTTCTGCTCACGGATCTTAGGAACTCCACCGCGGTTGGCCGTAGTCGTTCGGGCCATATCAGGGAATCGTCGGCGATGGCACTGTACCGCTGGGAAAGGAAATGCGCTGGCCACACATTCACACCGGGACATTGATCCCTTATCACTTGGCGTCCAAGGTCAGCACACATGACCGGGCAAT
>CAVYHE010000011.1:0-21902 GCA_963768305.1 uncultured bacterium
AACATCGCGGGAAATGAGCGGGATTATGTTGTAGAATTCCAGACATAATGGAAATAGAACTTGATCCCAAAAAGCCTTTTCATGAACTTGTATCGTGGATATTCGCCGCGCATCCCCGCAAAAGCGGCGATATAAATATTGTCAAAAAGATCATCCACCTTAGCGACCTGCACCTGGGTTATTCAGATTGCATCGAAAAAGCCGAACGCATATTCCAAAATATCATCAAACGCGAAAAGACCGAAGGCACCGTCATCATCATCACAGGCGACATAGTGGACAAAGGCGCGTCAAAAGAAGACCTTGTCGCCGGGCTTAAACTGCTGGCGGAACTTCGCGGCAACGGCTTTACCGTTCTCCTTTGCCCCGGCAACCACGACTACGGCACCGGATACATGAACTCGGCAAAAACGGCCGATAACTTCCGCAAAATATATCTCCCGGAAGTATCCGCTTCCCGCGGCTTGATATTATCGGCAACGTCGCTTTTATCGGGCTTGATTCAACAGCGGGGGAACTTGAATGGTATAACCGGTACTTTGCGGACGGAAAACTGGGGCGCAAGCAAAGGATCGAGCTCGAAAAGATAATGGCCGATCCGGCCATTCAGGATAAGATAAAAGTGGTCTACCTGCATCACCATCCCATACACTTTCTGCCGCTCATGTGGCTAAAGGACAGGGCCCGATTAAGAAAAATAATAGGCGGCAAGGTGGATGTTCTTCTTTTCGGCCACATGCACTTTGGCAATACGTATCCCAATGCCTGGGGGATAAAGATCGTCATGGACGGCGGTTCGTCCACCGGCAAAAAAGCGCTCGGCCTTTTCCCCGTAAAGATCCGCCACAGGGTAATACACCTCTCTGACATGAGCGTTACTGAGGATAATTTTCTTTTAGGTTAGAAGTTAGGTGGTCACAATTTGTGACCAGTTGGCATTGCCTACTTCTTGAACCCGATCTGTTTTATCTTCCTGGGCTCCATCTCCATCAATTTATATATGGCTTCAAACACCACTTTAAATTGCCCGTCATATTTTTTCTCCATCTCGGCCATCTTTCGCTTCAATCCTCGTGCGACGCGAAAAATCGACGCAGCTTCACGAACGCCCGCATTATCTGGATGTTCACGCTGATGGCCCTCTGGCTGTTAAGGACAGAAGAAAGCATAAGGATGCCGTGTTCCGTGAAGGCGTAGGGAAGATAACGGCGACCGCCGTAACTTGAGGTCGCAATTTGCGACCTCAAGTTTTCCCATTCCTCAAAGGTTAAGCGAAACATGAAATCATCGGGAAAACGCTCAATGTTCCTCTTCACCTGTTCATTCAGCCTTTTTGCGGGAACTTTATATAATCCTGCAAGGTAAATATCCAGCATCACCTTCTGCCCGCGGATAAAGTAGATCTTATTTTCAATGCTTTCCTGCGCTATCAGCTCTTCGCCCATATTGTAGTTCCAGCAATTTAATAGCCGCGTGTTATATGAAGGAGAATTGAATAATTGTAGTCAAACTCGTCAGAAGATGTCGAAAAATACAACAATACTTATGTGGTGCAAATTTTGCACCACCTCAAACTTACTTCAGCACCGCTCCCGTGTTCGCCGAAGTCACCATTCTCGCGTATCTTGCCAGCCAGCCGGTCTTGACCTTCTGCTCCGGCGCTTTCCAGTGGATCTTTCTTGTCGAAAGCTCGCTATCTGAAACTTTCACATTAAGTTTTCTTGCAGGAATATCAAGCTCGATAATATCTCCGTCTTTTACCAAAGCGATCGGCCCGCCTTCCACCGCTTCCGGCGAAATATGGCCGATGCAGGGACCTTGCGTCCCGCCGGAAAATCTTCCGTCAGTTATCAATGCCACGGAATCAGACAATCCCATTCCCGACAACGCTGAAGTGGGCGAGAGCATCTCCCTCATTCCCGGCCCGCCTTTCGGCCCTTCATATCTGATAACCACCACATCGCCCGCCTTGACCTTGCTGTCCATTATCGCTTTCATCGCGGCTTCTTCGCCGTCAGAAACTTTCGCCATCCCCGTTATCTTCTGCGCTTTTTCAGAAACCGCGGTCTGCTTGACCACGCTTCCGTCCGGCGCGATGTTGCCCTTCAGGATCGCTATCCCGCCTTCCTTATGAAAAGGATTATCAAGATTCCTGATAACATTGTGATCAAAAACAACTCCGTCTTTCGCGATGTCCTTTATGTTCTTCCTGTTGACAGTATCAGAACTCAGCAGACGATCTTTGAGGACATTCAATACTCCGGGTATTCCGCCCGCGTATTCCAGGTCTTCCAGGAAGAACGGGCCGGACGGCCTCAGGTTCGTGATGTGCGGAGTCTCCCTGCTCAGCTTGTCAAAGTCATCAAGCGAGATCTCGATTCCGAATTCGTGCGCTATCGCCGGCAGATGCAGAGCCGTATTCGATGACCCGCCGATCGCCATGTCCACCATTATCGCGTTGTGTATCGCGTTCTTCGTGACGATGATCTCGGCTTGACATCATGCTTTACAAGCTCGACGATTTTTTCGCCGGATGAATACGCTATCCTTTTTTTTTTTGCGGAAACAGCAAGTGCCGTCCCGCATCCCGTCAGCGACATTCCCATCGCTTCGGTCAGGCAGGACATCGTGTTCGCCGTGTAAAGTCCCGCGCATGAGCCCGCGCCGGGGCAGATGTCTTCTTCCATGCAGTTCAATTCCTGCTCAGATATCTTTCCGGCCCTCACCGCTCCGGCGGCTTCAAAGCCGTCCTTCACCAGGTCGCGCTTTACCATCTTATATCTTCCGGTAAGCATCGGCCCCGCGGTCACGACGATCGCCGGAACATTCAATCTTCCCGCCGCCATAAGCATGCCGGGCGTTATCTTGTCGCAGGCGGTGAGAAGTATCATGCCGTCAAGCTGGTGCGCTTCCACCATCGATTCGATCATGTCGGCGATCAGTTCGCGTGAGGCCAGGGAGTAATGCATTCCCTTGTGTCCCATCGCGATGCCGTCGCAGATCGCGGGCAGTCCGAAAACAAAAGGCACTCCGCCGCCGGCAGAAATTCCGTTCTCTATGGCGCGTTCAAAGTCGCGCAGTCATATGGCCGGGAACGATGTCGGTGAAACTGGATGCGATGCCGATGAACGGCTTGCCCATTCCTGACTTTGTGACTCCGGTGGCGTAGAGCAGGGCGCGGTGCCCGGCCCTTTCCACACCTTTTTTAATTTCATCGCTTCTCATATTAATGTACCTCCGTAAGTGGGGCTATTTTACCATAAAATTTATCAATTAGTGTGGGATTTTTGGGGAATTATGACGATATATTAATATGTAAGGGGATCAATAAAGAGAACGTAAGTATTTGCTGGGTTGTTCGTGACTTGTTCGAGATCGGTAGACTATTCTCCCTGATTAAGTTCAGGGAATCCTTTTAGTACTGCCAGACTTGAACTTGACGGCAACCCAGTTTTTTTTGAGACTTACGAAGTATAACATAAATTTTTCCAGAAATCAAGCCTGCCGCTTTGGCATCCTACTCTTGCCAAGGTTATCCCCGTGTGATATACTTTTCCGCTGTTCAAGTTAATTCCAAGGAGGACCTGTTTTGAAGCCTTATGAAGCTATATTGATATTCGACCCGAAGATCCAGGAAGACAAGATAGACGCGTCCGTCGCGAAATTCGAGAAGAAAATAAAGGATTCCGGCGGGACCGAACTCGTGCACCGCGAAATGGGGAATGAAAAAACTGGCCACGCCGATCAAAAAAGCCACCGACGGGTTCTATGTCTACATCACTTTCAACGGCGAAGGCAAAACGCCGAACGAGCTTAAAGCCCTCCTTGAACGTATCCGAAGAAGTGTTCAGGTATTCCGTCATGAACGTAAGGCCCGTCAGGACCGAACCGAGAGGAAGAAAAAGTGGAGATAGAGCCTTCGATGATAATTCCTCCAGACATGTCAGCCCCAAGCGAGCAAACCACGAATGGCTAACCTGAACAGGATAATCCTTATTGGCAACCTCACGAACGATCCCGAGGTCCGCTTCACCGTTGAAGGGCGTGCAGATAGCGAAATTCCAGCTTGAAGTTGACAGATTCGTCCAGGAAGGCGCGCCAAAACAGGTCGATCTATATAGATATAGTTGCGTGGAGGCGCCTCGCCGAGATCTGCGGGCAGTACCTTAAAAAAGGACAAACTCGTCCTGGTGGAAGGCCGCATACAGGTAAGGACATACGAGAACGAGAACGGCGCCAGGAAATGGGCCACAGAAGTCGTCGCGAAGAACATAAAATTATTGGGCGGCGCGGTAAAAGAGCAGGCAGCAGGCGTACGGCGGCGCAGACAATTGATGATGTTCCCGGCAGCTGAAGAGCTTCCGGGAGAAGAAAGCGACCTGCCATTCTAATTAATATGTATAACAAAGTATTTTTGATAGGTAATTTAACAAAAGATCCGGAACTCAGATACACGCCCAGCGGGATACCTGTTGCAAGGTTCACCATTGCGGTGAACAGGCCGTCCGCGAAGAGCGAAAAGAACGAAGTGGATTTCATAAATATTGTTGCGTGGAGGCGGCTTGCGGAGATATGCGGCGAATACCTGAAAAAGGGAAGGCCGGTCTCGATCGAAGGGCGGCTGCAGATAAGGCCGTACGAAAAGGACGGAGAAAAGAAAGTTTTCGCGGAAGTGGTGGCCGAAGGCATGCAGATGCTCGGCAGCAGGAAAGAAGGCGCCGCATCCCAGCCTGAAAAGGCGCACGAAGGTCCGGACGCGCCCGCGGCTGTCAGCAACCAGAAGAAGATATACCGTTTTAAGTTAAGTTATGAGTTAAGAGATTAGAGATTAAGCGTTATGAGTTTTGTAAGGAGGGTTCACGTTGAAAAGAAAAGACGACAAAAAACGGGACAAGAAACGGGACAATAAGAATAATAATGATGACAGGCCTGTAAGAAAAAGAAGGAAAAAGGTCTGCATTTTCTGCGCCGACAAGTTCATGCCGGACTACAAGAACGTTAATCTCATGAAAAGGTTCATCAGCGACAGGGGCAAGATCCTCACAATGAGGTCTTCCGGATGCTGCGCCAGGCACCAGCGGGCCATCGCGCAGGAAATAAAAAGAGCCAGGCAGCTCGGCTTCATCCCTTACACGGTGGATTAATGAAGGTCATTCTCCTTAAAGACGTAAAGGACATCGGGCAGGCCGACACGTTAAAAGATGTTTCCGACGGATATGCCAGGAATTTCCTTATCCCGAAAGGCTTTGCCGTTCCCGCTGAAAAAACCGCGCTTAAGAACCTGGATGCAAGACTTAAAGCCAAAGCCGAGAAAAATGAAGCCGAAAAAGCGGGATTGATGGAGCTCGCTTCAAAGATTAACGGGGCCAGATAAGCATCCAGGTGGACGTGGGGGAGAACGGAAAACTTTTCGGTTCGGTCACCCATCAGGATATATCGAAAAAAATATTCGAATCGCTTGGGATGGAGATAGACAAACACAAGATCATCCTGGACCAGCCCATAAAAGCGATCGGCACATTCGATGTCCCGGTCAAATTCGGCCACGATATCACCGCTTCCGTTAAAGTGGATGTCTCCGCAAGCTCCAAATAAGAAAGACCTTCCCCACAAGCCCGGAGTTTACCTCCTTAAGGACAAGTCCGGAAAGATAATTTACATCGGCAAGGCGAATTCCATCGCCCAGAGGGTGAAGGCGCATTTCAGGCCGGACTCAAAACTTGCCGGCCGCGTTTTCGACATGGACTACATCGTCACGTCCAATGAACTGGAAGCGCTCCTCCTGGAAGCCGTCCTCATAAAAAAACACCAGCCGCGCTACAACGTTCTCCTGCGGGATGACAAGCAGTTCCCGTACATCAAACTGACAATGAACGAGGAATGGCCGAGCATATTGATGACAAGGAAGATCGAGGACGACGGCGCGAGATATTTCGGCCCGTACAGGAGCCAGACCGTCAGGGATATCTTCAAGATCGTCAAACGGCTTTTCCAGATAAGATGGTGCAAAACATTCAAAAAGAAAAGCCAGCCGTGTTTTTATTATTCGATGGGGAAATGCCTCGCGCCGTGCTCAAAAGATGTTTCAAGAGGCGAATATCTTGCTGCGGTCAAAGATATCGAATTATTTCTTGGAAGGGAAATACGAAGCCGCGATAGAAAAATTATCGGCCGAGATGGCGCAGGCATCAAAAGAAAAAGATTACGAAATGGCCGCGGCTATCCGCGATCAGATTGAAACTTTTCAAGAGGATAGGCGAAGAGCAGAAAGTCGTTTCATCTGACAAGAAAGATAAGGATATTTTCATGGTCTCAACTTTCCAGAATTCCGCTCTCGCGCTGATACTTGAGATCCGCGGCGGAAAGCTCACCGGCAAGCAGACATATTTCATAAAGGACCTTGAAACTCGAAGAAGAGAACATTCTCACAAGCCTCATGGTCCAGTATTATTCATCGGCAGCTTATGTCCCCGGCGAGATCATCGCCGAGGCCGGCGCGAACAGGCCGATGATCGAAATGGCCCTGACGAAACTCAAAGGCTCGAGGGTCAAGGTCAATGAAGCGAGGCCGGGAAAAGACAAAGGGCTGCTGGAAATGGCGAAGGAAAATTCAAATTACGCGCTTCAGCAGAATTTAAAACTTGAGGGAAGTCTGTATGAGCCGCTGTTCGACCTGAAGAAATTCCTGGACATGGACAGGATACCGTACAGGATCGAAGCGTTCGATATCTCTACGACGATGGGCGTGGAGACCGTCGGCTCGATGGTCGTTTTTGAGGGCGGGCTTCCGCTAAAATCCGATTACAGGAAATTCAAGGTCGCTGTTGAAACAAAGATGAACAATGACGTCGCGGGGATCCGCAATATAACCGGCAGAAGATATGCAGGGTCTTTGAGCAAAGAGCTCGCACTGCCGGACCTTGTCCTTATCGACGGCGGCCTGGGCCAGCTAAACGCGGCAAAGCCGAACATCCCGGCAGGGATAAAGGTCATCGCGCTTGCAAAAAAACTTGAGGAGATCTATACGACCGGCAGCAGGACTCCTTTACGTCTTAAAATGGGCTCACCTGCGCTGAAGCTTCTCCAGAGAGTGCGCGATGAAGCCCACAGATTCGCCATAACCTTCCATAGGAAGCGCAGAGCTTCCAGAATGCTGTCAAACTCCTGAAAATCATGGTATAATTTTTCCTCTCTAACCGTGAAAAAAACATTCTTTTATGCTTTAGCTATTATCCTTATTCTTCTGTCCAGAGCTTCATTTGGCGAAGACGTCAGCAATGAGCAGAAAAAACTCCTGAACATCCAGTCCGAACTGGCCGACCAGAAGCAAAAACTTAAACTGACCCGAGTGGAAGAACAGAGAGCTTTAAGCAGCCTTTCCATTATCAAGAAAAATCTTCAGCGCGCAAAAAAAAGCCTGAATGAAGCGAATGATAAGGTCAATTATAACCAATCGAAGATCACGGAGCTGAAGATAGATCTGGCGGCTGCGGAGCAACAAATTCAGGATGAGAATAAAGACCTTCGCCTGCGGATAAAGGAGATTTATAAGAGCGGCAGCGGGAGTTTCCTGGACCTCCTTTTCGCATCCAGGTCCATGTCCGATTTCATCAACAGGACATATTATTTCGGCCGTATCCTGGGCAGGGATGTTGAGCTTATAGGAAAGATAAGGCAGCAGCTTGCGACCATCAAGGATTCAAGGACCCAGCTGGAATCGGCGAACAGGGAAATAAAAGGTTCATTAAGATCGATCGTAGCCGAGAAACAGGAAATAACCAGGGCCAGCGCCGAAGAGAGCAAGAACTATCAGATATTGCGCGAAAGACGCCAGGAATACGAGCGCCGCGTAAAAGAGCTGGAAGCGAGCAGCCTTGAGATCGAGAAATTCATCAGGGGCAGAGGAAGATCCTCCGCCGTATCGACAGGCAAATTCGCATGGCCTATAATAGGCAGGATCACTTCGCCGTTCGGATACAGAAGGCATCCGCTTTGGGGCGGCCTGAGCTTGCATACAGGGATAGATATAGCGGCTCCGTACGGAAAGCCTATCTCCTGCGCGGACAGCGGGGAAGTAATATACAGCGGATGGTGGGACGGATACGGAAAAGCTGTGGTCATAGACCACGGCAGGGGGTATACTACCGTCTATGGCCATATGTCCAGGATATATGCCCAGGTAGGCCAGACGGTGACAAAAGGCCAGTCGATCGGACTGGTAGGAAGCACGGGCTTTTCGACCGGTCCGCATCTTCATTTTGAAATAAGGATAAACGGCAGACCAGTAAATCCAATGCCTTACCTGTAAATCAGGCTTTTATTATTAATTTTAAGGAGGAGATCATGAGGAAAAAAAGTTTAGTAATTATTTTGATCTTATTGACCGTAGTATCGATATTCATTATTAAGGATGTCAAAAGGGCAAGATCGGCGGATGACCTGGAGTCAAAACTCAATATATACCTCGAGGTCCTGGACTCGGTTAAGAACGATTTTGTCGAAAAGGACCTGGATAACACAAAACTGATGTACGGCTCGATAAGGGGACTGCTGAATTCACTGGACGACCCGTATACCAGGTTCCTGGAACCGACCGCTTACAAGGAAATGAAGTTGAGGCTTTCCGGCTCTTATTCGGGCATAGGCATTTATATAGGGATGAAAGATAAGCAGCTCATAGTCATTGCACCCATAAAAGAAACACCCGCATGGAAAGCGGGATTAAAGCCAAAGGATAAGATACTTGCCATTGACAGCAAGCCGACCATGGACATGGCGCTGGATGAAGCCGTAAGCCTGATAAGAGGGCCCAAAGGGTCCATAGTCGACCTGTCCATATTAAGGGGCGACGCAAAAGATCCGACAAGCTACAAGATCCCGAGGGAAAAGATCGTGATAAAAAGCGTTGAAACGCAGATTTTGGAAGGGAATATAGGATATATAAAGCTCAATACTTTTGAGAACGAGAACGCGGCCCAGGACATGGAAAAAGCCCTTCATTATATGCTTAGGCAAAGGGTGAAAGGATTAATACTTGGATGTAAGGAACAACGGAGGCGGCCTTCTTCAGAACGCGATAGAGATAGGCAGCATGTTCATGAAGGACGGGGTAATTGTTTACACGATCGACCGCGACGGGAAAAAAGAGACCATCAGCAGCACCGGCAACCAGATATGGGACAGACCCGTTGTCATGCTGATAAATGAATCCAGCGCGTCAGCTTCGGAGATCCTTGGCGGCGCACTCCATGACAACCAGAAAGCAGTGCTGGTGGGGACCAATTCATTCGGAAAAGCATGCGTACAGAACGTGAAACAGCTGGAGGACGGTTCCGCCATACTCATCACGATCGCTAAATATCTCACTCCGAACGGGACAGATATAACAAAAAAAGGCATAACGCCTGATTACATTGTGGAAATACCGACGGCTGAAGCGGACGCCGCGCTGGAAGCGCAGGAAGGGCAGGCTGATCCGGTGAAAGATCTCCAGCTTAATAAGGCCGTTGAGGTCATGAAAACAATAATAACCGGCACGGGCGAGATGGAAAAGATCATGGCGAGAAGGGTCAGTGCGGTTCCGATTAAATAGGATAAGTTGGAAAGCGTTAAGAAGGAACGATGAGTTGTTTTTTAATGTCGGCTTGGCCGTTATTTTGATCCTGTTTTTCGCGCTTCTTTTGTTGATATTATTATCTGCGATCAGGTTCAAGGTCTTTCTGGGAGAAAACCTGACAGTTGAGCAGAAGCAGGCCGTTAAACATGAAAAAGCTTTTAAAATAAAGGTCCATTTTTTCAGGCGGGCGCCTGCCAGGGTGGCAATAATATTGGATGATGCCGGCGGAAACATTCCGGATTACAATGCTATTTGCTCGATCAAGGAGCCGTTGACCATAAGCGTGCTTCCGGACATGCCCGGATCTGAAAGAACGGCAAAGGCGATGTCGGACGCGGGTCTTGAAGTGATGCTGCATCTTCCGATGGAATCCGTGAACGGCAGTTACAGGAGATCGGGCGGCGGAATGGTGAATACCTCCACCAGCGACCAGGAGATAAAAAAGATAATGCTGGAAGACCTGTCCAGCGTTAAATGGGTTGCCGGGGTCAATAACCACATGGGATCAAAAGCGACGTCCGACGAAAGGGTAATGAAGGATGTGTTAAGCGTTTTGAAAGGCACAGGCCTTTATTTCATAGACAGCAGGACCTCTGAAAAATCCGTGGCATACAGAACAGCCAGGGAAATGCATGTTCATACCGCCGAGAACAATGTTTTCCTGGACGGCGAGACAGAGCCGGCATACGTGGCGGAAAGCCTGAAACGCCTTGTAATGATGGCAAGGAAAAAAGGCAGCGCGGTCGGAATAGGCCATGCAACAAGGCCGTCAACTATCAGGATGCTAAAAGAACTGATGCCGGAGTATGAAAAACAGGGCATCGAATTCGTCTACGCATCGGAGCTTGTTAAATGAAAGAGTTAGAAGTTATGAGTTATGGGTTAAGAGTGCAAGATATAAGTAAAAAACTATTATTGATCTGTATTCTTAACTTTTTACTCTTAACTCTTAACTTTTCACTCTTAACGCTTAACTTTTCTTTTGCTGCAGAGATCGATCCTGCGGCATACGTCATCGGTCCAGGCGACACACTGGAAATACATGCATGGAACAATGAGAATCCTGACATATTGATAGTAAATCCCGCGATAACAGCGCAGACCCAGACAATCGTAACTACCAGTCCCGTCGATACGCATTCTGTCACTGTCTCAAGGGATGGGAGGATATATGTCCCGCTTGTCGGCGTGATAAAGGTGTCCGGCATGACCACAAAAGGTCTTGAGGACCTTATAAAAAAAGGCCTGCATTCATTCACTCCGAACGCGGAGGTCACCGTTCTCATAAAATCGCCGAAGCCCGTAAGGGTCTATATTATCGGGGAAGTCCAGCGACCGGGGCTTTACGGCGTTCCGGACGGCGCGCCGGAAGAATGCGGGATCATTAATTTTATCAATCTGGCCGGCGGGTTCACGCCTTATGCCCAGCTGGACCAGATAACGGTGAAAAGGAACAAAGATTCATTCATTGTTGATTATTACAAAGCCGAAAAAGACCGCGATATCGCGCAGAATATCATATTAAAGGATGGGGATACGGTCGTTATCCCTCAAAAATTCAACCAGATATATGTGCTTGGTTACGTGATAAAGCCCGGACCGGTAAGATATATTGACGGCGCGAATTTAGCTGATTACATCGGGAATGCAGGCGGATTCACCAGGTTCGCTGCTATGGACAACATCGGCATTATCAGAGGAGATCCCGCGAATCCAACCGTGATAAAAGTGCAGGGGAATCCGCTTAATTCATGGAATGGCGGCTCCCAGAACCTGAAGATATTTCCGGGAGATATAATATATGTCCCGCAGTCCTGGTTCGCGGATTGGAACGACATGTCCGCGATCCTGATAGGATTCAGGGATTCCAGAAATGCCATCAGGGACATGGTATCCAGCCCGCAATGGGATGTTAACGAAGACAGGAATTATACAGCACCATGAATGAAGAGTTGAATATTCTTGATTATATAAAAGTTATCCGCAAGTGGAGAAAATTCATTATTTCCTTCACCTGCGCCGCGGTCATTTTAACGGTGCTTATCTGTCTTGTAATGCCGTGGACATACAGAGCTGAAGCTACTTTAATCATTCCTTCTCAAACTGGCAAAGGGCTGGAAAGCCTGATGGCATTTTCTACCATAGCATCGGGGACGAACATAAACATGCCTCCCGACCTCACAGATACCAGTTTTGATATGGCGAAGAATTTTTCCGATATTCTGAAGAGCAGGACAATGTCCGAAATGCTCATAAGCGGCCTCGATCTGAAAAAATATTTCCATTTCCGGACCAGGGAAAAATTCATATCCATGATCCAGAAGAAAATTAAGGTCAAGGAGCAGAAAGGATTGCTGAAGATAAGCGTGGATGACAGGAACGCCCGGCTTGCCGCGGACATGGCAAATTATGCAGTTGCTTCACTGGATAAATTCAACAAGAAAAGCAATATGCAGTTCGCCGGAAGAATGAGGAAGTTCCTGGGAGAGCAGCTGGCGGAATCCAAACTGGATATCGACGACGCGGAAGCGAAACTCAAAAAATTCGAGACCCAGACGCAGATGGTGAAGATATCGGAAAGGGAACTGCTTCTTCAGCAATTATTAAGGGACGTAAAAGTAAAAGAAGAAATATATGCTACACTTATGGGAGAATATGAAAAAGCAAAGATCGACGAAGTCAAGGAAGAGCGTTTCTTCGAAATACTGGACCCGGCTTTTCCGCCGATCCATCCGTATATACCTAAACCGTTCCTTTATTCTATATTAGCGATCGTTCTTGGGGGATTTTGCGGGACATTTCTTGCTTTCTTTTTTGAATATCTGCAAGAACTGGGCGTGAGCGTCCCGCAGATAGATTATGAAAAGGAGATAAAATGGGCGAACAAAAAGAAACCTTAGACAATATCGAAATATTAAAGGAGATAGACCGCTCAGGCATGCTCGAGCTTGTCGATAAACTTCCGGATATGATGGAAGAAGGATGGGCTGCATCCGAATCGGTAAATCTTTCAAATCCGGTAAAGATCAATAATCTTGTGATAGCCGGAATGGGCGGGTCGGCCATAAGCGGAGATATTGTTTCCCTTGCCCTGCGTGGGAAAGCCGGTTTTCCTGTTTTCGTGAACAGGAATTATGGCTGCCCGAAATTCGTCGGAGCGGGGACATTATTCATAGCGGTCAGTTATTCAGGGAATACAGAGGAAACCATTTCATCTTTCAAAGAAGCGGTGAAAGCTGGCGCGAAGATAGTTTCAATATCTACTGGCGGAGCGCTGAAAGAGCTTTCCGAAAAGAACAGGGTCCCGCTGATCGAGATACCGAAAGGTCTGCCGCCAAGAGCCGCCCTCGGATATCTTCTTTCCGCAATCCTTGGAGTTTTGAACAGATCAGGAGTTGGAGCTTTCAAGACCGATCTCAATGACACGATCAGATCATTAAGGCAGCTTGTTAAAAAATACGGCGCATTGAACGGATCAAGGGAGAACGATGTAAAGCAGATGGCAAAAAGATTGCAGGGGAAGACCCCGGTCATTCTTGCAAGCGAAGGCACATCGTACGCCGCCGGCATGAGATGGAAGACACAGCTGAGCGAAAACTCCAAGATCACGTCCATTCTATCGATATTCCCGGAAATGGACCATAATGATATCGTAAATTTTTCCTTCCTTAAAAAAGGCAGCCACAATTATTCTTTTATCATTTTAAGGGACGAAGGCGATCCGGAAAGGATGAAAAAACGGATAGAAGTGACAAAATCACTTATAAGCGGGAATGCGGGCGGGATAATCGAGGTCTGGTCACAGGGTAAAACATCCCTTGAAAGATCGATGTCGCTCATTATTTACGGCGATTACTTATCTGTCTATCTTGCCATCCTTGCGAAGATGGATCCCACGCCGGTCGATATAATTGAAAAACTTAAAAAGGAGCTTCAAAGGTGAAAGCGATAATCATAGCAGGGGGGCTCGGGACCAGGCTGCGGCCGCTTACATATAATATCCCGAAGCCCATAATGCCGCTGGCGAACAAGCCGTTCGTTATACATCAGATAGAACTTCTGCGGAAATTCGGCATAACCGACATAATCCTGAACTTGCATTATCTTCCGGAGAACATAAAGAGCATTTTTGAGGAAGAAAAAAAACTCGGCGTGAACATCCAGTTCTCCATAGAAGAGAAGCCGCTGGGTACGGCGGGAGCCGTTAAGAACGCCGAAAATTCTTTGACAACAAACCAATGATCGTTTTTAACGGTGACATCCTTACGGATATTAATCTGGAAAAAATGATAAAGTTCCATAAGGAAAAGAAAGCCAAGGTCACGCTTGCACTGACAAAAGTGGAGGACCCGACCCACTACGGCCTTGTCATAACGGATAAGGACCAGCGGGTCCTGGAATTCCGCGAAAAGCCGAGCTGGGAACAGGTCACGGTGAACACTATAAATGCGGGCATCTACATCATCGACCCGTCCATTTTTAAATTGGCGCCTGCGGGGAAGGAATTCTCTTTTGAGCGCCAGCTGTATCCGATGCTCCTGGAAAAAGGAGAGAGGATATTCGGGTACATCACCGATGCGTACTGGATGGACATAGGGGATCCGGTCAAATACCTGAAGGCGCACCATGATATTCTTAGCGGAGATGTTATGGCTGTTATACCCGGTAACAAGATAAGCGCGAATATATGGACAGGCGAGAATGCCGTGATCAGCGGTTCTGCGCGCGTAAGAGGGCCGGCGCTTATCGGGGATAATTCATCCGTATCGGACGACGCCGTCCTGGATGAGTTCGTGGTCCTGGGTGAAGGAGTGAAGATAGGGAATGGCGCGAAGCTCAAAAATTGCGTGGTGCATTCCAAAGTCGTCATAAAAGAAGGCGTCAAACTGGAAAGGAGCATAATCGGCTCCGGATGCATCATAGAAGAACAATCCGTTATTTCCGGCGCCGTGCTTGCCGACGGCTCCGTCCTTAAAAAAGGCACAAAGATCGGAGGGGTCCTATGATAAAGATATTTTCTGGAAATGAGGTGGAAAAAAGGATCCGTAAAATAATTTCGGGTGACGTATTGTTCGACAAGAAAAAAGAGGATGCAGTAAAACTTATCATTGAGAATGTTAAGGAATTCGGTGATAAGGCGCTTGTCAAATATACGAAAAAATTCGACGGCGCGGAGATCAAAAAAGATGAAATAAAGGTCACATCAAAAGAGATCAACGAAGCTTATAAAGCGGTCTCCGAAGGTTATCTTAGGACGCTGAAAACAGCCATGAGGAACATTACCGCTTATCACCAAAGACAGAAGGCGGATGAATGGTTTGAAACGCTCCCGGATGATGTGATACTCGGCATGCGGAATATCCCTATAGACAGCGTCGGGGTTTATGTCCCCGGCGGAACGGCTTCATACCCGTCCACCGTTCTCATGAACGTGATACCGGCGAAAGTGGCGGGCGTGAAGCAGATAGTGATGGCAACGCCGCCGTCAAAGAGCGGCAAATGCGATCCGTACGTGCTTGTTGCGGCGGCGGAAGTAGGAGTGGGGAATATCTTCAAGGTCGGCGGCTGCCAGGCGATAGCCGCGCTTGCATTCGGCACCGAAACGGTCCCGAAGGTTGATAAAATAGTCGGACCCGGGAATATTTACGTGACCATCGCAAAAAAATCCGTCTTCGGCCGCGTTGGCATCGATAAGCTTGCCGGGCCATCGGATATCCTGATCATTGCCGACGAGGATTCGGAGCCGGAATTCATCGCGGCGGACATGCTTTCCCAGGCCGAACATGATGTTGATTCCATGGCGATACTCGTCACCACTTCAATGCATGTCGCGAAACGCACATTAAAAGAATTATCCAAACAGATAAAGAAGATAAAAAGATCAAAGATCGCAAAGGGGTCGCTGGATAAGAACGGGGCCATATTTGTTGTGGACAGCCTTAAAAAAGCTGTAGAGATATCCAACAGAATAGCGCCCGAGCATCTGGAGATACTTTCCGGACCGCCGCAGAATATCCTGGAAAAGATAAGCAATGCCGGAGCTGTGTTCCTTGGCCCGCATTCGCCGGTGGTAGTGGGGGATTACATGGCCGGTCCCAATCACGTTCTGCCTACATCCGGCGCGGCGAGATATTCTTCGCCGCTATCGGTCTATGATTTCATAAAAAAGCAGAGCATAGTAGGGTATACAAAGCCCGCCTTGAGATCAATATTGCATGACATAAAAATATTCACGGCTGTGGAAGGCCTGGACGCGCACGGCAGATCGGCGGAGATAAGGTTCAGGTCTTGATTACTTCTTCTGCTTACCGAGCAATAAATAGAATATAGCCATCCTTACAGCGACGCCGTTCGAGACCTGGTCAAGTATCACATTGAACGGTCCGTCCGCCACCTCAGATGACAGCTCTATCCCGCGGTTGATAGGTCCCGGATGGAGGATTATCACGTCGGATCTGGCTTTTTTCAATCTCTCGGCCGTTATCCCGAAAAGCTTTATGTATTCCTCTATCGACGGGAACAGCCCTTTTTGCTGCCTTTCCAGCTGAAGCCGCAGGACATTTATAAAATCCGCGTCGCGTATCTCTTCATCCAGATCATACGAGACCTTTGCGCCTGTTTTTTCTATTTCGGGCGGCATTAATGTGGGCGGCGCCACAAGCGAGACCTTTGCTCCAAGCTTAAGCAAGCCCCAGAGATTGCTCCTGGCCACGCGGCTATGCGCGATGTCACCAACGATCACGACCTTTTTCCCTTTAAGTGAACCTTTTTTCTCGCGCATCGTGTAAATATCCAGGAGCCCCTGGGAAGGGTGTTCATTCGAGCCGTCGCCCGCGTTTATTATTGACGCTTTCACATTCTCGTCCACCAGCGCCGGCGCGCCGGAAGCCGAGTGCCTTATTACCATTGCATCAACGCCCATTGCTTCTATGTTCCTGGCCGTGTCTATGAGGGTTTCGCCTTTAACGGCGGAGCTTGCGGACATGGTCATTGATGTAGTGCCGGCAGAGAGCATTTTCGCGGCCATTTCGAATGAGGTCCTTGTCCTTGTGGACGGTTCGTAAAAAAGAAGGGCGACAGTCTTTCCATTCAGCGCGGGAACCTTTGGCACCGGCCTTTTCATTACCTCCGCCATGCCAACGGCGGTATCAAGTATCAGGTTAATATCTTCGGCAGAGAGGTTTTTCAGCCCCAAAAGGCTCTTGTGGTTCAGTGATGCATTTTTTGGCATAATTGCTTTTAATATACGTGAGACTTGATTTTAAAACTGCGGTATTATATCATAACTTTCACCGTGATGTAACCTGTCGCTTTTCCACGATAACGGAGGTTTTTTTGATAGAACATGATAATTCAAATATTTTCAGTGAACTCCCAGAAGGTTCCAGAAACATCATTTCAAATTCCGTTACAGCTGTCATTGTCATTATTCTTCTCATACTTGTTCTTTCATGCCTAAGGTCGGTCATGGCCAGATATGCCGGCGTCAGCGAAAGTACACGTGTCTTTCACACCTCGCTTGAGATAAAAGCTGTTGGCGCGAACACGGGTGAAGGAGTGAAGATCGCCTTGCGCAGTGCGGCAGAGACGGCCGGCCTCATAGATTATTATGACAGCAACAGCGATATCTCCGCGGTGAACAACATGGCCGGGATCTCGGCGGTAGCCGTTAGCCATGATGTCTTCAACCTTATAGACAATGCTCTCAAGCTGTGCAGGCAGACCGGCGGCGCTTTTGACATAACCATAGGCCCGCTCACGGACATATGGAATTTCAACAAGAGACCGCAAAAAAATGTTCCTTCGGGCAATGAGCTCGTTTACGCCCAGCACCTGGTAAGTTACAACAATGTCCAGATGAACCCCATCAATGAAACGGTAAAGCTGCTTTATCCCGGGATGAAGATAGACCTGTCCGGCGCGGAAAAAGGGTTCGTCATATCAAAGGCGCGTTCCGAGCTCGTTCAGAAAGGGATCAAAAGCGCCATTATCAGATGCGGCTCCAGCATCGCTGTGGTAGGGGATAACAAGGGAAAACCTTGGAAGATCGGCATAAAGGACCCGTCAAACCCGCTTCATGATATAGGATATATCACTCTTGAAGCAGGGCAGGCGGCTGCCACATCGGCGGACTATGAAAAATATTTCGTTGTCGGAGGCATGCGGTTCCACAATATCCTGAATCCTACGACAGGAATGCCGGCAAATGAATGCAGATCGGTCACCATCATAAACGATGACGCAACACAGGCGGACATGCTTTCAAAGGCTGTCTTCGTGATGGGGCCAAAGCGGGGAATGGACTTCGTAAAAATGTTCAAAGGCATCAATGCCGTTATTATCGATAAGGACGGGAAAGTGGAGACCACTCCTACTCTCGTTCTGTTAAGGTGAACATGATAATCCTTGCATTGAACTGCGGCAGCTCATCTGTAAAATACCAGCTTTATGACTGGAACAAGCGCGAAATACTGACCAAAGGCATCGTAGAGCGCATCGGGCTTGATAATTCATTCATTACCCACGAAGAGCCGGGTAAGGATGTTTACAAGGCGGAATATAACTGTCCCGACCACAAGGAAGCCATAAAGCTGATAATCAACACTCTCATCGACAAAGAGGTAGGCATATTAAAAGATATATCCGCCATCTCTGCGGTGGGACACAGGGTGGTGCACGGCGGTGAAAAATTTTCCAGATCGGTCCGGATCAATGATGAAGTTCTGTCGGCGATAAAGGAATTTGCCGATCTCGCGCCGCTGCACAATCCACACAACATATCAGGCATCGAGGCCGCACAGGCCATATTTCCGTCCGTCCCGCAGATAGCTGTGTTTGATACTGCTTTCCACCAGACAATGCCGCCTTCGGCGTATCTGTATGCGGTGCCTTACGAATGGTACAAGATGTACGGCGTGCGCCGGTATGGGTTCCACGGGACGAGCCATCTTTACGTGTCAAGGCGGGCCGCCGCCATACTGGGAAAGAGGCCGAAGGACGTGAATGTTATAACAATGCATGTGGGCAATGGAGTGAGCATCGCTGCGGTGAAACAAGGAGTATCCATTGATACCAGCATGGGTTTAACGCCGCTGGAGGGGGCGGTAATGGGCACCAGGTGCGGCGACATAGATCCGGCCATAATATTGTTCATGATAGAAAAGGAAGGGTTCTATGCGCACCAGCTGGATACTATTTTAAACAAGAAGAGCGGGCTCCTGGGCATCACCGGAAAATATTTTGACAGGAGGGACATAGACCGCGCTGCCGAAGAAGGGGACGAGCGGGCAAAGCTCGCGCAGGAGATAGAATCCTACAGGTTACGGAAATATATCGGCTCCTACACCGCGGCAATGGGCGGCCTGGACGCCGTGGTCTTCACTGCCGGAGCAGGGGAGAGGAACCATCTTCTCAGGGAAAGAACGATGGAAGGGCTGGGTTATATGGGGATAGAGCTTGATAAGGGAAAGAACAAGGCAGCTAGCGGCGAAACAGAATCCATAATTTCATCCGACGATTCCAGGGTGAAGGTCATGGTCATCCCCACCGATGAAGAGCTTGTTTTTGTGGAGGATGTGGCGGCCATACTGGAAGGAAGATACGATATCCACACGAGGTTCACTTATTCTTTCCAGGACCCAAAATTCAAAAGGAAGATCGTCCATAAATGAGCATGATCTGCGTATTTGAGGATGAAGGGTTTAGTGCGCTTCTGCCTGTAACGTGGTTCAGGCCCGTCTTTGACATACGCTGCGGTATCAATACACTTTTGGAGAAAATAAAAATAAATTATCCGCGCGCGAACATATGTCTCTTCTGCCGGGATTATCTTGGTCCTTCGGTAAAAAGATCCCATCCGGGTGTTTCCGTCGGAAAGGCGAACAATGAACCTTCCATTCTTTTTATCAACGGACGGCTTTTGGTAAGCCCTGATGCTGCAAAAAAAATACCGCTTTCAGGCAGTGATGAGATATTCGTCTGCAACGGAACGATAATAGCGGCAAGGCTTTCAAAGGGCAATCTTGAGCAGGTTTTAAGTAACCCATTCATACTTGACGCGAAAAAATATTTTTCTCCGGTCACCAAGACCGCGAAAACAACCCAAATAGAAGCAAAACTGATCGATCACTATTATGAAATAACGGAAAATAATCCCCAAGAGATAAAGTCCGATTTCTCCCAGGTAACGCGTGGCGGGGTTACAAGGGGCAGGGTCCACCAGACCGCGGCAGTACACCAGAGGAGCGGGGTTTTTATAGATGACGGCGCGGAGGTGGACGCGTTCTGCGTCATAGACGCGAGGAAAGGCCCTGTTTACCTATCAAAGAATGCGGTGGTACAGCCTTATGTCAGGCTGGAGGGCCCATGTTTCATAGGCGAGGGCGCGGTCATTAATACCGGCGCGAACATAAGAACGGGGACATCTGTCGGGCCTTCTTGCAGGGTGGGCGGCGAGGTGGAGATGACCGTATTTCAGGGATACTCAAACAAGCAGCATTACGGGTTCCTGGGGCACAGCTATGTTGGTGAGTGGGTGAATATCGGGGCAGGCGCCTCCAATTCCGATCTTAAGAACAATTACGGCAATGTGAAGGTGCATTATATAAACAATGAAACGGATTCAGGAAAAACTTTTGTCGGTTGCTGCATAGCGGACCATACGAAGATAGGCATAGGAGCCCTTATCGCCACCGGTTCGGTGATAGGTGCGGCAGCAAACATCTACGGAGGAGGGTTGACGCAGAAATTCATCCCTTCTTTTTCATGGGGAGACGCGCAGAACCTTGTCCAGCATGATCCTGAAAAGGCATTGACCTCGGCCAAATCCGTAATGTCCAGGCGCGGCATTGAGATGAGCGCTGAGGACGCGGAGCTTTTCAGAAAAGTCTTCGAAATGACCGCAGACGAAAGACGCTATTGCCGGGTCGTCTAATGGTAGGACACCGCCCTTTGGAGGCGAGAATTGGGGTTCAAGTCCCTGCCCGGCAGATCACCTGACTATCCAAACAAAGGCTGTTTTGCTAAAATATAATACCTGTATTATAATGTATTTGAGGAATTTCAAATAAGTCTTATGAGAATATTTAAAATCGTTCCGTTGCTCGTGATAGCAATGATTTTGCCGATATTCCCGTTGCATTTATTCGCCGTTACACAAACTACTTCCGCAGCCAATGCCGCCGTTACGAATATGACCCACTCCCAAAAAGGGTATGCTCTCAGGACGGCGGGAAAGCTTAACGCTGCGCTGAAAGAATACAAGGAGGCATTAGAGACAGACCCCAATAGTATTTCCGTGCACCTGGAATTAGGCCTAATATACAGCTGGCAGCAAAAATATAAAGCTTCAGTCCTGGAATTCCAGAAAGTTATTGCCATTGACCCGAAGACGACCATGGCTTATTTGGAAATGGGACGGGTTTATTTGTGGCAAAATATGTTCAAAACATCCATAAAATATTATAAAAAAGCAGTTGCGCTTGAGCCGAAAAACCCGATCACCCATCTGAGTCTTGCCCAGGCTTATTCCAGCAACAAAGATACCGAACATGCAATAGCCGAATATTTAAAAGCCACGGAGCTGGACCCTAAAAATGCGCAATCTTACAGACAGCTTGGGGAGGCGTATTTTTCCGCACAGAAGTATGACGATGCCATTAGTGCCGAGAAAAAGGCCCTGGAATTGGACCCGCAAAACACCGATATTCTCAAAAGGATAACCGAAATGTCGGCTGCCGCTAAACAAAATGCTGCTCGGCTCGGCTGAAACCGTTACACAGACAGACCGCTCCCGCGGCCAATGCCGCAGTTCCGAATTTATCCCACTTCCAAAAAGGATATGCTCTCAGGACAGCGGGAAAGCTTAACGCTGCGCTGAAAGAATACGAGGAGGCATTAGAGACAGACCCCAATAATATTTCAACGCACCTTGAGATGGGCCTGATATACAGCTGGCAGCAAAAATATAAAGCTTCCATCCTGGAATTCCAGAAAGTTATTGCCATTGATCCAAAGACGACCATGGCTTACATGGAAATGGGACGGGTTTATTTGTGGCAAAATATGTTCAAAACATCCATAAAATATTATAAAAAAGCAGTTGCGCTAAAGCCGAAAAACCCGATCACCCATCTTAGTCTTGCCCAGGCTTATCCCAGCAACAAAGATATCGAAAATGCAATAGCTGAATATTTAAAAGCCACGGAGCTGGACCTCATAATGCACAATCTTACAGACAGCTTGGGGAGCCGTATTTTTCCGTACAGAAGTATGACGATCCCATTAA
>CAVYHE010000012.1:0-25550 GCA_963768305.1 uncultured bacterium
GAAATATTCAACAAAGAGAACAAGAAAAAAATAAAAGGCATAAATAGGGCCGCGCTGGACATGCTTATGGCTCATGACTGGCCGGGAAATGTCAGGGAACTGGAGAATGTGGTGGAAAGAGCCCTGGTGCTTTGCAGGAAAGACATGATCACTGTGCACGAACTTTCGTCAAATCTTCACAGGGGCGATGAAGCGGTGGTCCCTGCCGCAGGGGCCACTTTGCCGGAGATCGTAGAATCGATTGAGAAACAAAAGATCAGCGAAGCCCTGAAAAAATATAAGACCCGGAAACAGGCCGCGAAAGCCCTTGGAATAACCGAAAGAATGCTTGGTTACAAGATCCAAATATACAAAATTGTAGATTAAATTTTAAACATGCATACAAATTTGTAATACCCGCTCTCAAATCATTACTGAAATACGGCCACAAAATTGCTCCCTAATAAGCTGAACGCGTCAGCAAAGGATTAAATAAAGGGGGCAATATCATGAAGTTAAAAAAATATGTTTTAAGTTTGGCTTTAATTATGGCTGTCTCAGTGTCCTGTTCTGCGACCCCCTCTTCGCAGATTTGGAATCCTTCCACAGATATTCAATCCACGGGGACATGGCATCTTGGGATAGATAATTATTTCACTTTGGCCTGGCCTCAGAGCGGCGGCACGGCATTCCCGACAGACGTCAATTTAACCTATGGCGCAATGTCGGGAGTTGAAGTTGGGGTAGATTCATTCTCTCCAAGCTCGAATCAGTTCACGTTCAATGCCAAATATGGCATTCCCGAGAGCGGGAATATACCGGCATATTCGGTAGGGGTATTTAATTTTGGCTTTGACACGCTCGACGGAGTTAAGAGCGCGGACCAGAACATCGTATACGGGCTTGTTTCAAAGGTGTTCGGATTTGGAAGGCTTACAACCGGATATTATTCAGGCAACAAGGATGTGCTTGTGGATGAGTTTGGCGACGCGCAGAACACAGGTTTTATCTTTACATGGGATAAGATGCTGACGGATAAGATCTGGGCGTGCATCGATTATGCTTCGGGATATTCGGCAAATGGAGCCGCGTTCTATGGATTCTCTTATTCGTTCGCTCAGAACACATCTGTGCTATTCGGCTACGGGACGTTCAATAATGAAAACGCTCCTGGAGCAAGCAAAAAACCGGTTGTAACGACTCAATTAGACATCAATATATAGAATTAAAAGGAGATGATCGATATGAACGGCGAAAGAGCAGATTCGGCAAAACTGGTAAAACCTACATTAGGATTAATGGGGGCGGCAATGAACGCGATGGCGCTGATAGCTCCTGGCGCGTTCCTGTGGATCACTTATCAGATGCAGGCAGCGGCAACGGCGCCGAACGGGGCGTCTGTGGCGAACGATATCTGGGCCGGGATAGTTCTGGCATTGATAGTCGCATTTCTTACGGCTATTTCATATTCAGAATTAGCGAAAATATATCCCGAAGCGGGTTTCGCCAGCGTGACATATTTTGCTGAAAAAGCTTTCCTTGACCGCGAAGGCGCAAAAAGATCCGCTCCGGCCTCTCTAGCCAGGTTCGCGAAACTTGTCACCGGCTGGGCGGCTCATCTGTTCTATTGGGTATATCCCGGCATCATGGTTGCGATGATGGCGAACCTTGTCGGTTACATATTCGCTCAGCTGACAGGCCTTACATTATCTGCAATTGCGCTTACCATTATCGGGGTTATCTTTACCGCGGTGACAGGTTATATCGCATATCGCGGGGTCGTAGGATCCACGACAACAGCGATCTGGGTCAATGTCATACAATGGGTCACGCTTGTTATCTTCAGCGGACTTGCCATCTGGTATCGTATCGCGAATCCGCAAGGGGTCACAATGTGGGCTTTCAGCAATGCCTGGGATATTGTGAGGCCGCATACCCTGAACGGGGTCCTGGTGCAGTCAACTCTTGCGATATTGATATTGGTCGGGTTTGAAAGCTGTACGGCTCTTGCTGCCGAAACGAAAGAGCCGGGAAAGACCCTGCCCAAAGCCATCATCATTTCTCTAATAGTTCAGGGGCTGATCGCCTATCTTCTTGAATATTTCGCGGCTGGCGCGATGATAGGAGAAAAGCTTGTGAACGGAAAAGTTTCCGGAATGGCCGCTGCTGCGGCATCATCTGCCCCAATCGGCGACCTTGCCAAACTCATCGGCAACAGCATGCTTGGAGGCATCGGATTCGGGCTCATGATAACAATGGCGATCACCGTGGCAATAGCTATCATCGGAACAACATTGAGCTGCATGAACACCGCCATGAGGATAAGCGCTGGAATGGCTGAGGACAGGGAACTTCCCACGATGATGGGCTATATGTCCAGAAAATTCGGGACGCCCCACATGTCCCTTTTAATGTTGATATTGGTCTCGTCAATAATATCTGCGGTCGGCGTAAGGTCGGTGGTCGGATTAACGGGCATAACCCTTGCGTCGAACCTCGGGACTTTTATCCTTTACGGATTGACATGCATATGGACGATAGTGGCATTCAAGAGCAGGATGGATTTCAATTTTTTGAAACACGGGATAATTCCTTTCTTCGGGGTAATAACGAACATCATTATGGCGGTCGCCATAGTTTATCTTTATGCCATCGGAAATGCGGACGCTAAAGCGGAAGCGGATATCTGCTTCCTTATTGCGGGCGGATGGGGGCTTATAAGCGTCGCCTATGTTGTGCTTACCAGCGTGAAAAGGTCATACAGCCTTAAAATGGTTTCTGCCATAATCCGTCCGGAATCGTTGGACGCTCTGGTGGATGTTCTCCAGGATGAAGATCTAATCCTCGGAATGACAGTAACAAAAGTAAAGGGTTTTGGCAGACAAAAAGGCAAAATAGACGGCGCTGAGCCTATCAATGACAAAATATCATTTATCCCAAAATTAAGGGTGGATCTCGTAGTGAATGACTGGGATGCGCCGGAGGTCATGAGGATAATGAGGGATGCATTGTTCACCGGAAATGTCGGCGACGGCAAAATATTCGTGATGGATGCGACAGATGCGATGAGGATAAGAACGGGAGAGCGCGGAGTGATGGCCGTTTAAAAGGAGGGAATGAACATGAAAAAGATAGAAGCGATAATCAGGCCCAGCAAGATAGATGATGTATGCAGCGCGCTTAATAAAGTGGGGCATTCGGGAATAATGGTGACGGATATAGAAGGCCACGGAAAACAGAAAGGTGTGGAGCAACAAGTGCTCGGAAAGACCTATAGAGTGAGCCTTCTCCCAAAAGCCCGCATAGAATTAATAGTTAAAGATTCAGAAGTTGGCAATATTGTAACGGCGATCAAGAATGCCGCATACTCCGGCAAAGTGGGGGACGGGAAAATATTCATTCATCCGGTGGAAGATGCAATAAGGGTACGCACGGGAGAACAGGGGGACAATGCGATCTGAAATGAATATTGAACGGCCGCTTGATCATGCATTGGTAAAAAAGTCCGGCAATATCTTAATGGGGATCATAATTTTGACTGACATCATGATGGTTGTATTGATCGTTACCATTATATTGGGAATATTAGGTTTGTTGAAGCATCGGCTATTGAGCGTCGCATTGATCCTTTTATCTTTGTTCGTCTCTTATAAATTCGCCAAAAGTTGCCTGTGATCAAATATGCTCATTAATTTGAGCGAGGGCCGCCTCTTTATCGCTAACACCCTTAGAGAGCGGCCTTTTTATACATAAATGTAGTTAAAATTTAATAAAATACAAAAATGTCTTGTTTTATGAGTGTTCCCTGCGGCATCATAATTGCTATTACTAGTTGTGAGATCGAAGTATATTCAAGGAGGGTGTTAGCAATGATAAATACTGGAGATACTGCCTGGGTCCTCATTTCGACCGCACTGGTGATTTTAATGACGCCGGCATTGGGATTCTTTTATGGGGGCATGGTAAGGAAAAAGAATCTCTTATCCACTGTAATGCTTTCGGTCGTGATTCTGGTCCTGATATCTGTTCAATGGGTCTTATACGGATATACTCTTGCTTTCGGACCTGACAAAGGTGGAATTATCGGTGGGCTTCAATGGCTGGGGCTTATCGGGGTAGGCCAGCTGCCGAATCCCACCTATGCAGCTACGATACCACACCTAGCTTTTATGGTATTCCAGCTTGCTTTTGCCGTTATCACTCCCGCTTTGATCACGGGGGCTTTTGTTGAGAGGATAAATTTTCCCGGCTTCCTTGTTTTTACATTATTATGGGCGACATTCATTTATGATCCCGTTGCTCATTGGGTCTGGGGGATGGGTGGATTTTTAAGGAATATGGGAGCGCTTGATTTTGCGGGAGGCACAGTTGTTCATATCACCGCGGGGCTCTCCGCCCTGGCAGTGGCGATGGTCATAGGCAACAGAAAAGGGCATGGGAAATATCCGATGGAGCCATCCAATATACCGCTGACAGTTCTCGGCGCGTTCCTGCTATGGTTCGGATGGTTCGGGTTCAACGGCGGGTCGGCTTTATCCGCCGGAGGGCTTGCCACTTCAGCGGTGGTCGTCACGAATACGGCGGCAGCGTCAGCCGGGCTGGTCTGGATGATAATAAGCTGGATACATAAAAGGCCTTCAGTCCTTGGGTTGGCTACAGGCGTAGTTGTCGGACTTGTCGCCATAACTCCCGCTTCAGGATTTGTAAGCCCGTTATCCGCATTAGCGATAGGAGCGATAGCGGCGATAATTTCATACTATGCGATTATCATACGAACAAAAACAGGTCTGGACGAATCACTGGATGTCTTCGCATGCCACGGTATGGGAGGGATAACCGGAGCTCTTTTGACCGGAGTATTTGCCGAGAAAGCGATAAATCCCGCCGGCGCTAATGGCTGGATCATGGGAAATCCGCATCAGTTCGTAGTTCAGTGTATTGCAGTTGCAACTGTTGTCGCATTTTCATTCGTCGGAGCTTTCATAATAGCAAAAATAGTCGATGCGGTTTTCAGCATGAGAGTGCGTGAAAGCGAAGAGGATGTCGGGCTTGATATTTCTCAGCACGGCGAAACAGTTTAATTAAAAAGGAGGCGTGATCAATTATGAAAAAGATAGAAGCTATCATAAGGGTTGAAAAACTCGAAGAAGTTAAGAACGCTTTGGAGAAAAAAGGTTTTATCGGGCTTACGGTCACAGAGGTAAAAGGCAGAGGCGCGCAAAAAGGCGTCATGCTCGAGTGGAGGGCAGGCGAATATCGCGTGGAGTTCCTCCCAAAACTGAAGCTCGAGGTGGTAGTGGATGACGCATCCCTTGATACAGCCCTTGATATTATCGTAGAAACTGCCCGCACCGGCAAGATCGGCGATGGAAAGATATTTGTTTCAAATATCGATGAAGTTGTAAGAGTAAGAACTGGAGAAAAAGGAAAACAAGCAGTTTAATAACAAATTTGTATAAATTTCAGGCATTTGTTTAAAAATTATACATTTTCGTAGGTGAAGTTTTGTGCAAATGGTCAAATTTTAGGCGTTATTATGTTTAAAATTTGACCATTTAAAATTTAGGCAACATTATTGCTGTTATCTCCAATAAATGAAGGGAGAACTACAATAATGATAAATTCCGGAGATACCGCCTGGGTTTTGATATCTACCGCGCTCGTGATCCTGATGACCCCTGCTCTTGGCTTTTTTTACGGTGGAATGGTGAGGAAAAAGAACATTCTCTCCACTATTATGCTCTCTTTAGCGATACTTATGCTTATCTCCATCCAATGGGCGCTTTATGGATACACGATCTCATTCGGAGCGGACAAAGGCGGGATGATCGGAGGATTGAATTGGCTGGGACTGACCGGCGTGGGGCAGGCGCCATACGCACCTTACGCGCCTACAATACCGCATCTGGCATTCATGATATTCCAGCTGGCTTTCGCGGTCATTACTCCTGCGCTAATAACAGGCGCATTTGTCGAGAGAATAAATTTTTCAGGCTTTCTGGTCTTTTCACTTGTTTGGGCCAGTATTGTATATGATCCTGTCTGCCATTGGATGTGGGCAGTAGGAGGATTTTTAAGGAATCTGGGCGCGCTTGATTTTGCCGGAGGATCGGTCGTTCACATGACCGCCGGCTTCTCGGCTCTTGCGCTGGCACTTGTGATAGGGAAAAGAAAAGGTTACGGAAAGGTCCCCATGGAGCCATCAAATATTCCTCTGACGGTCCTTGGAGCTTTTCTTTTGTGGTTCGGGTGGTACGGATTCAACGGTGGTTCCGCATTGTCTTCCGGCGGGCTTGCTACTGCAGCTATTGTTAACACAACTCTTGCGGGCGCCGCGGCCGGGCTTATCTGGATGGTAGTAAGCTGGATACATAAAAGGCCAAGCATCCTCGGCGTTTCAACAGGAGCTATTGTTGGTCTTGCGACGATAACTCCCGCATCAGGATATGTAAGCCCCATGTCTTCGATCATCATAGGTTCGATAGCTGCTATCATTTCTTATTATGCCATTATTTTCAGAGTTAAATCGGGGCTTGACGAATCGTTGGATGTTTTTGCGTGCCACGGGATGGGAGGCATGTTCGGAATGCTTTGCGTCGGCCTATTTGCCGAGAAAACCGTGAACCAGGCTGGAGCGAATGGCCTCTTTTCCGGAAATCCGGGGCAGCTTGGAGCGCAGGCGATAGCTATAGTCGTGGTAGCCTTGTTCGCATTTATACTCTCATATATTATGGGAAAAGTGATCGATGCGATATTCATTCTTCGTGCCAGGGAAAATGAGGAAGATGTCGGCATGGATATTTCCCAGCACGGCGAGACCATATATTAATAACTCGGGAGGATCATAAATGAAAAAGATCGAAGCGATAATCAGGGTGGAAAAACTGGAAGAAGTCAAAACGGAGCTGGAAAAAGCCGGATTTATCGGCCTGACGGTCACGGAGGTAAAGGGAAGAGGCGCTCAAAAAGGCGTCATGCTCGAATGGAGAGCAGGCGAATATAGAGTTGAATTCCTTCCGAAATTAAAGCTGGAGCTTGTAGTAAATGATCCTAGGCTTAATGAAGCGCTGGAAATCATTTCAAAGACTGCGCGGACAGGAAAGATTGGTGACGGAAAAATATTTGTTTCAGATGTTTCAAAAGTAATCAGGATCAGGACAGGAGAATCAGGGGATATAGCTGTATAGACGATCAGTACAAAATTGTATCATTTATCTTAGCTTGATAACAATAATGTACAATTTAATATTAGCCAAATAGAACAATTTGGCTTTGTTACGGCAAAAAAATACTGGAATGAAAGTTGCTACGTAAGTAGTTGGTCGAACTTAACTTTCCAGATAATGAACAGTGTTCGATAAATAGCAAAAAGGAGGAAAAATAATAATGAGCATGTTAGCAAACGCGAAGACAGCGGCAGAAGTCATAAAATTCGCAAAAGACAAAGGCCTGCAGATTTTTGATTTTAAGTTCAACGATCTACCGGGACTCTGGCAACATTTTTCAGGGCCAATTACTGATCTAGAGGAGGGGATGTTCAAAGACGGTCTCGGGTTTGACGGATCTTCAATAAGAGGTTTCCAAAAGATACAGGAATCCGATATGCTGCTTATCCCCGATCACACCACAGCCTGTATCGATCCCATTTGCAAGGTCCCGACCCTTTCCCTGGTTTGCGATATCCTTGATCCTATTACAAAAAAGCCGTATACAAGGGATCCCAGGTATGTGGCGAAGAAAGCAGAAGAATATCTAAAATCTTCCGGGGTGGCGGATAATGCCTATTTTGGGCCTGAGCTTGAGTTCTTCCTGTTCAATGACATCAGGTTCGATCAGACTGAGAACAGCGGGTACTATTTTATCGATTCTAACGAAGGAGACTGGAATTCAGGGCGCGACGAAAAGCCCAATTTGGGGTATAAACCCAGATATAAGGAAGGCTATTTCCCTGTTCCGCCGCATGATTCTCTTCAGGACCTGCGCAGCCAGATAATCCTTCTAATGAACGAGGTAGGATTGAATGCTGAAATCCACCATCATGAAGTTGCTACGGCAGGCCAGTGCGAAATAGACATGCGTTACAACACACTCCTGAAGATGGCCGACAATGCGCTGATGTTCAAATATATAGTCAAGAACATTGCGAAAGCGTCGAATATGGTGGCTACATTTATGCCGAAGCCACTTTTCGGCGATAATGGATCGGGCATGCACGTGCATCAAAGCTTGTGGAGAGAAGGAAAACCGCTGTTCTTTGATGCCAAAGGTTATGGAATGATCAGCCAGCTTGCCAAATATTATGCTGGCGGACTTCTCAAACATGCGGCTTCTTTGCTTGCTTTCTGCGCCCCCACGACAAATTCATATAAAAGGCTGGTTCCCGGGTATGAAGCTCCGGTGAACCTTGTCTATTCACAAAGGAACAGGAGTGCCGCTGTCAGGATCCCGATGTATTCCGAAAACCCAAAGACAAAGAGATTGGAATTCAGGCCGCCCGACCCGTCAGCGAACCCGTATCTTGCTTTCTCGGCCATGCTTATGGCAGGGCTGGACGGGATCGCGAACAAGATAGAGCCGCCTGCGCCGGTCGATAAGAACATATTCGAGGATCTGACGGCAGAAGAAAGGGCAAGGATCAAAACAGTTCCTTCTTCATTAGAGGAATCCATCAATGCGCTGGAAAGGGACCATGAATTCCTTTTGAAAGGCGGCGTGTTCACAAAGGACCTGATAGATGTATGGATAGAGTTCAAGCGCCTGAAAGAGATTGACGCAGTAAGGCTTAGACCGCATCCGTATGAGTTCTACCTGTATTTTGATACGTAAAAGGGCATAGTTCGTAAATCCGCCCCGACCAAAAATCGGGGCGGATTTTTTCCGGAGGTACCATCAAAATGGATGATTTCAGCAATATCATTAATTCCATAGACAACATGTTCTATGAGGACAAAGAAGGCAAAGTCTACAAGTTATTGCTTGAATCATTGGAGCGGCCTCTTTTTGAAAGCGTCCTCCGTTACACGCATGGAAATAAGCTGAAGGCCTCAAGAATCCTCGGGTTGAACAGGAACACATTAAAATCAAGGCTGAAAAAGCTGGGAATGGCCAGGTGAATTTCTTTCAATCAGCCTAATTTTAAGCTTTATTCGGGCTGGACAAACCATTTCATCAACTATATAATTCATATCCTGTTCCTATTTTTCGCGTTCCAGCAAATATATTAAAGGAGGGATTGCATGACTACAAAAGAGGACATATTAAAGGCGGTAAAGGAAAATGATGTGGAGTTCATAAGGCTTTGGTTCACGGACATTAACGGTATCCTGAAGAGTTTCGCCATTGGAAGGGAAGAACTTGAAGGGGCTTTGACCGAAGGAATGGGGTTTGACGGCTCTTCGATCACGGGATTCCAGGACATCGAAGAATCGGACATGATAGCAAAGCCGGACCCGAATACTTTTGCCATTCTTCCATGGCGGCCGCAGGAAAAATCCGTGGCAAGGATGATATGCGATATTTACCAGCCGGGAGGAAAGCCTTACGAAGGGGATTCCAGGTATATATTGAAAAGGGCCCTGGAAAAGATGAAAAAAATGGGATTTGACCATTTTTATGTCGGGCCTGAGCTTGAATATTTTTATTTCAAGAATTCCGAAAAGCCGGAAATAATCGATCAAGGCGGATATTTTGACCTGACCCCCCTGGATATGGCTTCGAACCTTAGAAGAGAGACAGTTCTTGCCCTGAAATCCCTTGGCATTCATGTGGAGTATAGCCATCATGAAGTCGCTCCGTCCCAGCATGAGATAGACATGCGTTATGCCGACGGCCTTGGAATGGCGGATAATGTTGTCACCTACAGGTTGACGGTGAAGGAGATAGCTAACAAGAACGGCGTTTACGCCAGCTTCATGCCGAAGCCGATGTTCGGGCAGAACGGGAGCGGAATGCACTGCCATCAGTCCCTTTTCAAAGGCAGTTCGAACATGTTCTTTGACGGAAAGGATAAATACAATCTCTCAGAGACAGGAAAATCATATATCGCCGGGATTTTAAAGCACGCGCCGGAAATGATCTCGATACTTGCTCCGTGGGTCAATTCATATAAAAGGCTTGTCCCGGGTTATGAGGCTCCTGTTTACATTGCCTGGTCCAGAAGGAACAGGTCGGCGTTGATAAGGGTCCCAATGTACCAGCCCGGCAAAGAAGTAGCGACCCGAATGGAGCTCAGATGCCCTGATCCTTCCGGGAATCCTTATCTTCAATTCGCGGTCATGCTTTCCGCGGGACTTAAAGGGATAAAAGAAGGATACAAGCTCGCCGAACCCATGGAATTGAACCTTTATCACCTGACGGATGAAGAAAGAAAAGAAAAGGGGATAAATTCTCTTCCGGCTTCGCTGGGCGAAGCGATAGAGATAGCGGAGAAGTCCGAATTCCTGAAAGAAGTTCTTGGCGATCACAGCTTTAACAGGTTCATCGCAATAAAAAAGCAGGAATGGGACGAATTCAGGATTCAGGTCACCGAATACGAGATCAAGAGATATTTCCCGATATTATAATGGCCGAAAGAGCGCGACAATAAAGTGCCGTATTCCGATAAAAAATATGGTCTGTATGACCAGCGATTTGAACATGACAGCTGCGGCGTTGGATTTGTCTGCGATGTTAAAGGAAAAAAGTCCCAAAATATCGTAGCGCAGGGGCTGGAAGTATTAAGAAGCCTGGCGCACAGGGGCGCCACGGGCGCGGACCCGAAGACCGGCGACGGAGCTGGCATCCTTATACAGATCCCTGACGCTTACTTCCGCAAGATCGCCAAACAGAGAAAATTTAAAACTTCCTGCCGCGGGCGAATACGGCACCGGCCTGATATTCCTCCCGACAAATCCTAAAGAGAAACTTTTTTGCAAGCAGGCGCTGGCCAAATCGATAAAAAAATTCGGACAAGTTTTGATCGGATGGCGGAAGGTGCCGGTGGACAGCTCTGTCATCGGCGTGACGGCAAGGGAAACTGAACCCGCTATCGAACAGGTCTTCATCGGAAAAGGCAAAGGAATTAAGGAACAGTTAGATCTTGAACGAAAATTGTATCTAATCAGAAAACATTCCGAAAATCTTGTCCGCGGGTCCGCTCTCAAACAAAGGTCATTCTTTTATATCACGAATCTTTCATGCAGAACTTTCTCATTTAAAGGATTGCTAATGCCGGAGCAGGTCGAGGAATATTTTATTGACCTGAAAGACAAAAGCATCAGAAGTGCCATTTGCCTTGTCCATTCCAGGTATTCAACCAACACTTTCCCCACATGGGACCTGTCCCAGCCGTTCAGGTTCCTGGCGCATAACGGTGAGATTAACACTCTGCGGAGCAACATAAACTGGATGAAGGCGAAAGAAGGGCTTTTAAAGAGCTCAAATTTCGGCAAGGACATTGAAGAGTTAAAGCCTGTTATTGTTCCCGGGGGCAGTGATTCCGCCGCTCTTGATAATGCTTTTGAGCTACTGACGCTTTCAGGCCGGTCCATCCAGCATGCGATGAGCATGCTCATTCCCGCCGCATGGCAGCAGAACGAGCACCTCGATAAAAAAGTCCGCGACTTTTTCCGGTTCCATTCATGCCTTACGGAGGCGTGGGACGGCCCGGCGGCGATAGCGTTCACAGACGGAAAGCAGATAGGCGCCGTGCTGGACAGGAACGGTTTAAGGCCGGCAAGATACATTGTGACAAAAAAAGGCCTTGTTGTAATGGCTTCAGAGGTCGGGGTCTTGAAGATAGATCCTGCTGATATCCTTAAGTCCGGGAGACTTGAACCCGGGAAAATGTTCTTTATCGATACGGAACACGGGCGGATAATCGACGACAGTGAGATAAAAGGGAAGATGGCTTCGTCAAAGCCATACGGGTTGTGGCTTAAGGCGAATATCGTTGACATTGACGAACTGCCGAAAAGGAAGGTCAAGCCAAAACTCCCTGACATCATTCCGCTGATGAAGATGTTCGGGTACACGAGAGAAGACTGGAACATCATAATGAAACCGATGGCGGAAACGGGAGCGGAGCCGGTCGGGGCCATGGGAGATGACGCTCCTCACGCGATACTTTCAAAAAGGCCCCAGCTTCTTTTCAGGTATTTCAAGCAGCTTTTCGCGCAGGTCACAAATCCCGCGATCGATCCCATACGCGAAGAGATAGTGATGAGCCTGGAGAATTTTATCGGCCCGGAAAAGAATTTCCTGGATGAATCGCCTTCGCACGCCAGGAAGCTCAGGATAACACATCCGGTCCTTTCAAATGAAGAGCTTGAAAAGATCAAAAGTATAAATAAAAAAGGATTTAAGACAAAAGTTATTTCCTTGCTGTTCAGCTTTGATAAAAAAGGAGGGCTTGTCAAAGCTTTGGACAGGATATGCAATGAAGCGGCATCAGCCATAAAGAACGGCTATTCTTTCATTATCCTCAGCGATAGGGGTGTAAATTTCAAGATTCGCGGCATTGCCGATTTTGCTTGCCGTTGGTGCTGTGCATCAACATCTGGTCAGGTTATCTTTGAGGACCCAGATCGGCATAATAGTGGAAAGCGGCGAGCCCAGGGAAGTGCATCATTTCGCGCTTCTTTTCGGATACGGAGCGGATGCCGTAAATCCTTACCTTGCATACGCAATAGTTGAAAAACAAGCGGATGATGGCGACTTGGAGATGGACCGCGAAAACGCCGTCAAGAAATACAAAAAAGCTGTTGATAAAGGCATCTTGAAGATCCTCTCAAAGATGGGCATCTCCACGCTTCAAAGCTATCGCGGCGCGCAAATATTCGAATCCCTCGGGCTTGGGCCGCAGGTAATAGACAGGTGTTTTACCGGGACCGTGTCAAGGATTGGCGGGGCCGGCTTTGACATCATAGAAAAAGAAGTAGCGATAAGGCATAACGAAGCGTTCCCGGACAGGGAAGGCGGCAACATCATCCTTGATACCGGCGGTTTTTATAAGTGGCGAAAGGACGGAGAATTCCATCTCTGGAACCCTTATTCGGTCGCCGCTCTGCAGGATGCGACCAGATCCAACAGTTATGAAAGATACAAGGAATTCGCAAAGCTCATCAATGACCAGTCAAAGAACCCGAGTACATTAAGGAGCTTGTTGAAATTCAAGAAATGCCGCCCGATCCCGCTTGATGAGGTTGAATCGGAAGATAAAATATTAAAACGTTTCGTGACGAGTGCGATGAGCTTCGGCTCCATAAGCAAAGGAGCACATGAATCGCTTGCGATAGCGATGAACCGCCTTGGCGGAAGGTCAAATACGGGCGAGGGCGGCGAAGATCCCGCGAGATTTGCTCCGCTCCCGAACGGCGATTCAATGAGGTCATCGGTAAAGCAGGTGGCTTCGGGCAGGTTCGGCGTAACCACGAATTATCTTGTCAATGCGGATGAGATACAGATAAAGATCGCGCAGGGCGCAAAGCCCGGCGAGGGCGGTCAGCTTCCCGGCCATAAGGTAAGCGAGATCATCGCGAGAACAAGGTATACCACTCCCGGCGTGACACTGATATCACCGCCGCCTCATCATGACATTTATTCCATCGAAGACCTGGCGCAGCTGATATTCGACCTCAAGAACACGAACCCGAAAGCCAGGATAAGCGTAAAGCTGGTTTCCGAAATAGGCGTCGGCACTATCGCCGCCGGCGTGGCAAAAGGGCATGCCGACATGATCCTGATATCCGGCGCGGACGGAGGGACAGGAGCTTCTCCGTTAAGTTCCATAAAACACGCGGGCCTTCCCTGGGAGCTGGGAATTTCCGAAACCCACCAGACGCTCGTGATGAACGACCTTAGGAGCAGGGTAAGGCTGCAGACCGACGGCCAGATGAGGACCGGCCGGGATGTCGCCATAGCTGCCATATTAGGCGCTGAGGAATACGGGTTTTGCACGGCCGCGCTCATAGTCCTCGGATGCGTAATGCTGAGGCATTGCAACCTGAACAACTGTTCCATGGGCGTGGCAACCCAGGATGATGCGCTTCAGGCCAGGTTCATTGGAAAGCCGGAGCATGTCGAGAATTATTTTAAATTCATAGCAAGGGACCTGCGGGAAATAATGGCAGAGCTCGGCGTAAGAAAAGTGGACGATCTCATAGGAAGAACTGAACTGCTGGAGGTCAATGCCGATGTTGTTCCGTGGAAAGCGAAAAAAATGGATTTTTCGAAAATATTGTTCAAGCCGGATGCCGGACCAAAGACCGGAGTTTTCTTCCAGCATCCGCAGGACCACGGGATCAGCAAGGTCCTGGACAGAAAATTGATCGAACAGGCGGAACATGCCATAAAGACCGGCAAGCCTGTCAAGATCGATACCGTCATTTCCAATATTAACAGGACCACGGGTGCGATGCTCAGCGGGGAAGTATGTAAGGTCCACGGAGAGCTGGGGCTTCCGGAGGATACGATCCATTGTAAATTTAACGGAGTTGCGGGACAGAGCTTTGGCGCGTGGCTTGCAAAAGGGATCACTTTTGAGCTTGAAGGAATGGCAAATGATTATGTCGGAAAGGGAATTTCCGGAGGGAAGATCATCGTTTATCCGGACAAAAAATCCGATTTCGTGGCGGAAGAGAATATCATTATCGGCAATACCACTTTTTACGGCGCGATCACCGGTGAAGCTTTCGTCAGAGGAAAAGCCGGCGAAAGGTTCTGCATCAGAAATTCCGGTTTAAATGCGGTCGTTGAAGGGGTGGGGGACCACGGATGCGAATACATGACTGGCGGCCGCGTTGTGGTGCTTGGCGGGACCGGAAGGAATTTTGCCGCGGGAATGTCCGGCGGGATAGCCTATGTCTATGATAAGGACGGAGCTTTCAAGACTAAATGCAACATGGAAATGGTCAGCTTTGGTCCGCTGGACGGCGAAGACGTCCAGGTCATAAAGGAGCTTTTAAGCAAGCATCATAAATACACGGACAGCCCGTTGGCCAAAAAGATCGCCGATAATATGGAGCCGCATTTAAAGAAATTCATAAAGGTCATTCCGCTCGAATATAAGCGCGTTCTTAAAGAAAAAATCCTCGAGGAAAAGTCGGATCTTTCGGAGGATTCTGATGGGTGACATAAAAGGGTTCATGAAATTCAAAGAGAAGGATCCCGAGTACAGGCGAGCGTGCGACCGCGTGAAAGATTACAGCGATGTGATGATCGCAAGGAGCGAGGGGATTTCCAGGGAACAGGCGTCGCGATGCATGGATTGCGGAACGCCCTTTTGCAACTTCGGCTGCCCCTTAGGGAACTATATTCCCGAATGGAATGACAGCGCTTATGCAGGCCACTGGAGCTCTGCATTCGACCTTCTTAATGCGACGAACAACCTCCCTGAAATAACGGGAAGGGTCTGTCCCGCACAGTGCGAATACGCATGCGTCCTGGGAATTAATGACGATCCCGTTACCATCAGGGAGAACGAACTTTCCATTATCGAATATGCTTTTGACCATGGTTTAATAAAGCCTGTTCCGCCTAAGAAACGGACAGGTAAAAAGGTCGCTGTCATCGGTTCTGGCCCGTCCGGCTTATCTGTCGCCGCGCAGCTTAACCGCGCCGGCCACAAGGTGACCGTGTTTGAAAAAGACGACAAAATAGGCGGCATAATGAGGTACGGGATACCCGATTTCAAGCTTGAAAAAAAGGTCCTCGACCGCAGGATCGCTATCTGGGAAAAAGAAGGGATAAATTTTGTCGCGGGAGTTAATGTCGGGACAGATATTTCCCCGTCAAAATTATTGAAAGATTATGACGCGGTCTGCCTCGCGGGCGGTTCCAGGGTCCCGAGGGACCTAAAAGTTGAAGGAAGAGAACTTTCGGGCATCTATTTCGCAATGGATTTCCTGACGCAATCGAATATAAAAGTGTCGGGACAAAAGGTTCCCGCTCAAGATCTGATAGATGCGAAAGGGAAAAAAGTCGTGATAATAGGCGGCGGAGACACGGGAGCCGATTGCGTCGGGACCGCCAACCGCCAGGGAGCGAAAAGCGTCACGCAGATAGAAGTTCTGCCGAAACCGCCGGAAGACAGGCCTATTGACCAGCCATGGCCGGCATACCCGGCGATACTTAAAACATCTACCAGCCACGGAGAAGGATGCGAAAGATACTGGTCTGTTGTGACCAAAAAGTTCGCCGGCGAAGGCGGCAAGGTGAAAAAGCTGATAGGCGAAAAGGACGGCAGACCCTTCGAGATCAAAGCTGACATGGTGATACTGGCAATGGGATTCCTCCATCCCGACAGGACAGGGCTTATCGAAAAACTTGATTTAGATCTGGACCAAAGAGGCAATGTAAAGACAGGCGATGATTTCATGACCTCTAAAAAAGGCGTGTTTTCCGCCGGTGATATGCGCAGGGGCCAATCACTTATCGTGTGGGCCATCAGCGAAGGCCGGAAAGCCGCGCGCTCGATAGATATTTTCCTCATGGGAAAGAGCAACCTTCCGGCAATTTAGCTTTCCTTTCCTCACTTTTTCCTCTTATTAAGCCTTTTCAAGCCTTATTTTCCCTATTTTCCATGCAAGTTTTTGCCGTCTTTACACGATAATATAAATGTAAGGAATGTGCGGAGGATAAAATAATGGCTCAAATAGATTCATCAAAATTTAAAGTTCCATTTACGGCTATGCCATCAGACGTAACTTCTGTTGCGCCAAAACCATTTACAGCAAAGCCAGTTGATGTGGCGAAGCTTCGTGGATTGTATCCCGCAGGTTCTGCCCGAAAAATGCTCGCAGAGTCTCTTAAGGGTTTTGTTACAACAATAGGACCGGAACTGAATTCAGTCCTGAATTTAGCCCTGGATTCATTTCAAATAATCGATACAGATGGAAATCAAAAAAAATTCAGAAAATTCATCGATCAAGTTGAACAGGAAAATGACCTGCCAAAAGCTGCTTTACTGCAAAATCTGCTTAAAAACCGAACGATCATTGCTGATGTTGTCGTGCCCAGGCTTGAAAAGCTCAAATCTGACCAGAAATATCATTCCGGCGCAAAACCTGGAGATATCATCCTTGATCTTAAGATCGCTCAAGGTAACCAGAAAGACGGCGCGACCAAGGTCGCCATTGGGTCGATTCAAAACCCTCAACCTGTCAATACATCGAGAACAGGAATTGATCAGACGCGCAGCTCTTCTACGGTGGGGAAAAATGGGAATGATGGAGATGTTTTTAAGGTCAACGATAGTTGGCTTGTAAAAACAGCATATGCATTGATCAATAAGAGGGAAAAATGATAAACGAAGAACATAAATACGAAGTCGAAAAGATTCTCAGTGCGTTCTGGGCGGATCACGGGAAAAGCATGGCTGTGAATGCCAGGCACACGACCGTGAACGTTGAGCCGAAATTCATCATCGGCAACCGCATAAACTCCGAGGTCGCAAAAAAGATAATAGGGGTTTATCTTTCACAATTGACTTCCGACAAGGTAGTTACCGACCAGGTCGTGATTGATAGCGACGGCATAAAGGTTTTTGATGAAGGCAAGATGGTCGTTGAGATAGTGAACAGCAGATTCGTCGATTCAGTATCGAACAGCGTAACCTCGCAGATCGGAAAGGCACTGATAAAAAAAGAGTATATTAATTCAGCGGATAAGGAAACATTTACTTTCGGGGAGATAAAACAGGCGCTGGCTGAATTCCTCATGGATTCCGGCAAGAACGATTCAAAGAACATGCTCAAGGATGCAGTCATGCTTCTCGCAAAGAACTGATCAGAACAATTTTCCCAGCTTTTCGTTCAGGAGTATCTTTGCGTTCGTTTTTTCCTCCTGAAGGTCGTTCTGGAACAGCGTCCTCGCTTTTTCGGATAGCAGAAATTTCCTTATGTTGTCCTTTATATCTTCCAGCTTTGTTTCTTTGGCGGGGACCTTGTCGATGAGCTTGAAGATGTAATATCCGGCCTCGCCCGAAATGATGCCACTGATACCGTTCGGCTTAAGGTCGAAAACGGACGAATCGTCATAAACCGGAAGCTGGCCCCTCTCCGCGGAAATATCATCGCCGGCGAATTTCGCGCCCGAATCAAGCTTCTGTTTCACATCCTGAATATCGCTCAGATCTTTCATGTAGATCTGTTTAAGGCGCACTTTTTCTTTCTGAAAGTACAGGTCCGTGTTTTTGTCATAAAAGTCTTTTATCTCCTCGTCCGAAACAGCCAGCGTTCTGGCCCTCATGTCGATGAGCTTGTCCACGACCAGCTGCTTCCTTGTGTCCCTTTCCAGGTCATCCATCGTCAATCCCTGGTCTTCCAGGGATTGGTAGAATTCTTTCTTGGAAGGGAATGACTTTTTCATTTCGACTATCCTTGATCTTACGGACCTTTCCGGTATTTCCAGGCCTTCTCTTTCCGCCCACTGAAGAAGAATAACGGATTCTATCATCTGCTCAAGGATGGATTTTCTTGTATCCTGAAGAAGAGCCTGCTCATCAGCCGCTTCTATGCTTGTGCTTTTCGATATTTCCTTCATTGCAGCATCCACTCTTCTGTTGAAAAGGTCCATAGAAATGAATGTCTCCATTGACCTTTGCGGCCCATTCAACATGATGCGTTTTGACGGCGGAAAATGCCGGAAATGCGGCTATGAAAATGATGACAATCAGAAGGATCAGCTTGTTTTTCATAGGAGCTGAAATTTAGCATAAGCGGGGCTGCAAGTAAAGGTCGGGAGCTTATGGACCCTGCCGGATCCTATTTTTAACCAGCTCGAACCATTTTTCCTGGGGCATCCCTGATGTCTTGATGATGAGCGGCTTCTTAAGCTCGAACTTTATCTCCACCTGTTCCGAGCCGCCAGCGATGCTCGTTATATTCCTGTTCCCGGCCTCTATCTTAAGCTCTATGATCTTGAACAACGCTTCAAGCTCGCGAGGGACGCGGCCGAACCTGTCGCCGACCTCTTTTTTCATATCTTCAAGCTCGCTTTTGCTGTTCAGGAAATTCATCCTTTTATACAAGGCTATCCTTTGCCTGTCGTCTTCCACGTAGTCTTTTGGTATGAAAGCGTCCATCTTAAGGTCAATGAAGACCTTTTTGGCAGGAGGGACAGAGATGTGTTTTATCTCCCTTACGGATTCCTCCAGCAGTTCGCAGTACATGTCAAAACCTATGTTCAGCACGTGCCCGCTCTGCTCCGCGCCAAGAACATTGCCGGAGCCGCGTATCTCCAGGTCTGCCATGGCAAGCTTGTAGCCGCTCCCGAGAGCGGTGAATTCCTGTATCGCCCTCAGCCTTTCCAGCGCTTTGCCTGTAAGCACTTTTTCCTTACGATAAAGGAGATAAGCAAAAGCCCTTGTCGATGACCTGCCTACGCGTCCTCTTATCTGGTAAAGCTGGGAAAGGCCGAAATCGGAGGCATTGTCTATTATTACCGTGTTGACGGACGGGATATCCAGTCCTGATTCGATTATGCTGGTGGAGATCAGCACGTCGAATTCTTTGTTGATGAATTTGATCATGATATCTTCAAGAAGGGAGCTTTTCATCTGGCCGTGAGCGACGGCGAGCCTGGCCTCCGGCACGACCCGTTTTATCAAGGACGCCGAGTTGTCGATGTCTTTCACTAAATTGTGGACAAAGAACACCTGCCCGCCTCTTTCCAATTCCCTTCTCATGGCCTCTTTTATGATGTTCTCATCAAATTCCCGGAGATATGTCCTTACAGGCGAGCGGTCCAGCGGAGGGGTGGCGATGATGCTCATCTCCCTTACGCCGGAAAGCGCCATGTAAAGCGTCCTCGGAATCGGGGTTGCCGTAAGGGTTATCACGTTCACTTTATTGGCGATCTGTTTTATCTTCTCCTTGTGCGAGACGCCGAATTTCTGCTCTTCATCTATTATAAGGAGCCCCAGGTCATGAAATTTGATGTCTTTTTGTAACAGCCTGTGCGTGCCTATGACGATGTCCACTCCTCCCGTTTCCAGGGACTTTATCGTTTGTTGTTGTTCCTCCCTGCTCCTGTATCTTGAAAGCATGTCGACAGTGAAAGGGTAGGGCTTGAGCCTTTCAGTAAAGACGTGGAAATGCTGGTCGGCCAGGACGGTCGTAGGGGTCAGCATTGCCACTTGATGGCCGGCTAATACGGTCTTAAAAGCCGCACGCAGGGCCACTTCTGTTTTCCCGTACCCCACATCTCCGCATACCAGCCGGTCTATGAGCTTTCCGCTTTCCATCTCATTCTTGATGTCCGTTATTGCAGCTTTTTGGTCGGGGGTTTCTTCATAAGGGAACGACTTTTCAAATTCCGTTTCCAGTGCCGAATCGTGAGGATATCTGAATCCTTCCAGATTGTGCCTTGAGACATAAAGGTCCATAAGCTCCTGGGTCATGTCCTTGATGGATCTTTTGACTTTGGCTTTTTGCTTGGCCCACTCCGTTCCTCCCAGCCGGCTTATTTTCGGCTGGAGCCCGCTTTCGCCCGCATATTTTTCCACAAGCCCCATTTGATGAAGAGGGACATAAAGCCGGTCTTCATGAGCGTAATCTATCTGGATATACTCCTGGAGCGCGCCGCCTATTTCCAATTTTTTAAGTCCCCTGTATATGCCTATCCCGTAATTGGAATGCACCACGTAATCGCCTATGACCAGTTCCGCAAGGAGTTTTTCGGATACTCCTTCCATGGGTTTTGGAACGGAACTCACTTTTGATGGGATATCGCCGAATATCTCCTTATCCGTAAGCAGGGTGATGCCGCTGCCGGAAAAGCCTTTTTCCAGTTCCCCGTAGATGAGGAATGCGCCTTTTTTGAGTTCCACCGGGAACCCGTCAACTCTTTGAACAGTAAGCTCTTTTTCAATGAAAAATTCATTGAGGCGGTCCGCTTTTCTGCTGATCAAAAAAATGGGGTTCTTATCCATATTGTCTTTCATATTTTCAGCCATAAGTTCAAGCTTCCCCATAAAATCATGAGCAAGAGAGAAATTAAATGATATTTCCCCTGCGCTGTCCCGGCGTTCGACAATCTGATGCGCTTCTATGGAATGCTCAAGTTCAACAGTATCGATATAATACTTGCCTTTTGAATCTCCCCTCAGCTCTTCTATTTCGCTAATAAGCTTTTCCTGCGCCAACTTCAGTGTCTCCGGTGAATCCAGAATGATAATCGCGTCTTTTTCAAGGTATTGGAACAGGCCGCTGAAATTCAGGATATATTTCGGGTATCTTTATCTCGATCCCGTCCTTGTATCCTTCCGGGTCATCCAGGATCATTTCGTGCATTGGGAAGATCTTGATGTTTTGTAAGGCTGATATCGAACGCTGGCTCGCCGATTCGAACGACCGGATCGATTCTATCGTATCTACTTTGAGCTCTATTCTGGCGGGATGTTCCAGATTTGACGCGAAGATATCGATGATCCCGCCCCTTACCGAGAATTCGCCTCTTTCTCCGACGATGTCCCTTCTTTTGAAGCCGATTTTCACAAGCTGTTTGCTCAGTTGCTCAAGATCGATAGTATCGGAAACGCTCAAAGAAATGGCGTTTTCCTTGAAGACCTTTTTAGGCGGCACTCTGGTTATTGCCGATCTGATGGATGTTGTAAGGATTATTTTTTCCCCGCTCAAAAGGCGGTCGAGTATTTTCTGCCGTTCACCGGTTATTTCATTACTTGGGGAGATATCTTCGGTGGGGTAGGTGTCCCAAGAGGGGAAATACAGGGTATGATCGCCGTCCGAGAACGCTTTTATGTCGCCGGACAGCCTCTCGGCGTCCTGGGATATGATAAATATAGTGCGGCCTGTCTTCAGAAAAAGGGCAGAATAAAATGCCGCAGCTGAACTTCCGTAAAGGCCTTCGACCGAGCTTTTCTTCCTGCCCAGGATGCCGACGGTCCGTGGGTCGTTCTGAAATATTTTGGTGAATTCGAGAAGGTCCACTATATTTTATTGTACTTGTTCATGGCCGCTTCCGGACCGCTGTTGATGATGATGGGAACGGCTTCCGAGGCGGCTAGAATGGCCTGATCCAGGATCTCGGATTCTTTGGCCGGTATGTTCGCCAGCACATAATCCGACGCGTCTTCTTCAATGTTCCTGGACGGCGACCCGATCCCGATCCTGATCCTCAGAAATTCGGTCGTCCCGATCCTGTTTATTATCGACTCAACGCCTTTGTGCCCGCCGGAATTGCCCTTCGACCTTATCCTTAATTGTCCCACTTCAATGTCAAGATCATCAAATATCACGATCAGATGCCCGATGTCTATCTTGTACCATTTTGCCAGCTCCTGCACGCTGTCCCCGCTCAGGTTCATGAAAGTCTGCGGCTTTACGAGGAATATCTTGTGCCCATCCAATGTTCCCTGGCCGATAAGCGCCTGGCTCTGGCTTTTTGAAACAGGGATGTTCAGGTCCTTTGAAAGCCGGTCTATTACCCTGAAACCGATATTATGGCGGGTTAATTCGTATTGTTTCCCGGGATTGCCCAGTCCTACGACAAGGAACATCGACTCACCTCGGGAACATTTTAAGGCTTTGAGGTGTAAGTGTCAATTATGGGGCGCAGGCTTATTTCATGTAGATATTCGTGTTAAAGGTACAATTCAGGCCGAAGCTGAAGTCGTTCTCTGTTCTGGCGCTCTCGTCAACATCGGGCGAAGACAGTTTGAAGATCTTGCCCGTCACGTAAGCGCTCATGTCGGGGCTGGGCGAATATTTCAAAGTAGCATCGGTATACGAGGAGATCGATGCTGCGTCATCGGCGTCAGTCGCGTATTTATCGGGAATGTCTTTCCTGTAATTATACGAACTTGCCAGTGAGAAAGGCGTGCCAGGTATCTGGCTTTCAAAAAGGTCCATTCTCATTGAGATCGCCGTGGGGTTTATCGTAATATCGGTGATTTTGAAGAATTTTCGGTATTCTCCACCTCATAGTTCAGATGGATGAGATCGAAAAGCGATATGTTTATTCCGGCGATATTCTTTTTCTCGGAATATGATTCTTCGGAAGTATTAAAGCTCTGGAACCAGCTTGGCTGTTCCCTGAAATAGACTGAATTTCTGGTCAAGAGCCAGAATTGCTGGGTTATGTACATCATTTCGCCTTCGGTAATGCCGCCCCTGTCATATGCGCGGTCGTCATTTCTCCATCCCGAATATCCTATACTTGTCCCTGTGTCAAGATTCAACGTCATGTCCCCGCTGGTATCGGTGTTCATGGCTTCAGATGTTCCGTTCAATCTGTCAATATAGGCGTTGTTTTGAAGGTTGATCGAAAAATACCTTGAAGGGTTGAATCCGAGCGTCGTGTATGTGCCTTTTATGCCCTGATAGTTTATATAATCGACCGGGACAATGTAAGTCGGATCAATGTTCCTGTAAACAGTACCCATTGTAAGCAGTCCGTCGCTGTATTTGACCGATTCGGTGACGGCTTTGGCGTCATTTGTTGCCGAGCCGCTTTCCGCGGCAAATTTCAGGTTTCCAAGATCGTATTCGCCGCCGTAAGATGTGACATCTGCGCCTTCCGGGTTCGTCAAATATGTTGCAGAAAGGCCCAATCCCGCGCCGGGATAGAATACGCCCCTTACTCCGGTGAAATAATCTTTCGGCCTTGTATCTCTAAGGACCGTGGCGCCCCAGGATCCGTTCCCTCTTGCGCCGCTGACCACCGTAAGATTTAAATTGCTTGAAGGCTTAAGCGTAACAGCGGCACCCTGGTATGCAACGTTATTTAATGTCAAGTCGGAGAAGTTCATGACATTGTCGCCCAGATCCAATGAATAAGTATCGCTGTCAAGTTTGATCTTTGCGTAGGTAAGTTCTGATACATTGTTGCTTTCCTCCACCCGCAGTTGAGAAGATAATTTTCCCTGAGGAAGGTCACCGGAAAGCGAGAGCACATGATACTGGTATTCATACGTCCATATATTCTGATCGAAATCCGACTTTGATTGTCCGGATCCCGTTCCGCCGCTGTAGGAAAGGCTTAATGGAGCGGTCCCTTCCGCGAACGAGGATGCCGCCATCATCGGAAATATCAGGATCAATATTAATATTAAGAATATTGTTTTACGCATAATTCCCCTCTATCTATATTATCGTAACAACGGGAGCTTTTCTTGTGCGTATTTCCCATATATTACAATAAAAATTAGCCTTTATAATGGCAAAAATCAACTCCTTATTCCTCCTATATATATATATCGTGAAAAAGAGGTCAAAATTTCACACAAAAGGCGAATTCTCGTTATTTTGAAACTTTTTTGAGTGAGAATTCGGTTTGAGATCTGAGGGTTTTATCATCGAAATTCAGCTCGATCTGTGCTTTGTAACTTCCTTCCTTAAGAAGCGGCTTGCTGATAGTGATGGAGCTTGTTTTTGAATCGCCGGGAAGGGTGTTAATGTTGGCAGGCTGATATTCAATGACGGTATTGTCATTGCTCGTTATTTTAATGGTCGGCTTTGCGGATAAATAGGTGTTTCCGGTATTGTTAAAAGAAAGCGAAAGATCGAGTGGGGAGCCTTCTTCCGAGGTAAGGGCAGAAAAAGCTTTTATCTCTCCGGATCTCTTTATGTCGCCTTCGGTGTCCAGGTAGACGATGGTCCCTATCCTTCCCGCGACAGAGATCCCCTCCGTGTTGGTCGTGGTCGATTCAAAGAATATGACCGAAACATGCCCGCCTGAGGTCTTCTCGGGGGATGAGATCGTGTATTTTACATTCCTGACCTCTTTAGGCGCCAGGTCGAAATTTTCGGGGTCGAGCTTAATCCACGAAGAGCAGGAATAGACGGATGATCCCGGTTTCATGAAAGACTTGCTCCCGTCCTCTGCGTAAACCCAATCTTCCGTGTAGGCCTTTATCCCTATCTTGTTCCCGCCAAGGTTCTGGATGGCGATCTCGCCGTCGGCAGATGATCCTGGCTTCAGAGTTAGTTTGATATTAGAAGGATCGATGTTGATCGAAAGAGCATAAGCAGGAATGAGAAAAGCCGTCAGGGCCATCAAGATCATAATAGCGAATAGGGCAACAGGTTTAGTAAGGCTTAAATTTCGCATAATTTACTCCGTCATTGTGAACATTACTATGGTCGTGTAATTTCCCGGTTTTGTGTCTTCGGGCACATGGAGCCTGAATTTGAACTTGTTCGCGATCTTGCTCGCATTGGCAGATTCGGTCGGCGTGCTTACATAAGCCGCATTATTATCGGCGAAGGTTTTTTCCTGGGCTCCGTTCCATGCTCCGGCCCCTTCACTAGAGCCGTACCAGGTGAAATTCTCGTTGGGGATCGAATTGCTTCCGGACGTGAGCGGTTTTACCGCCGCCACTTTAAGATACCACGGGTTGCCGCCGCTGGACGTGCCTGTCACGGTGATCCCGTCCGCCCTGGTCATTTCTCCGGTTTGTTTGGCCGCCAGGCGGGCAAAATCAAAAGAATCGGAATTCACGGAAAGGTTAAAAGCGCCGTTCACGGTGACAGTCGCGGTGATGGTATTGGTCGTCTGGAGAGCATAAGAAAAGTCAAAAGTTAAAAGTAAAAAGGCAAAAATACAAGGCAAAAGTAAAAAGGATTTGATCTTCA
>CAVYHE010000013.1:0-87352 GCA_963768305.1 uncultured bacterium
GCACATAAAAGTGCACGATCCGCGGCTTGCAATGGCAAAGATACTGGCGTTGTTCGACAAGAGGAAAACACCATCTAAAGGCATCCATAAGTCAGCTGTCATTTCAAAAACGGCAAAGATCGGGAACGATTGTTCAATAATGGAAAATGTTTTTATCGGTGAGGGTGCATCTATAGGCGACAAAGTCATTATTTATCCGGGATGCGTTATCGGGAATAACTGCAGGATCGGCAAAGGAACGGTTTTATTTCCGAACGTTGTTGCGTATGAAGATACCGTTGATCGGCGAAAGATGCATCCTGCATGCAGGTGTCATTTTAGGTCCCGATGGCTTCGGTTTCGCGCCGGTTGACGGGAAATATGTGAAGATCCCGCAGATAGGGAATGTTGTCATTGAAGATGATGTTGAGATCGGCGCCAATTCATGTGTTTCCAGGGCGACAATGGGGTCTACATTAATTAAAAGGGGAACAAAGATCGACAACCTTGTCCATATTGCGCATAACTGCAAGATTGGCGAAGACTGCGCGATCACAGTCGCTTGTTGCGATCGCAGGGAGCACCGAACTAAAGAATCATGTTTCCATTGGCGGTACGGCAGGGATTATGGATCATATCGTGATAGGGGAGAACACAGTGGTCATGGCGAAAGCTGGCGTCACAAAAGATATGCCCGCAAATTCCGTCGTGTCCGGATTTCCGGCGCAGGACCATCAAAAAGAGCTTGAGCAGCTCGCCGCAATAAGAAAACTTCCCGGCGATCATTAAAAAAATATCGGAGATAGAAAACTTGCTTAAAAAGCAATACAAAATGAACATCGCTTTTTTTTCCGAATCATACAAGCCATATTTGAGCGGCGTTACCAACTCCATTGAAACTTTGAAAAAAGGACTGGAAGAACTCGGCCACAATGTGATGGTTTTCTCGCCCGGCTATCCGGGCTCTCAAAACATGCCGAATGTATTCAGGTTCCCCTCTATCCCTGCGCCGTATCCGGGCTACAGGTTATCGATCCCCATTCCCGGAAAATATTTCGATAAATTAAAGGATATCGACATCATCCATTCCCATTCCCCATACCAGCTCGGCCTTCTTTCCAGGCATTATGCGGGGAAACTTGACGTGCCGTTCATTTTTACGATGCATACGATGCTGGGGAAATACATGCATTACGTGCCCCTTGTGCCAGACAAGCTTCTGGATGCCATCTCAACCGGATACTATCAAATGGTTCTGCAACAGATGCGACCGCATTATCGTCCCAACGGAGAAAATAAAAAAAGAACTGGCCGGAACGGGAATCAGGACTGGCATTGAAGTCGTCCCGACCGGGGTCGACCTGGACCTGATCAGATCGGAAAACCCGTCTTTCGTAAGGCGAAAACACGGCATTCCGGAACACGGGAAAGTGCTTCTTTTCGCCGGCAGGCTGGCAAAAGAAAAAAACCTCCCGTTCCTATTCAAGGCTTTTGAAACGATCATTTCTCAAAGCGAAGACACATATCTTCTTCTGGCAGCAGGCGGGCCTATGAGGAAAGAACTCGAAAAGATCGCACCAAAGAATGTGATCTTTGCCGGAGAGATAAAATATCCCGAAATACTCGATTATTATGCCGCGAGCGACATATTTGTTTTTTCGTCGCTTTCCGAAACTCAGGGGCTCGTACTTGTTGAAGCCATGGCTTCCGGCCTTCCGCAAGTGGCCGTGGATGCCGAAGGAGTTTCAGATGTAGTAAGGAACGGAAAGACCGGATATTTAACGCAGCTTTCTATCGATGGATTTTCATCAAAGGTCTTGGACCTGCTGGGAGATGCGGCTCTGCGGCGAAAAATGTCAGATGCTTCAAAAGATGTCGCCAAGATCGGAATATTCCAAAAGAGTCTTTCGCAAGCAAAATTGAATTGATTTACAAAAATGTGATATAATCCGCCCGATGATCAAACCAAAAAAGATCGCGGCATTACTTCTTGTTTTTTCCTTAATTTCTTATCCTGCTTTTTCATTTGTTCCCCAGCCTACGCCTGACGTGATCGGCAAGCACAGGGGTCGTAAGGATCCCTTCTGCTGACGTTATCCCGTATAAAAATGTTGATTTCGGGCTTGATACAGGGAGCAACTACAGTGAAGATAAATTTTCCATGTATTATCATTTTAATCTTGGCGTATTCCAGGGAATGGAACTTGGCTGCGTCGGAATGGATAACAGGATGGGCGCGATGCAGGAAGGCGTTTTCATTAACATGAAATACAGCCTTGCCACAGACACTTCTCCATACCCGCTCCTTCTTGCCATAGGAGTGGAGAACCTGGCGTCTTTCAACAGATGCGATGTTTACATGATGGCTACAAAATATTTTCAGAACGGCTTTCAGACTTCATTTTGGGTTTCTCGGAGACTTTCCGGGATTGACCGAATAGCAGATTCAGGCCTCTTGGCGCACTGGGATTTGACGCTCCCGTATTTTGGGATAATTTTTATTTCCTTACGGACATGATGGCGGGCGAGTCATTGTATGAATTGAACCTTGGGATAAGATGGTATTATTCAGATACGGTCGCATTTAGCCTTAGCGGATTAAATGTCCTTGCAGATGACAACAGGAGTGCAGCCGACAAAGCGGCAGATAAAGACCCGAAGTCCGTGCTTATCGGGATCTCCTGGATAAATCCACTCTAAAAAATCCAAAGTTCAAATGTCAAATCTCAAACAGCAAACAATAAAAAATGAAATATCGATTTCCGGCACAGGATTACATACAGGAAAGCCTGTTAATATTAATTTCATTCCTGCCAAGGCCGACTCCGGCATCAATTTTATCAGGACCGACCTGCCTGGGCGTCCGCGAATAAAAGCGGATATTCGCAATGTCTCAAGCACCATAAGAGGAACGAGCCTATCGCACAATGGCAGATCACCGTTAATACAGTTGAACATGTGCTTTCGGCATTGTTCGCGCTTTCGATCACGAACATTGACATTGAGATGGACGGGACGGAGCCGCCTGCGCTGGACGGCAGCTCAAAACAATATTGCGAATTGATCTTAAAGGCAGGGATAATCCGTCAGGGGTCCAGGGTCAAATGCGTTAATATCAACCAAACCGGTCATCGAAATGAGCGGGGATAAATGTATCATCGCGCTCCCTTCAGATAGATTTACGGTCAGTTTTATGATAAACTACCCGGTCAGCTTTATTGGAACTCAATTTTATGTTCTTGATCTCAATGCATCAAGATTTACCAGAGAGATCGCTCCGGCAAGGACTTACGGGTTCCTGGATGAGCTGGAAACTCTTAATAAACAAGGACTTGCCCTTGGCGCCAATACCGATAATGCGGTCGCTATCGGAAACGGCGGCTACATGACAAAGCTGAGATTCAAGAACGAGCTTGTAAGACATAAGATCCTGGATTTGATCGGAGACCTGTCGCTTTTAGGGGCGCAGATAAAAGGGCGGATAATAGGCATCAGATCCGGCCATGAGCTGAACATACGATTCGCGAAAAGATTGTTAAAGGAGGTCGGTTAAGATCATTAATTTACTTGGAGGGAAAAAGGAGCATATGGATATTGGCGACATACTGCGGACACTTCCGCACAGATTCCCTTTCCTTTTGGTGGACAAGGTCATTGAACTTGAGGAAGGACGCCGCGCTGTTGGGATTAAAAATGTGACGATCAATGAGCCGTTCTTCCAGGGGCATTTTCCCGGACTGCCGATAATGCCCGGCGTCCTGATACTGGAAGCAATGGCCCAATTAGGCGCTGTTATTGCTCTGAAGATGCCGGAAAACGAAGGGAAACTGGTTTATTTCGCGGGAATAGACCAGGTCCGGTTCAGGAAACCTGTTATTCCGGGCGACCAGCTGCGAATAGAAGTGGAAGCGATAAAAATGAAAGGCACTATCGGAAAGCTTAAATGCACCGCAAAAGTTGAAGGCGATGTTGTTGCGGAAGGCGAAATCTTATTTTCACTTGAACGACAGGTTAAGCTCCGAGCCAAAGATACATCCTACCGCATCGGTCCACCCATCCGTTCAGTTCGGAAAAAACGTGGACATAGGACCTTATGTTGTCATAGGACCCGACGTAAAGATAGGCGACAACACGAAGGTCGGCTCACATTCTATTATCAGAAAATGGACCACTATCGGGGCTGATAATATCATCCATCACAATGTTTCTATCGGCCTTCCGCCGCAGGATTACAAATATAAAGGCGAAAAGAACGAGATCATTATCGGCGACAGGAATATTATCAGGGAATTCGCGACCATCCATCTGCCTTCGGGCGAAGGAACAAAGACAATTATCGGCAATGAGAATTTCATCATGGTTTACGCTCATATTCCGCATAACTGCAGAGTTGGGAATCAGGCGGTTATCGGAGGGTATGTGGGGTTGGGCGGGCATACGGTCGTCAACGATCAGGTGGTTATCGGCGGCCTTGCCGGCATCCACCAGGGGACCAGGATCGGGCGGCTCGCAATGATCGGATCTTCCTCAAAAGTGGCCCAGGACATACCGCCGTTCATGCTTTTTGACGGGAACCCGGGCTATGTGAGAGGGCTGAATTTGATCGGCATGCAGAGGCGCGGGATATCCGAGGAAGCCCAGGCCGAGATCAAGAAATGCTTCAAAATACTTTACATATCCAGAACGAACATAAAGAATGCCGTTGAGGAGATAAGGAAAAAAACCAAAGCGCTGGATGAGGTCGATCAGCTGGTCGATTTCCTTGAGGCTGAAAGCGTAAGGGGCATAAGCAAGAAAAGGGAAGGGGCCGAAGCTATCATAGAGGACACGGATATTGAGAAAGAGCTTCTGTTCCCGGACATTCCTGAGATCGGCATCTAGCATGGCCCCAAAGATCATGATGTCCGCGGCCGAAGTTTCCGCGGACCTTTTTGGAAGCCGCCTGGCCGAAGAGCTTAAAGGATGCGAGCTTTTCGGGATGGGCGGCGAAAAAATGCGCCGGGCCGGCGTGGATGTCAGGATCGATATCACCGAAAAAAGTTCAATAGGGATCGTAGAAGCATTAAAGTATATTCCCCAGCATTTATCCACTCTCAGATATTTAAAAAAAATGTTGATCCGCGAAAAACCGGACGCCCTGATCTTGATCGACGCGCAGGGGATAAACATGCCTCTGGCTGAATATCGCAAAAAGCAAAGGGATTAAAGACGATCTATTACATTGCTCCGCAGGAATGGCTCTGGGGGACGAAAAAAGGCGTTCATAAAGTCGTAAGCATAATCGATCTGATAATCTCGATCTTCAAAAAGGAACATGAAATTTTTAAAGCAGCCGGAGGCAATTCTGTATTTATTTCGGCCATCCACTTCTTGATGCAGTTAAATCCAGCATGGGCAAGGTGGATTTTTGCAGGAAATTCGGTTTAAATGCGCAGGAAAAAATAATCGCTTTATGCCCGGGAAGCAGGTATCACGAGATCAAAATTTCCTTTCCATTCTGTTGGATGTCGCCGGCAGGATGAAGGGAGCGCAATTCGTTCTGCCGGTTTCATCATCAAAATTCAAAATTGAGATAGAAAGCAAGATCGCAAAACTCCCGATAAAGATCATGCGTGATCGAAGGATACAATCATGATGTTCTGGCAAATTCCGACCTTGTTATTGCGAAATCCGGTACTATTGTGCTTGAGAGCATCCTTTTGATCACGCCCGTGATAATGTTTTACAAGCTTTCTCCGATCACATATTGGATAGGCAAGAATTTTCTGGGGATAAAGATGAAGTTTTACAGCATGCCTAACATTTTGGCGGATAAAATGGTCGTTCCGGAGTTCGTGATGAAGGATGCGACCGCGGAGAACATATATAATGAAGCGGTCAGGATCCTTGCCGATCCTGAAAAGGCTAAAGCAGACTACGCCGAGGTCCGTGCGCTCCTTGGGGAACCGGGTGCGACAAAAAAAGCGGCGGAGAAAATATTGGAGTTTATCAAGGCAATATAGTATAATCCCCGCCGATGAAAGTTAAATACCAGAAAATCCTCCTCAAGCTCTCCGGTGAAGTTTTCGGCGGCGTTCAAAAATACGGGATAGACCCCCAGGTTATGGATGTAATTGCCGAAGAGATCAGAGACCATCCACAAGCTAAAAGTCGACATCGCGATAGTCGCGGGAGGCGGCAATATATTCAGAGGGGTGGCCGGAAGCGCGAAGGGAATGGACAGGGCGACCGGCGATTACATGGGAATGCTGGCCACCGTCATAAACGCGCTCGCTCTCCAGGACGCGCTCGAAAAAAAAGGCGTTGACAGCCGCGTTCAGACCGCAATTGAAATGAAATCCATAGCCGAACCTTTCATCAGGAGACGCGCCATGCGCCACATGCAAAAAGGCCGCGTCGTCATACTGGCCGCGGGAACGGGAAACCCTTATTTCACAACAGATACAGCGGCATCGCTTCGGGCGGCGGAACTCGATGTTGACGTGATATTAAAAGCCACAAAAGTTGATGGAGTGTACGACAAGGATCCGATGCGGTATTCTAACGCGAAAAAATTCAAGACACTTACATATATGGATGTTCTGAACAAAAGGTTGAAGGTCATGGATGCGACAGCCGCGTCGCTTTGCATGGACAACAATATCCCGATAGTCGTTTTTGATGTGACAAAGCGCGGCAACATTGAAAAGGTTGTCACTGGGTAAGCCCGTAGGAACGACGATCACAAAGGATTAAATATGGATGAAATAACTAGATTAGCCGAAGAAAAGATGAAAAAGACGCTTGAAACCCTTAAAAAGGATTTTGCCGCGATAAGGACGGGAAGGGCGTCGCCTTCACTTCTCGATCATATCAATGTTGAATACTACGGAACAGCCGTTCCCTTGAAACAACTTGCGAATATTTCGGTCCCGGAACCGAGGCAGTTGGTTATCCATCCGTTCGATAAAAATTCTGTAAAGGAGATCGAAAAAGCGCTCCAAAAATCCGATCTGGGGCTTAATCCTAATTCGGAGGGCGGTCTGATAAGACTTAACATGCCCCAGCCGACCCAGGAAAGACGGAATGAGCTTGTGAAAGTAGTGAAGAAAGAAGCGGAAAATTCCAAGGTCTCTCTCCGGAATATCAGAAAAGATCTTATAACGGAAGTTAAAACAAGGGCCGAGTCTGAAAAATGGTCGGAGGACAAGAAGAAAAAGGAAGAAGACGAGATACAGGGAGTCACCAATAAATTCACTATTGAGATCGATAAACTGTCTGCGGCAAAAGAAACAGAAATAATGTCCATCTAATAAATGGAAGCCCAAAACCCAAAATCCAAAACCCAAATGAAATCCCAAATCCAAAATCCTAAATTCCAAAAAAGACCAACGCATATCGCTATTATCATGGACGGGAACGGCAGATGGGCGAAGAAACGCGGATTACCTAGAATTGAAGGGCACAGAAGAGGGGCGGAGTCGCTCAAAGAAGCCGTAAAAGCGTGCATGGAATTCGGCGTAAAATATCTCACGGTTTACGCTTTTTCCACGGAGAACTGGAGCCGCCCGAAAGAGGAAGTCGATTTCTTAATGGAGCTTCTTCTCCTGACGATAGATCGGTGAGATCGACGAATTAATACGTAACGGAGTCAAACTTCGCTTCCTCGGCAGGATATCGATACTTCCCGAAAAACTTCAAATGAAGATCCGCTCAGCGGAGGAGAAAACACTGAAGAACGAAAAATTGAACCTGAACATAATGCTAAGCTACGGCGGACGGGCCGAACTGGTTGATGCCATAAAATCAATAGTTAAAAATCATCCTAAAAATGCTACAATCGACGAAGAGACAGTAGCATGTCATTTATATACGGCGGGAATACCTGATCCGGACCTGCTGATCCGGACCGCGGGCGAGATGCGGGTGAGCAATTTCATGCTCTGGCAGATAGCTTACTCGGAAATATGGGTAACAGACGTCCTTTGGCCCGATTTCAGGAAAAAGCATCTTCAGGAAGCGATAGACGATTACAGCGGCAGGGTAAGGAAATTCGGAGGGCTTTAATGCTCCCAAGGATATTGACCATCATCGTAACAGTGCCGGTAATAGTCGCGTGCACTTATTACGGCGGCTGGGGATTTTTCATACTTGTTACCGCTCTTGCGCTGCTTTCCCTTAATGAGTTCTATTCGCTCATGAACAAGAAAGGCTATTCTCCTTCATATCTTGTCGGGTTCATCGCGACCATATTTTTTACATGGTTCACTACTTACACATTGAAGCATCCGCACTGGGAACCGTACGCCACCGGGATCCTCACGACAGCGATCATCATCACGTTTTCGGCAGGTATATTCCTGAAAAAAGCGCAGGACTCAACAGTTAACGCATCCATCACCCTGCTTGGAATACTATATATCGGCTGGCTTTTCAGCTACCTGATACTGATAAGGGAAATGACGCTTCACGGTGCATATCTATTCTTTCTGATAATCGCCGTTTGGGCGTGCGATGTGACCGCGTACCTGGTCGGAACATATCTCGGGAAGGTCAAACTCAGCCCGTTCATCAGCCCGAAAAAAACCGTTGAAGGAGCCGTCTCGGGGCTTATCGTTGCAGTGATCGCGGCGGCGATATTCAGTAAACTTATCGGAATGAGCTTGATCCACGGCATAATCCTCGGGGCCGTGATCGGTATAGTGGGGCAAATAAGCGATCTTGTTGAGTCTCTCATAAAACGCGATGCCGGAGTGAAGGACTCCAGCCACATCGTTCCGGGACATGGCGGGGTGCTGGACAGGATGGACAGCTTCATCCTTACCGCACCGATAATGTACTATTACATATCCTGGTTCGTCCCATGAAAAAAGCCGAAGAGATAAAAATGCTCGTACTGGATTCAGTTATCCTTGCCCTGCGCGAGGATATCGGTAACGGAGATGTCACAACAAATTCGATCGTTCCGCCGGAAATAAAAGCTTTTGCAAAGATAATCATCAAAGAAAGCGGCGTGATCTGCGGGCTTTCCATCGCTCGGCTGATATTTCAATCACTGAACAAGAACATTATTTTTTCCGCAAAAGTAAAGGACGGCGATATCGTTAAAAAAGGCTCTGTTGTTGCGACAATCAAAGGTTCAGCAAGGACAATATTGACAGGCGAAAGGACGGCGCTCAATTTCCTGCAGCGGCTTTCCGGCATATCGACACTCACAAATAAATTCGTCAAAGCCGCAGGCAAAAAGATCAAGATACTGGACACGAGAAAAACTACCCCCGGACTTCGCGTCCTGGAAAAATACGCCGTGAAAATGGGCGGCGGACACAATCACAGGATAGGCCTTTTTGACGCGGTACTGATAAAAGATAATCATATCGCCGTTGCAGGAGGATTGAAGAACGCGGTGAATAGGGCAAAAAGCAAGAACGATCATATCGAGGTCGAAGCAGAAAATATCAGACAGGTCAGGGATGCGATCGATTCAGGTGCCTCAAGGATACTTCTTGATAACATGAGCGTGCCTGAGATCAAAAAAGCTGTCCGGCTCATCAAATGGTCAGATCCGAAGATCGAAACTGAGATCTCCGGCGGCATAACGTTAAGGAACATAGGCAGCTTTGCGAGGACCGGAGCGGATTATATATCGATTGGTGCTCTCACCCATTCTGCTCCAGCTCTGGATATAAGCCTAAAGGTCGTTTGATATGGGATTTTCTCTCGGGATAGTAGGCCTTCCGAACGTGGGCAAGTCCACACTTTTCAATGCCATATCCCGCGCGTGCGCTGAAGTATCGAATTATCCATTCTGCACAAAAAGCAAGAACCTCGGCGTAGTCCCTGTCCCCGATGAACGCCTTGTTAAAGTTCAAGCTTTCATGAAGTCCGCCAAAGCAATCCCAACCTCAGTTGAATTTGTCGACATAGCCGGCCTCGTGAAGAACGCTCATAAAGGAGAGGGGCTTGGCAATCAATTCTTGTCGTATGTAAGGGAAGTTGATGCGATCGCACATGTCGTGAGATGTTTCCCGGATTCGAACATCACACACGTCGAAGGAAATGTCGATCCGATCCGCGACATGGACATAGTGAACACCGAATTGGTCCTTGCCGACCTGACTACTGTCGAAAAAAGATGGCACGCGCTCAAAAGTTCCGTCAAAACCGGGAAAAAAGAAATAGTTAAGGAGCTTGAAGCAATTGAAAAGGTCAAAACCTGCCTTGAAAAAGGGCAATTTCTCAGGCTGGCGCAATTGACAGATGAAGAAAAACATCAGATCTCCGACCTTCATCTTCTCACGCTCAAGCCGGTCATGTACATTGCGAACGTAGATGAGATTCAGCTGAAAACCTTGGAGGACACTCCCGAGATCCAAAAAATAAAAGGTCTGGTAAGTAAAGAAAATGCCGCTTTCATTACGATTTGCGCAAAACTTGAGATGGACATCGAAGAACTTTCGGACGAGGAAGCGAAGGAGTATGAAAAGGAGGCGGGCATCGCTGAAATGGGGCTTAATAAGGTTATCGGAGGCGGGTACAAGCTTCTGGACCTCATCACTTTTTTCACGGCAAACGAGAAAGAATGTCGTGCGTGGACCGTAAGGCGCGGAGCAAAGGCCCCCGAAGCGGCCGGGAAAGTCCATACTGACATGCAGAAAGGTTTTATTTCGGCGGAGATCATACATTATTCGGATCTCGCGAAAGCAGAAACGCACGCAAAGGCAAGGGAAAAAGGGCTGATCCACCTGGAAGGCAGGGATTATATTGTCACGGATGGCGATCTGGTTTACATTAGATTCAATGTGTAATATAATTTTCGGCATGAAGGACCTTAAGCGGATATCACTGCTTATTTTTGTGATATGCTTGGCTTCTTTTGGTGCCGCCGCTGTTCTGCAATTAGACATTATTTCCCCAAAAGATAAAACAATAACATGGTCGACAAGGGCGCCCATAGAAATAGTGGCGCCAAAAGCAAAAAAAGTTGATATTAACGGGACCATTGCTGACATAGAGGAAACGGGGGGTTTCAGCGCCATGGCACTGTTAAAACCCGGTAAAAACGTAATTCTTGCAAAAGCCGTATTTCCTGACGGGAAAATATCGTCAGTAAGAGTGAGGGTCCTGCGGATGGTGACGTGCTATGATATCGAATCGTTGTTCAAAGGCATGCGGCACTGGGCCAAAAAACAGGTTGTGACACTATTAACTCTCGGAATAATTGAAGGCTACCCGGACAATACGTTCCAACCCGAAAGATCATTATCAAGGGGCGAATTCGCGACATGGCTGGCCCGCGCAAAAGAATTAAAAACTTTCCCGCAGAAAAAGGATGAATTTTATGATGTTCCCAAAGAACAATGGAGAGCGCCGCAAATAAAAGCTGTTGTGGAAAAAGGTTATATGAAAGGCCTGAAGGGCAACAGGTTCGGCATAGATGAAAAAATAAGCCGGGCTGATGCCGTCATTGCAGTAGCGAAAGCGAACGGCCTTAAACCTTTAAAACTGTCCAAAAGCCCTTTTAGCGATATCAAGCCGGGTTCCGAAGGAGCTAATTATATTTTATTGGCGTTCAATAAAGGCTGGATCATGGGTCTCCCCGGAAAGGTCCACAGATTTGAGCCGAAAAGGCCTATTACAAGAGGCGAGATCGCTATGCTTCTTTCCAGGCTTTCGAACATAAAGGAGCTCCGCAAGTCAATGAATGATTTTAACGTCGGATATTCCGGCGACCGCCTCAGCAAGATCAGCACGAAGCCGGTCATAGTTTACAGCTCATCGGACCCTGTCAGCATCGTTGCCGGCTCGAGAACGCCGGTCAAAATTTCCGCGAGAGTTTCAGATGCACAGGGACCATCCGACATCTCCCTTGTTTGGGCGGATCTTTCCCAGTTGGGCGGGCCGAATGATGCTATAATGAAATTAATGAGGAATGGAAAATATGAGATCAGATTTATCGTGAAACCTGAAACCGGACCAGGGGAGAAAGAGATATTCATAAGGGCGTTGGATAGGAGCGGGTTAAAGTCGCGCATATCCACCATTAAGATCACGATCATTAAAAGGAAAACATGAAAAAGATCATCATTGTATTTTCGATCTTTTTATTATCCGTTAATTGTTACGCGTTTATAACCGATATCGGCATCGACCCGCTTGACCAGTCTTCCGGCGCAAAAATGTTGTCAATGGGCGGTGCTTACGCGGGAGCATCGGGCGGCGTAGACAGTTTGTTCAATAATCCCGCGGGGATCGCCAATGCTGACGGCGTAATTATTACTTGGGGCGATTTTGAAAAATTCTATATCAACAATCATTCGCTGGGCGTTGTTCTTCCGTCCAGCTTCGGCCATTTCGGAATAGGGACCGTTTCAAAACATTATGATGATATTGATATAGGCAAAGGTCAGACGGCCAATTACGATGATAATATCGACCTGATCGGCTATGGGATCGGATCTGACAGGCTGTCTTTCGGACTTACCTGTAAAAGCTCCATGTCGCAAAGATTTTCTATTGACGGCGGTATCCGCAAAGCCGTAAATAATGCGGCCACCGGATTTGATGCTGGAATTTTATGGAAGCCGGTCAATTATGCTTCGATAGGCCTTGTAATGCGGGATCTTTCCGCTTCCGATTTTAAGCTGGGTAGCAGCAATGAGTCGTTCTCTGAGACGACGAGACTGGGTGTATTGCTGAATGTGCTTGGAAAAGATTCCATCTATTCCAATGATACATACGGCGTCAGGGCGGCTTATGATGCTGAAAGCGGGAAAGCGGGAAGTGATCAGCGGCAAAACAGTTTTTATGGCGCTGAAGGCTCATTCAATGATTGGCTTTACATGAGGATCGGGGCTTCATCGGTCTTCTTCGTTGACGGCAATGTCTCAGGATCTTCTGTTGGCCTCGGCATTAAATTCACGGAATTGGAAGCTGATTTCACCTCATATAAGGATCCGCTGACGCAACAATGGACATCTTATTTGTCATTGGCGACATCACTTGACGAACTTTACAAACTTATTCATCCGTCATATGAGCGTCCGTCCCTTAAGGACATGCTGAAAGTCGACCTCCCCGATGAATACATCACGGACAACGAGAACATCATAATATCCGGAGAAACATTGCGACGCGCGATTGTTATGATAAACGGAGCCCAGGCTGATGTCGACAATGAAGGGAAATACAGCGTCATACAGCCGCTTCTTCTAGGCAAAAATTTGATACAGATCATTGCGAGTATCGGCGACAATTCAAAGACCATAGAAAGAAAGGTGTTCAGGAACGCGAAAGTGACGATAGCGGAAGAAGAATCAATAGACAAAAAGATCACACTAGAAGCTTCAGCTGAGCAAAAAGAATTGCTTTTGCAGGAAAAGAAACGACTTGAAGATCAAAGGTTCAAAGTGGAAAACCTCGTTACGGCCGGCGTAATAAATATTCCTTCGGGATCAAAATTCCAAATTAATTCTTTTATATCAAGAGGAGAGATGATATCGTGGCTTGTTATTTCTTTCGGGATAAAAATACCAGAAGTGAAGGGCCCGGTCCTTAAGGATGTACCTCAGGAGCATAAATATGCCGCATACATAAAAGCGGCGCTTGACGCGGGACTTATTAAGAGCGACCCTGACGGCCGGTTCAGGCCAGATGATCTAGTTACTGAAAGGGAGGGACAGGTATTCTTCAGGGCATTCGGCATTTCAAAATGAAAAAATATTTAATTTTAACGGCGTTGATATTGATCCTTGCGTTAAGCATGAAAAATGTTTATGCGGAGGAAAAAAATGACAACAGCGAAAAAAAACTGACCCGCGCTGATGTCATAGAGAAAATATCTGGAATGGACTTTTTCAAAAAGAAGATTGCGGACCTCCTTAATTGGAGCGTGGGGTATGACATCACAAAGATCAACAGGACAAATCTCGCACCCACCATCAGCATGATACGGATCGCTCCCGAAAAAGCTCCGCCGGATAACAGAACACTTGTGCTCCTTATGGCAAAGGTCAGCGACCCGAGCGGCCCGGATTACATAAAAGGCGTCAGGGCCGATCTCAGCTCAATAGACAAACTGCCGAACATGATGCTTGTTGACAACGGCTTGTGGGGTGATGCGAAGGCGAATGACAGCATATATACGCTTCAGACAAGCGTTGGGAGTGATGTATCAGGAGGCAACAAAGAGATCCCTGTAGCTGTATCGAACAAAGCCGGCTGGGTGGCTGTTAATACGGCGGATATAGTTGTCCAGTCGAACCCGATCATTTCTCTTGCGACAGCGGATCCTTCATCCATTAAAGCTGATGGCATTAGCGCGGTGTTGCTTACGGTAAAAGTCGAGAATCCGGGAAGGCAGGAAGACCTGAAGGGCGTATTCATAGATCTTTCCGCGATCGGCCTTGTTGACAATGTGAAAATGTGGGACGACGGTACTCACGGCGATATTAAAGCAAAGGATAAGATCTATTCCGTTACTGCCGTTGTGAAACAGGGAACTCCCGCTGGCGCAAAAAAATTGAGCATCCATACTTCAAATCTTTATGGAGGGGCCTCTGACAGCGAGATCATCCTGACGGTTGAATAAATGATATCCGCTTTCGCTATAATCAATATATTCATTCAGGTGCTGACCGCCGGAATAACTTTCGCAGGCGCGTACAATTTTTTCTCCCGATACATTGAAAAGAAAAAACGGGAAGATATTTTCCTTTCCCTCGTCTTTCTTACGTTCGCCGTTTTCACCTCATTGACCATTGTTTCCCAGCTTATGTACATGCTGGGGCAGAGGATAGATATAAGGTTTGTTTTATACCGTTGCGTCGCGATAGATATGGTCGCAGGTGCTGCATTTCTTGCCTACTTCATCAAAGAAAAATTCTCAATGAAAGGAACGTTGTTCTTCCAGCTATTTTTAGTTTTATGTGTCATTGAATCAGTCTTTATATCACATTCAGCACTGAACCTGGTCCAGAACATAAAGATGGTCGACATAGATCCCAGCGTCCATTTTCTCACGGCGCTTTCGCCGGAGCTTTTCTGGGTGCCTGTCTGGCTCTTTGCAGGATTACAATTCCTGCTTTCCGCAAGAGCTGCAAAGGAGCCCGGCGAGGCCAACATTTTTAATGTAACCGGCATCTCATCCATGCTCATTTTCTTATCTTTTCTTTTGTCCTTCTATTATTCAAAGAACGGCGAACCTTATTATCTTTTCGGTTCATGGGCGATATACCTTTTTGCCGCAACAGGGCTCTTCATCGGGAACGTTATTTCTCCGAAGGAAGAGATCGCGAAATTCCCGCTTTCGTACCTGCGGACCAGGATACTTTATAAATTGATCCTCATATTGATATTATCCATAATAATTCTTCTTGAAGCCACCACCGTTGCAACCATCAACCTGAACCAGCTTTCCCTGCAAAAGGCCATAAAGAACAATTATTTGACAACGGTCATGAACATGGCGGATAAGATCGATTATACCCTGTCAAGCCGCGGAGAAATGGATAAAAAATTCATCCAGGGACTTATCAATCAGGAAACAAAAGGAAAAAGATATGTTTATGTTGTGTCAAGCGACGGCCGTCTTTTTATGGGGCCGGATCCCGGGGCGGTGGGCATGGATATAAGCTCACTGGATGTTGTAAAAAAAGTGCTGTCAGGAAAGGCCGGCGCCGGCGAATACAACAGCGAATTTTTTGACCAGGCCGAGGACAAAGCCGTTGTCGGCGCTTACGCTCCCGTTAAAAAATATAATTTAGGCGTCATTTTGGAGGAGCCGAAATGGGAAGCCTTCTCCGAGGTACGCGTTGTTTCCTCGAATTCCCTGATTTTTGTCATTGTCGGCATAATCCTTACGGTATCAGTCGGAATATTCTTTACAAGGACAATAGAAATTCCTATAAGAGAGCTCATCACAGGTACCCAGGCGGTACGCAGGGGAGACCTCACGTACAAGATCAAAGATCGATTCCCTCGACGAAATAGGGCAGCTGGCTGATGCCTTCAACCAAATGACAAAAGACCTGAAACTGAGCCAGGAAAATCTGATCAATGCGGAAAAGCTGGCATCCCTGGGCACGATGGCGGCCGGCATGGCGCACGAGATAAAGAACCCGCTTGTTAGCTTGAGGACGTTCACCCAGCTTTTGCCTCAGAGGTTCGATGATGAGGAATTCAGAAAAAAATTCTCCACTGTCGTTCCGCAGGAGATAGACAAGATCAATAAGATAGCGGAAAGCCTTTTGAGGTTCGGGAGGCCGCACAAGCCGGAGCCGACCGCCATTAATATGAATGAGATACTGGAAGAGATACTCGCGTTATTTGACAATGAGGCAAGGAAGCATAATGTGAGGGTGACAACGAAGCTGGCGGAACTGCCGAAGGTCACGGCTGATGCGGGGCAGCTGTCGCAGGCTTTTGTTAATATTATTCTCAATGCTATCCAGGCCATGCCTAACGGCGGGGAGCTTACCGTTAAAACGGATTTTGGCGAGATCATAAAATTAAGCCCTTCCGGGAGCGAGGCCGATGAAGAAGAAGCAAAGCCGGTGCCGGTGGTATTTGTGGAGATAACGGATACAGGGGTTGGGATCGCCGAAGAAAATCTAAAAAAGATATTCGATCCGTTCTTTACGACGAAAGAAGTGGGCGGGACAGGAATGGGGTTACCGATAACCTTAAGGATAATCGAGGACCATCACGGAACTATCAGGGTAAAAAGCCAAGCAGGGAAGGGCACGACATTCTTGGTCACTCTTCCGCAGACGCAGGAAAGAAAAGTTTAAGCGAGAGCGGAAACATTGTTAGATGGCAGTTTAAGATGTGCTGGCAGGTCTTGATTTACCTGGCAAGTATGAATATTCTGTCCATTTTGATTTATGAGCTTTGCTTCTAGAATGTCCTTAAAACTAGCTCCCGGGATGTCGATCTGGTTCGTAACAAGCAGCTCTTTATCATTGTTTTGATCGATGAATAAGTTATATGATTTTCCGGCGTTATTATTTACGCTTGAAACATTTGATATTGGTTCAAATCCCATGATTTTTCTCCCCCTGCATACGTATTATCGTGTCAAGAAGGCAAAAACTTGCATGTATTAGCTAACAGCACACCCTTCGGGCTACGGCATACAGCCGTAAGCCGTTTGCCGTAAGCTTGAAATTATCCTCCCTTTTGTTAGAATGGCGCTAATGGCAATGTTCGAAAGGTTCACCGAAAAAGCCGCCGGCGTGATAATGGCTAGCCAAGAAGAAGCCAAGCGCCTTGGTGCCGCTTTTGTGGGGACCGAACACCTGCTTCTTGGAATGATTGTTAAATCCGAACCGATCGTAATGAAAACCCTCGAATATTTCAGAGTAAACCCCAATGACATCAAGCAAAAGATAGAAGAGCTTTCTTCCACAGGAGAAGAAAGAGGGATAATTGAGATCCCATTTAGCCCGCCTGTAAAGAAAACCATCGAATTCGCCTGGGAAGAGGCAAGACAGCTCGGGCACAGCTATGTCGGCGTAGAGCATCTTTTCCTTGCGCTGGTGAGGGAAGGTACTGGCCTTGGCGCCAAGATCCTCTCCGATTTCGGCATCACCCCTTCTTCCGCGAAGAACCGCGTCATAAGCCTGCTTGGCGAAGAATCTGTTTTCCAGAAACGAGGTCCCCAGATCTCAACAACACCAGTGCTTGATTCTTTCGGCAGGGACCTCACCTGGCTCGCAAGGGAAAGAAAACTTGATCCCGTCATCGGCAGGGCAAAAGAGATAGAGCGCATAATCCAGATATTATCCAGGCGCAAAAAAAACAACCCGGTCCTTACAGGCGATGCGGGAGTTGGAAAAACGGCAGTTGTGGAAGGCCTTGCTCAGAGGATAGTGTCCGGCGATGTGCCGCCGCTTTTGCTCGATAAACGAGTGGTCTCCCTCGATCTCGGGCTTATGATAGCCGGCACAAAATACCGCGGAGAATTCGAGGAGAGATTAAAGAAAGTAATGGAAGAAGTCAGGAAATCCGGAAAGGTCGTTCTTTTCATTGATGAGATCCACACCATCATAGGCGCCGGTGCGGCAGAGGGCGCCATGGACGCAGCCAATATGCTGAAGCCGGCTCTAGCAAGAGGAGAACTCCAATGCATTGGCGCAACTACTTTGGAAGAATACAGGAAACGCATCGAATCCGACGCAGCGCTTGAGAGAAGATTCCAGGCTGTATTGGTAGAAGAGCCGACCATAGAACAGACGATCGAGATATTAAAAGGTTTAAGGTCGAGGTATGAAGATTTTCATAAAGTGCGAATTACCGATGAAGCTGTTGTTTCATCTGCCAGATTATCAGCCAGATATCTTGCTGACAGGCATCTGCCGGACAAAGCTATCGACCTCATTGACGAAGCTTCATCCAGGGTCATGCTTCAATCCATATCGGCACCTCCCGAACTTATCGAGATAACCCGAGAGCTGGAGGAAGTGAAGCATGAAAAAGATATTGCCGCGCAGGACCAGGAATTCGAAAAGGCCGCAAAACTCAGGGATAAGGAAGAAACGCTGCGCCTTCAATATGAAGCAGCTTCAAAAAAAATAAAAGGGTTTGCGAAAGAGAATTATCCGGAAGTGAACAGCGAAGTAATAGCGTCGCTCATCTCCAGCTGGACAGGCGTCCCAGTGATGCAACTAACAGAAGAAGAGACGGAGCGCCTCATGAAAATGGAAGAGACATTGGGCAAGAGGATCATCGGGCAGGAAGAGGCCGTGAAAGTCATTGCAAGGTCCATAAGACGGGCACGAGCGGGATTAAAAGATCCGAAAAGGCCTATCGGCTCTTTCCTTTTCATGGGTCCTTCGGGCGTCGGGAAGACCGAGCTGGCAAAGCGTTTGGCTGAATTCATGTTCGGGGATGTTGACGCCATGGTCAGGATAGACATGTCAGAATACCTGGAATCGCACACGGTGTCGCGGCTTATAGGTTCTCCTCCCGGATATGTGGGATTTGGTGAAGGCGGTCAGCTGGCGGAACCTGTAAGGAGAAGGCCTCATTCGGTCGTTCTGTTGGATGAGATAGAAAAAGCCCACCAGGACGTGACGAACATACTTCTTCAGATTCTGGATGACGGGCATCTTACCGACGCGCAGGGCAGGCATATAGATTTTAAGAACACCATCATCATAATGACGTCCAATGTCGGCGCCGACCTTATAAAAAAGGACACATCAATGGGATTTTTAAGCAAGGATGACGCGAAGATAAATTACAATAAGATGAAAGAAAAAGTTCTGGATGAGATGAAGAAAAAATTCAAGCCGGAATTCTTGAACAGGATAGACGAGCAGATAGTTTTCAGCCCGCTTTCAAAGGAAGACCTTGGAAAAATAGTCGGCCTTATGATATCGGACATAAATGACCGGCTCATTGAAAAAGGGCTGTCCATCTCAACTAACAAAAAAGTCGAGAATTATCTTGTCAACAAAGGGTATGATCCGCATTTCGGCGCAAGACCGCTGCGACGGGTGATCGAAGATAATATTGAAGACCCGATTTCCGAAGAGATACTTATGGGAAAATTCGTTTACGGTACAAAGATCAATGTTGAAATAAAGGATGATAAACTGGTATTCTCCGGGAAAAGATCGCTTAAGTTAGAGCATTCCGCAAAAGAAAAGAACACTTCATCTTCATCCTCATTGGTGTCATCTTTGCCTCGAGTTAATCCCGGCAAAGGGAGAGAGACCGAGCTTCAAAAGAAGGCCTGAATTTATTTATTGATCAAAAGCTCCTCGATCGACTTTCGCAAATTGCCAAGCTCCAGCTCATAATCTGTTTTTGACGGTTTTTTTCCGGAATATTTTCCGAACGATATTGCCTTTCCGAACCCGATGCTTACCGGCACGATATTTATCAAATACGTTTTTTTGGGCATCATTTTATATGAGCCAGATATTGCGACAGGAACAACGGTGGCTCCGCTGGAGAACGCGGCCATAAGGCTTCCTCTTTTGAACGGACCAAGCTCCCCTGTTTTTGATCTGGTGCCTTCCGGAAATATCAATATGCAGTCGCCTTCGCTAAGTACATCGGAAACGCTTCCGATCGTCCTGTGAGCGCTTTTGCTGACTTCGCGTTCTATCGGGACATATCCGGCAACGCTCATGTACCAGCCGAATAGCGGTATCCTGAAAAGCTCGCTTTTTGCCACGAACCGGAAATATCGCGGGAGATAGGCCAGGTGGATGAGGATGTCAAATGCCCCCTGGTGGTTCGACGCAAAAATAACGCCGCCTTCCTTTGGAACATTGTGCAACCCGGAGATCTTTACTTTTACTCCGCATATGAGGAGAAGAAATCTTGCCCATAACCGCGCCGAAAACTGAAATGGTTTATGATGTTCCCTGTTGAATATTGCGAAAGGAATCGTAAGCAAGGTGCCGACGAAGAAAGTGACCACGGCAGCTAAATAAACAAATAAAGTATGTAAAAGTTTCAAGATGAACATCGATTAATTTATACAGGAGAGCGATGTTCAAGTCAAGTTTATTCCATTGATACGGTTCTTGCGACTTCTTCTTTTGTTGTTACACCATTTTTTATCAGAACTTCAGCATTTTCGATCATTGTTCTGGCAACCGCAGATCTTGAAAGCTCATGAGAGCTCACTTTTCTGTTTATCATATCTTTGGCCGTGTCATCCACTTTCAGCATTTCGAATATGCCGATCCTTCCCTTATTTCCGGCCTGATTGCACGACTTGCATCCGCTGCCTTTACAATTTTCGCATAATTTTCTCGCGAGCCGCTGGGAAACAACACACTTCAATGTGCTTGATATCAGATATGGCTCTATACCCATGTCGATAAGCCTTACAACGGAGCTTGCCGCGTCATTTGTATGTAATGTTGAGAATACCAGATGTCCCGTCATAGCGGCTTGGATCGCAATTATCGCAGTATCGCTGTCGCGTATCTCTCCGACCATTATCACATCCGGGTCCTGGCGAAGTATTCCCCTCAGTCCCAACGCGAAAGTCAACCCGGTCCTCTGGTTCACCTGTATCTGATTTATTTTGGGCAATTGATATTCAACCGGGTCTTCGATAGTGACTATATTCAAATGGTCCTTGTTGATCTTTTCCAGCGATGAATAAAGGGTTGTTGTTTTCCCGCATCCGGTCGGCCCGCAAACTATTATCAATCCCTGCGGTTTTTCTATCTCATTTTTATAATAATTAAGATCATCTTCGAGCATTCCAAGCGCTTCAAGCGGCAGCGCGGTTTTTTTGCGTTCAAGAAGCCTTATAACCGCTTTTTCGCCGTGAAATGCAGGCACGATCGATATCCTGAGATCAAATTCCCTGTTTCCGGACCTGATAAATGTCCTTCCATCCTGAGGGACCCTTTGTTCCGAAATATCCATTCCGCCTATTATCTTTATCCTTGATATTATCTGCTGCTGCATTGACCTGTGGATCATAATGCCCGGCTGAAGCAGCCCATCCACTCTGTACCGGACTCTCATGCTGTTCCCGTTCGGCTCGATATGAATATCGCTTGCGTCCAGACTCGCGGCCTTTTCAATCAGATCGTTAATCAATGGCGAGGCGCCATTATTGAATTTTGCCTCCATATAGTATGGTAAGCAGCAATTTTCATGCCAAACTTTTATGAATAGATCAAGAGGTCATATTGTAGGGATAATCGACAGGCTGAGGCTAACTCGACACTTATTTAAAGGTTTTAAGGGCTTTTAGAGCGGCTTCTTTCATTACTTCAATAGGTGGTTCCTGTTCCGTGAATAGCGAAAAAGCGAGCGCGCCCTGCCTTAAAAGCATTCCCAACCCAGAAACAGCTTTTGCACCGTTAGATTTTGCAAGTTTCAAAAATTCGGTTTCCAGTGGGTTATAAACCAGGTCATAAACTATGGCGGTTGAAGGGATCTTGTAATCTTTATCGATCGGACATGCATTTACTTTTGGATACATTCCGACAGGTGAGGCGTTCACAAGCAGATCGCATTTTTCAATGAGTTTTCTTGCTTCATCGCTTTTTGAAGGACAGGCGTAAGGAGATATCCCGAAGTGAGAATTTGTATATTCGCAAAGATCTTTCGCTTTATCATAAACCACATCAGAGATCACAAGATTAGCTATGCCTTCCTCCGCGAGCATTATGGCGACCGATTTCGCGGCGCCGCCAGCTCCCAATATCACCGCGCGTTTTCCTTTAATATCAAATCCAGCATCTTCTTTAAGCGAATCAATGAATCCAGGCCCATCGGTGTTATATCCGACAAGATGGCCTTCCTGATTAAGTATCACGTTTGCGGCACCGATAAGCCGGGCAAGCTTTGTCACTTCATCCAGATGAGGGATCACAGCTTCCTTATGGGGGACCGTCACATTCAGCCCGGCAAATCCGAGTATCCTTATCCCTTCAAGCGCTTTTTCCAGATCGGAAGGTATTACAACCAGCGGCAAATAGCAATAATCCAGCCCGAGCTTCGCGTAAGCAGCATTGTGCATTTGCGGGGAAACGCTGTGTTCTATGGGGTATCCTATGATGCCGGTAAGCTTTGTTGAGCCATTAATTTCTGTCATCAAAAATAAGTATAGTAAATCAGCAAGATGATGTCAAAGGAAGCTTGTTCGTCCTAGTTATTGTTTGCCTGGTAATTTTCCGATAAGAATTTACCGAGGTCATCAATGATCGCGATATTGCGGGCATCGCTGATGTTCGGAGCGCCTGTATACGGCATTATCGTAAAAAGCTTTATGATCCTGTGTTTGGTCAGGGCGATATTCTCCATATATTTGGTGATAATGCACCTGCTTATGGCTTCCGCTATCTTATTCTGGTCCATGTTCAGCATTTTTATCGCCTCCTCCTTATATCCTTATATCCCGATACCCTGATGTTCTTCCCTTCTATATATATATCGATAGATTTTGACGAAAATTTCAGCTATTATTCAATTTAATAAAAGTCGAAAAAACAGGAATTTACATGCCTACTATCAAACATGATCTTTCATTGGTATCTGACATAAACAAGGAATTCGCAGGCACTGTTGCGTTCAAGAACGATAAAATTTGCCTTCCGGACGGCTCTAAGGTGGCAATAGGGATGGACGGGTCGTTCTGGGTCATCGTTTACCAGGAAGCAATCAGCAGGCCTTTTGTGGTATGCGAATATAACGTGGAAACGGATTCCGTGGTCATTGATAAGAAGGTCGGAACTCTGGATGACCTGGAAAAGGTCAAGAAATGGGTGAATTTCTTCTTTGAACACGCGGAAATAGACGACCTGATCACGATAGAATCGGAGGGAATTCAGCAATGATCGAGGTCAATAAAATAGGTCCCGGCGCCGCCGGATTCCCGGAAGAAATAGAGCGCGAGCGTAAAAAGGAGATCAAATCAAAAGTCGGAAAGATCGCGTTTTTGACCGCCTTGGGCAAGAACGCGCGTGTTTCCGAGATCACGCCCGGCATAAGCAAAGCGGAAGGCGCCCTAAAATGGATCGAAAAGGTCTTCAAGGAATATAAGTGATGGGGGGAAGTTTTAGCGAGGGCGCGCGGTAAATGGAAAAATTCCTGAAAAGCAGGTACCGGATAGGCGAGCAGATAGGGGAGAATCCGTTCTCATTCACATATAAGGGATATCTTATCGGAACGGAAGTCCCGGTCGTCATAAAAAGCTACAAACGCTCATCCCTGAACAGCCCCCTCATAAACAAGCTCCGCCCCAAAGTGACAAAGATCATCAGCCTGGACCACCCGAACATCGCCAGGGTAATAGACGGCGATTACGGATGGCAGGGCTTTTATTATGTGAGGGAATTCGTAGAAGGCGAAGAACTGGAAGAAGTAATGAAAAAAGGCATACTGAATCTGGCATTCGCCGTCGATATCATTAAACAGGTCCTTTCAGCGCTCTCGGTAGCCCACTCCAATGATCTTATCCACGGAGCCCTTAGCTCCCACAATATTTTTCTTTCCGGAAGGGAAGTTAAGGTCACCGATTTCATACTGGAGCCGGCGGTAAGGATAAATCCATCCCTTCTTGCGTCCGCCGCCTCAATAAATTCAAGCTACATGTCCCCGGAGCAGATAAAGGGCGAACATATCACGAATGCGTCGGACATATATTCCGCGGGTATAATATTTTATCAACTGATAACAGGACAGCTTCCATTTGAAGGCAGCGGAGGATTAGATACTGCGCTGAAGCATTTATCTCAGAAGATCAAGCCGCCTTCACAATTACACAATTTTGTCCCCGATTATATGGACGACATCGTCATGAAAATGCTCGAAAAGGACCCGCTTCAAAGGATAAGCAGGGCGGATGATGTGCTGGAGGGGTTGGACAAGCAGCGGCTCATATTCAACCTGCCAAGCCCGGAGTTCGTGAACCTCATATACGGAGAGGATGTGGAGCCGATAGAATATCAAAAAGAGGCCGAAGCGCCGAAGAAAAAGAAGTTCAATAAAAAGCTGAGAAAGATCAAGATCAACAAGATAAGCCTGCTGCTATTATTCATCCTTATTGCGGTGGCGGCCGGTCTCTGGTATGCTTTCATCTTAAACTTCATAAATTCAGGCGGGAGGTAGCGGCAATTGATCAAATTATTGACCTTGTATTTCAGTTTCGTACTTCTGGTATTGATAATATCCGGGTATCTTGTTTATATCCTTAAGCTTCCGTCCCCCAAATCGGTGGTGACGACCATTTTTCTTGTCATTATTTCACCCCTGCTTGTCGGGTATCTGATGGTTTTTTATGTTTTCCCCGCTCCGGAGGTCGTTGTTCCGGATGTTACGTTCCATTCATCCGAGGAAGCATTTTCCATTCTCAAGGATGCCGGATTGAAGCCGAGGATAGGGGATAAGGCGTTTGACAGGGATGTATCCGCCGGCCGCATAGTTGAACAACAACCGAGAAAAGGCAAGCACGTTAAAGTGGGCCGAATAGTGAACCTGACAGTATCCACGGGGCAGAGACAGGTCCCGGTGCCAAGCCTTATAGGCAGGCCGTTCTCGCAGGTGGACACTCTTCTGTCCGAAGCCGGATTCAGGATCGGGGCAACGCAGGAAGTGGAAACAGAGCAGTATCAGACAGGCGTCATAATCGGCCAGACGCCGTCCGCGGAAGCGCAGGCGTACGCTGGAAGCAGTATAAATATCTCTATAGCGAAGAACCCGAAATTCGGCGTGGTAAAGATGCCGTATCTTATAGGAAAAACCCTTTCGGAAGCGCAGGGAGCCCTTTCGGACCTTAAGCTTGGCGTTGGGAAGATCGAATACCAGGAAACGGACATAATCACCGTAGGTGTTGTCATGAGGCAGGAGCCGGCGTGGGAGGAGGAGGTCCCGGTGGGTTCATCCGTAAAGCTTACCGTAAGTAAGGAGCCGCCTCCGACCTCAGAGGTAAAATAATATGACGATAAAAGTGGCGCCATCCATCTTGTCCGCGGATTTCGGAAGGCTAGCGGAAGAAGTAAAAGCCGTGGAGTTGGCTGGAGCCGACATGATACACGTGGATGTCATGGACGGACATTTTGTCCCGAACATCACGATAGGCCCGCTGGTGGTTTCCGCCCTGTCAAAGATCACAAAACTTCCGCTGGATGTCCATTTAATGATCGAAAATCCTGGTAAATATATAGAGCCCTTTGCAAAAGCGGGAGCTGATATTATTTCCATCCATGCCGAAGCTTCGAAAGATGTTGAGACAGAAATAAGACAGATAAAGAAATTGGGAGCCAAGCCCGCGCTTGCCTTGAATCCGGCGTCAGGGGTTAGGATCAATAGAAAAGTTGCTGGATAAAGTGTCCATGGTGCTTCTTATGACAGTGAACCCCGGATTTGAAGGCCAAAAATTCATGCCGGAAGTCCTGGTGAAGTTAAGAGCGCTAAGGTCCATTATCGATGTACGGAAACTAAATATTGATATCGAAGTTGACGGCGGGATCAATCTGGAGACCGCGCCAGCTGTCATCAAAGCCGGGGCGAACGTGCTGGTCGCCGGTTCCGCTATTTACTGGTCAAAGGATTACAAGTCAGTGATCGACGGCCTGAAAAGATCCGACCTTTCCAATTAAGGACCTCAAATGAACATTAGCGCCGACAAAGACAAACAATTCATGCTGGAAGCGCTTGCCTTGGCAAGATTGCAAATGGGGAAGACCAGCCCTGATCCGATGGTCGGTGCCGTAATAGTGAAGAACGGCTGTGTTGTAAGCAAGGGCTATCACGCTGAACAGGGAACACCGCATGCCGAAGCATTCGCGATCAAAAAAGCCGGCGATAATGCCAAAGGCGCAACGTTATATCTCAACCTTGAGCCTTGCTCACATTACGGATACAATCCACCCTGCACACAGGCGATCATAAAGGCAGGGATAAAAAGAGTGGTCGCGTCAATGAAAGACCCGAATCCCCTGGTCAACGGGAAAGGCTTCGCGCAGTTAAGGGATGCCGAAATAAAAGTTGAAGTCGGCTTAATGGAAAAAGAAGCGCGGGAATTGAATGAGACATTCATAAAATTCATTACTACCGATTACCCTTTCGTAATACTTAAGACCGCTATGAGCCTAGATGGCAAGACGGCAACCGTGACAGGTGACAGCAAATACATCACAGGGCTGCCTTCCAGGCAATATGTCCACGTCCTCAGGACTTATGTGGATGCGATGATGGTCGGGGTAAGCACCGTCATTATCGATGACCCGATGCTGACAGTAAGGGATGTAGGCGACGAAAAGATCACAAAGAGGAACCCGAAAAAAATAATTCTTGATACATATGCTGAAATACCGCTTAATTCATATATATTGAAACATGAGCCGGAAAAGACGATCGTAGTTGTTGGAAAGGATGCAGCGAAAAGCAAGCTTGATAAGATAAGAAATACCGGTGCCGGCGTGATGATAGCAGAAACAAAAAAAGGCCAGATCGACCTGAAAAAGCTGATGGTAGAGCTGGGCGAAGACAAGATTACGAGTATTATGATCGAATCCGGCGGGACACTTGCTGCATCGGCTTTAAAGGAAGGGATCGTCAACAAGGTCATGTTCTTTGTTGCCCCGATCCTGATCGGCGGAAAGACGGCGGCGACCCCTGTTGCAGGTGAGGGCTTCAAAAAACTTTCTCAGGCGATTAAACTTAAAAATATACATGTCAAAATGCTGGGAAATGATGTTCTTATATCAGGCTATGTTTAATTGGAACCTCAATGAGGATTAATGAAACCGTAAATATCAAAATCGATGACTTAGCCATGGGCGGAGAGGGTGTCGGTAAAAGCAACGGGATAACAGTTTTCGTTGCGGATTCAGTGCCAGGCGACGAGCTAAAGATCAAGCTTGTCGAGTTGAAAAAGAATTTCATCCGCGGAGTGATCGTCGATATCATAAAACCCTCGCCTGACAGGGTCGCATTAAAATGCCCGCTTGCAAAAACCTGCGGAGGATGCCAGTGGCAGCACATAAGCTATCCAGTGCAGCTCAAATACAAAACAAAAATAGTCAAGGAAACTCTCAGGAGGCTCGGGAAACTCAATAATATCAAGGTAAACGACATTATCGGAATGAATGAACCGTGGGGGTTCCGCAACAAGATCCAATATCCGATCTCTGGTGGAAGCGGCCGCGGCGAAAAGCTTGCTATGGGCTATTATATGCAAGGAACTCATAATATTATCGATATCGATAGCTGTCCGATAGAACACCCCAAGTTATCCAGGGCGGCGAAGATCGTGAAAGACACCCTGAATAAACTTGGTTATTCGGCGCCGTCGCGTGACGGCGGAAAAGGATTGTTCAAATTTCTCAGGGCAAGAATTGGTTTTGGCACCGGCGAGATGATGCTGACATTTGTCACAAGCGAGAAAGGTATTCCCGGAGCAAAAAATCTGGTCAAAGAAATAATCGGCATGTGCAAAAAAGAAAGCATAAATGTCGTCGGTATTTGCCAGAACCTGAACTCGCGATATACCAATGTGATAATGGGCGACCAGAACTGGACGATGTGGGGCAGGGATTTCATTTACGACAAGATGAAAGGTCTCAAATTCAAGGTTTCTAACACTTCTTTTTATCAGACAAATCCCGTTCAAACCGAAGTCTTATACGATAAAGCCGTTGAATCAGCAGGTTTTACCGGAAATGAAACTGTTATCGACGCTTACTCCGGCATCGGCACGGTCGCCCTGTGGTTCGCGAAGCATGCCCGTTATGTTTATGGCATCGAAGAAGTTAAGCAGGCGGTCCGTGATGCCTCAGAAAATGCAGAACTTAATCATATCGAAAACTGCAGATTCAGCATCGGCAAAGTTGAAAAACTCCTTCCGGAGCTGAAAGAAGGCGACGCTTTGATCCTTGATCCGCCGAGAGGCGGCTGCGAAGAAAAAATTTTGAAGACCATCGCATGCTCAAAATTTCAGAAGATAATATATATATCCTGCAATCCGGCGACGCTGGCGAGGGACCTGGCGTATCTTTCAAGCAGCGGATTCAGGGTCGAAGAGGTCCAGCCGGTGGACATGTTCCCTCACAGCTTTCACATAGAAACGGTCACGAGGCTGATCAAGGCCTAGTCTTGCTCATCTGCTCGCCGTTGTCTCCCCAGTTCTCTTTCGGGACATCATTGATGACCACCCATACGGCTTCCTTGGGGCAGCCGACCGACTCGCACATGGCGTTAGTGACGTTCTTTATGATCTTTTCTTTCTGTTCGGATGTCCTTCCGGGCCACATGTCTATTTTAACTAATGGCATAAGTTAAACCTCCTTTGTCTTTACTTTGCTATAACTTTGTTTCTCTGAGGGGAAATCCCCTCAGCGCTTCGCCGATTTCATCGGCTTCGCTACTCCCCTATATACATTGAACTTTATGGGGTAAACCCCTCATTACTCACTTCGTTCACTTCTCCCCAATATTCATTAAATGAATAATATCATTAACATTTAGTTTTTCAACATCGAACCATTTCACGTTCTTGAACCGCCTGAACCACGTCATCTGGCGCTTCGCGAAATTTCGCGTGTTTTGCTTAAGGATATTAACCATCTCTTCATAAGAATATTTTCCCCGGAGATGCTCGGCCACTTCCTTGTAGCCGATAGCCTGCATCGATGAGAGCTTGTCATCATAGCCTTCCTTGATCAAATTCCTGACCTCTTCCACCAGCCCCGCTTCAAGCATTCGATCAATTCTTTCTTCTATCCTTTCATAAAGCTTTTTCCTGTCCATTTCAAGCCCCATGACAACCAATTCGTAAGGCAGACTGTTTTCGCTCTTCGTTTGCGCCTGAGACATTGGCTTACCCGTCAGCTCGATAACTTCCAGCGCCCTGATAATGCGCTTTGTGTCATTGAAATGAATCTTTGATGCCGCGTCGGGGTCGGCCTTTTTAAGCTTTTCGTACAGATGTTCGCTACCGAACGATTTTGCTTCTCCTTCCAACCTTTTCCTGATCTCCGGATCCGCCTGTATCAATGGAAAATCGTAACCCTCTAGCAAGGCGTTCAAATAAAGCCCGGTCCCTCCCACGACTATCGACAGCTTTCCCCTGTTGATAATGTCTTCGATGATGGTTTTTGCGTTTGAAACAAAGTCAGAGACGCTCCAGGTTTTATCGGGGGCGATCACGTTGATCAGGTGGTGAGGGATTTCTTCAAGTTCTTTTTTTGCCGGCTTTGCCGTGCCGATGTCCATTCCGATGTAAACCTGCATGGAGTCGGCGGAAATGATCTCGCCATCCAGTTTTCCGGCAAGTTCCATGGCAAGCTTCGATTTGCCGACAGCCGTCTGCCCAATAATAATGAGCACTTTATTCACAAGGATCAGCATATATTCTTTGAAAGGAAGTGTCAATAAAAAGTGAAATTTTCTTCAAAAGATATCGATAATAGTCTGGTTGAAATAAGGAGGATGATCTTAATGAGAATATCAAGAGAATTTGGCGTGGTCTCGCGTAGCAGGCGAATAGGTGCTTTTTTTAATAGTTCAATGCTGTTCCCGCGCCCAAGAATATCAGGTCCTGCTTCTGGCGATACAAAAGCTAATTCTCAAATTGTAGAGATCCCGAAAATGATCGATGTTCCGGGAAGACCTTTCAGGATAATGCAAAGCGAAGCGACAGTCGGGCTATTTAAGCAACTGGCAGATGCAGGTCATGAGATCACTACCCATAGCAAGGGATTACTTTCGGCACAGCTTACAAAAGGAGCTTCTTATGACAACGCATTAACACATTTAAATATATTTGATGGAAAGGCGCTGGCTACAACGTTTAGCAAACATACCGGCAGAAATTTCAGAGTTCCGACCGAATCAGAATTGGAAGAAATCAGAGATGCCAAAGAATTTGAATCAGTCAGGAAAGGATTATCGGGGAAAAACTGGGAATGGACAGATACTATTTATAAAAATCCTGATGTTGATCCTGCATCTACTTTCTTACGTTCTTATTATATTCTCCTTTCCATGGGCAGCCCATACCGGGTCGCCAGCGAGCCTGAGGTCAGTTATGACAACTACGCGGTTCGCCTTGTCGAGGACGTTTAGTAATAGCTTAATTGATCTCTTCTTTCACCGCGAAGAGCCAGAAATGGTTCAGAAAAAGTGAAATTTCCGGTTAAAACTGTCGATAATGTAATAGTTGAGGACCAGCGCAGTCTTAAAGGATCAAATAATGTTCAATGGTTAAAAACCAGGGAGAAGATCAAAATGGTAAGAATAGGTAAAATGAGATTTAATATTGCGGGCAGGCCTTTGCATGAGAGACGGATCAATACGTTCTTCAATAACCGTTCTATTGGCGCAAAGATGTTCCCGCGCGTAGAAATAGGTTCCGGCGGAGGGCTGGCGGTCAAAAAATTAAATATTCTGGTAGCTGATGACGATTATGCTCTTAAAGGCCTTTTTATGGGCACATTTGATACGCGTTGTCCGGGCTGCGAAATATTCGGAGCTGATAACGGCCTTGAGGCAATAGAATCAGCGAAAAAGATCCCTGCCGGATCCCTCCATATACTTTTTACTGATACTGATATGGAGAAGAAAACAAAAGGGTTTGAAGTGGTTGATGAGATCCGAAAAATGCATCCATCCGTTTATATAATCTTTAAGAGCAGCAATCTTGGGGAAAAGCACGAGCAATATTTAAATGATAAAAAAGTTGATGCCTTATTTCAAACACCGGATGATCTCAAGAAGCTCGATCGTATGATTGAAGATGCTGTTAAAATTGTCGAAGAACGGTCAAGCATGGCGGGTAACGCCAGCGCAGCAGCCCCCAAATCTGAAAAGGTCTAATCCCTTCTTTCACCTCTGAGCGCTATCAGGCGGATGAGATTTAGCACCGCCATCGCAGTAGCGGCAACATAGGTCAGCGCCGCGGCATCCAGCACTTTCTTTGCCATCGGAACTTCATCTTTCTCGATATATTTTCCCGTTGAAAGCATCTGTATCGCCCTGTGGCTCGCGTTGAATTCCACTGGCAGGGTTATTATCGTGAAAGCGACAGCTATGGAGAACACAACTATCCCGATATCCATCAGCATCGGATAGCTGAACAGCAATCCGATGAAGAAAAGCGGGATGGCCATCTGTGAGCCTATACTGGCTGCGGGAACAAGCCCCGACCTGATCTTTAGGGGGACATAAGCTTTGGAATCCTGCAACGCGTGCCCAACTTCATGCGCGACAATGCCGATAGCCGCTACCGAATCATTGCCGTATACCCCTTGCGAAAGATGAAGTATCTTGTCGCGCGGGTCGTAATTGTCGGTCAGGTTGCCCGGGATCTCTTCAATGCCGATATTGGAAAGGCCTGAATTATCAAGGAGTTTCCTGCCCATCTGCGCGCCGGTAAGGCCGCTTTTTGAGCGGACCTTGGAAAGCTCAGAATAAGCCGATTGCACCTTAAATTGCGCGTAAAGCGCCAGGATCACGGCAGGGATCAACAGCACGAAAGTCGGATCGAACGGATAGTACATCATATTGCTATATATTTTAGCAGAAATAGGAATGAGATGCGAGACATGAGAGAAAATAGTATAATCAGGCACCATGAAGATACTTGAAGTCAAGACACTGGCGATACCGGATATCAAGGTCATCCGCTTCGGCAGGTTCAACGATCACCGCGGATACTTTACCGAAACCTTCAGGAAAAGCGACTTTCAAAAGCTCGATTTCATGAAAGGCGTCGAGTTCGTCCAGTGCAACGATGCATTTTCAAAAGCCGGAACATTCAGAGGGTTGCATTTCCAGTGGAACCCTTACATGGGAAAGCTTGTAAGGGTTGAAAAGGGCAGGATCATCGATTTCGCCCTTGATATCAGAAAAGGCTCCCCTGATACTTGGGCAAAGATCATCGCTTATGAATTGACAGGAAAACCTGAAGCAGATCATAACGAATGGATATGGCTTCCTCCGGGATTCGCCCACGGGATACTTGCCGTGGAAGAAAGCTTCGTCGAATATTTCTGCTCCGGCGAGTACAGCCAGGGCTGCGAGGCGGCCATCTCGCCGCTTGCAAAAGATATCGACTGGTCAAAATGCGACACAGGATTGAAAAAGCAATTTGATTCGATAGTTCCTAGGACGAAATTCATCACAGATAAGGATAAGAACGGGTTCACTCTGGCCGCGTGGTTAACAGAAAAGAACTCAGGCCAATTTGTCTACTGACTTTCCTTTTCGCTTTCCCGAAGGAACTTCTGCTCCCAGATCTGAAGCAATTGTATCACTATCAACGCAAGCACGGTCGTTGCCGTGGCTATAGAATATAACCCCGCTCCAACGGCCAGCCCGATGGCCGCGCACACCCAAATGGAAGCCGCAGTGGTGAGTCCGCGGACATTGTTGCCCGATTGGAATATAGTGCCCGCTCCGATAAAGCCTATGCCGGTGACCACGCATGAAGCGATCCTGGATGGATCTCCGCCGTTCATGCCCTTTACCATTTCGATCGAGACAAGAGTGAATAACGTGGAACCAAGGCACACAAGCGTGTGAGTGCGCAGTCCCGCCGCTTTCTTTTTTATTTCCCTGACATATCCTATTGCGGCGCCGAAGATCAATGCGAGAAGAAGCCTCAGGATCATTTCATATTCCGCCATATTATTGCCTCCTATTTCAGCCTTGAAATTATCGCGTCGGCCATCTGAGAAGTGCCGACCGCGGTCGGATCGTCCCTGTTCGGTTTCAGGTCGTAAGTCACATATTTCCCTTCGGCGATCACATCGGCTACTGCTTTTTCCAGCCGTTTGGATGCTTCTTTTTCGCCGAGATAGTCGAGCATCAGAACGCCGGAAAGGATAACCGCCGTAGGGTTAACCTTGTTCTGGCCTTTGTATTTCGGCGCGCTACCGTGGACAGCTTCAAAGACCGCGATGTCTTTTCCGATGTTCGCTCCCGGCGCGACCCCCAGCCCGCCTATCAATCCCGCGCAAAGATCGGATAAGATGTCGCCGTAAAGGTTCGGAAGGACCAGCACATCATAAAGCTCCGGCTTTTGCACCAGCTGCATGCACATGTTGTCGATCAGCCGCTCTTCGTATTCGATCTTCGGATATTTTTTCGCGACATCACGCGCCGCAGCAAAGAAAAGCCCGTCGGTGAACTTCATGATATTCGCTTTCGTCACCGCGGTGACTTTTTTGCGGTTGTGTTTAACGGCGTAGTCGAACGCGAATTTCACGATTCTTTCGGTCCCGAACTTTGATATCGGCTTTATGCTGATGCCGGAATCGGGGCGTATCTTTTTCTTCGACGCTTTTTCGATGGCGGCGATCACATCAGCTTGTTTCTTTTTTCCCTTCTTCAAATTCAATCCCAGCGTAAAGGTCTTCGGTGTTCTCCCTGACTATCACGAGATCGATATTCTCATATCGGGAGCGGACGCCTTTGTATGATCTGCACGGCCTGAGGCAGGTATACAGGTCCAGTTCTTTGCGGATGGCGACGTTGACGCTCCTGAATCCCGTGCCGATCGGCGTGGTTATGGGGCCTTTCAGCGCGACCTTGTTCTTTCTTATGGATTCAAGGACCGCGGGGGGAAGGGGAGTCCCGGCCTTTTCCATGATATCTATGCCGGCATCAACTGTTTCCCATTTGATTTTGACGCCTGTCGCTTCCATGCAGCGGCGTGCGGCTTCCACTATTTCCGGGCCTGTGCCGTCGCCGGGGATCAAAGTAATATTGTATGTCATGTTTTTATTTTATCTGAAAAGGCGGAGATTTTCAATTGCTAACCCTGAAGTTCAGTATATCGCCGTCCTCGACCATGTAGTCGCGGCCTTTAAGGTGGAATTTGCCGAGCTCTTTCAGCTTTGCCTCGGAGCCGGCGGCCACAAGATCGTCGAATTTGCACATTTCCGCGCGGACAAATTTCTTTTCGATGTCCGTGTGGATTACGGAGCCCGCTTCAGCTGCGAGCGCGCCTTTCCTAACAGGCCAAGCTTTCACTTCATCAGTTCCCACCGTAAAATATGAGATCAATCCCAGCCCCGCGAAAGCCATCTGGTTCATTTTATCCAAAGCAGATTCCTTAATTCCCATTTCTTCCATGAAAGCCATTCTATCAGCTTCATCCAGCTGGCTTATTTCTTGTTCTAATTTTGCTGAGACTTGTATAGCCTTCAGGCCGGTCCTTGAAGATATCGCCGATGATATGGAATTATCATTGATCTTGTCATCAGGAACATTGATCACGACGAATACCGGTTTCATTGTTAGGAACTGGTAAGTTTTAAGCGCCGTTATTTCATCAGGCGTAAAAGCATGCTCGCGGATGGGCCTTTCTTTTTCAAGCTGCGCCTTGCATGTTTTCATAAGAGCTTCTTCCTTTGCCCTTGCTTCCAGGAATTTCCTTTTCTGGTCCCTTTCAATATTTTCCAGCCTTTTTTCAACCGCTATAGTGTCATTAATAAGCAGCTCTGAAAAGAAATGTGAAACATCGGCTTCGGCATTATCCGAATTGGCGACCCAGCAGATCTCGTCGCAATTTTTCAACTCCTTGAACACCATGTCTTTTGCGGGGCCCTGGAGATTAAAATCAGGAAGAAGAGTGTATTCAATGCGCGCATATGACTTTTTCGCGGGCTTGAACATTTCGATCAGCTTTGTTAGCCTTAGGTCCTTCACTTCACAGATGCCGATCTGCGCTTCCATAGGCTTCAGTTTTATCGTTTCAACAGGAATGCGGGTCAATAGGCTGAAAAGCTCCTGCTGTCCGGATTGCGGGGAGCCGAGGATTACTATCTTCACTTAAGGGCGAAACCGCCGTGTTTCTTGAAGTGCTCCACAAGTCCTCCGTCGGCGAGAAGGATCTGCATTGTTTTCGGTATCGGACTTATCTTGAGGGTTGTTCCTTTTGTGATGTTCGTTATGGTCCCGGCGTCAAGATCAACTTCAAGTTCATCATTGTCGGATATTTTGTCCGTGTCGCATTCTATCGCCGGAAGTCCAAGATTGAAGCAATTCCTGTAAAATATCCTCGCGAAAGACTTTGCAAGGACCGCCGAAAGCCCCGCATATTTGATTGCCATCGGCGCCTGTTCGCGGCTTGAGCCGCAGCCGAAATTGCTGCCCGCAACAATGAAGTCACCCTTTTTGATCTTAGAATAGAAGTTCGGGTCCAGGTCTTCCATGACGTGCTTTGCCAGCTCCGCCGGGTCCTGTATCTTGAATTTGTACCGGCCGGATATTATGTAGTCCGTGTTGATGTCATCGCTCTGGGGAAGCCGCAACCCTCTGCCTTTTAATATCATTGCGAGACCATTATATCATTTTAGCGGATATTTAGAAATTTCTTTATGGCTTTGCCGTAAAGCCTGGTCTTTGCGATCGTCCTGAACGTAAGGAACAATATAATTATTCCGACGAACCCGGATATCGCGCTGGATAGCGCGGAAAATGGAATATCAGGAATTTTATAATCCTTTAAAATACCAATGGTCCCTTTCGTTTTTTCTTCGAAGTTAAGGTTTGCCGCGACTTTTTCAAGCCCGTCTGGATGCGATGAAGCGAAAAATCCCGCAAGCGAAGCGATTGCGACAGCTATAATAAAAATTATTAATATCGTCTTATTTTTCGTTTTTTATCTCTCCTTCAAGCTTAAAACCGGTCGATCTCAGGAGATTGATGGCCAAGACGGTTATCAGCGCCTCAGCCATGCCGATCACTGCGTGAACGGATGCCATGGCGGGAAGTATCCTTGAAAGTTCGATGGTCCCTGACAATGAAATTTCCAATGAACATGCGACCGATGCTAGAAGAACTGAAAAAAATGCGGCGATCCCTGCGCCGGCAAAAAATCCGAAATCCGACCTTATCAGTTTATGGATAATATAATAAATGTAATATGAGGCAAGCGCGCCGACCACAGCCATATTGATAATGTTCGCACCAATCGCCATTAATCCTCCGTCGGCGAACAATATCGATTGAACTACAAGAACTGCGGATATCGCCAGGGCTCCTGAGAACGGCCCCAACGCTATTGCTGCGATCACGCCTCCCAAAATATGTCCCGAAGTTCCGTTATTGATCGGGAAATTGAACATCTGCGCCGCGAATATCAATGAAGCGATGGCTCCCATTTTCATGATATGATTTTCGGCAAAAGTTGACATCAGTCTTTTTGAATTTTCAGTTATGTTGCAGCCGATGTTCCCCGCTCCGGCAAGCACCGATTCGGGAACAAGCGCCGACAGCGCCTGCTTCACTTTCGCCAAACAATAGCCAAGAACTCCTGCGGCAGCGAATGAAGCTCCGGCGGAAACCTTTGGATCAAGAAGGCCGTTAGGTATATGCATTTATTGTTCTCCCGGATAGTCCAGATTATATGTCGCGCCAAAAACGAAATTCGAGCTTGATGAGTTCTCATTAAGGCCGCATCCGATCGCGGTATCCAGGACCAGTTTCGGGCCGACCCGCCAGTTGATGCCGACAGCAGTCTCTCCGAAGATATCGCCGGTATAAGTATTTTTGCTGTACTGGATCTCTCCCGTGAAGTTGATGGCGCCGTTCATAGGCTTGACTATGGCGGCATTGTAAAGGATGAAATCGTTCTCCGGCTGGCCGGCCGGTTCGTCATCAAAAGTATATCCGAAATTGAGCAGATACGTGCAAAATCCGATGTCGTGTGAATATATGAGCATGTTAGTTATATCACTTTTGTTGTTATTAAGGCCATTGCCGGTATCGCTCGATTTAAGCTGTACCCCAAGAAGATACGCGGTTGAAACTTTTCCGTCGCCTCCGGTGAAGAAATTGTATTTAACATTGAAGGTGCCGTTGCTCAGGCCGTCAAAATTGCCGCCTTCCGCCTGCCTGCTGATGTAGGGAAGCGTCAGGGAAAGTTCAGTGTTCTGGTTGAGTCCGTATCTTGCGGTGGTGATAACCTCGGAAAAACCGCTGTTGTCCCTCTGCGACTGCAACAGCAGGCCGCTTTCTATGATTATATGAGTGAACGGGGTTATGACGGTATCGGCGGTGTAAAGGGGGCGCGTGGCATAGGCAAAGTTAAAAGGAAAAAGTAAAAAGGTAAAAATACAGGTTAAAAGTAAAAAGCTTTTCATTTTATTTATCTCCTTTCATGTTGTCGTTATGGTCAGCTTTCCGTGCTTGACGCCTTTTGTGCTTATCAGCTTGTCCGATATCTGTTTAATGTCCGCTGCTTTTCCTTTAACAATAAGCACTTCCATGCAGTTGTGCTCGTCCAGGTGCACATGAACAGTTGATATTATTTGATCGTGGAAATGATGCTGGATTTGGTTGAGATCGTCGGTAAGATCGTGAATTTCGTGGCTGTAAACTATCGTGATCGTGCCGATGACCTCTTTCGAGCCGAGCTTAACATTCTCCTCGACGATCAAATTCCTAATAAGGTCCCGGATGGCTTCCGATCTGTTGGGATATCCCTTTTTATCGATTATCTTGTCAAATGTCTTTATAAGTCCCTGCTCCATCGATACGCCGAATCTCTCAAGATTTGACATGGTAGCACGAATTATAAAAGAAGTGGCACGAATGTCAAGCGTTTTAAAACTTCATGCCCGCCAGCAGGTTATATGCCGACAATAAAAATATCAATTATTACTTTAAACCATATCTTCCTTTCCAAATCCCATTAATGAAATGAAAGACGTATATATCAGGAGCAGGACTGGAATAGATGCGAAGCATACAACTATGAACGGTCCTGTCGGCAGGTCCAATCTATAGCTTATGGCCATTGCAATAAAGCTCATCACAAAGCCGAAAGCCCATCCGAACATCAATCTGTCCCTGATGGTCTTGAAAAAGTAAGTGCTTACAAGAGCCGGCACTATCAGGTATGAAAAGACCTGAAGAACTCCCGCTATGCTCACCGACGAAGTTATCACTACGCCGAAAAGGATATAGAACATTAGGTCCCACACCATAGTTTTCCTGGCATCCTTGTTGAAAGATGCGTCAATGAACTGTCTTCTGTATATATAATGTATCGCGCCCACAATGGCATAGATGACAGCTGTCCTTGCCACATCTCCCCACGTTACCCAAAGTATCTGCCCCGCCAGAAGATCCTTCACGTATTCCATTCCGTGAGCCATTTTTTCCGCAGCGACCACAACAGCGGCCGAAGACAGCGCAAAAACTATCCCAATGACCGCTTCTTGAGGGAACACGCTCTCATGCCTCCTTGAAAGCGCGAATATGCCGGAAGCAACAAATGTCATCAAGAGCGCTAAAAAGTAAACGGGGGTCGAATGGGCCTGGAAGCCCAGCAAAAGCCCCAAAGCGATCCCGAACGCAGCTACCTGCGCAAGGCTCAGATCCACGAAGATTATCCCCCGTTCAAGCACGTGAAGCCCAAGATAACAGTGGATACCGGCCAGGATCAGCGACATCACAAATGGAGCGAGAAGAAAAAGTGTGGCTTCTCTCATTATTTGCCTCCTTCGATGACCGAAACCAGATATTCGTAAAGGTCATCCAATGTTTTGATCGAAAGCGCTCCTCCAACTTCCACGGGCACGGTCACGGCCCTTGAACCTGGCACCTCGCGCACTACCCTGTCAGCAAAAGAAGCGTCATAGAAATTCTCGACCACGATCAATTTAATTTTCTGTTCCTTCGCGACATTGATAACCTCCATTATGTGCTGCGCCGTGGGCGGGATGCCGGGCTTCGGCTCAAGGTTAATAGGATTGTCTATGCCGAACCTGTCGCAGAAATAATTCAAAGTCTTGTGATAAGTGATGATCTTTGTTACCCCCGCTCTAGCTATCCTTGCCTGCCAGAGTTTTGTTTTTTCATCAAGCCTGCTTTTAAGTTTATCGGCGTTCTTTTTGTAAACCGCCGCATTGTCAGGATCCAGTTCGCCGAGACGGTCAGCGATGGCGACCGCAACCTGGCCAGCGCGGATAGGGTCCAGCAGGAAATGCGGATTTCCGAAAGGATGGATATCGCCTTCCGCCCTTGTTACTTTGGTTGTCGGAAGTTCAATGGGCTTAATGAATGAGCCGGCCTCAAAATAGCCTGCGGTTCCTGGCATGACCTTCGGATTTCTCGCTCCCTGCAGTATGGGAGGCAGCCAGCCTACTTCAAGCTCAAGGCCGGTCGAAACTACCAAGTCCGCATGGTTCACTTTCACCATGAAAGAAGGCTTTGCCTCCAGAAAGTGAGGGTCCTGCGTCCCTTTTGCCAGGGACTGGACGGAAACATTGTCTCCTCCGACCTCGGAAACTATGGCGGCCAGGTCGGGAGTGGTGGTTACCACATTAAGCTTTGCTTCTGCGTGCGACGATAATGTTAATAAAACTATGAGGCCAAGAGCGGCGACTGAATATTTAATAATATTTGTCATTTTATTTTCCCTCCTTTTTAATAAGAATGCGCGGGATGCGCGCCGATAGTGATGTTCATCTGTAAGGATATCTTGTCCTCCGCGGGCTTTATTCCATCATCCAGATGATCAAGCTGTAGCCTGAACCCGGAGAATTCCGAAGGCGAGTAGCTGAGCAGGTAGCTTTCCTTGCTTTGCGCCGGAATGTCTCCCTGCGTGTCCACGTAATCATAGCGGGCCTGCGCCCACCATTGTTCCGCGAACTTGTACTGCAGCCAGGATGATCCTCCGTTCAGGAATTCACCGTCAGGATCGCCGGCTATGTCGCCCGAAAGATATTCCAAAGTGAAATTAAGCGCCCTGTATTTGCCTCCTTCCAGCGGCTGCCATTTAAAGGTGACATCAGAGCCGTAAACGTGAGTATATTTGTCGTAGCTGTTGGCGCCGTAAAGGCCAGTCAGCCCCCAATCCATGGTCAGCTCATCCGAAAGGTCCCAAAGATTCCTCAAATGAAGAAGAGCAGGATGGCTGTTCCTGTTCGTGTTGTTGAAGAGTATCTCGTTCTGCCCTTGGAGGACCTGCGCCGTCACCTCACTGAACCAGTTGACCGGCATAAGGGCTGCCGCCGAAACGCCTACTTCGTTCAGGCTGTCACCAACCAGCCTCTGGTCTATAAGCGATGCATCTATGAACGGAAGAGCATGCGTGTGCATCAAGTTTTGCCTGTCCAGCGACGCCTTGAACTTTCCTATCTTGAACGTAATGTTCGGGATGTCGGTGGTCTCAACGAACACCTCTTCCGGATCTATCCCGAATTCGGATGTCGGCGTGCTCTGGCTGATGGAGAGGAGGACGTTAGCACGGAAATACGGGTCGACGTCAGAGAAGAATTGCAGCTCGGCTTCCTGTAGGGAAAATCCGTTCGCTTCGCCCGGGAAATCGATTAAATTGCCGCCCCTGTTGCTGCTCTGGTAAAGGGTCAGGAAATTGACCGACATATCCGGGTTTGCGTACTTTGAATTAACATCGGTATCCGCAAAAACCGTTGAGCCGGCCAGGATGACAAGGCCGATCACAATTAATGAGTATTTAATCAAATTAATAATATAGGACATCGAATCCTCCTTTGTATATAAATTATTCCTTGTTAAGAAATTAACTTAGGTTCCGGAAATTATTCTTTGAGGATCTTTAAGGGTCAGGCCGGGACAGGAGGGGCGCGGGAGGAGAAAAGAGATAAAATGATCCGGTCGCATGAAATTAAAGGAAGAAATAATAAGCCGATCAAAAATGCGACAACAAAAATTATTTCAGGGCTGTTCGATATTATCTGAATGCATTGATCCCATTGGCAGATAAGGCAGTCATCATGATCCTTTGCGTCAAAGCCATGGGAATGTAACAGCGGATGGAAAAGCATTAAAAATGAATATACGATTATTACGAAGGCGAATATAAGCTTATATTTTTTTGTTATCATATTTATATATTCAGTCCTACACAAAGCGCGTGACGATATAAATGAAGATCACTCCCAATACGGTAAGCCCTATCAGCTGATATGAACTCCGGTCGCTGTGAGCTTCCGGCAATATGTCGCTCGCTCCTATATAGAGCAGGAATCCCGCAAAAAATCCCAAATATAAAACCATAAAACGGGCAGAAGCTCTAAAAAGTAACGTAGATGCGGCGCCCAGAACAGGAGTTACGGAATCAAGCAGCAAAAGCATCAAGGATCTTTTCATCTGGTTCTTGTGGTTCAGCATCAATGTTACGGTATTCATTCCGTCCGTGAAATCATGGGAGATCACGGCTATCGCGACAAGCAAACCTATCGCGTAATTGACCTGGAAACCAAGGCCTATGCCTACACCGTCCATAAAGCTGTGTCCGGCAAGCGCCAGCGCAGAGATGACCCCCACTTGCGGATGCTTATGCTTGGCATATTCGTCTTCATGGGCATGATGGATAAGAATGCTTTTTTCAAGTATATGGAAAAGCAAAAAACCCGCGACCAGGGCGATCATCGCTTCAGTCGGGTTGAAATCATTTGTTTTTATTTGATCGATTATTTCCGGGAAAATATCAAAGCTTACTACCGCGAGAAGGACGCCTGCCGCGAAGGCCATCAGGGGATGAAGCTTGTCCTTGAACCTGACGGCGAACAACCCGCCCAGAAGCGTTGAAAAAAATGTCGCCGTGGAAAAAATGATCGGCATTAAATGCACCATTTAATAATTATACGGCTCCTTTTCCGACCACTTCATTATATAAGGGTCTGTCGGCTCGGGCAAGCTTTCTATCCTGTCCGGAGCCAGGTACCACTCGTTAACAAGCCTGCTGTCTGTGATATAAACCTGCTGTGAGGAAAGGCTGATATTGTTATATTGTTCGTTCGAGGAAGAAGTCCTTTTTTGCAAATGGCCGTATATCTTTACCCACTTGCCCGTTTCCAGACGCGCCGTATTCGCGTCAGGGAACCTTATCCCGACCGCCAAAGCATCCGCGGCGCAGCAAACAATAACGATCCGGACCAGCCCGCATTCATGGTTTTTTGCCAGGTCGGCGTTCTTGTATACGATCCCCCGGACAACATAGTTATTGCTCAATTTATCTGGATCCTTGCTGCCGGCGATAACATATAATTCGCCTAAATTCAAACGGACGTATTCTTTCCCTCCCAGCAATTCTCTTCCACTCACTCTTTCTGGGAAGATCGTGCTTCCCGAAACGGCGAAATTCGATGGCGTGGAAGCGCTGTCATTGGCATCGACGGCCTGCGCGGGGCAGGCCTGGACAATGGCCGTGAAGATTATACAAAAAATAAATAAACGTGTTTTCATGATCAAAATGGCGTTTGGATCAAGTCGGGAACACCCAAAGTTTTGACCGGAACAAAATAGCATAAGAGCAAAAGCAGGACATACAGGGCGAGATAACCGAAGTTGGTCTCTTTCGGCGGATAAACGAGCTTATAAAGGCCGAGGAAGAGAAGCAATCCGGCGGAGATCATCGTGAAGACCTCGAATCTAGGATTGAGATACGCCGTATATGTTCCGCCGAAAGCCAGAACAAAAATGTGCACAGCAATTAGAACAATGTTCAATCCTTCGCCGTAACGCAGCGCTTTTATGAACATGTTATTTAAATATCCCTCCCCACATCAGACAAAAAATGAAATTCAGGATGACGGTCGTGAAGACCAATCGCGCGACGGCTTTTTTCTTAAAGGTATGCAGGAACATCGCGAGTAATTTCAGGTCGAACACCGGTCCCAGCGTCGTGAACCCCAGCTGGGCCATTTTCGGGAAAAATGAGAATGAGGCGGCCACGAAGGCATCGGCTTCCGAACAGATCGAGAACAGAACGGCCAGTACGAGCATGATGATCAGCGCGAGCAGGGCGTTGTAACGGAACGCGGACAGAAAATTCTGTGGCAGGAAAGTCTTAAAAAAGGCCGATGCGCAGGCCCCGAGGATCAAATAACTGGCCATACTATAAAAATCTGAACTGGTGTGCCCCATGACCCGCTGCCAGGCCGGCCTGCTGTCGCGGCCCGTCCGGTATTGATCGCAATCGCAGTCATCATCGTGGCTGGCATGACGTTCTTTTATCAGGAGAGCGTCTGTTTTCTGTCGGGAGAATTGAAGCGATGTAATTATAGCCACCACGCTTATGATGACCAGGCGGCCGATGACCATCGAGAGATCTCCGCGGAAGGCGATAAAGGTCGCGAATATGGAGACAGGATTCACGACCGGAGCCGCCATCATATACGTAAGAGCGATATGGGTGGGGACTTTTTTCTGTAAAAGTTTTTTGGTGACCGGCACGACGCCGCATTCGCATGTCGGGAATATGAACCCGAGGATCAATGCGTACAAAAACCCCAGGCTTATTTTTTTCGGCGTATATTTAGCCAAAAATGATTCGGAAACAAAGACTTCCACGACGGCCGCCAGTAAAGCCCCCAAAAGCAGGAAGGGAAAGGCTTCGAGGAAGATCGAAATTGTGAGCAACGAAAATAATTGCAACTTCATCCAAAGAAAAATAAGCAAATGAACCCTCCGATTATATTTATATATAGCATAGCACGAAAGTCAGGAGTTAAAATTAAATAATTATGAGTTAAGAGTTATAAGTTGAGAGTTATGAATTTAACAGGCTTACTCCAATCGCTGGATCCATATTTATTCAGCGCTTTGACTTTTATGTAATATGTTTGGTCACTTTTAAGCCCGCGTGAAACAGGGATATTCCATGTCAATTTATAAGGCTTATTGGCCAAGCGAGGGATGCCTCCATTATCAGCTTTTTCATCATTACCGATGCTGACCAGGTAACTGATACCTTTATATTTCGCGTTATCCCAGGTGACAGAAGCCGACTTGGATGTGATATTAGTTATCACAATCCCTTTGGGCGGCTCCGGCATAGCTTCGGACGGCTCGGTAGTGATATTCAGCGTGAGCATTGCTGTTTTGCCGCCTTTTGTGGCGAAAACCTGAACTGTTCCAGCCTGTTTGCAATAGAATTCCCCTTTATCGTTTATATGGACAAGCGCATTGCTGGTAGACCAAGTGCACGGATCGTCTTTTGAGGAATATTCCTTAAAACCAGCCTTATTGTAGGCACCCATTGCTTCCAATGTGATATTAGTACCGACTAAAGCATTTATTTTATCTACGCTTTTGCCGAAAAGTGAAATACCGATATATTTTAAATTCTCACAATACGCCGGGGAGATAAGGAAAAGCGCCAAAAAATAAAATGAAAAGATCTTTTTCATTCGGACACCCCCTTTGATAAATTACTTTTGACCATGGGATTATATTCTTGCTCCACGGGGGTGTCAATCTATGCAACAAGTGTCGAAAGATCCTGCGACAGTTCCGTAGCGAAAAATCGATCTTACGAGTGAAACCTGACGGCAAGAAAATTGCTATCCCTGATGTGATCGGATTTCATTATGAAGGAGGTGTGAAAATGAGAAACATAATTTTGTTAGCGATTATTGCGATGACATTATTCATCTGCGGATGCGGGCAGGCACCGCAATCAGGTAATGTTTCTGATAAAAATTATTCGATGAAAGTAGATAATCCGCAGGTCAGAACATTCAATGCTCAGCTTGGTGCGATAAGCAGTGAAGCAAGCGCCGAGCAAACCGTCAATTCTTTTGTCGGATATGTGAGTTCAAAACTTAACAAGTCGGTATCCGGAATTTCAACTGTATCTCCTACAACTCTGGTATCGCCTGAAGTTGTTAAAAGCATGGCTCAGCAGGAGGCCTTGAAAAGGAATATTACCGTTATAGTCGATGCCAATGTCAGGAAGCAGCCGCCTATCGATATAGGCATGATAACGGACAATATCAACCAGCTGGCGACATTGGAAGGAATAAAAGTTAACGATGAAATAGTTGAAAAGGCAAGAATTGCAGTGGAGGAGTCCATGCCGAAAATTAATCCGGATAATAGCTTGGGCATGACCCCGCTGGAGGCATCGGTTATCGGCTATGCGATAGTTTCCGGCGATGACGGGACGGCAAGCATGGAGTCGGTAAAGATCCCGGCCAAGCAGATCAACACTTTTGTAACAAGAATTACAAGATGGAGGTGAATAAAATGGCAAAGAAAATGAATATTGTCTTACTTTTTATCATGACATTGCTTCTTTTGTCTCCCAGTGCTTCATTCGCGGGGGGCGGGGGAGGCGGGATATGCATCATCGGCGGGGGAGGGGACGACGGCGGAGGAAGTTCCGGACCGCAATATTATTCATATGAAGACCTGAGAAATGCGTTAAAACAGCAGACTTTCGTGTTTTCAAATGTTAATAAACCGCGGGAAGCACTGGTGGCCCTGGGATATTACCCGTATTACTGCGCGACATGCGGTTCGACGAAAAAATTAACTACATTGGCCAATAATAATCCGGGCAGAATGGGCGTGAATAATTTAACCATCTGTGCTAACTGGAACGACAACATAGAAACTACATTTGATTGGAACAAATTTAATGCAACTAATGGGACCGACCCATGCACGCTTGTTTTTCTCCGCGGGAACGGGTCGGGGTCCGATATCGTGAAGATATTCTCTGAATGGACGCATGTGGCTATTGTGGATGATCCGAATGGTTATAAAATATTTGAAGCTTTACCAGATGGGGGCTCAAGGGTAAACTATGCGCCGGATACATGGAAACATATTACTTATTATTCCTGCAAAAAAATAAAAACCGCGAATAATCCATTAAAACCCGTAACACTCGATCAGATAAAAACTGCGCTTAAAGCAGCTGAGGTCAAATATGACGGCACTCCATATTTTCCCCAGGTCCAGACCATTTTTGATCTGCTGGGGAATTTTGTTTTAAGGTGGTGCGATAAAAACGATCAAAGCTCCATGTATTGCTCAAAATTGGTTTACAATACTTTCAAGGGGCTTGTTGATTTTGATACGAAACTTACGGGTGTAGACAGCAATATAATCGGGGACAGCAGCCGGCCGATAGGATCGACGTACTTCGCCTGGTTCGGGATATCACCCGGCGATATTTACTATTCGCCGTCGCTTGATTACGATTTCTGTTATTCTTTGAACATGCTGGATCTATGAGCGTTAAAAAAGCCCTATTTTTCATTGGTGTTGCTTGCTTCATATGGCGGGGTTCTCCGGCGCTGCCGGAGGACTTCGCTTATGTGTTGAGGTTCCAGCCTCCCAAGCCGGACTGCCTTGTCAGATTTGACGTTAACAAAGACATGATACTTAAAGAGATAGAACTTCCCGGCGACAAAGATTTCAATAATTTTGTTGTTGATGAAAAAGGGGGGTGCTTCATATCGAACTATCGGGGAGTGGAGCTTTATGGCCGCGATATTTATTATTATGATCCGGAAAAGAATAAGATCGAGAAATTCATCGATCTGGGCGACAAATTCGGCCCGCACCAATTATTCCTGACCGACAAGGAATTGATCGCCGAGATCGAAGGGAACGATAAAACAAAGGGAAAAAGCGGAGTGATCTTTATTGACAGGAAGTCCAAAACGATCACGGGCTCGGTCTTTCTTCGGGAAGATGATCCGCATTATTCTCAGGCCAATATTACCGACATTTTCTTTGACGGAAGCAAATATCTTTTCCTGGCGACTTATTATTTGTTCAAAGAAAATGACCTGAAAGAATTTACAAGGACTGAATTTACTGGCGATATTTATGTCGTCGATATTGATAAGAAGCAGATCGTCAAAACGATCAATATCGACAGCCAGTATAAAATGATCTGGGGCGTATGCAATGTCGGGGATAAGGTCTATGTTTCCGCCGGCGAATTCGGGAATATCGAGGATAGCCATTGCGAGCTGCCAACCACCAACTATTTGTTGGTATATTCTCTTTCTTCAGGAGAACTTCGCAGGGTTGTTAATGTCGATCCACGTCCTTTTATCCTGAAATATGACAGGTCAGTTGATAAGATCTTTGTCACGCACCGGGATGATCGGATGCCGCATGACACTGTCGAAGTGGTCGATCCTAAAACTGATGATGTCGTTGACAGGATCAATATTCCTTCCCGTCTGATGTTCTCCGTGGTCGCGCCAGGCAAAATATACGTTTCCGTCGGAAAGAATTTCCTCCAGGAACATTACGCATCGCCCAAGCTTTTAGTTTTGGACACAAAGACGGACAAAATAATCAAGGAATTCAAGGGCATTTATACGGGCATATCGCTTAACTCGAAATATTAAAATGTTTTTACTGTTATTTTTCCTCGGTTTGGCCATTTCCCTTGCGTCCATGCCAAACCCATTGACCAACATTCCCTTGGGGATCTTTGTGGGTTTTATCCCATTATTCATTCTCAACCAAAGAACCACCGGATGGCGGCGCTTCTTAATTAATCTCGCGTTTTCCGAACTGTTCGCTATAGTCCTGCTCATCCCGTTGGATGCGACGAACCTGGTCTTTGTTTTTCAGGACACCCTTTTCCTTGTCTTGCTATTTTTGTTTGTTGGCTTTGTACATGCTTTGATGATAACTTTCTCGGCAATTTTATCTGATAAATATGGATGGAACTTGAGCCCGCTCATATTCGGAGTTGCCTGGACGATAATGCAGTTCCTAATGCCGATGATCTCATTTGTCCTGACATTTCCGCTGGAGACTGCATTGTCACCTTTACCTATCATGATCCAATCAGCCAGGTTTTTCGGTCCATATTTCATTGTATTTTTGATAATTTTCACGAATGCGCTTATTGCAAACACGATCCTCAAAAAAGATAAACGTATTTGGACGATCTCTATCATATCTTTATTACTTGTCCATTCGATCAATCTTGGGTATGGTTATTTGTCTATCAATTCCACTGAGCAGCCCGGAGCGCCAGTAAAGATCGTTATTATCCAGACAGATATCACATCAAAAGATTACGCTTTAAAGGAACACAGCAAACTGTTTGAAAAGTTTATTGATAATAAGCTGGTCGATCTAACAAAAGACGCGCTTGAACAGAAACCTGGTCTCATCATCTGGCCGGAGCTTTCCAAGGACTATGTCCTGCAAAACGATCAATATCTTGGATATCTCCACAGGACCATTACGTCAAAAGGGCCGGAGCTTCTTATCGGAACATCTTATATCGATTACTGTGATAAAAGGAAAAAATTCAATATCGCCTTTATATTAAAAACCGACGGCGGCACAACAGAACCGTATCGGAAAACCAGGATATTTCCATTCTCCGAAACCCTATGGCTTTCGCGAGGTAGGGAATATATAACCTTGCCCAGCCTGACCCCGTTAAAAAATATCGGCTGCATGATATGCCTGGAATCAATTTACCCGCAGGTTTCCCGCGGCCTTGCAGGGTCCGGCGCAAAAGCCCTTGTTTGCATATCTACAGACGCGGCTTTCGGCAATTCAATGATCCCATATATTCATTCGCAATCGATGGTCTTCAGAGCGGTAGAAAATAATATGTACGGCATTCATGCCGGGAACACGGGCCCGTCCATTATCTGCGACAACAAAGGCAGGATCACTACACGGATATCTTACGGAAAGACAGCTTTTGCGATCGCGGACATTTATCCTAAAATGAATCATTGATCTCGCCCGCCTGAACAGCAAGACCAAAATCTTCTTCAAAATAGCGAAATTTCCGCCCGTTTTTAACGATATATATATATAGGAGGAATTATCAAATGGGATTGTCACTTGAGCTTAGATTGACACAACACCTGGGAATGACTGTGTTGAGTCAGAGGCAAATACTCAAATTACAGCAATTGATGACCATAAGACCACCGAAGCACCCAAAATTTTCTGATGCGGCGAAAGGAATGGATGGCATAAGGGCGGCGCACAAAATACTTATTGAACGGAACGCTTTCGGCGTCCTTACCGGCGGAATAGCGGAAAGCCTGTGGAAAAGGAACTGCACGCCGGAAAAACTGGCCAAACATAACGATGTTGACGTAATTGTGCTGAATGAAGATTTTAAGCTTAAGCAAGCTTTTGAGGGCGGGATCGACTGGTGGCTGCCTCATCGTGTGTTTACGGACATCCCTTACCCATCTGGCGGGGTAACAAAAGATCACAGGCTGGAATGGTGGACGAACGGTTATGGTACCGTGTTGCATTATGGTGTTTCTTGCGTGGATAAGAGAGAGCCTGGTTTATATTTAATGGATCCCGAATGGCTGCTTACAATGAGGCGTACGGAAGCGGAAGCGATCGCTAAAATAAACCATCCAAAGGTTTCATTTGACATTGAGGTGATTGAAAGTTTTGAAGCCAGGAAGAGAAAAACTTTTGTAGATTGCCCCCCCAATTTTTTTATTGAAGAATTTGCTCAATATATAAAGCATCCAGTAAATGGATTGCTTAATTCCAGGAGGCTAGTTCTTTATACGGATCCAATAGAACCGCCGATGATGCGCTTGATCAAAAAAATGTCTGGAGGCCATAAAGGATCCGAAAGAACTTAATAGAAGCTTTTTAAGATAAGTATTGATCATTTCCCCGTATATCATTTATGCCCATTGCAACACTCCCGTGTTCGTTGATTTCATCCCCCTTTTCAGCTAATATTGACTGGATCAGTTAATGAAAAAGCAAAAGAAAAAAGTTGTCGTGCTCGGAGGCGGCCCTAACAGGATAGGACAGGGAATTGAATTCGATTACTGCTGCGTCCACGCTTCATACGCAATCCGCGAAGAAGGTTGCATCTCCATAATGGTGAATTCCAACCCGGAAACCGTTTCTACCGATTACGATACCTCCGACCGGTTATATTTTGAGCCCCTTACCCGCGAGGACGTACTTGCCATCATCGACAAGGAAAAGCCGATCGGCGTCATAGTCCAGTTCGGCGGCCAGACTCCGCTGAACCTTGCGCTTCCCTTGATGAGAGCCGGCGTAAAAATACTTGGCACATCTCCCGAATCCATCGACCGCGCCGAGGACAGGAAACTTTTCAAGGAGCTTATCGAGAAACTCGACCTCGTCCAGCCGGAATCGGGAACAGCCGTCACTATCGAAGAAGCGCATAAGGCAGCAAGGGAGATTGGATATCCCGTTCTTGTTCGCCCGTCATATGTCCTTGGCGGCCGCGCGATGAAGATCGTATATGACGACAGTGACATGGATGAATACATGGCGGCGGCAGTGTGGGCTTCACCCGAAAGGCCAGTGCTTATCGACAAATTCCTGGAAGACGCCATCGAAGTGGATGTGGACGCCATATCCGACGGAAAAAAGACAGTCGTTTGCGGGGTGATGGAGCACATCGAAGAAGCGGGGATACACTCAGGCGATTCCGCGTGCTCACTGCCGACATTCTCACTCTCTGAAAATATCGTTAACAAGATAAGGAGCATCACTCACGCGCTCTCAAAAGAGCTTAACGTCATCGGGCTGATGAATATCCAGTTCGCGGTAAAGAACGATATCGTTTATATCCTTGAAGTTAACCCGCGCGCTTCCAGGACTGTGCCTTTTGTTTCGAAAGCGACCGGAATTCCCTGGGCGAAAATGGCAACAAAAGTCATGCTTGGCAGGACACTTGATCAGCTCGGCATTAAAAATGAATTCGTTCCGAAACACATTTCCGTTAAAGAAGCAGTGTTTCCGTTCGTCCGGTTCCCCGGGGTCGATCCGGTCCTCGGGCCGGAGATGAAATCCACCGGCGAGGTAATGGGAATAGACGATAACTTCGGCTCGGCTTTCATGAAAAGCCAGATCGCCGCGGGGCAGAACCTTCCGCTTAAGGGCAAGGTTTTCATATCGGTCAAGGATAAGGACAAAAGATCAGTAATGTTCATCGCAAAAAAACTTTCTGACCTTGGCTTCTCGCTGATCGCAACCCACGGAACCGCGGAAGTCCTTAAGAATAACGGGCTTGACGTGAAGCCGGTCCATAAGATCGGAACGGGAAAGCCGGATGTGGCGGACCTTATCAAGAAAGGCGAGATCCAGTTGATAATCAATACTCCGTCAGGAAAAGTCGCGAAGCAGGATGAGATCGGCATAAGGGCAGGGGCGTATTTACATAATATTCCGCTCATCACCACGATATCGGGAGCGCAGGCGGCGGTCAACGGAATAGACGCCGCGAAAAAGAAAGGCTTCGGAGTTAAGGCGCTTCAAGACTACTACTGAGTTCTAAGCTCCGTGTTTTAAGTTCTCCCCCATTTTTCGAGGCAAAAATATCATCAAAAAGTGAAATTTTCCTGAAAATATGACGATAATAAAATGATCGAGTTTTGACTGGAATATTAAAGGGAGGATATAAAAATGATACCTAAAATTGGAACGAGCGGAAAATTTATCGGCTTAAAAATAAAGGGGGCGAACTATAAAATTTCCAGATCGTTCATAACCTCACTGCTAAACCATGTTTTACCAAGCCGATTCGTTAAAGGATTCTATAACACGGATACGCATTATGCGAGCACCAACAATTTCTCTGAAATAACGCAGAGCATATCTAAAAATCATTATTTGGAGTCAAAAAAACAACCTCTTAATGTAGTATGGACAATGCTGGAGAATGCAAAAATAAAAGCTTCAAAAAATGAACGCGAGTTCTTTGATAAAGTTATTTTTCCAATGATGCCCAAAACGTTTAGTGCCGAAAAGTGGGTGGGCGGAACGGATCATATGCCAATAAATATCGAAGATCTGTTATTGCCTCATTTAGTCAAAATAAAAGAAATGTTGAGATCGTTAAAGTAATACTTTTTAAGAGTATTTCCTCGGGTCGGTTATCTTTCCGTTCAGAACAGAAGCGGCCACGGTCGCGGGCGAGCCAAAAATATCTTCAAAATATGTGAAATTTCAGTTCAATTATTTCGATAATTCATCGGTGTATCTATGTGAATATCCGACCTATACCTAAAATGAGCCATTCAGCTGCAAAAGCCCCATCGGGCCTTTCTTATCTCAGCGGCGCGAGAAAAATATATTACAAAATAAACGATCCCAGGGATGAGCGTTTAGTCAGATCGGTTTTGCATTTTTATTCCAGCAGGGACATTTCGCTGCATTACTTAAAACCTATCGATGTAATTGGCGAGAGCTATTTGGCTTTTTGTGAATCGAGAAAAAAAGATCCCGGAATATCCGATCACGCATTAATACGTGATGCGCTAAAGAGAATTTCAAGCCTGCTGAAAAATGATTCCCAATACGAAAAAACATTGCAAAAGATAAGAGATGGATATGTGGACATGAAGGATCTAGAACCTTCGACTTTCGGGGAGCGTCTGCAACAGCAACGCATTGCGCATCATAAGACACTGAGCCAGCTCGCAGCAGAACTCAATGTTGGGTTGCGCGCCGTTATATCATGGGAACAGGACGAAAAGATGCCACGGCCGCGCAATCTCAGCAACTTGGCAACAACCTTTAAAACATCGGTGAGTAGTTTATTGATGGATATGTCATCTGATGAGCTTGCGAAAGCTAAAGTGCCTGATATTGGCATCCCTGATATCAGGAGCAATGCATCTCGCAAACTTGTTGGAATTAAGGTGGCGACATACAGAAAAAGTATTGGAAAAACGCAGGAAGAATTTTTACCGGGAGGTGTTTTGTTGCGGGTGGAACGCGGACAGAGCGTTCAACCCTGGAAGCTGCCGGACATCGCGAAGGAAATGCATACAACGGTCAGTTCTCTTCTTACGAGCATGCCTTTGGATAAATTACTCTCGTTAAAGGTGGATAACGAATTCAGCGGCGAAGGCAAAAAGATAATAGGGTTGAAATTAGCGATATTGAGGATTACTTCCCGATTTAAGTCCCAACTTAATCTTGCCATGGAGATACAAAGGCCAAAATCGCTGATAAATTATTGGGAATCAGGAGAGCATCTTATTGGTCCGAATGATCTTAAAAAACTGGTAGATGTTTTCAATGATGTCGGGGCGGTCCAGGAAGAGATCTGCGGTAAAGTTGAGGCAATTCAAATATTATCCGGGTATAAAAAAATCGATTTTCTGAGACAAAATTTCAGTCAATGCAGGAAATACAAGTTACTTCTTCTTTCAACGGGTTTATGGCGAAAAGACCTTGCGGAGAAACTTGGCGTGCCTTGCAGCAAAGTATACCAATGGGTGAGCGGCGAAAGCAAGCCAGATATGGTTAATGAAGGAAAAATGGCTAAAATATTTGGCGTCACCCTGGACTTCAAGAATGTTATTTAGGAGTATTTCCTCGGATCGGTTATCTTTCCGTTCAGAACAGAAGCGGCCACGGTCGCGGGCGAGCCGAGATAGATAAATGCATTAGTGTTTCCCATTCTCCCTTTAAAATTTCGATTAGCCGTGGAAATCACATTTTCGCCATCAGAAGGAACGCCGTTGTGAGTTCCCACGCACGGACCGCATCCCGGCGTCACAAAAGTCCCGCCGGACTCCACCAATGATTGAAATATCCCCTTCTTGATAAGCTCCATCAAGATGTCTTTCGATGCGGGAGCCAGTATTAACCGCGAATCCTTGCTGATCTTTTTGCCTTTCAGGATCTTTGCCGCGGCCTCGAAATCATTTACCCTGCCGTTCGTACACGTCCCGATAAATCCCTGCTGAATGGCTGTGCCTTCAACTTCTTCGATGGGAGAAACATTGTCGACTTTATGCGGTTTCGCGACCTGCGGACCGATCTTCGAAGCGTCTATCTCCATTACATTCAAATATTTAGCGTCATTGTCGGCTTCAGTAGGTGTCGGGGTCTTCTTTGAATGCTGTTTGATCCATTCCATTGCTTTTTTATCAGGTCTCATTATCCCTGCCTTTGCGCCGAATTCTATTGCCATGTTCGATATCGTGAATCTTTCGTCTATCGACAACTCATCGATCGCGTCGCCTGTGAATTCCGCCGAAAGATAGGTCGCGCCGTCAGCGCTTATTTTTCCGATCAGATAAAGTATCAGGTCCTTTGAAAAACTTCCTTTCGGCAGCTTGTTCTTGAATGAATATTTAACTGATTGCGGGACCTTGAACCAGAGCTTCCCGGACGCCATTACGGCGGCAAAATCGGTGGAGCCCACACCAGTGGAGAACGCGTTTATCGCCCCGTATGTGCAGGTATGCGAATCCGCGCCTATAACCAGGTCTCCGGCCGTCACGTGCCCCTGCTCCGGAAGAAGCTGATGGCAAACTCCGCAGCCAATATCATAAAGCTTAATGTTCTGCGCTTTTGTGAATTCCCTTATCTTCTTGTGTATGGCCGAGACGCCTTCATTGGGGGAGGGGGATGAATGATCGATTATTATCGCTATCTTGGACGGATCAAAGACTTTCGCGATGTTCATCTTCTTGAAAACATCTATAGCCACACCGGAAGTCCCGTCCTGCCCCATGCAGAAATCGATATCGGCTATGACTATGTCGCCCGCTTTCGCGTCTTGTCCCGAATGTCTGGAGAGGATCTTCTCTGCGATGGTTTTTCCCATTGGATATTACTTGGCGCGGCTCTTTACCGCTTCTTCAACGATCTTCGCCTTGCTGAGGAGGTAGCCAGGGACATCCTTTGAAGCCCGGACTTCTTTAATAAGCTTAAGCGCGTTCACTTTTTTCGAAACATCCGCCTTGTCCAGCTTTGCCCTCAGGACAAGCTGACTGTCAGCTGTCTTGGAAAGTATTACCTGATTGCAAAGCGCGATGATCTTGTTAACGTTCTTTTTTGGATCCAGCCTTGTTAAAACCTCAGCTTCAACAACCCTTGCCTTTATCATGAAATAATCTCCGGGCCTCTCTGCAAGAAGCGTTTGTGCATCATGGCAGTATTCAGCGTATTTTTTCAATTCTTTGACCGGCGCCGAATACGTCTTCAATTCGGAAAGGCCGACCATAGCCCTCGCCCTGAAATAAGCGTTCGCCCCGCCTTTTTTGACGATGCCCTCATAAAGCTTTGACGCCGTCCTTAAATTAACGGGGCCATCGATCTTTGCCAGAAGCTCGGCTTCGACTATCGTGGCTTTCTGGAAAAAGAAATCATTGGGGCCGATCTCTTTTTTTATCAGCTGGGCGGATGACTTGGCCAGCGAGACCGCCTGATTAATGTCGCTTTCTTTCTCGCTGGTGATCATCAGCTCGGCTTTCCCGGAAAGCGCCCTCGCGCGCAGGTATGTGGACGCGACGCCTTTCAATATATCGTCATACAATCTTAAAGCTTCCTTGTAATCACCGGGTTCGTTCCTACCCACCAGCAGGTCGGCAAGCCCGAATTTTATCTCTCCAATGTCATATCTCCACGCGATGGTACGGAGCAGCAGCCTGTACCGGCCGATGACCTTGTTAAGCTTTACTTTTTCGGAAGGGGAAGGATAGGATGGCTCCCTGTCCACGATGAAACTCATTATCGGCGATAAGATCCCCACTTATAACTCCTTATTATCAACTTGTCCCTTGAGGGCTTGATAATAATTGTAATCATTGTAGAATACATTGTCAAATGCTCACTCCGCGAAGAGAAAAACAAATTCAGGAATTCGAGGCAAAGATCGGGATAGCATTCTTGAATCCGGCGCTTCTCAATCAATCATTGACGCATTCATCTTTTGCCCACGAATCAAGGAATAAATCCCCGGACAATGAAAGGCTGGAACTTTTGGGCGACGCTGTGATAAAACTTATCACGACTGAATATCTGTATAATAAATTCCCTGAACATCAGGAAGGCGACCTCACAAAGATAAGGGCGGTGGCGATATCCGATGACGTGCTTGCCGAGGCGGCGAAAAAATTGAAATTAGGCGAATACATACTGTTCGGAATGAATGAAAAGCGGACGGGCGGCATGCACAGGAAATCGAACCTCGCTAACGCCATGGAAGCCCTTATAGGGGCCATTTACCTTGATGCAGGCCTTGGAAAAGCAAGGGACGTCCTTCTGGAACTGCTTATTCCGGAAATGGACGAAATAAGCAAGGAAGGATACATCAAGGATTTTAAATCTGCTCTCCAGGAATTCGTCCAGAAGAAAAAATGGGGGCTGCCGTACTACAGGGTCATCAGGGAAGAAGGCCTAAGGCACAAAAAAATATTCTGGATGGAAGTGAACATAAAAGGGCAGAAATGCGGCGTCGGAAGAGGCGCGAACAAAAAGGAAGCGGAGCAGGCGGCCGCAAAGATCGCGCTTTCCAGGCTCACAAAGAAGAGAGCATTAAAACCAAAATGACAGGATCAGTCCTTATAACCAACGGCAGGGTGGTGGACCCCGGGCAGGGGATCGACCGCGAAATGGAAGTCCTCATCGTCGACGGGAAGATAGCCGCCGTCGCGACCCAAAAAGGAATATCAAGGAACACCCCCCATAATTGCGAGATATTTGACGCGAAGGGCCTGATAGTTTCCCCGGGTCTTATAGACATGCACTGCCACCTTCGTGATCCCGGAAATCCGGAGGAGGAGACCATTGCATCAGGTACAGCATCAGCCGCGGCAGGCGGGTTCACCGCTATCGCGTGCATGGCAAACACGGACCCTGTCGCTGATACTCAGGCCGTCATAGAATACATCGTTTCCAAGTCCAAGTATGAGGGCGTTGTTAACGTTATGCCGATCGCCGCGGTGACCAAGGGCTTAAAAGGCGAACAAATATCAGAAATGAGCCTTCTCATGGAATCAGGCGCGGTCGCATTTTCTGACGACGGCCATCCTATAATGAACGCAGATGTGATGCGAAGAGCGCTGGAGTATTCAAAACAATTCAATACCGTCATCATATCCCACTGCGAAGATCTGAATCTTTCATCAGGCGGGGTGATGAACGAGGGATACATATCGACGATCATGGGGCTGAAAGGCATCCCGAGTGTTGCGGAAGAGTCCATGGTGGCGAGGGACTGCGCTCTTGCGGAGGAATTCGGCGCCCGCCTTCATATCGCTCACGTTTCAACCTCCGGCTCGGTGGAGATAATAAGGCAGGCAAAGGCAAAGGGCGTAAAGGTAACATGCGAGACCGCGCCGCATTATTTCACTCTTACGGAAGGCGAAGTAGAGGGTTATAACACCAACGCAAAAATGAATCCGCCGCTTAGGACGGAAGATGATGTAAAAGCGATCGTAAAAGGATTGAAGGACGGGACCATTGACGTGATCGCGACCGACCACGCGCCGCACCTTACGGAAGAGAAGAAGATCGAATTCAAGGACGCAGCTTTCGGGATAGTCGGGTTCGAGACGGCTTTACCGCTTATCATAACGGAACTTGTTGATACCGGTGTCCTGACGATAAGCAAAGCGATCGAAAAACTCACGATCAATCCGGCAAAAGTATTATCACAGAAAACAGGAACTTTTAAGGTCGGATATCCCGGGAATGTGACGATAATCGATCCGGATAAAGCTGTGACAGTGGATGTTTCCTCGTTCAGGTCCAAAAGCAAGAACTCCCCGTATAACGGCTGGAAACTGAAGGGCGGCCCTGTCGCGACGATAGTTTCGGGCAGGATCGTCATGAAAGACTTGTCGGTAAGATGGGCGATAGCGGGACAAAAGAACATCATGCCGACGGTCGCTTCTCCGCTCCCGAAGTTCATCGATATCAACAAGAAATAAAATGGCAGAAGAAGCGCCGGAGATCGTTCCCGAGATCGAAGCAAAAAGGATACTGAACAAATATCTCAGCGAGATAGGCTGGCCGAATGAAATGAAGAAAATGGCCTCGGCTCAGGCCCTTTCCGCCGCGGATTGGGATATAAAGTACAGGCAGATAGAAGAAATGGAGCTTGTGGCCGATGAAAATTTCGGTGCGGAAGTGGATAAATGGAGAGCTGGAGAGATCGAAGATATCCAGGGCCGTTCTTTCAAGGATAGTGGAGCTTCTGGAAAAGCGGTCAGATCTCACTTTTTTCGCGAAACGGATAGTAAGCAGGCTGAAGGAGGAACTCAAATAAATAATTTTCTTGATAAGATCGGGATAAAAAAAGAGAACGCGCTTCTGATCGTCCTGCTCGCAGTATCCTTTGTGATGTTCTTCTACAAGCTGGGAGCGCCTTCCCTTTTTGAGACAGATGAGGTCATATATTCTCAGGTTGCCAGGGAAATCGTAAGATCGGGCGACTGGATCACCCTGCATCTGTTCACAAAGAACTGGTTCATTCACCCGCCGTTCTATATGTGGCTTACCGCCGCAAGCTCGTATGTTTTCGGCGATAACGAATTCAACACGCGGCTCTGGAACGCCCTTTTTGCCGTTGGCCTTGTATTTGTTACCTGCCTGCTCGGCAAAAGGATGTTCAGGGACAGGGTCGGCATACTGGCCGGATTTATTCTCGCATCCACGCTTCAGTTTATCCTTCAGGCAAGGATGGCGATATTCGACATCCCTCTTGTTTTCTTTGAAATGCTTGCGCTTCTTTTCTTTTTCAACTGGCAGGAAGAGAAAAAGAAAAGAGACTACTATCTGTTCTTTATTTTGATGGGGCTGGCGGTCCTGATGAAAGGGCCGATCGGCGTTCTTCTTCCATTGCTTGTGATCATCCCCTATTTGATATTTACCGGCGGGCTGAGATCTCTCTTAAATATCCACTTCATTCCGGGATGCGTTGCGACGTATCTCATAGGCGGGACATGGTATACGGCAGAGGCCATAATCCACGGCAAGAAATTCGTTGACAGCGTCTTTGGCTTTTATCTCATAGGCAGGTATCTCACAACCATAGAGCAGCACTACGGCCCCTGGTATTTTTATGTACCGGTTATCATCATCGGCTTTCTCCCGTGGGTATCATTCCTTCCTTTTTCAATAGCATACCAATGGAAGAACAGAGGGAACAATTATAATTTGTTCTCACTGATATGGATGGCTGTTGTATTCGTTTTTTTCTCGATCGCCGGCACAAAGTTGCCGGGATATATAATGCCGCTGTACCCCATTGCTGCGATCTCGGTGTCAAAAATGGTCCAGGACCTTCTTTCAGGCAAAGACAAAGGTCTGCAAAAGCTTGTTCTAAGGGCTTTCAAGACGCTCGCGGTATCCTCCGTGGTACTTCTTGTGATAAGCGTGTTGTTAAAGATGTTTGAATTTCCGGATAAATATGTTGTAGTCATGGGGGATGTCGCGGCAACTTTCATCATCATCGGGATAGGGGGGTTGCTGGCATCACTTTTATACTTAAAAAAACGCGATCCCATCAATCCATTTGCGATCCTGGTAATCACGATGTTCATCTTTTCCGTGTTCACTGCCGGTCATACAATGATCGATCTGGACCAGTTCAAGCCGATGAAGGCGATATCGCAGAAGATCAACTCGATTTACATGAGCGATGATTCCATCGTCGGTTTCAAAGTGCTTAATAAGGGCAGTTTCATGCATTATCTGGACAAGCCGGTGATGTGGATAGGCAATGATTATGACCTGAGGCAAAGGCTTAAGCAGCCGGGGAAGATCCTGCTTATAACCAACGACAGGAATTCTTCCTCCGTCGGGCTGGACAACAAGAAGCCCCTCTTTGTCATATACCGGGCCGGCGGGATGGTTCTGCTCTCAAACTGGAAATAATCACCTCTTGTAGTCTAAATCCACAGCAAGTGTCGATAGCTACTACACATATTCCTCTATAAATACGCTTAAAAGTCATGGCTAGAAAATTGCTGCCATACAGGAATATGGTAAAGTCTTCAGGAAATTCAAAATATTTAGTCGCAGGCTTCCTGATGATCATAATGATGCTATTCATATCATCCTGTGCTTCACCCCACAAAAATCAGATAATTCGCTAACGATCACCACTCCGACGGAAGAAGCCGGAGATATTCAGGTCCCGACAAGGGAGATCGTCAGCTCCTACGAGAACCTAAAGGGAAATTCCAAAGAACCGAAACCGGAATGCCGGGTCGTATCCGTTAAAAATGTTTCTGCGGACAAGGTGGTGGAGACAATATCAAGGGCGATCCCCAATATCATCGCGGTGAAAAATGAAGATTCAAATTCGATCGTACTGCGCGGTATTCCGGATGACCTTGCCGAAGCGCAAAAAATAATCAGCTCGCTTGATAAAAAGATCCCTCAAATCCTTATCGAAGGGAAGGTCATCGAAATATCACAGAGCGGAATGGCCGACATAGGCGTTGCCTGGAGCATGGGCGACGGAAATTTCAAATATACTGTCAGCAAAGATACGGGAAAGATGGATCAGCTGACCGATATTATGGCTTCGGTGACCGCCTTGATCGGTTCCGGCAAGGCGAAAATACTTGCAGATCCGAAAATAATGGCGCTTGACGGAAAAGAAGCTGAGATCAACATCGGCAGCCGCATCCCTTACGCGGTTCCAGCCAGCTCCAATTCAACAACTACCCAGTGGACCGTTGAGTATATTGATGCCGGTGTGAATTTGAAGATACTTTCAAATGTTGAGAACGACGGCTCGATAGTTTCAACGATACGGCCTGAAGTGAGCAATATTTCAGAGTGGCGCACAACGTCAGCGGGGGACTTCCCTGTCATTTCAACGCGCAATGCATCCGTCACTGTGAGACTTAAGGACGGCGAAACGCTGATCATCGGAGGACTATTGAATGAATCTGACAGCGAGAACGTTTCGGGGGTGCCGGTCGTTTCAGAAATACCTGTGGTGGGAGGATTATTTCAGAGAAAGACAACAGAAAAAACGAAGAGTGATATTATTTTTCTGATAACGCCGCATTTAATGAAATAAGGAAAGAGGAGTTAGGGGAGCAATAGGCTTTGGATCTTTGGATAAGCTACTTCAGCATTCCCTTGATGATAATATCCACGGCTTCTTCTGGTCTTAGCCCTTTTGCCATGAGGGTTTCAAGCTGGGCCTTGTCAACGCTTCCGATCGCGGCCTCGTGAGTGACCTTTGCCGATTCCACAAAAACGTCAACTATCGGGACCGCCCTCGCCTGGGCCTTATCCTGAACTATCTCGATGCAGTCCACGTGGCCGCGGGAATTGGGGCCGTACGCCTGCATCTCCGAATAAACTTCGCTTTTCGCGTTCCCTTTCACGGCAACTCGGCTTTTTATTATTCCGCGCGCGTTCTCCCCCCGAAGGATGCTTTTTTCTTTTATCTTTATATTATCGGTCCCGTAACCGTAAGCTTTGGCCGTCATTTCCACGACAGAATCCTTCCCTGCATCCACCTCATAATCTATCTCAAGCTTTCCGACCCTGCCTTTTGTCAGCTGGAAGTTCGTGTAAAGCCGCGCGCCTTCTTCAAGGAATATCTTTGCGACCGGCACGACTTCCACGCCGCCGTCCTCCCCGTGGAAATGGACCTCGTTATATCCGTAGCTGCCGTTCTTTTTGACCCTTATCTTCGCCTGCATCTTATGGACGACTTTGACTGCATTGGGGAAAATGCAGTGCGCCAGGAGTACGACCTTGCTGTTCTCTCCGACCTCGGCGTCGATATTTATCAGCTGGATTCCTTCTTTCGGGAGGACGCCGAAACAAAGATGGACGGGAAAATCGATAACGGTATTCGGCAATACGCGGAACTTAATGTCTATCCCATCCTTTGTTTCTTTTGGCTCGACAATAAGCCCAGGCACTAGATTTGTCCCAAGGACCTTACCTTTGTGGACCATAAGGTGCGCGACTTTCGGGTCCGAAAATATTGCGGGATTTCCTTCCGCCTTTTCATAAGCTTCCAGCATCATCTGGTATTCTTTCGTAAAATCGGTCATACGCCGTCCCCTTTGGCCGGATATGTTTTTGTCGGACAGGGCTTGCAGTTCTCCTTGTAATATTCAATGATCTCTTTCGGCTCGCCGACCTTGAACGCAAGACCGCTACACATCAATGCGGAGCGGTCGGCCACCTTTACGACTTCTTCGTCGTGAGTGATGAGTATAACGGAGCCGCCGTAGCCCTTTATTTCGCGGATAAGGTTCATGACAGCTTCCTGCGACAGCATGTCTATGCCTGAATCCGGTTCGTCCAGTATCGCAAGCTTCGGCTTCATTGCCAGAAGGGAAGCAAGTTCTATTTTCTTTCTTTCCCCGCCGCTCAAAGTCTTATCTACCTGCCTGACCCTATATTCGCTGGGAGTAAGCCGCATTTGCTCCAGATATTGTTCCGCGAGGGTATGCCCTTTTTGCGCGCTTCCGATGAGGATGAAATCGAGGATGGAAAGCCCTTCGAATCTCGCGGGTTCCTGCCAGGCAAGTGTTATGCCAAGCCGCGCTCTTTCGTCCATGCTTTTGCCGGTGATGTCGACGCCGTTGAATGTTATTTTTCCGCTGTCCGGCTTGTATCCGGAGCTACCCATAAGGATATATGCCAGCGAGCTTTTTCCGGCACCGTTCGTCCCCAGGATGCCGAAGATCTCGCCATCGGCTATCTCAAAGCTGACGTCATTTATGATCTGCTTATCCCCGCGCTTCAGGTTAAGATGTTCAATTTTAAGCACTTACATTTCTTCCTTTATCCATTTTATGATTTGTTCCGTCCTTGGCAGAGGCTTTCCCGAGTGCTTTACTTTCTCATTTATCACGAGACCGGGTGTCATCATTACATATTTGCTTATATCTTTCCAGTCAGCAACCTTGACTATTGTTACTTTTGACTTCAATTCGGATACGGCTTTCTTGACCTTTTTTTCAAGCTCCTGGCAGTTCGAGCAGCCAGGGCCCAAAACTTTGATTTCCATAACAGTCTCCTTTAAAAGACGATATTGAACAAATATCCTATCAAAATTATTCCGACGGCGACAGTCCCAAAAAATGTCAAAAGAAGCCGCGGCTTCAGGACCTTTCGGAGTATGATGAATTCAGGCAGGGAAAGCGCCGTTACTGACATCATGAACGCAAGAGTCGTTCCCAGCGCAAGCCCTTTTTCCATTAGAGCCTGGATTATCGGAATTGTCCCCGCGGCATTCGAATAAAGGGGCACACCGATAATGACGGCAATTATCACCGCGAATGGATTCCCGTTGCCCGCATATCTTGTGACAAATTCGATAGGCACATATCCGTGAATAAATGCGCCAAGGCCGACGCCGATGATCACATAAAACCAAACCTGGGAAAAAATATCTTTTGTATATTCAGCGGCATAAGCTAACCTGTCTTTCCACGATCGTGCTGCTCCGGTCTCTCCGTGCGCGCGTCCTCCTTGGGTCACAAAATCCTCGACAAAGCGCTCCATTTTCAGATGCCCAATCATGAAACCCGCAAGTATCGCTATAACTAGGCCGCTTAAGATATATGTAATAGCTATTCGCCAGCCGAAAAGCCCCCATAAAAGAACTATTGCTACTTCATTGATCGTAGGGGAGGCGACAAGGAATGACATTGTGACGCCAAGGGGAACACCGGATTGGAGCATTCCCATGAACAGCGGGATGGCGGAACAGGTGCAGAACGGCGTAAATATCCCGAGACAAGCCGCAAGAATATTACCGGAGAACTCATTCTTCCTGCTCAATATTGATCTTATCTTTTCAGGGGGAAGAAAAGTCCTTATGACAGCGACGACAAAGATGATCACCGCAAGGAGAAAATAGATCTTCGGGATATCGTAAAGGAAAAAGTTGACGCTCGAGGCAATATTCGTCCCTTTGGTTAATTTGAAAATATCATAGGTTATTATATTGGCGATATATTGGAACATTTATTTGGTCCCCTTGATCAATCTTCGCAGCCGTCAAACCAGTGTTTTGTTCTGTTGCACACAGAACAAAGCGATAGCATTACCGGAACTTCCACAAGTACGCCGACCACTGTCGCAAGCGCGGCGCCGGACTGCGGGCCGTACAAAGAAATCGCCGTTGCCACGGCCAGCTCAAAGAAATTACTGGCGCCTATCAGCGTCCCAGGAGCCGCAACATTGAATGGTACCCTAAGAAGCCTCATTAATCCATACGTGAGCGAAGCGTTAAAATAGACCTGTATCAATATCGGGACGGCTATCAATATGACATGGAACCATCTTACGGTGATATTGTCCGCCTGGAACGCGAATATAGTCAAAAGGGTGAGAAGCAGGGCAATGATGGTTATTGGATGGAAAAATGCCAGGAATTTCTTTTCGAACCACTCGATCCCTTTCCGTTTTATCAGAAAAGTCCTGCTTATCGACCCCGCTGCCAAAGGTATCACGATGAATATTATGACCGCGTACAGAAGCACATTCAGCGGTACCGTCAGATTGGACGCGCCGGTTATGAGAAAAGCCACGATGGGAGCGAAAGCGAAAAGCATTATCAGGTCGTTCACCGCCACCTGGACAAGCGTGTACGCTGGATCGCCGTCGGTAAGATAGCTCCAGACGAACACCATTGCCGTGCAGGGAGTCGCTCCAAGAATAATGACTCCGGCTATATACTGGTTCGCAAGTTCGACCCCGATCAACGGCAGGAAAAATATTTTAAAGAATATCCATCCGAATATCGCCATGCTGAAAGGCTTTATCAGCCAGTTAACGAACAATGTTACTGCAAGCCCTTTTGGCTTTTTTCTCACGTTCAGGATGGAGGTGAAATCTATCTTGAGCATCATCGGATATATCATCAGCCATATAAGCACCGCTATAAGGATGTTTATCTGGCTTCCGGCCCCAAATTCAAGGCTTCTAATAAAATCCGTCGCTTGCGGGAATAATTTCCCCACGGCGACTCCGGCGACCATGCAAAGCGCCACCCACACCGTAAGATATCTTTCAAAAATATTTATCTTTTTCATATTTATATTTTACACTATTTGCTGAAGTTCTCTAATGAGTTCGGTCCAGTATCTGGGCGAGCCGGTATCCGGAAAATGGTTGCTGAAATACGGATCTTTGCTCTGGATGGAAAGCCATGATACGAAATGTATCATGCGCATTCCCCTCAGCGCAGGGATAAGTTTCAGCGATCCGGCATCGAACTTCCTGAAAGTCTCATACCCCTTAAGGAACCATGACAGCTCATTTTGAGAATCTTCAACGCTGCCGGGAAGCAGCATCCAGAGGTCCTGGACGGGAGGCCCGACGCAAAGGTCATCAAAATCTATTATCCATATGCCCTCGCCTGGCCTGAAGATCAAATTTCCTTTATGGCAGTCGCCGTGGATCAGGATGGCTTCCGGCTCGTCAAACGCCTTTTCGAATTTCTTGAGGAACAAGTCCGAGGCGTTGTCAAAAGACTTCCTGAAATCCTGAGGGATGAAATTTGTTTTTTTCAGTATTTGAATGTGATGTTTTGTCGCGGTCCCGGGTTTCCATTGGATGCGTTTTGAGTTTTTGCGCGTTCCTCCCACAGAATGGATCCTTGCCAGATGGCGCCCTATGTTTTCCCAGGACTCCTGGTCGAACTCATCCACAGCCCTGCCGCCTTTTTTGGGGAATATGGTGTACAAAATATTATCAAGCAAAAAAAGAGTTTTACCGGATATCATCATCGGCTTTATGACGGGAATTTCCTTTGAAGCCAGTTCATTCAGGAAGTCGTGCTCTTCCAGTATCATATCCCTTGTCCAGCGGCCGGGCCTGTAAAATTTGACTATGAATCTCTCTTTGTTGGCTTTTTTTTCGAGCTCGTATACCCGATTGATATAGCTGTTGCGCTGGATGAGCAGGCTGCTCAGTTTTGTCCCGAGGGTTTTCTCCAACGCCATAAATATGTTCTCGTGGTCCAATGCATTCCATACGTTTTCCATGCCTCTATCATACTTTTACTGATATAATATGGCAAGCTGGAGGATCGAAATGGGCATCACCGAATTTTTGTCGCAATATGTAACGCTCCTGATGGAGAAGACCGGATACATAACTGTTTTCATCACAATGATGATGGAGAGCATGGTCCTGCCGGTCCCCAGCGAGGCGGTAATGCCTTTTGCCGGATTCTTGATAGCCGACGGCAAATTCACTTTTATTCTTGTCGTCATCATCAGCACGCTCGGAAGTTTGACCGGTTCGCTCATCTCATACGCGATCGGATATTACGGCGAAAAGGCGCTCATCCACAAATACGGCAGATTCCTGCTTCTGGACGCGGATGAGCTGGAAGCCACCGACAGGTTCTTCAATAAATACGGCGATATCACGATATTCATCTGCCGGTTCATCCCGGTCATCAGGCATTTGATCTCAATCCCGGCTGGGATCGCGGAGATGAATATCTGGAAATTCGCTTTATTTACCGTCATCGGTGCAGGGCTGTGGAACAGCTTCCTCGCTTATGTCGGCTTCCATTTAAGATGTAACTGGGCAGCGGTCATGAAATACAGCAAAGTTATCGATATATTTGTTTTGCTGATATTAGTTGGATTAGTGGCGTATTACATATATAAGCATTTGAAAAGACGCAATAAAAAATAGCTTAAACCGGTATTTTATATCAATATTACTGTAATTGACTAACATATAGATATCCCCTAAAATGGCCCTTATGAAGCTGAAAGTCACCATAGTCGGCCTCGGTTTAATAGGCGGCTCTCTCGGAATGGCCATCAGGAAGAAAAAACTCGCAAGGGTCATAGGCCTTACCAGCGATGATTCAAAAGCAGCCCAGGCGGTAAAGATCGGCGCGGTAGACTACGCGTCCACGAACCTGAGAGGACTTATGCAGGACGCGGACATAATATTCATTTGCTACCCCATCCAGCACATCATTTCAGAGCTCCGCAAGATAATGCCGTACGTAAAGCGCGGAGCCATAATCACCGATGTTGGCAGCTCCAAGGGAATGATAGTCAAGGAAGCCGAAAGGATCTCGCGCAAGAACATTTTCTTTGTCGGCGGGCATCCAATGGCTGGCAAGGAAAAGACCGGACTTGAACATGCCGATGGCGATCTTTTCGTCGGGAATAATTACATCCTGACCAGGACGGCGAAAACGGACCAAAAGTCCTTGAATTTCCTGAAAAGTTTTATTTCAAAGCTTGGCGCAAAGGTCCAGGTTCTTGACCCGGATGTACACGACAGCATGGTTTCCGGAATAAGCCACATGCCGGTAGCTGTGGCTTCCGCGCTGGTCGATTCCGTCTTGAGCAAAGGAAAGGCCGGCCGCGCGATGGCAAAATTTGCCGCTTCAGGGTTCCGCGATGCCACAAGGATCGCTTCCGGCGATCCGGACCTTGGGACGGGCATGTTCGTGACGAACAAGAAGGCAGTGCTTTCCTCATTAGCTTCGTTCAAAAAATCGTTATCAAATATCGAAAAGCTCATAAAACGCGGGGATGCCGCGAAGATCCGAAGCAAACTGCATGAGATAAAGGCATTCAGGGATTCGCTTTATAAATGAAAAAGTTCATCGTTGAACAAGCAAGATCGCTTAAAGGGAAAGTGAAGATTCCCGGCGACAAATCCATTTCCCATCGCGCTGTCATGATTGGCTCCATCGCGAAAGGCGACACAAAGATAGAGAATTTCCTCCGGGCTGACGACTGCATGAGAACTATCGATTGTTTCCGCAAAATGGGCATCGAGATCATCATCGACGAAAAAAATGTCACCGTAAAAGGAAAAGGTCTGTTAGGGCTGAAAGAACCATCGAATATTTTTGACGTGGGCAATTCCGGGACGACAATGAGGCTTATTTCCGGCATCCTTGCCGGCCAGAAATTCCATTCGACACTGACCGGCGACGAATCCATACGAAGAAGACCGATGGGAAGGATAGTCGAACCTCTCAAGAAAATGGGCGCGGCCATCCACGGGAGGCAGAGAGATACACTGGCGCCGCTCACGATAATGGGAAAAGAGATACACGCCATTACATATGATATGCCTGTCGCGAGCGCGCAGGTAAAATCAGCTGTTCTCCTTGCCGGGCTTTACGCGCGAGGAACAACCACGGTCATTGAAAAAGAGCCGACCAGGGATCACACCGAGCGGATGCTGGAATATTTCGGCGCGGCGATAAAGCGCGATGACAAAAGAATATCGGTCGAAGGCATGGTCGAATTCGACGGAAAGAAAGTTTTTGTTCCCGGCGATATTTCCAGCGCTGCGTTCCTTCTGGTTGCCGCTTCAATAGTTCCCGGCTCTGATATCACAATAAAAGATGTCGGCGTAAACCCGGGCAGGACAGGCATTATCGAAGTCCTCCATAGAATGGGTGCGAACATTGAAGTTAAGAACGAGAAGATACTTTCAAATGAACCCCTTGCTGATATATCAGTTAAATATTCCGAGCTGAGCGCGGTGGAGTTAAGCGGCAGCGTAATATCCAGGATCATAGACGAAATACCGATTATCGCGGTCGCCGCTGCGGTGGCAAAAGGCAGGACCGTCATAAGGGGCGCTGATGAGCTGCGCGTCAAAGAGAGCGACAGGATAAAGACGACCGTTCATGAATTGAGGCGGATGGGAGCGAATATAGAGGAAGCCAGGGACGGGTTCGTCATTTACGGCCCCGCGAAATTGAATAAGGGCATCTGCCAGAGCTACGGCGATCACAGGATAGCCATGATATCCGCCATTGCCGGCCTTGCCGCTACCGGCCAGACTATTGTCGAAAAAGTGGAATGTGTGGAAACATCGTTCCCCGGATTCGCGTCAACGATAAACAGCCTCTCCGATGCTCCGCTTATCATCGAACAATGAACAAAATAATCGTCCTGGATGAAACATTAATCTCAAAGATCGCTGCCGGAGAAGTTATTGAACGTCCCGCTTCGGTCGTTAAAGAGCTGGTCGAGAATTCGATAGATGCGGGCGCGAAGAAAATATCCGTTGAGATCAAGGACGGCGGAAAAAGATCCATAAAAGTCATTGATGACGGCAGCGGAATGAGCCCTGTAGACGCGCGGCTGGCGATAGAGCGGCATGCAACAAGCAAACTGAAAAGCGCGGAAGATCTTTTTTCGATAATGACCCTCGGCTTTCGCGGCGAAGCGCTGCCCAGCATTGCGGGCATATCCAAATTCGAATTGATCACAAATGACGGCGGCTCAAATGGGACAAAAGTTGTCGTCGACGGCGGAAAAGTCAGGACAATTGAGAATTCAGGCTGTCCCGCCGGCACGTCGGTCACGGTGGAAGACCTTTTCTTCAATACTCCTGCCCGTCTGAAATTTCAGAAAGCGAAATCGACGGAGATATCGCATATGACCGAGACCGTCTCGAAATTCATCCTGTCAAATCCGGAAATTTCATTCGAACTGAAAAGCGACGGAAAGAAAATATTGTCATCCATTGGCTCCGGCAATTTATTGGAGGCGATAGCATCGGTTTACGGGACGGATATGGCTAAGGCAATGTTAGAAGTTAAGAGTGATGAGTTAAAAGTGAGTGGTGTGAGTGTACACGGATATATTAGTCAACCGGTCATTACCAAGTCAGACCGGTACGGCGAGTCGTTCTTTGTTAACGGAAGGTTCGTAAGGAACATGCTTTTATCCAGGGCGCTCGAAAACGCTTACAGGACGCTCATTCCCGGCGATAAGTACCCGATCGCCGTAATATTCGTCGATATCAACCCGAAAGAGATAGATGTCAACGTCCATCCGACAAAGCGTGAGATAAAATTCGCAAAACCTGATGTTGCAATGAACGCTATAACTTCAGCTGTATCATCAGCACTTGGGGAGATAACTGCAGGGTCAGATCCCAGGCAATTCGGCGGTTCTCAGTTCATCAACAGAAATGAATGGAAGCCGGAGATGATGAGCATCCTGGAACAATTACCAATGACAAATGACAAATTACAAATCAATTCCCAATATCCAATTACAAATGAAAGAGCGGAAATATTGATACAGTTGAATTTAACCTACATTATATCAATGCGGGGGGAAGACCTCATAATCGTGGACCAGCATGCGGCACATGAAAGGATCATGTACGAGAAATTCAAGAATAAAACCATCGGCGGCACGCAAAACCTGCTTGTTCCGAAAACGATCGAAATGGAACCAAGGGAATTTGAATTGATATCGGGGAATCTTGCTGAAATATCGGATCTCGGATTTGAGATCGAGATTTTTGGCAGGAATACGGTCAATGTGCGCGGCGTTCCTGCAGCATTAGGGATCCATAATATTGACGCTTCAATATCAGAGATCCTGTCCGAGTTGAGCTCATCTTTCAGCATTAAAAGCGTTGATGAGCGAAGGGAAGCTGTCTGGAAAATGATGGCATGCAAAGCGGCTGTGAAAGCCGGCGACCGCCTTTCATATGATGAGATGAGCGCGCTTCTGAAGGAGCTTTATTCGACAAGCAACCCGACCACCTGTCCGCACGGCAGGCCTACGCTTGTAAAAATTTCAAGATCGAGCATGGAAAAGATGTTCGAAAGATAACGATTTGACATTGCCGGCCCGCGTCTGCTACACTCGAACAAGTTTTTTTTGATTTCAGGAGGCATTATTTTGGCGAAAAATCTGGTCATCGTTGAATCACCCGCGAAAGCGAAAACGCTTGAAAAATTCCTCGGCAGGGATTTTTCCGTTACCGCTTCCGGCGGGCACATCCGCGACCTTCCGCCGAAAAGCATCGGCGTCAATATTGCGAAGGGCTTCGAGCCCAAATATCAGATCATGAAGGGAAAAGAAAAGACCGTTAAAGCCCTCATTGCCGCGGCAAAAAAAGCGCAAATGGTCTTCCTTGCCCCCGACCCTGACAGGGAAGGGGAAGCTATCGCCTGGCACCTTGCACAGGTCATTAACGCGAGCGGAAAGATAAAACGCGTTGAATTCAACGAGATAACGAAAAAAGCCGTCCTTCAAGCCATAGAAAATCCCCGGGAGATCGATATGAACCGCGTGGATGCCCAACAGGCAAGACGGATACTGGACAGGATAGTCGGCTACAAGCTCTCCCCTCTTCTCTGGAAAAAGATCAGGAAAGGATTGTCAGCGGGGCGCGTCCAATCCGTTGCCGTCAGACTTATCTGCGAAAGGGAAGAGCTGATAAAAAAATTCATTCCCCAGGAATACTGGTCCATAGAAGCGCGCCTCTCTTCTGACGGCGAAGAGAAAGCATTCCTCTCAAAGCTTATACAGGTCAAAGGCAACAAGATCAGCATAACGAACAAGGAGGCCGCCGATGCAATATTGAAAGAGATCAATGGCCAGGATTTTATTGTCACGAAGATCGTTAAAAAAGAGCAGCGCCGCAATCCTTCCGCGCCCTTCATCACATCCACATTGCAGCAGGAATCATACAGGAAGCTGGGATATTCCACGAAAAAAACAATGGTCATAGCTCAGCAGTTATATGAAGGGATTGCGCTGGAAGAGGGGACCACGACAGGGCTTATCACTTATATGAGAACAGACTCCACGCGCGTGTCAAAAGAAGCGCAGGATGCCGCGATCGAACTGATAAAAAGGGATTTTGGCGAAAAATATGTTCCGAAAGAGCCGAAAATTTACAAGATGAAAAAACAGGCTCAGGACGCGCATGAAGCCATCAGGCCCGCATATTTTGACAGAAAACCCGCCGATATAGCCAAAAGTTTGACACCTGACCAGTTGAAGCTCTATACATTGATCTGGAACAGATTTATCGCTTCACAGATGGAATCGGCGGTGTTGGACCAGACAGCGGCGGATATCTCCGCCGGTGATGATATATTCAGAGCTAACGGCTCGGTCATAAAGTTCGACGGCTTCATGGCAGTTTACATGGAAGGCCATGATGAGGATGAAGAAGAAGAAAGAGAAGGCATACTTCCGGAAATGAGCGAAGGACAGAAATTGAAATTGATATCGATCATGCCTTTCCAGCATTTTACCCAGCCGCCTCCAAGGTTTACGGAAGCATCGCTTGTCAAGGAACTGGAAGCCGACGGAATAGGCAGGCCTTCAACATATGCTCCGATCATCGGCACGATACAGGACCGCGGATACGTGGAAAAAGAAGGAAAGATGCTTAAGCCTACGGAACTGGGCGTTACAGTTAATGAACAGCTCGTGAAGAATTTCCCTGTCATAATGGACGTGGAATTCACCGCGAAAATGGAGGATTCGCTGGACGGGATAGTGGACGGCTCGGTCAACTGGAGAGCAATGCTTGATGAATTCTACGGCCCGTTCGAAGAAACATTGAAACAGGCCGAAACAGGAATGGAAAAGATAAAGAAAGAGATCCTTACGGAGGAAAAATGTCCGAAATGCGGCAAGCCGATGATGATAAGATCAGGAAGGTTCGGCGATTTCATGGCCTGCTCCGGATATCCGCAGTGCAAATACACGAAGCCCCTTCCCGGGAGCAAAGAAGCGGAATCCACGAATGAGGTTTGCGAGAAATGCGGGAAGCCAATGATCTACAAGCGCAGCCGGTTCGGGTCTTTCATGGCCTGCTCGGGATATCCCAAATGCAGGAATATAAAGCCGATATTGAAGACAACGGGGATAAAATGTCCCAAATGCGGCGGCGACATAGTGGAAAGGAAATCAAAGAGGGGAAAGATCTTCTATAGCTGCAGCAATTATCCCGAATGCAAATTCGCCCTATGGAACAAGCCGCTGGAGGAAAAGTGCCCCAAATGCGGCGGTATCATGGTTGAGAAGCGAACAAAAAAAGAGGCAAAAAAGATGTGCGTGAATGAAGCCTGCGAATATTCGGAAGACCTTCCGGCATAGAGCGGTCATTTTGAATAAATAATTTCAATTTCATCACGATTCCCCTCTGTTTTACAGGTTAAAAAAATGAAATTTTCCTGAAACTTGGCCGATATATATGTAGAGGCACCATTGATATAAAACAAGAGATAATCATGCAAATAACGAGATTAATAAATCGCATAAAGATTAATAAACTATTTATAATAGCTCCTAAAATGATTAATATTCAAGGACAAACTTTTCGTATTATGCGAAGAGAGGTCTCAGAGGCCCAGGTTTTGCAATTTGCTAAAATTAATAATTATGATATTAAAGGCCATGAACATACGGTTTGGGAACCCGACTTTAAACTCCCGGCCATTATTAAAAACCCGATTAAAAATCTAGGGAATTTAGTTTGTTTAAGTTTAATTGATGGTCGCGCATATGCGACATGGCTGAGCGTGCGACTCAATCGGAAATTTCGGGTTCCAACCGAGGCAGAATGGCTAATTGCCATGAAATTGGCTGGAAGGAAATTGACGGGAGAATGGTCAGGTAAAAATTGGGAATGGACTGAAACTCGATCAAAGATATATGGTTCAGAGGATTGTTTTGTTCTGCGTGCATTTGGTTTTGAGAAACCGGCTTATGGTAGCCCCGAATTTCGCCATCATAATTTTGGGATCCGCCTTGTCGAAGATATTTGATCAGCTGTTCAATCTTTACTTATCGATATAGCAAACATTGAAGTTAAATCTTATCGGGTATAGAATATCCCCATGAAAGATTTCTTCAGGTCACTTATATACGATAACCTGCCGCTAAAGCTGCTCTCCATTGTCCTTGCCCTCCTCTTCTGGTCAATGGCAAGAGGCTACTTCGGAAAATAAAAATGGCTTCCCTCATTAAAAGCGCCGCGGCTATGAGCGAATTCACAATATCGCTCAAAAAAAAAGGCAAGACCATCGGCTTTGTCCCTACAATGGGCGCGCTTCACGAAGGCCATCTTTCCCTTGTCAGGGAAGCGGAAAGACGCAATGATGCAGTAATTGTAAGTATCTTCGTTAATCCCACCCAGTTCGGACCCAAAGAGGACCTGAAAAATTATCCGAGAAATATCAAAAAGGACATGGAACTGCTTTCAAGATTAAATGTGGATGCTGTTTTCTATCCGTCCGTTAAAGAGATATATCCTGATGGCTTTTCGACCTACATCAAAGTGGAAGGCCTATCCGATAAATTGTGCGGGGCCTCCCGGCCGGGACATTTCAAGGGGGTCGCGACCGTCGTAGCAAAGCTCTTTAATATAGTAGAACCGGATAACGCATACTTCGGAGCAAAAGATTTTCAACAGCTGGTGATAATCAAAAAAATGGTCCGCGATCTGAACATGGATGTGAACGTTATTTCGATGCCGATCATCAGAGAGAAAGACGGGCTTGCGATGAGCTCCAGGAATTCATATTTATCATGTGAAGAAAGAACAAAAGCGCCGGTCATCAACAGAGCTTTGGAACTCGCAAAACTATTCATAGAAGAAGGCGTTAAGGACACGAAGACCATCAAGGCAGCAATGTTGAAATTGATAAATGCTGAAAAAGGCATCGGGATAGATTACATATCGATATGCGATCAGGAAACTCTTGAAGAAAAAAAGACCATCAAGGGAGCCACGCTGATCGCCATTGCCGCATATATCGGAAAAACAAGGCTGATCGATAATATTTTGATAAAATGAAAAACAGTTTCACACTCATTGAACTTCTTATTGTAATTGCCATAGCCGGCATTCTCATCGCTTTTTCTATTTCCGGGACCTCGCGCTTCAGGAATTCCCTGGAATACGGTAATTCGGTGAACCAGATACTGTCGGACATCAAATTAACCCAGCAGTTAGCGATCACTTCCTCTCAAACCTGCAGGATCAATTTCACTCCTTCATTAAGTTCTTACTCAATATCAAAGGCCGGCAAACTTTATCGAAGCGCGATCGCCGGCAAAAATATCCAGTTTTCAGGCAAAAGCTATTTTGAATTCTTAAGTTCCGGCGATACAGATGTCGGCGGGAGCGGGACGCTCACCATCGGAGGCTCATCAAATCCGAAAAAGATCGTAGTTTCTCAAAGAGGAAGGATCAGGGTTGAATAAACAAAATTGGGACCGAGACTTTAGTCTCGGGTTCCATGGATCAAAAGGTTTTACTCTGATAGAGGCCTTGATAGCGGCCGTGCTGATAGCCATGTTCGCCGCGTCTTTCACAACTCTTGCCGATGCCGGCATAAAGCAGGCGAAGTCCTCCATTGAGCTTACAAAATCCGTTATATTATGCAAAAATATCATGGAGGAGATGAGAAGCAGGAATTATGCTGATCTGTTCCAGTATAACAATGCCGTGTTCGATAATGGATCCGGCTCGATCACGGTCGCTCCGGCCGGCAATGATCTGGTTTCGATAACAGTGAAAGATAAGATCGAACTGAACACAATAAGGTCGAAAATATAGCATGAAGCATTCCAAAGGTTTTACTTTGATCGAATTGCTGATAACCATCGCCATGATCTCTGTCATAAGCGTCGCTGTTTTCTATTTTGCCTTCTCATCGGTAAGGATGATCACCAGGACATCGGATATATTAAGGTCAGAACAATCGGTCAGGTTTGTTTTTGCAAAAATATCTTCGGATATCGCGCAGAGCGCGGGTGCAGGGGCGGGTTCTAACTCCAACACTCTGGTCATCGGGAATATCACCTACCAGTTCGTAGAGAACAAAGTGAAAAGGACAGAGGGGAGCGACGTTTACAGTTTAACCGATAACGGCGACATCAAAGGGTTGAATTTTTCTTATCCATCCTCAAAATTGATAAGTATCGTGATCACGCCAAAAATAGGGCAAACTGTAAGCATGAACGCTTTTGCGAGGAATTGATCATGGTTTTTATTGAACATAATTCAAAAGGACAGGCGCTCATTATTGTTTTGCTGGTAATAGTAGCGCTTCTGGCTTCCGGCGCCATATTCCTGAAAATTGTTTTTTCCGAAAGAAGCACGGTGAGCCTGTATATTGAAAAAGAGAAAGCTTTTTATCTGGCTGAAGCGGGTATTGAAGACGGCAGATCTGTGATCGCAGCGAACCCCAACTGGTTCACGGATAATCTGCATCATCCGGCCGATGATGCCGATTGGCTTATGAACAGCGCTGTCGGCTCGATCAGGCAATTCGGCGGCGGAAGCTACAAGATAGTGAGGGAGAGCGGCGATAACATCATATATTCTGTCGGATATTATAAGGGCGGAAGGTCGGTCGTTAGGATTAAATTCGATATAAACCCGTTCAAAGTCTTCGAGTTCAAGATCCTATAAGAGATCACTTATTTTTCCACCTGGCCAGCTTCGGCATCATTTCTTCGGTCATTTTCACGGCTTCTTCATTTGTCTTACCCAAAAACTTCATTGCGGCTCCGATCGAACCCTCCCGTACCTGCTGATAACTTTTCAGATCGCCGGTTTTCTGGTCCTGGCAGTGGATACAATATCTGAGGTCAAACTTTGAAACTTCATCCACACCCATCGGCATTCCGCACGATTCACAGCTTAGCTTGCTCTTTACGCCGCTTTCAAATGCTTCCGTGGACCTGTCTTTTAATTTCCAGCCTTTTTTCTGATAATCAGCAATAATGATCTTTTCCGTGAAGAAAGGATATACCAGTACGGATAATCCTCCCGAGATCACCGCTAAAACGAATGAGATCACGGCTGTATCCCAAATACCCATATAAGCGAAATAGAACGGGCCGAACAGAAGGCTCCACCAGAAACAGTTCTTGAGGTCTTTTTCCATTGTTCCCGCGGGCGATACAAGTATTGCCGACATAATGCAATATTACATTGGCGTGAAAAAGAAAGCAAAGAGAAAAGGTATTGATAATTTTGATGATGGTGAGATAATTCTCTACCTATTGAGGGAGGTCAATAAATATGATTAAGACAATAACATCAACTTCGATCGCGATCATTCTTTTTGCTGCAGTCAGTATCGCGGCCGTCAATACTGTTTCTCTTCAATATATCATGCAGGAAAGATTCGACGGCAGGGACCTTAAGCTTGTCAAAATACTTTCCGATAACGAAGCCTATACGCGCTATTACATAACTTACATGAGCGGGAAACTGAGGATATCCGGCATCATGAACGTTCCGAAAAGCGGAGGGCCGCATCCTGTCATCATTACAGCTCACGGATTTATCGAACCGAAATATTACACGAATGGCAGAGGCCTAAAAAGAGAACAGGATTACCTGGCTCGAAAAGGATATGTTGTCCTTCATCCCGATTATCGTAATAATAACGGCTCTGATAAAGATCCTGAAAATAACTTGCGCTTGAACCTTGGCTATACCGAGGATGTCATTAATGCCGTTTATGCCGTCAAGAACTCAAGCTTTAAGTTCATGGACAGGGACAATATCGGCCTTCTGGGCCATTCCCTCGGCGGCGGCATAGCGCTTAACATGATGGTGGCAAAGCCAGGCCTGGTAAAGGCATATGTCCTTTTCGCTCCGATCAGCATGGATTACCGCGATAATTACTACCGCTGGATCGCGCCAAAAGGGAAGGATGTCCTCAGGAAATTCGGCCCGCCGCAAACCAGGCTGAAGATCGAGGAGCTTTATGGGTCGCCGGAAGCGAACCCCGTTTTCTGGGACAACATCTCGCCGAAGACGTTCATAAAAAATGTCACCGAACCGGTCATCGTGCACCAAGGACTTGCTGACAAGGAAGTTGAGCCGCAGTGGTCAATAAATCTCGCGGACGCGTTAAAGAAGAACGACAAAGTGGTCAAGCTTTATACATACAAGGGCGAGCCGCACGAGTTCACTTCCGCCTGGTTCAAGGTCATGGAGACATCCACCGCCTTCTTTGACCGTACCTTGAAACATTGATTCCGCATCTTTAATAAGGTAGAATCAGATCACTTGAGGTGATAAATGCTTTCGATCATTGTCCCTACATATAATGAAAGCCGTAATATAGAGGAGCTGCTAAGGCGTCTTTTCACTGCCCTGAAGCCAAATTATACTCAATATGAAGTCCTCGTTGTTGATGACAACTCTCCTGACGGCACGGCACAGATAGCTGAAGCCTTAAAATCAAAGTTCGATGTAAGGGTGGTGAAGCGACCGCGCAAAATAGGCCTGGCATCCGCAGTCCTGAACGGTTTCAAGCTCGCATCGGGAGATATCCTGTGCGTCATGGACGCGGACTTAAGCCATCCTCCTGAGGCTGTGCCGGAAATGTACAAGGCGATATCAGAGCCTGATGTAGATATCGTTATAGGCAGCAGGCGTGTGGAAGGGGGAGGGGCGACAAACTGGCCATGGTTCCGGCAATTCGGCTCAACTTTTGCCCAACTGCTCGCAAAGCCGATAACCGGTGTAAAAGACAATACGTCCGGATTTTTCATGATCAAAAAGAAAGTTCTGGAAGGCGCAGATATAAGTCCGATAGGCTTCAAAATACTTCTTGAGATCCTCGCAAAAGGCAATTATTCAAAGATCAAAGAAATACCCATTGTTTTCAATGACCGGGAAGGCGGAAAAAGCAAGCTTGGAATGAAGCAGATATTTGAATATTTGAAGCAGCTTTCTTTGATATATAAAGATATAATATCAGGCAAGATAAAAAGGAGGAAATAAATTGGGCAACTATTTGTTATTGTTCTTTTCAATTTCACTGGCCATTGTCGGGCAACTTTTTATGAAGCAGGGCATGATGATGTTCGGGCAATTCCCTGTTTCGCAGATAATCGTAAAGCTTTTTCCCATGCTTTTTCAGCCGTATGTGTTTATTGGCTTTGTTTGTTTTGCGGTCAGCTCCGTCTTCTGGCTTGCCGTTCTTTCCCGCATCGACTTAAGCCTTGCTTATCCTCTGGTGAGCATAGCATATGTGGCGACCGCTATATTTTCCGCTTTTGTCTTCAAGGAGAACATTTCGCTCATCAGATGGCTGGGGATAGTGGTTATCTGCATCGGTGTTTTCTTGGTGTCCAGAAGCTAGCTGACCGCTATCAGTCCTTTTTATAATATTTGGTGAAATCTTCCGGCTTCATGTTGTCAACGAAATCTTTGAACTTTTTGGTCTCTTCGGCGTCTTTTTCGGCGTTCACGAGCTTTGCCTGCATCATCACCACTTCGGAAACGAATATCGGCGAGCCCGTGCGTATGGCAAGCGCTATTGCGTCTGACGGCCTGGAATCGATGGATATTTTCTCGCCTTTTTCCTTTTCAAGCTCTATCACGGCGTAAAAAGTGCCGTCCTTCACGTCGTTTATCACTATCCTCGTCACTTTAGCGTTGAACTTGTCGATAGTGGATTTCAAGAGATCATGGGTCATAGGGCGCGGAGGATGAAGGCCCTGCATTTCCATGGCAATGGATGCTGCCTCAAAAATACCTATCCATATGGGGAGGAAATTCATTTCTTCGTGGTCGCGCAGAAGGACAAGAGGGGACAGGTTCCTGGGATCGAAACCAAGACCTCCGACTTCCATCTGGATCATTTACTTTTTTACCTTGGCTGGCTTGTTGTGATGCTTCACGCTTTCGGCAAGCTTCCTGAAAGCGTCGTTATCATTGACGGCCAGCTCCGCGAGCATTTTCCTGTCGATCTTGATGTTAGATTGTTTAAGCCCGTGCATCAGTTTTCCGTAAGTTGTCCCAAGCTCCCTTGCGGCTGAGTTTATCCTGGCTATCCATAATGCCCTCATGTCGCCCTTGCGCTTCCTTCGGTGCGCCGTGGCGTACGACATGGCCCTTATTACTGCCTGCTTGGATGACCTGAAAAGCCTTGAAAGCGAGCCGCGAAAGCCTTTCGCTCTTTTCAGAAGCTTCTTTCTTCTTCTTCGCGCTACATAGCCTCTTTTGACCCTAACCATTTATTTTCCCTCCTTAAAACTTGTCTATTTCCTTATACCAATCCCAGGGATCATGTGTCTTATCGGGTACCTGTCGGCATCTGAAACTTCTATGCGCTTTCCGAGCATGTTCTTTGTCTTTGTTGCCTTGTGCTCAAGAAGATGTTTTTTCTTTGACCTGTACCTGAATATCTTCCCGCTTTTTGTGACCTTGAACCTTTTTGCGGCCGCTTTTCTTGTTTTTATTTTTGGCACTTTTATACCTCTTTCTTTTTATTTCGGGGTCAAAAGCATGAAATAAAGCTTGCCTTCCAGTTTCGGCTTGCTTTCCACGGAACCGCATGCTGACACATCTTCTATAAGCCGGTTGAGCACTTTCGCCCCGAGTTCCGGATGGGTCACTTCCCTGCCTTTGAACCGCAGGGATATCTTCACTTTATGGCCCCTTTTAAGGAAATCTACCGACTTATTCAGGACCACCTGATAATCATGTTCGCCTATTTTTGACGAGAGCTTAAGTTCTTTAAGCGTCGTGGCCTTCTGCTTCTTCCGGGCTTCCTTCTCCTGCTTCATCATCTCATATTTCATTTTACCGAAATCGGCTATCTTGCACACGGGAGCTTTTTCATCCGCCGCGATAAGCACGAGGTCGTATCCGTTCTCCCGCGCAAGTGCCAGGGCCTGGTCCCTGGGCATTATTCCGAGCTGTTTTCCGTCCACGTCTATGACCCTGATGTCCCCCGGGCGGATCCTCTCGTTCAAGATGTAATTTTTGATTATCTCGTTCCTCCTTGAAACCAGTGGTAATTATACATTATGAAAGCTATTTTTTACTAGCAATTTCTTTTTTGATGGAAACGATGAATTCGTCAAGCGTGATCGAACCTATATCGCCTTTTCCCCTGGCCCTGACCGAGACGGCATCGGAGGCGGCCTCTTTATCGCCGATAATGAGCATGTACGGGACCTTTTGGATCTCCGCTTCCCTTATCTTCAGCCCTATCTTTTCCCGTCTATCGTCAATTTCAACCCTAATTCCGTTCTCGAAAAGTGCTTCCCTTATCTTTTCCGCGTGCTGCAGGTGCCTGTCTGCGATAGGGAGTATCTGCGCCTGAACGGGCGCCAGCCAGACGGGGAATGCCCCGGCATAATGCTCTATTAGCGCACCCATGAACCGCTCCATCGAGCCAAGGACGACCCTGTGGATCATCGCCGGCCGGTGTTCTTTTCCGTCTTCTCCGGTGTAATTAAGATCGAACCTTTCCGGGAGGTTAAAATCCACCTGTATCGTGGGCCCCTGCCAGAGGCGGCCTATGGCATCCTTCAGCTTGATATCTATTTTCGGCCCGTAGAAAACACCGGCTCCTTCATCGATCTCGTAAGTTTCGCTTTTGGATTTAAGCGCATCGATCAGCGCGTTCGTCGCGTGCTCCCAGTTCTCCTTTGTTCCGACGAATTTATCCGGTCTTGTGGAAAGGTTTATCTCGTATTCAAATCCGAAGACCTTCAGCATGTCAAAAGCGAAATCAAGGACCTTCAGTATTTCATCCTTCAGCTGTTCGTGGGTGCAGAAAATATGCGCGTCATCCTGCGTGAACCCTCTTACGCGCAGCAGCCCGTGGAGAACGCCGGATTTTTCATATCGATAGACCGTCCCCAGCTCGAAATATCTTACCGGCAGGTCCCTGTAGCTTCTCGGCTTTCTCTTGAATATCAAGATATGCCCGGGGCAGTTCATCGGCTTTACCACGTAGTCGCGCTCTTCCATTTTCAACATGTACATGAATTCTTTGTAGTACTCGGCATGGCCGGAAGTATGCCAGAGCTCCGCTTTCGCTATGTGGGGGATGATCACGGTCTCGTATCCCCTTTTTCTGTGTTCAGTTTTAAGGAAAGTTTCTATGGTTTCGCGAAGTACCGCGCCTTTGGGATAATAGTAAACTAATCCCGCGCCCGCTTCCTCCTGGAAAATATTGAAAAGGTCCAAAAGTTTCCCGAGCTTCCTGTGGTCGCGCTTCTCGGCTTCCTCCAAAAACTTCAAATGATCATCAAGCTCTTTCTGGGACGGGAACGCCGTGCCGTAGATCCTCTGGAGCATCTTGTTCTTTTCGGAGCCTCTCCAGTAAGCGCCCGCTATCGAGAGGAGCTTGAACGCTTTTATCTCTTTTGTGGACCTTATGTGCGGGCCGCGGCAAAGATCAATTAAGTCGCCGTTCTTGTAGAAACTTACGGTCTTGTCGGGTATTTCGCGCAGGAGCTCCACCTTGTAAATTTCCCCGGCTTCTTTCATGTGTGTTATGGCTTTTTCCTTGTCCAATTCCTGGCGTTCGAACTTTTCGTTGCGGCCGATTATCTCCCGCATCTTTTCTTCTATCTTCGGGATGTCCTCTTCGGTGAGCTTGTGCGACATGTCAAAATCATAATAAAATCCGGTATCAATAGAGGGTCCGATAGCCAGGAGGACATTGGGATAAAGCTCCTTTACGGCTTCAGCCATTACATGCGAAGTTGAATGTCGAAGCGTTTCCAGTTCAGATGGGTTTGCCAATGCGTCTCCTTAGTTCAGGCTCAGGGGAAGTTTTGTCATCATAAGCGGAACGTTCATTTTGCCGTCAGGAGAGATCTTCGCGCGCAGGTCCTTGAATGTTCTTTTCAGGTCGGCCTTTATGTTGACCGCCACGGCGCCGGCAACCTTGTCTATCATTGCGTCAAGAGCCTCATCGATCGTGGCGCCTTCGCTTTTACAATCGGGATAATCGGGGCAAACTACCGCGAAACGCCCGTTTTCTATCGGTTTTATGATTATATCCAGGTTCATGGGTGGATTATACCATTCGCGGCTAAGCTAAGCCAGTTATTATCTCTTTTTTTGCCCAGAGGTCCGCTGAGAGGATATCATCCAGCGTCGGCTCGCTTGTATTAAAATGCTTGTCCATTGCCTGCTTAACAAGCATGGAAATATCCGTGAACTTGATCTTATTTTCAATAAAAAGCTTTACCGCTTCATTATTTGCCGCGTTAAGCACGGCCGGCATGGTCCCGCCTTTTTTCCCGGCGGCATAGGCGTATTCTAGGCACGGGAACTTTTCCATGTCCGGCTCTTCAAAAGTCAGCGTTTCAGCCTTGGGAAGATCTATCAGGTCGAATTTATTCGATGACCTTTCCCCGTCCAGCAGGGCGTATTGGATGGGGATCCTCATGTCGGGCGCGGCCATCTGCGCGATGATAGACCCGTCTATCAGTTCTATCATCGCGTGGACAATGCTTTGAGGATGAATGACGACGCTTATCCTTGAATAATCCAATCCAAAAAGATGATGCGCTTCTATGACTTCGAACCCTTTGTTCATCAATGTCGCGGAATCGATCGATATTTTATCGCCCATTTTCCAGTTAGGGTGGTTCAGCGCTTCATTGACGGAAACTTTTGAAAGCCTCTCCGCGGAAAGCTTGAGGAAAGGGCCGCCGGACGCGGTAAGGATGACCTTCTTTATCTTTGACGGATCTTCGGCCTTGAGGCACTGGGAGAGTCCGGAATGCTCGCTGTCTATGGGCATCAGCCTTATTTTTCGCTTGGCAACTTCCTTCATTATGACATCGCCGGCGGAAACAAGGACCTCTTTGCTGGCGAGAGCGATGTGCTTCCTCAGCTTTATCGCTTCCAGCGTCGGGATTATCCCGATCGAGCCCGGAATGGCCATCACGATCGTATCGGCGTCCTTGTGCGTTGCGACCTTGATAAGGCCTTCGCTGCCGAAGTAAACGACAGTCTGCGTCTTTGCGAGCTTTTCCTGTAATTTTTCGGCGGACGCTTCGGTATCGACAGAAACTATTTTCGGGGAAAATTTCTTGACCTGTTCCGCCAGCACATCAAGGTTATCTTTTGCGGCAAGCCCGATGATCCGGAACCTGTTCGGGAACGCGGATATCACTTCCAGCGTCTGCCGGCCTATGGAGCCGGTAGAGCCCAATATGGAGATGTTCTTTCTCAAATCAGTTCACCAGAAAAAATGATCAAGACGGGAGATCAGCTTTTCTTAAGCCAGCTCATCATCTTGCGCAGCTCGCCGCCTACCTTCTCTATAAGATGCCCCCTGTCTTTCCTGAGGAGAGAGTTATAGACCGGCCTGCCGGCAAGATTTTCCGTTATCCATTCTTTCGCGAACGAGCCGTTCTGGATCCTGTCGAGCGCGTAGCGCATCCTTGCCTTTACTGAATCGTCGATGATGTACGGGCCCACGGTTATGTCGCCGTATTTCGCGGTGGTGCTTATGCCGTCCCTCATTCCCGCGATCCCTTTTTCATACATGAGGTCCACTATCAGCTTCAACTCATGCATGCATTCAAAATACGCGATCTCCGGCTGGTATCCCGCGTTGACCAGGATCTCAAATCCGGCCTTGACCAGCGACGTAGCTCCTCCGCAAAGGACCGTCTGCTCGCCGAAAAGGTCGGTCTCGGTCTCTTCCTTGAAAGTGGTCTCAAGCACTCCCGCGCGCGTTGATCCAATGCCTTTCGCGTACGCGAGCGTGATCTCCTTTGCTTTTCCGGAAGCGTTCTGGTGGATGGCGAATATCGACGGGACTCCGCTTCCTTCGGTGAAAAGTTTTCTCACAAGCGGGCCGGGCCCTTTCGGAGCTACCATGATGACATCAACATCCGCCGGCGGGATTATCTGATAATAATGGATATTGAACCCGTGGGAGAACATCAAAGTTTTTCCCTTGGTCATATACTTTACGATCGACTGCTTGTAAACCATCGCCTGAAGCTCGTCCGGAACCAGCATCTGGATAATATCCGCCTGTTTTGCCGCTTCTTCGGCGGCCATGGGCGTGAACCCTTCCTTTTTCGCGCGGTCCCAGTTGGGGCTTCCTTCCAGCTCCGCCACGATCACTTTTATCCCGCTGTCCTTCAGGTTGGAGCCCTGCGCTCCTCCCTGGGATCCGTATCCGATCATCGCTACGGTCTTTCCTTTCAACAGATTCAGGTCCGCATCCTTGTCATAATAAACTTTTGCCATTTTCCTTCCTCCTTTTAACTCTTAACCCTTAACTCATAACTCTTAACTTATAACGCTTAACTTTTTCTTCTCCTTTTATTCAGTCCGCACCATAGATTACCACAATTTGAGCACGCTGTTAAGCCGTGTATCCAGAACCATGTCCAGAAAAGCACCGTGAATACGGCCGCCAGCAGATAATCCTCATAATACAACAGGAAAGGGACCGGGAATAAAGCCACCAGAAGCCAGAGTGACGCGAGTATCGCGTCGTCCGGATCCTTGGGCCCTTCATGCCTCCACTTGAAAAAACTCTTCGATATCAGCCCGCCGAAAATGTAACAATCTTTCCCGTAATAAACGCATCTCGTGCAGTAAAGGTACGTGTGGGAAAATATTACTCCCACGGAAAACAGCGCGTAGATGACCGGCAAAAGATCGTTGTGAACGTACAAAGTAAAAGTCCCGAACGTGATGCAGATGGCCAATCCCGGAACGTTCACAAGGCGGTTAAGGTCGCACTTATCCATTAACTCCTCTTTGCAGGGCTATCTTGCCGGTCCTGACAAGCTCTTTTATGCCGAATTTCCTGAGCAGCTTCTCCATGCCGTCAACTTTGCTTTCTTCGCCGGTCATCTCTATGGTTACCGCGCCTTCCGACACATCCGCTATCCTGCCCCTGAAAATATCAACTATCTCGATTATCTCCGGACGGGTCTTTTCATTGCAGGCCACTTTGAAAAGCACAAGCTCCCTTTCAACTGCCACATCTTTCGGAATGTCGAAAACCTTGATGACATCTATCAATTTATAAAGCTGTTTCATTATCTGTTCCAGGACAAGGTCGTCGCCGGATGCGATGACCGTCATCCTTGAGATCGACGGATCTTCCGTTGTTCCTACAGCGAGAGATTCAATGTTGAATCCTCTTCTCGAGAAAAGCCCCGCCACCCTGGCCAGGACTCCGGGCTTATTTTCCACTATTACAGATATAGTATGTTTCATAATTAATCTACCAACATCTCGTTCAGCGCCTGACCCGGCGGAACGAACGGGAGAACGTTCTCCTCGCGCGCCACCTTGAAATCGATCAATGTCGGCCTGTCCTTTATCTTAAGCGATTCTTCTATTGCCGGCTTTACCTCTTCCGGCTTTGTCACGCGTATTGCAGCGGCACCAAAAGCTTCAGCGACTTTCACGAGGTCGGCGTTATGCTCCAGGTCCACCGCGGAATATCTTTTTCCGTAGAGGAGCTCCTGCCATTGCCTTACCATCCCGAGATAGCCGTTATTGAGCACGGCTATTTTTACGGGAACCTTGTAATTTACCGCGGTCACCATCTCCTGGATGTTCATCAAAATACTTCCGTCTCCGGCGATATCAAAAACCACTTTGTCCGGGCAGCCCATCTGCGCTCCGATAGCGGCGGGGAATCCGTATCCCATCGTCCCGAGACCGCCGGAAGTTATCAATGTCCTCGGCTTGATAAATTTATAATACATCGCTGTCCACATCTGGTTCTGTCCGACCTCGGTCGTTATTATCGCATCGCCTTTTGTGATCTCATATATCTGCTCGATGACATATTCCGGCTTTAATGTACCGTCCTTCTTGTAAGAGAGCGGATATTTTTTCTTCCATTCTTCAATTTGCTCCAGCCATTGCGCGTGGTTATCCTTGGCGGAAAGTTTTCCGATAAGGACTTTCAGGACCGTTTTTATGTCGCCCACGATTGGGATGTCTATCCGAACATTCTTGCCGATCTCAGCCGGATCGATATCGATCTGGATATGTTTCGCTTTCGGCGCGAACCTGGCAATGTGCGCGGTAACCCTGTCGTCAAATCTCGCGCCTACCGCTATCAGCAGATCGCATTCCTGGACCGAGTAATTGGCGTAAACCGTTCCATGCATCCCTAGCATTCCAAGGCACATCGGGTCCGTTCCCGGGAACGCGCCCATGCCCATCAATGTGGTCGTGACCGGTATCTTGCACTTCAATGCGAATTCAGTAAGCTCCGCCGCCGCGTTGGATGCGATAACTCCGCCGCCGGCGTAGATCAAAGGCTTTTTCGCAGCCGCTATCGCTTTTGCCGCGGCAGCTATTTGTTTCGGATGGCCTTCATATGTCGGCTTATAGCTTGGCATGTCTATCTTTTCCGGATACTTGAAGTCGATCTTGTTGTTCTGGACGTCCCTTGGCACGTCGATAAGCACAGGCCCCGGCCGTCCGGTCCTCGCGATATAAAAAGCTTCCTTGAAAACCCGTGGGATATCCTTTGAATCCTTGATCAGGTAGTTATGTTTTGTTATCGGTATTGTTATCCCGGTTATGTCGGCTTCCTGGAATGAATCGCGTCCAAGGAGTGAAGTCGCCACCTGTCCGGTGATGGCCACGATCGGGATGGAATCCATCTGGGCGGTGGCGATGCCGGTGACTAGGTTGGTGGCGCCGGGGCCGGAGGTGGCCACGCACACGCCTGTTTTGCCCGTGGCGCGGGCGAAACCGTCGGCCGCGTGGGCGGCTCCCTGTTCGTGGCGGACGAGGATATGTTTTATGTCCTTTTCATTATATAGGGCGTCGTAGAAGGGCAGTATCTGGCCGCCGGGGTACCCGAAGATGGTGTGGACCCCTTCTTTTTTAAGGCATTCAAGAATGGCTTGTGCGCCGGTTAACTCCATAA
>CAVYHE010000014.1:0-9573 GCA_963768305.1 uncultured bacterium
CTGGGGGAAGAAATCTCAAGGGGAAGGGATAATAAAAGTGAAAATTTCACCGCTTTTTTGCCGATAATTAGCAGGAGGACAGATCAGATGTTCGGGATAAAGAAGGTGTTTCCTGTTGTACAACAAGTAAGGCGCATGACCGCGGCTAATTTTGTTTTGCCGGCGTCATTGAAGAAAGGGCGGACGCTTATCGCCGTTCATACGGGATATCAAAATATCCACATATACGACAACAAAGCCGTTTGCCTTCAGCCCGCGAGAGCTATCATGGGAGCCGTCAGTTTCGACCATATTTATGAGCACACCCATGCTCAATTCCCGTCATATTTAAAATGTTTTCATGCCGGGACACTGGTCCGCAGTTATTTTGAAAGAAATGTGAAATATTTTATTCCGAAGGTAGAAGGCGCCGATTATGTGCTTATTGGGGGGATGTATAACTGGTGCCATTTTGACGCGTTTTCACACCTGTTGCAGCAGATATTGCTGGGAATAAGGGCGAATGTGTCGGCATCTATCACCCTCCCCACGTTCTGTATCTATGATGCAGTTAATACCGAAGAAGCGAACTGGGACACTTATGATTCGTTCATCATTAAACCCGAATCTAATTTCTCCAAATATATCTTTTATTTCAAGAAAGCGATCGACATGAAAAACATTGAATTGTTGGGGATGGACCGCCTTGAACGGATCAGATGGGGAATATTCAGCCAAAATGGATCGAAAATGGAAACAGGTGAGCCGTCAGAAAGTTCCTCCTCCATTACACTTAATATAATAAATGATCTGGGGACATTTATAGAGGTTTTATCAGGATCCTTCAGGTACCCTAATTCAGATCCCGCTGACAGACAGGCTCCGGATAAGGATGGATGGAGATCCTATGCTTCCTCCATGCAGAAAGAACATAAGGTCGCTTCCCATATCCTCAATATGACTTAGTACATCAAGCATGTTCCCCGCAATCGTCATTCCCCGGACAGGATGGGATATTTTACCGTTGTCGATGAATGATCCCGAAAACCCGACTGAAAAATCTCCCGTTATCGGATTGATAGTGTGAGCGCCCATGATCCCGGTCACAAGGAACCCTTTTGACATTCCGCTTATTATTTCAGCCTGGGACACGGAACCCGGCCGAACATACAAATTGGTCGGCTGTATCTCCGGCAAAGACATATATGAGCCCCTAAAACCGTTTGCAGTTGACATCTTTCGGGCCTTTTCCGCTGTATATGAATTATGAAGGAACGATTTTAAATTGCCGTCTTTAATGATGATTGTCTCGCCTGTTGGGACGCCTTCGTCATCGTAAGGCACCGAAGATACGCCGCCTTTCATGACACCGGAATCGATGAGGTTGAATTTATGAAATGCGACACGCTTGTCCATCGCGCTGATGAAAAGCGATTTTCCTTTCTGGGCAAACTCGGCCGAAAGGGCAGGGAAGAGGGCGGAAATGATTATAGAACCCGCATATGGCGCAAGCAGGACAGGCGCTCTTCCGCTTTTTTCCTGCTTCGCGCCGAGCATCATTACGGCGCGTCTTGCGGCTTCCTCCCCGATATTATCCGGATCTATCTCTTTTAAAGATGCCGCGAATTTCATCCACGAGCCGCTTTCCATCATGGAGCCTTCTTCGGCTATGACATCTGCCGCCGCTCCGCAGACGGCTTTTTCGTATTGGACATCTATACCTTTGGAATTTATGATGATCGTGGTAGTAACGGAGTCCGTATAGATAACTTTTTCGGTCTTTTTGACCCTGTTATCGAACGAATGAGCCACCTTTTCCATCCTCATCGCGAGAGCTATTTTGTCCGATAATTTTGTTCCTTCAATGTCTTTTTCGACCAGCACCATCTGAGCGTTCTGCTGTTTCGGAAAGGGGAATCCGATGGATCCGTCGGGAAGCGAGCTTTTGGAATTCTCTATCGCCTGGTTAATGAGCGCATCTACGGCTTCCTCGTGAATATCGGCGGTGTACGCAAATCCGAGTTTTTTGTCCTTGATGATCCTCAGCGCTAAACCGCCTTCGGTCACGTTATCGACCGATTCTATCTTTTGGTCGATAACGTCTATATTCAGATGTTTTGCCGTGGTCGCATAAACTTCAGCTTCGTCGGTCCTTTTTTTTGCGTCCCGGACCAGCTGTTTGGCGAGGTCTTTTGTTAAAGGCATTGGACGGCGGTGATAGCGGTGATATTGACTATGTCGTCGGCGCTGCATCCGCGGGAGAGATCATTTATGGGTTTTGCCGCGCCCTGGAGTATCGGGCCGAGAGCTGTCGCTCCTCCGATCCTCTCGGTTATCTTGTAGCAGATATTTCCGGCGTCCAGATCAGGGAATATCAGGATATTCGCTTTGCCTGCAACGGTGGAATCCGGGGCCTTCATTCTTCCTATTGCGGGAATAAGCGCCGCGTCACCTTGAAGTTCTCCATCGATCAATAGCTCCGGTCTCTTGGATCTTACTATTTCAACCGCTCTCACGACCTTATCTACGTCTGGATGCTTTGCGCTTCCCTTGGTCGAGAACGAGAGCATGGCAACTTTCGGATCGCGTCCGACAAGCTTCCTGAAAGAATCGGCCGTTGCTATCGCTATATCGGAAAGCTGCTCCGATGTAGGGTTGGGATTTACTCCGCAGTCCGCGTAAAAAAGCAGGCCGTCGACGCCGAATTCTTTTTTCGGTGTGATCATCGCGAAGAAGCTGGAGATCAGGCTTATTCCCTTCGTTACGCCGACGCAGTGCACGGCGGCTTTTATTGTGTGTGCGGTGGGCGCGTTCGCGCCGGTCACCATCCCGTCCGCGTCGCCCATATGTACCATCATCGCGCCGTAAAAAGTATAATCCTGTGAAATTGTTGTTTTCGCTTCATCGGGCGTTATGCCTTTCTTTTCGCGAAGCTTCAGATATTCGGATATGTAATTATCAAGCGAAGTCGAGGCCAGCGGATCGATAATGTCGATATTCTCTATATTAACGCCATTCTTTGACGCAAAAGCGTTCACGGCGTCTTTATTCCCGATAAGGATAATCTTTGCAAGATGGCTTTTTGTTATTATTTCAGCGGCCTTGAGGGTTCGTATGTCCTCTGTTTCCGGAAGGATGATGGTCTTGTTCAATCTTCTAGCTTTGCTCCAGGTATCCTGTATAAAATCCATGTTCCGGCCTTTCTTCAGAACGGCACTGCTTTTTCGAATTTGGGGCTGCTCAAACCTGAAAAATAATTCTCCAGCTCTGTTTTTGTCGTTATCTTTTTATCTTTCAGCTTTTCCAAAAGCTTAAGCCATATCTCATATGTCAAAGTGGAATCTCCTATCGCTCTGTGGCGGTTGGCCGTTTCCAGGCCGAAATAATGTCCAATTGTCGGGAGCTTATGGTTCTCCAGGTTCGGAAGTATGTCCCTTGATATCAGCAAAGTGCAGATCACGAAATTATCGATATCTTTGTTAAGCCATTTTTTCATCTTATTTCTGAGGAAAGAGATGTCGAATTCCGCGTTGTGCGCGATGAGGATGTTGTTCCCGATAAAATCGGCGAACTTTGATATGACAGGTTTTATCGGGAGCTCGTTCGCCAACATTTCGGATGATATGCCTGTCAGGTCAGTGATATTCGGGGGAAGTGCTTTTTCCGGTTTGGCCAGCATATTGAACACATCTTTTATCTCTTTTCCCGCGACTTTTATCGCGCCGATCTCGATTATCTCGTCATTTACGGGGTCCAATCCGGTCGTTTCTATGTCGATAATGACATAGGAGAGATTTTCCGGATCGCCGAAGCGGTCCCTTGCGCGGCTTAAAAATTTGAATTCTTTTTCCAGTCTGATGAAATCCGTGTCTTTGATTATGTCCGTCATATTTCCGTCAGTTCGTATTCCCTTCTACCTATGCCAAGGGTTTCAGCATAACTTAATTGTGTTGCCCAGTCAATATCGGGATGGACCTCCCTGAATTTATCTTTCGAGCCGCTGGCGGCATTCACCAGATCAACGCTTGCCTGATCTATGGCGACCGGATCGTGCGATGCGAGCAGCCCGATATCAGGCGCGATGGGAGGATCCGTGAAGCCATAGCAGTCGCATTGAGGGGAGATATCGGTGAGATAATTGAAAAATATCATTTTTCCTTTTTTATCCTTCCAGATGCCGTAAAAATATTCGATCATTTTTTCCTGCGCCTTGTCCGGTTCCCCGCCCCAGTCTATGGCTATCGCGCCGAAGTTGCAGGTGGCAACGCATTCTCCGCATCCGATGCATTTCGTAAGATCGATAATGGCTTTTTTGTCCATAAGGTAAATCGCGTTTGTCGGACACCATTTTACGCAATCCCCGCAGCCCGTGCATTTTTCCTTGTTGACCTCGGGTGTTATGTCCGCGTGCATCATCTGTTTTCCCGACCTTGCTCCGAGCCCCATCCCGATGTTCTTGAGCGATCCTCCGAATCCCATCAGCTCGTGGCCCTTGAAATGGGTGAGGACGATGATACTATCCGCGTGATATGCGGCGCTTCCGATCTTCACGTCCTTGAAATGTTTGAGATTCACATCCACTTTTATATAATCTTTTCCGGTAAGGCCGTCCGCTATGATCACCGGAAGCTTGAGATTCGATATATCGTAACCATGTTTATATGCCGTTGTAAGATGGCTTACCGCGTTGCCGCGGGCGCCTTTATATAATGTATTCGCGTCGGTCAGGAATGCAAGGGCTTTTAACGATAACATTCTGTCGACAAGCGGTTTTATTTTGTCCGGCTTTATGTAGGCGGTATTGCCTATTTCACCGAAATGGATCTTGAGCGCCACAAGAGAACGTTCTTTGATGAAATCAACTTTAAGCGCGTCGTAGAGCTTTACGATATCCAGTTCTTTGGAAAAATAAACTGTCGGTTTATTCATCAGTAAACTTCCGGTCTTCTGTTCATAAGAACGGGCATTGACTTGCGGACCTCTTCGATTTTTTCGAGATCTATCTCGCAGACAAGGATTCCTTCTTTATCGTCCAGTTCGTTAAGGATATTGCCGTATGGGTCCACTCCCATGGAATGGCCGAAAAATTCCAGGCCCTTTCCGTCTATTCTGCCGTGTTTGCCGTCAGGGAGATTCACGCCTATCATAAAGACCTGATTTTCGATCGCGCGGGACTGGAGAAGCGTGCGCCAGTGATGCTCGCGAGGGACCGGGAACTGCGAAGGAGAGATCAATATTTCCGCGCCTTCCAGTGTGAGCTTTCTCGCGATCTCAGGAAAGCGGATGTCATAGCAAACCATGATGCCCAGTTTTGCTACAGGCGTAGGGATCACGGAAATGGCGTCGCCGCCGGTGAAATATTTTGCTTCATCGGTCATGGCGAAAGGATGTATCTTTCTGCTGTATCCGAGCGCTTTTCTGTCCGGCGATAAAACGAAAGAAGTGTTATAAAGCTTTCCTCCGGAGAGCTCCGGTATCGTCCCGCCGACAATGAAAGAGCCGGTCTTTTGGGCAATGTCCATCATGAACGTCGTGATGTCGTTAAAGCAATCTCTCGCGATACCGTTCAATTCCTTATAAGCGAAGCCCGTGGCGAACATTTCAGGGAATATGATCAGATCCGGCTTATATTTCATCGCTTTTTCGGCTAATGTCGCCGCGCGCTCAAGGTTCGCATCGACATCGCCCATCCTCACGCTCATCTGAATTCCTGTAGCCGTGAATTTTTTCATGCTCCAAGCTCCTTTGCCGCTTTAATGAAATCAAGAGCGCCACGGACTTCCTGCATGTCCTGCCAGGTGAGCCATTTCGGGCTCCCTTTTTCCTTTGACTGGTTCCTTAAAAGGTACGACGGATGGAAGATCGGCATCACCGAGATATCCGTCCCGGGCAGCTTGAACCATTTGCCGCGTATCTTTGATATCGGCTCCTCGTTCTTCAGGACTACTTTTGTTGCCGGCGCTCCCGCAAGAAGGATGATCTTCGGCTTGATCAGTTTTATCTGGGCTTCAAGGTACGGGTAGCACGCTTCGGTCTCGTCGGACTGCGGTGTCCTGTTCTCCGGCGGGCGGCATTTGACGATATTGCCGATGTAAATGTCTTTTTCCCTGTCGATGTTGATGGAACCGAGGATCTGGGTCAAAAGCTGACCGGCTTTCCCGACGAAAGGAAGTCCCGAAAGGTCTTCCTTTTCACCCGGCCCTTCGCCTATCAGCATAAGGTCGCAGGGAACAGGGCCGTGCCCGAATACGACTTTTGTCCTGGTCTTGGAAAGGCGGCATTTTGTGCATTTAAGAGCATTTGCTCTGAGTTCTTCATAGGTGAGGGCGCAAAGATCTTCGGATTTTTCGAATAGTTTCATTTAATTATCAGGGGAATGATAGCAAAAAAACGAAACTATTTCAATTAATGGCATTTGGGAATGCGCGAATTATGCAAGTTTTCGGCTATAAGCCACGAATATATTAATGTAAATAAGGAGAATTATGTCGATAACCGGAAATAATGAAATCAATAACAGGCGAAACTATAATGGTTATGCCGTATTTTTAAGGGAAACCGTGTACGATAAGTATGCCAAGGAATTTAAAAAGCTTAATATTGAATTTCCCGAAAGACTGCGCAGTAGAGAGCTTATCAATGAAGTGATAAAAAACCGCAAAGATCTTTGCGATGACGGAAAGCCGCGCGCTTTATTTGTAATTGCTAAAAAGGATTGGAATAATGCTTTCAGTGAACCGGACGTGCATGAACGCATGGAAGAGCTGATGAAAAGAGGTTACAAGGTATTTTATTATGAAGCAGGAACAGATCTTGGGTTTTATCAGGCTTTAAAGGAAGTCGGTCGGGTTAAAGCTACGGATGTATTAGTTTTAGGCGGCCACGGGACGCAAGGATCAATAAACTTGGGGGCTACCGATTCTGTGTTCTTCTCAGATGATTACATTGAAGACTCCGACGCATTCATGATGAGCCAGCAGAGGGTATATTTAAACAAAGGGTCTACGATCATTTTGTATAGCTGCTCAACCGGTAAAGGAGGCAAGGGAGCGGATAATATCAAAGAACTCTTCCAAAAATCCTTCCCGGATTCCCGTGTTTTTGCCCCTACAGAAGATGCACATTGCTTCAGGCCTGATTTTGACGACAATAACCGTATACAATATGTCTATTTTTAATATTGATGATCTGATGGTTTGATTTGAACATGATTTAGCTTTCCAATTTTTGTTTCAAAACCCTCTTTTTCCGTGTTATAATTCGTTGATTATTATTATCATTTTCCCATTGGAGAGCAAAAAATGAAGCAGATTAAGATATTCGACACTACACTCCGCGACGGTTCCCAAACAGAAGGCATTTCCTTCACCGTTGAGGACAAAATAAAGATCGCGAAGCTGCTTGACCAGCTCGGCATACATTATATCGAAGGCGGATGGCCGGGCTCGAACCCTAAAGATATCGAATTCTTCCTGCGCATACGGGATGTCAAGCTGAAGAATGCCAAGATCGTCGCTTTCGGGAGCACCAGAAGAGCGAATGTGAAACCTGAAGACGACCCCAATTTGAAGGCAATGATTGCGTCAGATGCTCCCGCTGTGGCCATATTCGGCAAGTCCTGGGACTTTCACGTGACCGATGCCCTTAAAATACCGCTTGATGAAAATATCAGGATGATCGAGGACTCGATCAGATTCCTGAAAAAGCAGGGTAGAGAGGTCATCTTCGACGCGGAACACTTTTTCGATGGATATAAGGCGAATCCGAAATACGCGCTTCGGGCGCTTAAAGCCGCCGAAATGGGTGGAGCCGATATCCTGTGCCTTTGCGACACGAACGGCGGAACGCTTGCGTTCGAGGCTCAGAAGATCATCAATGATGTGAAAAAGAAACTAAAAAAACCGCTCGGCATCCACGCGCACAACGATTCCGAGTGCGCTGTTTCAGTCTCGTGCATGGCGGTTTACTGCGGAGTGTCGCATGTCCAGGGTACTATTAACGGCTACGGCGAAAGATGCGGGAACGCGAACCTATGTTCCATAATCCCGATACTGAAGCTGAAACTGAAGATCGACTGCATATCCGATGAACAATTGAAAATGCTCACCCAAGTTTCACGGCATATCGCCGAGATAGCAAACCTGCCTCAGTCCGCGCATATGCCGTTCGTCGGCAGGTCGGCTTTCACCCATAAAGGCGGGATACATGTCAGCGCGGTATTAAAGCATCCGGGAACATATGAACACATAAAACCGGCGCTTGTCGGGAACGAACAAAGAGTGACCGTCTCCGAATTGTCAGGGGTCAGCAATTTGATCTATAAGGCAAAGGCCTATGGAGTTGACCTGAAAAAAGATACTCCGCAGATCAAGCAATTATTGAGCGACCTGAAAGAATACGAGCATCAGGGCTATCAGTTCGAAGAAGGGGAAGCTTCTTTCGAGCTACTCGTCAAGAAAGCGCTGGGCGCGTACAAGCCGAAATTCACTTTTGAGAATTTTGACATAGTTACCGTGAAACACGGGGAGGAATCCACAAAGGTTAAAGCTAAACTGAAATTGACGGTCAACGGAGAATCGCATGAGACCGAAGCTTACGGCGACGGTCCGATCAACGCGCTGGACGGAGCTCTCAGGCAGGCGCTTGAAAAGTTATTCCCTGAGATCAAGGAAGTAAAACTGACCGATTACAAGGTAAGGGTGCTGGATTCAAAACAGGGCACGGCCGCAAAGGTCCGCGTCATCGTTGAGTCGGCGGATCCGAAGATAACATGGGGAACGGTGGGCGTTTCTACGAACGTGATAGAAGCCAGCTGGCTCGCGCTTGTGGACAGCATTGAATATAAACTTATGAGGAGCGAATAAAATGAATTTGCCTCTGATGGGAAAGATCAATAAAGCCGGGCATCTCGAGATAGGCGGATGCGACGCGAAAGCACTGGTGAAAGAATTCGGAACGCCGCTTTATATCGTTGATGAAAAGGATGTCAGGGAAAGATGCAGGGCTTATAAGACCTTATTCAAGTCGAAATATCCAAATTCCGAGATAATTTACGCAAGCAAGGCGCTCTCTGTCATAGGGCTTTTAAAGATAATATCGGATGAAGGGCTCGGAGTGGATGTTTCATCCGGCGGGGAATTATACACGGCCGTCAAGGCGGGATTCGCCTCGAAAAAGATATATTTCCACGGCAACAATAAATCAAGCAGAGAGATCGAAGAAGGGCTTTCCGCGCCTGTCGGAAAATTCGTCGTCGATAATTTCGAGGAGATCAAGGAACTCGACGAGATGACGATAAAGGCGAGCAAAAGAGCGCAGATATTGATAAGAGTAAATCCGGGAGTTGAAGCGCACACGCATGATTCCGTAAGGACAGGCCAAGCCGATTCCAAATTCGGCATAGCCAAGAGCAAGGTCATTGAAGCGGTCAAATTGATATCATCAATGCGGCTTGGGAAATTCGCCGGCCTTCACGCCCATATCGGCTCGCAGATATTCGACGCGGATGGATACCTTTTGGAGATCGATGTGCTAATGGACATCGTCGAACAAATACACGACAAGCTTAAGATCGAAACGGAAGAAGTGAATATT
>CAVYHE010000015.1:0-9877 GCA_963768305.1 uncultured bacterium
CGGCTTAGAGGGGAATTTTTCAGTTCCGTCGGAACAATAGCGGCAGAGGCTTTCGATCTTTCGAACACGTCAACTGTATTATCGTCAAATGCAAAGGTGATATCCCCGTCCTGGGCATTTTCAGGTTCAGCGGCATTTTTTATGACGGTGCCTGCGCCACCGCTTAACTCTCCGGAAACAAGCGAGGCTATTTCCTTCAGGGTTTTATTCATCGAGCGATAATCTGCCTTGAAGCTAAAAAGTTCCGGGCTTCAAGGACAAAAAGTTACTTTTTCTCGTTCAGCTTGTTAATGACCAGTTCTGTCAGGTCGAGCCCGCCGGTTATGACGACCTGTTTATCAAAAACAATATCGATGCCTACATCTTTTGCGACATCTTTCACTGCTGCAAGTATCTTTGCCTGCAGATCGGTGGTCAATTTGTCGTTAAGCGCGATCAATGCCTGTCTTTTCGGCGTTAATTTATCTTCAAGGTCCTTCTTCAGCTTATCCAGGTCCGCCTTTTTCATTTTATTTTTTTCAGCGTCAGCAAGTTGCTTTTGTGATGCTTCAAAATCTTTTTTAAAATCTTCCTCCTGCTTCGAAACCTGCTCCTGGGCCGCGGATGTCTCCTTGAATTCCTTAAATACTTTTTGCACTTCTATATACCCGATATTCGTCGCGGCGTGGGCAACGGTCCCCCCTATGACGAACATTACGAACGAAGCTATCACAACGGAACAAATTATCTTTTTCATATTAAGTCCTCCTTTTCCTGATTAGGGAAATATTCTACCATAGAAGTCAACCCTTGCAACTACTTTTTATGCCTGCTTTCAGGTGTACGAGCAGCACGGAAATATCCGCTGGGTTAACTCCTGCGATCCTTGATGCCTGTCCAATAGAAGCGGGCCTTATCTTGTCCAGTTTATTTTTAGATTCCGTGGATAAGCCATTAAGCGATTTATAGTCAATGTTATCGGGAATGATCCTGCCCTCCATATCCTTTAACTTGTCGGCCTGATCGATCTGTCTTTTAATATATCCTTCGTATTTCAAATATATCTCAACCTGCTTCGAAACACTTTCGGGAGTATCATCGGTATTTCCTATTACAGAAGTTAGATTTGAATAGTTCGCTTGTGGGAATTTCATCATCTCAGCCAAGGAATATGTGCTTTTCAGCGTCACGCCAAAACAACTGAGCTTGTTATTGTTCTCTTCGGAAGGATTGATCTTTTGGGACCTGAATTCGATTATTTTCGCATCGATCATGTTCTTCTTTTTTTGGAACGCTTTAAACCTTTTTGAGGAGATCAATCCCACTTTACATCCCTTTTCGGTCAGCCGCAGGTCCGCATTGTCCTGTCTTAAGAGAAGACGATATTCTGACCTGGAAGTCATCATTCTGTAAGGTTCTTCTATGTCCTTTGTGATCAGATCGTCGATGAGCGTGCCGATATATGAATCTATGCGGCCGAGGATGATGGGCTCGCGGTCCTTGACCTTCATGGCAGCATTTATGCCTGCGACTATTCCCTGTGCGGCGGCTTCCTCGTATCCTGATGTTCCGTTCACTTGCCCGGCAAGGAACAATCCGGATATTTCCCTGGTTTCCAAAGTTCTCTTTAATTGGGAAGGATATACAAAATCATATTCAACAGCGTAGCCCGGCCTGATCACTTCCACGTTTTCCAATCCCTTTATCGTCCGCAGCATTTCCCTCTGGACATCTTCGGGGAGCGACGTGTTCATCCCCTGCGTGTACATTTCCAGCGTTGTCCGCCCCTCCGGTTCGATAAATATCTGGTGCCTTTCCTTATTCTTAAACCTGACCACCTTATCCTCTATGGATGGGCAATATCTCGGGCCGATGCCTTTTATTCTGCCCTGATAAAGCGGCGACCGGTCCAGATTGGACAGTATAAGGTCGTGGGTCTCCCTATTAGTATATGTAAGGTGGCAGGGCACCTGCGGCAGTTTTGCCTGAGGATTATCCGGCGCATCATATCCAAGGTCAGCATATTCCCAGATGAAAGAAAAGAATTTCGGAGGTTCGTCGCCCGGCTGGACCTCCATTTTGGAAAAGTCGACGGTCCTTCTGTCAAGCCGCGGAGTGGTCCCGGTTTTCAGCCTGCCTATCTTCAGTCCCATATTTTTCAGGCTATCGGATAACCCTTTTGCGGGAAATTCGCCCGCCCTCCCCGCCTCCATGGTCTTCAGGCCGACATGGATCACCCCGTTCAAAAATGTTCCGGAACAGACGATCACTGTCTTTGAACGATAGGCAGTTCCCAGCATTGTTTTGACCCCGGTTACCTGATTTTTGTCATTGACCAGGATTTCCTCAACAATGTCCTGTTTTAAGTGCAGGTTTTCCTGGTCCTCAACGGTCTTTTTCATTGTAATGTTATAAAGCTTTTTGTCTGATTGCGCGCGCAGCGACCTCACGGCCGGGCCTTTCGCGGTGTTCAGCGTTTTCATCTGAAGAAAAGTTTTGTCCGTGCAAATCCCCATTTCTCCGCCTAAAGCGTCTATCTCCGAAACAAGCTGGCTTTTCGCGGGGCCGCCGACAGCCGGGTTGCACGGCATGAGAGCGATAGTGTCGCAGTTCATGGTAAGAAGAAGCGTTGAGCAACCTATCCTTGAGGAGGCCAGCGCGGCCTCGCAGCCCGCATGGCCGGCGCCGACGACCACGACATCATATTTTTCCGGATATTCTGTCGACCTATGCATAAAAAAATATTAGCATAACTGTGAAATTAAAGCAAAAAATTGACGATATATATATACGGAGGTCTAAAGGATCATGAACATGTTGTCTGAAAACATCGAGCAAAACATAGGACACATTTCCGATGTCCCGTTAGCGGCTTCGGTAAATGAGTCAAAGATAAAGGATAAGAAAAAGGTCCACGCCGAGCCCAATGTTAAGATGTGCAAATATTTCAAGGATACGCCCTGCAAGATCCCATTTTGCGACATGAAAGCCTGTGAACAATGCAATGAGGGATATGTTTACTGCACAAGGGTGAATTTCATTAAAAATCTTCTTTCGAAAGTGTTCGTGTTTTTCATCGGATTCCTCATATTTACAGAATAGTTCTTGACATTAACTTTTATAGTATTATAGTTTCTCCAGCATGCCCGGAATGAACCGTCCAATCAGTATCTGTGCGATCGGGGCATTATTTATTTCATTGATAGTGCTCGGGTTCCCCTTTTCGTCTTCTTCCGAAATGGTTTATTCAAATTATGTCGATCCGCTCGACGCAGGCTCCGGAGCAAGAGCTCTCGGGATGGGTAAAGCGTTCGTCGCCGCGGCTGATGATGTGAATTCCATTTTTTTCAACCCCGCCGGTCTTGCCTATACCGATAACTGGGGCTTGACATGCGGAGGTGCCGCTGTTCTGCAGAAAACTTCGAATGCTAATTTTGCGACATTCTTTTCTATAGGAACGGACGAGGCCTTTGGGATAGGCTATATAGGCTCCGGAACAACGACCCCTATGACAAGTGTCCCGACAAGGGAGTTGAGCACAGGAAGATGGCTTCCGATAGACACTGGCTCCGACATTCCAAATTCATATTCAAATTCAGTAGCGATCCTTTCATACGGCACAAGGGTTGGTAAATACCTTAATTTCCCCTATATCAAGGACCTTTCGGTGGGATTCAGCGTGAAGGGTTTCTTCCAGCAGGTCGAGACCGATGACGATACTTTCAGGGCCAACGGGTTCGATATGGACCTCGGGATGATCTACAAGTTGAACAGCTGGCTTAAATTCGGCTTGTACGGTCAGAACGTCCTCGAAACGAAAGGAGGCGGAAAGTTCGTCTGGACGGAGGACGGAACTGAAGAGGCGATCCCGGCTGATTGCAAAGGCGGTATCAGTCTAAAGGTTATGGGCAAAGATGCCCTCTTAAGTTCTGATCATGACCTTTATTTCAATTTGGATGCTGATCAAAGTCATTACTATAATAATGATCTTCCTGTCACTTATCACGCCGGCATAGAATGGCAGGCTATTGATGCTTTGACCTTAAGATGCGGCGTTGACCAGTTGCTGCTTGTGTCGCCGACATTAAAATTAAAATATTCTGTAGAGAATGATGATACGGCAGGGATCGGATATAATTACGGAGATTTCAGCTTTGACTATGCCTATCATCAGAACGGGGATGAATTAGCCGATGTTCAGCACTATGTTTCCGTATCATACGCTTTCGGGAGCGAGGCGAAAAAACAAAAAATGAAAGAGGCTCCCGCACCTGCTCCGGCTGCAACCAGTCCGGAAGCTCAGACGGCACCTGTTGCACTTCCCGGCACTATGCCCGTTTCTGAAGAATCTTTATCGAACATCAGCCCTGCCGATAAGACCATTATCTATACAGATTCTGTTCCATTCAGCAGCGACATCCTCAATTCCAAGGTTGCAATGGTAACAATTAACGGAAATCCTGCACTTATAACGCCTATACTTATAACGGGGGAAGTAACGGGGGAAGCGCAAAGAAAAGCGGTCGCGAATATCAATATTCCGGCTTGCGGGAAGGTCCTGCTTAAAATAAAAAGCTTTGACGTGACCGGACTGCCGTTCAAAGAATATGACATCAGACTGATCAGGCTCCCGAAATTTTCGGATGTTCCGGATGATCTTTGGGCGCATGACAATATCTCCGCTCTCTCCGCCTTGAATATTTTTCTTGGATTTCCTGACGGTACTTTCAAGCCCGATAAGACAATAAGCAGGGCTGAAATGACCAGCATCCTTGTCAGGACTTCGGGCTTCACTTCCCCGGAACCAGTCGCTTCCAGCTTTAAAGATGTCGCCAGTAATAATTGGGCCAGTTTCTCCATCAAAAAAGGGGGCTGATCTCGGTTTTGTCTCCGGATACTCCGACAACACTTTCAGGCCTTCAAATGCTCTGACAAGAGTTGAGGGCATTGCTATAATTTCAAGATTCGCCGGGCTGAAACAGCCTGTAAAGATAGAGGAAAAGCCGTTCAGTGATATCCCTTTGTCCCACTGGGCGGTAAAAACTATCGCGTCAGCAAAGGATGCTGGCCTACTGGATCATTATTTAAAGAATGGAACTCTGGATCCGCGCAAGCCGATGACAAGAGCGGAGGCAGCCGGGATACTTTCTCAAACTGAATGGATAAAGAGCAGGTCGTCAGAATTACTTAATTGGGATGTCGGATTCTGATACCCTGAATTCACCTTCTTAATATCCTCAATATATCGTTCACTGTCACGATGGCCATGAACCCAAGTAAAATTGAAAAGCCGATCTGATGTATCCTGTTCTCAAGCTTTATGTCCACTGCCTTTCGCCTGATCCATTCAATGACGATAAAAACAAGTCTTCCGCCGTCAAGGGCAGGGATCGGGAGCAGGTTCACAAGCCCAAGGTTGATGCTTAAGAACGCAGTGAATGAAAGGAGCGGCGCCAGCCCCTCGCCGGCGACCTGGCCCGTGAATTGTGCTATCCCGACCGGCCCTGCAAGGTCAAAGATCGAGACTTTCCCTATCAAAAGAAGCCCTAGTGTATAAAGAACGACCATGATGGTCACTCCAACCTGCTTTAAACTATCTATCAATGCTGTCATAGGGCCCACTTTTTCATATATTGGCTTTAATGAAAAGCCGATCAATCCGATCTTGAGCCTTTTATTAAGTTGCGGGATGACCCTGAAATTCATCGATCTGCCGCCGCGGTCAACTTTAAGGATAATTGATCGTCCCGCGCTGTTATGGATAACATCAACAACGTCGGTGATCTTGGCGATCTTATTTCCGGAAAGGGCAATTATCCTGTCGCCGGCCTTCATGCCCGCCAAATCAGCCACAGAACCGGGAGAAACTGCGGCAATTTCATTCGAAACGTCCTTCGGCACGCCGGTAAATACGAACATGACGTAAAAGATCACAAAGGCCAGAAGAATATTGAACAGCGGACCACCAAAGATCAGAAAGGAATTTTTGTCGCGGGGTCTTGCCCATATAACTTTCATTCTGCCGAATACTGATCGTCATTTGTTTCTTCCTCCGGGTTCGTTCCCGCAATGCGGATGAACCCTCCAAGAGGAAGGATGTTCAATGTGTAGAGGGTCTGGTTCTTGACAAATCCGGCGACACGCGGGCCGAAGCCAAGCCCGAGTTCCAGGATCTTGATCCCCGCGCTGCGGGAAAAGAAATAATGACCGAATTCATGCGCCAGTATCACAATGCTGAAAACAATGATGAATGCAATGATCGATAATATCATGAGTTCAGTGCCATCTTCCTCGATCTTATTTGCCGCGTCCAGCGCCGCCAATCCGTCTTCGCCCGTGACAAGCGGATCTTTTCTGTTCATGATCGAATTGACGAAGTTCTTAAGTTCAACGTTCAACTGGTCAAGTGTTGTAAGATTCGATATCGCTTGATCTTCCAGCAATAGTTTTCTTCAAGCGCCTATATTAACAGATCGGCTTCATATATTTCTTTGCCGGCTATTATCAGTCTTTCTGACTTTATCATCGTTTACCCTGCTTGCTTCGATATTTGCGATGACACCGTTCTTGAATACAATGACGGTGTTCGCCTTATCCAGCCTGGGAGTTGCTATCTTCTCCCCTGTTGCCTTCAATGTTTTGATCTCGGAACCGGCAAGATCGATCGCAAGATCAATGTCATGGATCATCATATCGATGACGCAGGAAACATCGGTTATCCTTGCAGGCAAAGGTGAAAGCCGTTTAATGTCGATAATATCAGGCTTTTTATTTTTTAAATTTTTCTTCAGGGCGATATATGCAGGATTGAATCTTTCGATATGCCCGACCGCTAATATTTTCCTTTTCATTTTCGCCTTTTTTATCAGTTTATTTCCTTGATCAATGGTGACTGAGATGGGTTTTTCGATGAGAACATGGCAGCCGGCATCGAGCGCGGCCATGCCGATATCAAAATGCGTTGATGTTGGGGTGGTGATCGAGACCGCGTCGGCAACTTTAAGCAGATCTTTGTAGTTATTGAAGAATTTAACGCCTTGAGGAGCCCTGGAAGGATCGATATCGGAAACTCCGATCACTTGAACTTCAGGGAATATTGCCGTATTGCTTAAGATGAAATCCGCCCATGATGCCGCAGCCGATTATCCCGACCTTGAGCTTTTTGTTTTTGAGGCGTTTCATTTACCGGAAAATTCCCTGATGGCTGAGGCAACTTCGGTTATTTGAGCTTCTGTCAATTCTGGGAATACGGGCAGCGAGAGAACTTCATCCTGAACTTTCTCGCATGCGGGCAGGCTGCCTTTTTTATATCCAAGGTGCTCGTATACTTTCTGAAGGTGAAGCGCAAGAGGATAATAGATCATGGCACCTATGCCTTTCGACTTTAGAAATTCCTGTAACTTGTTCCTGTCTTTCGCCTTTATGGTATATTGATTGTAAACATGCCTTGCTTTCTCATGCTCAGCGGGTGTTCCCACACATCCGGAAAGCAACTTGTTATACAAGCCTGCGGTTTTTCTCCTGGCTTCCATCCAGCTATCCAGATATTTCAGTTTGATCCTCAGGACCGCAGCCTGGATCTCGTCCAGTCTGCTGTTGTGTCCCACCATATCATAATGATATGTGGTCCTGCTCCCGTGTCCTCTCAGAATTTTGACCGTATTGAAAATATTCTCATTATTTGTGATCACCATCCCGCCGTCGCCGAACCCGCCGAGATTTTTTGTCGGAAAGAACGACAGGCAGCCAGCATCGCCGATGGTAGAAACATGTTTCCCGCCGTATTTCGCGCCTATCGCCTGGCAGGAATCCTCGATAACTTTCACATCGTGCTGCTTGGCAATATCCATTATCGGGTCCATATCTGCTGCCTGCCCGAAAAGGTGGACAGGGATGATAGCTTTGGTCTTCTTGTTGATCATTTTCTTGATCTGGGAGGGGTCGATATTAAAAGTATCTCTGTCGATATCGACAAATACGGGTTTTGCTCCGATATATGAGATGGCTTCGGCGGTAGCCACAAAAGTAAAAGGAGTAGTTATGACTTCGTCGCCTTCTTTTATCCCGCATGCTTTTAACGCAAGATGTAGCGCATCTGTGCCGGATGCAACGCCGACGGCAAATTTTGCCCCGTGATAGGCAGCGGCTTCTTTTTCAAGTTCGGAAACATTAGGCCCGAGTATGAAATGGGCGCTGTCAATAACTGACGAAACGGCCGCATCTATCTCCTTGCGGATCCTTGAATTCTGGATTGTAAGGTCAAAAAATGGAACTGGCATAATAGAGGTGAATTATATCAAAAAATCGTTGACCGGGCAAGATTGTGTCGCGCTCAGCGATCAGGCGGTCTTTTTCTTTAACGTTTCCAAAATCTCCACCATAGCACGCGTATCCTGGGTGCAGTAAATTTCTAAGTTTGCGTAGACGGATTTTCTTTCTTCAGCGCTGACCTTTTTATCAAAGGTAACCCTGTAATATTCCAGCATAGCCTTGCCGCCCTCGTCTATTTCCAATCCTTCATAGCTTTTGCCGGTCAACGCGGGATAAACATCTTTAAGTGATGCGCTCCCGTTCTGTTTGGGACTGTAATAATATAATTTGCTGAAAGGCTCCAGAAGGTCGATAAATCGTTCAGTGATTTTTCCTGCCCATTCGGAAAATTCCTTGAACTTTTCCCCTCCTTCCTTGATCCTGCTTTTTTCAAATATGCAGTACCACGCCAGAATGGTGCCCGAATCTCCTAAGAGCGATCTTAATCTTTTGAACACTTCCGGCCTCGGATCAACTTCTCCCGGCGCAATATAAGAATAATGTGCCGGCTCTTTTCCTTCCTTTTCAATTACGTGCAGCGAGAATTGAAAAGTGATGAATTCAAAGGGGCTTGTGCCGTCATACGGCGGAATGGCCGAATTGATCGTCTCAAAATCAAGGAAATAAAGAGGATATTCAAGCTTGCCTAAAAAACCGGCGATCTCTTCTTTGTTAACATGGTCTTTCCCTGCGCGCGCGGAACTGACCTGTATCCTTTGGTCTTCGGTCAGTTCCTGGCCCTCAGGAATATCCGCCATCTTAAGTATGCCGCTTGAGATAAGGTCGAAGCGAAAACCTTTTCTGTCCCCTCTTAATCCCAGGACGTTTCCTTCCGGCAGATATTTCTGGCAAAGGTCCGTGAGCGGGCACTCGTACGGGCTTGTGCACTGTCTTCCGATGGCCGCTTCCGGTGGTTCGCTTGACCTGATGGTACTGAACATGGATCCTATGCTTTTTTCGATATCAGGCAAGAGTTCGCCCACCCTGTCCGTGGTTTCATCTTTGATCAATAATTTATCCGGCTCGATCCCGCCATTCCGGACATATTCTTTGTTGATATGCATAAGGAAGCATTTGTTGATCTGTATTCCGGATGCCACATAAACATATTTTTGAAATGCGACCTCGCGGTTGTGTTCCGGCTTAACTTCTCCCGCCGCCTTAACTTCTATGATGTCCCATCCGTTTTCCCCCGAGGGAACAAGGATATCGGCCTGGGCATAAGCCCCGTTGAAAATGGCCGATGATTCAAACAGCGGCTTTCGCTGTTCAAGCGCGGATAATGTCTTTTCGGCGTTGCTCCTTAAGTTGCGGCTCCATTCCATTTTGATGCCATCTGCGTATAATTCCTGTGCATATTTGCTTATTTGGATCCCGATATCGAAACGGGCTTTTGTGGAGTCATCGTGAGGCGGGATATCTTCTTTGCGGTTAAAAGAATACCAGAGAAGCTTTGGGCATTGAAGCCCGTTCATGAACCTTGTTTTCGTCAAATATTGCGCGGGCTCGCTATTCATTCGGAGACCTATGATATTCTCATAATGATATGAAAGCAAGTTCAATTGATGATGAACGCGTTGTAAATGCG
>CAVYHE010000016.1:0-7376 GCA_963768305.1 uncultured bacterium
TAAAACGGAAATAATAAGCGATAACCCGACGGGGCTGGGCGGATACAAAGAAGTGGTCTTCGCCGTGCACGGAAAAGCCCCTTACAGCCTATTCAAATATGAAAGCGGTACGCACCGCGTACAGAGGGTCCCCGCCACCGAAGCGAGCGGCAGGGTCCACACTTCCGCGGCGACCGTGGCGGTCATGCCGGAAGCGGAAGACGTTGAGGTTAAGATCGATGAAAAGGACCTGAGAGTGGACACATACAGGGCCGGAGGCGCGGGCGGGCAAAATGTCAATAAAGTCAGCTCCGCTATAAGGATAACCCATATCCCGACCAATACTGTCGTAGCCTGCCAGGAGGAAGGATCGCAGCACCAGAACCGCGCAAAAGCGATGACCCTGTTGCGCTCACGCCTGCTTGATGAGAAAAAGATTAAGCAAAAAGACGCCATGGACGAAATGAGAAGGATACAAATAGGCACCGGGGACAGGAGCGAAAAGATAAGGACATATAATTTCCCGCAGAACCGCGTGACGGACCACAGGATCGGGCTGTCGCTTTACAAGATAGACTCCGTGATGGACGGCGACCTGGAAGAGATAGTGGAAGCGCTTGCAGCGGCGGACAAGGCCGCGAAGCTCGAAAAGTCCAAGCATGGCGGATGATATCTGGACGGTAACCAGGCTCCTGGACTGGACCACGGAATACTTCGGGAAACATCAGATAGAGAACCCGCATCTTGAAGCCGAAATACTCCTTGCCCACACCCTGAACAGTGAAAGGATAAAACTGTATATCGATTTTGAAAAGGTCATCGATAAGAATACTTTAGCAACTTTCAAAGGGTATATCACAAGAAGAGCAAAGGGCGAGCCTTCCGCTTACATTACAGGGAACAAGCAGTTCATGTCGCTTAACTTCATTGTAACAAAAGATGTGCTGATACCAAGGCCTGAGACTGAATTACTGGTAGAAAATGCTATCGAGCTAGCGAAGGGTAAAGCGGCGATCCTCGATATCGGCACCGGTTCAGGGGCAATAGCCGTATCAATGGCTAAATTTATCGATAACTCTGAAATTGTAGCGACGGACCTTTCAGAAAAAACGCTTGAAGTCGCGGTGATGAACGCGAAGAAACATGATGTTGAGAGCAAGATCAAATTCGTCAAGGCTGACCTGTTCCCCGAAGAAATAAAACAGTTCGATGTTATCGTTTCCAACCCGCCTTACATAAAGACGGCTTTGATAAGCGGGCTTCAGCGGGAAGTTAAGGATTTTGAGCCCCTATCAGCCCTGGACGGCGGAACTGATGGACTCACCTATTATCGGGCGATATTTGAAAAGGCACCGGGTTTTCTGAAAGAGAACGGAGCCATTATCCTTGAAATATCACCGGAGCTGGCAAATGATGTCGTTTCGCTTGCCCGGAATGCTATAAGGAATAAGGATATTCGTATCATCAAGGACCTGAATGGTTTAAATAGGGTCGTTATTGTAGAGTAACCGTCTTTTCTTTAATAACTCTTAAAGTACCCACAAAACGCCTCCAACATATTTTATATAAGAAAATGAAATTTCTCGATGAAAATGACGATAAACATACAAATGAAACTTTCATCCGCAATGTGGATACATAAGGTGTTTTCTAAGCCATTATACAATCAAATGGCCAATGGTTTTGGTAAATGCGCAAAGATATTCAATGCCAGTTATCAAACTGGAAAAACCAGGCAAATTGCCTACGAAACGATCAATGCAAGAGAATTAGAACTTAGATTATGGGACATTTCATTTGCATATCACATTCCCACGAATGAGGCTGAAACATTAGCAAAGTTTGAAAAGGAAAAGTCATTGTTTTTGACAAGAAAGATAATTATTGGAGAAGAAGTGAACCGTCAATATATTGGAAAATGGGAGGCTGGAGATTGCCCCGGTGGAAGGCTGATGATGTCCGCTCCGAAGGATGATGAAAGTTGGTCCATTGACAAAATGCCGGCAATATTGACCATACCGAATATTCGATCCTTGGTTAAAATGAATAAAGACATCATTCATGGACTTCCTGTTTTTGGGGAAAAATGTGGCGCGTTTATCGGTGTTAACTTAACCAAACGATCAGTTGAGCGTTTTTATGAGATTTTTATAAGTAATACCGTAGATTATCGATTACGTCATTATTTAAATGTTTTATCAAAAGAACAAATTATTTCTAAGTTATATTAATAACTTGATATAAGACCTGATATTGCAAACTCCTTTTACATTTCTCCCTGAAAGGCTTATAATTTCCGGCAAAAGGAGTTGATTTTATGAGCCTTGAAAATGAAGAAGAACGCGAGCGCGAAATACAGGCGGTCAATCCGCTAGCTTCCATCAATAACACGGGCATGATGCATCAGACCGAGCTTGTCGACTTTTTCTCGCAGCAGGGAGCGCTTAAGATAAGCGAATACCTTTCAACTCACTCGAAAAGCGGGGATATGATAGCAAAAATGATGTCCCATGCCGCCTCCAAGGGTTCGTCCAAGATCAATCTGCCGATAGACCCTGCCACCCCGAAAGGGCATTTGACGATAGATCTATCATCGCCGGCAGCGCCGCTGCAGATCTCAGCTTTCATAAACGCGAATCCCGGCAAAGCGGAAGATGTCATGAGCAAGATAGCCGATTCCGCAAGCGCAAATTCGACCAAGGTCCATTTGACATCAGAATACATCTAACTTTCTAAAACAGCATATTGCAAACCTTTACCCCTGCTGGTATAATGACGTTTCGTGATTTTTGCAATAAGTTCCTTATTTACAGGAGGTAATTAATTTTGTCAGTAGTAACAATGAAGCAGCTGCTTGAAGCCGGAGTGCATTTCGGCCACCAGAGCAAGCGCTGGAACCCGAAAATGAAGAAATTCATCTATTCCTCGAGGAACGACATCCACGTCATTGACCTTCATAAAACGATACCGCTGATAGAAAAAGCTTACCATTTCGTGAGGGACGTTGTTGCAAAATCCGGCACGGTCCTTTTCGTGGGAACAAAAAAACAGGCGCAGGAAGCGATCGAAGAAGAAGCGAAACGCTGCGGCATGTTCTTTGTGAACCAGCGATGGCTGGGAGGCACGCTCACCAACTTCAAGACCCTGAAAAAGAACATCCAGAAGATGAAAGATACGGAAAAAATGGAGGCCGACGGAACTTTTGAAAAAATGACAAAAAAGGAAGTAGCCGGGATCAAGAGAGAATACGCAAAGATAATGAAAGGCCTTGGAGGAATAAGGGAAATGGCCTCAATGCCGTCTGTTGTTTTTGTTATCGACTCCAAAAAAGAGATAATAGCCATAAAAGAAGCCAAGAGATTGGAGATTCCGATCGTCGGAGTCGTTGATACGAACTGCGACCCCGAAGAGGTGGACTACCCGATACCGGCGAACGACGACGCGATAAAATCAATAAAGCTTTTGACCTCGTTAATAGCGGACGCGGTGCTGGCGGGACGCCAGATACTTAACCCGACCGAAGTTTCTTTGACTGACATTGCAGTCCCCGCGGAGATCGAGGAAGCCGAAATGCTGGGACAGGAAGAGCAGATGGAAGCTATGGCAGCCGCAAAACTCAAGCTTGAAGACGAGGAAGGGACCGAAAAGGGAGAAAAGAGGATCGGGTTCTAGCATGGAAATCACCACAGAGATCGTCAAATCACTCAGGGAAAAGACCGGCGTCGGGATGATGGACTGCAAAAAGGCCCTTATTGAGGCCAGCGGCGACATGGAGAAGGCGATAGACCTTCTCAGGGCGCATGGGCTTGCAGCAGCGGCCAGACGCGCCGGACGAGTGGCGGCACAGGGAGTGGTAGACAGCTACATACATCTCGGCGGAAAGATCGGCGTGCTTGTAGAGATCAACTGCGAAACGGATTTCGTTGCAAGGAACATTGAATTCCAGTCCTTCGTAAAGGATATCGCTATGCAGGTCGCAGCCTCGAACCCTCAGTACATCTCCAGGGAAGAAGTTCCGGACGGGATCGTTTCCCATGAAAAAGAAATATTGAAGAACCAGACCATGGCGGAAGGAAAACCGGAGAAAGTGGCAGATAAGATAGTTGAAGGCCGGCTGGAAAATTCTTCAGCGAAGTGTGCTTACTCGACCAGCCGTTCATAAAAGACACGAACATGACCGTTAAAGACCTTTTGGGAGAGTTCTGCGCGAAGATCGGCGAGAACATAGTCATTAGAAGATTTACAAGGTACCAGCTGGGCGAAAAATCTTAATTTGAAAACAGCCGTTTTAATTGACGGAAACAGTTTAGCCTACAGAGCCTTTTACGCACTCCCCGACACAATGAAAACCGCATCGGGGACGGTCACGAACGCGGTTTACGGCTTCACGATGATGCTACTTAAGATACTGGACAGGAAACCCGATTTCATCGCGATCGCTTTTGATACCGCCGCTCCCACGTTCCGCCATAAACAATACGCGCAATACAAGGCCACCCGCCAGAAAGCGCCCCCTACCCTTTACGAGCAGATGCCTATCGTCAGGAAAATGGCGCAGGCATTTGATATTCCCGTTTATGAAATGGAAGGGTTCGAGGCCGACGACATCATCGGCACGCTGGCAAAGATGGCGGAGAAACAGGGCTGCAACGTGGAAATCTTCACCGGCGACATGGACACGCTCCAGCTTGTAGACGATAACATCAGTGTTTTGACAACAAAGAAGGGAATATCGGACATCATCGCTTATGACGCGGATGCCGTAAAAGCAAAATACGGCATAACGCCGGAACAGGTCGTGGATTTTAAGGCGCTTAAAGGCGACGCTTCAGACAACATCCCCGGCATAAAAGGCATCGGAGAAAAGACCGCGGCTAACCTCCTGCAGAAATTCGGGACCCTTGATAATATTTTGAACGGCACTGATAAGATCGAAAGCCCCAAACTTAGGGAAAAGATCGAAACCGGTATTGAGGACGCGAAGCAAAGCAAGATGCTGGCGACAATAATAACCGATGTGCCGGTCAAGGCCGATTTTGAGTTCAAGGAACATGCGATCGACTGGCCAAAGGTCATCCCGATGTTCGAAGAAATGGAATTCAGCACCCTGATCAAAAAATACTCGCCCCAACCAACTCTTTTCACCGTAGAAAAGAAAAGAGAAGCATTGAAAGATTCCAAGGCTGATTACGTTACAGTTGATTCGAAAGATAAGCTGAAGAACCTTGTAAAGGAGCTTGAAGCAGCTGACGCTTTCGCCTTTGACACCGAAACCACCGGACGCGACCCGTTCAGCGTAGACCTGGTCGGGCTTTCATTCTCAACGGCTCCTAATAAAGCTTATTATATCCCTGTGGGCCACTTGAACGGAAAACAGCTCGCGAAAAAAGAAATTCTGGCGGCAATTAAGCCGGTCATGGAAGACGCTAAGATATCAAAATACGGTCAGAATCTGAAATATGATATCGAAATACTTTTCAATGCCGGAATAAACGTCCGGGGAATAGCTTTCGATACTATGCTTGCCGCGTACACTCTGGATCCCACAAGCAAGATAGGGCTGAAGAACCTGGCTCACGGGATACTGGGAAGAAAAATGATAGAGATCTCCGACCTGATAGGAACAGGCGCGAAACAGATAACTATGGCCGAGGTGGACATACCGCTCGCGACCGATTACGGGTGCTCCGACGCCGACATGACGCTTCAGCTTGTTCCGATACTAAAAGATAAGATCAAAACTGGAGGCCTTGATGATCTTTATACAAAGATAGAACTTCCCCTGGTAGAGGTATTAGCTCAAATGGAAGAGAACGGCGTATCTATCGATAAAGAGAAAATGAAAACCATGTCGCTGGAGATAGAAGCCGAAATGAAGCATCTGGAGACCCATATTTTTGCCATCTGCGGCGAAGTGTTCAATATCAATTCGCCAAAACAGCTTCAGGCTATCCTTTTTGACAAGCTTAAGCTCCCGATCCTCAGGCGGACGAAGACCGGGGCTTCAACTGATGCCGAGGTACTGGAGGAACTGGCGGAAAAATTCGAGATAGCCCAGAAGCTGATGGATTATCGCCAGATACAGAAATTGAAGTCCACATATATCGATGTCTTGCCCACGCTTATCAATCCAAAGACCGGAAGGATACATACTTCATTCAATCAGACGGTCACGGCTACAGGCAGGCTTTCAAGTTCCAATCCGAATCTGCAGAACATCCCGGCTAAAGGCGCAATGGCGCAAAGGATACGCGAGGCGTTCGTTCCCGCCGAAAAAAAATGGAAGATATTGGCAGCTGATTATTCGCAGATAGAACTAAGGATACTCGCGCACTTGAGCGGAGATCCCGTGTTCATGAAAGCCTTCACGGATGATAAGGACATCCATAGGGCGACTGCTTCGGAGGTCTTTGACGTGTCTCCGGATGAGGTTACGCCGGAAATGCGCGACAAAGCGAAAGTAGTGAACTTCGGGATAATTTACGGGATGTCCGATTTCGGCCTGTCAAAGAGCCTGAAAATAAAAAAGACCGAAGCCGCGAAATACATCGAGAATTATTTCAGGAAGCACGCGGGAGTGAAGAAATTCATCGATGATGTCATCGCGCAGGCGAAAAAGGACGGCTATGTCTGCACTCTGCTCGGGAGAAAAAGACCGCTTCCTGATATTAACAGCCCGAACATGGGCCTCAGGAATTTCGCAGAGAGGACCGCCATAAACACGCCTGTCCAGGGGACCGCCGCGGATATCATAAAAGTCGCCATGATCAACATACATGATCAGTTGATAAAGAAGCAACTAAGGACAAAAATGCTGCTTCAGGTGCATGACGAGCTTGTTTTCGAGGTCCCTGATGACGAGCTCGATGAAATCACTAAATTAGTGGATCAAGAAATGACTAAAGCGGTCGAACTGAAGGTTCCCGTGAAGGTGCATATAAAATCGGGGGCTAACTGGGCGGAAGCAAAAGCCTGATCTATTTATTGTCCTTAGCCACCTGAATGCCTTTGGTTATGATCCACATCGCGAATAATATCCCGATAATAACAACGGCAATGATCGTTCCGCAAATGATCAAAGTGATAACTATCCCTGTTTCCATGATTCACCTCTCTTGTTAGTTATATTCTAACTGCCTTGATCGCCAAAAACAACGGGATCTCATCGCGGGACATATTTTCCGCCCTCGCCTTTGCTCCCGGCTTGCTTTTTCTTCGCGAGACCCATTCTTCAAGCTTTGCGACGGCGAAACCATTAGAATTTAGCTGATTGAAATAAACGGACAACGGCCTGTGAAATGACCATGTAGTGATACCGGGATCCGCTCCGGGATGCATCTGGATGGGGATCTTGAGCTCCGACATGTAGCGATCGATCCTTCGATACTGAAGCTTAC